>CAVTCE010000018.1:0-218178 GCA_963733025.1 uncultured Nitrososphaeraceae archaeon | reverse complement strand
TATTGTTGAAATCTAGCGTTATGAAAGCGTTATGAAATAGAGATTTTATTATTATTGTAACTGCTATTATTGTTTATCGATGATGCTAGTTGGGCAAGGCAAAATACGAACAAGAGAAATTGAACCTGTAACACAGAGACTCAGATACATTAAACGAAAAGACAAAAGATCAAATATGGAATTTTACAGCTTTTGCCTTGAGTAATAAATCCTATATGTCTCGCTTAGTAGATTAAGGTATATATATACATACATATATATATTACCTCTTTAAGAACATTAGACATTTTTCTTTTCTTCAATGAACAAACAAAAGAGTTAGCAGACCTTACTATAAGATAATAGATAGCATTTATTCATCATAGATGTAATACTTTATGGCATCTTGAATTTTATTCCACAAACGTGAAGAACTTTCAGCTTTTGTCTAATTTCACACAATGATTTATAGTATTTTCCTACAAGGAGATCAAATCGTTTTTTCGATTCAGCATTGTTCTTTCTACATACTTTCTTTTATGAGGAGTGAGATAATGCAGTATTGAGTTTAAGACGGGCTTTAAAAGAGAATCTTTTATAAAACAAGAGATTCGCCAGTAAGGTGTTGTTAGAGAATGTTGTGATGATCATACTAGCGTCTTTCTGGTTCTCCACTATACCTGTCGCCTTTCTGACGCTAGGAAGATTCCTAAAGAATAGAAATACTTTTGTTGAACAGGATCTTCGACGGATTTATAACGATCCAATGATAATTTTTCAAATAACCACTCGTTCTGCAACAATGACACCAGTTGTAAAAAGGGGAATTGATTCCATCATAGATTCTTCTTTAAAAATTAACTATAGGAACTATCAAATCTCTATCATTACGGATGATCCAAAGGATAAAGCTACATTAAATGGTATCAACTGTGAGGTGATTATAGTCGATAAAAAATTTACATCATCTGCAATCAAAAAAGGACGAGCCCTACAATATGCTGTGGAACATCGTCGTAAAAGCGGTAAAAATATCGCCAAATATTGGATATTCCATATGGATGATGAAAGTTATGTCACAAGTCAAACAATTATGTCTTTGCTAAAATTCATTAGGAAAGGTAATGCAATTGCATCAGAGGGTCCAATTTTTTATCCATTAAAGTTTGAATCTGCAAATAGATTAACAGCTATTGCAGAATCTATAAGGCCTTTTACATGTTATGATTGTGTTTCTCAAATGACAAATCCTCCACCATTGCACATGCATGGTAGCAATCTACTAGTCAGATCAGACATTGAGGATTCGATAGGTTGGAATTTTGGACCAACTCTTGCAGAGGATCAAATTTTCGGCTATAAAATTTACGAGAAGTATGGTCCAAAGTCGATGGGATGGCATGGAGGAATGTTGCTTGAACAACCTCCTCTCAACATCAAAGACCATTTTATGCAGCGACGCAGATGGGTTCTTGGTAGTTTGCAAAATATGGTTAGATTTCCGCTTGTACATAAGTTTAAACTAATGTTTAAATTAGTAACATATTTTATGGGATTTGTTTCAGGTGTCGTTTCTACTATTCTTTATTTCTATGCTTATATCCCAAAACTCTTGTTAGTTTTATCAATATCGTTCACTGAATTTAATTTAGATATAATATCATGGTTTGATATGGTGATGAAAACATTTTCTTCTGAAGCAACGATTAATGCATCAATCAACGGTGGACCTCTTGATCCTATCATTGGCTTAATCTTACTATTTCCCTACACTATGTGGCTATTTTCATACCAGTTAGGATTATTCCTTAATCTAAGATATTCAAAGATCAGTTTGATTAAGAGAGTTGCGTTGCATTTACAAACGCTATTGTTGTCTGTTGTCATCGGGCTCCTTGAAACATTTCCTGCATTCTATGCGATGCTTGAGTATTATCTTCGGGGTAAAACTAATAGAATGAAAAAAATCTATGACTTCTATGTTATAAAAAAATAATCTGATGAACATATTCTGTTAAAAAATATTTTTCTTGAACAAACGCACATATTTAAGATCGCGCCTAAACAATCAAGTTTTTTTATAATTAGTAATTGTGTTACAGTGATGTTTAATATTGTATTGTCGTTGGTAAATCGTTCGAACAAATAAGTCAGTAGTAGCCTGAGTGAGGATGTGCCTATAGATAGATGTAAATGAGTAATTGTTAATAATTATCATCTTTGACTTTCTTCTCAAAATGCCTTTTATTATTAATAAAAAATCAAAGAAAAATAAATTATATGGTAGTATTTCATGACTACTTTATCTTTCTACAAATTTCTTGTACAAAAGCCGAACAGAATAGTAATCGAATTAGAAACATTTTCTTGACGGTTGCTTGAGCGTTTTTTGATATTGACTCTGATCTTGTAAAATTGCTTTGTATTGTGGTTGCTCACTAAATAGGTTTCTTGAATGTCATTCATCTTCTAGGATATCTTATTATTACATATTGATCTAGCGTGGAGTACTACTTGTTTAATGCTTCAAAATACATATCTCATGAGAATTACTGCTGATCTTATCAATTGTGATCCCCTTACTTGACACAAAATCTATCATCAAGTTAGCAGGCAGGATATACTAATTATTATTATCTTTGTCTCAAAAATAACACATACAAGAGAGTATCATTAAAATAGTAAGAAGAAAGTTAACAACTGATAACATGGTTTGGCTTCAACTTCTACCTTATCTCTTCTTTATTTTTTATATATTTATTGCAGCGGTTATACTTTCTGATACTAATGCTATTATTGATCAAGAAAAAAATCATCTTGCATATGCTCATATATTTACGGATACTCAGGGTACTATAGTTACAAAGAATATTGATAGTTACCAGCTAGCTTTTCGTCCCTTTCCTAATATCCCATTAGTCAATGATAATTCTACCAAACTAAGTTTCAGTCTTATGGAAAATAAGACAGATGTATATAATGTATTTGTATCCTTAATCATAAAGGATAGAAACTCAAATGTAGTTGAACAAATTCCCTACAAATTTTATGAATTTGGAGATATCAGCCTTCCCTATACATTTCAAAATGTTGGTGATTACATAATAACATTTCACGCTAGAATAAATGGAGATCCGAAATACGAGGTCACTCCACTAACGGCTAGCTTTGATATTTCAGTAGTAAATCCTAGCGAAATTCCCTTTATTGCATGGATAATCTCTCTTACTCCTATCATAGCTGCTATAGCTGGAATTGTCATATACATAGACTTTTTTAAAAAAAGGAACAGTAGAAGCGCTACAACATAGAAGTATATTTTTGACTAGGATTGTAATTGCCACCAACTATTGCTTGTTGGATAGTTTTGTTACGCAAAGAAGTAAGAAGATAGACTATCTTTTTAACTATTGCAGTTTTTGATCAAGACAATGACCGATGTTTACAACACTCGAAAGCTTAGAAGAGAGAGATTACACACGCATATGAAAAAAACAAGACAACTAAATACCCTTATGATATTCTAAACAAATGATTTCAAAGTAGGAGAATAATCTCAATATCAATATAACATTATAATAAGGTAGCATATATTATTAAAAATAATTATCTGAATGCAGTGACAATGTTTAAATTCATTTCTTTTTGTGAATGATGTATTTTTACCAAAAAACCTATCTGAATTTAGACTATTATTATTATTTTTGCTATTAATGTTATGCCAAATAACTTTGCTTGTCAAATTCTTTGTTTAATAATACAACTATTGTAACATAAAACACTGACATATAAAAAATTAATATCACTAACCCTCGTTTTTTAATGACTACTAAAAGCACCATAATGATAGAAATGAGACATTTCCAAAGTATTCCTTTATGCCCTTAAATTCGCATTTGATAATATCATATTCTTTCTATCACATACTATTACAAAAATTCTAGAGAAAATACAAAGGAGTCAATCACTACCGTTCGGACAGATGCTGTCTTACTAGTACAATATCCATAGAAATTCTTGTTACTCTTCATCAGGCAGCAGCAGCATCTTCTTCTTCTTCAGCAGCTTCTTCAGCAGCATCTTCTTCTGCTTCAGCAGCATCTTCTTCTTCAGCAGCAGCATCTTCTTCTGCTTCAGCAGCTTCTTCAGCAGCTTCTTCGTCTTCTAATTCCGGCGGTGGTGGTAGAGTAGGGGGAGGAGTAGGAAGAGGAGTAGGTGGAGGAATGTTCTTGACAAGAACATTCATGGTATCAGCATCATTTAAGCCATGGTTATCCGTAACTGAGAATTGGAGTGTAAATGTAGTATCAGCTGGTATATCTAAGGGAGCATTGAATACTGGTGTTGCTGTATTGTTATTATACAACCCGACAAAAGGACTTCCTCCAATTTGTGTCCATTTATAGATTAGAGTATCCTCTGGATCAGGGTCACTACCTTTACCGTTATTAAGAACTATATCTTGATTTTCATTGACTGTGAGATCAGGTCCAGCATCTGCTACTGGAAGATGATTTTGAGATGAGAATGGCAGATAAAGTACTTGTCCAGTAGTATTAAATAATCCGTTGTTATATGCTGCTGATACTTCCTCTGCTGACAAGGTCCTATTCCATACTCTAATGTCACCAATACTGCCAGTAAAGTATCCATCACCTTCACCATCAACTAGTCTCTAATGAATTAGCTCCTATTCTAACTGGTTGTATACCTGTATTATCAGGTATTGTGCCTGGTGTTGTTAAATTACTTGCTACTTGAACACCATCTACATATAATGCAACTGCTGAACCATTATAAGTTCCAACAACATAGTGCCAATTACCATCACTATAATTGCTTGGTGACATTACAAAATAATTAGCTCCTGAAGAATTTTCAAACCCAGTCTGTATATTTTCAGAATCAATCATCCATATTCCATAATTCATATTCTTTCCTTCACTATCTGAACCCACGCCTCCCTTTGTAAGAATAAATGCGTTAGATCCATTGGAAACATCCATTTGAGTATTGAACCAACTTGCAATACTGTACATCGTAAGCTGCAATGAACTATTATTAGTTATATCTATACAGTCTGAACCAGATAGATTAGGAGACTGTTCAAAATTATAAACTAATGATGGCAGAGCAACATTAGTAGAATTAGTAGCATTAGTAGAATTAACAAGTCTTGAAACACCGATTTGGTCGTCGTTGTTAATACATCTAACATTAGATGTGGTGGTGTTGGTGGTGGTTCCAAGGATATCTACGGTATTATTAGATGTGCTGGTGGTTCCAAGGACATCTACAGTATCCCATGCTACTGGAATCAAATTATCAGTACAAGATAATTTGGCAGTTAGTTCATTTGTTCCATTTGTAATGAGATGGTAATTATCAGTATATGTAAATGTCCAATTTGAAAAGTCATTTACTCCGCCAGGACCAGTTGCTAAGGTTTTTTGGTATGGCTTTTGGTCATTCCAGTCTACATCAACCTGACAGTTAGTAGTAGAATTATCTGCAGATGTTCCTGATATTGTAAGTTCACCAATTGGAACTTGTTGGCCTTGAGAGGGAGATGTAATTTCTATAGTAGGTCTTGCTGAAAGTTGCGAGAAGGCTGCATCTGTCAAAAGAATGCAAATATACATTCCCAAAGCAACCAGTAGTACCAGTTTTTCAGAATTCAACCGAATGAACCTTTGGTACTACTTTTATAACGGGACTATAAATGTATGACTTATTTTGCTTTTTTGCCAGGGTATATGATAGGTTGTTGCATCTCTACTATAGTATTATGCATTATCCTGATTTTACTCCTCTTATAGATTAATAACAAGTCGAAAATCTTCTGTAAAGAAATCGTTTCATGTGAGAGCAAAGAGCAAAGAGGTACATTAGAATTTTTTCTAATATTTTTCAATCGAATATTTACCGCTAGATGAATTTTAAATATTGAGAGGATATAATTTGCTTTTAAATGCCGAAGAATGTAATAATATATAAAAAGAACAACAAAGTAACTATAAAGTCTGCATCTCGCACAATCTATTACCATTAACATCCGCCAAAGAAGTATGTTGTTACTGGCTATACCACTAATCTTATCATCATTTACTCATCTATGGAATCCCATAGAATTTCCCTCTTTACACATTGATGAGGGTCACTATATGCGAAAGACAATGTCTATTCTGGAAGGTACTGGCCTAGACCCACTAGCCCGCTATGCAGCTCCATATTTTGGACAGATTTTCTTGGCAGGTGTATTAGGGATTGTCGGTTATCCCGATTCGTTGAACCCTTCGGATGGTGATGATGTACTACATTCAGTACAGACTCTTTATCTTGTTCCAAGAGTTCTGATGGGATTATTTGCAGTATTCGATACTTTTCTTATTTACAAGATAACCGAGCGTCGTTACCATAACAGAAATGTTGCTCTGGTTGCAGCTATTCTCTTTGCAGTAATGCCTTATGGCTGGCTTTTTAGAAGAGTGTTTTTGGAGACAATTCAAGTGCCTTTCCTTTTAACATCAATACTGTTGGCAGTTTACGTTAAAGATCTAAAGATAGAAAACAACAACAATGCCATCAGATATAAAACTATTCTTATGATCTTACTTTCTGGCACATTTTTAGGATTGTCAATCTTCACAAAAATTCCAGTGTTTACTATGATTCCGGTAGTAGGATTTCTAATTTATACTAATAATACTAATGGTCATAAGCTAAGAAATCTTGGAATATGGTTTATCCCTGTTCTTCTAATACCGCTAATTTGGCCTGCTCATGCCATGATGATTGGAGAATTTGATCTATGGATGAATGGCGTGTTATGGCAAACGACAGAGCGTCCAAGCAGGCCATTAATTGGAACGATAAACACCTTTTTTGAAATGGACCCAGTTTTGTTTGTGCTTAGTATGGCCGGCTTAATTTTTGCAGCAGTAAAAAGAGATTTCTTTCTTTTGTTGTGGGTTATTCCATTTCTTATATTTCTCTATGTTATAGACTATGTATCGTCATTCCACTTGATTCCCCTACTTCCTGCATTCTCCATTGCCGCATCTAGGTTTATTGTAGAGATAACAAATAAAATTATCAAGAAAAATATGTTTCAACAAATATTACCAATTGCCATAATTTCAGGAATTATAATTTTTGGATTGATATCTACCACTATGTTAATTACAACAAATGTAAATTCATCTGTGTATAAAGCATTGGCTGTAATTGTTCAAAAGCTACCTGATAAGGACGATACTAACAATACCGCTTCCGTAACACTGGTAGCAGCACCAACTTATTTTTGGCTGCCGAGATATGCCTTTGATAAAGATTTTGAGGAAAAAAGCTATTTCAGCGGAAAGCCACTTGAAAACGAAAGATATATTGTCATTGCCGACCGAGGGATGACGCGTATCATGTCAGGAACTGATAACAGACCTCCTAATCCCCTAATGCAATATCTCTATGATAATTCACAAACAATAGCTAGCGTTATTCCAGATGATGAAACTAAGTATAATGTTAAAAATTATCCCTATGCGAATATGCTCCAAAACCCTAGATCAACAGAAATTGAAATTAGAAGCAATTACTGACTGACAAATACAACAATACTCCTTTTTTGTAGCTACTCTTGTACTGATATTATCTATAGTCTCATCAGCGAAAAAACTAGTGGAAAAAATAAAATTTTGAGATCTTATCAAAATAATATCACATAAATGTGACAATCATCATAGTCAAAGGATAAAAAAACATAACTTAAATTAATATTAAAAGAAATTGTAAAACAATATCAAGCAGCTTTGAAACTTGTTTGCATCGTATAACAGTTAGGTCATACAAGTTAAAATGGTTATTTGTAATAATAAAAATCTTCTTGAATAAAGAATTAACTGGGTCTAGCAATTACACTGATTGCGTAATTTGACAAAAATTTTTGATGTAGATATGATTTGATAGACACTGTTGATAAGGAAAATATACGGATCCTGGTATCTTCAAATGGGTTGATACGCCTTTCCTCCTTCTGTTATATTACATTTATTCTGATAACTAAATAAAATTATGAAATGATATGACACGATAGCATATTGTTAAAGAAGTAAAAATCCTCTTAACTTAACATAAATGTAATAAAAAAGAGTAGTCTTTGATGAGGCAATAGACAAAGTGGCAAATATTAATGGCGAATTAGAAGACATAGACTTCAGAAGATTTGATATAGTTACAATTGATATTTTGTATATAATCATACAACCATCCTCTTTTATCGGTCAAGAAACAACATTTAACATAGTTTCAACGGCTATGTAGGTTATGAAATTATTACTGACAATAACAGCCAACAAGAAAAAGATGCGAATAGGATAGCAACCGAATCATAATGCTAAATTCAATGTTCAAAAATTATTTCTTTACTTTTCTTTATGATAAGAAACTTATAAAGGTCATTTTCTCTTAAATGATGACAAAGATATTATCATGAAGGAAAAAATCTTTCTGTCCAGATTTTGTAGACAAAAAATGAGTTTGTATACCCTCAGTATTATAACAGCTATAATCGTTGTTTTCGTGTTTATTGATTATACGTTATTATCATCTAAACCTACGTATGCTCAGTCCTTTGGCAATCTTACTAATTTAAGTAATAATACTGGATTCTCATCTAATCCGCAAATTACGACTTTTGGAAGTAACGTCTATGTTGTATGGCGTGACAATAGTTCTGGAAGCGACGACATTTATTTTTCATCAAGCCTAGATAATGGCACTACATTTAATGATATCGAAAACTTGAGTAATAATGAGGGACGATCTGACGAACCACAGATAGGCAGCAGTCGGACTTAATGTATATGTTGTATGGCGTGACAATAGTTCTGGAAAAGATCAAATTTATTTTAAGAGAAGTTCTGATACAGGTAATTCATTTAACAGTACAGAGAACTTGAGCAACAGTAATGGTAGCTCAACCGATCCGCAAATAACTGCGACAGAAAATAATGTTTACATCGTATGGAGCGATACCACAACAGGAAATGGCGACATATACTTTAAAGCAAGTACAGATAACGGAACTTCATTTTCTTTTCCGAAAAATTTAAGCACAAACCTTGATGGACTGGCGCTTTTTCCGCAGGTAGAGGCTACAGGAAATAACGTATATGTAGTATGGCAAGATGAAACTCCTGATAAAGGACGAATAAGATTTAGAGCCAGTAATGATAATGGCAATGACTTTAGTATTACCAGAGTTCTGAGTCAAGAGAATGAAGTAAACGCTAATTCTCCGCAACTATCTGTATCTGAAAGTGCTATTTATGTTGTTTGGGAAGATAACTCTCGTTCTGAAAACAATTCTTCTAAGAATTTTGATCTGTTATTCAGAGTAGGTACAGATGGAGGCTCTACCTTCACAAATACAAAGATTTTGACAAAGAATCCAGGTGGTTCATTTGATCCACATACAGCTACATCTGGAGAGAACATGTACGCTGTTTGGGAAGATAACACCGCAGGAGATGATACTTCTTTAAATTGGGAGGTGAGATTTAGAGGATTTCTATATAATGGAGAAAATACAACTGATACAAAAATATTAAGCGAAAATATTGGTGAAGTAGCAGAGTTTCCACAAATTGCTGCATCAGAAAGTAACTTGTATGTCGTATGGAGTGATCTCTTTGTACGCACATATCCAGGGATGTTCGAAATTTTTTTTACATTTAGTAAAGATGAAGGGAGAAATTTCAGTCAAGCAGTTAATTTAAGTAGCAACCAAGGAAGTTCTGTCTTACCGCGTATAGCAGCATTTGATGATCATGCATACATTGTATGGAGCGATACCTCAACAGGAAATGGCGACATATATTTCAGATCAGTCTTTTGAATGATAATTTCGAACTTACTATGCTTATTACTTCCACCTAGGTTTACTATTTTCATTCTTTTTTGGCTGCGTTCACTTAACATTGAAGTGAGTAATCATTCTGTTATGCATGTCAATATACATATTAAACCAATTGGAAATGTGTTGTGGTTTGAAGATCCTTTCTTTCTACACAGAAATAGTCATCAAAACTTTCAGTTCTGTCTTTAATATACTGAATGGTTCTTTCAATTACATTTTCTCTTATGGCAAATGAATAATATGAGCTTTTTTTAGTTTGAGGAATTTACAAGCTTGAGGATATACCATGGACCCATGTACCACCATCAGTAGGAGATACAGGATGTTTTCCATACTTTCTTATTGCTAATGATCACATATAAAATGCTCTGTAATAAGCATATACTTCTTTTTCGTGTGAGATATGTATTCCAAGAATTGTCTTATCTTTTAGTTCAGTTGCAATCTACAACAACCAAAAACGAATTCATTTCCTACTATAATCAGAGTTTCGTCATCAACTATAAATTCATAACTTCTTCTTTTCCTATGGAATGTCTTCTCGGGCTTGTAGTGCTGAAATCCAATATCAAATGGAAACATGGTTTCTCCTTACAAATCGAGATAAATGCTGAAATGTCTTTTTTTTGAAACAGATCTGAAAAGTACACGTGTAACGCATAGAAGATGTACTTTGAAGAAGGAGTTCTATTTGTTCTGAGCATAAAAGAGAAGTATAATATCTTTCAGCTATAGGTTCAGTGTTAAGTAAACAGAGAGGCCTTCTTTTTCTTATTATTGTATATATACTACAAGGATCAGAGACTATTGTAAAGAGACTTTTTAGAGTTCGATGCTCTGATAGCATATAGATTTTCCTTTAATGAGTAATACAATTATGTGAGAGTATTCTAAATAATGTTTGTGTCGCAAGTGTTCCTTCCCGATAATCGATGTCTTTTAGGCCTACCTCTACAATATCCATGCCGACAAGTTTAGAGGATTTATCTAAACTTTTTATAATTTTTAGAATTTCAAAAGGATTCAACCCAAATGGTTCTGGGGTGCCAGTGCATGGCACATATGGAAGGTCATAGACATCTATATCAAATGATATGTATAAATTCTTGTTTAAAGTTGCTGATCTAAGATAATTTGATACATTATCAATATCTCTATGTATTTCCCAAGCATCAAAGGTTACAACTCCATTTTCTTCTGCTATCTTGTTTTCGTGCTTATCAGTTTGCCTTATTCCAATTTGGATAATATTGACTCCTGGAATATATCCTTCTTTCATTAAATGATAAAAAGGAGTCGTATGGCACATCTTCATACCATTGTATTCAGGTTTCATATCTCTATGAGCATCAAAGTGAATTACGATGGGTTTTATCTTTGACAATTGCCTCAGAGAATAATACGTCACAGTCTGTTCTCCACCCATGATTACAGGTAATTTATTCGACCTAACTAACCTATCAGTTATTACAGGAATTGTCTTATCTAGGTACTTGAGAGAGCTAATAATATGATTTTCATTTCTTTTTTTATTTTTGAGAGGAATTCTTAAATCTCCAAGATCATATATTTTGGCTCTTTCATAGATATCTATTTTTTCATCTAAAATAAATGTTTCAATCTGACGAGCAGAAGTTAGCCTAATTGCCTCTGGCCCTCTTGAAGTTCCTTTGCCAAAACTAGTTGTAATATCTAATGGCACACCATAGAACACAACATTTGAATCATTGAATGTCACCTTGATAGGAATATCCGCAAAACTATATCCAGCCTTTGTTTTTTCGGGAATAATAAATAATGGTTCAAGAAAGTCTAGAGCAGTCTTCAATGATAATTACAAAATTAAAAGATTTAAATGCATTTCTTCTTCTTTAACTAAAATGTTATTTGTTAACTGACTTGACATCCCTCTTGAATTAAAGCTATGTCATCTCAAATTTATGAAGGAAATTATTTGATTTTAAAGAATATTAGGATATTTTCGTAAATTATAAGATAACAAATCATTGCAATTTTAAGATTCAAATTAATACTCAAATACATTATGACTTTTTTCGGTTTCGGTTTCAAATCCATCGACTCATACATCCATTCATCCACTCATCCATCTCATTGAAGATACCCGAATAACTAATTTCAAATAATAATAATAGGTTGAATGTTTTTATGTTTGCTGAAATACCCCACTCCGTGAATGCCAAGAGGAGAGAGCATTTAAACGAACAGATATTTCCATTCATTCACCAAATATATCCTGTTATGGAATTTTAAGCGAATTATGCTCATTTGCTATCTTTTTCAGTTATCGAATGATGATTTTATAGAAGTCTTCCAATTATGAAATATATTTCTTCTGAAATTGTTGGAGAATTTTCTATTGTAATAACCCTCTTTAGACATTTAAAAAAATATATATGTATATACCTGCTATCGATAGAAGCTTAACTTTATCTACCCCAAAACAACTCATCTAAATTCGATTGTCTAGGCTTGCCCAATATAGATTTGAAATTGAAGTTTAAGGATGAGAGAAGCTGATCGAAAGTTGCCTCCATTGTCTCAAGATATTTTTCAGTATCTATATCCTCCATCTTGATCAAAAGATCTATAGGTTTAACTCCTTCTCCAGTTTTCGTTTTTACATAGGAAATTATATCTCCAGCTTTTATTTCTTTTCCGTTGTCTAGTAGTAATTTAGCCGCTTTGATATGTTGTGGTAATCCTTTATATGTTTCAACTTCTCGATCCTTTGTATTACCGTCTAGCGAAGATGGTCTACTAATAGCAGATGTCTTCTTACCATATTTATTAGGAGATTTATTTACCATAACATTAAAACTTAAATCTGGTAGAGGTATTTTTCCGAGTTCTAGGTTTCTAGCATTTTCTTGAATAATTTTTTTAATCTGTTCTTTAGCAAATTCAAAATCATTAGTTGAATTTACATGTCCTAAAATGTCCAAGATTTTATAAAATGCATTTCGTATAAATGGTGGAGTATGAGATTTCTTTCCTGTTAAACCTTTGACATCTACCGTCCCATCTTGAACAACACCTAAATAATTTTTCTTTAAATCACTAAATACGACATATCTATATTGCTTGTCGATTTCAAGATCTATACCAAGATTATTTCTTGCCCATGCAGATATTTCTTCAACACTGGCAGTAGATGGGTTTTTTAAAAAAAGTGAGTCAGTATCTCCGTATATAACATCAATGCCTACCTCTTTGCATTTTTCGATCGTTTTAGTTGTTGTTGTTCTCCCTATTGCCGCTGTTGCATCGGCTACAGGCAAACAATAGAGGGGAAAGATTTCCGCACCCATCACTCCATAACTGGCGTTAAGAATTACTTTGATCGCTTGGCTTACTACATTGTAAAGTTGCTGCTCTTCAGCAGATATACTCTTATCTCTAGAGAGGTACTTGTAATAATTTACTCTTAAATCTCGCAGTGAACCAATTAAAAGGGATGTTAAACCTCTCTTTTCTTTACATATCCAATGTGTGGTTTCTGATATATGCTGTGCTGAATCATTCATGCAAGATTGATGTGGGCAATTTACTGTTTCATATGAAAGATTATGTACTTTGATAATGCTCGGATACAGACTTGCAAAGTCCACAACAACCACATTAAAATGGATGCCAAGAGCAGGTTCTACTACCAAACCACCTCGGTATTTTTTCTCTTTTATAATTGCGGTAGTTGACGAACTGCCTTTTGCTTGAAGTTCATCACGTCGTGGTATAAGTGCCTGCCTCTGACGATGCTCATAATATAACATCCCCCTTATCCATTGGTTAACGCCAAAACGAGCGACATCATCAATTGATAATCTGCTTATCCTAGAGATGACCACTAAAAGTTTCATTAATAAATTGTCATTAAAACTTGTCAATCTAAAAGTCAGATCTGCATCCTTAAGACAATACTCTGCCAGCTTTTGTATTGGCAGGTCACTAATATCACCATCAAATTCGACCTTGCTGTCATTTAATAGAGCTTCACATATTGCGTTGAGTGTGTATTCCGTATATTTACGGCTAAAAGCGTAGATTTGTACTGATCTGTTCTGAAATGTTCTAAATAAATCCAGATGTAATCCATGCTTTATTTGAACAGGCTCTGCCTGTATACCACGCTTTACAAAACTTTCTCTTTTGATTATTATTGGAATCTCATCCTTTGAGATTATCTCCTTGCCAATAGGATCAATTCTTGGATCTTGAGATCTAGCATAGAGGTAAGGAAGGTCGAAATCATCACCATTATAGGTAACAATAATAGGATAAGAATTAATGATTTGGAATGTTTTTTTTAATAATTCTTTTTCTGTTTTACAAATCTCTACCTCTTGAATGAATGAATAACGATCATCATGAGATTCATCCGGCTCTAAGACGAGTACTTTTTTAAATCCATCATTTGCCACAAAACCGACTGCAATAACAGGTCGCTCATGATCTCGTGGTGTTGGCATCCTCCCTTCTTCTGATTCGACTTCTATATCTATGGAAACTCTTTTCAGATTAGGTATAGGTTGATTGAGAAGTTGGGCCCAATTCGTAATGTATTGTCGATATTCTTTATTTCCCTTTTTATCCTCCTCTTCTTTTATTTTGTTCCATAATAGATTCTTTAGCTCTTCTTGAACTTTATTGGAAATTGGATATTCGAACCGTTTTATTTCTTCTCCTTTCCTAATATAATACGATCCGGGAATTAGTCCAGTATCATATAGATAATTTTCGTGATATTTTATGTCTGCTTCCCATGATGTTACTTTTTCTCTGATGCTATTCTCAGTTCCTCCAATTGATAATGGGTCAGGAGCAATTATTTTTAATATATCTATCTCTTTGTCAGATATTAAGTCAATTTTCTTTGTTGATTCTAACGAATATTTTTTTTCTATTTGAACAATTTTTTCAGCTATATTTTTGTATTGCGTCTTTGTATAGCAATACGGTTTGTGATTTGTTCTGTCACGCCAAAAGTAAATCCTATTAGAAGTAGAGTCATAAAATTTTAGATATACCTTTTGTTCGTCTCCCAAATAGATTGCTGAAAGCAAAAGCGAAGGCGTATTTTCTGGAAGCTCTTGTAAGTCGCCATATCTCTTTCTCTTGTCTGACTGAAAATAATCTTGCTGAGTCAATATATTATTTAATTTCAAATATGAATATATTAAAAGCTTCATATTAAAATTACATGGGACCGATACATTTCAGACGAAAGGTCTATCACATTCTATGTAAATGGCTTGTGGATATCAATCGTATAATATAAGCAGGCCAACTATATTAAGCACAGAAAATTATATGCTAATACTATTGTTTCTCCTTCATTATCATTCTTATTTATCAACTTTCATCATTTCATTTTTCTACATTATTTTTACTATTATTTTCTATTCTTTGGCATGCTACATCTAATTTAAGAAAGTTGCTTCATATAGTATCAAGACAAAGATCAAAACAAAGATAAATTCTATAAACAAATACCACTCAAAACTTATTGATTATTCTAAGTATCTTTAATAAAAAAGTCGCCTTGAAGTAACCGTCTCTATAATCAACATGGCATTAAAAGAAGAGAGCACTTCTACATATACATATCATAAAGGTAGCTATACTTTTTTACATCCTATATAATAATTATTTCTAGTATGGGATATGATTATGATTCTTCTGATCAGCAAGGAATCGCTGGTAAGAAATTAGTCATAATGTTTGCTTTAGCTATAATTGGTGCTATTTTTTTCATTCAATTTCTATTTGGTTTTCCTCTAAATGAGATAATTAGGGAAAATGTAACAGAAGAAGCAAAAGTAATTACTAAAAATGATTCAGTATGTGTAATAGAGACCTCTGATCATCCTAGAACTATTTCTGATTGCAAATATCAAGTAGACGATTTGTTGACAGTTACCTACAAGAATGGAACTGAACCTATAGAAAAGCATGAATTAAGAAGATTATCCTAAAATACCATTCTGACTCATACAATCGCATATCAAAGAATTAGAAAAGTCAACTTTTATATACAATTGGATGTTAAAGTATTGCTCCCTTTATTCTAATTTTGCAACATCAAATAGAGATGTGCGAAAATTTGTATATATCTTCCCGTTAGAAGCATACTCTGTATAAATTTGGGTCCATCGGTTTATACTATTGTGTTGAAGTCCTTTGAATAACACGACAGAGACAAATACTGTAAGCTCTATTTTTTATATGATATTCTGGTTATTTCTAAAAAGAAGAAAGTGTTAGATTTCTTTCCTACCTTCCGATTACAATTTTCATTTTTATAAACTATGAATTTAAAGATCAATTATAATAGCATTAGCCTTAATGTAGCATACAGAAGGGTAATGGAACCAGATCAATCTAGAACGGCGTTGCTGTGTCTATGTAAGCTAAATAGAACTATATTATAGAATATATGATCGTTTGAATTATTTGCCAATTTGGATAACTTCCTGCAACTATTTTTGCTAAATATAAAATTCCGCCTAGTCACAACGTTAAAACAATGACGTTACAGGATTTTTTGCTGCCTCTAGAAAATGTAAAATTTCATAGCAAAACCTTTGTTCAATATGCAGATAAAAAGTACAAAGTTCTGGTATCAGATAAACGAATAATATTATATGCCCAGAGAGGACATCTTCTCAAATCAGATGATATCGTCAGTGAACGCATTGATAGACTTCAAGGAATTGAATACACGGAGAAAGGTCTTATCTTTCGAACTGCAAGAATTTACATCCAAGGTACAACAAAAATAGAGATACTAGGCCCCATCTCAGAGATTAAACCATTATTCCATAATTTACAAACTCTCATTAACCGTAACTAATCCATCTTTTATGGGGATGGATGTCATAATTTTATTTTGGTATTTTTTTGTTTTAATATGTGAATCTTGCTAACCTAATAAATTCTTCTCCTTCTTCTTTAGTTAGTCATGTTAATTCTATCAGGAATATATAATATCTAAATAATCTAGAAGGCATTTTGGCATAATCTCTGTATGCAGTTGCAGAACAATAGCTCCAAAATGCATCGCTGCATAACGAACAAAAATAGTTACTAAAGATTAAGAAGAAAATATGATACAGGAAAAACTGCTTTCTTCTCAGTTTTTGATCAGCTCTTTAATTAGAATGCTTATCTCCTATAGAGTTTAATGATTGATATAATTGGACAATAACGAGAAATTTCAAAAAGGACAAAATGATATAAATTATAATATTGAACCTAAGGTATCGCTAAATCCTCCAAACTTGACAGAAATTGGAAAAACAATAGTCTCAGACAGGTTCCCTATTACAATGGACAACTTCTGGTTTGCGCTTAACTCTAATGTAGTTGCTAACCCTTTTGACTTTATTACAGTAGAGAATTTGCATAATACAAGAACTATTGGAATTGTAAAGGAATTGCAGACAATTGCTATTGACAGTTATTCCTTGCTTCAACCCGGTGTAAAAGAACAACAACAGCTGCTGCCGCCTCAAACAACAACCACAACCACCACAACAGTAGATTTAGGCAGACAAAAACATCAGTATACGCTGTCACCATATGTACTTACAATAGCTAAAGTTGCGGTAATGGCAAATACAGGAGTCGAAGTTGAAGGAACTAAAAATAGCATCTCTATAAGCATGCCAGTAGGAGCTGGAAAAACAGTAAAATTTGCTAGCGCAGAAGAAATAATATTTGCTCTTGGAATACCTGAGATGGGAAATCCAATACCTGCAGGAGTAATAGAGACAACTAGTGGACTACAAGTTCCTATTACGCTAGATATTTCTTATTTGGCAGGGCCAGACACTGCACATGTAAATGCTTCAGGAATTTCTGGTAACCAAAAAACAACCTATCTTTTATTTTTGTTACAATCAGCATACCAAAAATTAAAAAATGAAAATGTTGCTTTGATAATTTTTAATACAAAAGAAGGAGAACTGCTCCAAATAGATAAAAGACAAAAAAATGTCAAAGAGAGGACTGAAAAGCTATTTGATATATTGGATTTAGAAATACAGCCTTTTGATAATGTAAGGTATTTTCTTCCAAGAGGAAAAGATGGAAAGCCAAACTCGGCTTATGTGCCTAATAACTACAAGACATATTCTTATGAGCTAGAGGATATTTATGACAGATTGGATCTCTTACTTCCAGATGCACATAATCCTGAATACAACCTATCATCTATAATAGATTACATCTATGAATCGTGGCCTATAAAAGATAATAATTCTGGAAGGAAAATAACAACATGGACAGATTTATTCGAATATGAAGAATATCCTCAAGAGATAGTTTCACACAAGTCCTCTTTACTTCACTTTCGAGGTTATCTTCAAAGATTCAGAAGATCTCCAATGTTTACTGATAAAAAAGTAACTAGTACATATCTTGGAAAAGAAATCAAGCAAATAAAATCTGGTGATGTGTTTGTTGTAGATGTTGGAATGATATCTTCATTGGATGAACAGTCATTTATTGTTGGAGACGTTATGAAAAGTATTGATGAGATGTATTCCTCAAGAGAGTATTTAGGCGATGATAGTAATGACGAGAAAAACAAGAAGGATGAAAGGCCAAAATATATTCTAATTTTTGTCGACGAAATCAATAGATTCATACCCAAATCCGAGTATTTGGGAAGAATGAATGCTGTCTCAGAACAAATTATGAGGACCCTGATTGCAGGAATATCGAGAGGAACTATTCTATTTTCAGCACAGCAATTCAAAAGTGCAACAGATTATAGACTCCATGAAAATACAGGACTGCATATAACAGCTAAGTTAGGATTATCAGAATTATCTACAGATCCTTACTCTATGCTAGATGAAAGTACAAAAATGAATATTGCCAGACTAAATAAAGGTGAACTAGTCATGATTCATTCTGCATTTAGGCAACCAATAAAAATTTCATTTCCTCGAGCTGCATTTATAAGACTTTGAATTGAACTGCTGCTGCCATTCACACATTTGTAACTAAAAACTAAAAGTTTTAGATAATTGTTTTTCTATTCTTATTTATTACCATTAATTTGCTTTATGTTCTTTGGTTGTGGGGTTGTTGTTGTTGTTGTTAGTTTAATGACAAACTAAATGTAAATGTAAATTCAGCCTTTTTCTTATTATATTCCTTTTCTATTGGATTATGCATCAAAGATGCTTCATAACAGATAGAGCGGACAAATATGCTTTTTAATGGCAGAGACCGGACAGATCTTAATTTTACTTTTGACCATTTTTGATCTATCAATAATTTCAGTTGCAACTCCAAGCTCTGCAGTATCGAGAAATACATTTGCCAACAACAAATAATGATGGCACTGCAAATAATTCTACAGAAATAATTTTTGCTTTTTATTTAATAATTGCTAGCAAATAATGACATTTATATAAAAGAATAAAAGAGACAGATAAAAATTTAAGTTGTCTTTACCATTCTAATTGCATCTTTTAACATTTCTTCATAAATAGATATTGCAGCTAATGCACCACTGGCTGCAGCCAAGATTACATAATGTCTGTCTGTATCTATATCTCCAGCTGCATAAACATTAGGTACTGTTGTTTGCTGCATGGCGTTTATCTTAATATATCCTTCATCAAGTTCACAACCTATTTGTTTTGCAAGATGATTTTGAATGCTATATCCAAGATGATAAAATATGACCTCTGTATCATAAAATCTACCACTTTTACAAATAACTCCTTCGGGAAACCCCCTTTGATTCCCAGTTATTTCTATTACTCCATCATTTTCAACTATATCTATACCCAATGTCTTGGCTTCTGTTCTTTCGTTATCTGCTAATTGATAACGGTTATCTTGTATAAACAATGTGATCTCTTTGGTCCATCCCAAGAATTCTTTTGCATAGCGTAGGGCATTATTCTCCTTAGATGTAATTATGGCTAGTTTTTTGTTGGTACTTTGAAAACCATCACAATGAGGACAATGCCATACTCCATTTCCGTCGAACTTTTCAAAATTCTTTACATCAGGCTTTACATCTCGGATGCCTGTTGCAATTATTATATATTTTGCTTTTACTGACTTTCTTCCATCTTCTGTCATCAGTAGAAAGAACTGCTCATCTCTTTCAATCTTATCAACCTTTTCTTTGATTACCTTAATTGAATCATATTGCAGTACATCTCCCCAAGCTTTTTGAATGAATTGTTTTGGTGGGACATTTTCAAAACCTAGATAGCCATGGACGTGGTTACTCATCGAGTTTCTTGTGTCTCCACCATTGAAAATTAAGGTGGGACGAAGATATCTCCCAAGGAGCAATGCAGCAGACAATCCAGCAAATCCTCCACCTATGATAGCTACATCAAAGATCTTATCATATTCATCTGGATTGTGATTTCTCATATCATCTATGATATTGTTATTATTATCATGCTGGTCAGTTTTCACTATATTATTATTAGCTAGTGATCTAGTAATTCCTAAACACCTCTTCTTCCATATTATTTCTTATGTATAAGGTATGCAATATACCATTTAATAGATATGACAAATAATTTGAGATTATATGATTTCTCTTCATTTAGGACAAGGGGAAGCATTTGTTGCAGATTCTAATATTCTAAAGATAGAATTAATCAAAGGATAATACTCATTGAAATATTACAAGTCTCTTTTTGCTTTTCGCAAAAAACTGATTAAACATTTTTTACTTAACCATTAAGACAAAATATTAACTTATTTCTTTGACAAGAAACAGTTTTATATATATTGTTTTCTTTCAAAATTGGTTTGTATCAATTTGTTGCAATTGGAGTATGGTATAGTATCTCATTTTGCTTTATTTCATATTATCTAATTTTGTCGTCTTATATTCGACAAAAATTATAATTTAGATCATTCTTACTTTCCAAAAAGTAAGGTTGCATATTTTAACTATAACTATAATTTTTTTGCTACACTCTAGTTTGAAATGTCTTGATAACCATCATAATAGAGAAGGAAACTGTCAAATACATTATATTATTTAGGAAATTCAGATCTACTTACAAGTAAAATCTTTCATCTATAGTGATTAAAAATGATGATAAAAATAAAAAAAGGTGACTGTATTCTTACTGTCTAATAGCGTCTTTGTCTTCCTTCTGTTTCAACAGAGAAGCCACTTACAGTATTACCTGATCTGTCAGCATCTCTTGCTGTGTGCTCAAATGTCTTTGCGGCATTAACACCTAATCTTGAAAATTCCTTTGCGTTGTCTTTTGCATTCTGCATAGATGTCTTGAAAGCTTCCATGTTTGCAAATATTGTATTATTTACTAGTCTGGTTGCTGCAATTGAGTTATCAGCAAAACTGCTAACCATCCTTGCATATGTTTCAGTTATAGTTCTTGGTGACAGATAATTTGACCAATATGCTCTGTTTGCATTCTCAATTTGAGGAATCCATGCTGATTGGAATGAGTTGATGATTTCTTTTTGTGAATCTACATAGGTGTCTGCAATCTCTCTAATTGCTTGAATAGTCTGCTCTTGATAATCATTGACAGCTTGAGTGTAACGTGGAATTTGACTTCTTGCTTCATCTGTTGTCTTTCTAATATTATCTTTGGTCTCATCTAGTGCTCTGTTAACAGCTTGTTGTTGATGCTCTCTTGATTGTGACTGTGATGGTGATGTTGATGTTGTTATTGTTGTTTCATCTTTTCGTTCTTCTTTTTTTGTTGACACAATATATGTAGAACATAACGGATATAAAATGGTTTCTAATGCCATTATATACCATCAGCAACCATAAAGATTAAAAATGACCTGAGACGTCCTTTTTCCGTCTTTTCATCCAATTAACGAAATACAGGCCAAGACCCATTGTCTGAAATTCACTAAACTCAACAATGGTTTTAGTGCGAGATATCTGTTGTAATACTGGGAATTTTTACTTCGGTAGCAGTGTAGAAAACAGCCGAATATAACTCGATGATTTGTCAATCTAATAAGCTTAGTAGAATAAAAACTTTTAGATAAGAAATGTTGATATTTGTTATTTAGTCTCTAGTATATTATTGTATAACAAGGCACAATCTGCTGTAAATATATATCGGAGGAATCGATTGCAAATGACCTATAATATTCATCAAGATATTCATCAAAATAGTTATTATATTCTTATAATTAATATTACATTTCGTTAATATTTCGTTTTCAATCAAATATATATGACACCTTTGGTTTTGAAACATTACAATTGAATCTTACGATTAACTAAACTCCCTTTGTAGTACATCATACTTCAATATGGATGAATATCATCCAGACTGCAGAATAATCAACCATTAGAAATCAAAATTTCTATGTTATACACCAATTGATAATGTCGAAGATAGTTAAAGATTAATATTTTCAATCTTTTATAAGAAGGCATTTCTAATAATATTGTCAATAGAAGCAAACTTTCAATCAACTATAATGGTAAATATGAGATGTAATGGATCCATTAAAATTCATGTAATAGGCAGGAATACTCTAAATATTTCAAAGGAATATACTAATTTAAAAGAACAAGGAGAATTGAAATTTGCCTTCAATAGATGTTTTGAAGATTGGAAGAGAGTATTGGCTATGAGGAATTTATTAGGAATAGTAGTTTTGTCCTATCAGTAACAGAAAAACAATTGTCTTTCTATTTCTTACATTTGATATCTAAAAACTATTTGCAACGTCTTGATGCTATTAAGACAGCATAAAAAATATATTGTGTATCAAAATGTAGAGATAGATTATTTATTTACTTCTCTAGTCTGCCAACTTAGACCTTGTAGCAATGATTATTGTGCCAAATAATGCTATCATCAAGGCAAATATACTAAGAGGGAATTCAGGTATTACCTGCATTGGTAAGTCAATACTTGCTCCTGTATTGTTAATATTTTCAATTCTTAAGGTATATGAGCCTTGATCAGTAAATACATATTTTTGCTGTTCTGCTGTCTGAGCAGATCGATGCGATTCTGTTATATGTTGATCATCCTTGAATAACATTATATCATAGACAATATCTTCTATCTGTTCGCTGGAATTAGAGTTTATAAAGGTTAAATTAAAAGTATTTTCTTTGTTTATATTATTTGATCTCCAGTCTACCATCACTTTGAATGCCCCGTCATTGCTTGTGCCTTGTAAAATATTCGATCCTGATGAGACAGATGTGTTATTACTCAAAGTATTACTAATATTTGAATTACTCTGAGCAAAAGATGTATTCATTAAGGCACAGGTCATAATTAATACAATAAGACTTGTCACAGGTACTTTGACTACCGTTTTGAAATTCACTATTATAGAGTTTATCACTTTATTTAAATTGATTTTGTATGAACATACCATCAAAATGGTATTTAAATTGCTGCATGATATTGGCAAGATGTATAGTAACAAGTTTGTATATGATAACTTTCAATCTTTGGGACCGGGTTTTTAGCAATTCAATGGTTATATACTCCCGTATTGTTCAACATCATTGTAAATATTGTTGAAAAAGGCTTCATCATCATCTATTAATAAAAATCTCAGAGCAAGTTCCCCCCTTGTTGCTCTCGAAATAATCCTTCTTACTGCTATTCTGACTAATACTATAGCTTATGCCCAGATACAAAATCCACTAGGATTAAAAATTACTTCACATGAACAGGGTCAAGAAGTCCCAGTCGGAGAACTCACTATCTCTGGCACATCTACAGATAATGCCACTTCTGATTGCATAGTGTATGCAGATGTGAATACTACAAAGCCATTTCAAAAAGCTATGGCAACTGGTCCTGAGGGAGTAAATGATTATTCAACATGGAATTTTACATATGCTGCTGATTACCATCTTATTACAAATGGAAGTACAAACGAACTAACTGCCAAATTATCTTGTGTCAGTAGTCCCACTAATTTAACAAAATGGAGTAGTGTAATTGTCGTAGGGGTAATGTAATTGTCGTAGGGGTACTGAACAAATATCTGCAACTACAACTACAACAACAACAAATACCAACATCATAGTAAGTGATACTACTACTAATTCCGATAGCATAGCAATAATACTTTAGATAATGTTATAACAACACTAGCAGAAGATAGATAATGCCACTCCTTTTATGTTTCCCTTCTCATCGGAGAGTATAATAACAGCAATATTTTTGAAACTGTCGATACCATTGAGGATGATGGAGGTAATGGCAATCCGATTTAATGTAGCCATGAAGACAATCTAGGTGCAGTTACACAACAACTAATGTTTTTGCATATACTGATGCAAGCCAGCATTAACCGACTGCTTCTTTTGGATAATGCTCACTATAGTCTTCTGACAATCTTTAGAGTATTAGGTGATCTGCTTTTGACATCTGAATCTACCAATACTCTATATTTTATTATCTTTCAAACACTATACTATCAAAAGCAAAATGAAATTTTTATTATCGAATAGAAGTAATAGAGTAACCTTAACAGTATCTCATATTCTCTTACTGAGTAAGAGACACTTCTATGTATACATCGTCGGGTATCTTTAACCTCATTAACTGCCTGATTGACTTATCGTCAGCTCCCAGGTCTATGACTCTTCTATGAATTCTAAGTTCGTATTTGTCGTAAGTGTTAGTCCCCTGTCCGCAAGGCGATTTGCGAGTAACAACTTTCATCTTTTTGGTAGGAAGAGGATGAGGACCCTTGAGTTTAATGCCATTTTTTTCTCCGATTCCCTTGATCTCGGTGCATACACCTTCGAGTGTAGTTAGATTGGTACTTGTAAGCTTAATTCTTGCTTCTTGGGCCATTTCTATTCACTACTTTTTGGAGGTTGGATCATATTTCTCAATAATTGCCTTCACAACACCTGCAGCAATAGTGGTTCCCATATCTCTTAAAGCAAATCTTCCGATTTCTGGAAATTCTTTAAATGTTTCGATCGCTAGTGGTCTTACTGGTTTTATTCGAACCATTGCAGCATCCCCAGTCTTGAGAAACTTAGGCTTTTCTTCAACAACACCGCCTGTTTTTGGATCGATCTTTCCAACAAATTCTGATAAAGTTGCTGCCACTTGAGATGTATGAGCATGTAAGACAGGAGTATAACCTGGTGCCATAGCAGTTGGATGATGAATAACTATAATTTGTGCCTCAAATTCTTTTGCAACGGTAGGTGGGTTATTTACTGGACCAATTACATCTCCGCGTTTAATAGATTTCTTGTCAACACCTCTTAAATTGAAGCCAATATTATCACCAGCTTCTGCTGATTGCATTTGTGTGTGATGAGTTTCAATGGATTTGACTTCTCCTGTGACACCAGCTGGCATTACTATTACTTTATCATTTGCCTTGATGGTCCCCGTTTCTACTCTACCTACAGGCACTGTGCCAACACCTGTGATTGAATAGACATCTTGTATAGGAATTCTAAGCGGCTTACCTACTGGTTTCTCTGGTGGATCAAATGAGTCCAATGCTTCTGAAAGAGTAGGACCTTTATACCAAGGCATATTTTCAGATTTCTTTATTAGATTATCACCTTTCCATCCTGAAATGGGAATGATATGCACCTTACTTATATTGTAGCCTACTAGTTTCAACATTTTTTCGACTGTATCTTTGACTTCTTTATAACGTGCTTCAGAAAAACCAACATCGTCCATCTTGTTTAGCGCGACTACAATTTGACTTACTCCTAGAGTCCTAGCAAGGAATGCATGTTCTCTTGCCTGACCACCAGGTTCAACTGCAGCTTCTGTTTCACCTGGTTTAACTGAAACAACAAGAATGGCGGCATCTGCTTCAGATGCGCCAGTAATCATATTTTTAATGAAGTCTCTATGCCCAGGGGCGTCGATTAAAGTATAAAAGAACTTTGAAGTTTCGAACTTTTGAAAAGCTAGATCGATAGTAATTCCTCTATCCCGTTCGTCCTTAATACTGTCCAGAACCCACGCATACTTAAAAGTGTCTCCCTTTCCTGTTGCTTCCGATTCCTTAGCAAACGCGTCGATAGTTCTTTGGTCAATAACACCCAAATCTACCATTAAATGACCTACCGTAGTTGATTTACCATTATCGACATGACCGACAACCACCAAGTTCATGTGTGGTTTTTTACTTGCGCTCATAACGGGTAAAACATTCAGAGGGCTTTATTTGTATTTCGATAAGAATTATCTTATTGCAAGAATTTTGATGAGAAACCATCACACATAACTGATCCTCTCATCATGACAGCTTCAAATAAAGCCAGAAATATACCTTAGAAGGACTCAATAGCATATTAAAAATATTCCATAGTAATAAAAACATGTGTGTATGTGAGTCTCATACTACTCCTTTATCCAGCAGATGTTTCAAGAAGTAACTGCTTTGCTTGATCTAGATTACCATTTATATTATTCATAAGCTGTTGAACTTGGTCTAATGGCGCTTTCTCTTCAATAGCAGTGCTGAGATCTTCTCTAAGCATAATTTCGGTTTCTTCCATTAGTTCTTCGTTTTTCTCTGCTAGAGGTGCCTCTACATATTCATAATTTTCTAGATATGCTATAGTTGCAAGCTCATCCGCTCCCGTGTAATTTTGTGCTCTGTATTCATCTAAGATTTTATTTAACAATACTTGAATATCTTCAATTATCTTAACAGGTTGTCTTTGAATTTCTTCGGTATCTTGCCCTTCTACTTGGGAGAAAACTATGACTGGATGAATCGAGGACAGTAGCAATAGAACAAACGATGAAAATGCCAATGCTCCACATACTGCCTTAAACTCTCTTTGTTTTGATTTTTGGTCATTCTTTTTCATACTTAGGTATACCTGACTCACTGAGATGTATTTATTCTACTTGGCACTTCTCATTAATGAGAATTTCATAAGTAAGTTTTTTAGCTAAGATGGATTTGTTTAACTCATAGTGCGTATCTAAGAAGCAATTCCGATTTATTATTAAAGGAAAATCTTTAACAATATTTCTAATAGAATGACATTACTGTAAGAGTATTTATTGGCATAATTTAATGGATTGCTCTTCAAAATAGATAATATTGATTCTCTACTATACTAAGGGAGGTAATATATAAGCGAAGAGTATATATCATTCTTTTGGATAGTTTATTAACTCCAAGTCCAAATTTGGTTAATTACGATAAATTCTTCTTGACCTAGATTAAGCCTTTTGTAGTATAGCATATTAAAAAATATATTTCTCATCTTTATATCCTGTTGACTTCTAGTAATACTTATTGACAATGAAAGAGAGATATATCCAAATAGCAGTGTTTACGATAATAATAAAATGCCATATACATCCTCATTTGCTGCATGCATATTATTATAACTATTAATCTTATGATATTCTGTTGTTGTCTTTGTTGTTGTTGTTGAATACTGCAAGATATTATGTGGTTATGAAGGTAAATACCTACTTACTCTTAATTATTCTTCTTTGACCTTGCACCTTTTCCTTGCACTATATTATGACATAGGCTGTATATCTCCATAGTTCACCTTGCTGAGTGTTCTTTATCATAACGGTTATCGTTATGGTGTAAGTTTGTATGATAACAATCAAAACGCACAAATGCATGGCACCAGTAACAAACGCTACACCTGATTGATGGGACATTACCAGATAGAGGAACGTTTTGTCTTTAAATCGAAAACCCTTGAACATTTCTGGATGTAGTGCTTTGTCATAAGATATTTGATAATATGATTGTAGCATTTCATACATAGAACATTATTATCGTGATCATGGTTTATGACCCAATGCAATATGTCCGTGCTCTTTATTTATCTTGGATTTGTTCTTCTTCTTTGATAACAGCTTAAAAGATATTTGTTCTTCGTTTTGAAGTAAAGTCTAAAGTCCGTGTTTTGATTCTAAATGAGATGTTAAAGTAATCTCATTATTATCTTTAGATATCTATATTGTCTCATTACAATATTGGAGAGATATATTATGTATGCATAGTGTTTTGGTACGATATAGGATAAAACTTTGTTTAGATATCTCTCATGTTCTTCTAGAATATGCAGCCACACAACAAAAGCTAACGATAATTTCCTACTATTTCCTTTGGTTGAACATACTTATTCCATTATAGTACTGGAATATTATTACCTGACATTGGAATTGGCACTCTCAGTGTAACTACGCCGTCTACATATGTCGCTGTACCAACTACCTTTTCATCATCACCCACTGAAATAGGTAATGTTATTTTCTTTTCTATCACAGATGGCCTTTGTCGATAGTAGACCGTGCCAATGTTCTCTTCAGGTTCCCTTTTTGCATTAATCGATAAGATATCTCCCACTATTCTAAGTTTTATATCTTTCTTGGCAAAACCTGGCAGATCAATTATAATCAACAGATCATTGCCATCTTCGACTATGTCTATGGCTGGCATTATAAACTCATAGAATTCCTTGGATCTATTACCTAATTCCCTCATAACCTCTTTAGCCATATATTGTCCTATACCCATACATACATTCCGTTGAATCGATATAAATCCTTTCTTCTGATATACAAACTAATGGCATTTGTCTAGTCTTCTAATTTGAGTGTGCAAGCAGATACACTAACTAGACTATGACAATTCAACCGTCCGTATTGACAGGCACAACAACAATCAGGTTAGCAAAAATAAAATATATTGGAGTTGGATGTTATATTAGGCTAAGAGCCGCTAATGATGTCATTATAGACAAGTTATAGATATATGAATCTGACAATGCTATAGATACTACACTATACATCAATGATATACTACAGTAGAGGAATTCGATTACTCTTTATTGGGTTCTTCAACAATTCTGAGATGTTAAAATTAATGAATACCCAAGTTCCAAAGATAGATAAGCTTGCTGGCATAGAATGCTACTGTACTGACTATAAGGGAATTTGTGGTTCTATAAAGCATAGTAACGAGCAGTTTAGAGTTTCAGAGATAATAGATGCATCTTTTCTCGCCAACATATCATCTGTGCAAGATAATCACCATAAGTATCCGCTTTACGTTTTAGAGAAAAAAAATCTTGATTCAAACCACGCAATATTTGAAATTAGAAGGGATCTTGGCATTAAGCTGAAAGTTATTGGTCTAAAAGATGCAAAAGCTGTAACAAAACAGTATGCTAGTTCAGAGCAAACAAAAAATATATTAAAAGAAGCAAAAACGGCACATACACTTTTAACTTTGAAAGGCTTTACTAAAACTCCAATAGGAAAATCTTCTCTATTTGGAAATACATTTACAATTACCATCCATAATCCCCTCCTTTCAGACATCTCTTTATTCTTACCAGAGATAAAAAAAATAGCCAACTTTTATGGATTGCAAAGATTTGGAAGTGAAAGAATGGTGACTCATCTAGTTGGAAAAGAAATTGTGAAACGCAATTTTCAAAAAGCGGTAGAACTATTGTTGTCTTATACAACTGAATATGATTCTACAATGAGCATTGAGTTACGGAAGAAAAGCCGTGATCCAAAGAAATATTCTCAAATTATTAGAGAACTTCCTAAACGAATGGATATAGAATACAAAGTAATGTCGGCATTAGAAAAGGGCAAGGGGCCAATAACAGCATTGAGATCTATTCCAATCAATATCCGCAGATTATTCGTTCAGGCTTATCAGGCATATATTTTTAATAAATCTCTAAGTGTCGCAGTTATGAATGGTGAAAATGTACTTGAGAGTAAGGAAGGAGATCTTTGTTTTGAAATAGAGAATTCATCAGTTTTTGGTAGAATAAGAAAATATAATTCCAGTACGGATTTAAATTCACAAACAGTTCCTGCAATTCGTCTAATTGGATATACATTTCAGCCAGGTAAAGGAAGATTTGACACAATTACAGAGAAAATAATGAATATTGAAGGCATAACACCAAGAGAATTTTATATAAAAGAGATGCAAGAATTAAGTGCTCAAGGGGGATTTAGGCAAGCGCCTCTGTGGTGTAAAGACTTTGAATTTAAAGGATCACTTACGGTATCTTTTAAACTTCCAAAAGGTTCCTATGCTACGACTCTATTACGAGAACTAATGAAGCCCGAGGATCCAATTAGAGCAGGATTTTAAGTTTTTTCTCGTTTCTGCAGCTTGGGTTTATTCTATAACGCGAATTGCAAAAACGATTTTGAAATTTGCATTCCTATATATTTTACACAAAATTTCTGTGACATAGAGAGAATAATAATATTATTCAGATTCAGAGCAGGCCAAAGTTTTCGGGATTTGACAATCCAGTGGATATGCATTATGTGTATCTTAATAAGAATCTGTGAAACATTAATCAAAACTTAATTACTATTCTTCAAATAATCCTTAATATCATAATAAAATAACTATGAATAGAAACCGTTTCATAACATAAGAAATAGAATTAATAGTATAATAAAAAATAATAGTAATCAAATGTCTCTATTTACTTAAATCCATGTTATTATCTGACAGCTTTGAATTCTTTACTACCAATTCCATATGGATACATTGTCTATATGTGTCTTGTCGATAATTGGTTCAAGTGACTTGAATGCAGCAGATAGCTTATAGAATTCAAATATAGTTAGTACAGGCAATAAGCAATTATGGTTGGGTCTGTTCTCACCTACTGACATATTTTCACTATATCAATAAAATTATTATGACAGACAGACAAATCCAGCTTTAGATTATACTATAAAACAAATAAGTTAACTGATCCTATGCTTATGAATTTTGCAGTTGAATACCTGTAAGCAAAAGACTATATTGTTAGTATTCATCATATTCATGATATTCAGCATATTCCATTAGAATTAAACTATTTTGCTAAGATAAATTTCTTGAAGCATGGCTAAAATATATGAGAAGTGCGCAAGATATCTACACATACACACATACATACACATAGATGTGATTGCGTAGATGCTATGCAGTATATATTGTGATTACTGAATATTGAAACATCATTTACATTCATCGTATATGAAAGATAGAAAGATAGATAAAGAAGCATATTCTTGAAAGAAGATCTATTCAATACATAAAGAGAATAGAATATAAAGTTTAGACATAATATTATAATTATACTTTTACACAAAAGAAAAAAGATGCAAACTAGTAGAGAGCACGCACAATAAATGAATGATACATAGGTAAGACAGCTTTCGATTTTCAAGGAATATGGTGAAAAAGATCAACAAAAAAGCAAAGTTATAAAAATATCAAGTCTTTAGTGTGTTCAACAAATGAACCAAGTTCATGAAAGTTCATGAACCGGGTTCACACTTTTTCACCCACTCTTTTTTGACTGATTTACATTGAAAGTTATAATACACAGAGTAGTTTCTAGACTAACCGATATCAGACAACGTTACCAATTAATAGAAACATCATATAAAAATTAGTTAGATTAAATTACAGATAAAGAATGCACAATAATGTTTTAGAATTATAAATAGGTAAATATTTTTTATAATGGGATTATAGAAGTAATTGGACCCATACAAGACAATTAGGAAGAACGATGTATGTTAGATATTCCCTGAATGAATTGAATTGAATATCCAAAATGTCATTCTTATTCTATCTCAGATAATATTTTTCAATAAGATTATTTATGTATCTATAATAAAAATAAAACAACGACGACAACAATATATGAAGATAGAGAGAGGGAGAGACACCTTCTTCTTCATCATCAGCAATTTGATCCTTATAAAAAACCGATCATTTTACCAGTAGTTATTTGATTAGGAAAATCAAAAACCTATTTAAAGATTAATTAATTAATTGAAGATTGGGCTTAATGATAGCTTCATCTTTTGCTAATATTTATTGACACTTCTGATGATATTTCCATCCTTTTAGCCAAGTTTCAAAGAAAATTCTCTGCTACAATTTATGTTTCTTTCTATCAAAGGATGTAATCTACTATTTCTTTTGTGTAATTATCAACATATAAAAAAGATATATTTTTTCCTTCAGTTAACAGAGCCAATCAGATAGAGACTAGGTTTATTAACAATGATGAAAGTCGTTTTGAAAATACTAATACAGCAGTATGGACTGAAAATCCTATGAGCGTTCCAAATAGCAAGTTGTTATAATTGAAATGGAAGTATAGCATTGATGCCACCATAGGCATAGTAATAAATATCGCCAAAGCAGTACTAGCCCAAAAATATTGTAACAAGGTAAACTCCTTATCATTAATACGTTTTTTTCTGTAAAAGAAAAGAAGCGGTTGTGCCCTCATAGTATAAGTTTAGCAATACGATATTATAAATCCTGTATATTTTAAGCCTGTTTTATATATATTAATATATAGAAGAATATAAATACTACATAATGGATTATAGGTTTTTCAACTAGTTAATTGAAATATATCATTATTTTGAAAAGAACAACCGGGTCGAACAAAAGGCGACTTCACATTCAGCAAGCAACAAAGTTAATAGACCAATCAACTGAAAGTGCTTATCTTTTGGTTATTAAAATCATTTTCTCATCTCTTATTAGAATATGTTATTTTGATATAATATAATATCAAAAGGATATTGCAATTTCATTTAAGAATATGAGATTTTTTTAAAGAATAGTGAAGTTTTCGATCCCTGATAATAAAAATAATGTTCTAACATCCAACTTCATTAATACTCTAAGACAATCTATAAAAAGTGTATAATGGTTGAAACATTTATGCAAGCATAATGATGAATAGTTAATGAATAAAAATCAATATAAGGGCTTTAAGAATCTGGTGGATATCATAAAACATTAGGTTATAGGTTCTCTTTTCACAAGTCATAAGTTCAAGATATGAAAACTAATAATACCGATACCAATACCTTTAAGCGTTGAGTAAAATAAAAAATGAAAGGTAAATGAAGAATGTAGTCAAAATAATAAATAGTCAAAGAATTTATTCAGGAAACATTTCACTTAGGCTAGACAGGTTTAAGTTAAATAATAAGATAATTGAAAAAGAAATAGTAGAACATCAACCCTCTATAGGGTTGATTCCTGTTCTTGATGGGACAGACATACTTTTTGTGACACAGTATCGGCACGCGGCAGGAAAAAATATTTTAGAAATACCTGCAGGAAAAATAGAAAAAGATGAAACGCCCAAGCAGGCGGCTGTTAGAGAAATGAGAGAAGAAATTGGTTATACTGGTAACTTATCACGAGTAATGCAATGGTACTTGGCACCAGGATACGACACCGAATTAATGCACGTATTTATTGCAACAAATTTAAAAAAGATAAAGAAAACAAAGGCAGATCTTGATGACGATGAAAATATCGTAGTTAGACGCATGAAATTTACTTCTGCAATCAAAAAATGCATGAATGGAGAAATTCAAGACGCTAAGACAGTGGCAGCACTCCTTGTTTATGCAAAAGTATTAGAAGCTAAATGTACACAAATATAATAAATAGTGTTCTATAACCAGTCTGAGTGAATTGGATTATACACTTTTCTTCTTCCATTCTCAGATAGGGAATTTCTCTTTGCTAATCACTGATGTTTAAATTGTATATTGCACCTTGTATAGTCATTCTTGGTAATTACCAAGATATCAATTCAACCTACTAAGTGGATGCTTGGTCTTATAAGATAATAGATAATTTTACAGCCAGCTCCCTTTTGAATTTTATGCAAATATGAATCGCTAATACCGTATTGGAGAGCAACCTATTATTATGTGAAATTCAATATATGCCATACAATCTGGGTGGATTTCCGATAAACTCACACGTTTCCCAAATTCTGCTATTAAAGCAATCTGGTGTGGTTCAAATGGAGATTCTAATATGAAGTTACTTGTAGTCTGCTCGGCAATGAATGCGCGCCTAAAAAGTTCTACTTTACTAAGTTCTCTTACTATAAATTCTACTTTTCATATACCAATTTGTCTATCAACAATATTTCTTTTTTTGCTCTATGTTCAAATCATACTATTTTTATCTTTCTTAATAAGCTCGAAGTTTTTTTTGCATATTCTTTTACAAACATGTCATATCAATCTGGTATTATAGCATATCTGTATTTTTAGTTTCAATTAAGATATAGATATCAAAATCACGATAAAATATTATCTTCTTCTTCATGCGTCTTTAAATATTATCAAAAGAAATGCACCCCAGATCTTGAGTTCATCTATAAATTGTGCAAGTAATTCACATTATATTTACCTGTCCTTTGACATATGACATCATAAATAAGATAATAAATCGGATACATTTTGCAGGAGCATAACGGAGCAAACTAATAATAAGTTGATAGCAAATAAAATAATAACAACTTTGCTGTAAAACAAAGCTTTTGATGATCCACTTATGGTTCTAGGCTATTTATTTCGTCCTAATCTTCTTATTTTGTAATTAAGGCATTCTGACAAGCCTTTCCAATTCCTGTACGGAGTTTATAGGAAGAGAACAGGAAAAGTTTCTGCAAACGAATGCATAGTCAGATTCCTTTTGATTTTCCTGTACTAAATTTCTTCCTTTGAAAAATGGATAATTTTGTAGTTCTTGTAATTGTGATTCGTTTTCTATGATAGCAATAATACCGTTAGGAATAAACTGTCTATTTAACCAGGTTACCATCTCAGAATTCGCTCTCTGTTTTTCAGAATTTCTTATAATTGTTATCTCAACAGGTTTCTTTATATAAAGATACATCGCTATTAATAGATGTCCAAATCCAAACGGATTTTCTGATGCAGTTTTTGCGGCTTCTCTCATAATATGCTCTGCCTTGTTTAAGTAATCATTGTTTTGAATGAAATGATATAGCCTGAGGAGGTTAGATGCAGCCATTGAGTTACCGCTAGGTATAGCGAGATCGTAAAAACTCTTTGTTCTGACAATCAACTGCTCATGATCATCAGAGGTAAAGAAGAAACTGCCACCATTAGGATCCCAAAAGTGCTGGATCATAAAATTAGTATAAACAATTGCTTTTTGAAGATACTTTGGTTGAGCAGAGATCTCAAATACATCCAATAATGCGTTAACGTAAAACGCATAATCATCAAGATATGCATTTAATTTTGAAACACCATCCTTAAATGCTCTTTGTAATCTACCATCATTTTTTGCGATTTTAGATTCGATGAAGTTTACTGCATTTATTGCAGCATCAAGATACTTTTTATTTCCAGTAATTTTATATCCTTTGGCAAAACCTGATATCATCAGTCCATTCCAAGAAGTCAGAATCTTATCGTCTTGCCCTGGCCATACTCTTTTACTTCTTACTTCAAAAAGTCTTTTTGAAGCATCATTGATAACGCCTTCTATTGCTTCAGTTGTCATATGGTATTTTTGTGCGAGATGGTTTAAGGAGTTCCTTATATTGAGAATATTTTTACCTTCGAAATTACCTGCCTCTGTAATTCCGTAATATTCACAAAAAATATCAGAAATAGTTGTATCTTCTAAGACATTGACAATTTCTTGTTTTGACCAGACATAAAATTTGCCTTCTTCACCCTCAGAATCAGCGTCTTGAGCAGAGTAAAATCCACCATGAGGAGAGGTCATTTCAGCAATCACATATTCCAAGATTTTCTCCACTATCTTCAAATATTTTACATTCCCACTGATTTGATAAAGTTCTGCATAGAGCTGTGCTAACAAAGCATTATCATAAAGCATCTTTTCAAAGTGAGGAACAAGCCACTTTTGGTCTGTTGAGTATCTAGCGAATCCTCCGCCAAGATGATCATGAATACCACCAGCAGCCATCTTATCAGCTGAAAACATGACAAAATCTTTGAAACGGCTTATTTGTGAAATATCATAGTAACGCAGAAGAAAGAGAAGATTGGATGTATTTGGAAATTTTGGTGCTTGGCCAAAACCACCGTATATACGATCTCCCATCTGGAGTAGACCGACAGCCGCCTCATCTATTATTGATCGTTCGATATTTTCTCCTTTTCCTTGTACGTCTTTTGCCGTATTTGACAAGGCATGCATAAATTCAGAAGTGGCAGAGTTGATTTCCTGTTTTTTTGTTTTGTATGCTTCTGCCAGCTGATTTAATATCGTCCCAAAGCCAGGCATACCATACCTGCTATATTTTGGAAAATATGTACCTGCATAGAAAGGTCTTTGGTCCGGTGTCAAGAATATAGAGAGGGGCCAGCCACCTGTTCCTGTTGCAAGTTGGCAAACTTTTTGATATATATCATCTATATCTGGTCTTTCTTCTCTATCTACTTTTATATTAATGAAATTTTCATTCATTATCTTGGCAATTTCTTCGTCTTCAAATGATTCATGGGCCATCACATGGCACCAGTGGCACGCACTATATCCTATACTAAGAAATATAGGCTTGTCTTCTTTCTTGGCTCTTTGAAGAGCATCTTCTCCCCATGCGTACCAATCAACAGGATTATTGGCGTGCTGTAAAAGATATGGACTACTTTCGTTAATAAGCCTGTTTGTCCTAGAGTTACTCTTATTACGATTGCCATGTTCTTGCATTATAGAAAGTTAGCAATAATGCTATTTATATTATGTATTGAAAAGATGATGTGATAATCTTATTGTATACCACACCTATATGAAATTTGCACTTTAAGAGTATTAGAAATCAATCAAGACACGATTGACGCTAAATATACAAAATCTGAAAATAAAAATGTGTTAGATATGTATATCCTGTCATTACCTATATTAGCTATTTGTTTTGCCTTTACTAACGTGCTATTTACTCTTAGATAAGACATGCCAAGTAATCAATACTGCCTTATTTATTCATAAGATACATGGGATTACTACATTATGTTATTAATTTGGTTTGATCCACCTCTTTCATTTTGAGTTATCTTTAATATTGCTAATTGCCGCGGTTATCAGCCTATGACTTATCATAATTGTAACCCAGCAGACCGTTGTCAGGTCAGGTCATCTACATCTACATTTTCTATCTCAATTTGATTATTACAGTGAATAAGATTGACATGGTCGAAGAGATGTGAAATAAATTTGACGTGATAATTAGGGCCTGACACACACTTACTGTAATTATAATTCCCCTCAATGATATTTGGCCTTTTAGGAAATAATACTACTCTCTCCCTGTCTAATAGGTGTTTTACTTCTTAAAAGTAATAGTAAAAGAGCTTGTAAGTGATTGATTATATGAGTTTATTTCCAAATGAAGACATTCTTACTAAAGAAATTGAATCATGGAAAAGTTTTGTAGTTAGCCTATCTTCTTCTGAAGATAGAGACTTATTCAGTGATATGCTAAATGATTGTTACAAGTATGCTACTGCAATTAATGCAAAAGGCGAACCGTTTCCAACCGAACCGTTGATAATGGCCTTATTGCTTTCACAACATAAAATGATTGACTGGCTAACAAAACAAATTTCAAAGTATGAATCACTTGATAGTAATAAAAAAGCTAAGAGTTCAAAAGAAGAGGAACAAGAATTAGGTAGAGAAAATACACATGGTTACATAAGAAAGAATGAAAGAATCCATTATATTGATGATTACTAGTAGTAAGGGATTGCGAAACAACAATTTACCTTAGATAATTGATTATTTCAGAAGAAGCATATATGAGATAAAGCCCATTGAAGAATTTAACTATCATCACCAACACATGATAATATTGAAGCTAGGTCAATTATTCCATTTGTAATAAGGTGGTATTTATCGATATATGTAAAAGTGCATCTAGAATAATCATTTACTCCGCCAGGACCTGTTGCTGCAGCAGTTTGAATGCTTTGTATTATTCCAATCAGCATAGACTGTACAATCAGTTGTAGCGTTATCTGTTGATGTTCCTGATATTGTAAGTTCACCAACTGGAACTTCTTGACCTGTAGTAGGTGATGTAATCTTTATACCTATTATTGGCTGCAGCTACTAAGGCATACTGCTAAAGGTCTGGCATTATATATAATATATGATGCTGTGTTTTTCCTTTAGGGCAGAGTCTTCTGTCTTAGTACTGGCAGAATTGGAGAAGGGGTTGTTTTGCAAAATAAAAGTAATAGCAGCCATATGAGGAATATTGACAATTGCAGTTTTCTAAAAGTAGAACAACAATAGTTTAAGACATAAAAAAATTATTGTTATTATTACTTTCCTGTAGTATTCTGAGGTACCTCATAAACAAATAATATATAATGAAATAACGAATTATTACCACTATCTATTATTATTAGCCCTCCAATCTGCTACAATAACATTAATAGCTCCATCATCTTTAAGAGATTTATTAGATGGATAACGTTCTCTGAATCCAATATATCCAGAATGGTTATTTCCCCATCCGGATACTGTGTTATCAACAAATGGTTGATATATTCCACTTGCATTTTTAAATGGAGGAATTTCGGACATAACGTTATGTTCCATATAATTTTGAGGAAAAGGTTCTTCTTTGTTTAGGCCTAATAAGCCTATTGGATTTTCATTTTCTGTCTTTACATATAAACCTTGAAGTAGATTGTCTTTAGGATTATATAGATTATAGAAGTTGTCTACTATATTATCAATCGCATTTCCAAACTGTGTATTTTTTGATGTTGCTCTATCACTAATTGCTGCTCCTATAAGATGTATAGAAGTGATATTATATGCTGAATTGTTTTTCCATGTTTGGTTATTATTATTATCTAAGTTTATCAAGGCACTTTCAACTACTTTTGCCCCTAAAGAATGAGCAATTATTCTAATATTGTGATTTGGACAATTAGCTTTAAAGTCAGACAGGAATTTTGCAAGCTTTGGTCCATTCTGACTTGCTATAAATTTAGCAATAGCCCAGCCTGACGGATTTGTTGCAGTATTTGAATCCCAGCTAAAACCTACTACTGGAATATTATATCCATTTGCATTCAATGATAAGTTGGTTCTATCTATCTGTTCTTTAACTGCAATCTGTCCTGTCCATACTCCATGAATATATACTGCTAATTCATTATTGTCAGAACAAGGATTTCCATTTAATCCAGGAACATAAAAAGAGTCATAATCTTCTATATTCTTCAATGAACTCAGTTGGCCAGTCTCAAGGTTAAAGTGATTGCGAGTCGATACTATTGGTACTTTCTTATTTAATATATTCAAAAGATTAGATGTAAAAGGTGGATGACGACGTCTTGCAAGTAAGTATTTATAAGCAGACCAATTTTTCATGCATTGCGATTTACAATAATAATCTATATACGTATCGTCAATTATACAACAAAGCATAATTCTCAGTTTTGTACTTTGTCTTATTTCTAACTGTTACCAATTCACGGTATTTGAATTCAGGGCATTAATACTAATAGTCTCATTTATACTGAATATGGACGGTTATTTTGATATTGAAGTTTATTTAATATCTGAATATTCAAAGACTACAATGCATACCTTTTGTTATCTCTCCCGTTTCCTTTTCTCTTCTACTTTTGCAGGTGTTGTTTGGGTGTTATATGAATGCATGTATAGGTATAGATATCTCAGCCGAGCTGTTGCAGAAATCCGGGCTATTGTTAGTAAGAGATTCTAGCTAGCAAGATCTGACATAAGAAATACATTAACAGGAGTCTTCGCTTTGAATAATATAATCTGATAGCCATTATGACATATCTTCGTCTAGGAAATAATTAGTTTATACATTATCTATATTTTTTATTTCTTAATTCGAACATCACTTGTATGTTATATTAATATTATTATGTCTTTTCGTGAGTAATTATTATTATCTTCCTATAAAAGTAATTCAATGTTGATTTTCTATCTACTTTGCAATCGCAACCTATGGTTCAGTAGTGCATTAAGATCAAACAATCTAAGAAATTCAATAGTCTTTCTAATAGATGATTGTCAGTGTGATGATGATAATAACCAGCCTCTGCGATTCTTGCAACATCATTTGGAAATTCAATATTAATCATAAAGGCAGAAAACTGAAAGATTCTGATCTATACAAAATTATAAGAACCATTGCTTTAACCGTGCACAACCAAACTTTCATTTGTTTTTATTTTCAATAAAATATCGTTCTCTAAAAATCCAGTCTATTTAATTTAGGTGATAGGATATAAGATGACTATTGTAAAATATTATCGTCTAGAATAAAGCCTAATGTCCTTATTGTTCTAACTTGTTGGCATTGATCACAATACCAAGAATGCACAACTTTGTCATCCATGTTATCGTTTTTTATATTATATAATCTATGACCACATTCTTTCAATATTACATAGTAAGATATCATTGAAGTAATTTCCCACCTAGTTGCGAAAATCTGTCTAGCATTTTTATTTCTCTGTCCTCTTTTCGTAATAAGATTACTGATATATTACAAATAATAGTCATTTCCTTTACCATCACTTTTCTATATTAATATAATCAAATTGTTTAAAATGCATAAACGTTACTTTTTATTAAATAATCAATAAAAATAAGCTACCATTATAACGATTGATTCGAACATAGGTCATGCACTACTACTGTGAGAGAGAAAAAATGAAAATGAAAATGATAATCCACCATGAAAGATCTTGATCAAAATCCAAATCCAAGACTACAAGAGTAACTACAATGAACGACCAAAGAAATAGACAGCAAAACCAAAAGTTATGGAAGAAAGAGTGAATAGATTACTAGGAACAGCATAATTATTAAATCCAAATTTAGTGTTTTCTGTACGATATATTTGAAATTCAATTCAATTCCAATTTAATTATCATTGCATCGTTGAAAAATGTTACACTCTAAAAAATAATTATTTTTTATTGATGCTCTTTTAAATTCAAAATAAAAAATTGAAAATATGAAAAAGAGTAAGGTATCATAGTTCTTTATTCTGTTTTCTTCTATACAGTAAATATGTTAAACTTAGCAATCCTCCAGATAGTATCATACTATTTATAATTCCATGAGCATCGCCCTCAGGCGACGTAATCATACAAAAAGTTTGTCCAGAGACACAACTTAGAGCAAAAAAAATTCCGTTCCAGATAGAATGGGTAAGTATCGCAAACCAACCTTTTCCACTAATCCAAGTTCTGAGACTGAAAAAAAGAGAAGGTATAACAAACAACCAGTTTGCAAATGCAAGGGCACTTATTTCAAAGGTATCAGTATTCAGAATATGTATCATTGCCCATATAATGCCGCCTGCCAAAACCACAAAATTGTTGCCAAAGACATAAAAGGGAATTCCAAAAAAAATAGTTTCCTCAATAGGTCCAGCGGCTAACACTAAATGGAGGTACAGGGGACGCGACGGTTCTTCATAATCTAAAAATACCTTTTCAATGACAGATGTTCCGATTAGCATAAGTATAAAGCCAATTCCATGGTAGAACAAAAGCATTTTCGTGATATAACCAATTGAAGTTCGGCGATATTGTGATATCCATGATCGTGGATTTATGTCCGCCTTGAAATCAGAAAATCGTGCTTCTATTGACGACAGTTGGTCTTCAAATTTTTTCTAAAACAAAGAGATATAAAAGTACATTTATTCACTCTTGTGCTGCTAATGGTAATGGATGTATCCAGTTACTAAATAATAATGGTCAATACAGAGTCTGCTAGCGACTGGAATTTAAGTTTATGACCATGTAGTTATCCATACTAAATTCAGTTTGTTTTTGTATAATTTTAATGCTTCAATCAGCAACTCTCATAAACATTAATCTATGATAATAAAAATGACTACAATTACCATATAGTATAGAAGTATATTTCTTTATCGATTGATCATCCATTCTAACTAGCATAGTCGTATTAAGCCAGATAGTATCATATTAAATAGTCAATTAATAAATACTTAGAAGTAATTTATTAATTATGTAAAACAAGAACTTTCTCGCATTCATATAGTATTCTTGCGATAACTGTGTGTGCCTCCAATTTGAATTCTCCAATAGAGTATGAACAACTGAACATCTTGCTTGTATTGTCTGAAAAATGACCTTTTGGAAAGCCGCCTACCACAAATGCAAAATTGTGATCGTTTTTAACAATATTTCTAGATACTATTTCTTCTGCAGTGCTTTGAACTCCATTGCTAGAGAGCCCTATCAGTTTGTCAGGTCTTACTCCATTTTTAATGAATTGTTCAAACGTAATATTGTCATGTAATTCTAAGAGTATGTTATTGTCATCAGCACTTTTAATCACCTTGTCTTTGAATAAATTCATCATAATACCTTCAAAACGGAAGTAAGATTTTGGTATTCGTAAATTATCGCCAATAAGTATTACTTTATCATTCACTGTGTGAATATATACCTTCAACATACTCTTAAGGAACAACGGAGTTGACAATGCCTCCATCAGGGCAAAATGGATTATATCCGGTCTGCCACGCTTCCAATATGATTCTAATTCAGCTCTCAGCATTGCAGCATGATGATAACTTCTGTCAAGTAGAATTTCTCTAGGATTTTTGCCAAGTTTTTGTGCATGGTTTTTAACTGCAGGATGACTAGCAATTTGTTTTGGTACAGTTTCTATTGACGCCTCAGCTATTATTAGTGATATCGATGTTGCCAATCTAAAATTTAGTACAGAATACTACTACTTATTAACTACAAAACAAAAAAGCCTCACTGAGGTATAAGCAATAAAGACTTCTGTGATAAAGTAGCGGCTTTCAAAGAAGCACATTAAAAGTGATCAAGATATAGATCAATTAGAAGAGAGAAAAAAGGTCTGAAAACTGCGATAGAAAAATGTAAGGTCAAGATAGACTTCTGAATGATACAGGGGAATCTATGCTTGAATATAAAGTGGAATTTGACTTCTTGCCTTATCTATTCTCTTTCTGATAGATCTTAGTCTGCTGCTCTAGTTCGATTAGTATTATATTAAAAATATGTTTGTTGCTACTACTCTACCTTTACCTTGTCTCTTGTTTGCTCTTTTGTCCATGGACTCCAAAAAAGATTGAACCAGAATTCTGACAATTTGGCAGCATTTATAGCATATTCTTTGTACATATCAATCCAAGATATCGCAGAATATTGCCACAAAGTCATATTAGCCGAAAAGGGGTCACGGTCATTTCTCAGATAATCAACATTTTCTCTTGATGTTACAAGATTCTCTTGCCTGATAATTTGTTGTTTGCCTTCTTCTTCTATTGACTCTTTGGTGGTATGTTCTATTGCTTCAGCTTCTCTTCTTGCTTTGTCTTCAGCTTCTCTTCTTGCTTTGTCTTCAGCTTCTCTTCTTGCTTTGTCTTCAGCTTCTCTTCTTGCTTTGTCTTCAGCTTCTCTTCTTGCTTTGTCTTCAGCTTCTCTTCTTGCTTTGTCTTCAGCTTCTCTTCTTGCTTTGTCTTCAGCTTCTCTTCTTGCTTTGTCTTCAGCTTCTCTTCTTGCTTTGTCTTCAGCTTCTCTTCTTGCTTTGTCTTCAGCTTCTCTTCTTGCTTTGTCTTCAGCTTCTCTTCTTGCTTTGTCTTCAGCTTCTCTTCTTGCTTTGTCTTCAGCTTCTCTTCTTGCTTTGTCTTCAGCTTCTCTTCTTGCTTTGTCTTCAGCTGGGGTCTTCCAGCCCTTAGGCATTGTCATATCAGTGGTTAAGAGATTCTTTTTTCTCTGCTTTCTCTCGATTTATTGATGAAGAATTAGAATCTATGTTGCTGCTGTGATTTGGGGCAATCTTCATACCGCTACCAGTGGTTTCTGGTTTGATTATTGATGTTAATCCGTCTTTCGTATTTTCAGTAATAGTAGTTGCTTTCATATCTTCCTCTAAACTTTTATTGTTATTAGTATAGCCGATCGTTATCAAATAATATTCCTTCTATTTTATTGTGTTATTCTTACTTATTATTCATTCGTTCGAATAACATCAGCAGCACCTTTAGTCTATCCAGGTGCTATTTCTTTTGCTTCTTTAAAACTTGCATTTCTTGTCCAAGTTCATCAATCTTTTCTGTCATCCATTTTTTACAGCAGCTGAGATTCATCCTCTCTCGTTTGGCTGGTGTCATTGCTTCTTTTTCCCTATACTCTGTGAATGGATCACATTTTCTTCAACATCCTTGATTCGCATAAGAATAAGATACATTTTCCTTGGCATCCATTATCTTATCTTTAATATCTATCATCTTATGTTTAGATCCGTTAATGTTTATGACAGAATGATATATTTTTGCCTCTATAGGTTGCTGGAACAGATACCTCTTTCATATCATAGTATTCATAAGATAGGTGGGATCCTCTCTCTCTCACCTATCCTACGAGGTTGTGAAATACAGTAAGGATATTCTTAGGGCTTTCCCTCTTCATATCCAGTTGACAGAACAGGGAAGAATATTTCTTTGTCATCGTTTATTAACGTTAAGAAAAAATTTTCTGAATCTTTACACTCATTTATAGCAATAGTATAGAAGAAAAAATAGAAGACTATAATCATATAAATGTTTAATTAGAATATTATAAAAGAAAAAGCAATAATTTTAAACTCTCATTCGTTATTAATTCAACTCGGTATAGAAGTTATGGAATGGTATAGTTTTCTCTAATGCGATTACTTTGTCTTCTTCTTGAATAGTTCCTTGAATCGGATTTATCGCAGAATAACCATTTGTAATTACCTCCTAGATTTATTAATTCAGAGAGAAGTTGAGCAGCTGAAAATACTTCTTTCAGTTCACGTATTATTATTGTAGGATATATATAGATATATTTATATCTATATGTATGTGTATATATATGTATTAAGTTATTCCGATATCATGAAGACAGCCTAAACTATTACAATCGCATTATTACAGCAAGAAATAAGTATATTGAAGAGAGTTCGATTAAATTCTCTTTTCAATGATATTAATACAATACACAAGAATTAGATCCTAATTTTTACTTTTAAAAGTGAACGTAACAATGCACACATCAAAATCAATCTTCTACTGGCCAAGTATGCCGAGTAATAAACTCAACTAGATTGCCGGTAGGATCTCTGAAATAGATAGATTTTGTTCCTTCTTTCCACGTTATTTCCTTTTCAATTTCAATTTTGTTTTGGTTCAATACGGTTTTCGAATTCTCATAATCTTCCTTCTCTATTTCTAATGCAAAATGAATTATTGCAGGCGGAGTTATTGCACCATGAATTGGAAATATACTATTGCTTTCGACCATTGTATTTTTTGGATTGAAAGATCAATAGCATACTTTTTCCTACCTTCAAGAATACGTGTCTCCCCTTTTCTTCAGAGATCAATTGGAGTCCTATAGCGTTCACATAAAAGTTCTTCATTTTTTCTAATTCATATGAGTATATACAGGTTTCAACAATCTTTCTAAACTTTAGTCTCATTATCTAAATAACATTTAGTTCATATAAATAGAATATAGATACTCTCTCTCTCTGAGACATTCTTGCAAATTTTCCATATGACAATGGCCATTATTCCTACCTAATATCAATGTGTCATACAATTCGCACCTTTCATTATCCAAAGGAGACGGAATATGCATTTTAAAGCTATTCCGTGTCCTTAACAATACTTCAGATATTCTCAGTCAGTCAGTCACTTCGATTTTTTTTATTATTCATGTAGAGTTGTTTCATCTGCGTCACCCATAAATTTTTCTTTTTATAAAGCTCCTTGTGTTTTCTTGGTTTGCATTCCGAAAGTACATAAGAGCACAAGAGTGGAAAATAGACAGAAGCATCTCCATAAACTATTACATTTCCTCTGTGTGATGTCTTGATCTTACCCCAGCTCTTTCCTTCTTGCAAAGTCGCACCAGATAGACCACCGGTGTCAGGTCTTGCATCCGTAAGCTGAATGAGATAATCGTGTCCACCTTCTTTTATCTTCAATATTTGATATAATGCTGGTCCAGTTTGCTGGAAAAAGTTCTTTGGAACGCCACCGCCTAATTCGATGCCACCAGATCTCTTGCTCTTCCAAAGAATCGCAGCTGACTCTGCGACATCTAAAATTACATTTGGATGTATTTCTTTTCCCTCGAATAATAATGGGAGCATATTAAGACCAATTGAAGAATCACTGATAGCAGGCATATATATTGGGACATTCTGTTGATATGCAGAAACAAGAAATGATTTTTCAGGATACGTTGAATTCTCTTTAGTAGCCTTTCCTAATGCGTAGGCTATATCAGCAGTTGATGCAACTTTCGGTATTTCATTTGACTTTTTCTTAATTTCATTTTGAACGATATAATCCTGAGTCTGCAGTGTTTCTATCTCCTTTATGTATACATCATATATTCTTACAATTTGCTTTGAATACAAGATATCATCATCTACTTCAAAGTGACCTTGACGCACAGGCAAACCATATGCAAAATGCATATCATGATAAACATTTGCCCCAGTTGCGACAATCCAGTCAATAAAACCGTTTTCAATCATAGTGCCTATTGATTTACCTAATCCTATTGGAGTCATTGCACCGGATAAGGTCAAACATATAGTAGAATTTGTGTCGATCATATCCTTAATAATTTCTGCTGCTTCAGCAAGTCGGCGAGCATTATATCCTGTGGAAGCAAAAAAATCAATCAATTGTGACACTGTCATTCCTGAATAGATATTCGGAGGCTCTATTTTCTTTCCAGTAAAAGTGTGTTTTTTATCCACTGTTCGATAATAATTTTTTACTTCCATTTAAAAATTCTATGATATGTTGTTGTTTGATATCCGAAGCATGTATTATAGAACATCTATACAAATAAGCCTCCGTGAATCTAATATCAATAAATTATCATGATCTTAATTGAAATGAAATACAAATATATAAAATATTATTGCTCCTATATTTAACACATATACGACAATGAAGAACATTCTCACAATCCAAAATATTCAATGTGAGACTTTAGGGACATTAAAAGAATTATTTCAATCAGATGGTTATAAAATTAAAAATATTGACGCACAGACAGATACGATCCCTGCCAATTCAGAAAGTTATAACGCAATTGTCATTCTTGGAGGACCAATGTCAGTTTATGAGCAAATGAATTATTTGAAAGAGGAAGAAATTCTGATCAGAGATGCAATAAAAAGAAATGTCCCTCTTTTAGGTATTTGTCTAGGATCACAACTTATAGCTCAGGCAGTAGGAGGAAGAGTGTATAAAGGTGTGAGAAAGGAAATTGGCTGGTATGACGTTAATATAACTGATATTGGAGAAAAGGATTTGTTTAACGGTACGGGAAGTAAAACCATACGAGTATTTCAATGGCATGGAGATACCTACGATCTTCCCAGAGGCGCAGCTATCATGGCAACCTCAACACTATATCCTCAAGCATTTAGAATTGGTAGTGCTGTCGGTATTCAATTTCATCTTGAAGTAAATCGTGAAATGATAGAAAGATGGATAAAAGAATATAAAAATGAAATGAAAGACGAAAATATTCAGCCATTTGACATTATATCTGATAAGACACATGAGCAAAAACTATTCGATAAATGTAAAATTGTCTATAGAAATTTTTCAAAACTGATTAAAGATGAATAATTAAATATAAATGGTTGACGAGACATAAATAATAAATATCTCTTCCATGGATTTACAAAATTCATTAAATGTTGATTTAGAATACAATGGAAAATAATCAATATTGAGATAAAATGAAACATATGACTGAAAGATATGAATATAATATAGAATAAATATCAGGTTTTTCGCTAAATGTTATAAATATAAATGAAAAAGGGAGCCTTCATTGGTTTAAAAGGTAACGAGCGTACAATCCTAAGCAGATCACACGATTTGACAAACATTAAATTAAGATTTTGATTGTATTTGAAAAATAATTGGTTTTATTTATTAAAGAAATGCGCAGTATGGTACGTGTTATTAAAGAATATGATAGGAAATATTTAGTTATTATTTTGATCTCTGCTACTTTATTATATAATAAATATAATTTTATTATAAAACAATGAAAAATTAAATAAACCATAATAACGCATAAGTACTCAATAATCATCCCCTATTCATGGAATTTGTAGATACAAGTATAGTTGAGCCTATAGAAATGAAGATGATACGTATATCCCAGTTTGCTGTCCGAGAAAAATTCCACAAATTATCCTCAAATGATGACGATGCATTAGTCAGTAGTATCAAAGAACATGGTTTACTTCAACCTATCTTAATACGACCAATTACTCATGGTTTTGAAATCGTGGCTGGGCACAGGCGATTTCATGCTTGCAAATCGCTTAGATGGCGCCATATTCCTTGTAAAATTCGAGAAATGTCTGACAAACAAGCGTATGAAATACAACTTACCGAAAACATCCAACGCAAAACTATGGAACCGATTGAAGAAGCAGAGGCATTTAGAAGATATGTCATAGACTTTGGATGGGGAGGTGTAAGCGAGTTGGCTAAGAAGATAGGTATGAGTGAGGTATATGTATCACATCGAATTCAGCTCTTGAAGCTGCCTGATGATATCAAGGAACAAATATTTAACAACACGTTGAATGTTAGTCAAGCATTAGAACTTACCAATTTACCTTTTGATTCTCGAACAGAGATAATGAACCATGTAGTAAATAATAATTTGACTGTCAGACAGATAAGAGAGGTAAAGTCGTTTCTAAAGGAAGTTAATGGATCTGAATGTGATTCTATCCACGAGAAGGCACTGTATAAATCACTTAGTATTACTAAAAAGACATCTTTAGCCCTTAAGATCACTCTTGCTAGAATAGACAATATAATTGAAGAAGCTCATAGCACCATTGAACCTGAACAAAGAACCGAAATAACCAATTTTTTGATGGGATTAAGATTAAAGGTGCATGCCATGATTGATGATACTATACGTTTCAAAAATTCAAGTCGTAAATCATTTAAGAACTAATGATAAAAAACTATATACTGTTTACCTAACGTCCTAGAATGTCGGAATCCATTCATTAAGGAATTTCTTATATTCTTTGTCACTATGCATAAGAGAATGAAAAGATGGCTCTTTTATTGAAACAAAGTCATAAACAGCATATGATTGGATAATATCTCCAAAAAGATTTCTATATATATCACTTTCTTCATCAGCAGTTTCTTCTGTTATAAAAGCTTGGATACTTATCCAATCATATCCGCCTCTGGTTCTCCCAGAGAAAATTACGAAAGGCGCATCAGCAAGATATTTTTTTAAGCATTCTATTCTACTTCTGAGATGTTGAGATGTTTTGAACGTTACAAGCGCAACACGTATTACACGACGATTAATCTTCTTTGTATCGATAGATATGGTGTATCCTGTTATTACTCCGTTTTCTTCTAGTTTGGTAATTCTGGACTCTATTTCTTTCTCACTTATACTGCATCCATGATCTTGTAGGAAATCCGAGATCTCTTTTGTATGTTGTTTAGAGTCCTTACTTAGTGTAGACAGTATCAATTCGTCGACATCGTCGACCATGAGTACACCCATAGCAAATTTAGGTTATAGATATTTATTTTCTATTTTTTGTTATATTATTACCTATTCATAAGTTATTATAAGCTAAACTGTTGCTGACTTTTACATCATATATTTTTTACATTTTGTTTATCTTTTTAATATACAGATAGGTGCTATTGTAATTAGTATCAATATTATAATTTTAAAAAAATAATTCTATTATCTTGCTCTTTCGATAACAATCATCATCATTAGCGATCATAAATATACTTGATACAAATCCATTACTAGGACGTCTTGTAACAATATTGACATTGGTAAAGTCTAAGACGAAGTATGCTTGTCTCAGGAAAACTCTTAATAGTTTATGCGGAGGTTGGCAGGGTAAAGATCATTGGTATCAGTAGTTTCTGCATGAACACAGGTGGATATCTTAGATATGTTATTAGAGTAATAATCATTATAACAGTAGCGTACCAGCGACGAAGAACAATGTAAAGCCTTGATATCTCACAAGAAGAATTCATTTCCTTGTATTCATGAGTTGCCTGATTCTGTTCTCATAAGATGTTTTCTTTATAATATGCTGCAGACAAATCTCATTTACTAGTTGTCTTCGCTAATTGACAACATATCCAAAAAGAAATGCGCTCTATATAGATTATCGATTTCCCTATTGGTAAATCTGTTGAAAATATTCTATTAATTGCATATAACAAATACTCTCGTCACCGCTATGCTAATTTCGAAACAACACTTTATAGTGAGATGCCTAATCTCAATATATTCCTCCACTTATCTGCTTTCTAGTGGCTTAATAATTGCACTTTATTTAGATGTAATAAGGCATTTTACGGTTCTTAAGATACTTATTTTTATGTTTTTTGCTCCTCGGCTGATAACGCATCAATAGGTTCTCCTGTAGGCAATGGTGCATCTCTATCTACCCTATAATTGAATATCTCAGGATAATTCATATCGAGAATTACATTTCTTCCTGCTGCTATTATCTTAGCTTTTGGAAAATCAAATCTATAGTCATAGTGACCAAAAACAACTATTTTATCATCAGTCTCCTTCATTATGTGTCCTACGTGTTCTTCGTCCTTTGTTCTAACTCCCTTGTTAAATAGTGACTTGGGATATTTTTTCTCATATGTAGCGAGATCTATATTCTCTGGCTGAGTCCATGGATCTTGTGTTGACTTGCCTGTTGGCAAAGGTTCTTGACGACTTATCTTGTACTTCTTTACTATCTCATACAGAGGAAGACCAATGAGAACATTTCCACCAACCTGCTGAATATCTGACTTTGGTATATCGTATCTGTCGTCTCCACCTCCAAATACTACAATTTTGTCATCAGTTTCTCTTATAACATGGCCTATGTGAGGGGAATCTAATGCCTTTACACCTCTGTTAAAATATTTGCCAGATGTCATTTATTATCACTATCTTTTAACATAAAGGATAATATAAGTAATTTTTGTTAAAGGAAAGGAAAGGAAAGGAAAAAATTCTTCTTCCTATTATTGACATAATGATCCATAACGGTCTGAAAACAAATTCAATGAATTTATTTTGTGATTTATTATAATAATATTCTTCTCAATCGTCAGTAGAGTATATTCTTTAGAATAGCCTACTAAATTCATTAATCACGGAGAAATCCCTAAGATGTCGATTTTAAATCCTTAGATTCCGTTCTACCTATTCTCATCATAGAAAAATTTGTTCTACTACTCCCAATTCATACATAAGCCAACCCCCTATCATTAGGGTTGTAACTCCTGCTCCATATTTTAATACAAAATTGAGTTTAGCAGATCTCTTGGCCTTTGCAAACGGCAAACCAACGATTGTGCTAAGTGCCATCATACCCAAAATTGAACCCGCACCGAAAATTGTAATGTATGCAAGACCAAAAGGAATTGAGTCGATTGTTGATAGAACTATTAACATTAATGCTCCACTTCCTGCCAAGCCGTGTATCATCCCTACGAGCAATGCCTTATGTCCATGCTGATGTTCTTTCTCATAATGATAGTGGTTATGCTCATGAGTATGAATGATATCATATTTTTTATGCGAATGAGGATGGCTATGTATTTTATCATGATGCAGCAAGCCTTTTACGAATTTTCCTATATTGAATCCTGTTAATGTTGTTATCGCAAGATATACTAGCATAACTCCAACGCCAAATTCAAGAGTATTGCTTACTTTTTCCGGGATATTGATTGCGAGAATTAATACAATCAGTCCTGCAGCAAACAGCGATGCGGTATGTCCTAATCCCCATAATGCTCCTAAAATTGGAGCTCGCCTGAGTTTCTTTTTCTCATCCGAGGCAATTAGCATAGAAACAGCCGCTATATGGTCTGCCTCTATAGCATGACGTAATCCAGTAATAACTCCAAGAAGCAGGATACCCATAGGTGCTGAAGTATTGATATTCTCCTCCAGAGTTTGAAAGACAAGGAATATAGAATCTAATAATGCATAAAATATTTCTAAAACCAAACTCTAAACTGTTATTGTTTCCATAGTATTAATTTTTTAATGATAACGGATAGTTTAATACTCATATAGTATATGATGTTGCAATTCAAAAGATATTAGCCCGTACGATATAGCGAATGCAACATTGCAAAAAAAAGAACGATAAAAGATCTTGTGATGCTAAGAGTTGATTAGTCGACATCGACTAAATTAATTTTGAATGTAAGATTATGTGTCAAGTCAACAACAACAACAACAATAATAATAATAGCAATAACAAGTCAGCCAACAACGCAGGAACAAGTTTGCTCACTAACAGCATATTAGAAAATGATTGAATAAACAAAAGAAGACATACAAGTAGGAGTTTTATTAATACCATATTTTACTTCGTATTCATACTAAAAAGCAATACACTACATAGGGAGTAATGATAAATGCTTAGAAAGAATTAATATTATAACAATAGACTAACTTTCTTACAATCATCTAATACAATGAAAAATTATTCCGCTGTGAAAGGAAAAGAATGGTATTAAAATATATGCCAACTTATTAGCAAGTCTTCTTCTTTTTGTCTGATAATTTGATGAGCAGTTCAAACAAGACATACAAACTGTTAATAAATAAATATATTTTACAAATCATTAAAGAATACTTCGTCAGAACAAAATTTCATGGCAGTCGCAAATTATGCTACCGGAGACCCAATAGTCGACTTTTTCTTTACTCTGTTCAATGGAATTGCCGAAGTCCCCTTATTTAGCTCTCCAATAACCGGAATACTCATACTAGCAGGAGTATTTCTGGCATCAAGAAAGGCTGGTGCAATGATGGTCTTATCAGGATTAATAGGCGCTGGAATGGCAATTCTTTTAGGTGCGCCATACGGACTTGTAGCTTTTGGATTATTTGGCTACAACTCCATTTTGACTGGCATGGCACTTTGGTCTGGTCCTTTTGTAAAACCAAATAAAGCTACATTCTTCTTATCAGTTTTCGGGGCGGCAGCAACTGCAGTGACATGGATGGCACTGGCCCATCTTATGGGAGATTTGTTTATCTTAGACGGGATTACTAATTCCTGGGCGATTCCAGGCTTTACATCTTCCTTTATTTTCACTACGTGGGCATTGATGTATGCTAGTAAGAGATTTGGACACGATATATGGCCAGCACCACCTCCGTCTCCACCAGAGGAACAATTGATTAGGGGAAGCAGCAATCCAGTTCAAACTCAAGATAAAAATTTCAAATGGACTGCAAAGGAATTCATGATAGCTACATTAAAGGGAGTGTCACAAGTCACATTTGTTGGGAATTGGAAGACAGGAATCTTCTGGGTCGTTGGTCTTACACTTGCATTTGAACTTGCACCAATTCTTACAGGCCAGGATAGACCATGGTTTACAAACGCTTACACAGCGCAATGGAACGAATTCTCACCACTGTATTTGGCTGGCCTGATGGCACTCATAGGTTCAGGTATAGGAGTAGCCCTTGCAATCCTTACAAAACTACCAACGGAAGAAATAAGATTGGGATTACATGGATTTAATCAGGTACTTGTCATGATAGCTCTTACCAGTTTTATTCCCCTTACCCCCCAATCATTTCTGATAGCTGTGTTTGCTACAGTAGCATGTAGCGTAATTGTAATGCCAGCTCTACAAAGATTTTTTGGTATGTGGGGTCTACCTGCTCTGACAGGACCTTTTGTATTTACCGCATGGGTGTTCTTACTAGGAATATCCGGTTTCGAAAATATCCCGGCAGGAATTGGATGGTCAAGGCCACCCTAGATAGAATAAAAGGAGGAGAAAAATCTCTCCTCTTCTTTTATTAAATAAATGATAGAATATACCCTTACATACGATTTATTTAGAGTAGTGTTTACATAAGTTAATGAATCAATTTGAATTTGAGCAATTTTTAAAATTTGCAGATGAAGAGGCATTATCTGCCAAGTCGGATTCAGAAAAAATTCGAGACTTTATTTTATGGTGTAAAAAGAACAATTTTGAAGAAATTATTTTAAGATTAAGCTCTGAAGAAAAAGGAGGATGGAGCAAGAATTTTTCTCTTGACTTCACAACTACTAGAATAATACTTAGCAAAAAGAGATTTCTCAACAAGTTTGTAGACTTGGGCTATGTTGCAGGATTAGCACCAATTCCTTATATGATATTATCAAAAAAAATTAAGCGCTCCTATGTGAAGAAACAATATAATGATCCGCCAGAAGATATAATAAAAAGGGACCGATCCAATTACTATATACCGTATTCAGATATACAGCAATTTATTATTAGAAAGGGAATAGAAACAACGGTAACTAATATGGTCGGTACTATGATAATGAAAAACTTTCTCACAATCAAGACAGTAGACAAGACATATGATTTTACATTACCTGTAAATAAAAATGGAAAATTTGAACATATACATTTTTGGCTAAGCGTTGTGCTCCCAGTCAATGTGACAAAGTTAGAATAAAATTCTAGTCGACATCGACTAAATAGCATATCTATAAGAATATTAGTATCGAACAATTCTGAGAAGCATAAGTCATTTTATATATAAGTTAATTTTTTGAACTTTAAAATAATTCAAGTTTTACTATATTTTGAGGTAGATTATAGAATTGATGTTAGCACCAAGAGAAATTGATAAAATGATGATTTGGACTGCTGCACAAATAGCAGAAGGAAGAAAGAAAAAAGGTATAAAATTGAATTACCCCGAGACCGTTGCTTATATAGCAAATTATGTCGTAGAAGGAGCTAGAGAAGGAAAGAGGGTAGCCGATCTCATGAATTCGGCAAGAACAGTATTGAAGAGAGGCGACGTTATGGAGGGAATACCAGAAATGATACATACAGTTCAAGTAGAAGTCACATTTCCTGATGGCACCAAATTGGTAACGGTGCACGACCCTGTTCAATAGGTGATAAAAAAATGGTAATTAAAAAATCAAAGTCCCGAATTAAAAAAAAATTCCAGAGCGGGAGGTTCGTAGAACAATGACTCCAGGCGAATACATTCTGTCAGCAAATCCTATTACTTGTAATGGAAATAAAAAAACTATCACTATTACTGTAAACAATACTGGTGATAGACCTTGTCAGATTGGTTCTCATACACACTTCTTTGAAGTAAATAAAGCACTTGATTTTCCACGTGAAAAAGCTTATGGATTCCGATTGAATATTCCTGCAGGGACTTCAGTAAGGTTTGAACCGGGGGATTCAAAAGAGGTAGAATTATGTGAATTAGGAGGTAAGCGCATTGTATATGGATTCAATAGTTTAACCATGGGTGGTCTTAAATCTTCAATCATCAAGAACGCATCACTTCAGAAGGCAAGACAATCGGGATTTAAAGGAGCATAGGAGAGAGAAAAGAGAAATGGTTCTAAAATTAACTCGTAAACAGTATACAGATCTATATGGTCCGTCTTCTGGAGACAAAATCAGACTTGGAGATTCAGAATTAATGATAGAAGTAGAAAAAGATCTTATAACACCAGGAGACGAAGTTGTGTTTGGTGGAGGAAAGACAATAAGAGATGGGTTGGCGCAAGCTTCCGGTGTCACAAATGCAGATGGTGCTCTTGATTATGTAATTACAAATGCGGTTATTCTAGATCCGGTGCTAGGAATAGTTAAAGGCGATATTGGAATAAAGGATGGCAAAATAGCTGGAGTTGGAAAATCAGGCAATCCCCTTATCATGGATAAAGTAAATTCAAAGATGATTGTTTCAGCATGCACTGAAGCTACAGCTGGTGAACACACTATTTGTACTGCAGGACACTTTGATACACATGTTCACAATATATGCCCACAACAGTACATAGATGGCATCAGTAATGGCATCTGCAATATGATAGGAGGGGGAACTGGTCCAGCAGATGGAACGTGTGCAACAACCTGTACACCTGGAGTCTTTAACATGAGCAGAATGTTAGAAGCGATAGAAGACACACCTATGAACTGGGGATTTTTAGGAAAGGGAAATGATTCTCATCCATCTCTAGCAACCCAAATGGAGCAGATAGAAGCAGGAGCGTGCGGACTCAAAGATCATGAAGACTGGGGAACAACTGCAGCAGTATTAGACGCTTCTTTAAGAGCGGTAGACGCGACTGATACACAGCTAGCCATTCATACAGACTCGATAAACGAATGCGCCTACGTAGAAGATACTATAAACGCCATTGACGGTAGGACCGTGCATACATATCACACAGAAGGTGCAGGTGGTGGTCATGCGCCAGATATTATGAAGATTGCTGGAGAACAATTCGCTCTGCCATCCTCAACCAATCCAACTAGACCATACACTGTAAATACAGTAGATGAACATCTTGACATGTTGATGTTCTGCCATCATCTTAATCCAGCAGTTGCGGAGGATGTCGCGTTTGCAGAGTCAAGGATAAGAGCTGAAACTATTGCAGGAGAAGACGTTTTACATGATGAAGGCGTCATTAGTATGTATTCATCAGACAGTCAAGCAATGGGAAGAATAGGTGAAGTAGTAATACGCGCATGGCAGACTGCAGACAAAATGAAGAAGATGAAGGGCAGATATAGAGAGGAGACAGGCGATAACGATAATTTCAGAGCAAAAAGATACATTGCAAAGACAACGATTAACTGTGCTATAACACATGGGGTTTCAGACTATCTAGGATCACTTGAAGTAGGCAAGTATGCAGACATAGTTATGTATCCAACGTCATTCTTCCCTGCAAAGCCCAAGATGGTATTTAAGGGAGGATTCATAGCGTGGTCAATAATGGGAGATCCAAATGCATCCCTTCCAACACCAGAACCAGTATACTACAGACCAATGTTTGGAGCATTAGGAAGGGCAGTAAAGAGAACTTCGTACACTTTTATGTCAAAGAAAGCCATTGAGCTAGGAGTACCCGAGAAATTAGAATTGGAAAAAGTGATTTTGCCCGTAAAGAATTGCAGAAATATTAGCAAACAGGATATGATGTGGAATGACAAGACACCTGAGATATCAATAGATCCAGAGACATACGAAGTAAAATTGGACGGACAAATTGCAACTGTGGACCCTGCGAATGAACTCTCTTCAGCACAAAGGTACTTTATGGGATAACAGTTTAACAACAAGAGAAATATAATAATAACAGTCATAGCATCAACTATGACTGGAAAATAGTTTCATCTTTTTTTATTATCCTTTTTTTTGATATATCTTTATTTTGCTCTGCATTAGAGAGTAATATCTGATGTCAAACCCTAATTATGGTGTATGGAGGCCCATGGCCGAGAACATTGAATTCAATGCATTAGAATCCAACTCCAATGCAGTGATGGCTGTGACTGATACTGTAAGAACTACCTTAGGACCTAAGGGATTAGATAAGCTACTAATAGATCAAGCTATGAATAGACATGTATCAAACGATGGTGTAACAATCTTGCTCTCTCTACGCGCAATACATCCAGTTGCCAGAATGATAGTAGAGATAGCAGAAAGACAGGAGCAATTAGTTGGTGATGGAACAACAACTGCAGTAGTAATGGCAGCCGAAATGATAAAGGAAGGCAAGAGACTCATCAAGGAACTAGGAGTTCATCCAACAAAAGTTGTAGAAGGTATAGAGAGCGGAGTCAATCATGCATGTCAGCTTTTGGAAAAAGAAGCCAATAAGATTACTCTAAATGAGATTGAATTAGAACAGGTAATCAAGACATCTCTATCATCAAAGCTCGACGGAGAAAAACTCTCTTCACTAGTAATTGCAGCGCTGAGATCGGTAGGAAAAAATGCTATGTATAATGGCTCGTATAACTTTGATAAGGCAATTATGGTTATTAGAAGAACCAATATGGAGGACAGGATCATCAATGGCATAGTACTAGAGAGAAAAAGAATGGATCCGGAGATGCCTTTAGAAATAAAGGAAGCAAGGATTATGATTGCCAAATTAGATTTAAAACCTGTTAAAGAATCTTGGCTTAAGGAGAACAGCAAGTATGAAGAAATACTTAGTATGGAAAATGATAGGGTTATCAAATCAAAAGAAATAGTCGATGCTATACTAGCAACTGATGCAAATACCATCCTGATAGCATCAGCTGAAGTAGATCAGGTTATAGAGGATCTTCTTGTGGCAAGAAAGGTATTTGCCGTACGCATATCTACAGAAGAAATTGAATATCTGTCACGATATACTGGCGCTAAGAGTGTCAGAACCCTCGAAGATCTAAAAAAAACTGATATTATAGGCAAAGCAGGCCATATATATGAGGATGAGGATAATGGAGTAATATACATAGAGAATGGTTTGAGTAAAAATATGGTTACCATGATTGTTTCTGGAACGACGAAAGAGACATCTCTTGAGCGATGGAGGGCTGCTATAGATGGCGTAAACGCTGCCGAAGCCGCTCTTAATAAGGGCGTTGTTGCTGGCGGAGGCTCTGCGGAATTACATGTCATTGAAAAAGTAAATAATATGAGGTTGAAGGGTCTCGAACAGGTTGGTCTTGATGTTGTCACTTCAGCTTTAGAGAGCATCATGCGCCAGATACTAACAAATGCAGGCTTTAATGGATTAGAAAAGGTCATGGCAGCAAAAGCGTCACCTAGCGGTTTTGGTATTGATATTAATTCAGGTGAAGTGGTAGACATGTGGAAAAGAGGTGTGCTTGATCCCTTATTGGTTAAGACAATGGCTCTTCAGGCTGCAGGAGAGATATCTAAATCTGTTTTAAGAATAGACAGAAACCTAGCAGCAGAAGATCTGAGTCAGCAGGCAGTATCAGAGATAAAAAGGTGATTATATAAAATAATGTTGGTTCGTCACTGCGTTGAGGAGTCTAATGTTGACGAGAATTTAATGGTAATAGATCCAACGAAAATAAGACATGGAATCATCCTCGCAGGTAGACTTCAATCAATGTCGGGTTTAATCGATCCTGCGTCACATCTTAATCTTGATTACCCAGACCATAAGATTACAAATTGTGTTATTGTTGAAAAATTTGAAAATGGTGCCAAGGTTAGATTAGGGGATCGAGGAATTATTTTTGCAATTGTTGACAGATCATCTTTTGGTCATTATGGTTTCGTCGACTATACTCAAAGGTTATCGGATATGATCAAAGGAGTAAAGAAGATTCGTGAATCAAGATACGACGACGACGACAAAAAATAAGTAGGAAGAAGAATAGAATTGATCACTATTTATTCGGTAATCGGAAATATCAATAAGAATGCAAATCTTAAGAACAAATATAATGAGATGTCGGAGAAAAATGTTTGTGAAGCATTTAAAATCAGCAGATTAGAATCCCAGAGAGTCAGGATGAGAAAGACGTCCAATAAGGGCACTGATATTGCTTTGATTCTTCCACATGGTACACAGCTAAGACACGGTGATGTTATTATGGTAACAGAAGAGAAGATGGTCATAGTAGAATTGGAACCAGAGAATGTCGCGATGATTGAGATTAAAGATAACATACGCGATCATGATATCATCAAAATACCAGTAAGAGTTGGGCATACGATAGGAAACCTACATCGTCCGCTAAAGTTAGAGGGAAATAAAATTTACTTTCCAATTCAAGCTGATAGTGAATTGGAGTTATTTAGGAAGCTTTTGGCACCAATAGCTGGTAATCTCGAAATTAATAACACAAAGATGGTCTTTGAACCTGAAGAGGGCACGGAAATACATGAGCATTGACAAAATGAATATAGAAGAAATAAGTATACTACAACTTTCTGATTCTTTTTTTCCAACCGGTATGTATACTACATCAAATGGTCTTGAAACATTATTTTATAGCAAGAAGATACATAATGCAAATGAATTGCGTGATCTGATAAAAGTGTATGTGGAACATCAAATTGGTCCAGCAGATTGTACTGCATTAGGAAACGCCTATGACTATGCGGACAAATCCGATTTGTCCAAATTGTTAGAGGTAGATCAAATGATATATTCAATGAAACTTGTTAAAGAGATAAGAGACGCTTCTACTAGATCCGGTACTCAACTTTTAAGATGCTTGACCTCGTTCATAACTGATAATAAATTAATGAACGGATATCAACAGGCAATAAAAGAAGGACAAGCTTCAGGAGTATATTCTACAGTAATAGCTGTTGCAAGTAACGCTCTAAAGATCCCAAAGCAAAAATCTGCTATTATGATGCTTTATACTTTTTCCGTAAGCATAGTCGGAGCTGCATTAAGATTAGGGATGTTACAACATTTTGATGGTCAGAGAATTATACATGAATTAAAACCTACTATTTTAGATACCATGATAAAGAACATTGACAGACCATTAATAAGCATGTGGCAGTTTGCTCCGGAAATAGATATTATTCAGATTTCACATGAAAAATTGGATTCAAAAATGTTTATTACTTGATCACGTCGTAATTTTTTATATGAGTACTAAACGAATTCCTAGGATAGGAATTGGTGGTCCTGTTGGTTCAGGAAAGACTATGCTGATTGAACAAGTCGTTCCTATACTGTCATCTAGAGGTTATAGGACAGGTATAATTTCAAATGATGTAGTCTCCCGGGAGGATGCAGACAGAATGAGACGAAATTTAGCAACACAAAAGGGCTTGATGTCAGAGGATTTAGTAATTGGATTAGCAACAGGTGGATGTCCTCATACTGCTGTGCGTGAAGATCCATCAATGAACATATCCGTAGTAGAGGAGATGGAAGCTAAACATAATGATCTCGATTTGATTATAATTGAAAGTGGAGGCGACAATATCACAACCACGTTTAGTCCTGCACTAGCTGATTATTTTATCTATATTATAGATGTCTCTGGCGGCGATAAATATCCCAGAAAAAGAGGGCTTGGCATAGAAAGCTGTGATCTCTTGGTAATAAATAAGATCGATATTGCGCCTCACGTTGGCGCAGATCTTGCCATCATGGAAAGAGATGCTCAGGCTGTAAGAGGAACCAAACCGTATGTCTTTGTGAACTCTAAGACAGGTCAAGGAGTCAAAGAAGTAACAGAGCATATAATAAGAGATGTTCTCTTTGAGTCTCCTCCAAAGGCTATTGCAAAATGACAAGGTCATAATATATTAATGAACAACTTAGAATTTTACATCCCGGTAGATACACCTCCGGAAGTATTAGCATACGACTCGGAGTTAAAACAACTTGAAGTAGGAAAAGCAGGAAAACTAGGAGCCCTGACATTAGGATTAGAGGGAGATCCAGAAAGAGGAAAAACTGTCGTCAAAGAACAATATTCGAAGGTTCCTTTGTTCACACAGAGAGCATTATACCTTGAAGAGTCCATACCATCGATGGCATATATGTACATAATATCTCCTTCTGGAGGCATACTTCAGGGAGATAGATACAGGATGGATATAAAATTGAAGAATAACGCATATGCCCATATAACCACGCAAGGCGCAACAAGAGTTTATAGAATGGAGAATAATTTTGCAACACAGATAGTGAATGTCGTTGTAGACGATGGTTGCTACTTTGAATTTGTTCCTGATCAAATAATTCCTTACAGGAACTCTCGTTTTTATCAGACAGTTAACTTGAATGTTCATGATAATGCAACCATGGTCTATTCTGAAATCATAGTACCAGGTAGGGTTGCAAGTGGAGAATCATTTGAATATGATATTTGTTATATGAAAGCTTTGGCAAAGAATCAAAAAGAAAGACTAAGGTTTATAGATATCGCAATATTGGAACCTAAGAAACGCAACTTGAAGACACTTGGAATTCTTGGTAGTTTCGATGTTGTTGGAAGCATGTACATACTTACAATGGCAAAATACGTGGCAGAATTAAATGAAGCGATAAATTCAAGTGTACAGAAGTTTTTTAGGATTTCAGGAGGAGCGACAATCCTTCCTTATAATTCTGGCGTTTTAGTAAGAATGCTTGGTAGTGTTGCTAGTGATCTTAGAAATGCTATGTATGAAGTAATAAGAATCACAAGAAAGATCATACTTAATGCGTCGTTTAGCGGAATAAGGAAGGGCTAGTTTACAACAATTTTACTTTTGGAAACAACTATCATCGCTATATTCTATCATCTACCTGTGATCCAGAATTCTGTTACTTTTATTTTATGTCCCATTTGATCACGGTGCAAATTGGCAGTCCATAATACATCGAATACTTCATTACAATCCTCGCACCACGCTGTCAAGTTTTTTCTGTGTTTATCAAATGCGTTCATATTTTGATATAACAAAATTTGATATAAAAAGTTATAAATAAAATATAAATTAATAATAATCTTGGCTATAATACTTCTGAGTATTCAGCATAGCATAATTTGATTTTCTGTGGTTATCTTATTTATAACGAGACATTTTTGTCGTCTATCGCGCATTTCTCAAGTTATCTCTTTCATATGAGAAAAACACCTGTGATATATCCCTTCTTATTCCAGAATCTTTCAAATAAAGCAGTTCCCTTCAAACCTTCAATTTCTAGAAAGAATGAGGAGGAAATTCATCATCATCTTGCAGGACACAGCACAAACAAGATGCATGGCCTAAATGCGGGTCTAAGATGAAAAGAGTCGGGTATTGATGTTCCATAGGGAATTGGATGATCCTCTTCTTTTTCATGATCATGAATAGGCTTATGAATTTTATTTATTGATTAATTAAGTTACAAAATAAAATGGATTAATAGTGATTGGAACTCTGGCTTCATAAATGCTGGTCTTTACTTTGGTATTAAAAACCAGAAATTCATATTTGTTGAATCTAATTATCAAGTTTGAGAGGAAAGCCTACCTTGTTTCAATAACTTGGAAATTGAAGTAACATAGATTTATGAAGTGTTTCTTCTTAGCTGATTTATTCACTCTCTCTATCTCACTCTCTAAAAATAAATCAAGCACAATAATATATTATTTATTCCCCTGTACAGAATAATGTAGATGAGATTAGATGTTTTTTATCATCGTCTCATTGTTAATTTAATATGTGTACATGTCCTTATCAAATATCAGGATTGGATCGAATTCGTATAGCACCTTACCAAGGTTTTCTCCTCTAGCGTTATAGATTACTTGTAGTCTCTACGATCAGTAGTCATGATTAACCATTATTCACATTATGTAACAATAGTTTTTATTCACCACACATTACTTTCAAAACCCATGAGAAAGATAAAGCTGTTTATAGCTTCGAGCCTCAATTGTTATATCTCAAGAGAAGATGGAAGTATAGATTGGCTGTTTACTGATAATGATTACGGTTATTTGGAATTCTACAACTCAATAGATACCGTTCTTATGGGTAGAAAAACCTACGATAAAGCTTTAGAATTTGAAGAGCATCCATTCAAGGGTAAAAAGAGATATGTATTCAGCAAGAATCCCACTGCTAAGAATAAAGATCAAGATATAGAATTTATCTCTGATATAATAGAGTTTGTAAAACATCTAATTAGGTTGAAAGGTAAAGATATTTGGCTCGTAGGTGGTTCAGATATCATTTCCATATTTTTAAATGCCAATCTAATAGACGAAGTTATTTTATCTATTCATCCTATAGTTCTTGCCAAAGGCATTCCGCTTTTTAGAAACATTCAAACACAGTTGGATCTAAAATTGATAAAATCTATTTATTATGAAAGTGGATTGATACAATCACATTATGAAATCAAGGACGATACGCATCTGAAAGCTATTTGAAGATGACAATATCTTAATTTCGTTGCAATAAACAAAATTGTCTCATTTTCGTGGGTTGTAAAAGACAGAGAATGTGCTAGCATAAGCTTTTGTATAAACATAGCATTAGCATTAATGTGGTCTCTGACACATAAATCAAATTTGACATGTGGTCACATGCAATAATGAATTTGAAGAAAACAAGTAATAATACAAATAGTAACTAATGCTACTGTTATTATTACTACGATGAATTTCTCAGCTGCCTTTGATTGGCTACTTTTTACTTTTTGCTCTTAATTGAATTCTTATTCTTACCTTTACTTTTTCCACTCATGGTTGCATTACATACAGCATAAGGATTAGCCTGCTTGCCAGATTTTTTCTTTACCTTCGTGACACATCCATCAAACTTCTTTGTATCTAATCCTTTTTTCATTCCCCTTGGCATGTTACTAAAAGTTTAAAAATATAATTTATTAAAGTTTTGAAATTTTTCATCCAAAATAGTTCTAATGCCTATGACTATGACTTCACTACTAAGATTGTGAGGATCAATCTGACGATGATAACTACTAAGCCAAAGGAGTTGCAAAGATTGTACAAGGCTATCGAATGTCATGCAACATTTATTTTTTATTTTAATATATTAGTCTATGGTTTATTCAAAAAAATGTTGAGTTGATGTAATATATCACACTTAGATGTTTATTCCTATGGAAGACAATGAGAATCCATCACATGGATTGCATTAGATTTTGTAATGATACTAGTTTTTGGAGATCTTGGAGAATGGGAAAGATAATAGGTAAAAGAAAGATGACGATGGCAATAAAAGCAGCGATAGTACAAACGTCCTATAGGTGTAAAAACACATAATGCGGGCTGAAAAGAACAGACGTAGTTTTATAATGCTGAAAATGATTCAATGTACTTTATTTTAATATTACCAAGATATCTCCGAGTTTTATGGGAAGAAGAGTAGCTAACTTTTAAAAGCAATTAATTACAAGTTAAAGAGTCGAGATCGATAAATAATGGTTCAGAATAAAGCAAGAAGGAGTAAACAAACAGAAAAAAGAAGAGCAAGAAGGAAGGTATCCTCAACAAAAGGAAAAGAAATTACTCTAAGCGATAAGATAACTTTCTATTTAAATGAGGCTTTATCTATAGAAAATGCAGCGGTAGAAAGGCTGCAATTGCGAATAAAGCAGACAAAAATTGAAAATGTAAAACAAAGACTTCGACTCCATTTAGAAGAGACAAGAGAACAACAGAACAGATTAAAGCAATTGATCTCAGATGTGGGTGGAAAAAATCCTACAAAAGATAAGGCACGATTGCCAATTCCTTGGGCCACTAAAACAATGGCTAATATGATTGGAAGAATGATGACTTCTGCGGAGTTAGAGATAAAGGGAACTAAAGAGGACGCAGTAATAGAAAATGCCGAAATTATACATTATGACATGTTAATGCAGCTAGCAGAAAGAATGGGTATAACTGATGCAATATCTATTCTAGCCCAAAGCTTATCTGAAGAAAAAGCTATGGCTGAGTGGATCAGAACAAATGCCCCGGATGTGCTTATGCAGCTATGGCCTGAAATTGATGCTTCTATTACTAAACGTGAAGAAGCAAAGAGTGTAGATATATGAGAATTGAAATAGTATTATTATTATAAAGTAATATATGATCTCCAAGTGTTTAAGAAACACGAAAACACCTCTGCCATCTCCTCTTTTGCTTGTTTCAGTTATCAACTTCAGATTAGTCTGAAGTTTTTACATTACATCCTTACGTTCAAATTTTAGATAAAAAACTGAGCATGATAATGATATTTTCAATCGTTATTCGAAACGAGGAAATATGTATTAGAGTGCTTCAGGATGATCCTTCCTATAATGACTAGTGAGCTCCTCCATGGTAGAGAACGATTTACCACAATCGTCACAAATATGACCATTCTTTCGATCAGATGTTATTTCTTTGTCTTTACTCAAATAGTCGTTTAGATGAGGTTTTTCATCTTCACTTCTACTTGGTGCTAGATCTTTTTTCTTTGTGTTCTCTGACATGATTAAGAATATGCAATATTGTTTTTTACAGTTTACACCGAGAAGAGATGATAGTCATAGATATGGTTCAAAGATAAGAGTTGGAACGTTTAATAATATACATTATCTCAATGCCCTTCGCATAATCTTAATTGTGTGTAAACTAGAGGAGTTTTTACAGGGCTTCATCTTTTGTCATCTCTAACAACAATGAAGAGAGATATAACTAAAAATCGATAGTATGCTTTAATCAATAAAGAAGTATTATAAAGTCAAGGATTATAAAAACAGGAATAGATACAATGCATACTATGCCACATAATAATAATCTAGTGATCAAAAAATTTCAAGAATTATCTAAAAAGAATGAATCTGCACTAATTTGTTATGCTTTAGCAGGCTATCCTGATATTAGAACTACTAAAGAAATTATATCGACTATGGTGGATGCTGGTGCAGATATAATTGAGATTGGGATTCCTTTTTCTGACCCTATTGCAGATGGGCCTATTATCCAAGAAGCATCTTATAATGCCCTAGTAAATGGAATTACTCCTCCAAAGAGTTTAGAAATTATTCATGATATTAAAAAAAAGTATCCCCGTCTACCTCTTGTTGCAATGACTTATTCCAATATTCTGGTAAAAGTTGGCTTTAATAAATTCATGCAAAAAGCAAAGCAATGCGGAATTGATGGATTTATTCTCGCTGACATGTCTATTGAAGAATCGGAAGAGTATATCAAAGAAGCATCGTATCTAGATCTTGCTACAATTTTTATGGTTTCTCCTAATACAAAAAAACAAAGAATTAGATCTATCCTATCAAAGTGTTCAGGATTCTTATATGTAGTATCAGTTATTGGAATAACTGGTATGCGTGAATCTTTTGAAAAATATACTGCTAATAATATAACAAAGGTAAAAGAAATAATTGCTGATTCTGGCATTCCTGTTGCAGTGGGATTTGGTATCAGCACTCCATCACATTGTAAATTTATGATAAATGCTGGTGCTGACGCTATAATAGTTGCAAGTGCAATTATTAATACAATAGAGCATTACAGAGAGGATAAGAAAAAAATGCTTCAGGAATTACGATCCTTTGTATTAAGTATGAAGAATGCATGTTGTTATAGACGATATAGCCATTCTTAGAAGAATAGAAAAGTGGCTAATTTACTTTACTAGAGAAAAATATGTTATATGTTTTTTCAATCTGGAAAGACCAGATCTAATAAAACAGCCGTCTGAATTATCGTCTGTCTCTGAGACTTTGAAACAAAAGAAGCCAGTGTAGTATGATAGATGAATAACACTAATGAAAGAAGATTCTGTTGACTATTCAGGAGTTTTAAATCGTTGTTGATTTTTTATAGGTGAGCATAATTAGGCTACTATCTAGTTTTTTATTCTTCTATAACAATAGTATCCCACAAACTAGACTGCATATTGAGGTAATTGGAATTGTATATAGTTATAAGAGTGGCTAAGCTGAATTCCCACGAAAAGTGTTAGTTCAAGTCTTATTCATAAAAAAAGTACTGCATTATGATAAGCAGTCTGTGTCTTAAGAATTTTAGACGAAGGTCAAGATAAAGAATAGATAGTTTATGAGGAGTTTGACTGTGATGAGCGACTCGTATCAATATGGATTGATTTTATCAAAGAGAATGAACATCTATAAAAAATATCAGGAAATAAGCAGAAACTCTACTATGTGGGTATCAGTTTGGTTTATTCGAGATCTATACTTGTATATAATCAGGCGTCCTACGGACTAAATTCCAAATTATACCTGGAATCTCTTCAAATATCTGTACTCTGTTTGTCGAGTCAACCATGAATCTTGCTCTAATATAGTTCTATCCACCGTTCATCCGTTCTTAGTTTTTTGTTGTAGTCAACTGGGAATAAAAGGAAAAGATATGAAAAAATTAAGGAAGTAATTTATTATTATTCCTGGTTTACAGGCTGTTCTCTTTCGTCAGTACGTGTATCGTCTTCTAGTCGTTGTTGTTGTGGTGGTGGAGATCCTGTAGCTACTGCTGCCGGATCCGCTCCAGTTGCAGTTGTAGTCGTCGTCGTCGTCGCATCATTGCTCCCTATTGTTGCTGTAGCAGTATCGTTTCCTTGTTGCTGTTTATGTTTGATTGTTGAATCAACTGTATATCCTTGTCCTTCTGCTGTAGTTTGCCCATTATCTTGGCGAGTAGTAGTATTAGTATCATTGTTGGTGGTATCTTCATTAGATGCCGATGACATTATTAAACAAGAAAATTACAGACTCCATTATATTATAATCTTTCTGACTATTATTAATGAGTAACATGTCTGACAAAATTATTATTTCCATCAGCACGAGTATTGGCAAATACATTCAGATACATCTAGTAAACAATTTGTTTTATTCTGGAATAATCTATTTCAGAACTATCGTAGCAGTAAGATATTGATCATTAGGATATGCTTGTTTAATAAAACTTAGCATTTGCACATAGCAATCTTGTCCCTCAAATGTTTTATCCACTAATACGCCTTGCCACAAGTTTGCTCTTACCGTAATTGAATCTTGCTTTAATTCCAACTGCAAATTGATTGATTCCACATTATGTTATATTTTATATTACAATTTATTCGTATGATATTAATAATACTAGGCCCTCAAATAACTGATAGTTCTGATAGCCATTAGGTATTTATACACAATAAAAAGAATAATAATATAATATTTATGGTTTCGTTTATCAATTATACTGTCTTAGAATTAGCACTGGGGATATGTCACATATATCGAACTCACACTATGGTGTAACATTTCTTACGGTAGTCACTAACGAAGAAATCCTAAAGGTATTGGCACTGATTGATAATGCAAATAATATTATTGATAAATTTTTTGGCTTTAGAACATCTTTTGATATTGTAATATGCCGTGGCGGGTGGGAAATGGAAATTCAGTTTATATCCAGAAGACATGAGTCGCCTTTACAACTATATGATGATACTAAATCTGTTTCAATAACTGATTATCGTTTACGGGAGATCATCATAAGGTTTGATGTAGCGAAATTCGGTCATTATTTACATGAGCTATTACATGGAATAATAAACATGGATTACACCCAACAGCTTAGAGAAGGCTTGGCATGGTATTTTACGATGAAACTTACAGAATCATATAGATATGTACGACCATCATATCCTTCATGGGTAGATAATCTTTATTTGTATCCAGTAAATAAGTTAGCACGAATAGTAGGCGATAACTTCTTAAAAGATTTTGCCGTTGGAAAAGCATCTATTCAAGAAGATGCTCTTCCTGGCGATATACAAGATTTATTTCAGACAGAGGAGGTATTTTACGCAAAAAGAAAATATTATCACTAGAACTATTCTTGAGACTTATTATAATTTCTCTTTGTATATCAGAAAGCAATGATCAGAGGCCACTCTACCATTTTGTATTTTATATCAATAGATACTTAAAAGACCCACAAGATGATGCTATTTACACATCATTTTCAATTAATGCTGCAAGATAACAAGCTTGATACATTTTAAAATTGAGAGTAAAATTATGCTGATATATAGAAATATAAGAAAACCAGTCATGAAAAACCAAAGATACTATGAGCAAATTTCTTCTTACCTTGGCGAAGCAGTACTGTCATACTTTCAAAATTCAAACCATTTCATAGATGGTTGATAAATGTCTCTTAATAAAAAGCCTCTTTCACAGAGGTTAATCACTAATACTATGATTACTATTCTCTTGTCATTAAATAGATACCAGATATCATGATTGCAATGGCTCCCATCTGGTATATTCTGATATCTTCTTTGAGAAACAATATTGCAAATATTAGTCCAAATACCGATGACATAGAAAACATTAGAACTGTCCTAACCGTTCCTATTCTTTTTAGGCTTTGTAGAAAAAAATAAAGAGAAGCTGCAAAACCAACTGAACCAAGTATAGAGACGTATAAAAGCTGCGTTGCATCTATGTTTATTGAAATTCCCATTAGGAATACTATAAGAAGTAATATGGAACCCCCAATGAGAGATTTTAACTGCGCAAGCCTTGCCACATCTACTCTGTAAGTAATATTCTTGCTCAGATTGTTGTCTATTGCCCAGAATACCGTAGCTAAAATTACAAGAAAATTTCCTAGATTTATTACTGGAATAGATGAAGAAAATGGAATATCAGTTGTTACTATAATAATTCCGACTAAAACCATTGTGACTGCAAGATAACCAATAAGGTTTAGTCTTTCTTTGAAGAATAACATAGCTAATAGAATAGAAAATGCAATCTCCCCGTTTGCCAAAAGTGCTGTATCTGTAGCAGTAGTGAGTTCAAGTCCAAAGAAATACATACTTGGAGCTATTGCAGCACCAGAAACTGCAGTTGCAAGAACAATTAGATAGTCTTTTTTTTTAAATGTAAATTTTGCTCTATGGGCTAATGGCGTCAATGTAGCTGCGGATATCAGATAAACTAGAGAGGAGAGCAAGAGCGGATCAATTGTAGCTAAGGCTGCTTTTCCCATTGTAGATACCGAGCCAAAAAGCATTGCAGCCACAAGTGCTGAAATATATCCAATCGCTGTGGAATTATTTTTATACTTATTGGGATTCAACTTGACTAAGCAATCTTTTATTCTTTATACGGCATTTAAAAGATTGAACTAACACTAATAGCGTGAAGTAATATGACATTTATGACATTCTACAACAACACAGACTATTTCTAAGATGCTATATATGATTCTAGAATAAGTAATTGCATATAGCTAATTAAGGCATTTCTAAGATGTAAATTCAGTAGCAATATATTTTATACTATAGTGATAATAATACTGCTTTATGACTATTCAAAGAAAAAAAATAAAAAGCAATTTTTTAAACAACCATATTAAGGATTATTCAATAGAAACAAGTAGCATTAGCACAATATTGAACAGTATGGCAGATTCTGGCGGTTTCGAATCAAGAAATCTTTCTGATGGTGTTAATATTCTACAAAGAATGCAAAATGATTCAAGATGTACAAAATTTCTTTCCTTTGTAGGTGCTCTAATTTCTACAGGTGCTAGGGGAATTATACGTGATATGCTACGAAATCAAATGTTTGATTGCGTAATTACAACATGCGGCGCTCTTGATCACGACATTGCACGGACTTATGATAAGTATTATCCAGGTGACTTTAGAATGGATGATTCTATGCTTTTGAAGAAAAAAATTCACCGCCTGGGCAATGTACTTGTTCCGATGAATAGCTATGGACCCCTTATTGAAGAAAAGGTACAGACTTGCCTAAAGGACATGTATAGTAATAAGAGTAAACGTGAGGTTTCCACGTATGAAATTACAGACCATATTGGGAGTATGCTTGATGAATCATCATTTTTGTATTGGGCGCATAAAAACAATATTCCTGTTATAATTCCCGGAATAGTTGATGGTGCAGTCGGGAGTCAGATCTGGTTCTTTAGCCAACATCACAAAGATTTTAGGATTAATATTCTAAAAGATGAAACAATGTTGTCCGATATCGTTTTTGAAGCCAAAAAGTCTGGGGCGTTTATGATTGGAGGCGGTATTTCAAAACATCATACTTTATGGTGGAATCAATTTAGAGGTGGATTGGATTATGCAGTATATATTACAACTGCATCAGAATGGGATGGGAGCTTGAGCGGCGCCCTTATATCAGAGGCCATTTCATGGAGCAAGGTAAGAACAAGGGCTAAGCAGACAACTATCCATGGCGAAGCAACTATCCTATTGCCGTTTATCTATGCTGCTTTATTAGAATCCAAGAAGAAAACATAATTAAGTTGTCTTTTTCAGAATAAAATCATCTTATTATCACAAATTATTTGATTACGAAAGCCGTACTAGTTTAATTCAAGTGATAATTAATTATAATTGTAATGCTAAATTGAAAAGCAAACCATTGTCATCAATCCAGATATAACAATTATTGTTTTGATTAAAAATATTTTAAAGTTGCAAAAAAATTTCATTTACTTCTTGGTTAAAAGCTAATGAGCTTGTTGTATCTGATTACCGTCTATCTGGCTTTTATGTTTGTCACGAATTTATCTATTGAAAAATAGATATTTCTCAATGACAAGTTTAATTGCTCAAAAAATGTATCTCTTTAATTTGATATAAAGAATAGTATATTGGGGAGAGAATTATAGCCATATTGATAGTTCATTTTACGTATATTATTATAATAATGAAATAACGATAAGGAGCGTTTGATATGATGCCATTATTCTATTTTAAACTTAATTAATCATAAATAAAAAATAAAGCAGTTGTCTATGCGATGACCATCTTTTCTTTATACTAATAGATTGAATTATTGCTAAGTTTGCCGGTTGATTGTTCTGAACCGTCGGTAACGCTTCTACTTTATCTACTACATCCATACCTTCTATAACTCAACCGAACACAGTATATTGGTTATCTAGAAATCGAGCCTCGTTTAGAACTATAAAGAATTGAGAACCGACACTATTGGGATCACCTGAACGTGTCAGTGAGACGATTCCGCGTTCATGCGGAATGATATTAAATTCTTCCGCTAACGAAAATCCTGGACCTCCTGTACCCCATTGTTCTCTTTCAGTGCCATTTTGTCTTATATTTGGATCACCACCTTGTATAACAAAATCCTTATCAATTCTATGAAGTAGTGTCCCATTGTAAAGCCTTGCTTGTGAAAGTCTTTTGAAGTTCTCTACATGTTTGGGTGCTGCATTAGAAAAAAATTCCATCTTAATTATCCCCTGCGTAGGGTTAATTACTGCGATCTCTTTTCATGTGGATAAATCAGCTGCTGCTGCTGCAGTAGAATTTCCATCGTCTTGTTGGGATAACGAAGTAGGATTCGGCGGATTATTTTCTTCCGATAAATCTGTAGTAAGTGTTTTTGGAGTGTAATCATCATTTACCTCATAGAGTAGAACTCCAAAGACAAGACCTGGCTCGTCTGTTCTGAAACTATCTGATGAATATACCAAACGTAATGGCTTATTATCTTCTGTGTCGCTAGGATATTTGATGTTCTTTGAATAGAGTCCCATACTGCCAGGCTGATATTGAGGTTGGATATTTGTGAGAACTCCTTCCTGAAATGAGGCATAAGCGATAGGTGTAAATGGTATCAGATTACCTAGAAGAGTTCCATTCCATAATCGTGAAGTTGGTGTAAAACCGTCCTGTTCTAGATAATTGCTCTCATTGAAGCCTCCTATCCTAAGGAACCATTGCTTCTTGCTTTCATCGCCTCCATTTCCCAAACTATAAAATGAAGTCCCATTGACTCCACCATATCTTTGCCCTACTACATAAACTAAAATATAGTCTGCTTTCAAATCCTTAGCAATTTTAATTCCTTCTTCTTCATCTTCCATAAACATTTTTGCCAGAGTTTCAATCCGTGTTTGGTTAATAGTTGCATTATCTGCTAAGCTGGTTCTATTACCCAAGGTTGTTATCCAATAACCATAGTCCCACCATGAAGCAATTACTGCGTCTTTTGGAGTATTCTTTGATATCCAATCCAAAGCATTTATCCAGTCATCAGTCTGTAATCGATAGCCTGTTCCACCGTTTGCTATCGACGGCGGTACATCAGCAGAGCTTAACCAATTAGAGTTTTGTGGATAAAGTATTCCTCTATAATCTAACAATGGAATTGAAAGCATAAAAATTATTATCCCAACATACGCAATTCTAATGATTCTTTTTATTGGCGTCTGTACTCTACCATGTTCAAGCCTTTTCTTTAATTTAGCAGTCTTTATTGTAGTTGATCTTGATGCTAAATGTTCTCTATATTCTAGAATACTCCGAGTAACCTCATATAATCCTAACGAGGCCAATACAATGATTCCTATCGATGAAAATACCATTAATCTAGCGAACGTTGCACTAACATAGACTCCTGTAAGTCCTATAATTAATGCAAATAACGACATATCATCCCTACGTTTGAACGCTATCCAGGCACCGAGCCCAGCGAACATCAACAGTATTGAATAGTCTGTGAAATAATCTACAACTGTTGGTGTAAAGTGTTCAGCTACTGATTCAACAAGAGGATTTTGTGATGAAAGAAACGGATTAATTGCATTAAGATATCTAAAGGAAGAAGAATAGTATGTTCCTGCTAAAAGAAAGCTGATTGCGATTGCAAAGAATGCAATCAAAAGAAATAAAGTATTCCGGATCTCTCTTCTAGGTTGACTTATTTTTTTCAAGAAGTTTGCAATAATCAAAAATGCTGTACCACCGATCAACGCAATACCAGGCAAACCTAATACGAAAGACATCCCAGGCCTTGGAAATGCTCCAGCGGATATTAGCGTAAATATCGTAAATGCAATTGCAACATACATTGGAAGCTGTATATCTTTTCTAAAGAAAGGAAGACAAATAAAGAATATTGATAGTGGAATGCTGAAGTACTGAACTCCTCCCCACGATGCATTAGCAAGTCCAAGTATAAGACCTCCAGTTACAGCCTTAGCAATAGCATACTTTGTTTCACGATGTTTGATTGCAGAAATAAATAGATAAGTTGCAAGTAATCCAAAAAATAGTCCAAGTGGTTCTGATTTGAACCATCCAAGATTCCCTCGTTGTATGATAGAAGGGGTGAATGCGAAAAGGAGAGCTGCAAACATGCCTGCCGTAGTGCCACCCAATGTCCGCACAAGAGCAAAAACAATTATTGTAGTCAGTGAACCAAGGATTACAGGCAGAATAATTGTAAAGTCTAACAGAGAGCTGCCGCCACCAAAGATCATATAGAGATAAGCAGAGACTATGTGAAGGCCTGATTGGGAAGTTTTAGGTATATCGCGTCCTTCTGGATACCACGACATTGTGTCATGCCATTGCCAGTATTGTTCTAGGCCATTCTCAACAATGAATTTAGTAGCACGATAATCAAAATAAGGATCAAATTCATTAAGATAGAATCCATATTTTGCTGGATACGATCGCATAATAAATGCTGTAGAAAAGGCAATAGCCAAAACTGCAATTATCAAAAGATGTCTTGTCTGGAATTCAAACCCTCTTGTTTTAAGAAGCGTCCTACCGGTATCTAACATAATAATGAGAATTGATGTTTCTTCCTCTTTTTAAGGTATTGCCAATAATAAAAATAAATCATTTAAAAAGACAGTGGATACAGATAATCCTCGATATCTCAACTTGATCAAGTTATTGACTGCTTTTTATCAAAACAAGCAATTGAACAACAATATTTGAATAATAATAATATATGAGAAAAAGATAAATCAAAAATAACTAGTACCGATACAAGAGATTAATGAAAAATATCCTTTTATGAACTATGATCGCAAAAGGCAGCAGATGATAAAAGAAGGAGGGAATGACAGTCAATTAACATATCACAAGAATGATCATCTACATGATCACTTCTTGGACTTTGACTTCTCTCCTTTCTTTGCAGACTTAGCTGCTTTTTTCTTTGCTGCCATTTTCATTTATATAAAAAAAGGAAATCGTATTTAAATCTTTAAAAAGAATGAAGTAGTTACATTTTCTTTTCTAATCATTCACGATCTAAGATTTTTGTTTCACATAATTTAACAAGTTGTCTGAATGTTTCCGCATCTTTTTCTGTTCCAACTATTGATCCATAATGCATAGGTATTGCGAGCTTTTTTGGTTTGATAAAATCATTTACTGCTTGAGCAGCCTCATCTGATGTCATGACATATGTACCTGAGACAGGAACGAGTGCTATATCAGTATTTACAGATTTCATCTCAGGAATTATGTCTGTATCACCAGCATGATATATGCGTTGATTATTTATTGTAAAAATAAAGCCAACTTTCTCGTCATCTTTTGGATGGAATTTTTTATTTGTATTGTATGCATGAATGATTTCAATTGGGATAGATTCTATCTCTAATTTATCACCTGGCCTTACACCTTTTAATTCTTTTACTTCTATTCCCTTTAATTGTTCAATGCATTCCTTAGCTGCTACTATAGTTGTATTATGGTTAATAACATGTTTTAAATCCTCTATACTTAAATGATCAAAGTGATTGTGAGAAAGTAGAAGTATATCTGCATCATTTTTATTCTGTTGTGCTTCTTGTATTTGAAACGGATCAATATAGATCGTTTTTTTGTTATCACCAACTATTCGAAATCCATCATGACCCATCCAATGAAATTGTATGCCTTCATAATCAAACATATCACTAATCTACTTCTATATTATAATAAATTAAATTTAAATCTGTTCATTATCTATGCTATTTGCAATGATCAATCGGTTATTGCTTATTGTAATTACTAGCACGTTATTTTTGATTAGTCTTTTACGCAAAGCAGTATCGATAGTTGCGGCAGCACATTTGTGCCTAAGTGCGTATTCAACTATTGCGTCATCAACATGCCGTGATTTTACAATTTCAATCACTTTGAATCTGACATGTGAAATATCAATAGCAGTTTTCGCTATCATGGAACGTTTTGGTCCAGCCTTCTGCTGTAAAAGTTTAAGCTCATCAATTACAATACTAGGAACCAAAAGATTCAGTTTGCCTATCTGGCTTTCAACTCTGTCTAACTGTCTTATAGGCGTAGACACAAGAACCATCAAAAAACTGGTGTCGCAAAGAACATCCATTTATTAGACTGCCATGCCTGCACCGATCAGTCTCCACCTATCTGCTATTCTTCTGCTAATCGCCACTCTGCTCTTAGGTATCAAGCATATCGGTTTTTTTAACTTTATTTCTATCTTACTGTCTTTTGAATTTGTAACTGTTCCGACGGTGGCTGCAGTACCTATATTCAATCTCAATGACTCCTTTACCTTTACCGGTTCTACTTTTACCATATCCTGCGTACCAACTGCTGTATCAAAAAGATGAACCTCTACAGTAATGTCTTCAACATCTTTTGGCAAAGTGTTAGGTTTACCAACAACAGAGCCGATCAAGGAGTCGCTTTTTATGAAAGTTGGATCTAATTTTGTCCCAATGGCAACAAGCCCTCCTGGTCTTACGCGTTCTACCATACCGGCCCCTGTTCCAAGTGTAGCGATAGTAGAATTAATTGGTTCATATTTACTCTTTTTTTCCTCTAAGAATCCTGGGCGAATCTCAATCTCATCTCCGACCTGAAATTCTCCCTGGACTAAGGCTCCACCGATTGCTCCACCTTTAACTTGCTTTATTGGAATACCCGGCTTGTTGATATCAAATGATCGTAATACGTGCATTATAGCCGGTGCATTATTTGTCCTAAGAGGTGTTTTGATTGAATTCTCAATCGCCTCAATTAACGCATCAATATTGAGTTTGTGTTGCGCTGACACCGGAATGACTGGGGCCTGCTCTGCAATACTTCCTTTTACAAAATTCTTAATCTCTTCGTAATTATCCCGTGCTTTTTCATATTCGGTTAAGTCTACCTTATTCTGAACAATTACTATTTGCTGTATTCCAAGTACTTGAAGTGCGAGAAGATGTTCTCTGGTTTGGGGTTGAGGCACCTTTTCATTTGCTGCAACTACAAGAATTGATCCATCCATCAATGCCGCTCCGGATAACATATTGGCCATCAAACTTTCATGTCCAGGGGAGTCGACAAAACTCACAACTCTTATTAGCTCACTCTGCCCTCCGCAATTAGTACAAGTCGGCTGTGTCGAATAGCAAACCGGAGGCGGGCAGTCCTGACATTTATAAAATGCTGCATCAGCATAACCTACTTTAATTGTAATGCCTCTTCTCAATTCTTCGCTGTGTGCGCTAGTCCAGATACCGGTAATGGCTTCGATTAATGTTGTTTTACCATGATCAACATGACCAGATGTACCTATATTGATGCTTGGCTGGTAACCAAATTCCTTGATATACCAGTCTGGTAATGTTTCCTTCCAGTGCAATAATGATGGTAATTTTTAGAGGGATATTAAGGTAATTGCCTCAAAAAACTTTTTCTTCAAGACAGCTATCAACAGCAACCAAAAGAAATGTAGTTGTAATTAATTATTACTTCTTTACATCTGCAATTTCGCTGGTATCTGAAGATGCTGCTTTTTCAGGTATACTGCCTTCTACAAGGGAACAGTTCAGTTGATATATTTCCTCAGTAATCATGTTTCCTCTGATTAACTTTCTTATTCTATTTCCCTCAGTAGTATTCCTCATTCCTACTCCTCTAGAAAGCAAAATATACTTTTTCACTCCGCCATGCACATCTTGACGCATAGGGGTTCCTGATTTGTCACTTCCACCAGTAATCTTCATCTTACCTCCGGCAATGCCGATAACAGAAGAATCAATAATTTCCCCGATCTTTGAACCCAGTAATGGATTGGCAGCTCTATCTTTCAATTCCTGAGAAATACTTTTACCTTTGTTATCAGAAACAACAAGTTTAAAATGAGCCATGATAAAATTCAAGCATAGTTATGTCTTTATTAACCTTTGCAGAATTGAAAAGGATAAAAACCTCACTTTACATTAAGTTAGTATGAACATTAACGATGAAACTCCAGGCAGGAATTCAGTGATATGTCTTCGATGTGGATTCATGATGACACCTATTCAAGTCTGCCATCTCCGCTGTCAAAACTGCGGTAATGAACTAACATGCTCTGACAAAGGTAGCTTTTGGTGATACTACGGTAAAAGTTAATGCACTGCTCAAGTCCGATAATATGGTCCTTTCTTTTGTAATAACTTATCTTGTCAAATGATACCTTTTATATTCCACATGTCTATTCAAGTCAATTGGAGTAAAATGTGATGTAACTATATCGGGCGTCTGTCCCAATTCATTTGAAAATCATCGGTCATACCTACTGCTCTATCTTTCATCATCTCAACATAATCATCATACGTTGCATGAAATCCGCAATTCTTGCATTTAACTTCAATCATTTCCTCATCGACTTCAGCTCTTTTATCACACTCTGGACACTTTGCTTCAAGAACCATAATACTAATTCTGACAAATGGGATATTTAGATTAACGCTTCATAATATTATATTCTTTATTGCTGACTATAAAACATCCTTTAGTTTGAATTAAATGAAATAGCAAAAACTATAGCTTTGGGTTATAATGTAATGTAACATAATAATCGATGTTATTCAATTGAATCCATTTTTCCTATAATTTTTTATATTCTGAATAGCGAATGGATATCTCAACTATCATAGTAACTATTATCATTAAGGTTCGTGATTTTGCTCATCCGTCCATTGCATTACTATCTTAATATATTCTCATCGGTTACTTATAATCTGCCATGAAGTATCTTACAAATTTATCCATCCTCTTAACAGATTAAAGAAAATCATAACGATTTAAAAAAATTAAAAATAAATTCTTAAGAGATCAATGTAATGTATCTATAAAACAGCGATTGTAATTAATATAGTTAGGATTACACATTTTCAATAAAATGAAACGCATCTACTAACAATAAGGTTTCTTTGAACATAAATATTTAAGCTGATGTATTCTTATAAATCATCATGGAAAAGGAATGGTCACGATGATAAAATTAAAGGACTTTACAATCAATCCAGCTCTGCTGGTAATAGATGTCCAAAATGGATTTGTTAGTAAAGGTGGTTCATATGATCTCTTAGGAATGGAAACCTCCCACTATAGAGGTGTTATTCCAAAGATCCGCGATCTTATCAATTTATGTAAAAATGTTGGAATTCCAATTTTCTACACTCAAGCTGTCAGGGAATCTTCGGGAATTGATCTTTTAACTAGGAGTCATAAAATTTTGCCAAAATCTAGAGAAGAGAGAATAAAGAAGAAGCCTATATGTGTGAGAGAAACTTGGGACGCAGAAATAGTCGATGATATTAAGCCCGCTGAAGGCGATCATGTAGTTATCAAGAGAAGGGATTCAGCCTTTCACGATACTGAGATAGGAGTATGGCTTAGGAGTCTTAAAATAGATACGCTTATCTTTTGTGGAATAGATACTTCAATATGTGTAGAGTCTTCTTTAAGAGATGCTTTTAATATTGGGTATGACGTAGTTCTTATCTCAGACGCTACAGCATCTAATAATAAGAAACATTATGAATCAACGTTGGAGAATGTGAAAGGTTACTATGGAATGGTAATGGATATGAAAGAGCTATGCCAATATCTGCCACAATCCCAACTTAGTTCAATAAGTAATCGAAATATAATTTAGTATTGAAGAAAGATATAAGATAAAATAAAGCAAATTATGCAATAAAGAAAGTAATGGTAGTTTCTTTAAATTTACGTCATAACTTCTTTTGCTGATATCTATTTATATTTGTCATCTCAGATTATATACAATCTCATATTCAATCGATTGAAAACCTATGAGTCATAAATTGTAATTGGATATGAGTATTACTAATAAACATCATTATTTGATTAGGAGAAAAAACAATATATCTTCTAAAAAGAAACTAAAATGAAGATCATGGAGAAGATTATAAAAATTATGACGGGGACAATAATTTAGCAGTATATACTGTTTTCTCAATCTGTAAACCAATATAATTAAAAATAGCAAAGAAGAGAAGGATCGAGTTATCGAATAGATGAATAAAACAATATAAAGCTACAACTCGAAATCATCTGATTTTATAAGTAAATTGAATCTTCACTGATAAGGTATAACAAGGAGAAAAGGAATGACTTGAACTATACTATTAGAATACCCAAGGAAATCTTGAACAGACAAAAAGATACAAGCAATAATTGCAACAAAATCTCATTAGTTTAGGATAATTGACAATGTCATATATACTCCAAGAGAGGATAGAGGAATATGCTTGTATTATTCTTGAAAACCTGAGATATCACACTTGAAACAATGGTTCTATGGTATTTAGTACAATAGTGAATAATCTGTATCAAGTGGTGGCTTTTGTAGAATAGCAGTGGATAGAACAAATATTTACACAAGACTTCTATCCATACACTGTGTTTTTTCTTCTTCTTCTTGATCTGCAGTAGTTTCTGGTCATTAATTTCTTCTTAGACTATCGTGGAGATATGTATTAACTAAATCGTTTAACCTACAAATACATAATTAAACAAAAATCTAATTTTGAATTTTGAATACGAACATTAATCACTTGATGTCAGATCAATCCTACTTCTCTTAATTTTTGGGGCATATAAGTTTCTGCAAGGTATTTAAATCCATGCTTGAAAAATGCATCTAGTTCGCATTTCTCTTTACGTTTCAAGAACAGATTCAATTCTCTCTGCCATTGTTTGTCCTGTAGCCATGGTTTCTTTTTCATATCGTTAGCTCTATTCATATCTTCATCAGAGGCTGTCAACCTTGCTACTTCAGGAATATTGTAGTCATAGATATCAGAAAACATCATCCCAAGCACTTTTGCGTTTGGAGTGACTAATCTGTCGCTATCATAACTGAGCGATTCGCTCCCTATTTTGTAACGCAATGCAATACCAAGGCCCCACGGGTCAGCATCAGCAAAAATTACAACAGGTTTTTTCCATTCTTCATTGAGTGTTCTGACCATCATCCTTGTGGCTCTATCCGGCTCTCCAGAACCTGTCATTAAAATTGCATTATATTTTTGTATAAATCCTGATTTTCGGATATTATTCAGAACTGTATCTTTTTCTACGACCATTACAAAGTTTGCCTTTACATTAACGATTTCGACATCACGAATGTTAGTAGGAATTAATTGTGATGTTGCTCTGCTTCCAAGGTTACAATCAATAATATCGCCTCCAACTCGAAGTGTAATAGGTCCAGATATCATGCCTTTAGGTTTAGATGTAACTGAAAATTCTTCCCTGGGAACACCTGTCAGCAACTCTAATGCTTTGATCGCGTCATCTGAATTTTCCTGTGAATTCCAAAACTTTTGTTTATTCTTTTCGTCTCCTACTGTGCTGAGCGTAGCATAATACATACCCCTGATAGTACTCTCCATCTCCTCATCAAGTAGCCTTCTGATAGCGTTCGCCATGACTAGATATTGTGCAAAAGTAGGAATTTTTTTTGTACTATCTGGGCTTACCTGAATCATTTTATTTCCTATAGTAAGCATTCGCTTCTCGTCGGACCAAATTGTATTATCATAACCAACTTTTGGAACATCTAAAACGGGCATTGTTTTTTGAACCATTAGATCATCATTAACATCTCTCATGATTAACTTGATTTTCTTGATGACTTCTTGATGGCGTTTGTCTGCTGCAGTCAATTATATTCTCCTCACTTTCGGTTTATTAAAAGTATCTAAAGTGATCCGATTTTTTGATCCTGTTTCCTTTTTAATATACTTTTTAGATTTTTTGTTACGACTTATTGTTTTCTTTTTTATTTTCTTTTTCTTTTCCCTCGAAGTATAAATCATGTGTTTCGTCGAGTCTTGTTTTAAGATTTCATTTTCATTTCCTTTTGTCTTGTCTGCTTCTTCCTCAATTCTTTCTCCCGTTATTTTATCTGCTTTTATATCTTTTGAAGTATCTACACTCTCTCCCCGGACATGTTTTTCTGCAAGCTGAGAAAACGCCTCTGAAAGTTTCTCTGAATCCACCTTAATTGATTCGGAGATTGCACTAATGATCAAAGGAATATAATGCTTGTAAAGTCTTAGTCGGCTTTCGGCTTCCTTTATTCTTAACTCTTTGCGGATCTGAGCACTTACCTTTCGATATAAATCAGCTAAACAGGCTTTCATATATCGCTTTAAATCACCTTCTGATGCAATACTTTCTTTGCCAGCAGTTTTGTATGGAATTTTAGTTGAACAAATATGGAAAAAAATATGAATTGGAAGCAATTCTACAGCGCGATCGGACTTGGAATCTGGATTTGCAAATTGCTCTTTTACTTCCTTTTTCGAAATTCCCATTTTGTTAATTTCAACCTCTGAAACCACTTCTCTTGCAACATCAGAACCTTCATCATATAGCAGAGGAATCTTATTTGCAAACCTATGCAGTTTAAATGAACTTATGTCTCCTCCGTAAGCGATTCCACATTCAACTATGGTTGGTCGGTTGTTAACTACACACGTTCTCGATGAATATCCTGTTAGAACAGGTCTTAGTACCTTTGTTGATAAGTGCTGATGAGGCTGATCACCTGAATTAGTGTTTTCTTTGTTTGTAACGATGGTATACTCTGAAGTCATCCCAGCAATTAGAATTTCTTCGCCAATAGGACTAAGATGCTCAGTATTAGGTGCCTGAAACTTAGTCTGTTTGGATATGTTAACTACTTTAATTAATTCATGCTCATCATATTTATCAGCAATCTTGAGATCTACACCTGCTTTGGTTATGATCTCTTTAGCTTTTTCGCTAGAAAGCTTTTGGAAGGAATTGCATAATACACCTTGCAAAGTTGTCTTTTGATTCATAAATCTGATGATTGCCTTTTTCAGAGTTTTCAAATCCATATCGCCAGGATGAGGCAACACTTCCTTTGCTGGATGTGGCATTATCTCTGTTCTTCTTTCAAAGACAACTTTACCTTCATCAGTCTCAAATGTCAAAATAGCATATGGATTTACAATACTAGTCTGGCTAATGTAATCATAGATCTTACTCTTTGTGATGGGCGATAGTCGAGCACGTAATACAGCTTCGATTCTAAAACCATATTCATCTTGAATCCGGCTCTCACCTGTTTTAATTGTCCTCTTTAAAAGAACAATTGGCCTATTTGTTCCAATATCTGTTCTAAGTTCAAAGTAATATTCTGATCCATCTTCTTGTGTTTTTGTCCATACCTTTAGAGGATGATCCGTATCCTTAGTAGAAAAAGCGGCAATCATTTTTAGACCCACACCAAACAGGCCGCGCTGCTGCTTTTCGACATATTTACCAGATGTCAAAAAAGAACAGACTGCTACCGGGACTTTATCTGAGGGGATTCCGATACCATTATCTTGACAACTGACAAGCCACATTTCATTTTCCGGATCTAGTAATTTTAATGACAATGAAATATTTGGCAAAATATGATTGGTTTCACAAGAGTCAAGAGAATTTTCAATTAACTCCCGGACAGCCATATAGAGAATACGCTCTCCAGTAAAGCCTGCAAGTGCAGAATTATCGACAAAGAATTCTGATTCAGCTTTTTTATCGTAACGGACTCTTCCTTTTCCGTTATTTGGAATAGCAATTATGGTAGTTTCTGGCTTCATTTGTGATTGTGCAAGTTCAGCAGTATTCTTTTTCAAATATTGATGTTAGTTTGGTAACTCAATTTAACTTTTTACAAGATTCAATTTAACTTTTTACGCCAGATTTGTTGACTAGATAAATTATAATTAAATTACTATCAATACTGTGAGCCATATGGTGTAGTAGCATTCTTCAGCTCTTGTATTTTGATAATCCTCATCTCAACAAGAAATCTTTTCTTATTTTTTTGTATTACTATAAAATCAGATCCAGATCCGACAATATTTCCGTCTACCATGTCCTTAAGCCTCATCACATGTCAAATGTATAAAGAATCCTTAAGAGTTTTACTGCTCTCAGAAGTGTAGTTAAATGTTAAATGACAGTCTAGAAGTAGGTTCTTCTCTTCTCGTATATACTATAAAAAAGATCAGAAAAAGAAAGTATTTGTGCAACAATAGTTTTCATAAGCGTTTATGTTCTTTACCTATACAAGAAGAAAAAACAGATGAGAGAAGAGTTTGAAAGACAGCAGCAAATTGACAAGATCTATCAGAAAATAGTATGACAATTAAATCAGAGATGATATTTTATCCATTGAGATGACGCCTCAGACAGAATCTAATCTTGACTATCATCTTTGAACTTATAGTTTTTACTTTCTATCCTAATACTATCTAGATGAAATTGATAAAGTATACTTGGTAACTTACTTTATCTCTAAAAATCGATGATATAACGAGTTGGAAAATTGGTGAGATTTGGCAAGTATCTTCTGCATGGTCTGCACACTGCAATAAGTATGTGTATATATATATATATATATATATATACTACAGTTTTTCCATAGCATAATCTTATTCTGCTTCTTTTTGATAACAATTTAGGAAGTCTTATGTTAAAATATCATCGATCCGGCCTTGCTTACTCGCTATCTTGATCTCATGAGCTATTCTTCTGCCCATACTCATGGGTTTATCAAATATTAGTCCTGAATATGGCGAACCATCAAGATACAGATTTGTTCCTGCGACGATCCTTGCTGAAAACTCGAATGTAGTAAATTTTCCTTCTCTATCGTATACACCCTCGATACAAAAAGGGCCTGTCATTCCTGGTGGAACAAGACGTCTTGCTGTTTTGACAAATCTTTCTCCCATAGCATACACTTCCTCTAACAGAGATTCCCTTAGAACAAGAGGAATATTCCCTACTACGTTATACGATGGTTGCATTTCAATGCCTAATTGTTGTTTAGCGGGTATTCTACCGATACCATCAACATCCGACTCATATCTTCTGTCTACACCCATAAATTCAAGTACATTTGTAATTGGAGAATAAAAAAATTGCAGGTAGGTTGGAACACCATTTACATATTCTTGTATGTATAGATCATCTTCACTAGTAATAACTCCCTGATCTATCAATTTTTTTGCGCCTTCTTCGAAACTTTGCCTATTCCAGGCTAGGAAATAGCCCCGACCACCAGCTGCTCCATGTAGTTTGACAATACATAGTCTTTCAATGGTCTCTTTTGATTCTACATATCTTGGTGTGGTCAATAGTGCTTCGTTCATTAGTTTTTGTTTTAGTTTTCTATCTGCTTCCCATTTTATGATCCATTTATTTCCAAAAAAAGGAGTAGTGATCTTTTCAATCTCTTCTCTGCTCATATAAGCTATCATTGTTCCATGCGGAATAATAATAGAATTAGTTTTTCTGAGATGTTGTTGACACGCTTCATCTGAGATTTCATTAAATTTGTCAACTAATATCATATCGTCAATGAAGTTAAATCTTTTATAGAGTCCAAGGCGCCTTTTTTCACATATTAGCAATGTATTAAATCCTTCATCTTTCGCGCCTTTTAGTACCTGGAGCGAACAATGTGACCCGAGAGTAGCTATAGAATATCTTTTTTTTTTCGACTTTTTTACCAATATGTACATTCACTAAATGGTGGGTGATTAAAATACTTCGAAGTATTACGGTGTTTGTTAATGTCTTAAATTCATATGTAGATAAACAAAAACGTGCATATGTTCATATTTTTTACTTTTTACAATAAGCTTATGAATTATTATGATATAGTTATATAAACACCGAGGAGAGCAAGACAGATAAGAGAAATATATTAAAAGCCTATGCAGTTGAGACCTTATCTTTTATCAGGTGATTAGTTGATCTAGACGTTGCCACCGTCTCCTCTATAAGAAATCAAGTAAAAGATTAGGCTGTTCCACCAGTGGAAGTTATGAATTCTGCAATTAACTTGATTACAAAAGCTATTCCTCCTACAACAGCCATACCTAGAAGCACTAGACGAAGGTGTGTGTAATAGTCATCTTTGCTTGTCTTCTTAGCTAATTTCAATGTCTGAAGGATTTCTATAACTTTTCGCTGCATAAATGCCAAAAGACTCACTTCAAATTCTTGCATGCATTATTTGAACCTACTGAATTAAAGTTATTATATGTTTACGCTACAATAATGTTAATATTGCATTGCTAGGATTGCGTAATTAAACTTTATATTTAAAAAAAGCGCTAAAATATCATATTTAGATCAGTGCTCGATAATATAACCTAGTTCCTAATTTATTCAGCATACCATAATAAAAATAATATACATATATTTTAAAAAGACTAGTATCGGTCGTTCTTATCTAGACAGCGTTGGCTGAACTGCATAAACAGGCTCCTTCTCTGTTCTCTGCATTTCAACAAAAGTTTCGGTATTCTGAATTCCTTCAATTTTGCCAATCCTCTCGATTATTATATTGTGAAGCTCCTCTAGGGTTCGTGCATTTACATTAACGATCATATCAAATCTGCCAGTCACTTCAGACAATAACCTAACTTCTGGTATCCTTAATAATTCTGAATGAATTGGCTCTTTTAGTTTGGGATCTCTATTAATACCCACAGTCGCCTTTACATTAATTCCGAGCATGCCTTCATTGATGATAACCGTAAATTTCTTTATAAGACTTCGTTTTCCAAGGCGCTTTATTCTGCTATAAAGAACAGATGCATTTACATTCAATTTTTTACTCAGTTGCGGTACTGAAATACTTGCATCTTTAGTTAGTTCAGATAATATCCTCATATCTAATTCATCGAATCGTTGCAAATTTTATCCTATTTAGAGTTCGTAGTATAGATTAATAAATGTAATTTTAAATCTTTCATTGATTAGGAGAAAAAATAATAATAATTTCTGAACACCTTTGCAGAGACTCTATTTCATGACTGCTTTAATTTTATTTCTTCAGCAGAGGCAGGCGCTGATAAATATAATATAAACAGCAAATATTATATAATTTATGATAGGATTATGAATAGATGTTTGGCAGAGGTCGAATAAAGCCAGGTGAGTATATTTTTGTGGTCCAAGCTGATCAGAATTATAATAAACTTATCATAGGTATGGTTCAGTCTGCTAACGGAAACAAAATTCAAGTAAGGGGCTCATACATTCGTCCTGTAGGTTTAATTGAACGTGTCAATAGAGGTCACGCGGGGGATAGACCTAGAGAAGTTCTCAATAACCCTGATCCAAACAATTGCATCTTTATGTTAATAGACAGAGTTGAAACAGGTAGATTCAATCAAGAAATTGACCAGCAGACAAGCAAGATAATATGGATAAACGAAAAACGTTTCTTTGTTTTAGATGGTTGGATAAGAGAAAATCTTCCCGACATGTTTGCAGATGTACTAAGAGCAGATACGGAGCAAGAGCGTTTGCAAGCACGAACAATACTTTTAGAAAAAATGAACTCATTATACGAAAAAGATCTTAAAGATCATCTTTATGCTGTAGCAAGAAGTACAAAAGTACTATAGATGTTTGAAAGTTTTATATTATGGTGACTATTAGACAATCTTTTGAGTATGGAATACGTATATGCTGCTTTACTATTGCATAAGTTAAAGCAAAATATAACAGAAGATAATATTGCGAACATTATAAAGGCCACTGGGATCACTCCGGATGATCTTAAGGTAAAGGCTCTAGTTGCAGCTTTAAGTGAAGTAAATATCGAGGAAGCCCTAAAGGCAGCTCCGCTTGCATCAGCCGCTACTGTAGGCACAGTACCCTCTGGAGCATCAGCACCGTCGGCTGCCAGTGCAGCACCGCAGGAAGAAGAGAAGAAGGAAGAGAAGAAGGAAGAAGAGGCACTGGAAGGACTCTCATCACTATTTGGCTAATCCTTCACTACATCATTTGTTAGAACTTGTTGTGATGAATTCTTATGCATCTGTAATAAATTTTCCAATCAAAGAATCTGTCAAAAATAATTTATAGCAAGCAGTGTTTCAAAAATGCACACCTTTTTGCAGATTTACTAAATTCAGTTGGGTTCGTATCCCCTTTTTTTTGCTTCGTTTGCCACTGTGTAGGCTTTAGATTGAGCCCTAGGAAGAACAAGTGCGACAGTATCCTGCGAGATATACGCAGATTCAGAAGCTAGCGCTACTGCCTTCTGATGAGTCTTTAGCAGCAATGGTATGACCGTTTCTGATGTAAGATATCCTGCTTCTGTTGCTAATGCAAGAGCTTCTTGAAATGACCTAGACATTTCATTACGGTATTGCTCTAAATTTATTTTTAGATCGGATTCCTTTAATAGCAACCCTGCAGCAATAGCAAAGTTAAGAGCAATACCTGCTTCAATCGGTTTTATATTAAGCTTGCTCATTAAGGAGGCAAGTTTTTGTGAGATAACATCACCTTTCCTAGCGATTACTGTGTCTCTGCTTACCCATATACTTCCCTGATCTATCTTTGTTGGAACGTTTGCCTCTTTGAACTCGGAGAGAACTGGGCCTGGAGTAATTCCCGTATTGCCTGCAGGGATTGAAATTTCCTTGGAGGCAATGTCTCCTCCCTTGGCAGGTAGAAATACTTTATTCTGGTCAAATATCAGACTCAATTTGAACGGGCTTATTTGAGTAAATATCAATCCACACTGTCCTTCCAATTCCTTGCTTAGACCCTCCAATCCAGGTACATCCTTTACTTTTTCGAATGCTCTTTGAGCAACCTTATTCTTAATTATCAGAATCTTTATGTCATTTCTTAATTTTTTTCGAATCATCATTAACTGAGTGGCCCGAACTTTGGTCATCTTTGAAAGTGCAATCACATCATAGTTCTTAGGAAGTTCTTGTAGTTCATGATACATCACACGTTTCTTTTTGGGATAGCTTTTTCTCTCCGTAATTTTAATATCAGATACCATTCTATTATTCAGCCTTCTTTCTCTGGTCTTCCTCTTCTTTTAATGTTGTCAGTTTAGCGGGCTTACCCATAGTAAACTTTACCAATGTGTTCCGAATATTTTTTTCTCCCTGTGGTAGTTTTTTCTCGACGGCTGATATTACAGCACTAGCATTTGTTGCAAGTTGATCATCATCCATTTTTTCATCTCCAATTTTGGCAGATACATTTAACTGGTTCTTTGCTCTTACACGAACGGAACCTCTAAAACGAGTTGCAATAGCTTCTATCGGTGCACCATATGGCAGTGGTGTTGGCATTTTTCCTTTCGGACCTAAAAATTGTCCCAATGAGCGACCAACCGTTGCCATATATGCTGCGTCAGAGACAAAAAAATCATGCGCTTTTACCACTTTGCGTGCTTCTCTCTTATTTGTGCCTAACCTGTCCAGTTCTTCTGGTTCTATCACCCTGTCAATTTCAGTTTTCCGAGCACGTGTACCCATGTCGCCAGAAGCAATAACACAGATGCTTGCTTTACGAGCAGGTTTGTTTGGTAAAATTACTACTTCATTGAGATTAAAACCTTTTTTTACATCTATTTCTTTCAGTACGAGTGTTAATTCAACTGATTGATTAAAGTTGCGCTTGGTCGCTCCGTCTCGCGCCAGCTTTATTAGGTCTCTAAGTCTACTATCACGTACCATCTCAAATACAAACCGTCAATGCATAGAAAGCCACTTAAAATCGTTTAGAATCAGACAAGAAAAATCTATTTACCTGAATCCGTATAGCAAATAACGTAATATTAAAAGACGGTTTTAAAATGGCGGGCCCGGTGGGCTTCGATCCCACGACTTCCGGCTCTCCTCAGGAATTTAGAAGGCAGGCGCTCTATCCATGCTGAGCTACGAGCCCGCTTCAAGATACTCTTCCACTATGTGGGTTATGAGCTAAAGAGCTAGCATGGTAGGAGAAAGTTGAATTATCCTTTATAAAATGTTTAGTGTTGGAAAATAATATATATGAAGTCAGAATGGACGTCTTTAATATCTAGTGTATTATATCTTAGAATGGTTACTAGAAATTATATTTATTTGAATGAATATATATATGTATATATATGTATATATTCTCAAACCCAATGCCATCAATAAAGTCAATGATAACACATGATAACCGAAAGCCTATAGAAACAAAATATATATCATCTTAAAAAGTTATTAATCTTATTCTAAGCATTATTAATATTATTTTATTAATAGATGTGTAGCATTAAAGACATTTAAGGATAATATCTTTTCTAATAAAGTATAATAACATGGATAAATATACATGTAATGATAATAACTTACGCTCTAAAGTCAAGGATAGGAGGACCGTCGTATGATTATAGAATACAATGTTAAATATAATAAAAATATTAAGAAAACGGATTTGCAAAGCAAGATCTGCGATATGTTTGCAAAGGAGCAACGACAGGTAGATGAGAGTATTGATGTGCGTTCTGAGTTAATTAAACTGTCTTCTATAGATCCTCTATACGCTTTTTCAAAAGAATATAGATCAAATGACAAGCAGCAGGAGTTGTAAAAATAAATGATAAAGGAAACACTAGTGCGTGATAAAACAACAAACATTCCAGAGAAGATAATCGAAGATGGTAAAAATATCGATATCTCAACATTCATTGAAGAGATCAAAGAGATTTATCGTAAGTCGGAGAAAACTAAAGCCGTACTTCATCTTGCAGGTGATATCCAAGTCGGTACCACGCCACACGAAGTACTTGCAGAAACAAGAATGTACAAGCTTTTACATTATCGTCCGCTATTCAGTAGAACCGCAAAGACACCACTACTGATTGTCTATGCTTTAATGAACAAGTCATATATCTTTGATTTGCAACCTGATAAGAGCTGGATTCGCAATTTGTTAGCCCAGGGCTTTGATGTCTACCTTATAGATTGGAAGGCACCAACAAACGTCGACAAATTCGTTTCATTTGATGATTACGTCAATTGGTATATAGATGATTGTATAGAGATTGTGAGAAGAAAGAATCATGTCGATAAAGTAACTCTACATGGTTATTGCTTGGGCTCAACGATGTCCGTGATGTATACTGCTTTACATCAAGAAAAAATTAGAAATCTAGTTGCCATTGCACCTATAATTGATGCAGAAAATGATACTACAGTCCTTGGTAATTTGTCCAGACATTTTGATTCTAATAAACTGTTTGATTCTATTGGTAATCTACCTTATGAGCAGTTATACGCAGCCTTTTCGATCCTAAAGCCATTTAAACAAGGAGTAAATAAATACATTAACCTTGTCGAGAATATAGATAATGAGAATTTTGTTCAGAACTTCCTTAGAATAGAGAAGTGGATTTTTGATACCCCGCCTATTGCAGGAGAAACATACAGACAATGGATAGAAGACATCCAACAGAAGAACCTTCTCATCAAGAATGAGATGAAGATAGGAAATGAAATTATTGATCTATCGAATATTAAGGTTCCACTTCTAAATATAGTTGCAGAAGAAGATCATCTTGTATCTCCACAATGTAGTCTACCACTAAATGACTCTGTATCGAGTATTGACAAAAGATTAATGCGCTTTCATACAGGTCATGTTGGGCTTATAGCTAGTAGCTATTCCCAGAACAACGTTCTTCCAAAAGTTGGCCAATGGCTCAGAGCACGGTCCCAATAGCCTATTAAACTTGTTTGTATGAAAAACGTCTAACCTAAGACTACTATAACAACTATTTTTTATATAAGTATTTTAGGAGAATTATCCCTCTTGGGCAGTCTTTCGTTTTCTTTCTATCGGTATTACTATCACTTGAACCAAATCACCCTCTTCAATATTCAATGCTTGTCTCTCAGCTTCTGGAATAGAAATTCTGCCTCCAGTTTGGACGGTTGTCTTGAACATTGCATAGTAATAGGTCAAGCCCTGAAGCATGGATAGAAAATTCTGCATGATGTCCTGCTGTGTAGCAGAATACTGTCTGATAAAGTCTCTCTGAACTTCAGTTCCCTTTTCCACTGCTTTTTTAAATGCATCAGTTGTATCATCCGCTCGATAGATGTCACTCATTTAAATGAATTTGTACTGTCATTTATTTAATGTTAGTGTTAAACTAATGCTCTTAATCTTCAAGAAATTTTAATATTTCCCTATTGAATTCAATAGGTTTTTCAACATAAGGTGTATGGCCGCAATTGCTTATTACTACAAGACTACTATGTGGGATTTCATCGTATCCTCTCGAATATTGCAATGGTATTGTCCTGTCATTATCCCCCCATACCAACAATGTTGGGGTAAGGATATTTGATAACCTACCAGGAAGTTTCGGCGAATCTCGCATTCCGAGCAATGTTGACATAAATGCATACTTAGAATTTGGAAGTCTCATTCTGTTCACAAAATCCTTGATAGTATCTTCTGTAACAATACTGGGATCATACGCCATTTGTGTAAATGCTCTAAGTGCATTTTCATAAGTGGGATACAATGCTGCCATAATGTATTGATCAAGATGATGAGTAGACGACCTCATCATTCCTGCCGGTGCGGCTAAAACTAATTTTTCTATTCTATTATGGTATCTAATTGCAAATTCTGTTGCTAAATGTCCTCCAAATGAGGAGCCAATTATATTCAGTTTATCAATATTTAGATTTTCTAAAAAATCTTTAAAGAACCTGATAAAAAAATCCATAGTGTATTCTACTGTAGGTTTATCACTATATCCAAAACCAATAATATCAGGAACTATTACTCTAAAATGTTCAGTTAAATCTGGGATAATACGTAGCCATCTTTCAGCAGAGGCTCCTAATCCATGGAGGAGAATGAGATCTTTACGATCATCTGATTGATTAAGTACCTTGTCATAGTCAAAATACCTTATTCCATAACCATTAACATAGGACACTTTCATAGGAATATTTCGATCTGACAAATACGTTCTACAATACAGTAATTATTGTACCTGATTTAATATGTTATCATTTAAGGTTATGCAAGGAAGTAATTGCTATAAAGTAGATACAATTTAATGTTGTCTTATTTTGATTAGTCTATTTGTCTTTCAGGATTCTTCTATGGCGGAATTTTTAGATAGACATAGGTATTAATTTTTAGAGAGAGAGAAATATCAAAGCAAAGTATTTCTTAAGTCAATATTCTGACCTTATATTTGTATATTAGAAGTTCAAAATAGACTCTCAGTAGTATTTGCCTTTACATATGATCATATCATATATATATAACAAATAATGAGCACGGACATCTTAATGAGCAAAATCAAGGATATTTCAATTATGATAATGGAAAAAGAGATATCTTCAGGTAAAGATGTTCATGGCAGTATAGATCTTAATTATCATGGACGTTTTGATAGTATAATAATTAATTCACAGATACAAAACTCAAATGATGTTTTCAATTATACTGACCTCAATGGAAAAAAGATTAACCATCCTTATGCAAGACTTTCTATATTTCGAGACGACATAGGAGATAATAAAACTCTAAAATTTATTGCTAATACGAAACATGTACCATCAGCGAATTACTCAAATGTAAAATTTAGAGCCACGATCATTCAGGAACATAAAGAAGTTGCCAGTGACATAACTAATATAAAGATAGTAAAAAAAGTTAGCTAAAGCTCTTTACGATTTCAACGCTTCCTGTCATCCATGGATGCGGTTCACAATGATACGGAAATTCCCCTTCTTCTGTAAAGGTAAATTCATATGTTTGGCCTGGAGCAACTATGCCTATTGTTTCCATTGAATCGAATTTACCGTTAAGTTTATCGTGAAAGTCAGTATCAGTAGTCACAGTATGCGGAGTTGTATCAGCATTTGTCCAGACAATTTTGTTGTCAACTCCTAATGCGCCACGCACATCTTTTGGTGTAAAAAACTCTGGGTTAGACGGAAGAGCTGAGCCTTCTGCAATCGAAACCTGTACTGTTTGTGATGGATTGGCGACCTCCTCGGGGACATTAGGTTTTGCACTGGATTCAGGCAAATATACGTATTGGTAGTAGCCAATGCTTACTGCCACTGCGACAATAAAGGCAATCATGCTAATACCACCAGCATGATTTTCTCTAACTTTCTCCATGGATCAAATAAATTTATTGGGTTTTTGGCATATAAAGGTTCTTTGTTACCGGTTACAATTAAAATAAGGAATATTCGATATGAGGGGATCTGATAGGTACAAAAAAATTGTTTGCTTGAACGGTTTTAAAGCAATTATCACTGCTGGTGGCCGTGAGTGATTAATGATTTGTTATCTTTGAGTCGTATATTCCTGGTTATTTGACTATTTTTTACGCACTTCAGTAGTAGAGGATCTTTCTGCCAAGACATTCGTTGTATCGCCAGTTTTTGAGTTAGATGAGGCAGATGCACCTGTTGTTGGAGGAGTAGCAGTAGTAGTAGCAGCTGTTCTGGATGTTTTGGTAGCAACTTGTGCACCACTAGCAGCCTTTTGAACTGGCGGAGCAGTTAAAGGCTCGGTAGTAGTAGGCTTGGGTACAGGTGGCACTGCCTTAGGAGCCGAAGGCATAGGCTTTGCGGTCGTCGGCGAAGTTGTTGGTTTTGGAGGAGGTGCCTTGGCCATGGCTACACCATGTCTATAAATATGAAACATTCCAGCAAAAACAAGCATTATGATACCAATTATAAATAAAGAATAGTTCTTCATTCCACTAAGAACAGCATAATATGCAGATATGTTTAGATAAACCTGAAACGCCAACAGTACAACAAACACTATGTAAATCCATTTTTTTGGAAAATTGATAGCCGTCTTTCCACCTGGTTTTCTGGGCTGTAACTTTGCATTAGCCTCTGCATTCTTTGCTAATTTTATCATCATATAGGTAAATCCAAAGGAAAGAGGCACTAGCAATAACATTACTGTGTAAAAGAAGATGGGATCAATTACCAACCTTTCCAATAAAGACTTTGTTCTGTCAGGATCAATATAAAATCCCCAATAAGTAGTAACTATGATCTGTGCAAGACTTGTTATACCCACTGCAGTGATAAGCGGACGATCCTTCCAAGAGAATTTCTTGTATTTGTCAACAAAAGGTATAACAAGAAGTGAAAAGATGAAGAGGCCAGGCCATGCAACACCAGTTACGAATTTATCATATTGCGTTCGGAGGAATGCGTACAGTCCAGTTAAGTACCACTCTGGTACGGTGATACCAGGCGGAACATTTGGATCGAACTTTAGACCCATTTCTACGGGAAATACACCTCCAGTTAGCATGATTGCGCCAGTAACTGCCATTACCATAGGCACATCGAATACAAGAAATCTTGGAAAGTGAACGACCATGAGACCCAGCATAGCAATAGGGAGAAGAAAGACATGGTAGGCATAGAACCGCAGTACGAAATCATGGAAGCCTGCACCAAAAAATGCGTCTCTCATTTGGGGACCTAAAATAGGGATAGAGTTAGTAAGAGAGGCAGCGATAGAAATAGCTAGTTCTGCACGTTCGCTAAAGATGATGTCATATCCGGTAAAAGCTTCAAGAATAGTAAGGACGCCAAGGATAACCCCTGTTACCCAGAGAATTTCATTTCTTATCTTGTATCTCCCACTAAAATATTGATAGTACATGTGAAGAATTGCCATCATAACCATCGCATTAGATGCATGATAATGGATATTACGAATGTGAAATCCATATGGTATTGTATCATTAATATTTTCTACACTGTCCCAAGCTCTATCCAGAATAGGTTCATACCAAAGCATTAGTAGAGCACCAGTAATACCTAGTATGATGAAAATGACGAAGGTAAGCATACCTAGAAATCCAAGAGGGCTGACGAATCTTGCTGGAATTGTAAATTTCAATGCCATGAATATGGTGCGGTCTACGCCAGCGTAGGCCCATCTAAGGAATCTTACTAAACTGTTTTCTCTATGTAATGTAACGACCAAATCCCACTATCCCATTCCCATTTACGCTCCAATTTGGAGGTTTTATCCATATATTTCCATCGTTGTCAACTTCTAAATCAAGTACAGGCAGTACATTTGATGGAGGAGATTGTAATGAAGCAGGGCCCGCAAATGCTATACCAGTCAATGGATCATACAGACTGCCATGACATGGACATTCACCTCTTTTCCGTCCCTCTTCAGGCCAATACTTCCAGAGACACCAAAGATGCAAGCAAACCATGCTATAAACTCTGAAAGCCGAAGCATCATTTTTGTTTCCACCAAGCTCTTCTGGTAACCTTATAAATTGCCAAGTCCGAAAAGCTTCCTCATTTAGCGATGGATCATCTGCTGATTTTGGATAAATAATTGCTTCTGAATGGTTAACCTTAAAGGTTTTGACGTTAGCCTGTGATCCATCTGGAAGCTCGACTTTAGCTCTTTCAGATACATTGCCTGCAGGATTAGGTAAAAACTTGCCCCAATCTACGAAAGGCGCAAAGGTCATAACTGTACCTGCAGCTGCCATTAGCTTTAGAAAATCACGCCGCGATACCTTACCTCCGGAACCTGGAGGGGCTTGCTGCGTCATACAGATTAAATTGTTCAAAAAATATCTTATAAACTTTTGTCTTCTGCATCTTTGAGGCATTAATCAATGTATAAACTCGTAATCAACTCTCCTGCATCTATATGAGTATATAGATATAGTTCGAAGGAATTTTATCTCCGCAAGAGCATATACCTGTTCAAAGAGAAATGGTTAATTCTATTTGCTAATGAAATATGATAGATGATTTTACTTTGTTAGACGGATTCTTGCAATCCCATTGAGATAATGAATATATTCAACAGTGGGTTTGACTGCAGTTGTTGGCAGTTTTGCTAACATGTTATAGTTCCTTGATCCTCTTGCAATTATTCTAACATTTCCTGTATCAGGCTCAAAACTAGCATGAATATCTGTTGCATCAGAAACTCCATGAATTTCAGCTATAATTTCATAAAAATCTGGTCCTTCGATGACTTCAGGAGAAGCCTGTGGAATAGATTCTTCTATTTTTGGTCTTTGTTTTCTAATTATTTGACTATCGGTTTTGAAGAGTGGGTTTGTTATATATTTTCCTGACAAAAATAGTTTCCATGTATATCCCGTTCCTAGACCTGCCACGAATCCACCTATATGAGCGAGATAAGCAACCCCACCAAAAGGATCTATTAGACCGAAGATCACTTGTAAAATGAACCAAAATGGGATATAGGCTAATGCAGGTATGCGAACGGTAGTTATAAAGAAGGCGATTATAACGGTAAAAATTTTAGCTCTGGGAAACATGACAAGGTATGCACCCATAACTCCTGAAATAGCACCAGATGCCCCTACAGCAGGTATCATCCCTCCTCCAGCGCTAACTGCAAAAATGCTGTGAATAATTGCAGCAGCCGCTCCCCACGCAATATAGATTAATAGATATTTTATATGACCAAATCTATCTTCAATATTATCCCCAAAGACAAACAAAAATACCATGTTACCTATTATATGAGCTATTCCACCATGCATAAACATTGATGTTAAAATTGATAGTAGATCGCCGTTGAGAACAGACCTTGGTGTAGCACCATATTTACTAAATATCTCTGCAACTGCTTGCTCATCTGAGAAATACCCCGTTACTATTATCTCCCACACAAACACTATGACGTTAATTGCGATCAGACTATAATTTACATATGGCCTTCCATGAATTCTTTCAGTGTCATCGTGAATGGGAAACATATTATTTTATTTCTAAGTTGTTAGACAGATCTATAAGGAAATAAGTTTTTGTGTTTATCTTCTCTAAAATCCACCGAATGGATTTGAAGATGGCATATCTCCACCCCTTTTTCACTATGTGCTTTTCTTACGTGTCTTTTCATTCTATCTTTGTCATCAAATTTCAAATTACAATATTCACACTTGAAGCCTTTTTGATCTTCCTTATTTTTTCTTCTAAACAAATCCATATTAAAGCATAATGCATTAAGGAATTAATATCTGTTATATATATTCTCAATTATATATATAAAGAAACTTTTCGCTTACGCTATTATAAACTCCAGTAGAATGCTATTTTATTAAAAGTTTAATGATTCATTGTTTATATTTGATGACACATAGCTACGAAAGAAAATAGAGAGAACGAGAGATTTTTCATCAACACTATTACTCCATAACTATCATTGTGAGAGTTGACTTGACACCATTGAGCTTTCTTAGCTTCCACGTAATCGTTTCCTTGACCTTTTCCATAATATTTGCTTCAACTTGAGCTACTATATCATATACCCCATAGACCTGATAGACCTCTTTTACACCTTCAATTTTTTTTAGTTCATTAACAATAGAATCTTCACTCCCCAGCTCAGCATTCATCAATACAAAGGCTTTTGGCATGATAGCTTATTCCAAAGTGAATATAAAAACATAATGAAAAATTATGAAATTTTTATTTTGTAGTTCAATACTAGAGGAAAATATAGTAAACTTATCATCATATATTATCTTATCATCAATATCAAAAGATATTCTGTGTTAAGACGCCTTCAAATGGAAAATATTAGTTAATAAATGTGACCCCCAGCTAGTAGTTCCTATTGCAATTTTTGTATAGTATCAATGAATATCTAATAAAAACTGCATATTGGTCATCTAGGAAGATTGAAGTATTATATGAGAGAACTTTAGGATTATGATGATATAGCCTTTTTTTGTTATATCTCTTATAGTTTTCACAGTTTTCTTGATTATCCTAATGTTCATAGAAAGTATCTAAAACCAGATTAGTAGTGACAATTTAAAAGAAGCCTTAGACTTCTGGGCTTAATTTGCCTTCGTCAAATGCACTCGCTTTTTCCCACTGATAGAAAAAAAAATCTTCACACCAATCATGGAATTCATTATCTTCACTGTAAAACATTATATTTAGATCCGGCTCTCCTTTAAGATTAGGAAACAGAACACATGATTGCTTTTCGTTGAAAATTGTCATTATCTTAACTTCGTCAAGCATCCGCCTTTCCACTAAACCTTTAGCCATTAGATTGCGCCACCCAATTTTTTGCAATATTTGACTCCTTCCCTTCGGTATTACCACATTGCTTGCAAATATGTATGAAAATTTAACCCCCATCTGTACTCTGTCACTTACTGTTTCTATCAAATCAAGAGGTACCTGAGCCATAATTTCCTTGATATACTCATCGGACTTTGCATAAAGTGTTTTCCAACGTTGTAGAATTGCCATGACTCCATGAACAATTTCGCAATTATGAAGTGAACCTAATCTTTGTACGAACTTTCGTGGGAGTTCTCCCAAGCTATGTTCAAGAAAATATTCCTTTTGGTTAAATAAAAAGTCATAACTGGGAATAAGCGAGACAATCGTAATGCCATATGGCGTCAAGATTAAGTCTCCTTCACTATCTTTCATTACTAGACCTGAGTCTATTAAGCGTGTCATATTTCTATGTGCCTCCTGCATTGTAGCATCGAGTTCAGTCGCAAGTTGGGACAGTCGGTACTGTTTGTGGGTCAATTTCATTAACATAGATAGTCTTAGGTCACCTGCGAGTTCAAAGAAAAGAGAGCCAGCTCCTTCTTCCGGCTGTTCGGACATTTAACTGACATTTCACATATCTTAAATTTAAACTTGTTAAAGGAATTGTTGAGCATTATCCATAACTTCTGGGAACTGCAATTCGGATTATATCATATAATATATTCTGCTGCAATAGTTATATAACCATGACAGAAATTAGTATTCCAAACTTTATTAGAGTCTCTTCATTATGAGTGATAACAATATAACTTCTTAGATATAATAAGCCTAATAAAATAAGTTTAAAAATATCTCTGCATGATGATTCTATGAATCCCATATTTGTTAGCAAAGGTTTACTAATTATTGTTATATCGTCAAGGCTCACGGCGTAGCCCTTGACATTGTCCTTGGAAAAAGAGCTGTATCCTTAATATCTTCTACATTTATAATCCATCTCATCAAGCGTTCAATACCCAGTCCAAATCCTCCATGTGGAACAGATCCATACTTTCTCAGCTCTAGATACCATTTATAGGCATGTGGATTCAACCCTTCTTTTTCTATTCTCTTTGTAATGGAAGTAATATCTTCTTCTCTTAATCCGCCGCTAATGATTTCACCAAAACCGCTAGGCGCAAGCATATCTGCGGCAAGTCCTATCCCTTCATTCTTTGGGTCTTCTTTGACATAAAATGGCTTGACTTGAATTGGATAACCTATTATAAAAATAGGTTTTTCAGTATTTCTTGTTAATTCACGTTCTGATTCGATATTAAGATCATCTCCATTTCTTATATTACGCTTTTTTCCATTTTCTTCTTTTATATTGAATCCTTTGGATCGTAAAATTTCAATTGCTTCTTCATATTGTATTCTATCAAATGGTACTTTGACTTTTTTTAGTTGACTAACATCTCTTTTTAGCAGAGCAAATTCTTTTGTTCTTTCTGCTACTGTCTTTTGGACAATATAACAGATCAATTGTTCTTGTATATTCAATATATCTTCTAGGTTAACCCATGGAGCTTCAGCTTCAAGGTGTGAAAATTCTGCCAGATGCCTAATAGTTCTTGATTTTTCCGCTCTAAATGAAGGAGTAAGACACCAGACACGACCCAGACTGAATATCATTGCTTCAAGGTATAATTGTGCACTTTGTGAAAGATATGCCTCTTCATCAAAATACTTTATTTTGAATAGAGTGGAGCCACCTTCAACTGCACCTTTAACAACAATTGGAGGAGTTATTTCCATCCAATCATTTTCGATAAACCATTGACGTGCATATTTTAAAATTGAAACGCGAATCTTTGCTATTGCTATCATCCTTCTCATTCGCAGGGAGAGATGTCTATAATCTAGTAATAGCTCTGAGCTTTGGTATTCCCCTATTGGATAATCGGGTTCTGCTAGATGGAAAATTTTTAAGTCGTTGCCTTTGATTTCAAATCCACCTTCTGGAGCTCGGCTATCTTGCCTCACGACACCGTTGATTTCGATAGAGGATTCTATAGTCAGGTTTGTAACTTTCTCGCTTGGAAATATACTCTGGATTATCCCGCCACGATCATCCCGGATCAAGACAAAAGTGTTTTCCTTTTGTTTTCTTAGGCGATATACCCATCCTCTTATAGTAACTTCCTTTCCAATATAATCAATAGACTTTATATCATCTGCTCTGACATACATATTGAATAAGTCGCTTACTCATGATTCTTAAATTTATCATATTATCTCCTTTTCAAAATTAAGGTAATAAATATAACAATGAGTTATAAGAACAGTTACAAATTTTATCTATTTCTTGTAATTAATTTTAGAAATACATATTATAACGACCATTAATGGTTTTTGTGACAAGCCTCGCATATCCTTGGCTTCAGCAAGCCCGTGCCACATCCTGTCTACTAACTTACAAAACACGGATCGTTAGGATACTTAGCCTGATCCCAGTCTATAAAATCATAAATATTAAATTCTACTCTTTTGTAATAATTGGGTATATCTATACTCATGATATTTTTCTTATAATTAAATGTGAATTTGGCATACTTAATGCACGTTTCTTTCAAATTAGAAAATTCTAAATACCTAATCAGAATTTTCCTCTGATGAAGATCCTCGGTTTTACACATACATGTAAAGAAAGGCAATTTTATCTAATCATCTATATCGTAGACAAATATACAAATATGTTTGTTATAAATGCGTATTATTAGTAATACATGATGCTACATTATCATAATGATGTATATGTTTCTACTAGATATTCGAGTCTAACAAATGTGCTTGAGAATTATCTATCTATTTGTAGCAACACAAACAAATACACTCAAATAAGTATCCGGTTTTTTGTTTAAAAGTTAATAGGATTGAGCAGCGGAATTCGTATCACTTTGAGGAAAGAATTGATTTCCTGTTGCCATGGTTACTTCACTAATCCATTCGCATTGAATGCTAACTTTGTCATGATGTTTTACAACTGCCTCTCTATCCGGAGCCTCAAGTAGACAAAAACACACACTAGCCTCCTTGTTGTAGAAGAGATTTACATGTCTAACACCAAATTCATCAGCCGGAGAGTGGACTAACTCCTTTAAATGATCTTCTTTAAAGGGCACCTTGTGAACATCTAAAAATATTGCCAAAGTATATCTATAATTATATCAATGCTATAAAAAATTTCCCATTCATCTCCATAGATGATTTGATTTTGTAGATAGATCTCAGTATCGATAATCATTTATACTTTAAAGGGACTATTCAATCCAAGAAATATTGTGCCACCATCTCTTGATTCACACCCTGAAGATACAAGATTGGCATATGTTAGCGAAGACCCTTTAAATTTTATATTAAAAGTAATTTCAGGTACAAAGAAAAGCTTTGAGTGTTGCTTTGATCACACTTGGCAATCTGTTCATTCGAACAACTCAATATTGTTGGATCTAATTGTTCAGCTTAAGCTAAGAGGCATAAGATTAAGATTTATTACTAAAATTACTGCTGAAAACGTGTCTTATTGTAATAAGATTATGAAGTATGTCGAACTAAGACATACAGATGCAGTTACAGGTTATTTGGCTATTAGTGATACGCATGAATTCTTTAGCTACATGCCTGTTATAGCAGAAGAAGAAGAAGAAAGACAAGAAGAAAGACATTCCAAAACACAACTAATTCATATTAAAAACAAATCCTTTGTAGAAATGCAACGTTACCTTTTCGACAGTCTATGGATTAAGTCTATTCCTGCAAGAGAGAAGGTTGTAGAAATTATGAGGCATGTGATAAGTGACGACTTCACAAATAGCAATATAGAAGATCCTTACAGAACGTACGAAGTTGCCCTTGGCATTATTAAATCAGCAGTCGATGAGATCCTTATCTTATTTCCTACTGTTAATTCCTTTTGGTGTGCAGAGAATGGAGAAATAATATCGTTATTAGGAGAAGCTGTAGACAGAAATGTGAATGTTAGAATTCTGATTCAAGCACAGCATGACAAAAACATAAGAGAAATAATTCAGAGAAAGCTAAAGGAGAGAAAGCAAGAGCTTCAAATTAACACTAACTACATTAGTAAACAATTACAAAAAAGGAGTATGATCATTGTAGTGGACCAGACAGCTTCACTTGCAATAGAGATAAAGGATGACATGAATGATACTCTTGAAGGAATATTTGCAGTAGCGAGCTGTTCTAAGAATGAAATGACGGTATCTTCGTACATTTCAATATTCGAGAGTTTGTGGATACAATCTGAATTTGAAAAACAAAACAAGATCAAGCAAGCATATTTTCAGATCTTTAAAGATTTTAGACTTAAGGATGAAAATTATAACCGTAGTTGGCTATTTGAACAAAACAAAAAGAAAGAATAATATGATGAAAATAATGACAATTCAAAAACAGTTAAATTTGAAAATGTCTTGTGATTAATTTTGTCTTCTTGAACAGTATATTTGCCGCTTGCTCATCTATCATCATCATCATCATCATCATGTAACATTGATTTCTACTTATGAATTCCACGAATAAATAAGGCGATAATATATAACATTTCAGTAAATATTTATTTTTTCGTCTTCGAACTTTATTAGTTCCTTAAATTGGTTGAAGATGTAAGCTATGTATTCTTGAGATAGATATCCATGTGCTTGCTGGCGCTGTATCACCTAAAAGTCCTGACGCTTTTTCAACGATCCGATCCGTCCTCTGCTCTTGATTTTATCGAAGCTCATTTATCATTGCAGATCATAATAATATATTGAGTCTGCTGGAGCCGTCTTTGGATTACTAACACATATATCTAGTTTCTTTTTCTTACCTGCAAAGTCAGCCCGCGCTTTTAAAAAATACTCAGCGCATTCGTTACACACATTAAAAAGGAGATAGTCACCTTCTTCTTCTGTTCAAAATGATGCAAAGCAGTAGAAGGTTAATCTCACTGTACCGTAAACAGAGTCAAAAACATACACCTATATTTATTCTGGTACAGAATCAGAGACCAGATTACCATTTTCAATTTTTAGAAAAAGGAATCGGTTGTCTTTGAAGATAAGTGTAATCTCGTTTTTGTTTTCCTCTACGTCTAACAGTTCCTGTCCTTTTATTCCATCAAACTTTGCCATATGAAGGTGTCATTAATAGTTCTATTTAGACTATTACTGTTTTTACTTATAAATCCTGATTTCAAGTATAAAGATGATTATGAAAGATTGAATATCAATTGCAAAAATAACAATTTGATTAACTCTCTGAAATAAAAAATTCCTTTTGAACATAAAACTATAGGAAAGATAACTAGGTAAAACACTCTTTGACGAAGGAATCTACATATATATCTGGTTAAAATATTTCTAGCACTTGTCATTCTCTATATTAATGTCGAATTGCATGTAATTGTTATTAACTGTCTAATCAATTCAGAACTATAACATATTTGAAAATGACGTATTGATTGATTGATTGAGCATTTTTAAGGTATTGGATAAAGTACCTCTCTAATTGATAATTGGATACATACCACTAGAAAGATATCGCATAGAATAACTTATTTTGAAATAAAATATGTCAGATAAACCACCAAACAATAAGATAATAGAATTATTTAGAGGGAGTATCTTCTCCTTCATATTTATACAGAATAATTGTCATGCCGTTTTGCCATTGTATAGAGTATCGATTATTCAGATCTAACAACAGCTACAGTATTTGACCTTCCAGTTATCACTGTAGGATTTGTGTAGAAGTGTTTTCCCCATGAAACTTTAATATCAGTTGAGAACTCATGACTTCCACGCTTCAAGTCATAGCCATTTAATTCTATTAATTTATTAATATCAAATAATAATGATTTTGCTTCTTCAACGGTGGTAGGATAAAATGGCGTATCATCTTTGATAATTGAAATCCATATCCTAAAGGGAATCTTCGGACTGCGAGTCCAGAAAAGTGTTGCCTTCCTGACGAACTTGTTTTGCAGAACTGCCTTTCTGCCTTCTTTCAAACTAATTTCTATAGTGATTCTAAATACATTATCATGTATATTGTATGCTCTTTCCCAGTTTTTTTGATCAAAAACCTCTCTAATGTTTCCTTGTATTTTAAAACTCAAACTTAATGTCAGTGACTCATCTTTTTTCACCTTATCTTGCAATCTGCTTAGTTTCGCATCCACAATCATACTCTTCTCATTTTCCAATGAAAATTCTTACATGGTATAATTTATATCCTCAATAAGTAGTTGTCTGCATAATGCTTGCGGAAATTATAGATAGTAAGGATAGTCAACTGGAGTTGAAACTTCAAGAGGAAGATATTTCAATTATGTATATTATGCAACATGAGCTTTTAAAAGAAAGAAGCGTAGAATTTGCAGGAGTAACGCTCAAGCATCCGCTTATAAAAGAATATGTTGTTAGAATCACAACTAAGAAAAAGGAACCACTTGAAGCAGTTCGAGAAGCATCGGTTTCTGCTTCAGAACATATTAAGGAACTTACCAGTGCTTTGAAGACAGCATTGAAAAAGTAGAGGAGTGGTTTCATAGGTGAAATTTTGTCCTAAATGCGAAACACGTATGAGACCAAAAATAGAAGAGGGCATTGTTCTTTGTCCCAAATGTGGTTTTTCAGTAGACAAAGAAAAAGTGGAACTATCAGTGAATGAAAATGCAGTATCATCAATGGAGAACACAGAATATTCACTTAAAGTCATTGATACTGATAAGAGTCCAGATACATTACCTACGACAACTATTGAGTGTCCAAAGTGTAAAAATAATAATGCGTTTTGGTGGATGTTACAGACAAGGTCTGCTGATGAGGCTACTACACAATTTTACCGATGCACAAAATGCAGTCACACATGGAGAAATTATTCTTAACAACCCTTCAACTTATTTCTAATATTTATACCCCAGGGAATAATCTAAAATCTATAATAATCTCTATGATATAAAATAGCGCGCATGTCCAAGTCTATATGTTCTATCAGCACTACCTTCAATCAAATAGTCCTTTTACTAGACGATTAGCCACAATTTTGATGGACTCTGACACATAGAGGAAATAGCAATGAAGATGGAATTAATAGAAGTGATGGCAGGTCAAAAGATATCATTCTTTTTCTTGATGTCAATAATAGAAACATACTGTATAGAATCATTGGAAAAATGGCATATCGTTGGTATCAAATAGATGCTAATAACTTTCATAACAAATACACACCACACGTAATACATAAAGCAAGGAGAGGAACATTAACTTCTTTGATGGGACGATGGGACAATGAATTTGATGGATTTGGAGGAGGAGGAATAAGACCAAGAAGGAATTACATTAGAATTGCCAAGTTTGTAATCCTTGTAGGATTCATCATAGTAGCAGTAGTTGTTCTATCAGTATTTATACCAAGAGCAGGTTTGAATGTAGAAATCATAGAGCGCGGCGGGATAATTGGATCAATAGTTGTAAAAATTAATAACAATAACTTTGATACATTAAACGATGTTATGGTTCAATTCGGAGATCAAGGCAAAATTCAAAGGATTGATAAGATGGGTCCATTTTCATCTGTAATGATTACACCTGAATCACAGGAATTGAATTTTGATAAAGTAATAGTAAAAGCGAATAATGGTAAGATCGAGACTATCAAGTTTAGATAGCAGTTGCACTTTTATTCGAATAATAGCAGTAAAAGGTAAAGCTAATGCTGTTGTATAATAAAAAAGATCATAAAATAAAATTTCTCTCAATATTCTATAAAATCCCCCATGATAATGTTCAATTGAATCTACTGTAGATTGAATATCACTCTCTTTTTTCACAATTTCAAGTATTTTCTTTCGTATATGTTTCTTAAATTCACTTAAATTCACAGGATATTATTCCAGCAAAGGTACTCCTCTTACTAGACCTATCAGTCCTCCTACTATTATCTGATTGCTCTAGGCGATAAAAGATTTCCAACATGCACCTAAGGCAACCTCAACAGCATAATACCAGGAGATCAGATTATGAAAAATGGATTTCTTTGTATAAACCATCCCATGTCTTCAATGAGTCATTCACGGCCACAATACTACGAAGCAGTCGTTCATTAAAAGTTTCTTTATACTTTGAAACAATCTGCAATTCTTTTTGATAGAATTTCTTTATGCTACTATAGAGATTGTCAAGGTTGATAGTGAGGGCTCTGTAATGCCTGCATTTTTGCCATAAGCATTTGAATAATGTTTTCAAATATGATAAAATATATGCTTCCCATAAAATGTGATTTGCCTAAAAGAAAGGATATTTTATATCAAAGTGCAAAACGAAAATAAAATAAAAGTAAGTTTATTAGTAGAAGGTTGGCTATATCTTCAAAGTTATTTCTATTTCTATTTTTGTCTTATATCCCATCATTACTTTACATACAAACCTTATAACGACAGAGTAATATCAAATCTTAAAAATTTCAATAACTGTTAAGGAGATAATCACAATAAGATCTAAAGTTGTGTCTGTATAATATACTAGAATAGCAACATTCAAGAATTTGCAGAAATTAGTTCATAAAATATCACCATCGAATGCAGAAGAGAGAAGGTTATTTGGAAGCTTGTAAAACAAACAATTCTGGATCTGGAAGATCAAAGAACATAAGCAAGAAGATATTAACAGTATGAGTAAGATCTTTTTAAGAGTTATGTGATTATAGAAGGTAGGTAGGTAGGTAGGTAGGTAGAATATTTAATCATACTAATTTATATAAGAAGTCATAGTATCACAACCTTGGTATGTTAACGGTTTCGTGCCGCGAGGTAGGAGTTGACTGTGATTATGTTGCAAAAGGCGAAACAGAAGAAGAAATTATGAAAAATGCTGGAGAACATGCTGTAAAGGATCATGGCTACAAACAAGAAGACATAATGACTCCAGAAATGAAAGAGAAAATTAGACAGCATATTCGCAGGTCTTGACTTCAATAATAATTAATTTTTTGATCTACTAAAATCAACTGTTCATATACCCATCGATCTTCATATACTTCACTTTTAGAACCATAATCGGTATTATAGATACCTTCTGTTTAGATTTCTTAGTAGATGTTAACAAGTACCAATTTCAATATCAAAGATAACCTATGTACGGTTATAGATCGGTATGTTAATAACTGATTTTATGGCATCTTAAAATTTGGTTCAGTCCCACTGGAGAAGAGAAATACACTTGAGTCTACATAAAAATGATCAAGAAAACAATCTTTTGATATAGTGTATGTAGGAGAATATTTTACTTTTTAACAACAGAAAGAAATCCAAAAACGTAATCTAACTTCCACTAACAGCTAAGTTTGAGTGAAATTAATAAAATAAAACCATTTATGCTTTATTGGCATTACAATTTAACGTATCCCCCACTGCTACATCATATACGCTATATTGCAGATTCTTCTCTATTTCCAGTTGTTAAATCTACTGCCATAGCAACATCTGTAACAAATATCTTTCCTCCAATGTTATCTCCCAACTTTTCTCTTAAATTTTTAATTAAATCCTCAACTTGCTCATCTTTAACAACTACTTCTACCTTAGTTCTTGGAATAAATTCTGGTTTATAGCGCATAGTACCTCGTCCCACTGAAACAGCTTCTGCTTTTACCTTTCCTCGTCCTTCTATTCTGTAGCAACTCATTCCTCCAGTATTAGCATCTTTTAGTATTTCGCTTACATCATGCAATCTTCTATCGGGTATTATGATTTCCATTCTTTTCATGGTGATGCTTAGACCTTGCGTTTTTATAGAATATGACTAATTTATAAGCATAAGGTATGAATTACAGGCTCTGTTAACTTAGCTGCTCTGCATCAAGAATCCCATGAGATGAAATCTTATTTTGTTCTCATATGTAATACAAAAAATAAACAAGTAAAGCCAATTACTGACATGTGCTGCTGCTTAGTATAGAGTATACCAATAAAAATAATAGCTTAAGTTAACGGAGACGCATTGCATTGATATTGTATATATACGAATACCCATTAGTTAGAGACCCTACAAATGAGTATAAGCAGTATATACATTCACTATATTGCAATACATTCCAAATGCTTATCTAACTAGACTTGAAACTGATCATATGGCTGAAGAAGACTCATATAATTCCATCCATAAATCTGACAATGCTGTATCAAGAATATCTTCTGATTTCCAGTGCTTCGTATGTGGCGCTATATTCACTACCCATGAGGACAAAAAACAACACCTAGAAAAGGAAGAACATGGCAAACTACATTGATGATACTACATAGCTGAAAATAGAGATTGTAAAATATCAAGAACTCCAAAATCACATAAAAGACTTTAGCAAGAAATGGTATTCCTTTCCTATGGCTTGACATAGAAGCAGATAAAGAAGAAGATCGTCTGCTTGTTTTATATGCTGGTCTATTCAATTAGTTCTAATTCAGTTAATACCATAGCACATTTACCTTTAGTACCCTTTGTCGAAGGTTAACGATTTGTAGAAGAACCAATGCCAAAATTGCATAAATTGGGTAGCATTAGTATAATTTCAAAAGCCAAGGCAGATATGTTAAAGGCTATATTCTCTATAAAATAGAATCGACGGGTTAAACAGAAATATCACATGAATTAAATATCACAAATGCAACGTAGAGGATATTTTAATTGAATGCTACACAGGATCTTAAACAAGACCATATCACAGTAAGAAGATTAAGAGATATAGTTCAAATATGTTCCGATAGACTTTATGCTAATGAAAATATCCCAATTGAAGATATTAAAATCATTTCAGTGATAATTGAAGAATTTGTTGACAGGTTCCATCACGGGAAAGAAGAGCAAGCATATTTTCCACAAACTAAAGACAAAGATAGTTTTTCAGAGGAAGTTCGTAAGTTTCTGATAGAACATGAGCTTGGAAGAAGAATTGCAAAGATGCTTTTACGTCAACTTGGGGCATGGAGTAAAGGAATTGGTGATAGAGAACCAATTGCAAGATTCTTAAAATCATATGCTGTTTTCATAACAGACCACACATATAAGGAAGATAGATTCTTTGATTTAATCGAAAATAAAAAAAGTATATCGAATGAAGAAGATAAAAGTTTAATGAGACATTATGAAAGTTGTAGAAACCAAGCAGGAGGGAAAGCAAGAATGGATCAGATGATAAAATTAATTGAATATTTAGAAGAAAGAGAATGGATGCATAGATAAGAATGTAAGGAACATATCTTAATATTCTGTTCAATATCTCGACTGTATTTCACATAATCTACATGTAAAGTAGCATGTGTTATGCACATTATTCTAAGGATTTATTATACTCTTTCTCTCTCTCCTTGTCTTAAAGTAACTATAGCTTTGAAAAGATTAGATATAATAATTCCCCATGAACGCCTTCAAGAAGTCAATGATATTCTTCATAAGAATAAAGTGGGTGGTATGACATTTTATGATATCAAGGGCAGAGGTCGCTCAAAACGAGAACCAGTATCAGTTGGCAGGGGTATAATGAGATATGTCCCAGAATTCGCATCTCGGATAAAGATCGAAGTAATTGTATCAGATTCGCTAGCAAAGCCAATCATAGACGATATAATAAATGTCATACGCACAGGTTCAGATTATGATGGCAAGATATTTTTTTATGATGTTGCTGAAGCGTATGATATTGGAACAAAAGAAACTAGTGATTCTGCACTATAGAGAGGAAACTGGTAACTTCTTATGATATCACCTGTCATGTTATATTCAATTGAACATAGCTCATCTATGCTCATGCTCATTGGGAGGATGGCTGCCGCCGCCTCTTCGCCACACATAGCGGGCATTTCTTAACAAAATCTTTAGATTAAAGCATACTGATGTCCAATGACATTTCTTACATAGCTCTAGTATACTTATCTAGGAATCTTTCTTGGCTAATCCTTTTTTGTTTAGTGTTAATATCTTCATAGCGTGCTACTAAACTTTCATATGATACATCATTTTCTTTGAGAGAGAAGACTTGGTAGACATCATTGTTATGCTTTAAGGAAATATTATTATTATATTATCAGTTTGCAGTGCATTGCATTAGACACTAACACTTGAGTATAGATTATCTTGTATAGAGTATGATAGTAGCTATCAGGTCTACCCATACAACAAAAACGGTTCGCTCGAAATTTATTAGAAACATTCCTACTTCCTACAAACGAGTTTCAATATTTGATTTCTTACCTTCAAAAGTACTATAGATTATGTTTATTAAAATATTCAGTATTTCACATTTGTCCTGCCAGTTTACATTGATATGATATTCCTATAAGTCGATACAACCAAATCTTTTTTTGCCATGATTTTTATACGACTAATAAGTATGGCTGACATTTTTAATTGATTGCAAATTAAAATAAAAAAAGTTTTCTTGTTATCCTACTATCACCTGACCTATCATATAAGGATGCAGAGCACAGTAATAATCAAAGGTTCCTGCTTTGTCAAAAGTATGAGTGAAAGAACCGGCTCCCATAATTATTCCTGAATCAAATTCTCCACTAGGCCCTGTATCTGCATTCCCAGAGGTTACTGTATGTGGGAGAGTATCATCATTTGTCCATGTTACTGTAGTGGATGGTTTTACGTTTGCTGATGTTGGGTCATAGAATACTTTGTTGTTAGGATTTGAAGAACCTGGAACCATTGAGATATGTGTAGTAGATGTAGGTGTAGTGGAAGTATCATCATTATCCATCAACGTCGTTACTTCTGTGTTATTTGTGTCTGTAATGTTAGTTGCCAAATTGCTATCCTTACTCAAAGATATATCTTCACCTCTTTCTTGAATTTCTTCAGACTCTGTCGTTGTTGTTGTTACATTATGTTGTTGTTGTTGTTGTTCTTCTTCAAACGCTTGTTGTGAATAGTTAATTACTTGTGGTTTTTGTAATCTCTTTTGTAGTTCATACTGCCAATCGAACATAGAAACAGTTTCTGTTAATGCTGAAGAAGAAGAAGCATTAGTAGGGAAATGACTAGCTAAAGTATTACTTGAATTTGATATTTGATCTCCGTTATGCATACTACTACTACCTTCAACACTTGCTATCACCATATGTTCCTGATGTTCCTACCACATTTATCTGTCCCATATTTCCCCTTTCTTCTTGTATTCCATGACTGTGGAACAAATAAGTGCCCGGATACTTCCATTTAGCTTCAACTATTGATGCATCACCTGGTGCTATTGGAATAGTCTGTACATGCTGTGGTTCATTATCCCACAATCCTGAGGGATATGCCATAAACGTGGTACTATGAAGATGGAAAGGAGTAGGTATTGTGGTTCCTATATTAATTATATACATTCTAAGTAATTCACCATGATTGATTGTAATTGGATTTCGCAGATACTGATCAGCATATCCATTGATAAGATAGTAGTCTGCTTCAAATCCTAATTGATCCTCAAGATCATATTCACTCATCACCATAACAAGTTCCTTTGCAGGTGGTAATGGCTTATCTTTTGGATCTACAATTAAGGCACCGTACATGCCCATTCTTATATGAAGAGATGTAGGAGGTGCATGGCAATGATACATTAATGCACCTGCAGGTTCACCTGTAATGTTGTAAAGATAAGTTTGATTAGGCATTACTTGTGGTAGTACACCATCTGCTGTATCATCGTGATTTCCATGGAAGTGTATTGTATGAGGTATTGGAGATTTGTTTATGAACTTTATAGTTACATTTTCGCCTTCTGTAAGTCTTATTGTAGGAGCAGGAACAGTACCATTAAATGTCCAAGTTTTTACTCTTTTTCCTGGTGCAATTTCTATTTCTGCATCTTCTGCTACAAGTGTGATTTGTCTATCAGGATTTGAGGCTTCTCTTATCAAAGAGATTGTACTATTTTCTTCTTCTTCCGGAAGAAGAAAATATTGTGTTATATGTATTTTTGTCTGGATTTATTTTGCTACTCATGTTATTATTACTACCACTCTGAGCCAACGTATAGATTACTACACTTGTACCCATGCTAATAACTACTACAATAGCACACAAAGCTAATGTGAAAAGTTTTATTTTATTATTAGAATTTCTATTTGCTTGATTTGACATTGTCCAGAACATAAAGAAATTTTCATTTCGCACTTATATATCAAACTATATAGAAATATTCTATCAATAAAATATGCACAACCTTCTTTCTGGAATTGAGGTACTTGTGATGATAACGTTTGTTGTAAGAATAAGATCATGCTGAATTGTATTAATGTGAAATGAAATGAGTTTCAAAATGACGTCCATTCATTTTCCTCCATTATATTGACTGACTGTTCTAAAAGATGGAATCGTTCTGCCCATTAGTAAAAAATCACCTTGTTGGTGGAATCAACTGCATGAGGTCTCTTTCTGACAATGAAAATCTTCTGCTACAAGTGTGATTTCTTTATTTGGACTGGTTGTTGCTGCATTATTTGTTTTTGATGATGTTGTATTTTCTTTTTCTGCTAATTCTTGATTTGTGATTGCTCTTGCTATAGAGTTATCCCCTAATGTGAACCAGGTTGCTATACCAACAATAAACACCGCTGCTAAAATCAATAATATTGCTAATTTTTTATTGCCTTTAGGAATGCAATTATTATTATTAACTTCATCGTTCTTCTTTAACATATACCTATACTTTAGAATATATGATATTATAATAATACAACCGCTACCTTATATAACAACAAAATTATTATTTCTACTTGATGATGGTTGCTACTTCTAAGCTCTCTTAAATTTTCTGTTTAGATTCACTTTCTGCGTATTGGAAAGAAATCAATTGGTTTTGAGTCTTAAAGCAGCAGCACATTTGAGGTATAAAGAATCCCGAGTCATAATAAGGATCCTTAACTCAATCTACATATTCTAACTAATTGTAGATAACAAACCATCGGTTTAATTAATAAAATTCTTAAAGTCTTTTTTTATTGATTATAGGCGCAATGAAGAGAATAATACTCAATAATTATATAAGTCTAAATATCCACACATAGATAGGTAACAATTAACGAGCTGTTATTTTCAACAGGCATTTTGCTCCGTACTGTATCTTCCAGCCTCTTTCCTTCTCTAGATCCAATCAATTCATAAATGATGTATTAATTTAAATTCAGATGTATAATATATTTATAAATTGATACAAACCAAGAAAAGACAATTTTCTAGAATACTTGTAGCAACAGATGGTTCGGAAACGTCTCTGAGAGCAGCAGAATATGCGATAGCAATAGCAACAGAAAAAAAAGAAGAAAATAATGCTTCTTTGTTAATTGCTATTCATGTTTTGCCTTCACAGGTAGGATATGCATACTCATCTGACATTTACGGATTGGCTACTTCCACTTCAATAACTGAATTCCTAGAAAGTATCAAGAAAGAAGCAGAGAAGTGGTTTGACATAATTAAACAAAAAGCTGATGATATAAATAAGAAAATTCAACTCAAAACGGAAGTTGTTGCAACTGATAGATCTGTTGTAGGTGCAATAGTTGAATATGCGGAACATGAAAGTATAGATTTGATTGTAATAGGCACTCGAGGAAGATCAGGTTTTAAAAAGATGCTACTTGGAAGTGTTGCTTCTGGAGTAGTAACTTATGCACATTGTCCTGTAATGGTAGTAAAGTAATGAGAGGATCTTGATGATTTAGCAGTAAAAAATATCTTCTTCTAATTGGTTAACGTGATTCCGATACTGAATTATATATATCCGCTTTTGAGTTAGTAAAATCTTTCTTATGACATATTTCCCTCATAGAATTTTACTACAATAGTGTAGCATAATTCTCTAAAGTCCATTGAAAATGACGGATATTTGACCATCAAATGACGACAATATTACGGTCATCTGACGACTATCTGACGAGAAAAATCCATCGATTCAAATGGCATAAGGTTAAAACTAATATTGTATCTTTATTAACACTCTAGATGAATATGCAAAGATTTGAAGCTTATCTTACTAATAACAATTTTCTTAAAGATTGTTTAATAGGAGAATCTATTAAAATATTATATTTCTCAATTATGATTAAGATATATTAAACCTGTTTTTATCCTATTTTCCAAAATATTAGCGATATTGTCGTTATATATATTGTCACATCCCAGTATTTTCTGTTGCGTTTTATATATTGACAGTTCTGGGCAAAAATTTCATTCGCCATTATAATAATGACTCTTCGACTTTATGTTGTATAGATCAATCATCTTTAATAGTTTACAATATAGTAATGTTTAAAACTGTAAATGACAGCCACTAATTGACTAATTTGGTATTTAAGGCTAAAACAAAATCTCCGGATGAATGGAAGGCAGTAACATCTGCCATTTCCACTCTGGTCGATGAGGCAACCTTTGAAGCTACTGTCGAAGGAATATCATTCAGAGGAATGGATCCATCCCATGTTGCACTGATAGACATCCATTGGCCAAACTCTGCATTTGAAGAATATGACTGCGATTCATCAGTAAAATTTGGAGTACGAGTTGATGAATTTTCAAAGTTGATAAAAAGAGCTGATAAAAAAGATGCAATTAAAATTGCTGTGGAAGAAGATAGTATGCTTCATATCGAAATATCGAATAGTTATAAAAAGGAATACAAAATGAGATTAATTGAAACTTCCGGAGGCTCTACACCATTACCTAAACTAAATTTCAACTCTAAAGTTGTAATGACCGCTGGAGCATTTGATAGAATTCTTTCAGACGTTCAGGTAGTATCTGAATATATTTCTATTGAATCTGAACCAAAAAAAGTGGAATTCTCAGGAAGAGGAGATTCTGGCGAAGGAGACATAACTTTAGAATCAGGAAGCGAAGGATTAGAAGAGCTAAGCGTTAAAGAGGATAGTAAGGCTACCTATAGTTTAGATTATCTTTCGAAAATTACTAAAGCAGTAAGCGCTGCTGGAGGCTCAGTAGCAGCGGAATATTCAAGCAAGATGCCGTTGAGATTAGAATTCAGAGTGACAAATGTTGGCAGAATTCATTTTTATCTTGCTCCTCGAGTGCAGGACTAAAAGGAGAGCAACCATATGTATTTACTAATTGTGCATATGATTCAAAATTAATCTGCAGTAAAGGATAAAAAACCCCTTTTTTAGTACCAAGAAAAATAGAATATATATATTATGTTCGCTTCAGATAAATTAGTAAAACTACTATATCCTGATTATCATCTATCTCCTGAAGAATACTTAATTTTTAATATTTCGATTTTAGATACAAGACGGCAAAATCGAGATCAATAGGACGAAGAAGATATATTGTAATACACATCTTTCATTATTCTATACCAGTACTGACTAACCAAAATATAGATACGATATTTTGGATGGCAAATTTATTTTAACGTAAGATATCAAAAATATATATCAAGTACACATACTTACAGGAGAAAAATTGAGTGATTTAAAAAAGAAGCGATAAGGAGAGAAAACAAAATACTCTCCAAAGAATTTTTGGATGGGGTTGTTGACGTATTCTAATTATAGATATGTAATTTTATTTAGGTTCAGTATCTTGTGTTTCTTTTCACGCATTGTTTGTTTTTCTATCTTTTACATCAAAGAAGCCCATCCATCCTAAATCTGTGAATTCTGTTACATGTGCATGGAACATATATCTACCTGGATACGGTATTGAGAACTCGATGATTCCGCGGTCACCTTGTCCTAGCGTTAGTATATCAGTCTTGTATTCTGGCTTTAGCGATGTACCCGCTGTTATGTAATCAAACATATTTCCATGCAAGTGGAAACTGTTGACCAAGTCAAACTCTAGCATGTTAGTCAAGTAAATGCGGTACTTCTGTCCTGCCTGGATATCAATTGGTGTATGCATGTAGTCGAATGCTTTACCGTTGACTGTATATATCTCGTTGCCGCGTTCTGTCTCTTCAAATGTTTCCTCTGTATCGTTTACTGGTCTTATGATGGTCGCACCCTCATGCTGATAGTCAAGGTCATAACCGTTCATTGTCATGACGAACTCTGGCATATTCTCACGTTGTTCCTTTGGATCTATGATCATCACTCCGTATAAGCCGCGGTTGATATGGTCGGCTATCGGTGATACATGGCAATGATATGGATAGACACCAAATGGTTGTGCTATGAATTCATAGGTGTATTGTTGCCCCGGTGCTATTGCACCACTCATGCCTTCGACACCATCCTGAATACCAGAATGTATCGAATGCGTATGTAATGAGTGGGCACGTTTATTTTCTTCGTTATTGATTACGGTTATCCTTACAAGATCGCCTTCGGTGAAACGCATTGTAGGCCCTGGTATGGTACCGTTATACGTCCATGCGTTCATAATATGACCTTCATTTGAAATACTGATATTCTGATTCTCTTGTGCTATGAGTGTGAATTCTCTTACAGTTTGACCATTCTCTTCTGAAACTCTTCCGCAATTAAAATGGGTTAGATATTCAATCGAATTAGGTCGTTTGCTAAGATCAGTTGTACAGTTCTTTTGTTTATCATAGTTGTTTATTGTAACCAGATCATTAGTAACATTAGTATTTATTGCGTGTTGTGTTTTTTGATTATCTCGCTTAGTATGACCATTGTCATTAACTGAAGCACTTGATGTATAAGGATCAGGCATAGCAAAAATAATCGATGACGTACTCATCATCGTCATCATTGCGACGACAGGTATAATGACTATAGTTGATTGTGTTATTAATCTACTCAATGTGTGACAATGCCTAACTACTTCTATAAAAATCAACCAGAAACATTTACATAGTCCTAATATCTAATCAATGTTTTAGTAAATAATTACATCTCTTAGAGTTTACCATATATATGATAGAAAAATCTAATTTCTTTCACTTTTATAATTGATTCTCAAAATAAAAATTTTTCGGTTAAATATTGCGTAATATAGTATTTATAGGTTTTGTTGCAATTTTTATATATTATTTTCTATAATTTAAATTAAATAGTATATAATTAAGCATTACTCGCAATTTAGAAGAGCTGCAAGAGTATTATCTGAGATATTTCTGCTCTCACGAACCGTTAAAGCTGATACTATTTGGAACAGGAGTGATTTTGCATATTGTATATGTCGATAAAGTTTTATTTTATTCTTGATTGATGTAGTTTGATACTTCAATGGATAGCGACATTCTATACATCCATGTGATTTCTCAAATCTTTTTTATCATTTTGTTTGGTTACGTCAATTAACCTTAAATAAATAAATATTTCGATCGATATATTTAAAAATTAGACAAAAAGAAGCATTAATCTTTAGGCAAATAGAATGTATTGACTTAGTATGCGCCTTATAATGAAGTTTGGCGGAACTGCAATAGATTCTGGTCAAAAGGTGATTCATGTAGCCAATCTGATAAAATCATATAAATATAAGAAATATGACGAAATAGTAGGCGTTATTTCTGCTGTCAGGGGCATAACGGACGAAATATTATCCATTTCAAACAGTGTAAAGAGAGGAGATAAAATTTCTATAATCGATTTCATTAAAAGGACACGTATCTCTCATTTGGCCATTATTGATGAATCAATCTCAGATAGAAAATTAAAAGACGAGGCACGAATTGTAATTACAAACCTGATTGATGAATTACAAGACATACTTGAAGGAATAGTGCTTCTAGCTGAAGTCACTCCAAAATCATTAGACCATCTATTATCATTTGGAGAGCGGCTATCAACTCCAATTGTTTCGTTTGCATTACGTGACATAGGATTAACATCAGATTACATTATCGGAAAAGAACTTGGAATATTGACTGATTCTAATTTCGGTGAAGCTCGTCCTCTTATGGATACTACAAAACTTCGTGTTGCCCATAAAATCGAACCATTACTGAGAGAAGGTATAATCCCTATGGTAACTGGATTTATTGGTGCGGACCAGAATGGCAACATAACAACATTGGGTCGAGGAGGCTCTGATTATACAGCTACAATAATTGCAGCAAGTATCAATGCTGATGAGATTTGGCTTTGGAGTGATGTTGACGGGTTAATGACAGCAGATCCTAAGATTGTGAACTCTGCAAAAGTACTCAAAGAAGTATCCTATGCAGAAGCGATGGAAATGGCATTATTTGGTGCAAAGTATATTCATCCACGCGCTCTTGAGCCTATTTTAGACGCAAAAATCCCAATTCTAATACGCAATACATTCAATGTAAAACATGCAGGTACCATTATTTCACATAACCCTAGCATGACATCTAAAAAAATTGTAAAATCCATTAGTGCTATTCGCCATACAGCTTTGATTGATGTTAGTGGAGGTGGAATGGTGGGTACGCCAGGAACCGCTGCAAAGATCTTCGATACACTTGCCAAAAATAGAGTAAATATTATGATGATCTCTCAAAGTCCTTCAGAATCTAGTATATCAATGGTAGTAAGGAAAAGCGACCTCGATAAAGCAACAACCACATTTGAGTTAAATTTACTTGGAAAGATCATAAAACAACTAAATGTCAATGAAGACGTTGCGATAATTGCTGTTGTAGGGTCAGGCATGCGTGGAATAAAGGGTGTAGGCAGCAAAAGTATTTGGTTCTGTCGCAAGAAGAAACATCAACGTTATGATGATTGCTCAGGGATCTTCCGAACTAAATTTGGCGTTTGTAGTTAATGATAATGATTGCGAGCAGGCAGTCAGAGCATTACACGATGAGTTTGGACTTGCTAATATAGAATAGAATAAAATAAATTATTTACAATTGATTGTTTGATGGTTATGACTATATTGTTATAGTACAGGCAGTCATAAACAACCAAATGACTGTCGTTTAATAGACAGTCGTTGATGTACATTCTTTCATTATGAAAAAAGATAAATTCTATTCTATTCTATCTACTCAGATAGAATGAGTAAAACTGGAGGTAAATTATTTGTTGTTGGTGTTGGTCCTGGTCATCATGACCATATGACATATAGAGCAAAACAAGTAATAGAACAAAGTGAAATTATTGTTGGTTATGATACATATGTATCTCTAGTTGAGGATTTAATTGTTGGTAAAGAAGTATATCGTTATGCCATGACACAGGAGGTAGATAGAGCAAATCAAGCGATAGGTTTTGCAGAACAGGGCAAAATTGTATCGCTAGTATCATCTGGAGACCCCGGCATATATGGAATGATAGGCTTAATTTACGAGATTCTTTCGGAGAAAGGATGGAATAGAGAAAACGGAATCTATGTTGAATGTGTGCCAGGAGTCTCGTCATTGAATTCCTGCTCAGCTCTAATTGGTTCTCCATTAATGACTGATTTTGCTGTAGTTAGTATGAGCGATTTACTTGTGCCCTGGGACATAATTGTAAAGCGAGTAGAAGCGGCTGCCTTAGGTGATTACGTTACTGTAATTTACAATCCGGCTAGCAAAAAGCGCATACATCAACTAAGAGATACTAGAGACATTTTTCTGAAATACAGAAAATCAGAAACTCCTGTAGCAATAGTCAAGGGAGCATATAGAGAAAGCCAAGCGATAGTTATGACCACTCTAGACAGAATGCTAGAACATCAAGATATGCTTGGTATGATTACAACAGTAATAGTAGGTAATTCATCTACTTTTATTTACAATGGCATGATGATAAACCCAAGAGGATATAGATCAAAATATGATCTCATCAAAGAAGTTCCTGTCGCCACGACTTCCACTAATAACAACAGTAATTCCTGACTTTTGTTATTTTTGCAATAATTTTGTTATTACCTGTTGAAATATCTGGAACAAATATAAGATGCGATCAAAAAAAATATTCTATAGTTATAATATAGAATATTCTTGGACATATTCTTTTAGAAAGATTTGGATTTATACTAAACATATCTATTTGTTTATTGGAGTATTAACCTAGGTCTCTTGAATGAAAAAATTAATAGGCATTACTTACTGCCCACTTTATAAATGGACGTACAAGAACGTTTAGATCTTATTAAAAAAGATCCTACGGAAGAAATTGTTACCACAGATGAGTTGATAACTCTGTTACAAACCGTTGACTCACCAAGACATTATATTGGTCTAGAAATTTCTGGAGAACTTCATATTGGAAGCCTTATTTTAACTGGTTTTAAAATTAATGACTTTGTTAAAGCCAAAGTTCATACAACTGTATTTTTAGCTGATTGGCACACCTACATAAACAATAAGCTAGGTGGAGATTGGAATAAAATTAAAGATATCTCAAATTATTATTCTGAGGCATTCAAGTTTTTCTGTCCTAGCGCAAATATAATAATCGGCAGTGACCTTTATGATAATACAGATGACTATTGGGAAAATTTTGTACGTTTTAGCAAACAAATGACTTTATCTAGAACAGTACGCTCTTTGACGATCATGGGCAGGACTGAGAAAGAAAATCTTGATTTTTCTCAGTTGCTATATCCGCCGATGCAGTCTGTTGACATCAAGGCACTCAACCTGGACATAGTCCACGCAGGAATGGATCAGAGGAAAATTCACATGCTAACAAGGGAAATATTTCCAAGATTAGGATGGAAGGTTCCAGTTTCTGTACACCATCATTTGTTGCCGGGGCTTTCTCAACCTTCCAAATTAGGATTTTCAGAAGATTCTTCTGAAGACTTAAAAATATCAAGTAAAATGAGCAAGAGTAAACCCTCAAGTGGGATTATGATTCATGATACTGAGCAAACTATTAACGAAAAGATGCACAAGGCTTTTTGTCCTCCTGGTATTGTAGAAGGTAATCCAGTCCTTGAGCTAGTCAAATATATCATCTTTCACCAATTTTCTGAGTTTGTTATTGAGCGTCCTTCAAAGTACGGTGGAAACATTTCATACAGTAATTACAAAGACGTTGAGTATGACTTCATTAAAAATAAAATACATCCGGTTGATCTGAAAAATGCTACAGTTATATACATAAATAAAATAATTGAACCTATTCGCAATCATTTTAAGGATAGAAAACCAAAATTTGATTAAATGTTTGTTAAGAACCTAAAAAATCAAACGACGTTCTGCAATACTATGAAATATAGACGTCATGAATTTTAAATCAATTAAAATGATAATAATTTAAGTAATAAATTTCAATCTACAATGAATTATAATTATGGTATTTCCGCAATAGTAATTATAGTTAATCATACATTCCTTGTATATGCATGTTTAATTATTATTATATTATTTAATTGCGATTTTATAATCCATATAATAAAAAATACATATTACACACAGAATATGATGATCTAGGCTTGGCCTTGAAAGACCTGACAATAAATACGAGTAAACATAGTCACAAAAGATAATACACATTTGATAGATTGAAAGGCCTGCTTGACTAGGAGGAGGAGAAGAAGAAGAAGTAGTAGTAGTTATCGTTATTAGTATCAGTGAAGCAAGAGATGCTGGCCGATTGATTCATTTTCTCTCTTGTTTACTCGAACTCTCTTCTCTACAATTATAAAGTATATATATTCAATAATCCTGGCCGAACGTCTTATAACCAATAGCAGCGTAAAATGATCATGTCTGCCAAAAAAGAACATCCAGAAAAGTATGGCTGGTGGATAAGTGAACTAGATTCTCTTGGAATCAAAAGAATTAAAAGAAATGATATGAAGGATAGAAAAGAAATTACTGATATGACCGAAAATATAAAACAGACTCTTTTTCAAGAGTATAAAACTGTTTATAATGGATAATATATTTTATTTTGTATACGCTCAAGATTAATGTATATACCTATTGCTTTCTTTTTCTTTTGAAAAAGCATAAAAGGCAAAATATTGTGTTTTAAGAGTCACCATATCAGCTTTAGTTCTGCAATATCTCACCATCTTTTCATTTTTAACTTGTAGTGTTTACATATATTCTGCTAAATTCATAACCATTTTGCATAGATGAACAATTTTAGTATTTTGTGTATTAAATTGCTACAATTGAAGACTTTAGTAGACTATAAATATGAACATATGAAAGGAGTTTTCAATTCTATATGACGACAGTATTCAAGATCTTAAGGGATACTAATGGTAATTTTTCCTTCTGCAGTTCCTTTAGTATCATATGTTTTCCCATCCACCTCTGCTATGAGTATATTTCGGTCTGTTGCTGTACTGCTATAACTACCGCCATTTCTAAAATCAATAGGTGATATGAAATTCAATGTTGCATTCACAGTACCAGATGTTATTGGATGATCTAACTGAGTCTTAATTGTTAGCTTCTTAAAAAGTTGTGTTACTATAATATTGATAGGGGCTAGATCATATTCTTCTATCTTTTTGTTTGTTGTAGAATTAATAATGGCAATGCTTCCTCCGATGTCACTAGGATCTATCTCCAGTCCGCCGGCACCAGAAGATACGCTGTTGTGTTCATAGTTACCTGATATGTTTAATCTTATAGTATTGGGTGAAGGAGGTTTGTTCTCGGTAGAAACATCATACCCATTGATATCTATTTCTGTTATGGCTGCATAGTTTTTTTCATCAGTATCATCATCTGTATTTCCATTGATTGTGATCTTTAGATATCTTGCTGCTGAAGGATCAGAAAAGGTATATCTTTCAGCTGATAGAGTTTCTCCGCTGCTTGTACCTGAATACACATTTATAAAATTAGATCCGTCGTTGGAAATAGATATTGCAAATTTGTATGATCTTTCATCTCCTTCGTCATAACCACTGTACCAAGCGATATCTACACTGCAAATGATCTTCTTTGCACCCAGGTCAGCCTGAAACCACGAGCCAATACCCTCGTGTGACCATCGTGTATCAAGATTGTTGTCGAGAACATTTGGTGGAATGGCATCGTCACCATCGTCTCCAATAGCTGTAATCTCAGAAATTTCTAGATTTTTGTTACATGTATTGACGTCAGTGGCCGGTGCACCTACTACCGCATTAGTAGTTTCATTATAATTACCAGTTTCAATGATTGTAAATGTTGTTGCAGTTTTAGTAGGCATATCTACTATTACATTAAATGATGCTACTGCAGAGTTACCATCATTATCTACTGCAGTACAATTAACTGTAGTATTGCCTAGCGAAAAACTAGAACCTGAAGGTGGATCACAAATTGGTACGACAAACATATCATCAGTATCAGTTGCAGACACATTATAGTTAACAAGGGCCCCTGATTGACTGGTAGCTTCAACTATTATTGGTTGTGTCGGCACATTCACTATAGGAGGAATAGTATAATTTGCATTCACATTCGTTCTATTGTCATCATCATCCAAATTAACTCCCATTATATTTACACTATAATTTTTCGTTAAATTAGCAGTACCACCATTACTTTCATCAATACATGATAATTTAGAAGTTAGATTATTTGTTCCATTTGTAATAAGATGGTAATCATCAGTATATGTAAAAGTCCATGTAGAATAATCATCTAATCCCCCAGGACCAGTTGCTACAGCTTTTTGAAAAGGCTTTGTATTATTTATATCTGCATAAACTGTACAATCAGTAGTGACGTTATCTGTAGATATTCCTGATATTGTCAGCTCGCCGACTGGCACTTGTTGACCTGTACTAGGCGATGTAATCTTTATACCCAGTATAATTGGTGGTATTTGTGCATATAGAAAAGTTGAAAACGATACCAGACCAAGAAATAACCCTATAATAGCGAATGCTACTACTATAGACGCCACTTTCTTCAACATACTAGGATACTACTAAGAGTTGGTATTAATTGGATATGAATCTGTGTGAGTATTTTTCCTGCCTATCTTCTATGGTTAAAGAAATCAATGTCTGAAAATTAGTTGATGCTAACTTTTTTTGAATAATGCGGCTTTCTTTCTTAGATTAATTTAATTGGATGAAAGACACTGAAACAATTTCTATCCCATTAACATCATGGATGGTAAAGCTCTATCTTTTTAGACCCTTATAATACTACGTACTAAACTATCTTCTTTGGCCATAATAACGGATTTATCAAGAACAATATTTTTTTAGACTGCTGCATGATAAGACTTTACATTTTATAGCCAGATCATTTTGTAACTCATCAACTAACAACAATCAGAATTTAGTAAATTCTATTGGTATATGTAGGAAAAAAGATCTTCTAATAGAACAAAGATCTAACTAAGTAAACTTAATTAGCTATCTATGAAGAGACATATAATACTCAAAAATGTTAAGCAAATATGTATTTGTTAATGATGAATTTCTTCTCCTCTTTCAAAACGCTGGTGATTTACAAGATCGTTTTGGTTCTGAAACGGTTTACCGCATATATTACATATAAAATTTGTCATTGCTGCTGGTGTAACTTCTGGATAATCCTTTCTTTCCTCATTTGCATTTGTAGGTTCTCTTTCCCTTATACTGCTCTCAATTGTTACATCACGAGTTCTAGTGTTAGGACCCTCACGCGTTTCATTACTTATTTGATATGTTTGTTTCTTCTCTGGGTTATTTTCTTCAAGCGCTTTTTGTACATGATATACATCCCTGAATTTTATATAGCCGTCGAGGCTCTCGAATAATGCTATTACATTAGTATCGGTTGTAACTTTAGTTATATAGTCAAGAATATTATTTTTAAAGGCTGGAAACTGCATTTTAGCTAGCAAGCTTGCTGCATAACTGAGAAAATTAGCATCTCTGCTACCTTTCTCGACTGCTTTATTGATAGTATTCGTATCATATGTAGACTCGTGCTCGATTGAACTAATGTTAGTCTTCGAATTGTCTTTGGTTTCTATATCAGTCATTTCTATACTTTCTCCCTCTTTATTCACTTGGCAATAACTTTCATAATGGTTTCATAACAATATAGTAAATCATTAGTAGAGAATGCTTCACAATTTTAATCATATCAAGTATCGGAAGCTGTTTTTTCTCTTATTCTAATTGTCTTTGTATATCTATCAAGATTGCGATTTCTTTATCTTTCTTTTCCTCAGTTTGTCTTAACATCCTACTTCTTAACCAATTAACACCTTTTTTGCCTTTTATTCACTCTGACAAATAGAAACAATGCTCTTGATAAAGAATTGAGAATACTGGATCCTATGGTCACTATGACAACTAAATAAGAAGATTACAAAATTTCTTTTTTTAATGCATAGTTTCACATTTCAAATACTTATTATTGTTGCAACGTTTTACAATTGTACTCTAACAATTTATCTAAATATACAGAAATAATATATAAGATATCATTTTCAGTCCTATTAATTGAAATTTCTTTAGAAAGAAATCACAATTACAACTGTGTTTGCTGACTTAACCTATTTATGCAATAAAATATAATTAAATCACAATGGCGTCAAAACAAAACTCAGGTGATAATTCCTCCAACATCAAATGCGATCTGTGCGGAATTACATTCACAACAGAGCAAGATAAAGAACAGCATATGAAATTAGAACATAAGGAACATCAAAGGCCTACTGGCGTAACCTAGAAGGTAATAGGAAAGTTGTTTAGTGTTTTAATTTTTATTCCTTTTATCTCAGCCATTTAGAACCAGTAATTATAGGTAGGTAGTCAAATATTTATATCAGGATAATTTACTTGTTTTCTCTAAATGTATCTGCAGTAACATAATAATATACAGTCTCTATCAAAAAATCATCATTGTTTGCAGTTTAGTCAAATTTATAAAAACTTTTTATCTAACCTTATTAAAGCCGTTAAGTTCATGTGAATTTCTCATAAAGATAGAGATAGAATGTTATATATCTAATATTCATCTATTTAATGTATTTGTTAATTGAAAATCTTTGATAGTCTATCGAGAAAAAAATCCAGTTTCTTATCTAAAGACAATAACGTAAAAATCTTTATTTGTGGACCAACGGTTTATGATTATTGTCATCTCGGACATGCACGTATATTCTTTTTCTATGATCTGATGACTAGATACCTACTTGCAAAAGGCCTACACCCGATGGTGATTGTCAACATAACAGATATCGATCCAAAGATAGCTACAAGAGCAAATATTCAAGGGTTGTCACCAGAAGCTCTTGCAAACAAATACATCGATGAACTATATACAGATTTATTATCCTGTGGTATCACAAATACCTTCAATTTTGTTAGGGTATCAGATTATGTAAAGACTGCTGCAAAACTGGTTGCAAGATTGCTTGAGCGCAAATTAGCGTATTCTCGTAATGGAAACATCTACCTTGATACGACTACATTAAGATCATATGGAAAATTATCTCAATTGAGTGTAAAAGATCTTGATAACAGAAGACTTGACATTGGGCCGGGCAAACTCAATCCTAGGGACATTCTAATATGGAATGCAAGCGACGAATTTGGGCAACAAAAGTATGACGATAAGATTCTAGGAAGTGGAATTCCTTGGTGGCATATGCAAGATACTTCGGTTGTGATGTCAAATTTCAACGGAATATATGATATACACGGTGGTGCAAAGGAATTAATATATCCACATCATGAATCTCATCTTGCACAACTCGAAGTTCTGACATCCACTCCCTCTCCTATACGATATTGGACTCACGTGGGATTAGTTAATATAAAGGGAAATAAAATGTCAAACTCAGAAGGTAACACCATTAGGATTCGAGATGCATTAAAAAGATATAATTCAAATACATTGAGACTTTATTTTTTTTCCCAACACTATAGAGAGCCTTTAGCGTTCTCCCAATCTAAACTTCATAAATTTGAAATTATTGACAAGACCATAAGTAATACAATGGCTAATGTCTTGTCCCGCAGAGAATCAAATAATGGTTCTAAACTATTGGCTAAGTTTATCCAATATATTGAAGATGATTTCAATACACCACCAGCCCTACATCTCCTAATCGATACAGCAAGATCACATAACGCAGTTAACGATCTAAAAAATATGGTGAATATTTTCGGACTCCGATATTAAAAGAAGGATGGAATTTAACGAATTTTACTTCTGTTCTTTATGGACAGAGCATTTCAGAATAAGGAATTGTGCTGATATCCTACTTAATAAAAAACTTACTAAAGATTACTTTTTCAATCGACTAACCAATATAACCTGCAGCGATACTCACTCTGCAATAGAGGAAGGTGTTAGAATCTCTTTAAAAAAAGGGATAGATTGTTATGTATATGTCCCTGATGATAATAGAAAACTGGAAGATATGCTGTTGGGAAAAGGATTCACTTTAGTAGATTCAATGTCAGTCTTGAAATGCACAACAAACAGTATTGAATATGACAATAATACTATTGGCATTACTAAAATTGATATAGATTCAATTCCAATTTGGGTCGATGTATTCTGTCATGCCTTTGATATACAGAATTGGAAATATGAAGTTCAACGAATAATTAAATCACATTTTAAAGAACTCACTCTGTTGATATCATACCTAAAGAACAAAAGCAATATTCCTGTTGGATGCACAGCATTATTCCATAGATGCAGTTTAATTGGTCTGTATTGTTTAGGAACAGTATCTGATTTCAGGGGTCAGGGGATAGCAACGAAAATGGTTAAAGTAGCTTTAGAAATCGCGCAACAAAGGGGGTTAGATTTCATTTTTCTTCAGGCATTTGCAAATGAAGGAATCATAGGTTTTTACAACAAACTTGGTTTTCAAACGATATATAAAAAAAATGTATATGCATTTCCCAGAGAAGAATAAATAATATAGATAGAAAAAGTTTAAAAATGCTCTCAACAGGGATCCAATTCAAAGTTAGACAGATAAAACTGCTTTGACAGAAGTGAGATATAAAGAACTTACTTTCTAATCCTGCAACATACTACAAATGTCTCTCTTATGCTATTTTTTACATCTATTAAAGATGACAAGCAAACTGCGTATTCGTCTGCTCTGACTTTTTAATTATATTAATACTTAAACCTTTTAAAAAATTAAGTAGGTTATTGACATGCATTATATGTATATCATCTCAATGAAAGGCAGATATTTTGGTAATATTCCAGTAGAACCAGATCTTAAACTAATTGTAGTAGAGACGTGCATATAACAGCGCAGAAGTAATGATTCAGGCAATAAGAGGAGCGAAATTGGCTCTTGACAGGGATATTTCTGGTCCTCTTAAGAGCATTTCTGCATATTGCTTTAAGCATACTCCTATACAGATGCCATTTTCAATCAACAGCAATTTCATAGAGTTTGTTGAAGGAAAAATGGAGAGAAATTATAATTTTTATTAGTCAAATCATTGGTGAATAGCATCAGATGAATTAGCCATATGGATTCTTATCATTTATAGTAGATTATTTGAATTTAAACATCTAAAATGCTACTACTCTGGAAACATCCTTAGTGAAGACTATCAATAATTTTATGGTACCCGCGTCTATGATGATGCTAGTAACAATTATAAGCAAAAGCAAAATGGACCAGTATTATTCATAGCTGGTTACGTATGTTATATTCTCCCTTTTAAGTCTCTATTCACTATGAGCCTCAAATATCTACGATTTATTTGAATATGCTCTAAAAATACTCAATGCTAAATGCCGAAAATCGGATCGATCACTCTCTTGACAGAAGATCCAAATGCATAAAGTAAATAGCAAGTTTTGTGGTATAATACACAGTTATGAGGAATTTTCATTCTTATAATTTAGGAGTAAATGATATGCTAATTAAAGAAGAACAACTCGACAATAAAGACGAGACTACAATATTTAATGAAAAGGTGCTTCAAGTCAAAGGTATTGACTGTGATATCAGGACAGCAAAAATATCATACGATCAATTAAAAAAATTCATTGCAGCAAGACAGCATTGTAAAATGAAAAAACTATCCATGAAAGCATTCTTCAACGATACCATTATTTGGTAGTGTCAGGATGACTTCTTCAACTCCACTTTGGCTTTTAATATTCGGCTCTGGATTAATTATTTTTAGCGTAGTATTATTTATTTTGAGAGCGAATATACGAATAATTGTTATCTTTTTAATAATCGGCATATCATTAAATGTCCTCTGGTTATATCTTGATGAAAGATCAAAACAACGAAAGAATAATTTCAAAAATACAAGCCAGACATGTATATGCCACATCTGCAATCATGAACAAGTCAAGATTTGTTTGGAGCAAAAATGTGCATGCTGTCTTGCAATGAAGGGAGATACTGTCATTGGGCACACAAATAATCCGTTACAATAGACTTTTGCTGTGATAGACTTTTTATCATAAGAAAATGTTTTCGAGATAATGGTTCTAATAATAGTGTCAATACTGATTAGAGAATTTCTTAACAATTAGGAATTTGTTATTAACCTTCTTTACTACCAGAGGATAGTTATAAAGAAACAATATCTTGTGAGAAGCTAGCTGTATAATCAATTTATATAGTGAAATGACGAGCTTTCTGGTCTGTTCTAGAATGAGGATTATGTAGGCGCAACCTGTTCACTATATATTAGTAAATTCTGTAGAGTCGTTACATAGTTGTCATAATCAATGAACATATACTTTATTTCTAATATTCTTGGATTATCATCATATAACAATGTGAGTCCTCGCATATTATTCATCAAATGTTATGCAAGTAATCTCTGTATGCTATAACATATATGGACGTTAAGTCAAATTTGACTTTTACATCCTTTTTAAATGTAATAATCTTATATGATAAGTATATTTTTTCTAATTTTTGAATATTAGAGTCATTTATTTGATATTATTCATAAGAGCGACTGTCTATAGTCATTCGTCTACTTTAAGTGTCAATATATTAAAAACCAGACTTCTGAACCTGAGGAAGAGTTCGATTCGATGTTTTTGATCTGAAATTGTATTCCCAGAGTTATTATCACAAGACGTGTAGACCATGTAAAATTTTTACTTATATATGATATGCATGAGAATATGTGACTTTAGGTTATCTAATACAAATTTAATCATATTTTAGATAATCAGAACTAGCAAATTCTTAAATGATCTTAACGACCTAAATTATTAATCAAATAAAAGTATCATTCCTTCTTAATCTTCTGCAGTATTGAACAGATAGAGTTGGACCTTATCTCAAAAGCGATTCTCTAAAAAGCAGGTTCTTATTTATCTTCTTTGGAACTTCATCTTCAATTAGCATGCCGGCTAGATTACGTTCTCTCGGAATCCAAATGAAGCATGGTTTATCTTCCATATTATCTATGATATTTAGAATTTGAATAGTAAGCAATCTTACAACAGTTCCTTTACGTGGTTGTAATTTTCTATTAATAAACTCAATTACACTATCTGAGTCTGAATAAATGATTATCTGTTTAGAATTTCTTACTGTATTGCTATTCAATGCTTCTATGATAGCCAAAAATTCTGCCTCTATCGAATCGAGCTTAAACTTACTACGAATAAATTTTTCTTCATTTGTTTCTAAGATGCAGTATCCATAGATGTTATGAGGTTCACCTGCTGCATCTGTATATACTGTTATCATTCTCTTAATTTACTCACTTTGCTTTGATCATCTAACCCTGTTAATAATACCACTTTCCTTTATTATATAATTTTCTTAAATCAACATTAATTGTCCTGCTGCTTTTTCATCAATATATGCTGTATTAAATCTCTCTCGAACTTCTATATTCCAAGTTAATTCCTCTCCAAGCAAAATGCTATCTTCTATATGATCTTTTATGTATTATGACTTTTTTTATTATAACGGTTATAGACGATATCTTCAAAATACTTTCCATCATATTACCAGGAAAAATTCATGAAATTACTAATAATCTGATGTCTATCACTTTATAAAAGTGGTTAGTAAGTAACTAATTTGTGCTATGACATAAAAATCCTAGAAATATATCATAACTTTCATGACAGAAAGAATGTCTTAGGCCATAGACATGAAATAGATGTAAAGATAAATGATACGATCATAGTTGATTCTTCTTTTTCCGTGACCAAGTGTCATAGTTTTTCTTCTTATGCATGTATCAATGTAGAAGAATTTGAATATCTATGAACAAAGGAATTGTAAAATGGGATAAAATTATTATTGATATATGATCTTGTACGCGACATCAAAGCATTCATGCACTAGTATAGATCATAAAATTATGTCGATTAAGATCTATCAGTTAATTTGGCAACTTTTAATTTATACTTCTGATAGTCTTAACAACCAGCGACTATTGCACTAATATAATCTGCTGATATAATAATTAATCACTCGGATTTTTCACTTTTAATGGTTACCATGCAAAATAGAATCTACTAACTCATTCAAATCTGCTGTTGCAAGACAGCATACTTTGTCAGCACCGCCATAATATACAAATAACTTCCCATCTATTACACATGCACCCGTGGGGAAAACTACATTGTCTACATCTCCATGTTTTTCATACGTCTCTTCAGGCTCTAAAATCGGCTTTTTTGTTCTCCCAACAACCTTACCAGGTTCTTTCAAATCCAAAATTGCAGCACCGGCGCTGTATACTCTATCATTACTTACTCCATGATATATAACGAGCCATCCATCCTTTGTTTTGATAGGTGGAGTTCCTGCTCCGACCTTTAATGACTCCCATTTTTCCTCTGGTTTGAGAAGCAACATGTGCTTTTCAAAACTTGTTAACGAATTGCCTTCCCCAAGCCAGATACTAGGTCTATCCACTCCGTATGCGGAGCCGATCCAACTGCTGGGTCTATGTAAGAAAAAGTAAGTCATCTTTTCTTCCCCGTTAGATAATTTTTCATTTATCTTTTCTGGAAATAGAACAACATCTTTATTATCTGACTCTTTGCTGGTTATGATACCAAGCCTTGTGTAATCAATGTAATCTGTCGTTGTTGCCAAGGCCGTCGATGCTAGAGGTCTATCTCTTACATATCCAGAAAGTATAACATAGCTGATGTATGCCTGATGATCAATTTCTACTAGCCTAGGATCTTCTATTCCATATTTTTCATATTCTTCTGTAGGAGAAATTGCAATTTCATTCCTTCTAGTAAAACAAAATCCATCTTTGCTGTAGGCATATCCTATTCTTGAAATATAATTTTCGTATTCTCCTACTGCTCGGTATAGCATGTGTACCTTATCCCCATCATACAAAGTTGCACAGTTAAAGACAGCTTTTGACTCCCACCAATTAGATTCATTGGGAATTAATATAGGGTTTTTATCGTATCTTTTGAGAATTCCATCTTTCATTGATAATATACGCCTAACCTACTGGATGTTTGAATAGATTTAATATTTTTATGTTTTAGTTTAATTATTTGATAGCTATTTTATTGATAGCTATTTTTGTTCGAGATATCAAAAATGTATAATCTCTTAATTAAATTCTCTGCTGCGTATGAATTACACTACACCACCAGCTTGCTGAGTTCCTTACCATCTATGATACGCTATCCTTAACATTATAGCCTAAACTAATCTCTTAGATAGTCATGTATAAATCCATTAATTAAAGTCTTATCTTCTTTCCTGAATCAATTTCTTATGTTGCATACGCATCTGAAGGAGTCATAGTCGCAGAACCTGTGATGTATTCTATAGTCGGGTCTTCTTTTAACAACTTTTCCATTTCTTCTATATACATGCGTATTGCTTTGAATCTGAGCGTCCTATTCTCCTCTATTGTTGAAACCCTTTGATATTTTCTGTATATCCAGTCTTTCTTAGCATCTATATCTGATATGGTGGCTGGATATATTATCTTGAGCATTACACTCCCCTCCCAATCTTGGTAGCTGGTTTGAAATTGGAGAATATTCAAAAGCAACTTTTGGTCTACTTTTGGGAAAAGAGTAGCTGCTTCTTGAAGAAAAGTTTCATACGCTGTCTTTAACTTTGATGACGATGTTGTAGACGTCGATGTTGAAGATTCGCTTTGATTGTTAATTGAGGACTTCTCCATTATAAACGATTATGGATAGCATTTCTTTTAACCATTTAGATTATTCAAAGCGGTAATTGTCTTCAACAAATTTTGTATCTTCGTTTAAATATATTATACCTCGTTCAACATTTTTTACCGATGATTTTGGAATAAGATATTTGTCAGTGGTTATTGGTCCAAATGAAACGACTATGTGCTGGGGTTGAATTGCAGTAACTATCCCTACTTCCTGCGCATCGTTAGAATAAACTGGCTTATTTACTAAACCTTGCCAATCGCTAATTTCATTATTCTCTCTTTCCATAATGTCAAAAGGTAGAATATTTGATTTAACACTTTTGAATAAAAAACACAAAACTATAATCTTCTTGTTCGATGTCATGTTACGTTCGACGACTAAGAGTGACAAAAAAACAGTATTGTTAACTATTTCTTGAATTGATTAAGGACTACAACTCCGGCGGACATACAGCATTGGCTTCATTCTTGTGATATTAACCCTTGGGTGTAGAGTCACTAGTAGAGGAAGAATAAGGCACTTGTTTACCAAAGAACACCTTAACGTGGGGTCTATAAAGATAATACACAACTATTGCGTTGATGATAATATGAAATATGGCTCCAATATTACCAATTGCAATAGAAACAACACCTAATGCAATCCCAATAAATGATAGTATTACAGTTATAGTCCAAGCCCATCCTTTTCCTTTCCATAAACCATAAGCCATAACAAAATATGCAATACCTAATACTATAAGTGCAGCACCTATCCCTGCAGACAACCCTCCCATATCAGACAGAAATGGAGTGGCTACTACTGCTGCAATTCCACTAGCAAGAAGTCCTATGCCGCCTATTATTGTAAGTATTGCTATTATGGTAACACCAAGAGGTCTATGTTTTTGTTGCATGTTCTGTTATCATTTTTTTATTATTATTAGCTGAATATAAGTTCTTTTTTGATTCTGGTCACAAACTTGTTAGCACCATCTCCTGCTGTTGCATCAGTTAGTAAATCTAACTTGATCAATAGCATTATTCGCTTAGAAATGCTACCAGTCAAATTATCTATGAAACTGCCTCAGATGGACTGCCATCTGCTGCTTTTGCAATAGTAAAGATATGGACTATAGCTTTTGGATCCTATAGCATCTTCTCAAATGAGGTTGTTATTGCTGTTGTTTCTGCATTATGTATTAATACTGAACTAAGTAGGCATAGGTTGCAATATGGATGAGTAGACGACCGCTGGAGGATTGTGTAAAGAGTCTTCTGCGTTCTTTTGTATTAAGCTTTTCATCTCTTATTTGTAAAAATCCGTGCGTATTATTGTTGAGTATTTTGTGTTCATATGTGGCGTTACTTTGCAACACACGATTCTCTTCTTTTGTTTTCTATATTACAGCAATTGGTAACGTTTTCGGACATCGATTAGAATAGATAACAGTCAGTAATATAACTTCACTTAAAAAAGGGTGGTTAAAAAATTAAGAATCTGTTCATGAGTACGTACATGAACATGTATGTTTCTGAGACACACTAAATATTGGTGGTTTTTATATTTTTAGTTTTTTCTGCGGTTTTCCTTCCCTTTGCTCATAATATTGAGCAAATCTTCTATCACATAGCTTTTAGTGTATCGCCGCGCTTTCGATAATCTTTTACCTTTTTTGTATTCTCTATTATCTACTTTTATAATTGTAAATCTATAATTAGTCAATCATTCTTGGAATATTCAAAACAATAGAACCTTTCCTCTCATCTCTTCTTAATCTTTTTTATTAAATCCTTTAGTAATGTTTCATCTAGAAGATTTGTTGCTGTTGATCTATCTTTGAGCTTTATTTGGCATTGAAGTTGCACTAAAATTATCAAATCTGATATTATGTATTATAATAAGCCCGTACGAAGAAAAATGTAAGCTATTCCATCACTATCTCGTTTGATGTCAAGGAGAATTAGTTGTAAGAGAAGAAGAAGAGGGATCAAAGATAGAAACTTGTTTTCAGCTGACGCAAAGGTCAAAGGAACAGACATTATTAATATAAGAAACTATTGGTCTATTGCTAGACCTAGAATGATGCCCTATGGTGGATCGAAGATTATGTATTACTAAAGATAGTAGTCTAGAAATGGCAATCTGGATTGCTTTATATCACTAATTATAATGGTAATGGACGGATCTAATCTGTTTTAATTATCCTTATGAATGCAGTTGTAGCTTTTTTGAACGACAATAATAGAAACTTACTAGATATATCTATAAGCAGAAGAAGTAAAATACTTAGTCCCAGGAACGATTGGATTTTGTTCTCTTCCGTATTTCATCATCTACTGCGTCGGCCATTATATCGAGCTCCTCAAAACCTCCAAATTTCTGATAAGTCAACCTTTCTAATAATTGTAAGACACTCTTGGCCGAATGATATTGTGGTATTTGCGGATCGTTTATTTCACTATAGAGCCCAATACCTTGCATGTTATTCATTTTTGCAAAACCAAGAATAAGACCGTTAAAACCTGTAATAAGTGATGACTGAGGAGTTGTTTCTATGCGCAGCTTCTTTACTTGTTCAGTCAATTCTGGAGAAGTCGTTGTAACAAAGGTCTTTGGTTGTTTACCTATTTTTCTGCTTGTATGGAAGGCGCCCAGCGTGTATATCAATTGAGCAGAATGAATTTTAGCGATATCAATAACATCTTGGCATAATTCATATAGTTCCTTATTTGTCTGCGGTTGACCTACTCCCCCTCCAAAAATTATGGTGTCCTTAGCATATCGATACTCCCATCTTTCTTGCTCAAAGTCAACGTAGCCGCCTTTATCCACGACATAATTTGGATAGTAAGAAGAGACATACCGAAACAGTATACTTTTTAAACTTTTATTAATAAATTCGATCGCAATAGTACCGACATTTCCCATATCCTGCATTGCAGCAATAACTATTGGCTTTTTTACATCTGGGTCTTCGACATTAACAAATTCCATAATATAATCACGTTGTTTATACATAAAAACAATATACTTTAGAAATAATATTTTCAATTTATTATTGCCAGATATATTTTCATCTTGTCTAATGAGGTTTTATTTTTCAAAAAATTCCTCAATTAAAAGGTTGACAGGTGTAATAATCTATAATTTAGCAGGTGGCCTAACAAGGATATAATCCAGCACTTTATATCGTGACAAGAAGGATATAATAAAATCTTGTCCGCGTTAGAATACGCGAGAGATATATTATAAAAATGCTAAAACAGCAAAACAAAAAGGATGGGTGGAAGATGATGATGATGATGGTAGTAGGGCTTAATTTAACTTTGAACATTCACTTAACAGTCCTTATACAAAAGGATCTATATCTTTGCTTTAAACAAATACATGCGACATTATAATGTTAAAAGAGTATACGACCTTTTAATTCATAGACATAACCCAAGTAAAATCGAAGAGAAGATTATAGATTGGCTTGTCTTCTTGCAAAGAGACTCAAACTTTAAAGTAGCACTTAAAACAAGAAAACTAAATCTTTCTGCTATTCTAGCATTTTATGAGATAAACGACGTTATTCTGCGAAAGAGGAAGATTTGCAAGAGCCAGATCGAAAGGAAAAAGAGGAACTGCGAAGAGAAGTAAATTGGATATTTGAAAGCAATCATGATATTACTAGACTTAGCAGAGCAGGAAGAAGCTGCAACAGCAGTAATGGAGAAAAATAACAAAGCATACTGCTTGCAAGTAGAAGACACAGAACCAAAGGAAACACTCAAGAAGCAAAGATAAAGATATGAGCAGAGATGTGAGTGGTAAGATTTCTTATGGCATCGATGAATTTGACTCCTTCTTCTTATTTTTTCCTCTGCCATACATGTCGAGACTGTGAGTTACTGCCACCCGTATCGAGCTAATTATGATGCTTGTATATATAAGCAAAATAATGTTTGTTTTATTTTCTTATGTCACATCTGCAGTAGTTACTTTTTCTTTGTTCTTTTCAGTATTGATATTCTCAGCTTCATCAGGCCTTCTTGTATCATGTAGCTTGTTGTAATTAGCCTCATATCCTGCACAACATCCATGTGGTGCAATGACATCTGAGACTTTACCTAGTACATCAGGTCCGCTATCTTCTACAAGCATACACTTTCCACCTGACATACTAATCCAGTATATACAATTATAGCAAAAGTAACCTTCATGTAAATTCGAGTCAGCAAATTTATCGTATTCTATATATGAAGCCTTTCTCTTATTAAATTTCTGAAACTTGCTTATGTTATCTACTCCACCTACTACTTCTTTTATTTTCTCACCTATTTTTGCCATTTCATATCTTCACCTTCTTCTCCTACTCTTAACACTATTAACGGGTTTCCTCCTCATTAGGATCCCATAGTGTGCAAAGGCCATGTGGAGCTATGATTCCAGATTCTTTTCCATATATATCAGGACCAGTATCTTCCACTATTGCACAATGATTATCTTTGATAAAATATGTACAGTTATAGCAAAAGTATCCTGTATGTAAGTCTGCATTCTTAAAGTGTTCAAGCTCAAGATAGCCAGATGTTGCTTTTGACAGCTTTGGATATTGCTTATCTGTAGAAATATTGTTGCTATTCCCACTATTTCCCATAGTAGTCACAGGTCTGTGTTCCATTGGAATAGAAATATCACTTAAAATAATATATGTGTTGTATATAGTCTTATGTATTTAAATGCTATAATCTGTTTATAGTTATGATAGATAATATGAAACGGATAGCGACATAGTTTTGCAATTGGAAGGAACGGAGAAAAAGCAGATATTTTTTTGGTGACTCATTAAGAGCAGAACAAGCATATAACTTATTGTTCGAAGGGTCTTAATAGTACCATGCAGGATGAATATTTGCATGGCCCTTCTCATCTACTGTTCCAAGATATATCATTAGTATTCCAATCGTCAAGATATCCTTTGTCTCTTGTTCACCTAACGGCGTACCAAAATAGGGATTGGCATTTAAAATTTTCAACCAATTTTCAGAGCTTATTACATATTTGCATATTGATAAAATTTGTCATATAGTAGTAGTTCTCCACTTCGTCAATCATCACCGGAGATAGTACCTTAAATTTTCATTAAGAATTGAGCTCATTCTTTGAATTAATTCAATTGAAATCATGCTGAAAATTTCTTTAATTTTCTAAAGTTTGGCTTGGTCAAGTGGACATGCGTAAGCTGAGATTTAAATCAGCTTGTTACCCAATATATATATTTATATACTATTGATTAGTATACTATTCATAAGTGTATTAAGCACGCAAAAGTACGATTTTCAAAATAATATTGGATTTATTGTTAACAAGGCAGCTAAGGCCTTCGTTAAGGCTTTGGACTCTGAATTGCGTGAGAAAGTAGGCGTTACTGTTGGTCAATGGAAAGTTATGGTCATGCTCGTTAACCAAGATGGGCTTACTCAAAAGGAAACTGCGGAAAGACTAGGACTTGAAGGACCTACTCTTATTCCAATTATAGATAAAATGGAACAGGATGATTTGGTGGTAAGAAAGGTGGATCCATCTGATAGACGAAACAATAGAATCTATCGTACAGAAAAGGCAAATGAATTATGGAATGAGATGGTAAAATGTGCGGCAAAAGTAAGACAGGTTTCTCTAAAGGATATACCTGAAGAGAATATCAACATTACTAAAAATGTGCTAGAAAATTTATATCAAAACCTCAGAGATCAGTTTAATGTTGGTTGTAGCATCAATGCTAATAATTCTTTATCAGATTCAACAGCTAGTGTCGAACATAATACTAGCCCCGTTTCAACTACTGCAATAAAATCAGGAAAAATTGAGAAAGATCACAAAAAGGGAAGATTCTAAAATGAAATCAATACCACTGGATGACAATTCTAATAGTAATCAACCAAATAAAGCAGGTTCTACTGATATACATTTTTCCTCTAACTCAGTAAAAATCCCAGCCTATGCATGGAAGATGCTGGCTATATTGAGCTGCATTGCGACTATGGTAATGTATGCAGAAACAATGTTGATACCAGCTATTCCTGATCTTATCAAAGACTTTCATGTATCATACAGTATGTCTTCATGGATTCTTACTTCTTATCTTATAGCAGGAGCTGTTATGACTCCGATAGCAGGCAAGTTATCAGACATCTATGGTAGAAAGAAAATTTTGCTCATTATAATGGTGATTTATGCAATTGGAGTATCTATGGCCGGATTTGCCTCAGATATATACTCCATGATATTTGCTCGTATCATTCAGGGAATAGGAATGTCCATGTTTCCTATTGCATTTGGCATGATAAGGGATCAATTTCCAAGAGAAAAAATATCGATAGGTCAAGGTATAATAACTTCTATGTTTGCGTCTGGAGCGGTTATAGGCTTAACCGTAGGAGGGATTATAGTTCAAGACTACGGATGGCAAAACACATTCTTCACGATAATACCAATTGCAATCGCCCTTCTTTTAATAATATGGCGCTTCATTCATGTAATCGACAGTAGGGACGAGGACCAAAGGCAAAAACGATCAATAATGCTAGAAGGTGATAATATTAGTAAAACAACTAGTGGAGATGATAATGTTACTTTGTCTAAGGCTTCAAGTCAAATTGATATTAAAGGTGCAATTACATTAGCTATTACAGTCGCCTCATTTCTATTAGTCCTGACACTCCTTGAAACATCTGGCAGCAATATAATGGCAGCTAATGGTAACGACAATTATCCATCCAGCAATGCTAATTCCTTAGTACTAGTTATATCGTTTCTTATCATAGGAATTGTTGCATTTGTATTTTTTGTAATTATAGAAAGACGAGAAAAATATCCCTTGGTAGATTTTAGACTCATGCTCAATAAATCAATACTACCGGCAAATCTGATTATAATGCTAGTTGGTTTTTCTATGTTTATGGTATTTCAAACAATACCAATATTAGTCCGAAATCCTGAGCCAGTTGGATTCGGAGAAGATGCCATAACTGCTGGAAAAGTACAACTTCCATTTGCTATAGTGCTGTTAATCTTTGGCCCTACTTCTGGTTTCATAGTGTCAAAATTAGGCTCATTAAAACCAATCATTTTCGGTACCTTCATGACCACTGCCGGTTTCATTGGTTTGCTTATGTTCCATTCAACTGAATTACTGGTTTCAGCCAATCTCGGAATTCTTTCTACCGGGTTATCTCTGACTAGTGTCGGAGCTATGAATGTCATTATACTATCTACACCAAGAGAATTTAGCGGCATATCTTTAGGTATGAGCAGCCTTATGAGAATTGTAGGGGCATCGATAGGTCCAGCTTTAGCTGGCATGTATATGCAGACAAACCAGACATTGTTGAATGTTAATGGGATAATGAACTACTTCCCTTCTCCAATGTCATTTGATCTTATATTCCTTAGTGCTGTCCTAGTCTCGCTTGCTTCAATAGCATTAGCAATAAAATTGCGACAGAGAGTTACAAAAATGGCTATACCTAATTTGGCTTAATATAGATGATAATTAGAGGGTAGATAATCTCGTTATCACGTAGGAATTTGCACGTCGATAAATCTCATAATGGTCTATCTATATTAGACAAGTATGATAATTTCTTTCCTTTGTTTTATATTCACATAATCGCCTACATAACCATATGTTAGTACTAGGTAAGTAACCAAATCTACTATATCGTCAATCATAACAACCTAATCCAGCCTATAGCCCTATTTCGCTTGCTGATAATGCAATATCATTACATACATACATTCTAGTTTAGTGTAAGTATATTTATTACAATGCAATACACTTTTCGTGTGTATATTAATATTTTTTCTCTATTTCCTGCAACACTTTTACTACTTGATTAAGTTTACTTACAATTTGGTCTGTTGACTCTTTCGTTACCCTTTTAGTATTGATATAGGAATCTCTTTCTTTTGTTTTCCTGTTTCTTATTGTGTCAATTTCAAAATATGTAACTGCACCTTCCTCTCCTTGCATTAATTTATTATAATCAATTGAAACTGAAGATGTCTGGTACAGCTCTATTAATAAATTGTTCAATTCTGTGAATAATTCCATCTTTCTATTATGCATATTTTCGAATTCAGGAAATTCCTTCTCTACCAGCGACGCTTTTATCCCTAGATCTGTAATAAGGTTCTGATCTTCAAATAATTTTGACAGTAATTCCTCAAATCCCATTTCTACATACCCAATCTTTTCCAACTCCTTCTGAACTATTTCGTTACCTCTGTGGGCCATAGACTGGAAAGTATTTGTTGCATTGTCTGCGAGCTGAGATAATTCTTTTTGAATTTCAATAACCCGTTTATCAACCTTGTAATAAGGCAGAGCATGAAATTGAATGCCAAAATATCCATGAATACTATATCTGCCAACTTCTTGCATTATATTACAATACAAACGATGTAAGTCATCTGTATTTGAGTTCGAGACGCCTGTCGTAACCCATTCCTTAAGCGATTCAATCAATTGTTGATAAAATATCATTACTTTCTTCATTTCAAAGGTATCAGATTGAACTACACTGCCATCTCCTAACATTACATTCACTTTTTTCATTATGATCTGTTGTTTTAACGCTTTTAGATAAGCCTCCCTAATGCTTTCAAAAGCTGCATTTACTTCTTTAATAAAATAATCATCACCTTCAAGAGGTAGTCGCATTATATTCTACCTTAGAATCATGACTCAGATAAATATTGGCAATCCTAAATACAACCAAGATATAGCAATATCCTATTTACTCGGCATGAAACTTAGCTGATAATATAAAAAACCTATTGAATACATTATACATTTCTCTAACAAAAATACATCTTGCATTTTACAGAAAAATGAATAATCATTTGGTCCTCGGTATCAACAGCGATATTGATGCGGGCGAAAAAACGTAATTGTACAGTATGGTTATGATAAAAGTCTCCTATTGATATTCTTGTTATTGTATGAGAATTCTGCAAATAACCTCTTTAACTGATTAGAATAGAATAGAATTACAATCAAAGAAGATGTTTATTCTGTTCATCATTTAGGAATGAAAATCAAATTTAAGGAAGAAAAATATGATATTGAAGACTTGAAATACGCTAATAGAAAGACAGGTCAGCTTTACAGACTTTACATACTAATGATTTATTTATGGTGATATTATCATCTAATACATTCAAAACTAAGTTGTTGAAATGATGTTTGATTATATTAGAGAGATTATGATAGTAAATTAACAAATTCTATTAGTAAAGACTAAAATACTAACCACTATAACCTTTGATACAATGCCAACTGCATATATTTTGGTTAACTGCACTTTAGGATCAGAAGAGAATATTATAAGTGAAATTGCAAAATTACCTGATGTAAAAGAGGTAAGAGGAACATATGGTGTTCATGATATCTTTGTTAAAGTGAAATCAGATAATACAGAGACGATGAATAATGCTATAACAAATAAAATAAGAAAAATACCGGGAATAACCTCTACAGTTACATTAGTAGTTATAGAAGAACAAGGTGGAAAGGACACTATTTAAATTTTTTTTCTGTCGATGATTTCTCTCTATCTTCTTTTTTTATCTCCTTTATCTCATAAACAATAAGAGTTGTAGTTGTGATAACTGTCGTCCACCCAGCTATTCCAATTATAAGGTAATGTTCATACACAGCAATCAACAGAGCAGCGCTAGAAGTTGCCGCTCCTATCCACCAGATAATAATTAGAATCTGAAGGTTTATGCGAATCATATTTTTATTAATTTTAACCTCTAATATCCTCATCAAAGCCTTTTAGTCGTCTTAAAGTCTTTCCACATCTAGAACATGTATTAAATTCCTCAAAATTAAAGTCATTATATCTTCTAAAGGAAAATGAGTCAGAGTGATTGCAAAATTTCCGCCGTAAGGCCTGTATAATTATATTAATAATGATTGTCATAATAGATATTTTTACTATTTCAAGTTATGTCTTCTAGTGTTTCGATAGGTTATAAAATTTTTGTTATATAATAGAATTCAATATGCCGTCGGTGAGATTTGAGCTCACGACAGCTCGGTCTTCAGCTTCACTCCCGATAGATCAGGTCGAGTGCTCTCCCAGGCTGAGCTACGACGGCACATGTGTAACGTAGTTGAATAAATCCTATATATTCTTGTCTTATGAAGACAAACGAATTGTATACTGAAAATTTATTTATTATCTGACAAGTATACTAATTAGAATAAGTTTAAGGTAATTATCCTACTTAAGGTAAATAAGCGTAGAAACATTTTTTTATCATAACTAGTTATGAACAAAATGGCGCATACAGAATCAAACCCTATTGTTGAAAGTCCGGAAGAGAGAAAAAAGCGTTTTCTTTTGGAGTTTGAAAGGCCTTTCAAATGTGAAAAATGTAACGAACGCTTCAAGAAGAAAAAATACTTGAGAGAGCACAAGTCTGATGTCCACTCTTATTAAATATATAACGAAGTTGGATATTCGTGTGATTGAATTTTAATACTTCTTGTATTACGACCTTTTTCGTTATATGAAATCTAATATAATTGGATTCCTTCGCTAAAATAATATTTTCTATGTTAATATAGTATTAATTCTAGCAGAATAGCTATTTTTAAATGATCTGCTATTCAGTATGGAATATGAAAATATATACCAGAACGGGGGATAAAGGCGAAACCGGTCTTATTGGGGGCATACGTGTATCAAAAAATGATCCAAGAATAGTTGCTTATGGCTGTGTAGACGAATTAAATTCAAATATTGGATTAGTTATCGCACTCTTAAAGAATAGAAATCTCTTTTCAGATCTAGTAGATATTCTTATACTGATTCAAAATGAATTGTTTATTGTTGGCTCGGATTTGGCGGATCCCAACTATTCTTTAGAAAATAAATACGAAACACCACGTGTCCACGAAAAAATGGCATTACATTTAGAGTCTATCATAGATACATTCGAAAAAGAACTTAAACCGATTACATTTTTCATATTACCTGGTGGGAGTATAGAAGCCTCATCTCTTCATGTAACTAGAAGTATTGCAAGAAGAACAGAGACTGCTGTTGCCATGCTATCAAAAGATCAGACCATAAATCCTGCCATTCTAATCTACCTGAATAGACTGTCAGACTTCTTGTTTATAGCGAGCTAGGTTACTAAACAAACGTCTTGGAATAGAAGATGTGGCTTGGAAGCCTTCATTGTAAAGTAACTTAAGTTTTCATGAATAAATACTATCATTACTACCTCGAAAAGTAACGTTGAATCTTTATTATTATTATTTCAATAATTGCTGGAAAATTGTTAAAATCTTTCCTAATGCAAGACGCAGCTAATAGTTATTGTTATTTATCAATAAAAATTTTGTCTTTAATATAAATCCAGGTAGGACCTATCTCAAGGTCAAATTTATAATGGATTAATATAGTTGACTATAATTTAATACTCGATACGTTCCTTCGTTTCATATACTAAATAGCAGGAAATACTCGTGGACATCATCTATCCTTTGCTCAGTCATCTTTCATATGATATAAGAAAGGAAATGAGATTTGGGAACTGACATAGCCAAGACCTATTACTTTCTCAACCTAACGAAGACAATAGCAACACCACATATATTGAGTATGTACAGGAATATATGGAGTAGAAATCAACAACTATTTCGCTTAATATTCATCTAATATCTGCTAATCAAAAGCTTCTCTTACTAATACTTAATTTTTTGCATCAAGTTGTTTATTATTATTATTATGAGTTGAAAATATTAAAAATACTTTGCAAGTATTTCATCGATTTGATTCTTGACTTTTTCATATAGCTCCGTATTTTCTTTTTCTTCCGTACTTATATCACCAATTTTTTGTATACCACTTATTGCTTTATCAAATTCTGCCAATCCTATGCTTGCCTTCGCCAATCTATTTGCGAGAAAGAATAAAGAGGACAACATATAGTTGACCTTATCACTTTCAAATTCAATTTTTTTTGAATAAGGAAAGACGTCGTCAAGACATTTTCTAAGTTGCCTTCCGCAAGAATCCAGACACTCTACATCTCCATTGCAACTCGCTGCACTTTTTCCCCAATCGGCTATGCATTTAGATACATTTACTGAAAAATCGGTCAAATTATGCTATAGAGATATGCACCTTATAATAAATATGTTCATAAGTTATTCTCAATTATTGAGAAGATCAGCTATAGTATATTTTAAGCGACAATTGTTTAAATCGTGGATATCATGAAGATTCATGTCTTAGACAGTAAATCATATTGTATGAAGAATTGGTAACTATTCTTACATATACGTCGGTCTGTATTCTAGGAGAAATCATCGACTCATCTCATTATACATATAATTCTAAGGGGGATTTTAGATTTGGTTATGACATCTTATCTTCTGTTCTTGAACAATTTATAATGATAGCATTTGAGATGAAGGTTGAAGAAAGGCGAAATATTACTCGGCTGATAAATCCCAGTAGTTAGCATCTTTGAATTCTTCTTTGGGTTTGCCTAGATACTTCCATTCTCTAAATGATTTTGAATATAACTTGACATTCTTCACACCTGCCAATTTTAGCGCATAATATGCTAGTCCAGATAATGTTCCAACACTTCCACAATATGTGATGATTTCGGAATCAGTGGAGATACCTCTATTTTCAATAAACCTCTTTATCTCTTCTGCATTGCGAAAAATGCTGCCATTGGAACCGAGCATAGTATATGGAATATTTTTGGCGCCAGGAATGTGTTCGGTTAAAAAGTTAAGACGTTCTCTGGAATCTATGAGTATCTTATTAGGCTGCTCCTTTATGGCGTCGACATAAGATGAATCAGCATGAATCTCATTATTTACATTTAATGGGTGCTCAACCCGTGGAAAGCTATTGGTTTTCTTTTCAATTGGCAATCCTAAATTTTTCCACTGGCTAAATGTCATTTCGAGCAATGCAGTATTTCTATGGCCTACATATTGAAAAGTCCATGTAACTCGAGCTGCCAGTGCGCCAAATGTGTCATCATAAACAACAACAGGCATTTTATCTGAAATCCCAGCATTCTGCATGATATTTATGACATTTTCTGGTGTATCTTTATTCAATAACTGTGCAAGTGGAATAGAAACCGCTGTCGGAATGTGTTCTTGTTGGTATTCTTCTTCTTTACGAACATCTACTATGCGGACTGTTTTTTCTCGAATAAGCATCTGTAACGTATCGGCATCACAAATGATCGGAAGCTGGAAATTACTATAGTAGTTGTTATTATTAGTATTATCGTAGCTCTCTTTTTCCATTTTTAGATCAAATGTCTTGTTTTAGTCCTTTAGTGATAGTTTTCAAGCGAGCACATTCTCCGCGAGCAGTCTTTGCAGCAAATTTGACATCATTGCCATAATCTCTGTACGATTCTGGATCCTGTTCTAGTGGTGCTAATTGCGAAACTGGAAGCAATATTGCCTTGATATTTTCAATATTTTTTATGCTGCCTTTTCCTTCTCCGAGTACAATTTTTTTGATCCATTGATTCAATGTTTCATTGTTATTGCGTTCCTGTTTGTATACGTCTATAATCTTGCGAATTATATCGATGACACGTTTTGCTGGTACTCGCATTACGGCCTTGCCTAATTCTCCATATTCTCCATCACTTCCTCCGAATAGCATTGTGTATGTCGGAGCCATTGCCGACCCAATTCTTGAAGCTCCACCAAAGAATCCAATAGTCGCAATTTCGTGCTGCCCACAGGAATTAGGACAACCACTAATCTTGATTGTTGAATCCCTTAAACTATCATCAGTGTCAAATTCTAATTCCAAGAATTTGCGTTGTACTTCTTTTGCCAACCTGTGTGAGTTTGTAATTGCTAGATTACAGGAAGTAGTCCCAGAACATCCAACCGCCGATGCAATTGTTAATGCTCCAGGATTTGCTAGTCCGATTGATGCCAGCCTGTTGTAAAAGTTGGCCAATTCACTACCCTTTACATAACGAATAGCAAAATTTTGCTGAGGTGTGTTTCTAGGCAGCAGTTTCGGCAGAGAATTCACGAATAGATCCTGCTAATACCCGTAGTTGATTCGCTGTAATATCTCCTGCTCCTAATGTTACAAAAACTGTGAAATAGCCTTCCTGCTTTTGCGGAACAACGTTGGTATGGAGCCATCTTTTATATGCGGTGCTTTCCTGATGAGTAACCTGTTCATTTAGCATTGGTAGTTTTGATGTCACATTCATTGATTTTGATAAGTATCTTGCTTCTGCTTCTTCTTCTTCTCTAACATTAAATAGTTTGGCTGTAGAAAGGGATGTAGTCATTTCCACTATCGATCGCTCCTTAAGGGCCATCTTTTGGAATTTTTCCCATCCCATTTCATGTACTAGATAACGCATTCTATTTCTTGCCATATTTTCACGATTACCATGTCTATCAAAGAGTCGGATGGTAGCCATACACGTTGATAGTACCCTATCTTCTGGTGTAAAATCTTCTAAAAGATGGCCTATAAATGAGGCAGCGCCTAGACCCCCACCAAGATAAATTTTGAATCCTTTTACATCATCTTTGATCGCAGATACCAATCCAATGTCAGCAACTCTCACAAGACCATGTTTATTGCAACAGGCAAAATTAATCTTAAACTTGCGAGGAAGGTTCTGACACATAGGATTTCTGATAAAGAACCGAGCAATTGCTTTAGCATACGGAGTAGCATCGAATGCCTCATCTGAACAAACACCAGCAAAATGACTACACATTACGTTTCTAACAGTGTTGCCACATGCTTCTCTAGTTGTAAGGCCTACTTCAACAAGACCTCTCATTACTTCGCTAACATCTTCTAATTGCACCCAGTGAAGCTGAATGTTCTGTCGTGTAGAGACATGAGCTGAGCCAATTGAGAACGCTTCTGACAAGCTGGCTATCTTTTCAAGCTGTTCTGGTGTGATTTCACCACTAGGTATTTTGATTCTGATCATACTAAAATTCATCTGGAGTCTTGAACTGTATGTACCCGCTTGTAGTCTAAAACGACGAAAATCGTCATCAGATAACTTACCTTGCCGGTAAAGTTTAACTTTTTGAGCGAAAATTTCTGTTTCCTCCTCTTTTCCCCATTGTGAATTGGATTCTGAGTAAGGAATATTCCTCTGTTTAGAATTATCATTACTAGCCTTATTTTTCAATATGATCTATTTCAAACCTAAAACCATATATTTTTTGTGGAAGTAGGGTATATTAGTAGTAACGTACGAAAATAGCGGCAAGAAATACTCCTATTAGCCATTATATCTTATGTTAAGACCATTTTGTATTAAATCTTATCATTCTTTCGGCTATGTTAAATCATTGAGAGAATTTAATCTAGCAATAAATGTATCAAGAAATTACAAATCAATTAGAAAAGAAATAATCATAACTAAATCCCATATCATACTGCTCTGTAGTCAATCATAGGTACTTGCTCCTTTGATAATATCCTTACTCTTTTTTGTCTGCTCTTACTACTACGGGAATTTAAAAGTCAGGTCGACATCTGTTTCTCAGCGAGTTCTCCCACATATTCTTGATTCTCAGAATTGACAGCCTAGCTCAAAATGACTTTTTACCGTCTGCAGGTGCCAGCCAACAAATAAGCGCATCTAGTTCCTCACAATCTATGGTTACACTTATAGGTCCCAGCGGAGACTCCTTTACATCTTCAATTACTACTACAATACCAGCACTAGCCGCTTGTTTATTTAGAAGGAAATACGTCGTGTCTGCAATTTTATGATAAATCAACATTCTTCTAAGAACGCCCATTGAAGCTTTGGATCTAATCTGCTCATAAATAGTGCGAAGTGATTCACTCCCGCTGGCTCTACCAATAACTCTGCTGCCATATCTAAAGTCTGGAGAGCATTTATCAATAACATTAGTAATAGCTGATATTACTTTTTCAGGACATTCAGACGGAGAAACAGAAGCTTCTACTTTTAATTCAATTCGTGCTGTAAGAGGAGCTTTTCTCATTTAATATTATTACCTTTATGGTTAATAGTAATATTACTATTATTTTTATTAATTTCAGCGATCCACTTTTGAATTATTTCAAAACCTTTTTCTTTTAATTCTTCGATCGTTAGATCATTATTAGACAACGTTTCGTCTGCTAAGGCTATTGCTTCACTGATACCTACTGTTAATTCACGTCTGTCTCGCACTACAAAATCCTGGATGCTTGATGGACAATCAGGTCTAGCTCTTTCTTTTGTATATGTGAACCTTGTATTTGTTGATGCGTGAATAGCTAATAATTTGACGTATCCTACACTCTTTAATACCTCAACTTCAGGCATACTTCTAATGCCATCAATAATAATGACATTGATATTATTATAATCTCTTTCCACTTTTCTTAAGATTAAATGAGAGATTGCTCCTGGTCCCAAGTCCCTTCGCAATTTTAACATTAAACTACCTAAATTATAATCCGTCGGTTCTAAATTTTGCCGAGTAGCTTCTTCTCTAACAGCATCTCCCATGGTTATCACAGGAAATCCTTTTTCTTTTAGAGAAGAAGCAATAGTGGATTTTCCAGCGCCAGGCATTCCTGTTAGACAAATAATAATCCTCTTCGGTTTTTTTATTTCAAATTCATTTCCCATCTTGCTTTTTGCAGTTTATCTCGTATATTATGTACGTCATTCAGAAAAACTGTCCATAATCTTTATTTGATGTTAGCGATACCTAAAACCGAAAAAAGACACAGATGCAGAACTCTAAGATATTGTATATGCATATGCAACATTATCTTTATTTATAATATAAAGTATTTTTAAATCTATTCTGGTATTGCATATCGAAGAATGAAATTAAGTTAGCCAACCATGAAAGTCTCTTTGTTTTTCAAGATAAACTGATTAATAATGAAGAAAAATATTCTAAAACATAAATATTTATACATAAAGTGATTTATTAAAGATATTCTGAAGATCAATAATAATTATTCGAGCTTTTTAGATTTCAATTACTATCTCCTGTTATATAATCTTGTCACAAAGCATGGGTTTTTATATTGAATGTACTTTACCTGGTTTTAACTATTAGATCAAATGGCACATATTATATGTTACCATGTATAGGACAATCCTAATTAAAGGCTAGTCTTAAATTATTTTACTTGGTCTTATTCAGTAATACAGAAACGAAGTTTGAAAGGATTGTATTATCTCTAGTTATAACTCTAATATTTCTTATCGTTTCTTGCACAAATTCCGCATTCTCACAACAAGACCAGGAGGAGGCAACAAGTACAATTGGCGTAAAAATCATATCACCTATTGCAGGTCAACAAGTTCCAGTTGGCGAGCTTACAATATCTGGAGTATCTACAGATAATGCTACTACTGATTGTACAGTTTATGCAGATTGGAATGACCAAAAACCATTTCAAAAAGCTGTAGCAACAGGTCTTGGTGGCACAAATGACTATTCCACCTGGACTTTTACATATACACAGAATTACCATTTAATTACTAACGGAACAAACAACCTTACTTCTAAACTATCTTGTCTTAGTAATCCTACGAATGTGACAAAATGGAATAGTGTTAATGTCATCGGAGAAGTTGACTTAACAGCACCAAAAAATGATGCTAGTAGTCGTGAAGAACTTACGTCCTTTGAAGGACAGAATCTTACTACTATAGGAAATCAAACTAAAAATATTACAGATGTAAGTCAGACTAATACTTCTCTCAATAATGCTCCGGATAACGATAATAATAATTCAGCAACGACGAAGAGTCCAGAAAACAATACAGCAAAAACGGATGCCGCCCCTAATAAAGAAACAGGAAATCCTATAATTGATTTTTTCAGAGGGATGTTTGGCACTTAGGTCTATATGTAACTCTCTAATCACCTTTTCTATTTAGAGACTCTTTATATGTGGTGTCGATGAGCGGCTGATCCAACATTTCATTTACCTTTTGTAAATGCACGGCTAGTTCTTTTAAAACCTGAATTTGTTTAGAGGGTTCGTTCGCAAAATGAAGTACATTATCTATAAACGTATCAATTGAAATAACTTCCTCACCCAGTACTTCTATTCCTTTAGGAGTAAGTAAATATGACTTGGCGGGCTGGCCATCTTGGATGCCGTTTAAAAAGTAATTTTGTGTTTCCTTCATAGTGGAACTTGCCTTACAATAATGTTCTATTATTATTTTTGTTTTATTAGTAATTTTCTGTTCTAATAACCTCATACTATCAATAAGACCATTTATTCGAATAGAATAATCAGTGGTCATGGAAGACATATCTTTGAGACTTTCCGCGACTTGTACTGTGTCATTATTAATATTCATGGTAATAGATATATACGTTATAGTATATAATTATACTATAATTATAACGAATAATATAAGAATTATTTCTTATTTATCTATTTTACCATTATGACAAATTACAAATTTGTGTAGAGTCTATAACTCTTATCAACGGTCTTACGTCTAGTTCTTTTATTAATCTGAACTTCCCATTGTCTAGTATTAGACACTATCATTTCTTATAAGTGAAGTAAGAATATCAGAAGCAGACTCATGGCGGCTACTGCTTCGACCTTTACACTCTCTTGCTCTTTTGTTTTGTAGCCATTCCCAAGTAAATATTTTCTGCAGAACAACATCATGAGTATTTCCAAGTTGGATAAGATAGCTTCTTGTTTACACTCCTTGTTCTACTCAATTCCAGGATCAATTCTCTCTTTAAATATTACTCTTCCATTTGCTTCATGCAAATGATATGCAAGTCTTTACCTTATGATATAACAGATGCCTCTGTTGCTAGATTATGGGTTAATACGTACATCAGAACTTACTTTGAAAATATCGATGTATTACGGACTGTCCTACATTAAAATGGTCATTATAGATATAACCGATTTGAATTATGATAAGAAGAAAATTCAAGCTGAATTTATTCCAAATATAGAATCTATTATAGCGTTGAAAATCTTTTGTAAAACCGGATTATGATACGACTGATATATATATATAAAATTATTTTGCTGTATTAAAAATATTAATTCGCATTTATATAAATTCAAATCCATAATTATACGGTAAGATATTGAATACTAATCGAATGTTCATTGCTGTAGATATATCAAGCAAAGACAATATCGAAAAATTACAGCACAAATTACAAATCTCTGCGGGATGGAATACGCTATTGTTAAAGCCAGTATCAAAACAGAGTTTTCATTTTACATTAATTTTTCTTGGTGAAGTGACCATCAATACTGTTGACAAGATAAAGACTAATTTATCAGAAATACAGTTTGAACCAATTAAAATTACCTATACTGGTATTGGCGGTTTTCCAAATTCAAATGCTGCTAGAGTGATCTGGATGGGGGTAGATGAGGAAGGAGGTCGAAAACTTGTTAGTCTTGCTAAAAAAGTAAGATCAAGAATGGAAGATATAGATTTCAGGCCTGACAAACCATTCACACCACATATGACTCTTTTTCGTGTAAAGACAGGAAGGTTAAAGATAACAACTGAATTGTTGTCAGAGTATAATAGTATGACCTTCGGTTCTGAGGTTATTGATAAAGTCCATCTTAAGCGAAGTGATCTCACTTCTACAGGTCCGATTTACACAGATATATTTACGGTGAATGCTCGTGACTGATATAAACAGTGTTATTTCTAAAGCATTACAGCTCTGCCAGCCATCGCCTAAGGAAGTACAACATTTAACAGAAATTGCAGAGGAAGCAATGAAACTTTTAAGACAATATTACTCTCCGATGATAACAGATGTGGTTTTGGGTGGGTCTTTTGCGAAGGGTACATGGTTAAAAAGAAAAGACATTCACGATAATAGTGTAAAATCTGAGGGATGTACTGATATAGATATCTTCATAAAAATTGATGTTTCGCTTCAAGATGAAGAATTTGATGAACTTGCTAAGAAGATAGCAAAACAGTCTCTTAGTGGGTATAATCCTCGTCTACGTTATTCTAGTCATCCATATGTTGAAGCATATGTCAAAGGAATTAGAGTTAATGTTGTACCCTGTTATAATGTAGAGAAAGGTAGATGGAAAAGTGCTGCCGATAGATCACCGTTTCATACAGAATATATCAGGGATAACTTAGATGATGAAAAGAAAAATCAAGTAAGATTATTGAAGAAGTTTCTAAAATCAATTGGAGTCTATGGAGCTGAAATCGCTACCGCGGGTTTTAGTGGTTATGTTACGGAGATTTTGATTTTAAAATATGGTTCATTTGTATCCGTATTAAAGGCAATTTCAAATATTAAAGAAGACAAAAATGTGATCTCTATCGGTAAATTTGATGAAGATGTCTTAAAGATTTTTCAAAGCCCAATTATTATAATCGATCCAATTGACTCTAGAAGAAATTTAGGGACGGCAATTTCTGCAGAGAGTGTTGGCAAGGCGGTACTTGCAGCTAGGGCATTTTTGGAAAAGCCATCATTGGACTTTTTCAGAGAAAAGAAAGAAAGATACAACGAGACTTTTAAGGAGATATATTCAAATTTACTTATAGTCGAATTCATTTATCGCCAGCGCAGTCCAGACATTATTTGGGGACAGATAAAGAGAACTCTTAATGCAATTTCAAAACAACTATGTATTGCTAATTTTACCGTAATCCGAAGCATTGGTGATATTGATGAAAAAGGGCATGCCACATTTGTATTTCTATTAGAAGCAATTACACTGCCCCCATATATGGCAAGAACCGGTCCTCATATTTTTCGGAGAAATGATACCACCAGTTTCATCTCAGAGAATATCAAAAAATCTCTGCTGATGTGGATAGATAACGAAATGAAGGTTAAAAGTTTAGTCAAGAGAAAAACAACAAATGCAAAAGAGTATGTGAAATTAATTTTGGCTAACAAAAAAGATGTAGGGGTTACTAAGGGATTGATAGAAGACATACAAGAGACACTTCAAATTTATACAGGAGATGAGAAAGAAATACACGGATTAGTAAAGAATGCAATCTACAAGCTTATCACCACGGATTCCCGCATTTTCAGATAGAATTGGTATAAATTCCTCAAAACTCTCCACTATTATTTCATATCCACATTTTAGTAAAACAGAATATTCTAATCGTTTGAAGGAAATGTATTCACTTGGAATCAATTCCATATTCTCTGTTGGTCGAACAAAAATTGGAAGTATGTCTATTGCAGGAAAAGGTTGTGTAAGCCTAGTTGTAAAAGCTGAGATCAAAAATACAATTTGTGCTCTTAAGATAAGAAGAACTGATGCGAACAGGAAAACGATGGACAGAGAAGTGATTTTACATCGAATAGCAAATTCAGTTGGTGTTGGTCCTGGCATATTAGACTATTCAGAAAACTTTGTAATAATGCAATTCATCGATGGTTTGAGCATAATTAACTGGATATATAATCAAAATATCAACCCAGAACAGGTTCGCAATGTCGTTATCAGTACATTGGAACAATGCTATAAATTAGATAGAGCACATCTCGATCACGGTGAATTAAGTCGCCTAGATCATCATATAATAGTATCAAAAGCGAGTACTGCCAACATTATAGATTTTGAAAGCTCAAGTACAAAAAGGATGACATGCAATGTAACAGCGGTTGCACAGGCATTATTTCTAAGTGGACTAGTTTCAAAAAAAGTGAATGAACTATTACATCTGCCAGAAAGGGAAAAAATAATCAAAGCATTAAGGAGTTACAAACAGGATCAATCTAGAAATAACTTTGATAATATGATGAGCATCACAGTCAGATAGCTGTCGTATAACATAGTTTTGGTTCTACCATAGTAATCATAAGAAAGTATGAAAAAAGATAATATCTAAATATCAATTTCACATGCCTCATTGTTAGCAGTGGTAGAGAAAGCAAGAATAAACAATGCTAAACCTATCAATATTCAAGTCCTGAGACTATCGCTTATTGCAATAGTTTCAGTCGTTATTTTTGAATTTTGTGCAGGAGTTATTGCAAACAGTTTATCGTTAATTACCGACAGTGCTCATGCACTACTTGATGCTGGAGTTACTGGAATTTTACTTATTGCAGCCAGGTTAGCACTAAAACCGAGAGATATTGAGCATACATACGGTCATGGAAAAATAGAAACTGTTGGCGGTTTTATTGGAGGCGTGGCATTATTCGTATTAGCAATATTTTTTATCTATGAGGCATTAGCAAGAATTACAATCGATTCAGCTGGTAGTTTACTTGTTAAGCCAGGCTTCTTAGGATTCGCCGCTGTCTTGTATACCTTGTCAATTGATGGCTTTAGATTAGCGCTTCTTAAACGCGCGACGAAACAGACTGAGAGCATATCTTTGAAGGCTGACTATTATCATGCATTTACAGACCTTTTATCTACAGGGGTTGTATTCTTAGGCCTGTGGCTTGTTACAATTGGATTTAGTCATGGTGATTCTATTGCAGCCATTGTTCTCGGAGGATTTCTTGCTTACCTAAGTTTTAATTTTTCCTATCGATCCGCAATGGATTTGACAGACGCAATATCGCCAAAGCTGGTTTTGAAAGTAAAGGAAGCTGTCTATAACACCAATGGTGTTTTAGAATGTAAAGATATTAAAATGCGTCGCGTTGGAAGAGAAACTTTCATTGAGGTAATAGTAATTCTTAGAGCCAATATGAGTTTTGACAATGCTCACAAGATAAGTGTAGAGGTAGAACAGAACATTGCTGAGAGTATAGGCGGTAATCCAAACATTGTAATTCATTTTGAGCCAATCTGGAGTTCTGATCTATCCTTGGAATCGATTATTGAGACAGCGAGCCCTTGATGTCAAAGGAGTAAAAGGCATTCATAACATTTCAGTTGCCAGAGCAGATTCTGGTGAAGTGATAAATGTCTCAGTACACATTCAGATGGACAGGTTTACAAAATTAATCGATGCTCATTCTATTGCTACGTTAGTAGAAGATTCAATAAAAAAACATATTAGAACAGTCCAACACGTAATAGTTCATCTTGAACCTTTGATGCCAGGTGTACAGGAGGCAAAGATTCTCATGGATAAACCAATGGAAGAATCGATAAAGAGAATAATTTCCAGCCGAAAAGATATTGAACATATTAATAACATTATAATATATAAGGCAAATGAAGACATCTTAAAAATTGACATAAACTGTGTATTCCAAACCTCTGGAGAAACCATAGAGCAAATTCATGAGAAAGTTTCGCGGCTTGAGAGAGATATCCGTACAAGTTATCCTAGTGCAATTGTTACCATACACGCAGAACCATCATAAATCTTTAGTACGCATCCCATTTCAATCTTTTAATTTATTTCATCATAATGTATATTGCTCAATAAAAGACAACTTGTAGTAACTTTAGATTTCTCTCATTATTTGTGATCCTTAATTTTCTGCAAATGTGTATCCACCTATGTTAACAGAGAATTCTGAACTCTATAGGAATTGAATTATTATCAGTATTGTATTATTATAATATATTCTGCATTAGAATAGAGATAGAAATAAAAGATAAGGAGATAGTATATTATATTACGCTAATACTTTTCTAATAACTTTTGTCTTCTTATCTCAGTGCTTCAATGATTTTGATGACTAATATAAAAATTTACTTAAAAGATTGAACATCAATTAGAAAGAGGGTTGGACCTAAAATCCAGATCATTATTAATAGGTATTCCTATATTTTCTAAAGATATTTACATGGTTAATGTATATAATAGCATACTTACATATAAGGTCAGGAGGATAATAAAAAATAATGTCATCATCAGCTAGTGGCTTTATTAAAGCAATAGAATCCGGTTCAAAACATCTTGTACTCAAGAGATTTACTTTCCGCTATCCAGAACAAAAGCTCAAGTTCGTTGGAGATGGATATCAGTTTGATCCAAAACGTGGAGTTGGTATTGCAGGAACACGTGGTAGACATATACTTTTTCATGATAAATGTACTGGATGTCAGCTATGTGCAATTGCATGTGAAGGTATTGCAGAAGCTATTGGTATGGTAAAAGTAGATGAACAATGGAAACAGAATAAGAAGTCTATAATGCCACAGATTGACTTTGGTAAATGTGTATTTTGTGGTTTATGTGTTGATGCATGTCCATTCTATGCTTTATTTATGACAAATGATTATGAACTGTCTTCTTTTACCAAAGAACACTTGATCTATACTCCAGCACAATTGGCAGTCAAGCCAAAATATGAAGGAGATGTCGAAATAAAAATTGATAATATGGGTGCTACGCATGGCTAACAAGATTGCTCAAGACTAATTTCATAAAGAGTATCTTTGAAGAATTAGTAACTGTCTATATTTTACTTAGTAAAACTTGACCCGTCATAAAGTGAAATATCCTTATTTGTAGATTCATATTGCTACTTGAAACGATATCTAATATCAACCTATATAATATATCACTTATACATTTAGCAATGCGAAAAATTCGCTAATAAATATCTAATTTGATATATTCTTTGTTGAAATATAAGAATTTGATACTTTAATTTATTAGAATTACGAAACTACATCAAGTCGATTATGATTTTCGATACTCTCGATGGAGTGTTCGCTTAGGAGCCTGTTTTTGTTTCTTCACTTTCTCCTTAAAGTAATGTCTATTCTTTATCTTCTTCTCCTAATTCACTTATAATTGTCTGCTTCTTACTAAAATTAGAACTAGATTGTGATCCTGTGTGAATTTCTATTTCATGCTTTTTAAATTCGTCTTTATTAGCAAAAACCTTATTACATGATTGGCACTGGAGCATTTGATCAACATGTACAATCATTTCATGTTCTATCAGTTTTTCCTGATTGACGAATACCATATTGCATATATTACATGTATAGGGTGCTGATTGCATATTACTATGACAGGGTTACCTTTGCTTATCATTAAGCTTATATTTTATAGATATATATCCTTCATTTCATTTTAAATTGGTAATTGACTTATGTGATTTCTTATATATACTAGTTCTCGAAATAATATAGAGTAGCAGAAATGTTCTCTGATACGACTAGAGCGTGAATGATTATCCCAACGTTAACAAATATAATAAAGCAATTATATAACTGCAACAATAATTTATCGATTTACTATAGATAATTCAAAAGAATATAGAAATCTATATGAAGCTGTAATGCAGACAATTATGACGATATAGTTATTTTGTATCTCTTTGAAAGAGCAAAATTTTCTGTATTAAATTTTTATAATGCATGAATTAGATACACAATTTATCTTAGTGCATTATGGCGTTGTGCCCAGTCAATTATTGAGCCATCATATAGTCTGACATTATCAAAACCAGCCTGCTTAAACTGTAAGTATTTATGTGCAGCTCGCGTACCAGAGTGGCAATAGCATATAATTTCTTTGTTATTTGTTATTCCCTTACTCTCAAAATCTTTCTGTAATTCTTCCTTACTTTTGAACATCAAACCGCCATCACCAAGTCCCTCATCCCAATTGTGTAGAATGGATCCTGGTATCCTAGCCTGCATATGTTCTTGTGGAGTTCTTGCATCAACAATCACGATATTCGGATCAGTTTGCTTTGCTCTTATCATATCTGAATCTGCCCTAATTGAGGAATTTGGTTTGGATTTGAATTGGATAGAAGTAAGAATATTAGATGGAGGGTCGCGTGAAATTGGTAATCCGGCTCTTTGCCACATATCAAATCCAATATCCAAAAGCTTAGTATTTGGATGACCATGATACATCAAAGTCCATGCTATTCTTGATGATGAGGGATCCATATATTCACCGTAAACTACTACCGTTTTAGAATCGTCTATCCCAAGATTACTAAAAAGATCTTCAGCAAGTGACTTATCTAATACCAAGTTGGCTCCGTTATCTGCAAGTGAAATTACTTTTTCAACTCCAAGATTTCTTGCATTTTTAATATGGCCTAGCCTATATGGCATATTTCCTCTACCATCTATAATTACCAGATCAGGGTCCTCCAGATGTCCTAAAAGCCATTTACTATTTACAGTTATCATACGATCAGCTTGGATAACTGATCTTATAATTTTATGCACTTTATGGATAAGAGAGTAGTAAAACGATAAGGCGTAAAATTGATAGAGAATTTAATTCAGTTCGGGTGGAATATCTCCTGTCTCAGAAATCAATAAGAACTTTTTCTTACTTTCACATATTTGTCATAGCATAATAAAATAGTACTTTTCAATAATGCATAGATTTTATAAGGTAGTATATATGAAGATAAAAAGTGATTAAGATAACCATAAAATGTTGAAAATAAAGAAGAAGAAGAAATAGCATCAAAAAGAATCTGATCCAGTTACTTAAAGAAAAGACTTTATTTCAGATAACCGTGATATGATACAAGTTCACACCTTTCAAACAGTTTATAACGCTTATGGCCATAATGTAGGCTTACGAATCTCTGAATATAACCCAAATCTCTGAAATAATTGCCTTGCATACCAAAGAAAGAGCTATAAAAAATACTTCATCTTAAATGATTCATGGAGCATCGGCTAAAATGTAAAGAATCATCGTATTCTATCAGCATGATACTATTTTTTCGTCTAATAGTCGTCAGATGAACGTTATTTGACAGTCAGATAATCGTCATATGGTCGTCAAATAGCCGTCAGCTGCCAATATGTCGATTACATTTGTATTAAAATCAATCAACATCGTAAAGCAAGTGATCTAATCGATTATACAAGCAAATAGTGAAAAAAGATGAGTTAGGCAAAATTATAAAAGCTGTGATTTTTAGCATAGAAGTAAGAAACATGTTAGACTTGAAATTTTAAAGATACACGAATCATTACATGACCGCTATTTTCATGTGAGGTACAATATCAAGATATAATACACACAATAGGCTATAGAACTATGCGAATAAGTATCGCTAAGAAAATGTTACCAATTAGCAGTAACAATGCTCCAAAGTGGTTGAATTCAAAGTTAGAGATAGTTACTGCGTTTTCTTGATATCAAGATAAGCAATCATATGCTCATTATATATATATATTACAACAATAAATAAGGCTCTGTTCACTTAACGATAAATCTATAGTTAAAGATATCCTACTTCTTTAGATGGTCAAATCTAAAAGAAGCAGAACACCTTCAAAATATATTTACTATGCATTATACTTGTACTTTTCTGGTCTTTCGCTTAGAAAAACGTCAGAACATTTATTGCCATTTGTTAAAAGGAATCATGTTTTTCAGTATGGAAATGGATTCAACATTATAAGACCAAAGAAAATATTGCAAAGGAAAAGAAAAAAAGTACAGGAATTTATCGTAGATGAAACTTTACTTAAAGTAGGCAGTCAATATGTTTGGGTTTGGGTTGCCATTGAACCCTTAGCCAAAGTAATTCTTGGTATTCGTATTTCTTTTGAAAGAACAATGCTTGTTGCCGAAAGATTTCTTAAAGCTTTGGTTATAGAATATGGAAAACATCCACTTTCAACAGATGGTGGGGGGACATGGTACCCACAAGCTTGTAGATTTTTGAATATAGAACATCACATTCACTCATTATATGAGAGAAGTGTATCATAGAGAAAGAACAATCCAATACATTAAGGATAGAACCGAATCTTTTGATGACTACTTTCCTTGTGGAAAAGAAAAGTGCATGTTAGAACATGTCAGAAATTGGTTCAATCTATTTGTTGACTATTATAATAAGAAAGTGATTGCTTAAGTAAACAGAGCCATAAATAAATAAATAAAAATAAAGAACTCTATCTATTTTGCCATATTCCAAATGTATTTTTTTGTGGATCTTCTAATACTGCATAATATCCTTCTGATATTTCTTGTTTATCTTTTACAACTCTAGCTCCTAGTTGTTTTGCTTTGTTTATGTAGTCTTCAATTGATTCAACAGTTACAAATTGTGTTGATAATTGCTGTGGATTTTCCTTTTGCATCAATGCTCCACTTATTCCAGCATTTTTTACCATCCAATAGCCTTGTGTTTCTCCTTTTTCAAACTGCCAGCCAAATAATGAAGTATAAAAGTTCTTCAAGTTTTCGACGTTATCTGCTGGAATTTCAAAGTGTTCTACTTTATGATTTGCGGTAGATGACATCTGCTTCTTTCACACATCCTTCTTATTCTTATATTTTTCATCTCATACTAATTAGGCGCTACCTGATTCTAGTTTTTGCTTTACTGTTTGAGCGAGCCTGCTCTAATCCTTTTTTTATTTTATTGTCTGCTTGGCTACCTGAAAGCATATTTGCAATTTTTCCGGTTGTTGGTAATTCGTAATCAATTGAATGTCTAATATGTGTACTATTTCCTCCACGTCCTTCAAATTCCTGAATACTATTCCATTTCTTAAATGGTCCTTCTGTTTGCCTTGTAACTAGCCTCCTATTTTGTTCTTTCTCTGCTACTTCAAGTCTCATTTCTTCTTCTTTACCCATGTATTGACCTTTTACTTTCATTTCGGAGCCTTCTTCACCTTTTGAACCTGAAACTGATTCAGATTCTTTTACTATATCACGTGGCCACGCTTCTTTGATATTGTCTGGATTAGTATAATATTCATATACTTTTTCAACTGGTGCATTTATGTCTGTTTCATATTGTATAGTTCCCATAATAGCCCTAGTAGATCACATCACTTTTAAAGGCTGTATGCTATCTCACACACTAGATAATATATAAAATACATATTGTGATAGTTAGTCCTATTGACTTTATATTTTTATTTATATATATATATGTATATATATATTTGTGTGTGTATATATACATAATAAAATTCAATCTATTCTTTGTAAATGCACCTTCTAGTTGCAATAGAATCAGATTATGCCTATCTCGCATCATGCCGAACTCAGTAACTATATGAGTTCTTAAACGTCTAGATATAGTGTAATAATCGCTGGATATTTACTAACAAACAGAAATTTTACATAGATTGCAATTGATGAAGGTTTTTCTCTTCATTAGTCTGATGCGATAAGTTTGGGATTCCTTTTTACAATCTTTATAAATTCCTCTAATTTTTTAAGTGTCTCAGGATGCAAATGATGTTCAATTCCCTCAGCGTCTTTATTTGCAGAATCTTCATCTACTCCGATCATTTTAAAGAAATCCGCCAATAAGCCATGCCTTTCACGAATACTTTTAGCAACAAGCAGCCCCTCATGTGTGAGGCTGATTCCTCTGTATTTCTCATAATTAAGATGGCCGCTCTCATCTAACCTCTGAACCATTTTGGTCACACTTGGGGAACTAACATTTAGATATTTGGAAATTTCTACAGTTGTAGCGTAACCTTTCTGTTGAATTAACTCATAGATCACCTCGAGGTAATCCTCCATTCTAGTTGTACGGTCTTCCCTCTTTACACCATTAGCATCACGAATCGATTCCAGTCTAGCACTTTTTAATGATGATTCGTGTTTCAAGTTACCAATCAAGTTAATTACTCCTACTTATTCATAGCTCCATATATCATTATATCATTATATTAGTAAACCTGTTGTATACATTATCAGCATTCCAATAACAAATCCAGCTATTGTAGATGTATTTATCAAAGTCTTTCTATTATGGCTGCTAGTATGAGATATCCAAGAAACAATGGAATACACTACTTGAAAGATTGCCCCAGCACCCACTGATAAAAATATTATAGCTGCAAGAGGAGAATACACAAATCCCCCTATCCATGCTCCAGCTATAGTCGGTGCACCGGCTATAAATCCCATTACTATCAGTTTTCGTATCTTGACTTGTCCGCTTTTAGCGATCGGCGCTACTATTGCCAAGCCTTCTGTAGTATTGTGTAACGTGAATCCAACTATAAGGAAAGTACCGAGGGCAGCTTTGCCTAATAAAACTGCTGCACTAATTGCTAAACCTTCCCCGAAATTATGTAATCCTATTCCTATTGCTATCATTAGTGATATTGCTAGAGGTTTTATTAATTCTTGTTGTTGTGTAGTTGTTGAAGCAGAAGATGATAAAGAAGAAGTTGAATAATTCGCTGACACTGATTTCTTTGCAGCTCGCTGAGTTAATGTTTCAGACGTATATAATAGCACCAGGAACGAAACAATTACAACCATAACTATTAACACCTGACCATTAAAGATTGCTGCAATATTCTCAGAAATGATTTCATTGCTTTCTAGCACTGCATCTATTCCTAAGAAAACAAGCAAACCTGCTGTAAGGCTAAGAAAAAAATTGTATTTGTTTGTATTGAGCCTTCTGATAAAGGGATACCATAGGAGACCTATCATAATTGGTATGATTCCTACGTATGTACCTATTATTGCAAACAGCAAGACTTGTTCAACATTTGGAGTTAGGACTTGTGCAGCTGCCTCTACATTCTTACTGAACCTTACACCATCAGATGTTGTGATCCCAACTTCATATGGTTCAGCAGGATTCCAAGGAAATGGAATGATAACTTGCGCCTCTGTTAGTCTCGACAAAGATCTACTAGGTTCAATCGCTGCCGGGTGAATTCTATCATTAATATCAGCCTGTGCAATAGTAATATCCACTGGACCAGTATTTCGAATAAATGCCACAATCCTACCTTCTTGAAATTCTATTTTTTCGATAGTAACTTCTGGCATTGGTACTCCAGAGTTTAGAAAAGATTGGCCTACAGGACTAAAAAGAAATAAAATCATTGCAGTCAATACTACAAATGGAATTATTGCAAAGGCTATCAATTTCTTGCCTGAAATTTGCCTATAGATCGATCTTTCTTCTTTTTCCATTATTTAGATACCTCTTCTAGATTTGACTTTGATCGTTTCTGCGAATAAACGATACTAGTAGTAGTATTATTATCATTTACATCATCAGAATTGGACTGGAGTGCTTTTGAATCTTTAACAAAAAATAATCCCATCCAGCCCTTTTCTGCAAATTCTGTCTTATGTGCATGGAACATGTATTGTCCAGGAAATTTGTATTTAAATTCAAGTATACCTCTTTCCCCTTGGCTCATGGTTACCATGTCAGTATATTCATCTGGTACTAAATTGGTTCCACTTCGATAGAGTTGATACAGATTCGCATGCAAATGAAAGTTATTTATTGGATCGAATTCTAACATATTCACCAAGTAGACTCTTACTAACCGATCCTGTTCAATTTGGATAGGGTGCTCCATATAGTAATATGGAATTCCGTTAACTGTGTAAAAGTTGTTCTCTGTATCAAAGTCTGTATCATAGCCATTCATTACCATTACCATTTCATCTGCGGGAGGCCTTGGTGTCCTTGGATCGACAATGTAAACTCCGTACAGGCCATGTGAGATATGTTCTTCTAAAGGTTGAATATGGCAGTGGTATGGAAATACTCCAAATGGTTGAGCAATGAATTCATAAGTAAATTTTCCTCCAGGAGCTATACCTTCAAAGACGCCGTCCATTTCTGCCTTGTGTATGCCATGAGTATGGATTGTATGAAACTTTGAACCATTATTTATAAAATTAATTCTAATTAAATCACCTTCTGTAGCCCTTAACGTAGGTCCGGGAATCGTTCCATTAAATGTCCAAACGTTATAGAATATGCCAGGTGATATTTCCTTTACTTTGTTATCTGATGCGATAAGCGTAAATTCCCTAAGTACTACTCCGTCTGATAAGGTAGATACTCTACCATAGTTGAATTCTCGTAAATAATGCATAGGATCAATTATCGCTTCCTCAGCAGAATTAAAAGAAATAGGATCTAAAACATCTCCTACTGTTTCTAATAGATTGTAACCTGGCGTATGTCCACCGACCATTCCTTTTTTTGAATGGTCTTGAGCCTTTACTGAGCTCTGATTAAAGGATGAAAAAACAAAGCCTGTAGTGAGAATAGCCATTGTGAAAATGGAAATTAGAATTAGTTGCGCACGTGGCACAATATAAATAATTTATAGTAGTTAATAAATGTTAGCCTAGGCTAACATTATTATATCCTGGTATAATAAATAAATGATGTTATATAGATACACATGGTATCTACTGATAAAAAACGTTCATGTTGCCACTTCGCTTCATGGAACATTAAGATAACTAATGCTATCAGAAGAATATATTATATTCAAATCAAGCCATCTGTGGCAAATATATCTTCCTATAGCGCTTCCAATCAAGCTAACTGACTCTTTGGATCTAGAATATATACTAGGTGCTGAAAAAATCTAACCAACGAGTGTAATGAAAAGAAGGAGTCTGTGCTTTATTATTTAATCTCTGATTATGTTAGTAATGGGCAATCTAGCTATCGTCGTTATAACAATGTAAAAGAATAAACTTGGTATCATTATATATCAATTTGTGAAAATAGATCATTGTATATTCCCTGAAGGTATTTTTTATGATACGGAGAACTTTGTTTGGGCAAACCTTAACAATGACAAAACAGTAACTATTGGGATCACAGCCATTTTGGCCTCGATTGCTGGAAGAATATCAACTATAAAATTAAAAGAAATTGGCACAGAATTAGAAAAGGGAAAAAGTGTAGGGACAATAGAAAGTGTAAAATATTTTGGTGTCGTACGAACTCCTGTCAGAGGAAGCATTGCAGAAATTAATAAAGATATAATTAATCAACCCAAGTTAGTAAATGATTTCCCATATACACAAGGATGGATAATGAAGATAAATCCCTCCGATCTTACTAAGGATTTAATTGCTCTCGCTACTATTGAGAATTGTCATAGTAAGATAATTTCAACTATTGAAGAATTACACGTAAGATGCTTTGCAGAATTTCCTGACCATGAAATGTTTGAGATAGGAGTTGAATGTGCTGCCACTCTTACAAAACTTGATGAATTGATGACAAAACTGTCAATTGGCGAAGTAATACATTTAGTATCTGATGATCAGACAGCGGATCTAGAAATCTATCGATGGGCGGATGAAAATAAACAATCACTCTTAGAGACAAGAAGGGAGGGTAATCTATTCCATTTTATATTGAAGAAAATAAAGTAGAATGACAAGGCATTTGTCTTGTGTATTATTTGATACATCACTTTTCTATTGGATTATCTATCATATTTCCCCACTCAGTCCAAGATCCATCATAATTTTTCACATCAGGATAGCCAAGCAAATATTTTAAGACAAACCATGTGTGCGATGACCTCTCACCTATTCTACAGTATGTAATAACCTCCTTGTTTGGAGATATACCTTTTGATTCATATAATTTTTTTAGCTCTTCTGCAGACTTGAATGTACCATCTTCACTGACTGCTTGACTCCAAGGAATATTAAATGCACCAGGAATATGGCCTCCTCTTTGGGCGTGTTCTGTTGGGTATTCTGGGGGAGCCAATATCTCACCTGTGAATTCTTTTGGACTTCTAACATCAATCAATGCTTTTTGGCTCGACTTCATCGAATCTCTAACATAATTTAAGAATACTCTTATACTCTTATCTGGCTCTGCAGCTTTAAAGTTACCTTTAGGATACTCTGGAATATCCTTGCTTAACGGCCTGTCCTCTTCCAACCATTTTTTTCTACCTCCATTCATTAGCCTAATATCATCATAACCATAATACTTAAACACCCAAAATGCAAATGCTGCAAACCAATTGTTAAAATCGCCATATAGGATCAGCGTTGTGTCATTATTAATCCCAGCCCTTTGGAGCAAATCTTCACAAGATTGTTTACTAAAAATATTCCTAGTTAATGGGTCGTTTATGTGTTCTTTCCAGTCAAATAATACGGCCCCTGGGGCATGCCCCAATTTATAATTCGCCTTCGGATCATAATCAACCTCAGCTACGCGAACTTTTGGATCCTTCAGATGATCTTCTACCCATTGAGTATCAACTAATACTTCAGGATGTGCATATTGCAATAATATTCACTACAGATGGATCCTTGTCATATATTAAATTTTAAACAGGTGTCTATTTATGATTGGTGTATTAATTTATCAAAAATTTAGCCTGATTCATAGCTAGAAAAATACTAGCATTTTGTAAGGAATATTATGATTATATTGATCTCTAGTATACTTAGCTCACTGATGGTGTTGAGGGTGGAGCTCTCAATGCGTGGATCCCCCTCGATTCTCTATATCGTCGATAATCTTGGTCTACTTCAATTGCTGCTTGTAGTATCTTACTTTTAATAGACTTTGATGATTGTAAGAACATTTTAGTATCCTTTGGTAGGCAATGCCCACCAATTCCTTCTCTTGGTTCAAGAATATGTACATTCCATTTAGTATTTACAGCATCTCTTAGTTCTGGGAAACTAATGTTATTTGCTTGACAGTAAATATAGAGATCTTCAGCAAATGCAATTTGTAAGTATCTGTCTGCATTTTCAATAATCTTTGCTAATTCCGCAATTTCTATGTCTGAAACTGGATGCATAGGAATACCTAAACTTTTAGCTTTACTTTTTTCTTCATTAGAGGAAGAAAAAGAAGAAGAAGAATTGTTCATATTCTCAGACCTTCCATCATAGAAATACATGGCTACCTTAAGACAACAATCACATACTCCACCTATCACACGTACTTGATTCACACCATGTTCTTGCTCTTCTAAAGCATACCATCGGTGTGGTGCATGAGCTACATGCAATCTATGGTTAAGCATTTCAAATACTTTCTTTGAAGTTCCTTTTGGAATAGTACTCTCTATAGAAACAAGAGCGCCATTCTTTGCTTCCTTTGATATTTTATCTATTATTGACAATAAACCCTCAATTTGAGGAGAAAACATATCTTCAGCTTTATGTGTTGATATGCATAAAATATAAACATCAAAATCACTAAAGTTAGTAGCTTTCTTTATTCCTGCAGTTGTTTGTGCACGGTCCATCGCTTTAGAGCTAATGTCATATCCATATACGTCAAATTCCCCTCGTTGTTTTATGTATTTAGCTACAGGTAGTCCTAGTTGACCTAGTCCAATTACGAGTACTCTGTTAAGCTGTGTTACTTCTTGTTGTAGTGTTTCGTATGATTCGGTATTGATGACTTTCGTTTCCACCATGTTTTCTGTCACTCGCAATTTTTTATACAATGTTATTTATATGCAGTAACCAACACAACTATAGTACAGTTCTATCTATATTTAATAATTATAAAACGAATTAGTTATAGTTCTATGAAATGTTCGATAGAGTATATTCTATAATTCGCAAAGAAGATTTTCTTATTTTATATATATATATATTTCCTTGTAGTAGCCTCAAATTAACGCCATAAAGCATAGTACACCATGTTAGACGGAATACATGATAATTTTTGTTAATTTTTTATAACTTTAGAATATTATCAAAACGATAGATCAATCAATGTTAATTATTAATTTTACGTCAAATTTAATACATAGTATATAGTGGTTATTATGAAAGTAATGGCTACACAGGCATATTGTGTTAAGTGTAAGACAAAAAGAGACATGAAAAACGAAAAGCAGGTAACTATGAAGAACGGTAGAGGAGCGATATCAGGGACATGTTCCGTCTGTGATACAAAGATGTTCAAGATTGGAGGAGGGGGAGATAAATCCTCTAAGGCCAAGGTTGCAATAAAGCAAGCCACAAAAAGTAAGAGCAAGAAAACTACTAAGAAAAAGAAGTAGTAGGGCAGTAGCTGCCTATTATTGCTCCCTCGTTAGGTGGCTACTCGATTTTATTTTGATAGTCGTAATAATATGACATTCCCAGTAAGAATATCTTAGAGTATACTGCTTCTTCAAATGCTATACTATTGTAATATTCCTTGTGTTCATAAACGGAAAATAGAGGCAAATTTCTTCACTATAATTGTTGTAAATGCAGCAGTATCCGTAAAATATGCTGTCTACATTAAGTATAGGAGATTGACTTGGCAACATCATATAATTTAGTGTTTTTTATAGATAATAAATAGCATTTTAGTTAATTTAAGTTAATATTTTCATAATTGGACAAAAGTGAATTAATTGCATGCACTTTGCAAAAAGACTATATGATCAATAAATTTATCATCTTAAATATGAAAGCAGAGCAGTTCTCTAAAAATATACTGGAGCTTCATCCTACCATCAGATTTGCAGGGATAGTAGAAAAATCAGGTCATCTTTACGCCGGCAGTATGAGGCCAGGTATTGAAGAATATCTTAAAGGAAGAAACCCAGAAATAAGTTTTTCCCAGGCGGCATATATTGTCGATTTGAGAAATATGTTCTCAGCAGATCTAGGCAGATTGAATTCAGTTATTTATATTTATAATAAAGTTAAAATGATCAGTATTCCTGTAAAAGAGCATATTCTCGTAATTTCAGCCGATAATGCAGAGAACACAGACCACCTAATGGATAACATTTTAAATTATATTAAATCAGTTGAATCACAATTATTGCTATATCCTCCATCTAATATAATAAATCCCGAAAAGAAACAGATACTGAGAAATCTTCATGAATCTGGCATCCCCGAGGATATGATTGCTGACCAGCTTGATCTAGATATCATTACCGTCAAGTCACTAATTGAGGAAATAGGAAAGTAGTGAATTAGTTAATATATAAGTAATTTTTATAGTAATTTGTAAATATTATTAATTTTCTGTAATTAATTGCTAAAAGAAGACTAATTTTGCAATTAACAAGTTTCTATTGCGATATTATGAATAACATCATGGATTTTAGACATTACACACTACATCCATTACACTTAATGACAGCAAAGATTATGGTATTATGTCATATCTCATGGAGATTTCATTTCGTCTAAATCCATTTTTCTCGTAAAATGGTACATTTTTCTCAGAACATTCCAAGACGACTTTGTAACAATTCTTTTCTTTTGCAAATGCTAGAGCCGCAGATACCAAGGCTGAACCAACACCTATGCCTTCGTATTCTCTCCTTGTAACAACATCTTCGATATGCCCTGCTCTGCCACCGTCATGGATAAACTTTTGCTCAATTAATATAGTAATTGAACCTATTATCTGTCCATCATCATTTTTAGCTGCTACAAAGACTTTATAAAATGGATAGGATTTAATTTCTTGCAGAATTTTTTTAGCTTGATCGATATCGTCGCCGATTCTTCCTAGTGTGGTTAGATTTGATAGAGTTTGGAAGAAACCTTTCTGTAGATCTGCTTGTTGTATTTCGCGTATGATAAAATTGATTTTTTCCATATTTGGAGTAGTTAAAATAATTCTTCTATCTATATTTATAATATGTATAGGTATACAAACAATCTTTAGTTAGCGTCAATTAGCCAATACCACAGACCTATTTTGATTATCATTCTAAGGTCCAGATTTGCAGAAAATTATTTCGTTTATAATAACAATTAGCTACAAGTTGTTATTGATTTGAATAACCGATTAATATCTACAGCAAACTCGCATAGATAAAGCCACTTGTGAAAAGATATCCTCCAATGATCTACTTTTGCATAAGGGGATTTAAAAATGTCGATGTCGATGTCATCAATAGAATGCATCCGGAATCTAATATTGCCTATAATTACTATGACGATAGAAAAATGCAAGCACAAAGTGATTTATAGAAACCTCCTAAAGATGAACGAAATACTCAAGGATTGATTTGGAGAGCATCATTATTATTTAAGCATTGACGTGAGCTTAACGCCATCGTTATAGCATGGACAGCCATAAGATGACAGTTTAGACAATTACTTGTTGCTTAACTTCCCACTTATAGTATATCTAATTAACGTGGTAATCCATAATTTCCCCATATTCTCGCTAATGAAAATCCTTGCATAAAAATGAAAGATTTATGCTATGAATGAAAAGTGATGGTAGTTCATAATTTTTATTTTATTCTATACTATTTCTTCTTCTTCTTTCTCTGTACCTCTTCTAACCTTAACTTTTTCGCTCTTTACTTCTTCTGTTACCGTACGAGTTTCTATAACTGGTTTCTTCCTAATGACAACTTCTTCCTTGACATACGGCTGCTTTGAAACTTCTATTTCTTCTTTTTTTAACGGAATTTTGATCTCTCTTTTCGTTAGAACTGGACCTTCTCCTGTTTGTTCTCCAGCAGTAGCTTCATTTACAGGTCTTCTTTCTATCGTTGCCTCTTGATGGCTTACCTGCACTTGAACTGTCTTGGTCTCGGTTGCTGGTTCTTTTATTATTGTTAATTCCTCTCCTGTAGTTTCTCTCTTAGATGCAACTAGTCTTTCCGTCATTATTTGTACATGCTGTACCTCTTCATCAGACGGAGGCGAGTCTCGCATGTACATATTCTTCGCTTCTTCTTCGGTCACATGAAACTGTAATGTCACTCCATCATACCCTTCTACAAGAGACTTTGGAATATAGAACTTTTCTTTGTTTATGGTTCCTCTCTGTGTAAATACAAAAGGCTCACTGAGTCCTTGAACCTTGCCCAGATCTGCATCATCTATACCTCTTGCCTCCTTCTTTATTACATCGTCCCAGTTTATACTACTACTATCGGTATTAGTATCTGTATTACTTTCCATGGTAGAATAACTATATAATACATAAAATTTAATACTTGATAAACTTTTTTTACTTCTAAAGGATGAATTACTCGCTAATAAACCAAGAGTCGTTCCTTCCAATATATCGTTTTGCTAACAGAACAGGACAAAAAATAATAATAATTTGCCTATGTTGTTAATTGTTTCGTACTTCCGTCAGGATATCTTATGGTTACCTTCTCTTTTTTAGTATCTATGTCAATTTTTTTGTTTTCAGTTATCTTTCTCTTTGTAATTACAAGATCTTCTAGTCTGACCATTTTTTTATTAATTGTTATCTGCTCGCCCCATAGGGGAATGATTTTTTCATTTTCCTTACTTCTATTAGATAATGGAACTGATTCTCCCCTAGTCGAAATTTGTCTTGATTTCGACTCTTGCTTGATGGTTTTGATAGTTGGGATGCCATCTTCTGATGAAGAGGTTTTTATATCCGTATATTCTGATAAATTTATTTTCTTATTATTAAGATAAATTTCCTCGTATGTTATAGGCACTTTAAGGATTTTGGTTTTGGTAACCCATCTTTTTTCTATTTTAACGTCTTCGCTAACAGTTTTCTTGCCAATTGAGAATTTCTCCTCGATGATTTGAATTTTATTCGCAAAGTTAGCTTCGTGAATGTTATTTTCTTTCTGAGACTTTTTACTGCCTTGCATGATTATCTCTCATTATTGTAATATATAGGTTATAATCCTAGGCAAATAATATTTAGGTATTTTTCGGAATTTAAGAATAATATACTTCTATAATCATATTAATGATGATCAAAAATTCCTAATTTCATATCAATAATATGACAGAAAAGATTATAATATATATATAAGTCTAACTTCCGCTTTTTGATAAGATGTAACTAATATACTATGAACAATATTAAAGAATTATAAAAAAATTGTAAATTTTATTCTATATTGCTGTATTATATATAGTGAAATCAAAAGCGGCAATATCGTGACTGAAAGATACGAATACAATTTCCCTAATTCGTCAATAGATTCAATCAAAGTAAAATAAAGAATGATAGATAAGCATTATTGCATTCTCGGTTTATCAATTATTTCTCTAATTCCTCGAACTTGCATAGTAACCTCACTCAAGCATCCTTATTATGGACAGTCACCTTTTACTTCCTAACTAATTCAATTAACACAATTTTGCTTCACTATTCCAAATTTACGCTATTAGAGTAAATTGAATGGACATAAAGATTAGAGATCATTTCTATGAATTTTTATTTGATTATAATAGACAGCTCACTTTAAAAAATAATAAAAACTATAGTATTATCAAGACAGAGAGTATGAGCAAAGATAAACACCATGATTTTCAAGAAGAACAATTTTATTTTAATAAATCCAATGTCAGTAGACAATCGGGGCAAAGTCATCTTTCTAGACTACATGACAAATCGATAGGTATAAACAAGACAAAACCGATATGAATAAAGAAGATGCACGCATTAAAATGTCAGGCGACGAAAATTCTGCTAAGCAGACCAGAATAAATAGAGATGAAAGCAGTGTGACATCAACAATTTCTGGTGAACGAGACGAGGCTTCAAAATTAAATGAAACGCGCATTCCTGTAGTAGAGGAAAGGTTGGAAATAAATAAAGTGCAGTCTGTTGTAGATCTTACTGTAACAAAAGAATCTGTTACTGAAATTACAACGGTTGATGTACCAATTACATATGAAGAAATAACTATCCAAAGAAGAAGAAGACCTGTAAATGAAGCTACTGCTGGAGAACAAACAGGAGAAGGTCCAGTTCGATCAAATACAGAGATCAGAATTCCGTTAATGAAAGAAGAAATAGAAGTTTCAAAGCGAGCCGTATGTCAAGGAAGAAGTTGTCATTAGGAAGAAACCAGTTATAGAAACTCGTACGGTAACAGAAGAAGTAAAGAGCGAAAAAGTTAAGGTTAGAAGAGGTACAGAGGAAGTAGTACACAAAGAAGAAGAAAAGAGGTAAAAGCGAATCTACGATTATTCTTTCCAATGTCAAAGCAATTTGTTTTAATTTCTATTTATAATGAACATGCATACATCATCTAGCGATATATATTCTGAAGGAGCAAAGCATATGAACCGATCCTTTGGTATTAGAAGATAATAAGACAATCAGGTCGAGCATATAGACGTTAAGCCTTTATCCTTGTACTTAATAATGCTACTATAATACTGAGAGTATGCTTCTTGCTAAGAACAGTTTTAGAGAAAAGAAAGAATTCTTAAAAATTGACTTTAGGCGCTACGCTAAGCAATAAAAAACATCTAGACAAAATCTGCCTAGGTCTTAAGGTTAGGATCCTCTATCAAAATAAAATTTGTTAATTAATCTTTTTAATTTATTATTTATTACTTGACTTTTTACTCACTTACTGCAGAAATACAATATATTAATATCTATATATATCTTCTATTCCAAATGTATGACGAAGGTCTTTCAAGATTGCTTCTGGCTGAACCATCCTTCAGAAAACAGAAAACCAGAATTATGTATATCTTATCAATATCAGTTAAGCATTTATTTGAATTCAAGAATTCAAATCGTTAATAAAAATTACATCAGTGTGTGATTAGCAAAGTATCATATCACTTTACTCATTTTCTCCACTTGTTTATTTACTTGAGTGATCCATTGCACTTAATTTCTCATGATGCTTTTCAATTGCATCTCTATCGGGAGAATCGATATACAAATAGATGCCAACACAAGACTATAAAGTATATTTTTATGCTTCATATCATCCCAGCTTTGGGTCATTCTTGAAGGTTTATTTTAATATGACTTAATACTCTCCAATGAATGTATGTCCAGAAATATTGGCAATATCTGAACATAATTTGACTAATTCTGAAAGGATTTTGCCATAATAACTCTAATGTCATTGATTTCTTTTCAATGTAAAGGCGGATTTAGTTTGTTGAATAAGTGTATTTAGATATCGTATTGATGCAATAGTTTGTAATAATCATTATCATCATCAAGATCAATAGGTAATTAAAAGAAAGTGCATCATTTATCGCTAATATTTTTGTGTGTTACTGATACAACCACTACAGTACAGCAAGGATGAGAAAGATTATCTATACTATTTCTTCTTCTTCTTTCTCTGTACCTCTTCTAACCTTAACTTTTTCGCTCTTTACTTCTTCTGTTACCGTACGAGTTTCTATAACTGGTTTCTTCCTAATGACAACTTCTTCCTTGACATACGGCTGCTTTGAAACTTCTATTTCTTCTTTCATTAACGGAATTTTGATTTCTTTTATGGATTGAACTGGGTGTAATGACGAGGTTGCCTCTCCAACAGGATTTCTCTCAATAATTGATTCTTCATGTGTTAGCTGTACTTGAACTGTCTTGGTCTCACTTGTAGGTTCTTTTATTATTGTTATTTCCTCTCCTGTAGTTTCTCTCCTAGATACAACTATTCTTTCTTCCATGATCTTGATGCGCTCTTCTTCTTCAACTATTGGTGATGAACCCTGCATGTACATATTCTTCGCTTCTTCTTCGGTTATACTTACATGCAATATATTTCCATCATAATATGCTACAAGAGATTTTGGAATATAGAACTTTTCTTTACCTATGGCTCCTTTCTGGGAGAGGATAAAATTCTCATCGACTTGTTGTATTTCTCCAAGATCTGCATCATTTATACCTCTTGCCTCCTTCTTTATTACATCGTCCCAGTTTATAGTACTAGTATCTGTATTACTTTCCATGGTAGAATAACTATATAATACATAAAATTTAATACTTGATAAATTTTTTTAATTCTGATGAATTCGATTAATATCAAGTGAAGCGTTCCTCTCTCATTTTGGAAGAAGTTCCTATAGAGATTCTTTAAGGATCCTATACTCGGCAAATAGGCATCCACCCCCAACCTATCCTCTCATTTTATCGATTGGTAATTTGGTTTCTGATATGATACAGAAGTTGCTTCTTTAAATAACACCTATAAGTATTTTGAGTTATTTATCAAAATATGATAATAGAGCCTAATTCTTAATGATTAAAGACAACCAGATAAGAAATGCTTATTGAGCCTCTTTTAGAATCTGCTTATATGAACTATTCGAAATATATGTCCGAAGTATCGACATATGAAAGAATAGAACTTGATGACGCAGAAAGGTCATTCCTTTTCAAAATTATTAACGGTCAAGATTCAGCATACAAAATACTTTCGTATTATAAGTTAAGGCGTCAAACAATGTCTTACAAAAATATCCAACATATTCTCAAAAGACTTCAAGACATATATTTAATTGAAGAGATTCGAAGAAAATTTTTACATGGAGCAATGTACTACAGGTTAACTACGATTGGATTATTTCATATCTTTTTTAGGATGGCTAGTTATCCGCCAGAATTATTAATAAAATATAAAGACAATATAGTGTTAAAAACTCTGCTTTATCCATACTTTGAGGAAGAAACCATAAAACACTCTACTGCTCGTTTTTATTCTACAATAACTCAATATCTGCGTAGATGTTGTGAAACAACTCTCTACACTCTGGATACCATTAGATCTACACCGAATGTAGAGGACATTGGAATGCAAGCCAAACAGTTAGAATTTGATTTAGGATGGCACACTAAAGCTTTAGGCTTTAAACTAGCAGTTATGTATAATGAGTCAAATATGCTAATTACTAATCCGAATGTTCCGAACGATAATGCTAGAATTGCATTATATGAGGTTGAAAATGATATGAAAACACTGCTCTCAAAAGATGACAGATTCATGTGTTTGATTCTGACTGTTAAAAAAGAATTTGAAGACGGATATAGAGAACTGATTGATCTAAAAAAGGGTAAATGATGCACAATATTCAAATGTGTGCAATAAAGCTACTAGTAATCTTTGTCGCAGTATTTCTTTTTTCTTTGCTTTTATCCTGATAATAAGATAATGCCAAAATAGAGCTGTCTTTTATCGATGTAAAATTATTGTTTGTCAGAAAAAAAGTCAGTGCTACCCCTCATTCAGATAGTATAAATTTGAGAGATAAGCACATTGAGTAGAGACTGTTTATATAGGGTTAAAATACTAATTAGGTAAGCCTAATGATTTGCTGTCAGACAGGCAGAGAACTATCGAAATGATAGTACAAATATGGTAATTAAAAAATGACAATAATAAAACCAAAAGAGTTAAAAAATTTACGAGATATGAAAGTGCGAATATCTTTTGTTGTTATTCTTATAATCATAGTTCAAGGCACCACTTTGCCTGCTTTGGACAATTATCTATCTTATGCTCAACAAGAAATGACAGAAGAATTGAATAAAGAGACACTCGTTGTTATGGTTAACCTTGAAAGAATAAGAACACAACTTTTACTAACTGAGAAAAGTCTTAATGATGGAGATAAAGACATGGCTTTTGCTCATGCATTTATTCCTCATTCCACTACTTTTCCATCAATTAAAAATCAACTAATAGCTATTAACGAGCAATTCACCACAGACCTTGAGGCATTGCTAGTCGATTTGCCTATTAATATAAAGACTGGAAAAGGTTCACTACAGAATGCAAAACAAGAGATTTCTACGATTAATAACCTATTGAATAGTCTTTCTAGTCAAGCCCGTGGGTCAGATATTCAAGCAGACAAGAGCTTAATAGCCCAAATCATAGTATTTTTGTTAAGAGATGCTGCTAAATCATATCAAATTTCTAATGCAACATCAGCAGTTCCGGTATTAGACAGAGAAGAAAAACAACCACAATCATCAACAAAACAATTCAGTAAGGTTGATTATGAGAATGCACTAGGTTTGGTTAATATATCCAAATCAAATTACAATAAAATATCAGATTCTGTAGATGAAAGAAGAAGAAATGAGATTAATTTTTTCTTCAGACAAATAGAGAATTCTATTAACCAAAAAACAGATCAGGAATCAGTTTTACGTTTAATTGCTGCAATAGAAAGAGACTTATCAGAAGAGATTTCATTGACTGAAGGCAGCGAACGTGCAGGAGAACATACAAAATATTTCTCTACAATAAGAACTCTACTATCTAATATCATTACGGAAGTAAAGGAAAATGGAGATTATAAGAAAGCTGACAAGAATGCAATAACCGCTTACTTAGATAATTATGAATACTTGGAAGCGCCAATAGAAAAGCATAATCCACAACTAATGGTTGACATTGAAATAGACATGAGAGAGAAGCTAAGACAAATGCTCAGGGAAAGAGAATCTCCTGAAAATTTAGATTCTTTTATCAATAGGATTATTGAAAAAATTGATATCGCAGAAGATCTTTTAAAAAACGATCCTTCTTTCAATCAGTTACAAGAAAGTGGTAATATTAGTGCTACTTCAAGAGTAACAGCCTTCTCTGATATTCAAGATCTGAGCAAGGGTTTTGGAGTGTATACAGGTGAAAGAAAAGAAATGGGCGAAGCACAGGATTCTGCAAAGGAGGCTGTCCGGAACAACATCGATCAGATAAGAAAGAAGCTTGATCAAATGCTTCTCCAATACAAAGCAGAAAGATATAATGAAGCTCTATCAACCTCTCGCTCTGCATACTTGGATAGCTATGAGAATATCGAGATTCCTTTACGACCGATAGACCCGGATTTTACACTTGAAATGGAAATAAAATTTGCAGAATTACGAAACCTTATTCAATCACAGTCACCGTATGAAGAAATAGAATCAAAGACAATAGAAATTAGAAACGGTCTAGATGAATCGGAGCGCCTTGTATCCGGTACTGGCATTGTCGCTCCTACTATAGCATTCTCGACATCATTTTCTATTATTTTTAGAGAAGGTTTGGAATCCGCATTGATCATCGGTGCAATACTTACGTATCTTGAAGCTTCTAGAAATCAGCGCTTTAAAAAGCACATTTACTATGGTATAGTACTTGCAGCCGCTGCAACTGGAGTAACCTGGTTTATCGCAGAATATATTATCGAGATATCTGGTGCCAGCAGAGAATTAATTGAAGCAATTGCTGGCATTTCAGCAGTGGCAGTGCTATTTTGGGTTAGCTTCTGGGTTCTCAATAGAATTGAAACAAAGAAATGGATAGAATTCGTGAAAGCAAAGGTTTGGAAAGCAGCAACTACTGGAGGTGTGACAGTATTTATAATGCTCTCATTCTTTACCGTTTACAGAGAAGGATTTGAAACTGTTCTGTTTTATCAGGCAATGTTATCTTTTGCCAAATATATGGAATGGTATGTTATAGCTGGAATGGCATTCGGCCTTACAATAATAGTGGGAATAGTATTTCTTATAAGAAAGTTAGGTAAAAAATTGCCTCTAAGGGTATTGTTTGGATTAACGATGGCAGTTGGAGCTTATATGTCAATAGCATTTATGGGTAACGCAATACGAGAATTCCAAGAAGTGGGATACATCTCTACAACTCATATGTTCGGAACTATCCCTCGTCTCGATATCAACCTTGCAACAATGACTGGAATTCATCCAACGCTTGAGACAATCGTTGCCCAGTTTATTCTATTATCTATATACATTGTTGGATCATTATATGTGCTAATAATTCAGCCAAGAAGAAAGAAGAAAATAGAAACAGTAAGAAAGTCTATGGCAGATGTGGAAAGAAAGAAAAGTTCATGATTTCACAGAGTACAAGTAAGAGTAGTTTGATCCTCTCAATTCCTTGATAAACCGAGAAACTCCACAGTTATAGAGAAACACTGTCCAAAAAAATTATGTGAACACTGAAAATAGAGGTTGTTCGCCATATTACTTGATTTTGGTAGGTGTCATAAAACTCTAGTATATCCATCTTTAGTCTCCATAATGAGTATACACCTAACATATCTTTAGAATTAATGATGACTTGAGATGCATTTGTTTTTAAGAGGACTCCAATGAAACCATCTTCTTATAGGTTGATCTCAAAGATGATATGCGAGGTTTTTGCTTGCTAAATATGATTATCGGTTTGTGATCAGGAATTAAAAGATTTTATAGCTATGCAATATCATATTAGAACCAGTAGCCATACTCAAGACTGACGTAATTCTTGTTCCTTTTTTAGAGAACATTATACTTATCGTTTTTGTAAAATAGCTCCACTATGTTTCTTCAATCCAAAAGCAAGCAAAAATGTTGACTTTTTATAAAAGATTTTCTCTCTGCTCCTATCTTGATATATAATCAAGTTTTATAATATTCATATTTTCATAACTATATCTAATTCTATCCATAATCCTTCTAATGTTATTATAGGATGAAATAATAGTAGAACTTTTAGTATACCACAATGGTCATAAAGCAAGTTTATTATCTATTGTCGTGTAATACTTGTGTATAATAGTTATTTAAATTAGTGGATCAGCAATAATTAATGAAAGCCAGACTATATTATTAAATTCCTACTTTCTTTATTCTTGATCCGCATGTAGGACAAACAATTTTCCTGTGCTGTGTTCCACAAGTCATACAATGATATGTCAATCTACTCTTGCCAAATTTAGTTGCAAGAGATATACCCAAGTCTATTATGCTCAACACTTTTTCTCTGGCATATATGGTAATTAAAATGACAGTTCCTAATATGGTAAGAAAAGAAAATGGGAAAGGTATTATGTATGAAATAACTACTCCGACAGCAAAATATATGAAAAGCCGCATTAATGATTGAGAGAGAAATAGATTATTGTTCATATAGTTATGTATATTATGTTGTCCTTAGATTTAAAACCTCATGTAATAGCTAATGAGAATTAATAATACCTTACTCGATCAGCATATATATAACGATACGAAAATTATGAGTAATTATGAGCAAAAATATAAATAAACTTATATAAATATTATATAAAAATTGTAACTAATTCTGGTTTATAGTTGACAATCATTAATAATTCTTTTTGGATTACCGAATATATGTCTATTCAACAATGTTGTCTATATCTAGTTTGCAAAATTACTTAAATCTGCAACGGATGAACTATTATTATGGCCCCAATCATAATTTGATTCACAGCATCCTCTGTACCTGTTGCTAAGTATACTCTTACATACAAACCACATACAAACCGTGCTCACTATGACCTAACATGTTTACCTATTTATGTCCTGCATTACATTGATATCTTTAAGTTTCTTATCTTATGCTCTTGCATAATCTATTGCAGAGCCATATGTATCATCGGGTTGTTGGAAACTTAATGAGAAGAATGAAGATAAGGATCAAAAGTGATAAAGATCATGATATATCCAATTATAATAGAGAATCTTTTCTGAACTGCAAGAATTTTTAGGATCACTATAGATAGAGTTAATAGATAACTTCTGTCAATTAGTATAAGTATTTTGGGGTCTAGCGTCGCAAAAAATCTAAAGGATAATTATGATAGAGAAGAGCTGTACGTTGGAACGGCTGAATCAGAACATATAGAAATGTACTTAAAAGCCGTATGGTATATACGGGAAAGAGGTGAAGAAGTCAAAATTAGTTCGATTGCCAAACTTCTTAATGTGAAGCGAGCCATCTGTTGTCCAGATGCTTCATAAGCTTAACAATTCTAATCTAGTATATTACAAGAAAGGGAATGTAGTAGAAATGACAGAAGAGGGTGAAAGCATTGGAAAACAGATGATTCGTAATACACGTTTACTTGAAGTAATGATGAAAGATGCATTAAAAATAGAAATTGATGAAGAAATGGTATGCGGCATTGAACATCATATGAAAAACCAATTTACTGATGCTATATGTACTTTATTGAAACATCCTAGAGAATGCCCTCATGGTCATGGAATACCAAAAGGCGATTGTTGTAGTAGCATATAACCCAATTGAAAGAGAAAAATATAACAATTTCAATATAATATATATCAAAAGGGCATGGTTCTTATTGACCTGTAATGCACACAGGAATCTTGCAAACCTTTTTCAATCAAATTTTTTTATATTGATACCCACATATCTTATATATAATAAAAATTTCATAATACAATTGCAATAACATTATCAATGCATATAATATTGTAGTTGATTACCTTAATTTGATAATCATGCGACATCAGTCTACAATTCTATATATTTTTCCATCCTGGTATGACAATATATACAAAAATCCATCAGGACCTGTCTCGATATCAGTTATACGGCCAAAGCCAGTTCCAAAAACTATTGCTGATAATTCATCCTTATTATCAGCCACAAAATCAGTTAGTCCAGTATGGTAGTGGTGGTGGTAGCGATAGTGGAGGCTGCTATTAATATTATTATTATCATCATCAAACTTTAGACCTGTTCTTCTGTCATTAACTTCAAAGTAATATAGATTACCATTATTAATATCACCAACAAAAATGTTATTTGCATATTTATCTCCAAGTTTTGATGAATTTAGAAACTCTATGTCAGTAACTCCAATCTGGTCTTTCCAACTAAATACAGGATCAGCATATATCGAGCCTGGAAAATTGACCAAATCATTGTCTGTTTTATTATTATTTCTAGCAATAGGCCCCATAACTTGTGCCCATCCACTGTTAAATCCTGGTTTAATCAAATTAATTTCATCATAGCCATTTTCTCCATTTTCTGTATCCCACAGGGTTCCTGTTATAGGATCAAAATCTATTCCAAAACTATTTCTTATACCATATGCATAATACTTGTCCAACAAGCTCTCAACATTATCCTTATCATTATTATTATAATCATCACTATTATTCTTATTATTAGAAAATGGATTATTATTGACTGATGAACCATTATCTGGATTTACTCTTAATATGACTGAGGTATCATTAGGTTTCTTTCCATCTTTATAATTCTGTAGTACGCCAAGTATAGTAGTAAGATCTCCTATAACTGCATAGAGGTAATTATCCGTACCGATCTTCAATTTTCCACCTTGATGATAGGGACCTGGAGCTGCAGGCAAATCCAAAATCAAAGTGTGATTAACAAGATTCGCTCCATCCCAATGATATCTATATACTCTATTTCTTAACGGCTTATCATGTTCTGACTCAGTAAAATAAAGAAACACAGTATCTTTTCTACTATGGGTAATTCCAAGCATTCCACGCTCTCCCTTAGTGTCAACTTGTACTTTCAACACTGGCTTCTTCTGTAGAATACCATTTGAGACAAGATGTACTGTTCCATTATCCTTTTGCAAAACCAAAATATTGTTATTATCTATAAATTCCATGCTTGTAGGAAAAGACAATCCTTCAGTCACCAATTCTACTTTCAGAGATTTATATGGAATTTGTAAAGATGGCCCTTGCTTGTTCTGTTGTTGTTGTTGTTGTTGTTGCGCTTGGCCTATTGTCATATTCTCTAGGTTAAAGTATAATGCTACTATCATCATCATAATCAGAATTACTATTATTATAGTAACGGATAAAACAAAAAAAAGTAATTTCTTTTTGTGTCTCTTTCTATCAATGCTACTTGTTGAGCTAGGCAATTCTTCTATTAAAACTAGACAGGGTTTATCTACATTACGGGAGTAAAGTAAGGTAGAGTAAACTAGGGTAACACAATCAAGATATTTCAATATATCAAGAAGAAGAAGAATAAGGAAGAGAATCCGAATTTAGAATAAGACCTTAATTATCAGTACATATTGATTCCTAAAAATATTAATGCTTTAACCAATGTTATGTATGACGCTTTTATTGTTATTGGGGATGCATGCAACTCTAAATAATATCTCTTTTTTAGCTTTTCTCCTGAGAGGTATCATCCTTGATCCTCTTTAATATATAATAATCAAGTCATTACTAGTTTATGAAAGTCACTAGGATGTAAAAACCTTGGTATAAGAGATGACTTGCTAATGAGTATTTACATATTCAAACTATCTTTTGATTAAAGAGAATTGTTAGACGATCTTTTATTTTTGCTTTCTTTTTGAACAATGAAACCAATATCCTTTATCGATTGAAAAAAGCACATCCAACTAATCAATTTTTCAATATTTAGTGTCTCTCAAATACCTTTAATAACTTTCACTACCATGAGTATATTGAATGTACCTTATTTTACCGTGTACTTATGGTATAATACCTTTCATCTACCCCCTCCCTCTAACTAAGTTGCTTCTTCAATTATAAGGCAACAAAAGAGCGATGACATAAGGATTATGAGACGACCAATAGTGATTTCACAAATCGATGTCTTACCAAGAATAGAATCTTCTATCTTTAAAAACCAGGAATATTTGAAGAGGATATTTGATTGTAACACAAGAATTAAGGAAGGAGTAATCTACACAATAAAAAAGTGGTAGGAGCTCATTGTATTACAATAGCATCGATGCATTGCAACGGCTACTGCAATCAAGGTATAAGAAGAGAGGGAAACAGGAGCAAGAAGAAGATGACCCCAAATGCAATAAGGTATCTTGTCAGATAACAAAAATGTCTAATAATATATCCTATCTGACTAACGGGTTAAAGTACTATTGTGTTGAAGTAACCTGTAGTGATGGAATTCAGTATGGAATACAAGCTTATGGAGAGGAAGCTGTAGACTTGTATAAAGTAGCACACAGATTTTTTGATGTTGAAAAAACCATCAAAGAAGAACAAAATACTATATTTGGTAGGAATTATTAATCCAATATCTTTGATAATGAATTACTGCGAATTGATCATCTCTGTACTATTACAAGCTTTTCTAAAGTTGCTCTTGTGATCTGCTCTGTTATAGGAAATAATTATCTTTCATGACAATACAGACGATCACCTGATTAGAAATATCTTGTACTGCAATCTCTCTGCAGTAATTAACAATTGGGATAATCAACTATATAGAATATGAAAAATTGGTTTATTGTTTCAGGTTTAAATAGCTCTACAGTAATTCTAAATTTAGCAATGGAAACAGCACAACAAAGTCAAATTGTAACTATTACGCCAAAGGCAGCAGAGAAGGTTGTTGAATTTATGAAACAAGAAGGCAAGGATAATCTACTTCTTAGAGTTTATGTATCAGGAGGTGGCTCGCTCTGGTTTGTCCTATGGTATGGGTTTTGAAGAAAAAGTAGACGAGGACGACAAAGTACTTGAACAAAATGGAGTCAAAGTATTGATTGATAGCTACAGCCAAAATTACCTAAAAGGTGCAAATATAGACTACATCGATAGTCTAATGGGTTCTGGATTTAAGATCAATAATCCTAATGTCACCAAAAGCTGTTCTTGCGGACATTCATTTACTACTGAATAAGCCAAGGAGGAATAATATTATTATTATTAGACTATTATCTTTCTAGTCTTTCTCTGTTATTTAACTTAACGGAAGGATATAATACTAAGGCCATAATCCTCTAATTTTTATTGCTTCGACAACTCTATTTACAGCTAATAGTGTGCTTGCTTTCCGCATATTGTATGTAGGTTAAACAATAATGATTATTATTGATTGTAATTAATTGCCGTTTAGGAGATAAAAAATATAATTAAATAAAATTTATAATATAATTTTTTAACAACTGAATCTGATCCTCTGAGTAGTTGCATCAATTTATTACATAAATTACTTTAGTATAAACGGAATAGCAACGTCTATAAGATTATTATTTATGTTAGCGTACAATGCAAATAGTTGTTCCATTAGTTGCGGTAATGATAGCATTATTAACATCCCAATATCCTGTTATGGCACAACAACAACAACAACAAAACTCCACAGTCGTGGATTTGGTATCGGCAAAGGATGATGAATCTTCTCTTTCTCTTAATAGCATATTCAAAGAGGTAGAGAACTCGGTAGTTCAGATAACAAGGAAAGTTCCACCTAGTAGCATATTATCATCACCAAGTCCAGAATCAGAAAATGCTAGTGCATTAGGATCTGGATTTGTTTATGATAATAAAGGACGCATAATTACTAACAACCATGTAGTAGGTGATGCTAAAATAGTTGATATAACATTAGTAGATGGAAATAGATATACTGCAAATGTAACAGGAACTGATATTTTTAGTGATATAGCAGTTATTGAGATTGTTGAGAATCTTACTGAACTATCTTCTCTTCCTCCACCTCTTAAACCTCTTATAATTGGAAACTCTTCTGAACTTGAAGTTGGAGAACAGGTAATAGCTATTGGCAATCCATTTGGTCTAGCAGGCACAATGACTACTGGTATAATAAGCCAAACAGGCCGGCTATTACCAGACCAACTGACGGGATTTTCCATACCAAATGCAATTCAGACCGATACTATAATCAATCCTGGAAATTCTGGTGGACCCTTGCTAAATATGAAAGGACAAGTTATTGGAATGAACACCGCTGGATTATTTGGTTCAGGTATAGGATTTGCTATTCCATCTAATGCTATAACACGCATAGTTCCTGCATTAATTGAAAAGGGAAATTATACTCATCCATGGCTTGGATTTACTGCAGCCACTTTAACTTCGGATTTAGCAGAGACTGTTGAAGGTTTAGAAAGAAATTTCAAAGGAGTATTAGTAGATTCAATTGTAAAGGATGGCCCTGCTGATAAAGTAGGTATACAAGGACGTATTACGGATCAATATGCTGAAAAACATGGTGGAGATATAATAACAGCAATTGACGGCCGCATTGTCAATCAGACCGAAGATCTCATATCCTACATAGCAGAGAATAAGAAAGTTGGTGATAAAATAACCTTGACTATATATAGAAATGGACAGTTCCTAGATTTAGAGATGACTCTTCAAAAACGTCCTTCTCCACTTTTATATTTGACAGAAGTGCGTTCTCCAGTTCCATAAATTCTTTTTAATTTTTGTATATGAGTTATTATGACTCATGATTGTGATATTTTCTTAACAAAAAATAATATAGTATGAATACTCAATTATGGAAATGCAAAATACGGTAGCAATAACAGTCCTTGTATTTTTCCATCATCGACTGGATAATTTTTTGTTTTATTTTCAGAGTTGGATTATTTGATGATTAGATAATAATTAGATAAATAGGAACATAACATGAAAAAGAGAATTAATCTCTTCAGGAACTTCAGGCAAAGGCTGAAACGTTAGCAGTAATTTTTGAGTTTGAGGCATGATTGCATTGGAATCTGCGCTAGCATGAGTAATATTGGAATTGTTTGATTCTCTACAAAGTTATACATAACTTCTTAACGTCTTAACTTATGTTCCTAAGAGGAGCAATATATATATATTTTGTTTGCAACGTTATGGATAATTTCAATAGCAAATGGGAGATATATTACAACTCGCTTATTCAATACGCCATAGAAAGCGTCGGTAACTATGCAGATTTACATATAGCCAGAATCTTAAGATTAATCTTGATAACTGGTTAATCCTTGATGTAAATTTGTTTTGTTATTATATCAACCAATTATTTTTATGCTAGCGTGCTCATTCTAATTATATGGAAGAAGACAAAAACGATTCATCTCTATCTTATGCTGAGATTGATGACGATAAGCATGATGATTCTATAAATACGCTAGGAAATACTGCCAAGAAAGTAGCTAATGTGATTAGAAAATCTTTAGGCTCTGGAGCTAAAGCAGCAGAGAAAAAAGTTCTAGAAGCGCAAGATCTCATAGATGCAAAACAGGTAGAGACTGAAGAACAATTGGCTGCAAAAAATATTTCGAAAATGGAGGATTTAGCAAAGCAACCTAATAATGATGACGATAAGCATGATGATTCTATAAATACGCTAGGAAATACTGCCAAGAAAGTAGCTAATGTGATTAGAAAATCTTTAGGCTCTGGAGCTAAAGCAGCAGAGAAAAAAGTTCTAGAAGCGCAAGATCTCATAGATGCAAAACAGGTAGAGACTGAAGAACAATTGGCTGCAAAAAATATTTCGAAAATGGAGGATTTAGCAAAGCAACCTAATAATGATGGAGACTTGGCTAGCTTTGAAGGCAGGTATCCAAAAGATCTTTTTAACAAATCGGTATTATCAAATGATAAACAGACTCTTATAGGTCATGTAACAAAGGAAACTGACAGCTTAATTGTAGTTTTCAACGATTCGGATAATTCCAGATTTGATATTCCAAAGTCAAAAATCACAGTAGATGGCGGATCAGTTGTTCTAAATCATAGCGATGTATCTTTATTACAATATAAAGTTGATAGAGAGGCCCCATTGCCTGAAGACAAAAGTTCAAGACCAACAGCAAAGGAGACATTTCATACTAATAAAGAAATAGAGGTAGAAGAAGAACCAAAAGAGAAACAAGCCAAAGAAGAGAGTAATATTCAGACTACAAGAGCAGATGCATTGATTAAAGAAAGTCAACAACTTGCAAATAGACCAAGACCTGCAACAACAACCGTTGGTGTATCAAAACCAGAAAGTTACCATTATGATGAATCAGAAATTGTCAAAAAGGTAAAACATGCAGCTTCTGACCTCAAAGATATTATATCAAGCGCAGCTAAAATAGCTGAGAGAAAGGTCAAAGAAGTTCGCGAAGCTGAAGAAGAAAGACAGGTAGAGAGAGATGCAGAAAATATATCTAAAATGGGCGAACTTGCAACACAATTTACAAATTCATTTGAAGATGTTCTATCTGAGATTAGAACAAGGACATACGCAGAACAAGAACAAATCTATCTAGGATTTCTCAAGCTAATAGACCAACAGCGTGAATTAATATTAGCTAGAAAAGATCTAGCTAGTAGATTAAAAGCTTCTGTACGGAAGCCAGTAGTAGTATTAGAGAGATCAGAAGATATTGACAAGTTACCCAAAAACCTTCAATCATCACAGCTACAAGGACAGCAACAACCACAATTATCAGAAGAAATGGTTAGTCAGGAGCAGCTAAAAGAAGATGATGAACCTCTTATAATGACTGACGAACCTACCGAACAAGCAGCAGTTATTGAAAAGTCTTCTCAAGCTCTTGATACCTCTACAGAAATTCCATCTGCTGAAGTACAATCAGGCATAATTGCTACTGATGAGAACGAGGAATCAAAAAAGAGAGCTCAATCGCCAAAAAAATCCAAGTATAATAAGAAAATCTCCAAAGAAAGAGCATCAGATTAATAATAATAACAATAGCTGGATTATAGAATATATACACACATCCTTTTTTATATTCGTATAACTATTGACTATTATTTCATATGATGATATTGCTGCCTACTTGCGTGTCCTATATTCGTGACTACTCTGTATATTGATCATTTCTAATATAGAAGAATCATCCTAAAAAATACGAATTATATCCCAAAATTACAAGTATCAATCTAATATTTTTTTATTAGAATTTATTGTCTTATTTATCGCTTGTATTAAAAGATGTCATTGTATTAGTCATCTAAAAAGATTTGACAGACTTTGATCATATTCATTTCTCATTCAGCATTCTTTTTGGCCTTTGAATCTCTTTTGCTTTATTCAATTTCGTGACTAAAATTATCCTTATATCAATAGCAACAATTAATGATGACATATTGCCAACTATTGTTATTATACCCTAAATGTACGATTTTTAAGTGAATTGCCTATACAAATCACTTTTCTCTATCCATTATATACAATAATGTGAATCATATCAGATAACCAACTATGTCTATTAAAAAAGAATATTCCGACCGATATGGATGGTGGCTGAACGAATTAGACTCATTAGGAATAGTTCCAAAAAGAACAAATGAGCTAAACGATAAGCAAGAAATTAGCGATCTGTGTGAAAACATAAAGCAGATCCTTTATCAGGATTATAAAGCTGCTTATAGCGAATAAACCATATTAGATCTGATTTTTTGAGCATTGCAGATAATTAGTAGTAGTTATTCTATTATCAGATGCATGTCTTATAAGAATTAGAATTGATCCTAAAACTATATCTTTAACATGTCAAACTTAAGAATAAACGTCATTTTGGATATACGTATACAATATAAAAAACGAGAAATTGCGGTCGGTAGTATTGTAATCATCCAAGCAGAATAAAACGGATCTTATCAAATTCAGGTGGTCTGAATGGTATAGGCATTGGTATATCAAATATACTAGATAAATAAGAGGAGCAGTTTGCAAAGATATTTAGAATATACAAGATGAATATCGTAAAATAAAAGATTGGAGAAACCAAGTTAGTTTCTTACATTTGCATTTTTTATTCTGAATTAGATAACAATTCCTATAATATACCTGATCTACAAAGAGAGGGATTGTACGATATTAATTAGAACTGTTTTCAACTCATGTACTCTTTATTTTCCCCTTAATTTTGTTTGTTATTAACACTAAGAATTAGTAGTGGTAGTAGTAGTAGCATTCTGCTTGGCTAATCGAGTACACATTTGCAGATGCTTTTTCTCCTCTTGTAGAATTGATTTTACTTTAGTTGCAAATTGCCTGTTTTTAATACCTTTTGTCATTGCACTCAAGACCTCATAGTGTGTTACCTCACCTCCTTCTGCCAGACATAGAAACTCTATTGCTTCAGAAGAGTCAGGTTCTTCACCAAGATATGTTTTCATTATCTCTGAAGCTTTTTGTGTAGTCTCTTTTGCTACTTCTTGAATATTTTCAGAGTCCAATTCTTCTGATTGTGATAACTTTTGAACCAATTCTTCGAGCTGTATCTGATGATTACCAGCTTCTTTTCTCATTCCTTCTAACTTGCCCTTGAGACCATCTTGATCCAATAGCCCTTTTAAAGACAATTCCTCTACTGCTTTTTGGGCAGCCATTTCTAAACCAAGAGCTTCACCTATCTTTTGTTCAAGTTTTTGCTTATAATCCATCTGTGCTTTATTTGCTGGTGATAATCGCTAATAACGATAACAGTTCAAGTTGTATATATGGTAGCCTAAATACTATTAACATTGAGGTTTTTGCTACACCTTTTCTAGCTCGCATTTAATTAAATGCACAAATTTTTTGCTCTAAATAATTATATGTATTGCCTAATGCATAACAAAGTCTATATTAAGACTTTTTCAAATGATTTCATATTTTTAACGATTTTATCTTATGTTTATCTAGGCCGGTACTGTTTCATGTATCTCGTCTTTATCTTCTACTGCATTTTTCTTTTTACGCTTCTTTTCATCTACTAACTGCTTTGTCATTAAACGTTTTGCTGTCTTTGGATTATTCTTCTCTAGCCAGTCTCCAAACGCCTGTTCCTCTTTAAGAATCTTCTCTAATGTTTTGATAGTTTTCTTATCTGCTTCCAGTAATTCAAGAGCTTGGATACCACCACGATACATGATAGCTTCTGCTCTTTCAATTATCAAGTCATTTAATGACTCCCAAACTTCTCTTTCATTATCTGTACTATGACTTTCGATCAGAGCCTTTATTGATTGAGGTGGTTCTGGTATAGGTAAATGACCCTTTTCTGATACAATCTCTCCTCCAAGCGCTCTTATTCTTTCTTGTAGACGCTTCTGCTGATCTCTTGTTTGCGCTAGATGATGTTTTATCTTCTCCTTAACTTCTGGTACAATACATTCAGACAATCTGCTTTCTAATCTATCGGCGGCCGCATTTTCATAGGATAATGCGAGATTAAGACCCGATACTGCAATAATTCCCTTTGCAAAACTATTATCAGATGGTTGTGACATTTTGCTCTAATAACTACTACTATACTAATAACAATTTCTTTCAAATATTATGCATGCGTAAGCCTTTTGCTGATATTATGCATACATAGACGGAAAGTTATTGTCTAGATTTTTAGTATTGTTGCCCAGCTGGTAAGTGCATACGCCTAATCTTGTAAAATAATACTCAGTTGGTATAGGTCGTTTTCGATAAGATATAATAATAAAATGTGTTGTGGATCTATTCATTGTATTTACTCTATCATAAAGCTAAACTTATACTGAGGTTGACCTAATTTGAATCATGTCTAAAGAAAACAGATCCATGTCTAATGAGTACTGGAAAGGACAACTCACACCAGAGCAATACGAGGTCTGTATAAATAAAGGAACAGAAATGCCTTTTTCTGGTAAATATAATGACTGCAAAGAACATGGGGTTTATCGATGTGTATGTTGTGATAACGAGTTATTTAGCTCTGAGACGAAATTTGAGTCAGGAACTGGCTGGCCTAGCTTCTGGGCTCCTATAAAAGAAGGTAAGGTGAAAGAACATGTAGATAACGGCATGTTTATGAGAAGGACAGAGGTACTGTGCAACAAGTGTGATTCCCACCTAGGTCATGTCTTCGATGACGGTCCAGCACCCACGAACCAACGTTACTGTATCAATTCTGTCTCTCTCAAACTCGGGAAGAAGAGTTCATGAAATAAAAACTCAATCTAATATTAAAGCGTAAGCAGCTAAGAAGTTGTTGTGGACAGAAAGTCTAATGGTCACATCAAAAAATATCCAAGTGGGAAATATTGTCTATCCTTTTTGGTAGTAGTTATTGGGTGATTTTGTGATATGAATATAAAATATAGGATAAAAAAAAGTACCCTTAGATTTTATCTGGTAACGACTAATCCAGTATATGAAATATTTAAAGTAATGATAGCATAAGGAGAGAAAGATAAATAAAAAATTGGTTGTTCAATATGATTACTGCAGTAAAAAAAGTTTCTTATTAGCGTTCTAGGAAGCATAAGAGATCATCTTAATGTAATAAATTAGAATATTCTCTGCTCATCTCTTTTTGTAACGCAGTACAAAGTAGTGCCTATATTGAAAAGAGCTTGTTGTTATCTACCGATTATTTATCTCCTTTGCTTCTTTTCAATAATGGTCATATATTGCTATGTTAGTCGTAGTTATAGAAATGTTTAATGATTCAATACTGCAATCAATTTTATGTCTCGCACAAGTGTCATTACTCGCATATTCTTTCTTCTGTTGAAATAGGAGCATTATTGAAAAGAGGTTTTATATGTAATTCATTAGTGTAAGTTGGTTTGTGCTATCAACTATATTTCTTTTAAGATATCTCCTTCCAATCAGATCTGGAAAGTCAAATATCATATTTCTCTTCACTACCTCACGTTCTAAATAATTCAGTATTACCTTTGAATAGAATTTGTCGGCCGTAATATTGTGGCCTTGATTGATTGGTTCTTCAAATCTAAATATTCGTTTGAATTCATTAATTCCATTTGCTATATCGAGTAATTTTAGAATGGTTTTCATTCTTTGCCAGATATCAAACCTCAATCGCAATATTGCACCAAATACATACTGTATCCCTGACTTATAGCAACTATCAAGTATTGTTTCGATTTGATCTTGTGAATCTGTGATGAGAGGTATAATAGGATCAATATTTACACCACAGCATATACCAGAATCTGAAAACTCTTTTATTACTTCAAACATGGAAGATGCTGGCGGCGTACCAGGCTCAATTACTCGTCTGATTTTTTCGTCGCATGTTGTTATGGACCAAACAATAAAACAATTATTCTTATATCCTTTATGAAGGTGTAAATCCCTTTTTATTATACTAGATTTCGTAAATACATAGTATGGAGCATTATACTTCTGCAATATCTGTATACATTTCCTTGTAATACCGTATTTTAGTTCTGCTGGTTGGTATGGATCTGTAGCAGAAGATATCATTACAGGATCGATAGTTTGTGATTTCCACGATTTTAATTGGTTCTCAAGTATTTGAGATGCATTACTTTTGGCATATATTTTATCATAAAATTCTGGTGACCATTCATAAGTCGCATAGCAATATCCGCATCTGTGATGGCATCCTTGGTATGGATTAACAGTAAGACCTTCATATTCTTTTACGATGAAGGGATGAAGTATCGACTTGCTCTTCTTTGTCTTAACTTCTGGTGGTTTTTTGCTATACCATAAATCCCATTGTATAAGTTCATTATGAGATCTTCATCTCATCCTAATAAGATCCAGAATACCATAAGAAGAGGGAGTGTATTATCATGTAAACTGCTTAAGAATACACAACAAGTCTAAACTCATGTTTGGGGCAGTATATATATATATTCGTAGGTTACTTGTTATCTATCTTATGCTTTTTCCAAAGATCATTGCATAATATATATACATTGTTTCTCATCTTGCAATTAACACAGTAAATATTCAAATTAACAGTAGTTAGTAATATAAAAATCCTAACTAGCTAGACTTTTGACTACGAATCATTTAATTCTAATCAATATTGACTCTCTCATCTTGATTCTATTGGAGGCAAACACTTTTTGTTATAACATGTAATTTTTCTATTTTTTCGAGCAATTCTAGATAATCTCGATACTTTTCAAATGCAGATTTTAGGTTTCATGTTCTTCTATTTTTAAGTATACATATCCAAATGAATATGTTGTCGGGAAGAATTGTAATACTTACTTTATTTCGTGGTCTCCTCTACCTCTAATAGTATTTTGCCTTAGTTATCTTTAACCATTGGCTTAAATATCTTTATGCCGTTTCCGATAAATTAGAAATTGGCAGTTGCAATAATACCATATATTCACAAAGTAGAGGATAAAAGACTTGAAGAAAAGCAAATAATTTAAAACCGATGATATTAGTAAAGGATTAGCAAGGATTGTGACCGTAGCGATAACAGGTATTCAATCCTTCATTATAAAATGCAAATTCAATATCAACAGCAATTGTCTGAAATTGTCTCGATAATTCTACCTGCAACATTTAATTTTTAATCAGCAACAACTTTTTCTTTGGATTTGTCTTTACAATATGTGTATGTTTTGTTGAATTACTAAATAGATATATTAGATCTTCATCTGTTTTACTACCTTTTTGCCTTGCCTTATCTCGACCTTCTCTTTTTCATTACCTTCGACATAGCCATGCGAACAGCCATCATCACAACACCTGTCATTATTCTACTCTTAACAGTCATTATAATACTAATGCGAATTTCATCTTATAAGCAAATGTTACTTCTTTCTCTAGAGAGTGTTCTATAAAATTTATTCTAATATAACAAGTTAACATAGTTAATAAAATATTGTCTTTTATTGATCCTCTAGACTTTCTGTAGTTCCACCAGCATCAGATTATGTCTTTGTCTTTTTTCTATTTCAGAGGAGGCATGAATTTACCATAAAAAACTGGATAATAGTAGCATTCGTCATATACAGGCCTTTTTACAACAGAGATAACCTCAGATTATCAGATAATGCAGAATGCAATTGGAACGGTAATTCTTCGATAATTGAGAAAAATGTTTATAAATGTAGTATAAAAGTATAGTCTATTGTCATCATCCTCCAATGGAAAGACAAATCCTGCTGACAAGCTACCTACTGATTCCGAGTTTATATGCGATATGTGTATGGAAAGGTTCAGTGAACCAGACAGATTGCAGGAACATAGAGCAAAAAAACACAGTGCTCCCACTGGGATTTAACAATCTTATTATAGGGAGTAATAGAATATACTTCTCTTGAATTAATGTAATATGGTATAAGAAATAAATATCTATCGCACCTTTTCAACACACAATATATATATTATATCTTTTTTAGGTTCTGTCAACTCTTCGTCTGATTCTTAGTTGTAGTTATCCTGTATACTTTCGTCGGATGAAAAGTTAACTAATGGGTTAGAGAACTTACCCCAAAAAGCGGGGTTGGAATTTGCTTGGTACACTATTGGCTACTTTTGCCAAATAGATCATCGCAAAGGCAATTTCTTATAACTTATAAATTTAAAATAAATAAATAACCAAATCTAGTTTCAATAATATATACACTAATTTATTATTATTATAACTCTAACTAATAATTTTGAAAAGCAAACTTACCACTATTTTGCATCATATTTATAAATCTTTTTATTGTATTTTTTGTAGACATACAAGACATATCTTTACTATACTCACATGCTATGTTATAATTGTCAAGATTCTTTTCGCCCTTGAAGATCCCTCTAGTAATCTCTTTTAGAACTGGTAGTAGTCCAGACCTAGCGCCATATGCACCGCTTTCATTGATCAACCAGAACATCTTTGTTGCGTCGTAATCTGCTGGAAAAACCAACTTTTTCGCATTTTTTGCTTCTTCTGAAAAATAATGTCCTGCTGTACGTATCCATCCTCTTGATAAAATACTAGCAGTCTTTGCAAATTTTCCACATGAAGAACATTTGTCGTCATAAATAAGTAAAGGTCGTGAGAATATGGATGAAAGCCGCATGTTGATAAAATTATATAGGCTTTTTCACTCTTTTAAATTTAATGAGAATCACTTTCATTATAGAATGGTATTGATATTCTATACTTAAATAGTCTCTTTTATGATACAGCGAAGAATCTGGGAAGAGTTTTAGGGTTTAAAGAGTTTGATTATTTTGTCTTCTAAAGGTCAAACTAACATGTAGAAGACCTATTGATTAAGCCATTTTTAGTAAAAATCTTCATCGATAAATTCTCAATATATTTCTCAATAACATAGGAGCTTTGATAATTATAATTCAAAGAAATATATAATTGCAGAAACAATAATTAATTTTAAACTAGAAATTCTGTAATATTCACACGATAGAACTGTTTCTGGATAATTGAGTCGCTTAGCATCTTCTATTCTACTAGACTATAGCCTTGAAAAACTTGATTGAACAGATTAATGTTAACTCTATACTTTGTCTGCATATTCCCTCTCATACAATTAACTGATGAGATACTATTGCTTTGCAAAACGTATATGAAAAAGTAGATAGAAATAACCAAAAAATTGCAAAAATAGGCTGGTCGCTTGATTATATATGTACCATAGACTTTAATCCTACTTCTATTCAACGTAAAAAATTGTTAGTTAACAGCTGCCTTGAAGGCATCAAATGCCTCCTTTTCGTACTTAAATGCATCTGAGAAAAGTTGAATTGACCTTTCTTCTTCTTTTAGATCCCCAGTAGCTAAAAAGTTTTGAAAGTGTATGTGGCTTGCCATTTCTGATTGAATAGATTTGGCAAAAAGATCAAGTGCCCTTTTATATCCTGAAGAAGGAGGCTTTAATTCTTCGGACTTCTCAACTATCTCTTGAAATCTTTGTAGATAGTCATTAGTAATTGAAATCATAGAAATATTATCATGATGATTTACTTGCCATTTGCCTATTTCAGTCTGATAAGAAAGCGATAAAGATCTGGTCTCGCTAACAAGCTTTGCAAAAGATTCCTCAAAGCTATGAGCGGTTTCATCTATTGTATAATCTTTTGCTGCCATATTGCTCTTATTCGTTGGATTTGTCATTGTTGTTGTGGTGAAAGAATTGTCAGTATTGTTTAAAATATCACCAGATATAGCATCCTTTGTTCCATCTGATTTCGGAAGATCAATTGTTGCAGTAATGTGAAGTGTGGTCAATAATAATAATAATACTCCCATCAATACTAAGGTCAAATATTTGATTATCATAAGTACATCCTGCTTTAAGTATTCATAGGCTATTAATGATGATGATAATTATCTAACTTATTACTTTTCTAATTTTTTTGACATATGACGATAAGATATGTAATCGTAAGCATTAATTAGAGATACTGAATAGAAATCAAGAAGTATGATAATAATAGGGGTACAACAATTAACTATCTGTATGGAAGTTGAAGATATCGTACGGGATATAAGTGAACTGGCTGAAGAAATAAACACAATAGAACAGCAGATCAGTTATCAAACAGAAATACTCAAAGAACTTTTTGTTAAAGCTAGTTCAGCAATGAAAGAGTCACAGAATTATCTTTTAGCTGGTATTCAAATAGCCCCTATTTCAAAGTCATATTTACTTACTTTTAGAGGAATTGAAGTAGTAGGAGAAGAAGTCATTCCAATTCCGGAGTTCATAGAAAATGTGGTTCGTTTTGCAAACTATCCCAATAGAAAAATAGAAGTTTTAAAGGAATTAGCAACACATTTACAAAAGATTAATCAGATGATTGCAGAAGACATTTCTTCTCCTGGAGTCTAGAAGTCAGCATATGTATGTTATCCTTACTGATTGATGATTAATTACAGATTTCTTGATGATCTTTCTATTATCAGTGCTACTACTCCAGTTGAAAAGTTAAAGGTTGCTGCATATGGGATACAGAAGAAAAATATATTCCACACTAAGAATAATAAACTATTTTCTCATCTGATCCTGCAAAAAAGTCTAGTTAAAAAAATTATATATTACTTACATCCTCTTTTAAAAATCAAACTCTGATAGTTTATCGTATGGTATACTAAGATAAACCTCTTTACCATCATAATGATCCACTTTAGATTTTGGAATCATATACTCTCTAGACTTTATTTCAACACCTTGGATCACTATGATGTTTTCATTATATTCTGCAATTACGTTCCCACATGACCTCTGGTCGCTGGCTCTTACTACTTTTTTCGATTTAGATATTTCGTTCCAGTCCATTGAATTCACCAAGATAAAACCATTACAATAAATATGAAAGCTACCCTATCTTTAGCAGTAGAAAATATCTACTAAATGGTAATAGTTAATATCAACAGCTAAATATAACATATAATTATCGTAACTATCTTCAGTAGACATATGCTTTTTATAATTATTCTATATATTAGCTAAAGTATCATAATACTTCCTTTTTTTAAGGAAGTATTTTAAATGTACAAAATCATTTAGACAAGAGTAAATATAGGAGAGATTACGAGGTATAGTAGATCTTAATGATACCCGAGGAAGAGTTAAACTCAAATGAAGACACTTTAGAGAAGTGCCAAATTTGCGATGGTAGTAAGATAACTTATAATATGATGCCGTGTTCCTTTTGTAATGAGACAGGTCTTAGTAATAAATTTGCAAGTTCATTTATAAAAAATCATATTTGTTTATGTTCAACAACAGATAGAAAAAATTGCCCTATATGTAAGAAAAAATGCCATCATGATTCTGCATTAAGGCCACGTCTAGTAGTCGCCCCGTAAAATTATTTTGAAGAAAAAGCCTTAGATAACAAGTTGTAATTTACAACTTAATCCATGCCATGTTGTGAAAGTACAACTCTTCTACCTCTTTCTCATTACTACAAACGACGCTTTTGGTAGAGAATTCAAAGTACCCTGATAAACTGTATTCTTTACTAATTTTATCATGAACTCTTTTTCAAATATCTTTTTTATTTCATGCTGTGAAAATTTGTATGTTCTATATCTTTACGTGGTTCTTTGTCGTTAAAACATTTCAGCAAAAAACTTCTCCTTTTCATCCAATATCCTTTTAATTTCTTTGACATTTTCTGACTCGCTTCAGTTGCTAGTACATAAAAGCATCCTCGATCAAAATAATATAATTATATCCTTTTTCCTTAATTTTAGAATTCAAAATGTTATCTACAGCAAAATCGACCTTATAATTATTATCAGTAGCAGAAAAAATTTTGCCTTTTTAACTGCATTCTCAGATAGATCTGTTCCTGTCACATCTAACCTCCTTTGGAAAGTTGGATTGCTAGCCTTCCTGGTTCAGTAGAAAGGTCTAGCGATCTATCTTTTTTGACACACCTATCATTCAACTCCTTTTTTAGGTCAGAATCAAGTGTTATAGAATCGTACTTGATTTTGGAATGAAGTTTTTTTTAGACAATTCCATTTTTCATAATACTTTATTGCATAATACATTATCAAAATAAATAAATAAAAAAACAAACTTATCGACGGGAGGTATATAAGGTGGAATGCTAAAGAAGTGATAGTTGAAAATATTTTTATACTCTTAAGTCATACCAAGTTTCTCGAAACTGAATTTAATATTAGGGGTTTTATAATTTAACTTGAATTGTCAGATATCTTACTATCTGTGCCAGTATTAATTCAAATCTTAGATTTGTTTGGTACGATGGCTTTTGCTGTCACTGGTGCATTCAAAGCGATTGAACATAAATCCGACATTGTAGGAATCATTATTCTTTCTACTATTACTGGAGTTGCCGGAGGAGTGATACGCGATATAATTTTTGGAAAATTCCCACCTACTGTTGTTGTCAATCCGCTGTATCTGGTAGTGACCGTTGTTACCGCAATTATTATTTTTATTGTTTATCCATCTATTAAAATACACTGGAATTTATTTCTGAAATTTGATGCAGTTGGTTTAGGAGTATTTACTGTCATTGGAGCCAGCATTGCTTACAATATATTTGGATTGAACTTTCTTACAATGGCCTTTGCAGGGGTTTTAACTGCAGTTGGCGGTGGCATATTGCGGGATGTATTTGTAAACGAAGTACCACTCGTTTTTGTTAAAGAGCTATATGCTTCTACAAGTTTTATTGGAGTCATAATACTTTTTGTCATGCTAGTTATGGGTATTAACTTGTACACAGCCACTATACCATCAATACTAGCAGTAACATCAATTCGTCTTCTTGCGATGAAATATAATTGGAATCTACCAAGAGCAAGAACCTAAATTAGAGATTTGAATTTGACGTTTGTCAGAATATGTTAATTTTTTAGAATATCTGTTGCAAAACCCTTTTGATAGAGGTCAAGTAAGTTTGACCTACGTCGTATATTACACCTCCATAGATTCAAGGATAATGACCGCTAATCGAAATTGTATATATACAATGGTAGATTTCGGTTCAGTTAAAAAAATCTATATGGATTTAAGATAACATTCTGGAATTTTATTTTCTCATATAGTCATATCATGAAAACATTACCAGCATATAACTTTGTTATTATTAATTTCTCATTTTCATCTCCCCTTGGCTACCAACCATTTTCTCTAGCTTGACTTTAGGAAGAAAGGAGATAAACTCGGTTTGCTCAACAGTTGGTGCAGCGAATCATAGTGAATCAGATTTAAAGTTGTGGCTCCAGAACTAATCAGATCACTCTGTATAGACGGATTAGTCTTGGTCAGTTATTGTTTCTTTTTTTTATTTATTAAAATAATAGATACAATTTCTTAGTTGCATATTTTTGACAATCATTACCAAGAGAGTACAGACAAGATTATGTCTCTTGCTGTTTCTTTGGTATTACTTCGATCGAGTTGCTTCCTCTAGCAAGTCCTACAATATTCATGATATTGTTACTCTGATATTTCTTACCATAATCTTCCATATTTTTACAGTTCTTGGATAAGAAAAAAAATTTAATAACTGCTCTTCTATTATTTGAAAATTGTTTTTCTAACATAAGTATATCGCTTTATTCCCTTCTCTTTCTTATCTAATTATCAAAAGAATACCTTACTATTTACTACTTATTGATGATAAATATATTGAATATATATCTATGTTCAGTGACCATTTGTCAATATATTCTGATATAATAGACTTGCAAAAGGAAATTGCGAAAGATGTAATATCGAAGGATACTCTTCATAAAAAAATAGAGTATATTTGTGGTGTAGACGTCTCTTACAAGAGGAATACCGCATATTGTTCAGCTGTAATAATGAAGGAAAATACATTGGACTTGATTGAATCAGTCAACACCAAGAGTGTTGTAAAGCATCCATATATTCCGGGGCTTTTCATATTAAGAGAATCAGAACCTATACTAACTACGTTGAAATTGTTAAAAAACCATTATGACCTTTTACTTGTCGATGGACATGGAATATTGCATCCAAGAAAATGTGGCTTGGCCAGTTACATAGGTGTCTTAATTGATAAACCGACAATAGGGGTTGCGAAAAGTATACTTTGTGGTTCTATAATGGAAGACCAATCTGTACAATATGATGGTACTGTTCTGGGATTTGCAATTAAAAAAGAAGGTAAGAAACAAATCTATGTAAGTGTTGGCCACAAAATCAGTTTAACAACAGCAATACAGATTATCAAGAGATTAATCAAAAAGGAAGAATGGCTTCCAGAGCCTTTACGAATTGCAGATCTAAATTCAAAGAGTTATTTAAATTTCGATTAAGTATTTACTTGTGAATTAGTTAGATCAGTTAGTTAACTCTTGGAATCCTTAAGTCAGACGTCTCATAGGTGTGTGTATGAACTAATTATATAATAATTATGCCCGACGTGAGAGAGAGAGAGATATTATTTAATTTAATTTAAAGCATGATTTATAAACTAAATTTGAATAGCCATGCCCAATTATAATTGCTCATGATAATAGTAAAGAATTTAATCATATTGTTAAATAATATGACACAATGTTATCAAAGATCTTAGTTCCAGTGGATGGTTCAGAAAATTCATTCAGAGCATTAGAACATGCTATTTTTTTATCAAGAAAAATAGAAGGAGCACAAACTACAGTCACCCATATAATAGAAGATCCTCCTAGTGTTTATATTTATTCACCAAAAATTATGGAAAAAGTCCGCGAAGATTATAAAAGCGAATCTGCAAAAATCCTTGAAAGATGTAAAGATATGGCTAATAAGAGTGGAATAAATATTCATACCGTTATTATAGAAGGTGATCCTGCCTCCAAAATTATTGGATATAGCGAGATGGAAAAATTTGATATTATAATAATTGGTAGTCGTGGTATGGGACACTTTAAGGAAATGATACTTGGCAGCATATCAAATAAAGTTCTCCATCATGCAAAATGTTCAGTCATGGTAGTCAGATAATACAATGATATATTATATGTTTTTTATATCTTTTTAAAGAATATCTACTAAAAACAAAAAATGAATATAAAATAGAAATACAAATGTGGAAATACGTAAAGTCTAACCGATACAAGAATGAGTATATACATTCCATTACAAAAAAACATTATACAAACGAACAACTCATTTCATCATTGCATCACTAACAATCATGTGGTAGATCTTGCTTGCTTGCTTGCTTGCTGCTATCACTTATTTAAAAACTATTCACAGAACGATGAAATATCACAGGTCACTTGTGATTTGTAAGACTAAGTGTTACTAATTATAATAAACATTTTGCATCATAAAGAAATATATTCAATAGTATTGCATGTAGATGGTCATAGTAATCAATCGTACCCCTGTCTTTTCTTTGATATTTGCGAGAATACTATACTCTATAAATTGGTTCAATATAGCTTCTATCTTTTACTTCATAGCTGCAGACTTCAAACAAGACATCTCTATGCTTGGATTGATCACATCAAGCTTTCTTATAGGCATAGGCATATTTCAGATACCAGCAGGAATCCTTGCCGCAAAATATGGTCCAAGAAAGATTGCCATTTATGGAATTTTGATTACTTCATCTGCAGCATTTCTTTCTGGACTATCTACCGACTTATTTCACATGGTAGTATTGAGATTTATAGTTGGTTTAGGAATGGCATGTTTCTTTGGTCCTAGTGTTATCTTAATTTCAAAGTATTTGGGGAAAGGATCAGAAGGCTTAGGAGTAGGATTACTCAATTCAGCACATGCTCTAGGCGGGATAATCGGTATTTTTGGATGGATCATATTAGCAGAAGTTACTGGTTGGAGAATAAGCTTAATGTTAAGTGGGCTATTAGGCATAGTAACTGGTTTATTATTAATCATTGCATTGATAAGAGAAAAGATACAGATAGATTTTGGGATCAAAATATCCGAACTACGTCAGATATTATTTAACAAATCTCTCATTGTACTTGGAATTGCGCTACTTGGTTTTCAAATAGGATCCAATCTAACCTTGACATTTATTGTCTTTTATCTTGCAGATCACTTGAATATAGATCCTCCAATAGCTGGTTTTGTAGGAAGCTTTAATTTGATAATTGCCCTCGTATCTTCTCCTTTATTTGGAAAAATCTATGACAGAATCAAGGACGCCAAGAAGCTGTTGATCATATCTGGGATCGTAATGTCATCAAGTATGGCATTGATTGCAGCTAATACGCTATATGTTATTATACTTTCTATTATTATTGCAGGATTTTTTCTGGCTGGAGGTTTCGTAATAGTCTATACTAAAGCAAAACAAGTAAAAGGGCTTCATGCTGAATATGAGACACTTGCGGTCAGTTATGTCAATGGTATTTCATTATTTAATGCCTTCTGGGTACCAATAGTATTTTCATTTATTGTTAATCAATCCGGATACTCTCTGGCTTGGTTCTTAGGCGGGTTTCTAACACTTCTACTAGTATTGCCATTATTCAAACTAAAATGATCTCAGATGTTTGAAATTACCATCCATGGTTTAAGCAGTATAATAGTCAGCGTAATAAGAATAATCCTTTGTTTCTATATACAGATAGCACATAGAACTTCAGAGTATCTTTCCATCTAGCCTGTGTATTTCTTCAACAAGCATACTTGAGATATTGGCATATCTCCTTTCAACTTCAGATTTATCCTTTCCTTTTGAAAGAATTTGCAGACGCAACCTTGGTATATTATTGCTAGTATACCCCTGGGGATGTGTTTTCAGATAAATCAAATCAGGTGGATTCGATTCAACTATCTTAGACAGAGTAGGAGCAAGCATTGCTTCACTAACACCAATTATTTCATAGCTAGACTGAGCAATATGGAACTCACCAATGTTTTTCTTTATTTGTGGAAGTATACTTTCTAAAAATATTGCTTCCATTTCTTTAGGTACCCCTGGTAGACAAACAATGTTTGTTTCAGCAGTATCTATTAGAACGGAGGGTGCATTGCCAACGGGGTTTTGGATTGGAATCGATCCCATTGGAATCCTTGCCATCTTTAATCGAATTTCGTTTAGTTCGTAATTTGTTGAATGTCGTGTATAACTATTTTTTAACATCTCTACTGCTGCATTATCGAGCACAAGTTCCACACCTAAACCAAGCCCAACGCCTTGAAGGGTTTTATCATCATAAGTAGGACCAAGACCGCCAGAAATAACTAGCCAATTTGGTTTTCTTGCAATGGACTCTTTTACTGCCAAAGATATCTCTTTGACATCATCGCTGACGACAGTTATCCTTTTTACAAAACCGCCAACTTCCGTAATTTTTTGTGAAATCCAATGAGCATTGGTATTGATAGTTATACCCGAAAGCAATTCATTTCCAACAGACAATATCTCTGTAGTAAACATTGCCATGAGAATACTATTATAAGATGTATCAGATATATTAATTCAGATATTAGCTATAACTTCATGATGAGTATTAGTCAAGAATTCACAAATGTATATGTCTTAAGAATGATTATACTGCCCTTATCAGAAAAATGATCAAAGAATTTACCGCTTATATAGAAGTAGCGATTTTCAGATAAAGACGTAGATAGATTTGTGTAAAGTTAGTTAAATTGTTTAAAAATAATGAGATTTAATCTTTAATTCTTCTCTTCATAACTCTTCATAGAAAGCATATAAAAAAATAATGCAGAAATAGTCAAGTCAATTCAATTCAATTAACAGCTGTTGATCCTTTCTTCTATTGGATTCTGTTTTAGATTATTTATAATATAGACAAAAAAGTGTGGTTGATTAGAGGTAAGCCATGGTCAAAATAATGTCCGTAATACATATGTTAAAAATTTGATACAACTTCAGGTGCAAAATGAACAATGGGTGCAATTCTACTAGATACAAAGATATTGAATTAAGTTGTATCTGTAAGAAATGGGTTAAAAGAATATGAAAATTACATTTTATCCTGCCCTCTTAATTATATGATATCCAAACTCAGTTTTGATTGGCTCTGATATCTGTCCTTTTTCAAGCTTAAATGCAGCATCCTCAAATGGTTTTACCATCATGCCTCTTCCAAAAATACCTAAGTCTCCTCCTTTCTTTCCACTACCTTTGTCAATAGAAAGTCGTCTAGCCAAATTTGCAAAACTTTCTCCTTTCTTTAATTGTTCAAGTATTGCAATAGCTTCACTTTGTTTCTTAACAAGAATATGTGAACATTTGATTTTATCAGCCATTCTATGCTTATCCTTTCTTTGAAGTTGAGAGAATTACACATCTTGATATTTTTGTAAATTTACTATTCATAGTCCAATCTTATTTTTAATCTATATACGGGTTTAACTCAGTTTTCTTTTAAAGAGAAGATAAAACAGACATAATTTAATGGACTGATTGCAAATAATTTTTTTGAATTAAAAAGGAACAGTATATTGCAAATAATCAACTGCTTTTATTAATATGGGTATATCTTATATTACATGGAACCACCCATAGAATCAAAATATGGAGTACATAACTATTTCGTTTATGATAATTCTCTAATAAAACGAATAAGAGGACACTACATGCTTATTGCCGGTATTTTTTCATTTATCATCATTTCTGCATCATTGGTCAACTTTGCATACGCTCAAACAAGTCAAGTGGACCCAACTAGAAATAATAATACAAATGCAAATTCAATAGACATTCAAAATATCCAAGCAAAAAAAGTTCATGTGGGAGACATAGATATTGCATACAAAACCTTTGGCAAAGGTGACCCTATTTTACTGATAAATGGTTACTCCTTCGCCATGGACAGTTGGGACCCAACTTTATTAGAAACTCTTGCTTCCAACCATACAGTAATCATTTTTAATAACCGAGGAATAGGAAATACCACATCAGGTACTAAACAATTCTCAATAGAACAATTTGCAAATGATACTGCTGGCTTATTAGAAGCATTAAACATCAAGAAAGCAGATGTGCTGGCATGGTCTATGGGCGGAAGAATTGCTCAGGAATTGGCACTTAGTTACCCTGACAAAGTTGGAAGACTTGTTCTCTATGCAATAGGTTGCGGTGGCGAGGGTTCTGTGCCACAAAGCCAGGAAGTTCGTAACGAATTTATTAATAGAACGGGAACTGCAGAAGAAAGAATAGCACGACTTGTACCATTATTCTTCCCAGAGGAATGGCGCAATGAAAACCCAAATTATCTTGAGAATATCCCAAAAACTACAGAGACAGTTCTTAATGAAACACTCAACAAGCAGATAGAAGCGGCAGCCAGTTCACCAAGTACCTGCGATAGGATAAAGAACATGACTCAACCTACACTAGTCATAGTAGGAACTGACGATGCAGCTACTCCGGCACCAAATAACCTAAGAATGGCAGAACTTATTCCAAGAGCTTGGTATGTCCAGATTAATGGAGGCGGACATGGTTTGATGTACCAATATCCAGAACAGTTCAGCGGTATAGTAGAAACATTCCTGGAAAACACCAATACACAATAATTGGGTGTAAGATATATCTGAAGTTTAATGCCACGCTGCCGGAAAAATACGTTGGACTATCCTATGGTGGAAGGCTATGAACTGCTTCATATGATGTCCAATTTCACCGTCACGCCTTAAGTGACGCCATATCGATTACAAAGCGATATTTTATATCACTTTTCAGCATGCGTTTGTATACTGACTGAGTTTCACCATGATGATAATAGATATGATAAAGAATATCCTCTACGAATATAGAGTCATGCCCTAGATGTCATAGAAAAGAAACTTGAAGACTAGAAACCATTAAAGCATTTAAGGAACGAAAGTTTAATCACTATGCAGTCATACCTAATTATAAAAGAAGAATAAGAAGACAATCACGTAATTATTACATTATGATCTACTCTGTTCCATTATTTAATACTCAATTTTACTTAATAATTATAAATTTATTGCTCGGAATAAATGACCACAGGTAGTGAATAAGATCATCTATTCAAAGATAATCTGTTAAAATGATAAAAGTAGTGACAAATAATATAATATTGTAAGCTTATTATATTGAGCGGATAGTTGGCGATAGTCTATTGCCCATCAGTGAAAGTGATGATTGAAACATTGTATTATAGAATGAAGATAATGCTTGTGTATAATTAAATTGAAGTAGAGAGAGAGAGTTGTTCTTATAGTCATTTCTTTTTTATCATAACTTACTAGATGTTATCAAAGGCTGTGATCTGTTATCCTTTATTGCCCTTACACTAATGTATATCAATAAGCCTTGTAAAATATATCCTCCAATAATTAAAACGACGGTATTAAGTGGTTTTGAAAGTGTCATCATCCTATGAATATGTTGTGGAGTCAGACTATTACCAATAATGATTATAATCGCAAGGACAATACAGGCGTAAAGCGCTTTGCTATAACCTTTTGTAATAAGACAGGCTAATGAAATAAATAATATCTCTAGTAATATTGCTACGCCCACAAGTCTGGGATTGCCAAATGGAATTCCTATTAAACCTACTATGATTATTGAAATTAACACAATTAATACTGCGACATTTGATTTCATCATAATCAAATATTTTTTTTATGGATTTCTGCTATATATTTGTCTGTATAAGATTTTCAGCCTTCTTACATAAATATGGCCTTTAATTATGTCTGATTGTAAAAGTATTTCAGGGCAATTGCACGCTATATCAGCTTTTAGCTTCAAAATTGGCAAAATGATTGAACTTCTATAGATTTAAAAGTAAAAGGCAATTTGTGGTGAGAGTAAAAGGAGAGAATAGAATATGATGTCCATAGAAAAAGCAAGAGATAAGTTGGCTGATTATAATGTTCTGCTGAAACATATGTCCTTTCTTCAAAGTAACGGATTTTCAGATTGTGGTAGAGGACAAATCATCGGACAGATAGCATTATTACAAGAATATCTTATCGAAGAGTGTGGAGACGAACAAAAGCAAGACAAAGGAATTGTTAAAGAAACAGTAGACCGGCAAGAAAAGCAAATGGTAGCAGACATTACATATGAAGCAGGCAGAATATCGATATCTCAGGAAAATGCTTCTAATGCCAATAAACCTAAAGATCTCAAACAGTTCATTAAAGTAGAATACAACGAAAGAAATGGAGTCAAAAACAATGAAGAAGCATCAATACGAAAAGTTCAAGGAACGGCAATGCAATCATTATTAACGGGTATTACCAAAGAAGATAACAAAATAATAGCAATAGAAGAAGAAAATAAACTGATCAAACAGTCATGGCGTGACAGGATAAAAGGCATGGCTGATGTAAAAGATTGGTAATAATAACAACAATATTTTAAAGACAATAAGAATATTTTATTTCTTAGAGATAATATATTAAACGTATGTTTTTCTTTCTCTCTCCCTCCCTTGCTCTATACTATCTTAATCATTAATGTATCTATATTTGATCTCAGCTTATGGCAGAATTGACAAACTATAGAATAATACATATAAAAATCTCTAAAAATAAAATTTATAACAATCTTTTGATAAGGCTTATCTAGACATTGGTGTATCGAGATAGAAGCATTACATTACAATGGTTTTAGTTCAATATCGAGATCAAAGAACAGGATGAATTATAGTTAATAGAATCTGAATATATAGGAGGCTTTAATTATTCACTTGTCTGCAGTTACTCTTACTATCTGTGCAGTATCAATTCACCTCTTAGATTTGTTTGGAAAAATTGCTTTGCAGAAATTTTATATTTGAATTAATTAAAATTAAATACTTATAGCCAATATCTTATCAGATCCACCTATTGAAAACTTCTGCTATCAATCTTCCATTGCATGGCGGACATGCTCCTTCTTACCTAGTCAGACGAATGATAAAACTATCATATTCAATATCAAAAGTAATTATAGATGAATATGGTCAGCAGGAGTTTCTAAGAAGATTATCTGATCCTCTATGGTTTCAAGCACTTGGATGCGTACTTGGATTTGACTGGCATTCCTCGGGAGTTACAACAGTTGTAACAGGTGTTTTGAAACAGTCGTTAAAGGAAAACGTTCATGGAATTTCTATCTGTGGTGGCAAAGGAAAACAATCTACAGCAACAAAAACAGATATCCCAAGACTTGCTGAAAAAAATTATAATTTATCTTCCATTAAAATTAATAATTTGTTATATGCAAGTAAAATGGCAGCCAAAGTAGATAATGCTGCAATTCAAGATGGCTACTCGCTATATCATCACATAATTCTTTTCGATGAACAAGGAAACTGGGCTGTAGTACAACAGGGGATGAATCCCAGTAACAAAATGGCAAGAAGATATCATTGGATTTCCGACTCTACAAAGAATTTTGTTTGTGATCCACATACAGGCATCATCTCTGAATACAAAACTCCATATACTCTCAACATGACAGCTATCGAATCAAAAGATAATCAAAAAGTTTGTCTAGACATAGCTACGGGAGATGTCAATAATCTAAAATCTTCTGTTTACAAATTAAAGACTGGAGAAAGAAATACTTTAGATTGTTATATTATAGAGAATAGCGGACAAGATAAAAAAATATACAATAACAGTATGATAAATCATTATCAAATGCCACGAAAACTTGACTGGAATTTATTTAAGAATATTTATGATATCAAGCCACAAAATTATGAACAATTAATTTCAATTCCTGGAGTTGGGCCAGCAACAGTAAGAGCACTCTCTCTTATTGGCGAATTGATTTATGGAACCAAAGCTTCATGGCAAGATCCAGTAAAATTTAATTTTGCTCATGGTGGTAAAGATGGTGTGCCATATCCAGTAGCACGTAAGATCTACGATAAGTCCATTACTTTTCTTTCCTCTGCAATTGAAGGTGCAGAAATAGAAAGAGAGGAGAGAATTCAAGCTCTGAAGAAATTAGCAAACTATTCAAAAACTATATTCAATAATAATAGCAATCAGATTAATTAAATTCCTAGTCGCTTGACGTCTAAGGCATCTCTTGAGATTTCAATTATTACCGACTATCCATCTTACTCCAGAAGACATATGGCTGTAATAAGAGTTGTTTTTGTCATTATCGTAATAAATACCCAGAAGTTTCCCACTAGTAATAATATATCGATTGGATAGGTTTTACTGCTAATTATTACGTTGGAAATCTATAAACAGGGAAAATTTATCCGCGAAGAAGCACGTTATAATATAACAATGACGATATTCAAAGGTTTAAGCAAAAACACTCCTATAATAGTAATAATTCGAAATAAGAGACGCTAACTCAACAAAGTATTAAAATAAATTCATTGACTAAGGAATCGACAGCAATAATCATAAACGATGAAGCGATAAGAGCATATTTTCATCAGAACCATGAGATTACAAAGCTATAATATGAACAATCTGCTCTGTAAGTTACGCAATAAGACTAATTGACTATCGTTGTTCATTATCATAATATGGGTGTATTGAATAGAAGAAAATCTTTTTCACACTTAGAAATGAATAACTTAAAATATATTTGATTTTAAGAATAGCACCTGAAACCTGAAATATTTGATCCAGTTCGGTATAAGATCAATACCAGATTGAATTGGAATACTGTTGCTCCAAATTATCATAATGAGTGGGCCAATAGAGATATCGGACCTTTCAAATCAACAATCGAATTAGTGAAAGCTGCTAAAATAAGGGCTAATGATATTGTATTGGATCTTGGTTGTGGAACAGGTGTTGTCTCAAGAGAGGCTTCACATTATCTTGGTAATTCAGGTTTAATAACAGGAGTTGATATCTCAAGAGTTGCTCTTTCTATAGCTAAATCCTCAGTAAATATACCAAATGCATTATTTATAGAAATGGATGGAGAAAATTTGGGATTAAATACTTGTTGTTTTAGTAAAGTAATATGTCAATATGCTTTGATGTTCTTTCCCAATCCTAAACATGTTCTAAAAGTGATTAAGAGTATTATGAAAAAGGATGATGACGATGAGAAGAAAAGTAAGCTAGCTGCAGCGGTTCATGGCACATCAGAAGGGGTGCCATATTTTAGTTGTATAATGAATTCTATTCTGAAATACATATCAGATATCCGCCCGAAAGGGAGCCCATCCGTTCATAGTCTTGGAAATCCCGATGACCTTTACAATACAATCGCCAGTGCAGGATTTTCTGATATATCAATTAAAAAATATACCTTTTATTACCAAGCAGGCACTTTTGAACAGGTACTGGTCAGATTATCTATCATCTACAGCAAATGCAATTCGATATACAGTTGAAAGTAAAGGAAGCCAAGTAATTTCAGCAATTAAAAAAGATGCGCAAGAAACTGCCAATAAATTTATTGATAATAATAATGGGTTAATTCAATTTCCATGGGACGTATTGCTTGCTACAGCTAATACATAATGTGGTATTATTATATATATCATCATAAATTACTTGGGACATAAATGATAAAATAAGGGTTTAAAGATATCTGTTAATCTTTATATTCTGATAGTGCAATGCATTAAACATTTTAAATTTCATGATGGAATATACTTATCTTAATTTGTTTTCATCCAAATGTTATACCTTGCATATATGCTACTGCCAATGGTCAACACGTGAAGATGCAATAATTAAAAAGAAAACCCTCTTAAGTGAATCGTATCGATCAATGATAATCTAGATATTTCTAACATTTGATGGATTTTGTCTTGATCATTAAGAGTTCAAACAAACCTTATAAAAGGAACAAGATTTTTAAAATTTAAAATATTGTTGCAGCGGCATTACATGACCTCCTCTTTTCTGTTATAACATTCACTCTTCTTCTTCTTCTTGTTTTTTGCTTGAGAATTATGATCCGGTTATTACTGGGTTTACTTTTTAGATCAGTAATAAACATGATTTTATTTCACTACCAGCATAGTCGGGTTTTTTGCTTTTGACTGATATCTAATATTAGTAATAACAGTAGTCTCTATCTCTCTATCTTAGCTTCCTTTGATTGCCAAGGTAAACCAGTCTGGCAAGATAGTCTTATTCTTCTTTACAAAATAACCAAATGCAGAATCTAAAACATATGTCTTTGCCCAGTCTTCCTTTGACCTTATCGATCTACCATATGCCTGTATCAATTTCAATGCTGTTTGCCAATAGTACCATTCTTCATCTATCTCTCTTTTCGCATTAGTCCACCTATCACCTTTATTAGGATATGGTACCTTGGTTATAATTTGAAACCTTGAAAGATCATCTTTTAAATCAAGACCTGTGTGCAATGACGGTGAGATAAGAACTGTTGGCTTTATACTATCTATATGTTGTTTTAAAACTTCATCCCTTTGTAGATCTGGATCCGTTACTATCAGTCTTCTTGCATTTTCCTGAGATAGATTTTCTTTAATAAAATTCAACTGCTCATAAGAAGTAGTATGAATTATTCCTTTGTCAAAGCGATGTATATACATTAGATTGTCAATAGCCTTTACAATATTATTTTTTACTTGTTCTGATTGCAAATTATTAAAATTAAGATATTCAATATTCAGAGGATAAATTAGTCTTTTTTCTACTGGAAAATCTGATGGTATTCGTATGAATTTAACATCTTTATCATAAGAGGAAGTAGATAGACCTACACTTCTACAGAATGTCCTATCGTTTAGAATTGTTGCACTCATTATCAATGTCTTTGAGCATTTTTCAAATACCGCTTTGCAGTACTCCGATATGTCTAAGGGCCTTAATTCAACTTTTACGACCTCATAGTTTTCCTTTTTTATGTCTGATATTATCCAATTTTTTGGACTAGATAATATATTGTTTATTGCTCTTGTAAGCTTTTCTACATCTCTGGTTGCTTCAACAAAAAGCTCATCGCTGATCTTATTTGTATCCTTCTTTGAAGTATCAGAATATTTTTCTTCTATTTCTTTGTCACTATCAAATAGAACTGATGCTGGAATTACTTTCCTGTTATTGGTGTTGTTGTCCGATGTCTTTGCTTTAGATTCTTCATCGTTTTTGTTTTGCCAATTGTACAAGATTTTTCTATCTAGTGACAAGTCTTCTACCATTGACGCTATTGCCAATTAATGTAAGGATTTTCGTTTCTAATTCGATCAAAAAATCAATCCATCGTTTGACTTCGTTATAACCATAATCTACTATCTTTAAATCCTTAATATAGCGTCTCCATCTTTTTTTCGAAATAGATAGTCCCCTAAATTTTACAACCTCTGTCTCCAGTAGATGTCCTTCATCCAATACCAATAATTCTCTTGGCGTAATAATTTTCTTGCTTGGCAAAAATGCCAAGAAATTGGAGTAATTGAAAATGGAATGGCTAGAGGTTAAAGCTATGTTTAATTGATCAAAATATTCACATGGTCTCCATGTTACTTTATCTTTATTGTTATCTTTTAGATTTTTTAAGTGCAACCATTGGAAAAACTCTGTTTTATAATGATGTTCTTTATCATTGTTGATGTATATCTTTTCGTTTTCTGTTCCTTTATTACTCAGATCATAATCTTTTAAAAAAGTTCGATATTTACAGCCGGTACCTTCAAAAGATTCATCTGTCATGCACGGTCCGTATTCAACAGTTGTATGATAGCATTCACTTCCATCCCCTGCTGAAATACAGCTTCTACATCTATAAATCCCGTTTTTAATGAAATCCTCTTTTACTAAACAAGGAAAATTGCTTTTACCTTTTGCCACTTTAATGAATGAAAAATCCCTGGCATATTGTGTCTGCAAGTCCTTAGTTGAAGTACATATATAACTTGAGCCTAGAGTCTTTGCCACAGATACTGCTACAGCACTCTTTCCAAATCCAGTAGGAGCCTCCAGTATAATGTATTTATAGCCAGAATTGAATGCTTCACATATCTCATTTAGTACTTTTGTCTGGTTATTACGCTGGGATATGAATGGAAAATTCTTGATAAAATCTTTTGATGTCAATGATTGATATGTATTCAGTTGCCATTACCTCTTGTTCTTCTCATGAATTTCTCTGTTTATCATCAATAAATCTCTGATTCCTCTTTTGTCTATTGCAAAGTCCACGTCTATTTGTGAATGAGAAGGGCTTCTAATTAATCTGACGCATAAGTTATATGAAGATAAACTTCTTAAATAAATGGCATATGTGCTTTATAAAAATCACATAGCCTCAAAGCAGTATGGATCTGTTACTAAAAAGTAGTCGTCTATCGTAGAGTAAAATATAGAGTATTTATTATTACTGCGACTCTTGTTTTATTTATTCTTACGAGCATATACAATGTATTATCTGACCTTTGTTGTCTTTCTGATACATTAGAACCTGCTCTGCATAATCCGCTCTATAATGATCCTTATATTTATTAAAAGTGACTGTGAGTATCATCACAAAATATAAGAAAACTCAGTTTATCATTTGAAGTAAACAGCCAGAAAGTTGGTCTTTTTTTCTAGCATAGAATAACTAATTATTTATTTAAGACTAGGTCTTTACCATGATGATCAAGTAATTTTTTCTTTTGATATTCTGTAAGCCTGTCAAAGTCTTTTTGATCATAGCAACAAAATCCTTTCAATTTTGAATAAAATTTTGATGGTAAAGAGTTTTCATATTCCATTACGCTAGCTTTTTTGTTTTACTATTATTAAATTGAAAGAATGCTCCCATATCAGCAACCCAGTAACACCATCTTTACCTAATTTTTCTGCATGTTTTACTAGTCTTTCAACAAATGTCATAATAGAGGTTGAACGAAAATATGCTCTTACAGAATCTATTATCACGAGCGAACCTTCTTTTCATATTTTCTTACATCTATACAGGCATGCTCATTTTCCCGCAAATGACGTCTAACACTATCAGTAGTTTCATAATAGGGGAGTAGTAGGACAAGCTCATTATTTTCTTCTAACAGTATTTTTGCATAATACGAATAAATCTGCCTAAATGTGATTAAATCATTATAGATAAATATATAGTGAGCACCAGATTCTATCTGGTTTAACTGGTCTAAAATCACGACAACATACCTTTTACGATCTTGGAATAGGCCGGCCCTATCTAATAGTATTTGTTAATGAAAGTTGACCTCATATCTATTATGGAATATCTTTAATTTTTAGTCAATCTAGCGATGGGTTTTATTCCGTTAGTATGTTTTTTTATTTCACTATTTAATATCTTTTCTGATATTGGTTTTTGAATAAAGCCATTTACCTTAGTAGCGAGTAATTCTTCTGAGAAGACGTTGGTGTTAATATCAAATGCAGTCATTAATAAGACCTTGATTTTTGGTTTGACTTCTCTTATCTTTCGTACAAATTCAAATCCATTCAAACCTGGCATCCTTATATCAGAAATAACTATCGTGTAATCTTTAGAATTTATTTGTAAGTGTTCAAGTGCTAAAAATGGATCTGTAAAGGAATCCACATTAAAACCGCACTTTTGCAGAGATAATTTCATAAATGTAGTGATGTCAATTTCATCATCTACTATCATTATTGAGTCATTGTTTAGTGCCATTGAATTTTGGTGTATAATTTACCTATTAGGTAAATTTAAGTGATATTATCATCATTTTTTGACCCTTTATATAAAAAGGGGTAAGATATTAGATAACAGATCTAATTATAAACCATAATATTAGAAGATAAATGCACATAACGTTGATAGATTATTAAACCTTTATGTGAGATAATTTTTATATATAATTAAAAATCTCTCAATCAAGATCTTGTTTATAATATTTAAAAACGATATCGACTAGAAAGCATATTTTCTTATTAAGATGATGATGTCTCATGGAGGGGTTTATAATCAAAAGACTGGTTAGATAAAAATAGCGATAACTTCTTTATCCTGATAGCGAATAGTAGATTGGTAATAGAAGAGTTACGTTTTGATTTCGAAGAATTAAGAAGACATGCAGATGATTTTATCTACAATCTACTCAAACTTATGATAATCTCAAAAATGAATTCCACATTCAATGATATATCATCAAGACAATACTTTGTAAATTTAATACAACAAATAGACTGCTGTGAAGCATATGTAGTGAGATACGGTCAACCGATATTATATACAAAATACAGAGGCATGGAGTTTAGTGATCAAAAAATTACATCACAGTTTGTTAGATTAAATGATCATACAATTGATGTTACTATGGAATCTGTTATTGAAGAATTTATAAAATCATTTGATAGTCTCGCTTCTACTACTGCAAGTAGAGTCAAGTGGGGTATAGACGTGAGAAAGGATTCAAATATAGAATCATTTTTTAGGCTACTCGATTCATTCGTACATGCTGTGCACCGTCTGACATTGCTTGATAAAGATAATGCGGACAGCCTTATGGGAAAGAGATTTGGTATCAAGAACATTCCTATCGCAAAACAATCAACACATTTAGAGTTTTTAGTTGATGGTGAAGTGAATATTTTAGGGTTATATCCATCCAAAAAAAGGTCAAAGTAGAAACATTATTTGGTAATTCTGGTCCAGCTGGTGCCATAGTATCTTTAATGAAGCAGTAAGGAGGGTTAGTTGTATTCTAAAAATAGATAGTTTCATGGGGTATTAAAATACATTCTACAGATATTTTCGAACAGGAAAGGACAAGTTGTCCTAGAGCTATTTACAAGCAATATATGAAATTTCCTTTTTCTATGTCCGTGATTTAGAAAAGTATCCAGCTTTAAAATTATCCTATATGCAGATAGCGAGTTATAGAATTCGACAGAGTTAGTCTTGCAAGACATACAGCCAAGGTTAAATGATACAACAACAACTGACATCAGTTACGTTACCAACAGGTAGAAACAATATCATCTATTTTATGGAATAGTCTATTCGCAAATCATTATAATAATTTATATATATATATATAAATATACAAATTCAAAGTTATT
>CAVTCE010000017.1:0-84027 GCA_963733025.1 uncultured Nitrososphaeraceae archaeon | reverse complement strand
CTGATTTTCCTATTTGGTTGGTTAGAATAGCCAGTCTGTAATTAATGTTAATAACTCTTGTACTTGCTTACTTTATCCCAAGTTCATAGGCATTCCTAAGCCTGATAATGTACCTGTAAGTAATGTTAGCATACCTGTCACCAACATTATTCCAACTCCTATCAAAAGTGCAGCACTGGTACGATTGACCCATGGAAGCCATCTACGGAATTTCTTAAATGCGATTATAAATCTCTCAACTGCAACAGTAGAAAGGATAAAAGGAATAGCCAGACCAGCAGAATAAACAGACAAGAGAGTAACACCTGTGCTGATAGATGTGCTTGAAGCTGCTACGGTAAGAATGCTTGCCAAAATTGGACCTATACACGGAGTCCATCCAGCACCAAATCCCATGCCTATGATAAATGATCCTACATGTCCTGCAACCGGCCTTTTTGAAAAACGAAATCCCCACTCGCGTTCTGAACCCGGAATTCTTAAGACACCTAAAAGATGCAATCCAAATATCACAAGCATAACTCCTCCGATTCTTTCAATCCATACACTATAATCACTAAAAGCAGCTCCTATTGCAGTAATAGAAGCTCCTAGTGCAACAAATACTACTGAGAATCCTGCTATGAATAATAGGCCTCTTATAATAGCGATATGGCGGATATGCCGCGTACTAGAAATAGAAGGGACCTCCTCATGTTTTGAGGATGTATTTGTATAATTCTCGCGTAACGTTGCTGAATGCGGCGACATTTTGTCGTCAGTTTCATAAGCTCCAGTACTTTCTAATCCTGAGTATTTATTATTATTATTATTTCCATTCTTCTTACTTCTTTTAGAAGATGTAAGTTCTTCCATGCTCATGCCTGTAATAAATGCGACATAGCTAGGTATAAGTGGCAATATGCAAGGTGAGAGAAAACTTAGTATGCCAGCGGCAAATGCTACTGGATAGCCAATCGATTGGTAGCTTGATGATTGTTGTTGTTGTTCACTGTTTGTTGTTAAAGGTACATGTTGTTTTGAATTCGATGAAGAGGGTACTTGAGGAGAGGCGCTAGAGAATTCAGTTGTGCCATTATTGGTATTAGTGTTTGTGGCTGTGGTAAGCTTAGAAGAACTATCAACTTCATTATTATTGCCGCTGGTAATTTCAGGAGCACTTGTACTTTCAGGCGATAACACGTTTAGAACCCTTGCTTTAGTATCTTGAGACATTGCATCAAATGGCCCTTTCCATGTATGCACAATCTGACCTTGTGCATTTATAAGAAAAGATTCAGGGACACCAATTGTTCTAAATGCTCGTGTAAATTTGTCATTCGGATCATGCCAAATAGTATAAGTAATTCCCATCCTATCTATAAAGGACTTGATTCTGTTTTCAGATGCATGGCTATCAACACTTACACCTACTATCTGAAGTCCTCTATCTGAAAACTCTTTATACAAGGCTTCAAGAGCCGGCATTTCCTCTCTACAAGGGATGCACCATGTAGCCCATACGTTAATGAGAACAGGATTTCCACGAAGGTCTTCAAGTAAGGATACTTTTCCATCCAAGCTATTCGCAGAAAACTTGGGAGCAGGCCTTGCGTCTCCTTGAACCGGCATAGTTGAATTGAGAGTGGATGGCGCGGTAGTAGTCGTAGCAAATGCATTAAGTACACCACCCTCTGTTAGTGATGGAGTGATAGAAAGCACTAAACCAGAGAAGATCAGAAAAGCAAACATACTAGTTTTGATCATAACTGAGCTCCTATATTCTCCAAGCTTTTTTCTGTAATCTGTGATTTTTTTTGAGTTAAAAATTTAGGCATGAAGGCAATACCTTTATGCAGCATTGTTAGTATCAATGAAGGCCAGCTTCACATCATCACCATCTATCCATGAAATATCTATAACACCGTTCACGCTTGATGTGTATGGATAATGTTTTGTTATATTGCCAGAAGCAAACGCTCCGTTTTGGATAATATTACCATCTCTATCTAGTACTGCAAGTCTGCACAGTTCCGTTACCCTCATATTCATAGGTTTCTTCATAATCAGCACTTTTTTGCAAGCCTTCCGAATTTACAAATACAACCCAAGAGTTGTCATAGTTATCTGTTACTAAATATTGAGTAGTAGGCGGAATCCACTGTTCTGATAATAAGTGGATCGGAACAGGTTTACTAAATGTCATACCTCTATCATCTGAATTTGCGTAATAGAATCCTTGTCCTTGTGGTGCTGTGTCACTTCCCGTAAACCATGCTATGTGCAAGCGTCCTTTACTATCAAATGCCATTCCTGGACCAGCATCAGGACAGCCGTTCATAAACCAGTCATCATGACCTACTCTGCTAGGTTCTGAAAATGTCTTTGCTAATCCATTATCAAGTGAGTGTTCAACGGTAATGTCACGAATAACAGCGACTTGTTTTTCATCATTTTGATATTCGCTTTTTGTTTCATTATCTACAGCCTGGGACACATTCTTAAACACAGATCGTGTTGACGCATATACTTCTCCCTCTGGTCCAAGAGCTGTAACCGTAGCACAACACTGGCATGCGGCTTTATCTGCTATTGAGCTAAGGTTAAATGTTTTTCCCCCATCCGGCGAAGTGACTATTCTAAATACAGTTGGAGTGCCAGCATTATCTTCTACTTTAGAATAATCAAGATTCAGATAAGAAATGTAGATGCGGTTATCATTTGAAACTGTCATGTATGGATACGATTGTTCACCTATAGGATCATTAGGAGCTGGATTGATTGCAGGTTCGAAAGTGTTTCCACTATCCAATGATCTAGCAAAACGCAGAGTGACTTTACCATAGGGATATTTTTCTGGTTCAGAATAATCTGCATTATACCATACAACATATACTTCAGAATTTGGGCCAACTCCTAATGCCGGAGGGCTCCATTGTGCATCTAACTGAACTTCTCCTTTTACATTATTTATTCGAACTGGGTCAGAGAATGTTTTACCTTTATCTTCAGACCGTTGCAAGTATATGTTACCTCCCCCATTTTCACCTCTAAAATAAACGGCATATATTGTATCAGTTTTAGGATCCGTTACCACAGCTGGAGTAGTTGCATTTTTGATTGTGTAATAAGTTGCATTTTCAATATATCTTTCAATGAGCGATTTCTTGTTATCCGTCCTCTTGGCGGCATCTTCCTGACCTTGCGACTCTATACCGAAAGAATTTTGATTTTGGTTAAAATCAAAAAAAACAAATGTAACAGCGGCAACAATAGCCGCAGCTACTGCTATTGTACTGAACACGACAATACTTTTCAAGATGTTTATTTTACAGTGTGACGTATTAAAATATCTTATTGTGTATTCGACGAATGTACCAAAACAGTAATTATATTGCATGTTATTTATCCAATGAAGATGCATATGAAAGTAACACTAGCTACACTAGCAATTATAGTAGCACTGGGGAGCATAACAGCAAATGGTTTTATCAATTCAGCACTTGGCCAACAAAGTTTCAGTGCAGAACTCTCAGGAGATAATCAACTGCCACCAGTAGATACAAACGCCACAGGTATTGCGAATTTTCAAAATAACGTAGCCAAACTGTGAACTATCAACTAAGTGTCAGTGACTTGGTCAACGTCACAGAAGCTCACATACACAGAGGCGAAGAAACTGAAGTTGGAAAGCATGTAGTAACGCTATATAATGCTACTATGCCTACAGGTCCAATGAGTGGACTTTTGTCACAAGGTAACTTTACTGCTGCCGATCTAGAAGGACCATTGGCCGGACGACCACTAACAGATCTAATTAGCCTTATGGATAATGGAACAGCATATGTTAATGTGCATACAGAGGAGTTTCCCACTGGAGAAATTCGTGGACAAATTTCAGCTGAAGGAGAAGATGCAGATGAAGAAGGATAATTCAAAGACTTTATTTAGACTTTAGAATGTAGTCATACATTTCCCTTTTTTTCTTGAAATTATTAAAAATTTAAGAGTACCTTCCTAATTGCATGCTTTATCAACCTTTAAAATGAGAATCTAATAGTGAAGTGTTCTTTTATAACATGTCTTTTTAAAGTGTCAATATAATTAATCCTGCGACGATAGTAATGAAAATATTGGATTTCTCGTATTATACGATATTGAAGTAACTATGAGAGTAAATAACGAAGAATTCTTCATCATCATCATTATCAGAAGGTAGAGATAGAGCATATACCATTCACGACATTTATGCTATTTCCATCAAACGTGCAGGACTTGTTCGATTGACCCATGGAAGCCATCTGCGGAATCTCTTACATACTATTATAAACGTGTTCACAACCATTCTAAAAAGAATAATGGAATCGCTAAACAAGCACAATATAAGGACAAGATACACCTGGTGTAAATGATGTATTTGAAGCTGCAATAGTAACCATACTTTCAATTTAGATCCTATACAAATATTTCAGCTTGACTAGAGCCCGTACCAGCTATTCCTACTATACTGGATACTACAATAACTTTCATGTTCATTTTTACTGTATTGTATCAAAATACCTATTGTGTATTCGACGAATGTACCAAAAATGATAATAATATTATCAAAGTATTATCCAGTACCTGCACCTGTAAAAAATCTGTGGGTATAGTGACAGATAGACATAATGGATGGAGGAAACGCACATTACTATGTAATCATAATTTCCTCCATCCATCTCCATTGTTCATATATATGCGATAGTATCTCTCTCTTAATCATTATGAAGATATAGTTGGACTATGAATTGATTATTATTATCTTCATTTTTAAATATTGTGACAATTTGAAAAGAAATAAAATACCAATTTTTTTTAATTAGAGTTTTATCTACATTGCTGGCACTTATAATAGGAGTATAAGAAACTAATTATAACTCTGGAAGATGATGATGATGGCTTTGCAAGTTAGAAAAGAACAATAAGCAAATCTACAGCTTTTCTGCCTTTTCTAATATGAGCGCAGTATAAACATCACTAATTTAGCTAATGGGGTTTTTGTTGCTGCTATTCTGACAATATTAAAGAGAGATAGCTAAATCCATAACAAGTATTATTATTCAAAATATACATGTTGCAAAATTCTATACTTTGTTTTGTTCTCGGTGATATAATAATTAGTACATTAACAAAATTCAACAATATCTTATGATCTGTTAAAAATTATTTCTGATTATCAGTACCATCAAATATGAAAGTCAGGAAAAGCTTCTGCATATATATATATATATATATATTCATCAAAATGACTTTAACACATTCTCAGAAGAAAAAAAGCAAAAGCAAATGTCAATTTAGCAACATGTTATGGCTATAAATTAGAAAGTTAGAAATTTTTTATGATTCATTAACTGAACTTTCTATTCTAAAATATGTTCTTTCTCCCATTCATAACTTTGTGTATCATTATCTTTAGCAACAATCCAAAAATCATAATTTCCGCCAATGCGGTCTCCTGCTTCATTAAGTCTTATTTTACCTGATATCCCATCAAATGATTCCGCAGTTTCAACAACGATCTCTTTAAATGATTTGGTTAAATTTTCATTACCATGGTTAAAGGTACTATTGTTATCAAGGCTTAGTGAGGCTATCCAATAAGAATCATAGGCTAGTGCAGGATATGTTATTGAACTGACTTCATGTAATTTTTTTTCTAATACTTCTTGCAGATCATGAGATTTTTCTGACTCGCTATCTATAGCATATAGAGGATTGGAAAGATTAGTTTTCATTGCAAACAATGCTGAATCAATGTTCTTTGTTATATGATGATTTTGTGCTATGCTATCACTGCCATACCATCTTACTTTTCCTAGGACTTCATAAAGAGGGGATTGTATTAAAATAGGTGTTATCTCGTCAAAAGATATGGCATATACACCTACAGAATTAGCACCATATTTTTTTACTGCATTAGAGACAACTGCACTTAATTTTTCTAATTCTTGATTCCACATTATGAAATTTATCCTATGTAAACTGGTAGCAAATTTCCCTGTGTGTGGTTTATAATTAATCCCCTCTTCTACTTTTCCTCCTAGTTTTTCAAAATAAGATTTAGTAGATTTATAAAGTTCATTTCCATATATATCACCTCTCCAGATTGGAACAATAACTTTTATACCGTCACTAATCATTTTCTCCGCAAGTATTTTTCCCTGGTATGTATCATCAGGAACTAACCGAAAAAGATTGTCCCCTTTAATAGAAAGTAATGGCGAAGTACTGGAGTAACTAATAAGGAGGACGTTATTAGCATCTGCATATTCTTTGGCAGCGGAAACAGCAGTACTAGTTGCAGGTCCTACAATGATTTTTGCACCATTTTCATGCAATTTTTTTATTGCTACGAGACTTTCCTTCTGGACTTGTCTTTGAATTAGCCATTAACAGAGTGAAGTATGGTGATGAAGAAGAAGAATTAATGTCTTCAAAATATTTGTTCACATCATATTCAGCTTTTTCTAATGCTACCTTTACAGATTTACCAATAGAAGAAAAGGAACCAGTAAATGGTAAAATGGCGCCAACAACAAATTCCTTTCTTCCGTCATCATCAGAGTTTGATAAGAGTTGAGGATCAGAACTACTACTCTTTTTTATGAAAAAGTCCTTATTTTCATCATCACCGCTAAAAACATTTGTAGTAAAATATAAACCAGTAAATATTAGAAAAGATATTAATGTAATGGAACCAAGCAGTATCTTTTTGGAAGTTTCATTTCTTCTTCTTATCTTTGTTGTAATCTTAAAAATGAGATCCTTTGACTGCCATTTGATATAATATCTAAGATACCATATAAGACCTCCTGCAATTAACAAATAATGTGCAGACAGTAATAATGCAGACATCCATAATTGCTCAACAAATGCGGTTAGAACGATAATTGCAAACCAACTATCTCCAACAACTATTGCTAAAAATCCAACTAATTCACAGACCCAAGGAACAAAGTGATGTTTTTCTTTCTTAATCTCCAAGGAGGATCATCAATGCAAGAACAGTTAGAATAGAATTTAACGTAGGATATGCTATCGTGACAACAAAGAGCATAAGACCTCTGAAATTCGATGTTTCTGTATGATCTAGAGTCAAGTTTATTATGTATATCAAAAATAAACCTGTACCTGAGATTATTAAAAGAAGAATTTTTTTATTTGTAACGTGACCAAGGTTTCTATATACATTTATCAATCTATATATTAGAAATCCATATGCAGACAATAAGAATAAATCTGCTAAAGAAGGTACGGGCGATACAATATCAAGCACTACTTCATAATATGCCCAGATTATATTTGCTATAAACCAGAAAACAAGGCCTAATGTTAGAAAGATATTAGTTTTATCTTCTCCTTCACTACTATCTTTATCCTTAAAGAGAATCATTGCAGAAAGCCCTGCAGCAATAAGAGAATTTATTATCAATATCCAATTTGAATAGATTAGTTTACTGTCTGAATCGAGCTAAAATAATAAAAGAATTTCCTATGACTATTGTAATAATTACTCCTAAAAAAAAATATAGAGGCTTCAATTATTCTCTATTTTTAATGTAGATGATATCATTATAAAACGTTTTCTTAATGAGAGTAATTTTTAACAATACATTAAGAAATATATCAGTTCCTTTCAACAAATAATATTGTTAATAATTATAGTATGATTATTAATTGATTAAAGATCATCTGTATCTGTAAACTTCCTTTCGTATTAAAGGAAATTCATTCATACTGTAGTCTATTTATTATTAGAATCCATCAATTTGAATAAAAATTGAAATTGTAGAGCCGATTCTATAAGCACTAAAGGGATATCCTACTATAGTGCTCATATAGAGCTTACTATTATTATTCGACCACTCTCTTGCATCCTCATTAAAGGTAATACAATTTCTTTCATTCATTTTATCCACATTTACCGAATAGTTTAGTATTACATGATCTTATCAGCTAATATATTCAGTCTGACATAATCGAGATTCCATACCATTTCAAGATTATTTTGCTCAATCTCATTTAATATAGATTCAAGATATTCTTCTTTATCATTATCTGACTGAATGTAGCGTAAATAAGGTCTTAATACGACTGTCTTCAGATACAATGAATAACTACTTTTATTGACAAAACTTATTGATGTTTCTGATAAATATACTTTGATATTTTTGTAACCTATTTCATTGAGAAGTTTTTCGGTATCGGATGGTTTTGGAAAATACCATTCTTCTTTCCATTCTTTAAAATAATCTTTGAATTTTTCAGAGTCTTTTACTTTGTCAAAAATAGAAATAGCCTTCTTTAAATTTCCATATCCCCCACATTGAATAAGTAATTGTCCATTTTGATTTAGTAACTCAAAAAATATATTGAACAACTTTTGATGATTTAATATCCAATGCAATGCTGCATTAGAAAATATTACACCTACTTTTGATGAAATTATCTGTAAACTAAGATCAAGAAGATCAGAATTAATAATAGTCATATTTTCAAATTGAGATAAATTATCTTTTGCTTTATCAATCATATTAACATCAATATCAACTGCATATATCTTTCCATTTGGAATTTCTTTTGCCAAAATTTTTGTAACTCTTCCTGAACCACATCCTGCATCCATTACAATTTCCTTACCTGTCCAATTCCTTAATTGGATGAGTTTTAATGCGAATTCTTCTTGTATTGTAGAAACATTATCATATGTTTCTGCATCCCATCCATTGCCATCTCTTGCCTTCATAATATAGTAGATTTATTCTACTATTAATAATTGCAAATATCTTTTTATTTTGCTTCAAGTTCATTCTGTTCATTTGTGATGTAAAATCCATTTAAACAGAATAATTCTTCTTTTTACAATTGATAAGTCTTGCTGGTTCATATCGCCTTCTTTTAACCTTCTATTAATGTATAAATATCTATATATATCAAATAAAAACTCATTATGAATTCTTGGAAGTCTATAATATCTGAAACATTAGGTTGGTTAAAAGGAAGCAAATACGGATGTAGATTTAGGATAAAATTATTCTCTTCATCTATATATTAAATGCCACTATTATCCTAATTTTTACTTTGACTATTTTTGGAAAGGACCGTTCTATAGAAATTATTTTAAGAGAATTATCTACTGAATTGGATACCTGCAAATCTGTTATGATAGAAAGAGAGGAAATAAAACTATCATTGCCTATGATTCTTGATTGTATTATTCTTGCAAAACCTGAGTCGAAAAAGAAGAAAGAAAGTTTGTAAATTCCTCGAATCTAAATCAAAACGACATTAATAATTTTATTACAGACATAGGTGCAAATATAGGATTTTACACAATATTTTTTGTAAAAAAGATCCCACATGCAAGATTATTTCAATTGAAGCATCAAAAAAGATATATCATCAACTTTTGCAAAATTGTGAATTAATTAATCTTGATCGGTTGAAGGTTTTATTAATTAACAAAGCCGTATCTGATTGTGAATTTAAAAATGCAGAGTTTTACGAAATTGAAAGTATGTCTACAATATTGAACGAATTTCTTATTAATATATATATATCGGATAAGAATAATCAAATTAATACTAATGAGATCGTTGAAACTGCAACTATAGATAGCAACGAGATTTCTGAAAATATTGAAAAAATTCTCGTTAATGAAGATTGATCTAGAAGGTGCAGAACTATGGGTCCTGAATATTGCAATTGAAACCTTAAAGCAAGGAAGAATAGAAACTATGATAATAGAGTTTCATTCTCATGGAAATTATATTCATATTATCAAACTCTTGAAAGAGTTAAGATACTCAATAATTTCAAAAGAGCGACACCAAATCGATAAGAACCCTGAATACACCAACGGTCATATTATAGCAAAATTGATCAAATGATCATCGTCCGATTCTCCAGAGTACGATCAAATAATTTCACGAAATCATTGTCATCAGTTTCTCCTTGTCATTCTCACGATCTATCATATTACTTTCAGAAAGTATTGGATTATTAAGTAACCTGCTCTATAATCCATTCTTTGAACTGTTTTATTGCGAATTCTTCGGATTGTTTAATAAAAATTGTATCTTTTAGCTTCCATTCTTCTTGAGGAATCGAATCAAAAAACTCTTGCATACATAGTATAAACCGAAATCGTAGATTTCTATTATTCTCGTTTATTCCATATCGATATAAAATTTTTGAAATTGTTTCAAATACTTTATCATAGTCTCTCTTGAAGGCAGGAATTTCAAACGTTTGATATAGCATAGAAGTTATTTTGTTTAAGTCTTGTTGAATGGATGGATAGCAGTTGTCGTCATTCAATTTCTATTTTTCATCTCTCATACTCATATTCTTTGATCCAATTGGTTCATAAACTCGATCAAGTTCTCATGCGTTTGCTGATCGTTTTTTCTCATAAAATAATATATCTCTTGCGTCGAAGCATGACAATCTATTCTTATATTTTTTGCAATTTCTGACGATATCATACACTTAAGTGATTTTCTAAGCACAAGATCTGGACTACAGTTTACAAAATCAGCTTATGGTTCTGCAAGAGTATTTTTAAAATTGGAGGTTTCCGATCTTAAGTTTGTAATCCAAAATTGCAGCAACTGCAGTAACTATAAAGTAACTGCAGTCAAATTTTCTAAATCAAAAGAATAGAATCACGGATGAAATTATGGTTTGCTTTAAATGGTAATTAATAAAAATGGAGAATAATACTATTATCGTATCAACAAAAAAATACTGCTAGATTTTATTATTATTATTTCTAGATATATATATAGCTGAGCATAATAAGATCAGAACATTTTGCTAAGATTTATGACGAAGAGTGCATAGACTCGCTGCTTCTTACCGAATGATAACCCTTATATACATACGCACTGTAGGAGAACGTCCGAAATATGTCAAATGCTAAAAGAAAGTGGCACTGTCCATATTGTAGCCAGATTCGTCACGGCACTGGAACTTAAAGATGCACATTAAAAGACAGCATAATGGAAGAGGAGAACCAATAGATGAAGAAGTAGACAAAGAGTTCCAGGACAAGAGAGGCTATCAATTTTTTTCTTATAACCAGCCTTATGGTGTGAACGTGAACGATATGTCACTGGGAAGTAGACAAAGAAAAGAGAAAGAACAAGACATTATAGAACTAATATACCAAATAGTGATCGAACAAAAAGAAAAATTGAGGAAAATAAAAGAAATAAAAAGTTTCTTCAATGAACTTTATTCTTCTTCTCCTTCTTCTTCTTCTTATTTGCAACGATCTAACATTATCACTGGCCTTGGCCAGACTCCTATTATAGATGCAACAATTCCACCACCAGTTACTAGAACACCATTAGAGCCAACAACAACACTACTAGTACCAGCACCATTACCACAAGAACAAGAACAAAAAAAGACGATTATTAAACTAGGGACTGATTTATTTATTAATTTGTTTATTACTTCAACTCTTGCGGCAGAAGATTTTGACAAGAGATCAAGAGCAGGAGGAGAAGGAGAAGATTCTATCATTATTCCTCAAGAACCATCGCTGCCTCGTCCCTTGAGTACTGCTACTTCTGGCGATAATAAAAATAATAATAATAATGGCATAAGAAGAGAAGAATCAAAACCAATGACTGAAAATACTAAAGAAGAAGAAGATAGGGATGATATAGAAAAACATCCATCGCCTAAACCTAATTTAGTAACAGACGATGATGGTGGCGGTGTTGATCATGTTTATTCAGATTAAGATGATGGTGAAAAATGGCTAAGAAAGATATCCATGGTGATATTAATGATATGTATAAGGTTATAACCGGTCGTCTTTTAGAGGCCCAAGGATATTACTCTGAAGTAAAGAGGAAAGTTACAGAAAATATTGGAACAAAAAGAAAGAGCATTATTAGGTGCATCCGAGAAGGTAAAAGGATATTAAAAAAGTCATTCGGATAATTGGATATTATATATGATTTTTGGGTATCGAGATGCGTGATTATAAAATTGATGGGACAAATGCTGTAAACCAATTGTTAACGTCTCCATAAAGTACTAGTGTAGTATCGTCATTAACTCCAGCTTTTTGTAATAGATCTTCACGGCTTGTTTGCTCAACGCAGTCCTGTTAATAGGATGATTATGTCTTGTTTCCAGTCAAATAATACAGATCCGGGTGCATGTCCTAACATATAGTTAGCTTTTGGGTCATAATCTACCTCATCTATTCGGACACCTGGCGCATTTGCATTCTCCTCTACCCATTTTGTATTAACTAAAACTTCAGGATGTTCATAATTACTACTATTGCTACCAGTCATCTTGCAAATATAAGATTTGGAAGCAATTTGGAGTTAATTTGGAAATAAGTATTAGTATCTCTTAGATCAATATAATATTGATATGTTTATCGTTCCTATTATAAAAATCCTACAACAGTCTATAATAGTAGTGACAGCAGTAACTATTGTTATGGGGATATCAACATTAGCAATGATGATGATACCTCAAACAGCAGCATATGCAACTCAAGACGGAGATTGTGATTCCGATGAAAGCCCTGCAAGTATAGATGGAACAACAAAATGTATAGGAGAAGGAGAATGTGAGTCATATGAGTTTGATGGAAAGGAAGTAAAACATTGTGATTATTGATGAGTAGTATCTAACAGCTAGCAACTAGATGAGATATCTATATGATAACAGTATTAATAATTACAGTAATATCATATCAGAGATATATAACGGTATATACATAGAACAAGATAATTATTACTTGCAGTAGCAGTTGCAAACATGCTGATGATGATTCAAGCTTGGCCTATAGATGATAAGATGAAAGATTGGTGAGGCTCAGACATTAAAACAGAGAAAGAAGGAATAAGCACAAGATTATCTCTTGAAGATAGCAAGAATACTTTCCAGGAGACACTCAGATATTTCCTTTCGGATAACCCTACTATTTTGAAACTGAATAAACTTTAAGATATTGCTAAAAGTCCAGTTGCTATCTTTTCTTGCCTTTTCAACAAAGACCTTACTTTTATCTTCTATCGAACCAGCTTCCAATCTAATAAAGTCAAAGAACTTGCCAAGTCTTTTCTGATACTTATCCCTTGTAACTGGCGATTTCATCGCATAAAGATAAAGTGTCCAATGGTCTGACTCTGATTCTAACTGTTCTACTTTCACTATTTTTTTACACCTTTATTTTAGTAGAATCCAGTTAAAAGAACCAATATCGGAACGGGCCCAGCGGGATACAAATGAAAATTCATTTGAACCTCATTATGTTCATTTTTTTCTATTTGTTTGATTCTCGAATCCTCTTAATGTAATCATTTATTAGTAGATAGTTAATCAAGCTATGGATTGATTTGTAGTTGAGTATAAACAATGATTATCATTCCTTATATTTTATTAATTATTTTTGATTTGAATTCCTTTAGAATTTTCTCATCTAATTTAATAAAATGAATTACGAAATGACTAACACCAATGTTAGCGTATTCGTTTAATCCTTTAACGATCTTTTCATGGGTTCCTACTGTAATTCCGCCAACAAGGTATTGAATATATTGTTGAATTGTTTTATCTTTTCTCTTATATTCTATTAGTGTCTGGTTGACTTTCTCTTCTGATTCTAGTAATATACATGGTAGCACTACTGAGTATTGTATTTCATTATGGTTTCTCCCAATAGAATTACAATATTCCTTCACTAAAGAAATTTTTCTTTTCATTTCTTGGGGCGAACCAAAGAATAGGTTGTATCTGTCTGCGTGTTTTGCTACAACTTTTAGCATATACTTTTCTCCTTCTCCTCCCACCATTATCGTTGGATAAGGATTTTGAATTGGTTTAGGATTACAAATCACATCTTTCACTTTGAAATAGTTGCCTTCAAAAGAAGATCTTTTCTTCGTCCACATTGCTTTAATAATGTTTAATGATTCATCTAATTGCTTGATTCGAATAATATTTGACGGAAAGTCATAGCCATATGCCAGATATTCTTGCTCATACCATCCTGCACCTATCCCTAATTCCGCTCGACCATTGCTTATAACATCCAAAGTTGAGAGCATCTTTGCTAGCAATGCAGGATTACGATAAGAATTACATGCAACTATCTGACCTATCTTTATCTTGTCTGTAATTGCTGCTATTGCAGATAATAATGTAAAGCATTCAAAGATATTCTTTTCCACCTCATCCTTATAATGGGGGATAAAATGATCGTATGCATAAAGAGAATCAAAGCCAAGATTATTAGCTGTTATCGCAATGGACTTTGAGAATTCATATTGTTTAGCTGGATTATTTTCTTTTTCTAATGGAAGGTCTCCACTTCGCCATCCTTGAGGTATAGTTAATCCAAATTGCAATTTGTATGTCTCTTTGGATATCATAGTTTAATATAAAACTGCTAATGACATAACAGATATTTCATTAGATATTTTTAATCCAATTGCTTACCATACTTATTATAGTAAACTAACTCACTGAGGGAAATTCTTTCAATTCTTATAGGTTCTTCAGCTGGATAACCTATACAAATAATTCCTATCGGTTTAACAAACTCAGGTAGTTCAAGTATTGCAGACACTTTATTGTCGTCAAATGCACCTACAAAACAAGCGCCAATTCCCTCAATTACAGCTGTCAGTAAAATAAGCATTGAAGCAAAAGCACCATCTATTATACTATAAAATTGCTTACCCCGACTACCATAACGGCTAATTGAACGGGAAGTATTTGAGCATACCACGATCAGAACAGGAGCATTTTCTACGTATTCTTGGCTCACAGCTGCTTTTCTTAGTTTCTTCTTTATTGCATGATCTTTTATTATGATAAATTCCTGAACTTGTGTATGACCTGCACTAGGGGCTCGATGTGCGTTTCTAATTAATTTCATTATTATTTTGTCTGATATTTTCTTGTCTTGATCATATTCTCTTACCATTTTTCTTTTTCTGATAACTTCATCAAAGTCCATGATATTATTATCAGACTTATTTAGGGAAACAAACAAGATAAAGTGACAACAATCAATGTTAATTTTGTAGGATACATTAATCCGATTCATTTCTAGATAGTTGTATGTCTGAAGTCGGGTCGGATTCAGAACAGATTTGACATGATGAATAGCCCAAAGGGATGTGAATCAAATTTAACATCATAACTAGGCAAGAACTGAAATGAGTGCTTTATCAAATCGGACGATAAAATTCCATAGAATTAATAAAGAAAACAGAAGGAATACACTCTTACAAATCTGTCGAAACCTGGTAAGTCAATCTATGACATTTATTTATACCTTGCAAATTCTGCTAGTATCTAAATGACCATACGAGTTGTCAGATCGTTATCTTTAGTATTATTAAAATATTTGCAGCTATTTGTTTTGTTTTTAGTAGTAGACAGTGGTATCTCGTTAGTCTACGCCAAGCAGGTGGGACAGCAGCAACAGTATTTTTTCCTGATAAGTTGGGGTTCAAAAGGCGCCGCTCTAGGCATCTTCAACCGGCCCATAGAGATAGCACTAGATTCATCAGGCAATGTATATGTTAGTGACTATGGTAATTCCCGAATACAAGTGTTCACGATACAATAAACGAGAAGTAGTAAAATTAGCACAGAACTGAAATCTTTCAGTGAGTAATAACTTGGCTTTCTTTTATTTAATAGAATTTTATATTCTCTTTTCTAATATTGACAATAATTTCTCTGATTATTACTATCATCATCAGATGCAAATTACCAATGTGTCTGTCGTCTCCATTAATGTTAAGTTGTTTTACTATTATTATTCCTATAGATATCGTTGTTCTAAAGACATGAAGAGTATTAAATAATGCACACTAGTAAGATAATATGCCTCTAAAAGATAATAAAATGAATTATAATATCATATTAACAAACAAAAGAATTATCCTAATTGTCATTGTGTTGTCCTTATCTGTTCTAACTGTTCTTACAGCAGCAGGAGGAGGAGTAGGATTAACATCTAATAATATAGCTTCTGCACAATCAAATCCATCAAAACAAGGGATGGCATCTGCTCCTCCTCCTTCTTCCCCTTCCCCTCCTGCTGCTGGACCCTTGCCTGGACAGTTCGTTCCGTCATCTCCCGAGCTATCTGCAACTCAAATAAGTGCGTCAACAAACCAGACATGCACACTGACACCCTCGTTAATAGAAGAAGAAGGTACACCTCAACAAATTGAAGGCCCGTACTTTGTTGATGATATGCCCAATCGTTCTGACATCAGGTCAGATCCCTCAGACGGTTCAGTGCAACAAGGCGTTCCACTGTATCTTGTACTTCACGTCTATGACGTAGACAATGGTTCATGTATCCCTCTTAGTGGAGCGCTAGTAGATATCTGGCATGCCAATTATCAGGGAGTCTATTCAGGTGTTCAGGACGCTGGCACTGGTGGAATGATGTACCTTCGTGGATATCAAATGACAGACGATAATGGGACTGTTCGATTCACTACGGTTTATCCAGGCTGGTATGAGGGCAGAGCTATTCACATACATGTCAAGGTCCGTACATTTGAAGGGTCAGAGAAAACTTTGGAGTGGACATCGCAGTTTTACCTTAACAACTCTATCAGCGAACAGGTGCATACGCAACCACCGTACAGTGATCATGGACTTCCCGAAGTGACGAATGAAGAGGATATGATCTACAAAGGAGGCTCATCAGATGGCCTGGTGCAAAGCAACACTGGCGAGCGTCTGACGCTCAATATGACTAAAGACGATGATGAGCAATCCTACCATGGGACATTCAACATTGTGCTAAACTCAGGTCAATCGAGGCAGTAATGCTAAAAGTGATATCTTTACATCAGACCTATTCATATCATCGTTACTATCTCCTCCTGAATCATCACTATAGTCTCCTAAAATATCACTATCTCTGCAGCGAGAAGACACAGTCGATTTCTACCTTTGTTCTACTTTATCACTAAGAGATCTCTATGACTTGCTCTGGCCTAGCCACTCTGACCAAGGAACGATTCCAAGGCCGGGATTCGGCTCCTTATCTAGCATCGCCAAGTACTCGATCAGATGTCCATCGGGATCACGAAAGTAGAGAGCGGCAGCCGGCATCCAACCGATCACACTTGGCTCCATTGTCTCCATGCCGAAGAATGAGAGCGGCATAATCCCTTGTGCTTTCAGCCGCTTTGCTGCGTCCAAGAGATCTTCCAAGCCCACCTCAAACGCGATGTGCAGAGTTAGGCCTAGCGGCACTGTGCCGAGTGACCATAGCCCAAGCATTGAATGCCTAGAATCGCCGATCCAGAAGAAGGCGGCATTCCGCTCGGATACCTGAAGTGCAAGCTCAAGGCCTAGGATATTATGATAGAAGTCAATGGATCTCTGGAGATTGCTCACAGTCAGGTGTGTCTCAAAGAGCCCGCGTACTGGAACGTGATCAGTCATTACTGCAGCTGTCTCCTATACTGGCCTTAAGGGAAAAGCACTATATGTGTATTCGAGAGTCTCGCTTCCCGTCTGTCCTTCTTTGTTCGCGATATAAACTTCCGTCTATAGATACTATTGCCTCAGGCTTTCCTATAAGAATTCTATATTTATTATTGAAATGACTGGATACATACATGACTACTATTACCATCTAGAACCTCATCTCGAAACATATACCAGCTTGTAATTGATGCAAATACAAAGGCTGCCAAAGTACGAGTAACCAGTCTATTAAAATAAAGAGTATGGCGCTAATCAATCCTACAATTATAGAATAGGCTAGCACCTTCTTACCTGTGAACCAATGGTCTTTGATGTATAATATATAATGTTCTGACAAAGAAATGAAATTAGAGAAATTATAGCAAGTTAACTTTTAGTTTTGGGAGAAAATGAAAGAATAGAATCCGCCAGATTAATATTATTTGCAGATTTATGTTAAATTCTGTTTTATCAAAGATCAAGCTCTATGAAATATTTCTGTTTCTGTCATCATATTCTAATTGTTTAATATATATTTGAAGCATGGTATTTAGCTTGATTACTGATGCAGATTGTAATACGACCTATAGGATGGTACTCTTCTGAATTTGGGTATTGTACTACTACAGTTTCTCTTTTAATACAACGTTTATCAAAGATATTTGGAGACAAAGCACGGATCAATAATGGTAGCTTACGATCTTCTTCTTTGCAATCATCATCAATAACAACAATGCCTCCAACACATCTATTCGATAAGGCTAGAAAACAATGGATATCAGATAGTTTGCTTGATTGGTTACTAGAATCTAATGAGCCAGACATTACCACAAAAGTACTTGCTATATGCAATTTTGATGCATATTCAGATGAACTAAATTTTGTATTTGGCGAAGCACATTTAGGAGGAAGAGTAGGCAGCAATTTATCTTCCTAGATTAAGAGAAGAATTTTATGTTCGCAAATCGGATAACAATAACAACAATCTATTTGAACAAAGAGTAATCAAAGAAGCTGTACATGAGCTAGGACATACGTTTGGATTAAGACATTGTCAAATTAGCAAATGTGTAATGCATTTTAGCAATTCATTACAGGATACAGATTTCAAAAATGATAAGTTTTGTGAAAGATGCAATAAAATTCTAGGAGGCATATTAGGCTGTTGAAAGTATGTACTTATTCTCGTATTAAATTACTATTATCATAATTACAATTATTATTATTATTACTAATATCTAATAGAAACTTTATCTGTTTCTCTTTATTTGCATTAGTAATAACAATATTGCCAACTCTCACTAATTTTTCTTCTAAGATCGGTTATCTGAGCCAAGACCCATTGCAATGTTTCTATCTCTCTCCATACGTTGTGATTATAAACCCTATTAGGAGACTCATGAATTTCTCCTTTCTTCTGTATGATTCTATTATGCAGTATTTCTTGCAGTGATCTTAATGGTGATGTTGTAGATTGTGCAGGTGAGGTGACGATGTTGATTCATTCATATAGAGTTCGATAATGTGCTCTTACTTATCATGTAAATTAGATTTGAAGCACCAAAGAGACATTGAGAGGAAGAGAGACATTGTGATATCAAAGATATGCCTGCGAAGTTATGTTTACTAATAATCTACATAATAATAATGAACAGAAAAGTCTGCTACAAAGATATATCTTTTGTAGAGAAAATAGATTACATGATACAAAGACAAATTGTTGTAAACCTTAGGTAAGCAAATAGATATAGAAGATCCAGCATACACGAAATATGCTGGTACGTGTTTTCAATCCATAGTATGGATGTTGATATTTGATATTGTTATTATAAAGAGGAATGCTGCAGTACTATAGAGATATGGAAATAATCAATGCATAACTACAACTAAACTCCTAAGAAGTTGCATCTGAAATATGAGCATTGTTGACAGTTTCGGTCCGGCTGCAGCTACTCTAGAAGGAGGCTTCTTTGTAGGTCTTCTCGTCGGTTATGCTTTAAAGAAAATAATTAAAATAGTAGCTATAATAACTGGAGTATTTCTAGTTGGATTAGCGTACCTACAATATCATCAGATAGTTAACATAAACTGAAATAAACTTCAGCAAGTGTCTGAAGGTGCTAGTACAACACTTTCAAATACAATTATTATACAAATTCCAGGTTTTGGCGAGTAGTAGCGATGGCCATGCTGCTGCAACAGCCTCTCCTCATTAGCAATGACAAGCTTTGGTATTCCATTAACAGGTAGTATGTCATCTGGATTTACGATTGGATTTATCATGGACGATGATAATAGAGTAGGCTAACTTCATAGTTGGATAATGTACTCAATATTGTAAATCCAGTAGAGATAAAATAAAGCTAGCATCGCTGTTAATTCAGCTATACATAGGGAGATCGAATCCATAAATAACATATGCACATATCTTGAAATCATTGTGATACGTATTATGAAAATAAGAAGAACAAGTATGTACAACATATGTATGATGGCAATATTGGTTTTGTCATCGTTATCTTTATTTGTATTTCATGATGATACTTTTGCTACACACATATCCAAACCAATATTGACAATGGATAAGCAAAATTTTGAAATAAACGAAACTATAACAGTCAAAGGATGGGTAGAGTATCAGAATAATCCAGCTTCAGATGTTCTACTTGACATAGTAGTGATCAATGAGCCAGATGGTGGAAATGAATTAATTAGAAGTCAAGTAGTGAGTAATGATACAGGAAATTTCACATCGAATGTTATTTTACCTGTTAATACAGGACCTGGAAATTATACTCTTACTGTAATAAGCCAATGTAGAGAGGAACATCGAAACATCTGCACAAATCAACATAGCTCTATACCTATTAGTATAGTTAAATCTTGATAAAAGAGTTTTAAAAATACATAATGTTACTCATGTGAATTGCATTAAATATTGTGCTTCTGCTTCATTAATTGATTTTATCAGTCGGTCTGGATACTCTACTAGCCTCTGTATTTCTTCTAGAGTTGGTGCTCTGTCATTGGCTGCCTCCCTTCCATGTGGTAGGCAACGTCTTATTCTCTTCTAATTTAAAATTAAATTATTCATTTCACAGAATAACTTGGTTGTTTTTTAACTTGTACAATCCTTGAGCTAATACCTCGATAGGTGGACGAATTTGTCTATGAATTGTCATCAATCTACTCTTGTGCTAATTATCATCTTTTCGCAGTGCTCGTCAGTCCACACGCCCACCCCTTCCAGCTCGCGCTGCCATTTTGCGTTGATCTTGTCGGCGCACGATTTCGTAAGGGCGTTAAAGTATGCCTCGGTCATCGCGTTGCTCCCCTGTACGTCCCGCGTCGCCTCGGTGAAATTGACTTCATTAAGGGCGGCCATGGCGTTTTCGCGCAGATCGGCTACGTACTCATGCTGCACTATGATGTCTTGCCTTGTACCTGTCGGGCCGTGTCCTGGCACGAAAACGTCAAAGTCTATTGCTAGCGCTTGGTCAATGGAATTGATGAAGGCGGGCACGTCGGGGGTATTGGAAAGGTGTTTCCACGGGATGCCGCCGGGGACAACATGGTCCACTGCCATCAGAACCTTGTGCTCAGGGAGATAAACAAAGATGTTACCCTGTTCGTGATACGGCCCAGGGTACAGGAGCTGGAGAACTTGATCGCCTATCTGCAAGTTCATCTCCCTAGTGAAATTCCTGTCCGGCACCGGCCTATCCGGGTCGTTTCTTTCCTTCAAGGTTTTGGAGGTTTCGTTATGGGCGATTACTGTGACGTTTTCAAATAGGTGGGCAGCGCCAATGTGGTCCTTGTGGGCATGGCTGTATATCAGGTGAGTGATAGGCTCGTCAGTCACCTCTAACACTGCAGCAAATATCTTGTCGCCTATCCCCGGCGGCGCGTCGACCACGACGACTCCTTCCCCGGTCACCAGGAACATAGAGTTGTACCCGTCTGCTGACATCATGTACACGCCGTTTTTAATTTCTTGCAGATCATAGTCTGTGCCCTGCGCGTATGCAAAGTTCGGGAAAAACGCAGAAAAGAGAATAGAAGCGGTAGCTATTGAAGAATACCACGCCAAGCTTGCATTCATGGCGGCAAATTGCCGCCGGTGATAATAAGAGTTGCGCTACCTAGCACGGCTCCGTTAACTTAGCCGCTTTCCATTAAGAATCCCATTAGCTGAAATCTATCTGTTCTGATATGTAGATACAAAATAAATAACTTAAGCCAATTATTGACATGGTTTCTATCATACTCTTCTTTATTACAAGGAAAGTGATCATCGAAACATTCAGTCCTATCTTTTATTTTCTGAATGAATAGTACCAAGATATGTTGGAGGAACTGTTAATAGTTTGTATCTAGAAATGATGTTACTTGTTCTTTTCTTTGAATATCCAAGAAGGAAATATCTGAACCTAGAAATTTCGCAAAAGCAATTATTGCCTTCAAACTATTATTTTGATGTCGTTCAGACGAACCATTTGATTTCATAAATTCATAAAATTCATTTACTAGATCAGCATTAGTAGAACTAGGAATAGACATAATATTTTTGATGGTAGCAGTCAGTTTTGCCGGCATAAGAATAAAACTCCTTCTTGTTTCAAATACGTAATCTATTAATTCTAGTAGCATATGAACTCATGTAGTAAACGGGCCCAGAGGGATGCAAATGAAAATTCAATTGAATCCTTTTTCCAAGGTTTCTGTGAAAAACAGAAGATAGTATAATTATATTGGCTCAGCAGGATTTGAGTCTTGCTGATAGTGGTCCTTTCTGCACATATCATCAGAGAGAGACTTTTAAAGATTCTCAAAAGAGTAAAAGTAAATGTCAATCAAGCACGATGTTATGGCTATAAATTAGAAAGTTAGAAATTTTTTATGATTCATTAACTGAACTTGCTATTCTAAAATATGTTCTTTCTCCCATTCATAGCTTTGTGTATCATTATCTTTAGCAACAATCCAAAAATCATAATTTCCACCAATGCGATCTCCTGCCTCATTAAGTTGTATTTTCCCTGATATGCCATCAAATGATTCCGCAGTTTCAAGAACGATCTCTTTAAATGATTTGGTTGAATTTTCATCACCATGGTTAAAGGTACTGTTGTTATCAAGGCTTAGCGCGGCTACCCAATAAGAATCATAAGCTAGTGCAGGATACGTTATTGAACTTACTTCATGTAATTGTTTTTCTAATACTTCTTTCAGATCATGGGATTTCTTTGACTCACTATCTATTGAATATAAAGGATTAGAAAAATTAGTTTTCATTGCAAACAATGCTGAATCAACATTCTTTGTAATATGATGATTTTGTGCTATTTTATCACTGCCATACCATCTTACTTTTCCTAGGATTTCATAAAGAGTAGATTGGATTAAAATAGGGGTTATCTCGTCAAAAGATATAGCATATACACCTACAGAATTAGCACCATATTTTTTTACTGCATCAGAGACAATTGCACTTAATTTTTCTAATTCTTCATTCCACATTAGGAAATTTATCCTATGTAAACTAGTGGCAAATTTGCCTGTGTGAGGTTTATAATTAATACCTTCTTCTACTTCTCCTCCTAGTTTTTCAAAATAAGATTTAGTAGATTTATAGAGCTCATTTCCATATATACCACCTCTCCAAATGGGAACAATAACTTTTATACCGTCACTAATCATTCTTTCTGCAACTATTTTACCTTGATGTGTATCATCAGGAACTAACCGAAATACATTGTCTCCTTCAATAGAAAGTAATGGCGAAGTACTGGAGTAACTAATAAGGATGACATCATTAGCATCTGCATATTCTTTGGCAGCGTTAACTGTAGCACCGAATGCAGGTCCTACAATAATTTTTGCACCATTTTCATGCAATTTTTTTATTGCTACGAGACTTCCTTCTGGACTTGACTTTGAATCAGCCACTAATAGATTGAAGTGTGATGATGAAGAAGAATTAATATCTTCAAAATGTTTGTTTACATCATATTCAGCTTTTTCTAATGCTACCTTGACAGATTTACCAATAGAAGAAAAGGAACCAGTCAATGGTAAAATGGCACCAACAACAAATTCCTTTCTTCCGTTATCATCATAGTTTGATGAGGGCTGGGGATCAGAACTACTACTTTTTTTTATGAAAAAGTCTTTATTTTCATCATCACCGCTGAAAACATTTGTGGTAAAATAAAGACTAGCAAATATTAGAAAAGATATTGATATAATGGAACCAAGCAGAACCTTTTTGGAAGTTTCATTTCTTCTTCTTATCTTTGTTGTAATCTTAAAAATGAGATCCTTTGACTGCCATTTGATAGAATATCTAAGATACCATATAAGACCTCCTGCAATTAACAAATAATGTGCAGACAGTAATAATGCAGACATCCATAATTGCTCAACAAATGCGGTTAGAACAATAATTGCAAACCAACTATCTCCAACAACTATTGCTAAAAATCCAACTAATTCACAGACCCAAGGAACAAAGTGATGTGTTTCTTTCTTTATTCCAAGGAGGATCATCAATGCAAGAACAGTTAGAATAGAATTTAACGTAGGATATGCTATCGTGACAACAAAGAGCATAAGACCTCTAAAATTCGACGTTTCTGTATGATCTAGAGTCAAGTTTATTATATATATTAAAAATAAACCTGTACCTGAGATTATTAAAAGAAGAATTTTTTTATTTGTAATGTGACCAAGGTTTCTATATATGACTTATCAATCTATATATTAGAAAACCATATGCAGACATTAAGAATAAATCTGCTAAAGAAGGTACGGGCGATACAATATCAAGCACTACTTCATAATATGCCCAGATTATATTTGCTATAAACCAGAAAACAAGGCCTAATGTTAGAAAGATATTAGTTTTATCTCCTTCTTCCTTACTATCTTTATCCTTAAAGAGAATCATTGCAGAAAGCCCTGCAGCAATAAGAGAATTTATTATCAATATCCAATTTGAATAGATTAGTTTACTGTCCGAATCAGAGAAAATAATAAAAGAATTTCCTATGACTATTGTAATAATTACTCCTAAAAAAAAATACAGAGGCTTCAATTATTCTCTATTTTTATGATTATTAATATCAGTTATAAACCCTTTTTTTACTAAAACAACTTTTCAATAGTAGAATAAAAAATATATATATAAAATCCTTTCAACACATTATATTGTTAATAACTTTTAGTATGGATTTTAAGTGAATAAAGATTATTTGTGTCTGTAAACCTTCATTTTATATTGAAGAAGATGCTTTCATAATTTAGTTTTATATATTATAATCTATCAATTTGAATTAAAGATGAAGTTGTAATGGTGGTTTTATATTTATATTTCTAGAAACAAATAATGTTATCACTGTAAAGTGCTCCTCAATCTTTTAGAAAATATTATTTATTGTTATCATATATTGTCATCATATATACATACAAGAATTGAATACTTTATCGTATAACTTTCTCTAAAATTAAACGACAGAGTCAAGAGCAATAGATCTATTTAAAATATGTTTCTGCCAAATTTCCTAATGAATTACTACTTATTTTTAGATTTGTTGTTGGGATATTGGAATAAGATAGAAATTCATTCAAAAAGTGGGCCCAGAGGGATGTGAATCAAATTTGACATGAATTTATGGCCCAGAGGATACTGTGGCAATCCACACACATTAGCTTAAGAATGTACGCAATTTTTCATATACCAGAGCTGTCTTCTCAACAAACGGTGCATGGCCTGCATCTGCAATTATTGCAGAGTTAGCCTTTGGGAGTTGCTGTTTAAACTTGTAATAATATTCTATTGGTATTAGATTGTCCTTTTCACCCCATATAACAAGGCAGGGAATATCTTCAATTTGCTTGAAACCATTTGGATCAATTTGTGTTGTTGTGCTGTTGTCGAATGCTACTTCAAACGCATGTTTTGCTCCTGGCTTTTCTATTGTGTAACCAAATAAATCAACTAATACAGGAAGCAGCCTTGAAGGACTTGCGTATAGGTCCTCCAATACTCTTTTGACTCTTTCATGTCTTGTTAATGGATTAATGTCAGTTGCTGCAACACGATAATCTTTTAGCAGCTGAGTTGGCGCCTCAAGCAGACCCGAGGAATCTATCAATACGAGCTTTTCTATCATTTCTTTATTTTCTATAGCAACTTGAGCAGCTATATACCCACCCAATGAATGGCCTACAATGCTTATCTTTTTATGCTCCTTATCCATGATTCCAATTGTTTCAATAAGGAAATCAACAATGAACTTACTGAATCCTTTGATTGTATAATCCGCATTCTGTGGTTTTTCACTCAAACCAGAACCTATTAAATCAACTGTTATCGTATGAAAATATTTTGACAATGCTTCAGGAATATCTACCCATCTTTGTGATGAAGAACCAAGTCCATGTATAAATAACACATGCTCCTTTTTAATGTCTCCATATTCCCTATAAAACGTACCGATTCCTTTCACAGTTGGAAGGGGCATTCTTATTAAACATCAAAAGTAGAGTTCAAGGCTTAATATGTTTGTATACATACTCTATACTTCATCTAAATAGGGTAAGGCCTAAGCAATCAAATCTGAACGAAGCAAATGACTCAGAGCTACAATGAGATCAACATTACCGTTTTCTGTAGTTAATTTTAGCATTGTCGTTCCTTGACTGTTCTACAACTTGCTCCATTTGTCTTTGAAGTCTGATCTCACTACTTATTGTGAGGAAGGACACACTGCCTTCAAATAATCCTTCAAAATTTCATCTGAGGCAGCACGGTAATAGCTGTTAGTAGACATGCCAAGTGAATGACCCATTAGTTTCTATGTTTATTGACTTCATTCCAGCCATTTCGCACTGCGTTTTATACCACTTACGAAAGCCATGATCTGTCTGGAATTCATGGCGCTTCTTGCCCCTCTCTAACACAGTCCTTGGATTAGATTGCTGATGATGAAGCATACCTTCTGGTCAAAATCTGGTTTTTAAAAGTATAAGCAGTTCAGCAATTTGCTGAAACGTATATCGGAGAGTATATAATGACGTGTCGACTATACAACGCAACAAGCAACAAAATGCCATTGATAGTCACTACAAGTATCATTAACAAAAAAACTTATTTGATGACGTTTATTGCTTGGGCCATAATAATTACCGATGTAATCTTTGGCACCTTTCTTGACGCTTTGGGAAAGCCTCTTACTTCTTCTTTTGGTGTAATATTATTTATAACAATGAGTATCACTGTATTTTTTGCAGGTCTGTATGCCCTTAGAGATTATATGGTTGCATTGCGCAAAGACCTTGAGGCTCATTCGTTTTTTAATAGGCTGTACAAGGCAACACCTATTTTTCTTTATGCACTTTTAGTCATCTTTGGAGCTATCATTGTTGAAATGGTGTTATTTTCACAATATAGCAGTTACCTGCTGATTCTACTTCTCTTAATAAGTGCAGTAGCCATCTTGTTCTTTGGTTTTCGCACTTACAAATTCTTGTCATGGTTCAATTCGAGTGCCAACAAACGACACAATATCATGATATTGGCATTTGCTGTATCATCGATGCTCCTTTGCATCAGCACGACAGTTGCTATTGCACTTGATATAAAGGAATTAGTCGTTTCAAGACCACCCTCCATAGATCCAAATTTCCCCGCTAGCAATTCTATGGCAAGCAGACACTTAACTAGTATAGAGCTTATCATTCATCTCTATGGGTTTCTTGTCCCTCAAGTTACTGCTATTGCTATCGCAGAAATTGTTGGTATTGCATTTTTCCTTCGTTATTTTAAGGATCAGATAGGAAGAACAACATTTTGGACAATTATAATTTTACCACCTGTACTTTTTTTAACTGGGGTATTTGGTCCTCAATTTTTAAAGTCAACTGGAAGTGAATTTGTATATATGGAGTCCAGGTTCCTTATCTTTAGGGTAATAGGTACCGCAGGATGGGTTGCAGCTGATTTTGTAATAGCTTATGCATATATTTTAGTAGCAAAAACTCTTGGACGGCAAATTACCTCTTCTCGTGAAAAGATCATTAACTATTTGATTATAGCAGCACTAGCAACCATTTTAATTTCTCCAACGACCAATAACTGGATAACCAACAATTCTTATCCACCCTTTGGAGCAATCCAACGTGCCTTTCTTGTGCTTGCTGCTTTTCTCTTTAGCATAGGAATATACTCTGTCGCGCTCTCAGTGGCCCAAGATTCAGAATTGCGTAATTTAGCCAGAAAATATGTAAAGGAGTATGCTCTGCTAGATACTTTAGGTAATGCACAAGAGAACGCAGAGATTATGGGAAAGCTTGTAAAATTAATCCACCAACACGCAGATGCTATGAAAAAAGAAACAGCAGTAGAATCTCCAATGTTAGATGTTAACGAAGTTAGACAATATATAGACTTGGTAATTAGGGAGACGAGGAAAAAAGGATGACAGAACAGTCGGCGCCTAGCTTTAAGCTTAGTGGCTAATGCTTGACACAAAGAGGAATTTGATCATATTCCAAAAGAAGGGAGGAGGAGAAGAAGACCAGGAGTGAACAACTACCGGTCATAGACCGATAGCCTCTTTCGAGTTTCTCTTGTCATCATTTGTACTCCTGTCTGTACTATCAAGAGTTATGGGTATGTTCACAGTTACCCCTACTTTGGAAATGTATCCCAAAGCCCGGTAAGCGATATTAAAAGAAACATTTCTATCAGCATTCTCTTCACCACAAGTTTTGCACACAAACAATCCCTGCGTCCTTCTTGTTCCTCGTTGGTTACACTTTCTACAAGTTTGTGATGTCCAATTCTCGAATATTTTGATTACTTCGATATCCGCCAAGGCAGCCTTGTATGTCAAGTATTCTGTAAACTTGAAATACGGAAATCCGGAGAGTTTCCTGTTAAATTTCCTTCCTCCTCCTCCTCTTCATTATGCTTAGCAGTAGCAGCAATATCATCATCAAATGCAAATTAGCAATCCAATCTATATCCCCAACTAATCTTGAGTTGTCTTACTATTGTTATCGGCATAGTTGTTCTAAAGACATGCTGATGAATTTAGATGAAATTTAGTTGGAATGGTAATAGTAATCTCTTGCATTTTGCGGTAAAGCATTGCCTTTAGCTATATTATAGGTGACTATAAATATACTTCATATTGGATAGAAAACTCTACTACAAAAGCTATAGCTTTTGTAGAGTAAATAGATTATATACTACTACAAAGACAAATTGTCAAAACCTTAGATGAACAATTAGAAAATCCAGCATACACGAAATATGCTTGTACGAGTTTTCAATCCATAGTATGGATGTTAATATTTGATATTGTTATTATAAAGAGGAATGCTGTAGTACTATAGAGATATGGAAATAATCGATGCATAACTACAACTAAACTCCTAAGAAGCTGCATCTGAAATATGAACATTATTGAAAGTTTTGGACCAACTGCATCCTTCTCCATAGTCTATCTCAAAACCACGTCATCTGCATCAACAATAAGTTATATATCAACTAATCTTCTGAACTTCATAAATAGCTTTACAATTTACTCTTTAGAATATTCAAGTATTTTGAAAAGAGGAACAACTTAACAAAGATAGTATCAACAATTGCATTACTCAGCTTTATTCTAGATATAGTACCAGTGAATCTTGTAGTTAGATATGCATAGAGAGGAAGAGGGAAGTAGAAGAAATTGCAGAATGACAATAATGTAAATTCGTCATCATCATCTAGCTCGAAGTCTCCTTACTCTTTATTAGATCCAAATCCATCTTTAATTGACGAGAATGGCAATCTGGTTAACGACATTAGTAAGGCTGCAAGAATCACAACATATCGTAAAGGAACTATAGCTGATGGTGTCTCAAAACTAATTCTTCTCATAGACTCCAATTCTGCACTGCAATTTTCAATTATACTGACTAACTAAAATTCGTAGATATATTTTTAGCTGACTATCATCTATATAGACATTCAATAATTGAGAGCATCTAAACTAGATGTAGCATACAAACAAGAAGAAAAAGATGTAGATGTAAAAGAAAGAATACTTCTTATCAGACGTATAGTAGAAGAAGACGAAAAGCACATAGAAGATGTAGCAAAAGAATTGCATAGATGCAGAGCATGGGCTTACAAATGGTACAAGAGATATAATGAAGATGGACTGAATGGCTTGAAAGACCAACCAAGAACCGGTAGACCTCCAGATGTACCAAAAGAGATAATGGTAAAAATAAGACAGGAATTGGCTGAAAGTAATATACTGGCTGGGATTTCAGACAAGTAATGGATCTGATATACAAGAAAACAGGAGTAAGATATCATGAGGTACACATCTACCGTTTATTACATAAGTGGGGTTTTAAACCAAAAGTGCTACAAAAAAGATTTGTAAATTCTGCTTCTACTAAAGAAAAGAAGAGATTCAAAAAAGAGTAAATCATATTCTGACCAATCTAAAATCATCAGATTGGACCATTCTTGTACAAGATGAATCCATATTTGTATATGATTATACAATCAGAAAAAAGAAATGGATTTCTGCAGGAAAAAGACCCATAGTTACAGTTACTGGTTCTCGTAAAAGAACAATTGTATTTGGTTGTCTGTCAACAGATGATGGCCGACAGTTATTTCGGCAATATGATAAATTTAACAGTAGTAAGTTTGTTGATTATCTAAAACAGGTACAGAAAAGATTTGGTAAAATTGTAATTTTTGTCGATAGAGCAACACCACATTGTTCAAAGATTACAAAAAGATTCCTTGATTCTAATAAGGATACCATCAGATTAGAATATTTTCCTCCTGTTGGATCTCCAGAATTTAACGCAGTAGAAGAATGCTGGAGACAAGGAAAGTACAATATACTTTCTTGGTATTATCCTACATTTGATTTTCTAAAAGATACAATTTCATATTATTATAGAACTACAAGGTTCAATCTGGATATTGTAAAGTATCTGATGAGGTCTACGAATTAATGTTATTTAGTATAATCGTACAAAGCCTGATGATCTAGTAAATGGAATGTTAAGCTCTCCCAGCCAATCAAACGTCAATAATCTATCCTCCACAGATGATGTTAGTCCCCAAAATATTAGTAATGGAAAATCAATTGTTGCTGCCGTGTATACGCCTCCAAACTCCTTTCACCAAGACAAAATAGACCGTAGGACTATCATCATTAACGTTAATGAATCCAATGCAAATGATGCTGATGCTAGTACACTTTATAAAATACCAATACAGTTACGCCGCCCTCCGGTAGTTCTTATCCATGGCGTGTGGACTAATTCATATGCAACATGGATTGAAAGTAAGTTTAAAGAGAAATTAGAGAACAATGGGTATAAAGATAAAGTATTCCTTGCAGACTACGAAGCCCATAATGCTGAAACCTTTCATCCTTATGCAATTCCAGAAATTGGTAATCACGGAATAGATTCACTTAGGAAAAAGATAGCTGAGGCATGCAACTCTTATCACAATCAATCAATAGCAGCAGCGCAAGTGGATGTAATAGCTCATAGCATGGGTGGGTTGATGGCTCGTGGATTTGTCCAGCAGCCTGATTATAAAAGAAAGGAAAACTTTATGAAAGGTTCAATTCACCGGTTGATAACAATTGGCACACCACACTTTGGAGGACACTTGTCAGAATTTCTATATGATCATCGTGATGATTGGTGTTGTTTAGATGGTACATACAGTACATACATAACTCCAGCTCGGTATTGCAAAGTTGAGCCCAGGAAATTAAGAACTATTTACTCTGATAATTATGGTTCTCGTATTGATGAAGGTGGTGCTGCTGAAGCTTTGATTCCCGGAAGTGATGCTTATTCTCATTTATATCAAACAAATGTTAAATCATACGCTATTGCAGGTACTTGGAAGCCAAATGCTAAGAGCAGCCACGAATCCCAAGAACTGGATTATAAATTTATTACAGATAACTCAAGTTTTAATCTTGACAGAGACGGTTTTCACGACGACAATGATCTTGTGGTAAGTGTAAAGAGCCAGCTTGGCGGCCTTCCTGGCTTTCCGTGTCAAATTCGCCAGCCAGGAAGTAATGATCCTCCTAACGAAGAGGATATTCCTAATGAGAGCGCAATATATCCTAACACCATCCATGCTAGCTTCATGATAAAACATGACAAAGAGGTGTTCTCGGAAACATATTCACCACGTATTCAGGAAGATGTCATAATATTGCTCAATGCTTCTGACAATAAGTTTGCCAATGCCATTGGAGACAGTTCCCCCAGTCATCCTTCAAAATATTGAATAAGAATCCGATTCTAATTCTATTTCCAGCTATTATTTTCGCCTTTCTTTATTTCGACATATGTATTATCATCCTTATGAGTTAGTTTATGATGTTAGTATGTATTAGTACGCTAATGATGACTTCATAGCAGCAGCTGCAGCTATAACTGTATTTGTCAATTCTGTTGTTAACTTATTGTAAAGCTTTTCAGCCTCTTCTAATATCAAAGCAGTATAGCTATCATTAAATGATTGTTGTCGTTGTCGCTGTTGACCTGATAACATTAGCGAAGGATAGCTAGGTGCGTAAGAGATAGCAGTATTATTTGAATTATCATGTATTACGAAATTATATATTTCAGAGTTTCTTCTTAATGATTCAATTACTGAGAGAGTAGAGAATTTTAAGAGTAATTTACCATCATTTAATACACTCTTCACTTCTTCATAAGCTACCTGTTTGATTTTATCAAGATATTCTTCATTATTGCTCTTAAATCGTGTTACAAGAGCCTTGAGTCTTACCTTTTCATTGTATAGATTTTCTATCTCTCTTCTTTCTCTTTTACAAGACATACAAAAAGAATTCAGGAGTTTAGTTGTTGTAGCTATTTGATTATTCAATTGATATAAATTTCTCTCGAGTGTATGTTTTCGAAATTGCAGCATATCTACATCGTTTCTTAGTCTTTCAAATCGCTCTTCAATAGCTGGTAAATCATTGTTGGTTATTGTGAGAAGGTTAACAACTTGCTTGACACTCATACCTTTAGCCTTAGATAATCTATATAATTTTAGGAAAGGCTCAATATCACCTTTAGTCTCTTCATAAATCAAAGTAAGATTATGTAGTCGTTTTAGCTTCCAATACTCTTTGTAAAATTTTGTTGCCTCTGACTCTCTAAGGTTTAAAGCAATCGCTACTTCTAATGGAGTCTTACCTTCAGAAAAGAGTTTGTATGCTTGAGCAGATAGAGAAAGATGTTGCTGTTGTTCCTGTTGTTTGTTTTCCTCAGCATCATTATTATCTTGTCGTTGTTCTTTCGTTCCTTCAGTCTTCTCTTCTAATGTTTTATTCAAAATAGCCCCTATGTCTCTAAATGACATCCTAACCTCTTTTGCTATCTCACGTATAGTTTTACCTTGATTGTAAAGGTCTAGTACGAGTCTTTCTCTTTCTCGTCTATTTAATATTGAAATCTTCTTTTACTGTATTTATTTATATTTATAGAAGCTTAAAGCTGTTACCACTTGCTACCAATTTTGTTACCGTTGCTACTACTTCATTACCTCTGTTATCATCTGTTTCCAACTGTTACCATTGTACAGTAAATAATTCAGAATATCTTGTAATAACGCTGTTATATATGTACTAAATATGCATGTTGAATTCTTTTGAAATTAGCTCTCTAACTACTGGCTGATATGTGGGAATGTATGACAGCGTAAGTCACCCGTAGAAAGTTTTTGCGACTTCATATAGATAAGTAATTTTAATTATGAGATATTGACATTTACTATTCTTCTTCTATGTTAAGGCATATCTTAGTTGCAATTATTATTTACAAGCCATATTTGACGATACATATGCATTCTCTGGATTGAATATATGATAATATTACGGTAGACTAGCAACGCAATTCTCTTTAAATCCTCTTAAAAGCTAATTAACACCAGCAAAATCAAATTAATATAACCAGAAGATATACTTCGATAAAGAATAATATGTCTGTCAGGGTACATTTGTTTACAGTGTGTGACTATGTCACATGGTCACAGTCACACATAGAAGTATTTTACACTTTTCAGAGATAGAATTTTTATTCAGAGCAGACTAATGATGTTGATATTAACAGAATAACTATTATTAGTGTGTCTCTGTAGTCCATTGTCTTTTCAACGTGTGATTAACCCTGTCACATGGTCACAGTCATACGTTGAAAGTATTTCCACCCCAGAGACACAAGCAATATTTGTATACACTGTGTGACAGCGTCACACGGTCATACGTTGAAAGTATTTCCACCCCAGAGACACAAGCAATTTTGTTTAAAAGGTTATTACCTCCAGTGTAGTTCTGTTAGAGCTATCAGTTAATTCGCCAATGTTCCACAACCTCTTTCATTGCTCCATTATTTGCAAGCATATATTGACTACTAAGATTTCTAAATCCAATATATCCTGCATGGTTATCACCTCTATCAACTCCACAAGTGTAAGAAAAGACATAGCCTATGCATAGACCAACATCGTAATCTTTTATTGTAATTTCACAGAGTTCAGAAGAGAAGTATCTGCATAAAAGTAAGTGTTGATCTGCAATTCCATCTGCGTTACCGATAGGTTCTATTTTACTTTGGACATCTATATCATAATATGGTGGTGTTGACACTTCATCTATTCCTACTTGTTTTCCATTATTTCCTAGAGCTTGACTATCCTCAAAATATGTATAAACAAATTGTAGAATATTGTCTTGGCGGTCTAACAGATTATAAAACCGAGTTACTTCTGCTTCTATGGCATTTCCATAGGCAAACTTTACTGGGTCATTACTAACATCCAAAGGATCTTTTGACACTTCTTCGTCATCAACAGCTGCTCCCATTAAATGAACAGAGGCTATTTTAAAATTATTAGTGTGGTTATTCCAGAAACGATTTTCATGTAAGCTTTGTAAAGCGCTAAGTATTACTCTGGATCCCAATGAATGTCCAAGTATCCTTACATTAACTTCCTTGTTTTGTTCATACTTACACCTCTCTTTATAGTCCAAAATAAATTGAGCAAGCTTGGGTCCATTTTCTTTTGCTGTGACTTTAACAGGTTCCCAGTCTATATTAGAATTCCAACTCAAACCGATTAATGGGATATAGTAGTTTCTATATTCCAATGACATTTTGACTCTATCAAGTCTCTCCTTTGCTTTATAATGATCATTATGCCACCCATGAACAAAAACTGCAATTTCTGTAGGACAGTCTCTGAATAATTGGTTAATATCTCTAAGTGGATATCTATCATTGTAACCGTATTCTCCTTTCACACCCTCAGCCTGTTCTCTATTACCTCTGGTTGTTAGCATATATACAGGAATTTCTATTGCAGTAGCCCAAACATTGCTTGTTTTCAAAATGTTTGCTGGAATAAACAATAATAGTAGTATCAAGAAAGATAATCCAATTGATAATGCTATAGTAGATTTTGTTAATCTTAAAGAAGATGTTTTAGTCAGATAATTTATCATGAGACAATAATAATGACAATATCCTAAATAACTTTTCAAAGTAATATTTCATCTCTTATTATTATGATTCTAATACGCTTCTATTACCCATTGTTCCCATTATTTTACAGCTAATACTTTCCATAGACAAATATATCATTTTGCAAATGTTTGAGAATTTGTGTTATTCATTAATTAATCGATCGGTAGGCTAAATGTAAACGTGGCACCTTTTCCATCTGAGTTATTCTCAGCCCATATCTTTCCATCATGAGCTTCTACAATAGCTTTTGAGACAAATAGTCCTATACCTATTCCGTCAGTAGAGGACTTGGAACTAGTATTAGTAGTAGAAGTAACGAATTTTGAGAATAGCCGTGGAAATATTTCATGATTCTATTCCTTTGCCTGTATCCTTCACATTAGCAAGGACATAGTTGTTATTATTATTATCGTCTTTATCATCATCCTTTCTTTGACAGCTAATAAATATAGTTCCTTCTGGTTCATCCTTTGTAAATTTAACAGCATTGTTTAATAAATTAGAGATAACTCGAGCTATCCTATCCTTATCTGCTTTAACGATTATGTTTCTCTCTCCTTTGAATTCAACTAACTGCTTCTTTCCTTTTTGACTCTCATTATATTCACTAATTATACTTGATATTAATTCTTCTAAATTTAAACTCCTCTTTATTTAATAGCAGTAATTGACTTTCAATTCTTGAAACATCTAATATATTACTTGCAAGCTCTTTCAGTCTTTTCGCATTTCTGATAATGACTTCCAGTCGACTTTTTATTCGTTCAACTTGAATACCATTATTATTATCGCTATCTTGTCTGTTATAATAAGCATCTTCTTCAATTTCACTTTTTAATAACTGTGCTGTTCCTAATATTGGCTGTATAGGTGTTCTCAATTCATGAGTTGCAATATTGATAAATTCTATATGAATTTTGTTCTGCTTTTCTATTGTCTGATAAGCTAAGGCTAATTCTTTATTGACTGCTGTCAATTCTTTGTTGAGCTCTACAAATTGTTTGTTTGTTAATGCAAATCTTTTATTAGTCTCTGCAATCTCTTTGTTGACTTGTGCAAGCTCACGGTTTGACTCAAATAATGCCTTATTAGAAGCATTTTGTTCTGATGTTTTTAATTCAAGCTGCTGATTAGCTCTTGCAAGAGCCAAGTTTAATTCATTCAGATCTTCTGTCTTTGAAGCTATAGATCTTCTGTCTTTAATTTAAGATCCTTCTCAGATAAGCTCAAATCAAATAAATTTTGTGATACATTATATATATTTTTATATACATTACAATATATTGACACTAAACTGAAATATCATATAATAAATTAATTCTAGAAAAATATTGAGACTATTTGCAGTCGTTTCAAACAGTAATTGAATCTTTTGAGATACAAGCAACAAACATGGATAACTAGTTTAGCTGTAAATAGCAAATAATATTGGCCTGTCAATTAACTTTAATAAAGAAATTCTAGCTCTGATTATACAAAGATTCAATTATTGTTATTCAGTATATCGCCTTTGCTATTATGAAAGATTTCTGGCTCTTCTTTTCTGTAGGTATAACTTTGAGTTGATGGGTTTAGGAATGTGGATGATCACATGGCGATGCTACGTAGGATTAAACCAAGAAAAATATTCGTAGTAGTGTTATAGAATTTAATTTACGGGTTCGGTGGAATGTGGGACAGAATTGACTCTATTTTTCCACCCGGAAATTTTACATCAGTCCCTGAGTTAATTTACATATTTATAACACATGTATATTCTTCGGGTTCGGTGGGATTAGTGCCAATATCAGTGCTAAAGGTAGGCTCGTAGAATAGTAGAGAACAATCTGAGGTTTAAAAGTCTTATTATGCCTAGGTCAGTAACCAGCCTTGTTTTTTAGCTAACATATAGACCATTGAAGAAGCAACAAGGTGTTATACTTTGATATGTTGCAACAACTATACTTTTGATCCCTTACACACTTATAAAATATATATTTTATATACCCTTATCCATATGCACAAAATTATCCCATGTTTGTGGTTCGATGACAAAGCTGAGGAGGCAGCAACGTTTTATGCCTCCATTTTTAAAAACTCAAAGGTTGGCGATGTTACCCGCTATGGAATAGAGGGGTATGAGATTCACAGAAGGGAGGCGGGAACAGTAATGACTGTGGAATTTGAAATTGAAGGGCAAAAATTTGTAGCCCTTAATGGTGGTCCGATTTTTAAATTTAATGAAGCCATTTCATTTCAAGTGCATTGTGAGACACAAAAAGAGGTGGACTATTATTGGGAGAAGCTTTCCCACGGCGGAGATGAACAGGTGCAGCAATGCGGTTGGCTCAAGGACAAATATGGAGTCTCATGGCAAATTGTTCCCATTGTTTTGGCAAAAATGCTACAAGACAAGGATACTAAGAAATCGGATAGAGTCATGAAGGTAATGCTTCAAATGCGTAAGCTTGACATAATGACTTTGAGGCAGGCTTATGAAGACAAATAACTATGAGAATATCAACTGTGAGATTATGGTAGATAACCTGTTAAATGCAAGTATGCATGATAGATGGATAATTTCGAAAACAATTTGTTTCAATATACCTCCCCGGATGTTTATTGCTATTATCATCTTCGTGTTGTTTACCATCATTCGCGCCAAGTATGTTCTGAATTAATTTAACCATTTCTGGATCATTTTTCAAAGTCTGAATTAGCGCTGCAAATGATACTGATATTAATACTCTCTTTTCTGATAAAACAGCTTTACCATTTTCTTTGACTATCTGCTTTAGCTTTGAATAGCCTTCTCCATTTAGTATATTCACGATCAACTTTTCTAGTCTTTCCTTTTTATCACTAAGTTCCTGTATCTGTTGTTCTTTTCTCCTGCACTCTTGTTCAGAAGAGAATGCAGTTTTATCTAATATTGATATTTTATATTCCAAAGCCCTTACGTCATTTGCCAATCGTTGTATCGTGTGTTGCATCTTCTCCGCCTGATCTTTGGCCTGACGATAAAGATTTTCCATTTAAGAAAGTTTATGAATAGGAGTATCTACAGCATTAACTACTTGCTTTCTACTCATGCTTTTTTCCTTCATCAGCCGGTATAATTTCCAAAAAGGCCATATTTTGCCATCTGTCTCTTTGTATATTGTATTGAGTTTATCCAGTCCCCTTAGCTTCCAATATTCTCTGTACAATTTGGTTGCCTCTGGTTCTCTTAGGTTTAATGCAACGGCCACTTCTACAGGACGCTTACCTTCAGAAAATAGTTCATAAGCTTTAGAAGATACCTCTCCTTGTTGTTGCTGGTGTTTATATTTTTGTCGTCTTGATTCTTCCTCCTTTAAGATAGCAGATATATCACGAATGGACATCCTCTCTATCTTTGCAATTTCACGCGTCGTCTTTCCCTGATTATAGTAAAGATCGATAACCCTTTTTTCTTTCTTCACTTATTGTCAATTTTTTTGCCCTACATGTTAAATGATCAATGTTTATAACACTTTCATTTCATGATACCATTGATACCAATTTTTGCTGCCTGATTTCGCCTGATTCCTTTTAAACAGGAAACCTTCATAAAACACCCCAATTTGATCACTTTAATATTATATCGTATAGAATCAAAAAGGAACCTCTAATCTAGTAGCTTTAGATATAAATATTGTCTTATAATATCCTATATATGAAATACGGAGAAAGTAGCCCATCACATCATATCGTTCCTTTTAGCAGTAACGTCATCACCAGCGATATCGCACAGCCAGTGAGGGAGAGCGATTCTTGACGCTGCGTATGTATATTAAAGGAATTTGTGGTGAGCAAATTCTTCATCTAAAATATATATATATATATATAGACATAAAACAATGGATAATAATACAATAGAAGCATCATCATCGCCATCAGCTTCTCCTCCTAATCTTTCTAATCATATAGGAGTTGGTGTGCCTGATTTAAATAAAGCTGTAAGATGGTATCATGAAGTATTAGGTTTTAACATAGTGACTGAACCTATGGAAGGTAGTGATGACAATTCCCATATTGGCATGATTTTAAAAGATATTTTCGGGGCATCATTTAAGAAATTACGATTAGCACATATGAGCTTTGCAAATCAAGTAGGCTTTGAGGTATTTGAATTTATAGATCCAAAAGAAGAGCAGCGAGAAAACAATTTACAATATTGGAAAACAGGATTTTTCCATATTGGCATAACTAATCCTAACATAGAAGAATTAGCCAAAAGAATAGCTGAGAAGGGCGGAAAGCAACGAAGTAAGATATGGGATCTATTTCCTGGCAAGCCATATAAAATAGTTTATTGTGAAGACCCATTCGGCAATATCATAGAAATTTATACACATAGTTATGAACAAATATGGAGTTCAAAATAATAGGTGGGTGTTAAAATTTGCTAGAAAAGGATAGTCAAAGCACATCTTCAAATGAAGAAGTCTCTACTATGCATACCAAAGGTGAAAAGAGGTTTTTGATTGATATAATGGTTTACTTATTGAATAAATAAGTATATTGATTAGAGGTTGTGGTAAATTATGGGGTCTTCTAAAAAGCTGTTGATGGTCAGGTATTAAATTAGTTCTAATTGGGCTATAGACTAATGCTTGTAATGATAGATCTACGTGACTATTTGGAAAATCATAAGAAGCAAATAGTTGACTCAGTCGAAGGTAGGTGACCTAGGAATGTATTTGAAGAGATTATAAATTATTTGATGAACATGTTACCAATAGGACATGATGGACAACGATGGAGAGATAAAACCCATGAAGAATTAGCCATTGCTATAATTTATTCCATGTGCTGTGGTTGGCTCTCACAAGCAAAAGGCAATAGAGGTGTATAAGATCAGGACTCCATGGATAATTTCAAACAAGCAATAAACCAACATTTTTTGTGATGCCGCTTACTTTCATCTAGGAAATCAAAATATCTCCTTATTACCACCTACTTTCCTCTTTATAGAACCCTTCTTAAAGCACTAAAGTTTGAGCACCTTTAAGATTTTACAATAATAGCATTCAAGCCTAGTAGATAGAGATCAAATAATAGTAACAATAGGCAGCATATAATTTAGAGACAATTCAACTATGCCAAGGAGATTAAAGACCATCTGAAGAACAAAGACCAGATCCTAGAGGATATGAATCAAGTTTGACTCAGTATTTAGCCCCAGTCTTCTCTTCTACGGGAGATAACATTAAGTTGACTAACCAACTGACCGATGAACAACCAGAGAACTACTACAAACTTACCATTAAGACAACATAAGTAAAAACAGAGTCAGTCTAGTCTAATCTAAACGAAATAGATGATACTTTCATCAACTAGGGGTTGTTGTCGAAAGAAATGTTTGTAACACTTTATTGAATTGTTCTGGATACTGATACATTAAACCATGTCCGGCTCCTTTAATCTGTACAAGCCAAGCTCCAGGAATTCGTTCTGTAATTAGTAGAGAATTGGCAGGTAGAGTTACGACATCATCAGTTCCAACTATAACTAGTGTGGGTTGAGTTATGTTTTTTAGTTTACTGCAAGTACCTGTCCAATTGAAAATTGCTTCTGTATGCTGGTCTAGTGTTTTATGAGGAATTGTCTCTATAGATTTTGGAATCCTTTCAAGATAATTTGGATTTTCATTGCGCCATTTTTCTGGAAAGAATAAGGGTAGAAATCTTTCTATTCTCTCCATTGCAGTTCCAGATCCATTAGATAGCATGTTTATAACTTGACTTGCTAGTATGGATTCATTACCACCGCAAATTGATGCATAAATAATAAGTTTTCCAACTCTATCAGGATGGGTAAGTGCCAATTCTTGAGCTATAAAACCACCCATAGAATATCCCAGTATATCTGCTTGCTTGATTTCTAATACATCTAACAAACCAGCAGTATCATTTGCAAATTGTGCTATAGAGAAGAATCTATTTTCACCAGAGGTTGTATTTCCTATTCCGCGATTATTAAATATAATTACTGTATGATTTGAAGCAAGTCTTTCTAATAGAGTCGGATCCCAATTATCCATTGATTGGGAGTAACCATTTATCAATAATATAGGATCGCCTTTACCAAATATTTTATAAGCAATATCTATATCTCCAACATGAACTTTTTTTGATGGTATGCTTTGAATGTCTAATGAATTTGTAATATTATTGAAGTTCATTTGGTTCGGCTGTCTGCTGACCATACGCAAAGTTGCTAGTAGTACCAAGATAATTATTGTTACTATTAATCAATATTGCATTACCAGGAATAATAATAATAAGTATAAACACAAAAACAATAAAGAGTGGTACAGGCATAACAAGCCATAACTTACTAACAGATTCTTGACTTGACATATCCTGTTAAGGGAAAACTATTATAAATAAATTCTGCAAATCCGGTAATATTTTAGACTTTTTTTGACACTTATCTCTTGTAACTGGCGATATCATCGCATAAAGATACAATGTCCATGGGTTTGGCTCTGATTGTAATTGTTCTACTTCCACTCTTTCTTTACACCTTTTATATGTTAGAACCCACTTAAAAGCACCAATATCGGAACGGGCCCAGAGGGATTTGTATCAAAATTCATTTGAGTCCGACTGTGGAGTAATATAATCAATGTTTATATTTTTTTCTAATAATAAAGCTCAAAGGTACAATTCCCAACCAAATGTACTGTGCAATATTTAAATTCATGAATGATACAAAAATTGATAGAGAAAATACTGCAGGAAGTGAAAGAAGATTTACCATAACACCTTTCACAAAAAGTGGATGAATATTCTTGTTTATTAATTTGCGATCTCTTGTTGCATACCACCATATAACTGCAAGTAATGAACTTGTCATTATGACAATGGTACAATAAATAATGTATGGGATGTGATATGAACCATAGTTTATTACAAGTGATGTAGACAAAGATAAGAGAGTTATAAGCATAAGAAATAGTAAATTAAGATAAACCATCTGGATAGGCGATCCCATAATATGATTGAAGACTTGATGGTAAGAAATCCAGAAGATGGCAATTATTGCAAAGCTAATAAGGTAGCTTTCAACTTGTGGATACATCTCATACAATTTGCCAACTAATTGGGATTGTGTTAAATTTGTAGGTAAATCAGGTATATCTATTGAAATAGCCATAAGAGTTATTGCAAATGCAAAAACAGCATCACTAAAAGAAATAACATGTTCTAATTTTACTTTTGGTGTAAATGCATCAGTAGTCATACTAAAGTTTGATTAAGTTCATTATAGATATTAGCATTATTACACTAATGATAGTCTTCGGCTGGGAGATGAATTCTGACCAAAGTCTCTGATATATGGAGTGTACTGAATTTTGTAACTGCAAGAATTGAAAGTCAGTCACTAATACTAAACAGGGAGTTTATTGGGTTGGTATAGTAGACGTAATTTTTTGACTGTCATAGTTAATTTTAGTAGCATTAACATATGGATCCTTGTATAAGATACAATATTTTATGTTTCTAACTAGCATGGGAACGCATATTGTTAGCAGGTTCCGTGGGATCAGTTCCCTGCATGTAGAATGGGTTCAATAGTATCCTTAATTAACATTTCAATAATTTATTACTAGATAGCCATATCCGATCGTTTGTATACGTATAAAGAAAAAATAAGCATACAGAGTAGAGAGCATATTTTTATGAGACAAAAGTTATTAGTTATTTTGGTATCATCCATTGCAAGATATAGAAATTAAGGAATTTGAATGGTATTTGCGTGATCATTTGTTTCGGCAATCGAATCAAGGCAGACAACAATTCAAAAAAGAGTCACTTGCACAGGAAATGATTGGTTTGTATTTGAGGTATAGAAATTCTACTTCGCAGCATATAAATGATATGGTAAATGCTGTAGTTGAAAAATTAATTTCATGCCAAGTACTAAAAAAGTTCGAGAATTCTTTAGACCTGACAAGCAGACTTTCTAGATTACAATGCTCTAAATGTTTTTACATTTCCTATCTGAGTAGTAGTAATGAACCAAGGAATTGCTTGAGGTGTTTATCTAATGAATTACATGATTTTCCAAAGAAAAAATAATAACGTGATTCGTATTCAAAAAAATATACTATTTTAATTATCAAGCAGCTGAGCCCTTTAGTTTCGGGAGGTTCTCCTTTACTTCGAAATTAATATTGGATTCTTGATTTCCAATATCTGTTTTCACTTTTTATATTTCAGAATCCCAAAAATAGTGCTATCAATGTGGGGCCATTGGGATGTGAAACAAATTTGACCTAAATTTTGGTCCTACTATAAAAATATAGGTCCAACGCTTTTCAATAATATTTTGGATTTGAATCCCTTGATAAAGTGGGGTCAAGTACATATAATATAACCAAAGAAGTACCTCTTTTTTATTTGAGTCATTTTATATTCTATAATTTGGACTTTCAATACTTGCTTGATAATATATGGTTAATGCAATATTCTATTTTTAACTAACTTTATAATTTTTGTGGAGTAGTAACTAACTTCCCAAACAATTGTGATTCCATCATTTTTATGTGACCCATCACCATATCTTCAAATGGATAAATCGTATCTATTATTGCTTTTATTTTTCCTTTACTTGTCCATTTAATTACTTCTTCTAATCCTGCCTTCGTTCCTTGGGTAGCTCCAATAAGATTTAGTCCTCTAAAGAAGAGATATCTCAAGTCTAGTTTCGAGTCATATCCAGTTGTAGCTCCAGTAGATACTAAGGTGCCTCCCATGTTTAAGAGACTAACTTCTTGTGCAAATACAGACTTTCCAATATGTTCAAAAATAATATCTACACCTTCTCCGTGATTATTATTTGCTGTTAAATTTCTAACTTTCTTGTACCAATCTGATTCCCTATGATTTACAACATGATCAGCACCTAATTCAAGACATTTATCCATTTTTTCTTGATTACCAGCTGTTGCAATAATATCACAATTGAACAACTTTGCAATTTGAATACCTGCTATTCCCATACCACTTCCTCCTCCCATAATCAAAACAGTTTGTCCTGGTTGAATATTAGCTCTAGTAACTAACATGTGCCAGGCTGTCATTCCAACCATAGAAATAGCCGCTGCTTCTTGAAAAGAAAGATTATCTGGGATTTTTATAACATTGACTTCTGGTAAATATGTATATTGAGCAAATCCTCCCCATAAAGGACCAGTTTGAAAACCCCATACTTGTCTTTGGCGACAATCATATTCTTTGCCAGAAGTACAATCCTTACATATTCTACAGGTTAGATTGGGATGTCCTACTATTCTGTCTCCTCTTTTTATATCTAAAACATTTTCTCCAACATCTACTACTGTTCCGGAAATATCGCTTCCAGAAATGTGAGGAAGAGGAATCTTAATTGGTTCTCCCCATATTCCCCAAAGATCATTGTAATTATAAGATGCTGCTTCAACTTTTATAAGAACTTGGTTATGCTTAATTTTAGGAATCTCTATCCCTTCTATTTTTACAACTTTTTGTGGATCTTTATTATGTTCATGATATACTGCTGCCTTCATTTTACTATTAAAAATATCAATAAGAAATTTAAAGTATAGGTTTACAAAACAGGCCCTGTTAACTTAACCTCCTTCAAGCAACAGGAATTTCATAAATCTCATTCTATCCATATTCATATGTAAATAAAATATATACATTTTCAACCAATAATGAACATGTAGTCTATTACAATTAATTTTTCTACATGGAAAATAATCATCAAAACATTCTGTTCTATCTTTAAAGTATTGAACTGTTCGCATTGTTCTAATACTTGTAGTCATCATACATAGACAGTACAATATTTGATATAATGATTATAACTATAGGCTTCGATATAAAAGATAGGTAAAAAACATCTAGATTTCAATATTAGAGAAATTAATCACTAATACTCCTTACATAGACTCCATATAACAAAGAAGATAGTAAAAAGTATGCTGATCTCCTTTGATGCCTTTTCACTTACTATAGATTTTCATGCTATTGACTGTTTCTTCTTCTAACTTTTTTCTGGTATAGGGTTATTATAACTTGCATTATCTGTATGATCTGGAACGATCTTTAGAAGAGATTATCATTCCCCACCATCTCCTCCATCTCCATCGTCGCCATCACCATCTGTATCTAACTCTGTATCTAGCTCTATCAGGAATTGTGTCTGACTCTTCTATTTTGTAGGTATCCCTTTGATTAGATAGGCTTAGAATGAGTGGCGACATATCTGAAAATTAACTTGACGTTTAAAGGGCTTTATATGGTAATCATTACCATTTGTTACCAGAGTTTATATATTAATATTTACTATTAAGAATGTATTAAAAATGGTAGACAATAAATCACAAGATGAAAGCAATACTGCAAGATCAAATAGTAGTAGCGGCACAACCCATGTATTTGACACAGTAAAGGAAAATTTTGTCAGAGCAGTAGATGAGATTGCAAAAGTTCAACCACAATATTCACAAGCATTCTCTAATCTTCAGCTAGATTATGTCCAAACAGCAAAGAATGTCATTGAGAATACAATTTCAGCACAAAAGCAATTGGTAGGAAGCTGGAATATCATGCCAGTATCAACAACAACAACATCATACACAGAGCAATTTACAAGACAAGCAAACGAAATTACCAATAACACACTAAGAGCTGTTGGCATCAACAATCAGCTAGCAATCAATGCAGTAGACGCGGCAAGAGAGAATCTGAGAATCTACAATCGAACAGTCGATGCAGTAACAGAATTTAGCACTAATATAGCAAAAGTTTGTACAGCCTTCTCTACTACTGCAGCTCAACAACAACAGCAACAATAGTTCGCCAAGCAGTAAAAACTAACTCCACTTTTTTTATTTCTTTTAGGAGTATATTTTCAGCATTAATGCAATTTTAATAATCTAATCTTTTGTTTTGGTCTTATTTATGCAAGCTATTTTTCGGCTATTCAAATAAAACATCATCCGCAACCGTTATTACATTCATTTAAAGAAGACAGATCTTTGACTTATTTGCAACTTAATTATTTATCGTGCGTGCAAGCACTTCTGTCTAATTAGAATAATAATTTATGGCTTGAATTACGATATGATGCGCTTATATCTAGAAGAACAGAATTGATAATAGAAATAATAAAAAAAGGGTCAAGGTTTAGCTTCATAGATTATATTTATTGGTGTCTCCAGGACTCTTTTAAAGTGTGAAAAACCGCTCTTGTTCACTAGATCTTTTATTCTGTTTTCTCCTGCTTGCGCACCTAGTGCAGGTCCGTTAAAAGCTAAGGAGTTTGGAACGCATATCAGCGTAGAGGCAGCATAAAATGTTCTACCTACTGGATTTAAGTTATTTTCTAATTCATTTTGTGCAAAAGGTTCTACAATCATACAAGTACCATCATCTTTTTTGATAACATCTTTTGTATGAGTTAATGCTCCCTGAGGATCTCCCATATCATGTAGACAGTCGAAAAACGTTACAAAATCATAATCATTGCCAGGAAATTCTGATGCTGATGATACTTCAAATTTTAGATTATTTAGATTCTCTCTTTTTGCAAGTTCATTTGCTCTTTGAATTGATTCTTTGTGAAAATCAAACCCTGTAAAGCTAGAATTTGTATACGTTTTTGCCATCATCAATGTAGTAGTACCAAACCCACAACCAACATCTGCTACTTTGGCACCTTTTTGTAATTTTTCAAGAACTTTTCCATTATCCACTGCTGGAATCCACGAATTAACTAAGTTGCCAATATAACCAGCTTTGAAGAATTCAGCAAATCCTTCTGCCATAAAAGGATTATGATCCATCCATGAAAAAGTTCTTTCGCCTCTAAACATCTTCAAGAATTCTTCTTCATCCTTAAAATACGATTTTATAGCTTTGAAAATACCTTGTATGTATATAGGACTGTTCTCATCAGCTAATGCTAAAGCATGTTCTGGCGGCAATCTATATTTTCTGCTGCTAGGATCATACTCTATATATCCACTTGCTGCCTGATTGGCTAACCATTCTCTTACCAACCGTTCCACCGTCCCAGTTTTATTTGCTAGTTCTTCGGCTGAAATTGGGCCATTTGCTTGCGCCATTGATTTATACAAGCCAAGTCTTTCCCCAAGAATTATAAGCATAGTACTAGAGCTGCTTGCTATGTCTCCTATTGCTTTATTCATAAATTCTTGGATTTTATTTTGATCAATATTTTGTTTTACTTGTTCGCCCATTTTATAAAATAGCGTAATAGAATATATTTAAGAATTACGACGCTTCAATTTCTTTGATTATGATTGTTAGATAAACAATCGTGATCTGTAACCTTTGCTAAAGATAATGATACATCTCCAAGCAACCAGAATTTTTGACCTTTTTTAGTATCAATATTATGTGACGATGATGGAGCTGTCATTAAACAAACTCATAATTTCAATATTGTCATATAACTCTATTAATTAATCCATAATATTTTTTATTTCCATTCCCAAACCTTTTCAATAACATTACCTACATTATCATCAACTTCAGTTTCAAAAACTCCAACAATATTATTAAGGAAAGAGATTTTGCCGTCTGTAGGAGAAGAAGAATAGGATTGGTAGAATGCTGAACCTCTCCAAATTGTTTATTGTTTTTGATGATGTTGTTGTCCATTTGGAGAATACTTTCCCACTTCATATTCTTTCACTTTAGCATAAATAGCAGAGCCATTTTATTACCAGAATCTTTAACCGTAATTACTCCTTTCCTTCACCATATAATGTTCTATCTGGACTTCGAATATTCCAATAAGTTATAGTAGTGTTGACATTTCCAATATCTTTTTATTTTCCGCTAGCAATGACAGTTGCTTCCATTTTAGATTTCCCAGTATCCAATACTCTAATACTTGTAATCTTGCCTATATGTTGATATATCAAATCTCCTAGCATATATAATAAGATATACAGAACAAGGTCTAACCTTTAAGAGATTTCATAAGCTTTAGAGAACATGTTTTTGTTGTAAAGGTTATTCTTCTTTTTCCTCCAATAGTTGTTTATCTTTTTAGTGTATTTCAATTCGTTAGGAGAGAAATAAAATAGATAATACCTCTTACAGAGACATGCAATAATTATTTTATGTAATTTCTTTTTGTGTTATAGATAGCAATCAACTACGTATATATTGTTAGAAGGAGGATATAATAAATTGACATTATTTCTGCAGGTTTGATGTAATGTTCCTATTACTCCAATTCTGCCTTTACTCTGTCAAATATTGTATTGTAACAGGTTTTTTTATAAAACATCCTATACTTATGGATGGATATAATTCTCTTATAGCTTCATGATTTACTTCTCCTCCAGACATAAAGCAAATCTTAACATTAACATCTACTTTTAATATCTCTGTACATAATTCAAATCCATTCATATCTGGCATATGAATATCTATTAGCAATAGATCATAGAAATTAGGTTTGAATTGTGATAATACTGATAGAGGGTCGTTAGATGTGTGTACTTCAAGTTTTTTATTGGTATTGCCATTATATTCCTGTTCTAAAGCTGATTTGAAGGTTAGAGTAATATCAGCATTATTATCTACAATTAGAATCCTTTTGGAAAATAGCTCATACCTTTCTTTAGTAAAAGTAATTATCTCAGCCTGATTTTTGGCACTATGACTATCTTTGGATATTTTTGTTATCGTTCACTCATTAATGTAAGTTACTAGATAATAAGGTTTTTATTATTAAATTAGCTCAAATATCTCCATCGAAGTCTAAATATTACAATATTATTTGCTCATTAATATAATAGTAATATCGAAAATAAATTCAGGTAACTTGTAACAAAGAGTCAATAATGGGTAAAGAAAACACAAGATAACTAATAAAATGGACATAAACAAAGTACCAAAGGTACAAAGAGCACTTGTCCTCCAAGGAGGGGTCGCACTTGGTGCATATGAATCAGGAGTTTTTAAAACTCTTTGTAAGACACTTATTGAAGAAGACAAAGAGAATGGTGGCAAAGAAGGTTTACCATTATTTGATATTATTGCAGGTACTTCATCTGGCGCAATAAATGCTGCCATTACTTGTAAGCTAATTTATAAATAATAAAAATTGGCAATATGCTGCAGAAGTACTTCAACAGTTTTGGAGAGGACACTTATCTACTCCAACTCCTCCAATTGCCAAATTGTATAAATCTTCCTTAGGTGAGTCTGCCAGAAGATATTATTCCGCAAAATCCTTTTTCTATGAAGGAGTAGAAAATGTTTTTTCTCCACCAATATCAGAATTTGACGATAGATTTCATGATTATTTACCCTATTTCAATTATAAACCAAATGTAAACCCAAATACTAGGTTTCATTATGATAATAACAAATTAAGAAGTAAATTAGAACACGAATATGAAGAAGGCAATAAATTTATAGATTTTCCAATATTAACTAGATTTGATAAAGGAGAGCCCAGAATTCTTGTTGTTAGCACTAATGTAAAGGAAGGCAAAGCAGCAACATTTGATAGCTATTCTGATAATGGCATAGGAATAAACCATGTAATGGCAAGCGCTTCATTTCCAATATATTTTAAATATGTAGAAATAGATGGAGAAAAATTCTGTGATGGCGGAATATTGAGTAATACTCCACTAAGAGAACTTATACAATATCATAGAGACTTTTGGTTAGATTATTTTGAAAAAAATAGAATAGAGGAAAAGGATAGAAAGAGTTCCAGACTTGGAAGTATATGTAGTTAACGTTTGGCCTACAAAAGAAGAAGATATCCAATTAGATCACGATGGCGTTAAAGATAGAAAGAACGATATATTATATAGCGACAAGACAGAATACGACCAAAAGGCTGCAATGCTTGTATCAGACTATATACATTTGATAAAACAAATAAGTGATGTTACAGATGAAGCAATAAGTTCGATTGCAGATCCTAACAGAAAACAAGAGTTACAGAATAAGATCGAAAGTATCCTTGACTCAGAAGCCAAGAATAAAGGTCGCTCACCATCAAAAAAGAGAAAGAACAGGGATCTATTAAGAGGCAGATTTGATCTAATTAAAGTAGTAACAATAGAACGCAAGGATGATCTAGATAATATTTCTGATAAATGGGCAGACTTTAGTTTAGATACAATAAACCAGTTAATAGAAGACGGAGAAAATTATAAACAGAGATAAGAAGAAGCGACTTCACTCTAACGATAATAAGTATAAATTAATTTTTGTTATATATCTGGGGTTGATTTGCTTACAGCATGTGAAGTTTCACACGGTTATAGTCTTGAAGTAATTTTTACCTATGGAGCAGGAGATATAATTATTGGGTGGTATATGAGGACGACTTACTAGAAAAAACCTTTGAAACAATCATCAACCTCTTAATCTATCTTGGTTAAATTCTGGACTGCCGTATTCCCTATTTTTTGGTTTTCGTCCATGTACCTCTTTATGTATATCTAAACGTCTTTTCTCTTCAAACTGCAAACCGCATTTTTTACATTTAAATGCCATATAGATAATGCATAAAATCTACTCAAATAAAAGGATCATTTCTTTATTATTCTAGCCACATACTTTGTTTCAGACTAAGTGTATGTCATAAGATATTCACGGTCATTATCATGAAATGATCAGTATCGGAAACATCAATTTATTTTAGTATATTTTTAGTATATAGAGTTTGAATTAGTTTACAGCATGTGATAACGTCATATGGTCACACGTTGAAAGTATTTTGACCCCAGAGAGTCAAAGTAATTATTATTTACACTGTCACAATTTTAGAAAATGGGGTCAGATGTATATTAGATTTTAAGAAGATATGAGATGAGGTTCTATCTCTTATTTCCATTCCCACATCTTCTCAGAAAAATTCCCCTCAGCATCGGTTTCACTTTCAAAGACTCCAATCATGTTATTCAGAAATGACAGTTTACCATTTGACGAAGCATTACAGAATATGGAACCACGCCAACTTATATTTCCTGATGAGCCAAGTCTTCCTACTGCCTCACCTGTAAAGGTTGCAACGTCTGATTCTCCTGCAGCCATTATTATTCCTATTCCTTTACCATGAAGTACTCCTTTTGATGTTGATATCGGTCTACCTACAAAGGTTAGCATTTCAGTCACTTGTGTTCCTTTAATGCTACCGCTACTAGAAACACTTGTTTCCATTGTAGGTGGTACAACATCTACTACTCTTTGACTGATTACTTTGCCCTTTAACTCTTGAATTTGTTCTCCTAACATTTTTCTCAGCGACTGCTGATATATGTCGTCAGATATAAGTAATATTATTAGCATCATAAGCTGACAAGTTTCATCCTAATTTGCCATTGTCAGACCTGACAAATAAATGATATAATGGCTTTGGAGATGATAATATAGAAAGAGAAGATAATACTTTTAGTTTATGTAAATACAGAAGTTCAAGGTTCTGCTCCTATTGTTAATTATAACCTTTGGTTCGGGTGTTAGGTGGGATGTGGGACAGATTTGACTCATTTTTCCACCTATGAATCATTTTATTCATAGAAATAAATTCGCAGAATACAAAGATTGACGACTGAGAGATAGATATCTCAGAATCTATATTACATCATTTTGCAAATTTGAGAATTTCTTGTTATTCATTAATTGATCGGTAGGCTAAATGCAAATGTGGCACCTTTTCCATCAGAGTTATTTTGAGCCCATATTCTTCCACCATGGGCTTCGATGATGCTCTTGGAGATAAACAAACCTAATCCTGTTCCTGAGAAAGATTTAGTAGCAAACTTTGAAAACAATCTTGGCAATATTTCAGGATTTATACCTGTACCAGTGTCTTTTATACTAACTATAGCATGGCCATCTTTTTTTTCTGAGGTAAGAGATATCTTTCCTGATTTAGTAAATTTAAGGGAATTATTGATAAGGTTAGAAATTACTTCAGTTATCCTTGCCTTATCCGCATATACAAATATAGTATCGTCCTTAGATTCGTATAGAATCTTTAAATCTTGTTCATTATTATTATTATTTCTTTCAATTTGGCTTCTATAATCTTGTATCAAATTAAAAAGTATGTCTTTTAAGTTGAATCTTTCTTTCTGTAGTTCTAGAGTGTGGCTTTCAATTCTTGTAACATCAAGTATATCTTCTGTAAGTCGTTGTAGTCTTTTTGCATTTCTAATTACAACATCTAAAATTTCCTGTTTTTCATTATCTTTTATTTTAGAGCGAAGTACATCTGTTAATCCCAGTATTGGTTGTATAGGTGTTCGCAATTCATGAGCTGCTACATTAATGAAATCTCTCTGCATCTTATCATGAACTTTTAATTGTTCATATACTGACACAAGTTTTTTATTTGCTTTCGTCAGTTCTGCAGTTCTAGTAGTAACAATAGTTTCCAATCTTCTATTCCATGTAAGAACAAGAAATGAGATTCCTATTGCTACTGATGCTATTATTATTACTATAAATATACTAAAGTTCTTCTGCTGATCAATTGCATCACTTACATTACTTGCAAAGTTATGTGTAGAACTAATAAATGAAGTCATGAAATGATTTCCTTTAACAATTACTGGTTCATAAGCTATAGTATTCATTCTATTCTGTGCAAAAATATCAATCGAACCATCTGTATTACGCTGCTGCAATGAGGTTTTAAATAGTTCATTTAATGAATTGCGTGACTTTAGAGAAAGTAATGTAGACAGCGTTGACTGGAATTCTTCTCCAAAAACATTTTTGCCAATATATGACTGATTACTACTAGAATAGAGTATCATCCCATTTTTGTCCATTAGTATCATGTTGCTTTCAAACTCTGGAAATAACTGATTTTTCAAAAGATTGCCTAACGTATTAAGCCTTATAGCTGAGACCACTACACCCTTGAAAGTTCCTATTTTTGTTTCATTGGTAGTATCCTTATATTCACCTCCTTGCTTGCCCAAAATAGGATATGATATGTATAATCTTGGAACTCTATCATTTGAATCTATGATACTGCTATAATATGCTGTATTGATATTCTTAGGTACGGTAAAATAAGGTCTATAGCTAAGATCAAATCCTTTGTATCTTTGATATGCTGTAGAATTAATGTTGCTAATCCAGACTATTTTGCCATCTTTGTCAAGCCACATATAAAAATCGGTTAAATGATCTGTATAGTTTTTTCTATAATCAATTATAATCTGTGCCCTACGAAATTCGTTATTTTGTATTGCAGGAGAGTCAGCCAACGTTTGCAAAAGAATTGTTATAGATTCTAAGCGATTTGCTAATATTTGTGCAAAATCGTGAACTTGAATTCTAGCTTGCGATCTCAATTCATCAGAAGCAATATTAACAATATTATTAGAGATAAGTGAAGAATACTGAAAGGAAAAGATCGATAGTACTATTGCTACAATTGCAATAATAATTAATATAATAGAGCTATTTTTTGAAAAATATCGCATACCAATAGAGAAATAATAGTAGCTTCTAATAGTAAAGTTTTACTAAACTTAGTGTATTGAAAGATGTATGGTTCCAGTGGATATTGAAAATCTAGTTAAAGGAGTGATGTAACTGCTTAATGCAGATCATCATTCATTCATTTATAGAATTAGCCTAAGTAAAAAATGTATAAGCTCTAAATATCCTGGGACGAAAAGGGTATCATCCCGCTCTGATTTTATTCACATGGAATCCTAATAAAGGAGTGATAACACAGCGGGTTCGGTGGAATGCAATCCACTAGTATGTGTAATCCATTTGCGCAATGTAAAACGATTTGGTCTAAGAGGGTTTTCTGATTTGTTTTTAACCCAAGATATAGTCCATCTTTGAATTTTTATTTGGCAGCGGTATTTATATAATTGCCTAGGCAAAACAATATACTATACAAGTTATATATTAGTATTATTAGTAAAAAAGTATGGAGTCAGATATTCAGGCGTTAGAATTAGCCACCGGTATCAAAGATTCCCTAACAAATTCAGGATTTACTACTATTAACTGTATACTTAGCAGCACTACAACAGACATTTCAAAGAAACTTGGAATAGATCTTTATGTAGCCCAAATTATTTTTGAAGAGGCTAAAAAGATAAGAAATATTGTCACAGCTGATACAGTGACTACTCTTAACAAAGACAATGATTCCAATAATAATAATAATTATTTGTTATCAATTCAATGAATAGAATATAATTGCCTAGCTGAAAGTAATTGATGATTTCTGTATTAGCGCTACCAAATTAAACCATAAATAATGAATTATCGATAATCAATTTATTATCACCGTTGTATTCTTTTGTTTTTTCGTTGAGTTTTCTTCTGCATCATCGAACGTTGTAACTTAGGCCTTAATGTAAATCGCAGACAAAACTGCTGCTACTATCCTCAGAGTTCTTTTCTACACTCTAGAAACTTGGTCCAGATTTCAATGGAATCTATGTCCAAGGAGAATACCACTTACCTAACATAAAATCATTTTTACAATCTTTACCTTCATCATCATACCAGTTGGTAAAGTCATACATTTCATTTGTTCTGCTGTAAGGATAACTAAAAACAAGTTTGACATGATTTTAGAAATTCAAGGGGAGATTTACCCATGAATCTCTTTTTCTAAAGCTTCCTTGAGCATATGCATATGTCTTTTTCTATCTTTTTTGATTGTTTGCCATATTTCTACCAAATCTGATTTATTAGCTTTCTGTGCGTCTTTGATATAAGTTTCGATTGTATCATAGAGGAAGTCAGCATCCTTTCCCAAAACTTTTAAAATATCATATGCCGTATCTGTTAATTCAGTTGATGATGATGCCATCTTATATATAATAAAAGACAAATAAAATATTTAACAGATACAAACAATCTGTTCATTATTATAAACAACTTATGTGACTTAGCAGCAGATTAAAGCTGAGAAAAAACATGTGAATAAATAAAAATAGAAAAAAAGAATTCAGTATTAAATTAGAAAAATCCATATATACATATCAAATAATAACTAATTCCTCTTTATCTTTCTATATATTCATAAACCTACATCAACAATAGTTATTGCCCCAAGATAATCAAATGTATTATAATCGGTGCATGAACTGGTTGTAAATGATATCAGATAAAAGGAACGTTTCTGATACCATTTGGTTTCGTCTATGATATTGAACTATTTCTTTATTACCATCTGCTTTCCTCTTTATAGTAACATTTCGTAAAGTACTAAAATGAGCACCTTTAAGACTTACATTATAAACAATCAAATCAATACTATTTGTATATGCTGATTCAAAGGATCAGCAGCAATAGACTATGTGCAGTTATATCAATGAATATTATATCTAATGACATTTACGATATATAGAAGGTTTAATTGGAAGATTAAGATTATTGAATTAATAAATATGATTATAATTAAATTTCTTGCAATGAATTTAAGAGAGAAGTATGGATAATATCCCCGGAATCGTCGGAATCGCCGGAACTACAATTTTGAGAGTAAATTTAGCCATTCTCAGCCGGCGATATATGACTTATTGGAATATAATTATCCCCGGCGATATCACCGGTAGAATTGAACCTAAATTGAACTCAATTTTCAGCATTCCGGGGATTCGGGGATACCGGCGATACTTTAAATATCTTCACGGATTTGTTCTAAAATGATATGTTAATAAAATTATTACATCGATAAGTGATGATATAGTCTAAGATTATTTGGTAGATGTTGATAATAACAGATTTAGTTTCATCAACATATGGAATTTTCAATTAGAATTAGAGATTATATGAAAGATAGAAGGACTCAAGGGGGTTTGGTCCATGCATGTAAAGGGGTTCAATAGTATGCTTTATTAATATTTCAATTAAGAAATTTTTAAACAAAAATAATCATCCAAATTTGTTCGATTAAATGGGGCCAGTGGGATTTGAACCTTGCAGACAAGTGGGTTCAGTAATTTTTGAAATTTGTTTAATTAAAGCAGAATTAGCAAAAGTTAGTCTAACTATGACATAATGATTGATTTGAGCGGAAGGGGGTTTGGTCCATGCATTAAAGTGTTCAATGACGAAATTTTTTAATGTTCATCTTTTTATTGCACTATGAAAATTCCATATTTAGCTTTTGGCTGAGGAAAATAATAATTAGATACGTTCCATTAAGCTTCTCATGAGCCTAGTATTTATAATGGTGATTGCTGCTAGTTTTCTTCTTTACTCAGGAACATTGAGTGTCCTATCTTGATTTCATAGGATACTTGTTCTTCTATGTGCTTCTACAGATTTTTTATTTTTTCTATAATATTACGACTGACTGAATGCTCTATGTTTTTGTAGTCAGAACCTAAAAAGAGGATACTCCTGTTAGTATATAGTAGAGGAACAGTTCTATAGTCATTCATATATACTCAATTTACTATATATATGTTAGGGATAAAAATATGTCATCAACAACAAAAGAACAAAGAAGACAAGAACAAGAAGTAACATCAAAAGAACTATTACAGCAAAGACAAGACCAACAACAACAAGATATCAATAAAGCATTAGATGAAACCAAGAACAACATCAGAAGGACAACAGATGAAGCAAGGAAAGAAATCCCACGTTATACTCAAGCAGTTAATGAGTATCAAGAAGAAACTATTCAAGCAGCCAGACAGATGGCAGACAACTACTTAGAATCTCAAAGGGAAATTATCAATTCATTACAATCAGCATTGGTACCCCAGATAGAGACAGAAAATAGAGCAGTTACATCAAATTGGACATCTCCAAGAAATATGACTGAACATTATGCAAGACTAGTTAGCGCTTTTGCAGATAATACAATTGCGGTCACTAAATTAGTAAACAATGCTATGTTTGCAAATCTGGAAGCATTCAAGACATCTGTTCAAACAGCAAGAGATAATGTAAAGGAATTTTCTAGAATAGGTGTTAACAGCGCAAAAGCATGGGAGCACGCATCAAGAGATAGTACTACTACTACAACAACAAGAACAACTTTCTCTCAATAGAAAAGAAAAAAAAAGCAACTACAAAGAAAGCAAAAGATACATTCTCTACTGCCTACTATTAGCGTTTATATGAGAAGTTATGCATATGAATGTCTAAATCGCCGAGATTTTATCTTTGAAAGTTTCAGAGTTAGTTTCTTTGGGTAGGTAGATAGGTAAGCAGTTAATACAGATCTCTAACACGATTTTTTCTTACTTATTGTCAATGTTTATTTTAGCCTTAGACTTTAAATGATCCTCTTTAAAAGACAGCATTGATACCATCTCCTTTGTATCTGTCTTCGCCTGATACCTTCTAACAAAAAACCATTGTAAAACACTTCGTCTGATCAGATTAAGATTTTCATCGAAAAAGGTAAAATAAATACTTCAATCTAGTAGTTTTCTACTTAGCATAATCACATACTATTCTCTTACAGTAGTGCTGAAAGATAGGCGAACCTTGTTCTAGCGTTCCTTTTAACAATAACATTATTACTATCAATAAGTAATACATGTTTGAATGTCTCCGATAGGTTTGTTTGTTTTTGACCCTAGAGAGACAGCAATTATTATCTTCGCAATTTCAGCATAAGTCTTATGCTGGTTAAAGTATAGATCTATTACCCGCTTTCTTCTGTCTTCTGTAATTTGCACTTATAATATAGATAATCGATACTTATAAAAGGAACGATTTTGATACCACTTACTTTCATCAATGATACTAAAATATTTCCTTATTACCATCTACTTTCTTCTTTATAATGACACTCCGTAAAGTAATAAAGTTTGAGCACCTTTAGATGTTACAATTATAATACTAGCATTTAAGGTCGTTGGGTAATAAGTATGACAAATCAGAGAAAACAGTCTGTCCAAAACAGTAATGTTGGTTTTTTATCGAACATATCAAAAGCTTAACAGATATCTCCTCATTTAACTCATATAGAAGAAAAGAGATAGGTATAATTCTTGATGATGCAATAAATTCATAGTTGCTTCATACTATTCAACTAAAGCTAAAAAAGAAGCGGATTGATTCAATAAATGATAGATATTACGACTACAAATAATGACCATCGAAAACTACTAATTTGTATATACACAAATAAAGATAAAAATGAATTTGCTATTGGGTTAAAGGAAGATGAGAATTTTAGAGCAATGACAAAACTAGGTGAATTTTATACAAGATTTGTTGACGCATTCGATGAAATGATAGCAGTGGATGAAAAGGAAATAGATTGGAAACAGGCATTAAAGAAATGGATTGCTTCTGCAAAGGAAAATGAAATGATATTTACTGAGGTAGATCTGAGTGGATGGAATGAAGTAGGAGAAAGAAAGAAAAAGAAAAAGGAGTGACTCTTCTCAGATATCGCAGTTATGGTTTGTTGAATATGCTTCAGCTCCCTGATAATATCCATTTTTAAATTCGTTTCGTCAACCATTATTTGGACTTTGAACTGAGGATTCAATGGGCTGAGTCGTTTGTGAACTGTTATCGACACAAATTCGCGGCCCACGGAATATGATCAAATTTGACCTGGTTAGTAGTAGAGCCATTTGCTTCATTACGTTATTAATAAGCGAAGTTAGATGAGCGTTGGTCCGGGTTCGGTGGAATGCGGGACAGAATTGACTCTATTTTGCAATCTAGTTCGGTATTATATTCAATCTAGTGCTTCACATATTCATCATTAATTTTAGTTATGAAATAAACTGGCACGTATAGATAGCATTTAAGTGTACAACAAATTGTCATTACATTTTTTTATTATTAGTTACAAACATAATTTAATTATGTCATTGGATTCTAATGTTAAACAGTCTGAAAGAAAACAAAAGCTATACACAATGTTAAAGGCTCAACATGAGGCAGAAGTTAAAGAGCTAATGCACTATATGTCAGTTCTTCGAAATATTCAAAATACTCTGATAAGAAATTATCTCCATACTTTACTTTATGACGGACTCAAACATATAGAGTATATATCAAGTATAATGACAAATATTGAAGGTGCGACCGGTAGTTCAAGTTTAACTAAGAAAGGAATAACAGAATCTATTGCCGAAGAAAATGAGTCAAGAGAAAAGCTTTTGGAATGCGTCGAAGTTGCGGATGATCTTGAAACTAAATCCCTTTTAGAGAGCATAATTGTAGATGAGGAACATCATATCAAAATTCTTGAGCATCTATCCAGCTTAGTCGAATCCTATCAAAATAGAAGCTAATATATTTTATTACAGTTCCTATGTAATGATAAAAAGATTAAGATAACTATACCTACTCTCTTTCTCTGTCTCTTTTTGGATCTTTGGATGCTATAATAATCATGTCTGTTAGTCCTAAGCCATCTGGAGAAGCTTCTACATCTTTACCTCTATCTTACCCAGGTGGTGATATTCTGGTCTTGTATCCCATAGCACGTAGAATACCTGCTACCAATTCCTGCAGTTCCTCTCAATCCAGAGCTGAAATTTTGTCTTTAATGAACTCCCTTTGGGGAGTAATACCTTTTATTCTTGATATGAAATCGATGTCATGAGAAAAATAATCGCGGCTTTACAGGTGTCTGTGGATGGATTTATCGAAGGGCCGAATGGAGAAATGGATTGGCTTATGACAACAGATGAAGAGGTATGGAAAGAGGAATTTGAGATGCTCGATCACATCGACACCTTAATTCTGGGCCGCAAAATGTACCCGGTTACGCGCAGTACTGGATGTCGGTTCTGGCTAACCCCAATGACCCATTGCCTGAGAACGGCTCGTTTGCCTCGAAGTACCATATTGCCTATGCGGCCTTCGCAGATAAGACGCCCCATTTTGTGCTTTCCAAAACGCTAGACAAGGTCGCATGGAAGAACACACAAATCATCAGGCAAGTGGATGAAATCAGGGAACTGAAGAAGAAGCGTGGAAAAGATATATACGCCGTCGGTGGCGCCACGCTGGTTTCAAGTCTAATGAATCTTGGATTGATCGACGAGCTTCAGCTCCGAGTCAATCCCATTATTTTAGGTGGGGGCAAGGCATTGTTCAAGGACTTGAAGCAACGGCATTCTCTGAAATTGGTCGCGGCGAAATCAATGAGGTCAGGCATGGTGAATCTGATCTATGTCACTCAGCCGATCAACGTGAGCGCTTAAATGTAGAGAGCGTCAGATTCGGATCGCATAATGATAGATTGCCATACCGCTCAAATCGAATTGGTCCTCGTTCCGACATAGCCATTGGGGTGTTTGATACCTGCAGAGAGTCCAGCCCTTGCCCTCTCAGATGATAGAAAGACGATGTTCTATTTTCAGCAATTGCAGGCTTCCTTTTCCAAATTCAATAAAGGCGTCAGAAGATCTCACATCATCTTTCTTTTTCAGAAAACCAATTAGCCTTCTTTCATAGGGATCAAGTGTTGCTTGACTTTTGATCACCGCACGAAATAGTTCAATACTTTGTCGGTGTAGAAAACTCATGTCACTGTTTCTACAGCCATCTTTTTGCCTGTAATTGTTATGCTGCCATCAGCTTGAAATATTGTGAGATTCGAATGAAAATTAATGCGGGCCCGTCGGGGCTAGTGACGATATCGGTGCTAAAAGTAGGTTCCTATTGTCGTAACAACAGTCTAAGCTTTAAAGGTTTTCTATTTTGATACTCTGAATCTTCTCCTCTATTATAAATAACCCGCGTCTTTGCTATAACCATGTTAACATATTATTATTGCGCCAATGTTCTCTTTACCTTTTAAGGTTGGAGAAATCATTTTAACCAAGACAAACTATCAGCCATATGAGTAATGGTTAGTAGTCGTTTTGTCCAAGTCTCCAAGCCAAATGGGCCTTTTGAAAAAATTGTGGATATATTCCAGAACCAGATGCTACACAAGTTCGTATCAAGGTACAAGCATGCGGTGTATGCCATAGTGATTCCTTTACTAAAGAAGGATTATTCCTAGGCATCCAATATCCAAGGGTTCCTAGCCATGAAATTGCAGGGGTTATAGATAAAGTAGGCAAAGAGATCACTCAATGGCAAGGCATTGTACTCATCATACTTATAACAAACCGAGGGCCAGGTTCTGTGATATGGATATGAAACTAGAAATTTTGTTCATACCTGTCTCTGACGTCGATCGGGCCAAGCGCTTCTACGAGAAACTGGGATTTCGCTTGGATATCGACTACGTCGCCAACGAGGACTTCCGGGCGATACAATTCACTCCTCCCGGTTCGGAGGCGTCGATCATCTTCGGCAAGGGGATCACCTCCGCCCAGCCGGGCTCGATCGACCCCCCGGTCCTGGCGGTGTACGACATCGACGCCGCCCGCGACAACTTGATCGCCCGCGGCGTCGACGTGAGCGAGGTTTTCCACTACGTCGGCGGCCCCTTCAACAACGCCGTGGAGAACCCACGCGTCGACGGGCGCGACCCGCAAGGTCGTTCCTACTACTCATTTGCCTCGTTTGAGGATCCGGACGGGAACCGCTGGCTGCTCCAGGAGATCAAGACGCGGCTTCCCGGCCGCGGAGGGGAGGAGCTAAAGTGATACTTGCAACTGTCCCAAGTGGAAAGGCGATGACTGAAATCCTTGGAGGTCCAGAAGAAAGAATTCATTATATTGTTGATTATTAGTAACATAGTTTACACAATGATTTATGAATTCTCTATCGCCTAAACAGGAAGAGGGAGAGGTCTCTTTACACAGTATTTAATTTTCTTTTCATATACAGATATTCCACCTCAACTCAAAGATGAGATACAAGTTACTATGCTTGTTCTCATTTATGAGAAGCTCTTACCAGTTCTTCTCTTTTATCTTTTGGAAAGAGGAGGTGGCTTATTCCCTTCTCTTCTGGCTGACCATAAAGATCTGGATGTAGATAATAAGCCTCAGATATTTCCTCTGCAATGTAGAGATTTGGTCCAGGAGCGCCTATAGCAGTAAGCTGATAGCGAAAATCCTTATTGAGTGCACCGAACCAATTTGGAAGCTCTATCTCTGCCTCACCCTTGTCATCTAATACTACTGCATCATCATACACATTCTTCATATCTGGTGACTCTACAAAGAGTGGGAAAGGTATTTGTTAGCTGGGTCAAGCGGATGATCTATCTTAAATGAGCCTCCAGGTTTGGTGAGAGGGCCGCGTATATGGACTCTTCCGTCCAGGTACACGAGCATACCCTCCATTTAAGCTGGTGCAATACACACCCATGTCGCTCACGCTGACTCCCATCACACCTATGCTTTTGTAGCTGTAGCCAACCACACCTACAAAGTTGGTGCTGAAGCCATGCACACCCGTTCCACTCTTGCTTATCCCATACGCGCCAATGTCGCTGACGTCGGGGTCAAACACAGCATCTCCAGTTGACCCTCTCACACCAATGCCCGTCTTGCTGTGGCCAAAGACACCATAGCCTACACCATCGTCCTCTCCGTCTACGTGCGGCATATCAGTGGTCCTCCTTCCAATAATAGACAGAATTTTATGAGTTGTGGGTCGTCTGACTTATGTATAAGATATTTTACACTTTCCATAAAGTCGAGTTATGAGGATGTAATTATTTAATCTGTCCTCTGCATATATATCATTATCATGACTTCGAAAATTGTGACCTGCTGAGCAATGTGATTATATCTAAAACATCTAGGTAGGTAGACGTGCAAAACCAGAAATCTGGTAGTCATTCAAAAGAGAGTTTGGAGAAAGATATGACGAGCAATACCTTAAAGAGACTACAGCAGATTGCGAGAAACATGCTTAGTTAGACAACAAGATAGAATCACGTTAGAGACAGAGATGGCAAAGATATGCCTGTAAAGTATGTTGACTATGAATCTACACAATAATAATATTGGATAGAAAAGTATACTACAAAAGCTATAGCTCTTGTAGATAAGATAGGTAACATGCTACAACAAAGACAAATTGTTGTCAAAGCCCTTGGTACTCGAATAGGTATAGAAAATCTTGTATGCATAAAATATGCTGGTACGCAGTTTTCATTCCATGGCCTGGATGATCGTATTTGTCAATGTTACCATATACAGGACTGTACCAATACAGAGGTGTCAAGGTAGTAGTCATTGCATAATGATGACAACTGAACTATGGTGCTGCATCTAAAATATGGGCATTGTTGAAAGTTTTGGACCAACTGCAGCTACTTCTGTCTGGATATTCCACAATTTTCCGTATTTCTTCAAGTGGGTAAAATAGAAGATAGGACCAGGAAATAAGATGGTATAAACAACCAAGTACAACAACCATGACTCACATGTAAGATGCGCTCAATCTCATGGGTTGTATGTCCTTTAACTGTTAGTTGAAACACCATTTCCTTTCCGTATTTCTAGATGTCAATGCTGAACTTAAAGTGTCAGATTATATATGAGACACATGTAGAGATATTAAACTATCAAGAAAGAAATACTGCTGTAAAGATATAGATCATATGGATCTACTTTACTCACATTAGTCGAAGGCGATCTTTGGTTTGTTTTTTCTGTTTGTCTATCTCATGTATATGTTTGTGACTAATTATCTTATATTATTCGATGGCTCTTTGCATGCAAGATGTTATATTGGAAACAGTGCCTGAACTGACCCCTTCAACATCCATTAACATACTTTGGATCCGTTCGATAGCTTCTATTGGATCTCTTCCTTGAAGAACTATATTTCTCAGGAACGTACACAATTGTTCAATTGTAGTTATATTGGTCCCAAAGACTATACTGGAGCGGTGCTGAACTATACCCTCAAACTCTGATTTCTGAGCGGCGGTAAGGGGATCAAAGCATGCTTCGCATTCACCTGGTACTGGTTTCCCTGTCACACGGGTTCCCTCTTGTGAGTTACCAGCAGCAGCAGGAGCATTATTTCCATTGTGATCATTCTTGCTGTAAGCATCTGCTGATTGTGCTGTCGTAGTAAATGCTCCTGATCCTGCTACCAATGTTGCTAAGATAGTAACTATTGCTACTGTTATCATTGTGTGGTTCATATCTATTTTCCTTTAAAGATATTATATGTATATTTGAGTTGAGGAAATTAATTCTGACCTATATAGCCTAACTGTTGAGGATATAAAATGATATGTAGTTACTAATTTGTCTTCCCTTCATACAAAATTATTTTGATTTTCCTTAATTTGATGATGGGATAAATCTAATGTGGTATGTTCATCCAATGTAATATAAGTAGATCTAATTATAAAACTCTCTCTCTCCTATGCTATGCTTTATATCCTATTAAAAGAGCCATCTCAAGCCATTTCCAGTAACAGTCTACATCTACAAATCCTATATCTTTAAACCACCCTAGCTGTGTTTCCATAGGCAGTAGCCTGTTAGCTCTATCCTCTTTCTGCGGAGTATAACCAATAGCATTTAGAAAGCGAACATGGAGTTCTACAGAGGGCGATGCTACATGTTCAAGATTACAAAAGACTCCTGTTGGATTAAGTATATCGTAAATTTCCTCATAAAGTGCACGCTTACGCTCATGTTTTAAGTGATGAATGGCAAAACTTGATACTATAGCATCAAAATAGTCTAGATCTGGTAATGGTAAGCTAAGATCGTGTTCTATAACCTTTATCTTTGAATCATTAGCAAAGTGATCTCTTGCAGCTTTTAGCATGGTTGGAGATACATCTAAGGCTACTGCTTCTTTTATATCTGGTCTAGCCATCTTTATTAATCTAATTAGTCGTCCATCTCCTGTACCAAGATCTAGTATTCGATTTGCATCTTTAGGAATATGATCAATTAAAACAGCCTCGCCTTCTGTACGATGTGGAAGATTATCAGCTACATTCAGATATGCCAAAGCATTCTGGGCATTAGACCATTCCTTTGCAGATTTGCTCATTGTTATTATAGACAAATAACAATAACTTAATTTGTTGTTCAAATACTTTTCTTACTTTAATATGCTTGTTCCTTTCTTCTATCCTTTATACTTCCTTATTCGTGTAATTAGTCTGCTATTACTACAATATCGGGTAATGGATATTGCAAAAGAAACTGTATTGTTTTATTACAATACTCAGCACTGTCTTCTTTCCTATTATAGTAAATTTCTGACGTATCGCTTTGATTAGATAGATTTGGAAATGCAGATAATGCGGCAACAATAATGTAGTAGTGGACAAAGAAAAATAATCCACAGTGGTAATAGCTATAGAAGTTGATTCACGCGTTCGGTGGAATCCATGACGATATCGGTGCTAATAGTAGGTTCCAATTATAGGAACAACAGTCTAGCTTTAAAGGTTTTCTGAAGTATCCTGAAATGTTAAGGGACTTGAACCTAGATAGTCAATGGGTTGTTTTATTCTCACATATTATAAGAATACAGTCCAATAGGCTGGATCGTTTGTGTACTGTTATCGAAATGAAAGTTGGGCCCAGAGGGATGTGAATCAAATTTGACATGAATTTATGGCCCAGAGAATATTGTGGCAATCCACACACATTAGCTTAAGAATGTATGCAATTTTTCATATACCAGAGCTGTCTTCTCAACAAACGGTGCATGGCCTGCATCTGCAATTATTGCAGAGTTAGCCTTTGGGAGTTGCTGTTTAAACTTGTAATAATATTCTATTGGTATTAGATTGTCCTTTTCACCCCATATAACAAGGCAGGGAATATCTTCAATTTGCTTGAAACCATTTGGATCAATTTGTGTTGTTGTGCTGTTGTCGAATGCTACTTCAAACGCATGTTTTGCGCCTGGCTTTTCAATTGTGTAACCAAATAAATCAACTAATACAGGAAGCAGCCTTGAAGGACTTGCGTATAGGTCCTCCAATACTCTTTTGACTCTTTCATGTCTTGTTAATGGATTAATGTCAGTTGCTGCAACACGATAATCTTTTAGCAGCTGAGTTGGCGCCTCAAGCAGACCCGAGGAATCTATCAATACGAGTTTTTCTATCATTTCTTTATTTTCTATAGCAACTTGAGCAGCTATATACCCACCCAATGAATGGCCTACAATGCTTATCTTTTTATGCTCCTTATCCATGATTCCAATTGTTTCAATAAGGAAATCAACAATGAACTTACTGAATCCTTTGATTGTATAATCTGCATTCTGTGGTTTTTCACTCAAACCAGAACCTATTAAATCAACTGTTATCGTATGAAAATATTTTGACAATGCTTCAGGAATATCTACCCATCTGTGTGATGAAGAACCAAGTCCATGTATAAATAACACATGCTCCTTTTTAATGTCTCCATATTCCCTATAAAACGTACCGATTCCTTTCACAGTTGGAAGGGGCATTCTTATTATACATCAAAAGTAGAGTTCAAGGCTTAATATGTTTGTATACATACTCTATACTTCATCTAAATAGGGTAAGGCCTAAGCAATCAAATCTGAACAAAGCAAATGACTCAGAGCTAGAATGAGATCAACATTACCGTTTCCTGTAGTTAATTTTAGCATTTTCGTTCCTTGACTGTTCTACAACTTGCTCCATTTGTCTTTGAAGTCTGATCTCACTACTTATTGTGAGGAAGGGCACTGCCTTCAAATAATCCTTCAAAATTTCATCTGAGGTAGCACGGTAATAGCTGTTAGTAGACATGCCAAGTGAATGACCCATTAGTTTCTCTATGTTTATTGACTTCATTCCAGCCATTTCGCACTGCGTATTATACCACTTACGAAAGCCATGATCTGTCTGGAATTCATGGCGCTTCTTGCCCCTCTCTAACACAGTCCTTACTCCTTGAGCCCATAAAGCACCCTCGACAAGTCGCTTAACCCCAATAGATTGCAATTTAATTGGCTCGTTAATCTTTCCTTTTTCTTCCTTCTTTGGGAGTTTTGTAGCATTCCATAGGTCTCGCATAACCCAACTGTCTTTGGTGACATGTTCTCCACACGCACTGCGATACGTCATCCATGACTGTAGAGATAAATAAGCCTCTGATGTTATGAACGTGATATATTCGTCATCTTCGCCAGCGTATACGTTAATTTTTGCAGCAACTAATTTGCCATCTCCGCTAACTATTGGAGATATATGATTCCACTTTAAATGGTCCCAGGCTCCTACCCTTATTCCCGAAGAAGCCATAGTGTATACTATGGGCTTCATTCTTCTATCAGGATATTCGATGATTTTATGGATCTCTTCCAAAGTGGGTGCTCTATCATCTGCATACATTCTTCCTTTTGGAAGACCTCGTGTAATTTTCTTCCATGGGATGACAATGTCGGTTACTTCACAGAACATTTTGATCGTCTTGACGTAGTTATGCAGCGTGCCTGCTGTGATCTCCTTACTTTGTACTCTTTCTTTTTGATAATGCAAGGATCTAATGATATTATTAAATGCCCAATTAGAGTCATTTCTTCCTTTATGGACGAATGTATTGCATCGTTCCCGGAATGTTGTATCTTTGTCCAGGTTAATAGCATCAAAGAAACCACGCAATCGTCTAAAGTAAGATTCCTTAGTATAAGGTGACCTAATTCCATATACAAACAAAGTATAAGGATCTACCTTCTCTTGTAGTTGTTCTTCCTCTTCTTCTTGAAGTAGATAGTATGTCAAACTCTGCTTTCACTTTTTATTCTCACGAGTCCATTTAGAGAACTATTATCAGTGCGGGTTCGGTTGTTTCGTTATTTAGCTTTTTCTCCCGATCCATGATAAGAAATAGAAATTGAATTTAATAACTTATTCGTCATAATACACCCAAAATTAAAGCGAAGGCCTACAGACGCGTAAGAAGGTTGTTTCGAGCAGGATCAACTAACTGAAAAATCCCACCAGTAGTAAGAGGAGTCATGACAGCACCGCCATTGAGAAAAATATCCGACAACCTGTTACAGCCTGACGATAACAAGAATCCGACGAAAAGGCGACAAAACCTTGGCAAGATATTATTTAATCAAAGCAGCAAGAATAAGAATCAAAAAATAAGGACACCCTTGGATTAGATTGCTGATGATGAAGCATACCTTGTTGTCAAAATCTGGTTTTTAAAAGTATAAGCAGTTCAGCAATTTGCTGAAACGTATATCGGAGAGTATATAATGACGTGTCGACTATACAACACAACAAGCAACAAAATGCCATTGATGGTCACTACAAGTATCATTAACAAAAAAACTTATTTGATGACGTTTATTGCTTGGACCATAATAATTACCGATGTAATCTTTGGCACCTTTTTTGACGCTTTGGGAAAGCCTCTTACTTCTTCTTTTGGTGTAATATTATTTATAACAATGAGTATCACTGTATTTTTTGCAGGTCTGTATGCCCTTAGAGATTATATGGTTGCATTGCGCAAAGACCATGAGGCTCCTTCGTTTTTTAATAGGCTGTACAAGGCAACACCTATTTTTCTTTATGCACTTTTAGTCATCTTTGGAGCTATCATTGTTGAAATGGTGTTATTTTCACAATATAGCACTTACCTGCTGATTCTACTTCTCTTAATAAGTGCAGTAGCCATCTTGTTCTTTGGTTTTCGTACTTACAAATTCTTGTCATGGTTCAAGTCGAGTGTCAACAGACGACACAATATGATGATATTGGCATTTGCTGTATCATCGATGCTCCTTTGTATCAGCACGACAGTTGCTATTGCACTTGATATAAAGCAATTAGTCGTTTCAAGACCACCCTCCATAGATCCAAATTTCCCCGCTAGCAATTCTATGGCAAGCAGACACTTAACTAGTATAGAGCTTATCATTCATCTCTATGGGTTTCTTGTCCCTCAAGTTACTGCTATTGCTATCGCAGAAATTGTTGGTGTTGCATTTTTCCTTCGTTATTTTAAGGATCAGATAGGAAGAACAACATTTTGGACAATTATAATTTTACCACCTGTACTTTTTTTAACTGGGGTATTTGGTCCTCAATTTTTAAAGTCAACTGGAAGTGAATTTGTATATATGGAGTCCAGGTTCCTTATCTTTAGGGTAATAGGTACCGCAGGATGGGTTGCAGCTGATTTTGTAATAGCTTATGCATATATTTTAGTAGCAAAAACTCTCGGACGGCAAATTACCTCTTCTCGTGAAAAGATCATTAACTATTTGATTATAGCAGCACTAGCAACCATTTTAATTTCTCCAACGACCAATAACTGGATAACCAACAATTCTTATCCACCCTTTGGAGCAATCCAACGTGCCTTTCTTGTGCTTGCTGCTTTTCTCTTTAGCATAGGAATATACTCTGTCGCGCTCTCAGTGGCCCAAGATTCAGAATTGCGTCATTTAGCCAGAAAATATGTAAAGGAGTATGCTCTGCTAGATACTTTAGGTAATGCACAAGAGAACGCAGAGATTATGCGAAAGCTTGTAAAACTAATCCACCAACACGCAGATGCTATGAAAAAAGAAACAGCAGTAGAATCTCCAATGTTAGATGTTAACGAAGTTAGACAATATATAGACTTGGTAATTAGGGAGTCTAGAGGAAAAAAGGATGACAGAACAGTCGGCACCTAGCTTTAAGCTTAGTGGCTAATGCTTGACACAAAGAGGGATTTGATCATATTCCAAAAGAAGGGAGGAGGAGGAGGAGAAGACCAGGAGTGAACAACTACCGGTCATAGACCGGTAGCTTCTTTCGAGTTTCTCTTGTCATCATTGTACTCCTGTCTGTACTATCAAGAGTTATGGGTATGTTCACAGTTACCCCTACTTTGGAAATGTATCCCAAAGCCCGGTAAGCGATATTAAAAGAAGCATTTCTATCAGCATTCTCTTCACCACAAGTTTTGCACACAAACAATCCCTGCTTCCTTCTTGTTCCTCGTTGGTTACACTTTCTATAAGTTTGTGATGTCCAATTCTCGAATATTTTGATTACTTCGATACCCGCCAAGGCAGCCTTGCCTCTCTGGGGTGCTATTTGTATACACTGTGTGACAGCGTCACACGGTCATACGTTGAAAGTATTTCCACCCCAGAGACACAAGCAATTTTGTTTAAAAGGTTATTACCTCCAGTGTAGTTCTGTTAGAGCTATCAGTTAATTCGCCAATGTTCCACAACCTCTTTCATTGCTCCATCATTTGCAAGCATATATTGACTACTAAGATTTCTAAATCCAATATATCCTGCATGGTTATCACCTCTATCAACTCCACAAGTGTAAGAAAAGACATAGCCTATGCATAGACCAACATCGTAATCTTTTATTGTAATTTCACAGAGTTCAGAAGAGAAGTATCTGCATAAAAGTAAGTGTTGATCTGCAATTCCATCTGCGTTACCGATAGGTTCTATTTTACTTTGGACATCTATATCATAATATGGTGGTGTTGACACTTCATCTATTCCTACTTGTTTTCCATTATTTCCTAGAGCTTGACTATCCTCAAAATATGTATAAACAAATTGTAGAATATTGTCTTGGCGGTCTAACAGATTATAAAACCGAGTTACTTCTGCTTCTATGGCATTTCCATAGGCAAACTTTACTGGGTCATTACTAACATCCAAAGGATCTTTTGACACTTCTTCGTCATCAACAGCTGCTCCCATTAAATGAACAGAGGCTATTTTAAAATTATTAGTGTGGTTATTCCAGAAACGATTTTCATGTAAGCTTTGTAAAGCGCTAAGTATTACTCTGGATCCCAATGAATGTCCAAGTATCCTTACATTAACTTCCTTGTTTTGTTCATACTTACACCTCTCTTTATAGTCCAAAATAAATTGAGCAAGCTTGGGTCCATTTTCTTTTGCTGTGACTTTAACAGGTTCCCAGTCTATATTAGAATTCCAACTCAAACCGATTAATGGAATATAGTAGTTTCTATATTCCAATGACATTTTGACTCTATCAAGTCTCTCCTTTGCTTTATAATGATCATTATGCCACCCATGAACAAAAACTGCAATTTCTGTAGGACAGTCTCTGAATAATTGGTTAATATCTCTAAGTGGATATCTATCATTGTAACCGTATTCTCCTTTCACACCCTCAGCCTGTTCTCTATTATCTCTGGTTGTTAGCATATATACAGGAATTTCTATTGCAGTAGCCCAAACATTGCTTGATTTCAAAATGTTTGCTGGAATAAACAATAATAGTAGTATCAAGAAAGATAATCCAATTGATAATGCTATAGTAGATTTTGTTAATCTTAAAGAAGATGTTTTAGTCAGATAATTTATCATGGGACAATAATAATGACAATATCCTAAATAATTTTTCAAAGTAATATTTCATCTCTTATTATTATGATTCTAATACGCTTCTATTACCCATTATTCTATTTAGTCTTTTTATCAGAGTTTCATTTTCAATTGGCTTTTGAATATAGCAATTGTTTTCTAATGCAGGAAATAGTTCTTTTCCAAACTGCTCATAATCCATTTCACCTGCTGTCAGAAAACAGACCTTGACTTTATCATCTATCTTTCTTATTTGTCTATATAACTCAAAGCCATTCATTTGTGGCATTTTCATATCAAGAATTAAGAGATCATACATACCTGCTTCTTCTTTATAATTCTCTAATGCCGACAAAGGATCAGTAAATGAATTGACTTTCAATCCATTTTCTTCTAAAGTCATCTTTAACGATAAAGTAAGATCAGGTTCATCGTCTACTATTAAGACTCTCTTGTTCATTATTGATCTATTACCTTTACATTTTGTTGTCAATTGATGCGATTGATGGTTGGCAGAGTAAAATAGAAGCTAGCTCCTCTTTCTCCATGTGTACTGTTATTATTCTCGGCCCATATCTTTCCACCATGAGCTTCTACAATAGCTTTTGAGACAAATAGTCCTATGCCTATTCCGTCATTAGAGGACTTGGAAGTAGTAGTAATAAACTTTGAGAATAGCTTTGGAAGTATTTCATGATCTATTCCTTTGCCTGTATCCTTCACATTAACAAGGACATAGTTGTTATTATTATTATCGTCTTTATCATCATCCTTTCTTTGACAGCTAATAAATATAGTTCCTTCTGGTTCATCCTTTGTAAATTTAACAGCATTGTTTAATAAATTAGAGATAACTCGAGCTATCCTATCCTTATCTGCTTTAACGATTATGTTTCTCTCTCCTTCGAATTCAACTAACTGCTTCTTTCCTTTTTGACTCTCATTATATTCACTAATTATACTTGATATTAATTCTTCTAAATCAAACTCCTCTTTATTTAATAGCAGTAATTGACTTTCAATTCTTGAAACATCTAATATATTACTTGCAAGCTCTTTCAGTCTTTTCGCATTTCTGATAATGACTTCCAGTCGACTTTTTATTCGTTCAACTTGAATGCCATTATTATTATCGCTATCTTGTCTGTCATAATAAGCATCTTCTTCAATTTCACTTTTTAATAACTGTGCTGTTCCTAATATTGGCTGTATAGGTGTTCTCAATTCATGAGCTGCAATATTGATAAATTCTATATGAATTTTGTTTTGCTGTTCTATTGTCTGATAAGCTAAGGCTAATTCTTTATTGACTGCTGTCAATTCTTTGTTGAGCTCTACAAATTGTTTGTTTGTTAATGCAAATTGTTTATTTGTTAATGCAAATCTTTTATTAGTCTCTGCAATCTCTTTGTTGACTTGTGCAAGCTCACGGTTTGACTCAAATAATGCCTTATTAGAAGCATTTTGCTCTAATGTTTTTAATTCAAGCTGCTGATTAGCTCTTGCAAGAGCCAAGTTTAATTCATTCAGATCTTCTGTCTTTGAAGCTAGATCTTCTGTCTTTGAAGCTAGATCTTCTGTCTTTAATTTAAGATCCTTCTCAGATAAGCTCAAATCAAATAAATTTTGTGATACATTATATATATTTTTATACGCATTACAATATATTGACACTAAACTGAAATATCATATAATAAATTAATTCTAGAAAAATATTGAGACTATTTGCAGTCGGTTCAAACAGTAATTGACTCTTTTGAGATACAAGCAACAAACATGGATAACTAGTTTAGCTGTAAATAGCAAATAATATTGGCCTGTCAATTAACTTTAATAAAGAAATTCTAGCTCTGATTATACAAAGATTCAATTATTGTTATTCAGTAATATCGCCTTTGCTATTATGAAAGATTTCTGACTCTTCTATTCTGTAGATATTACTCTTATTAGATAAGTTTTGGAATCTAGATGATGACTGCGGCATAGATATATTCAGACGGTGATGGAACATGATACCCAGAAGCATGTATTTTTCTGGGTCTTGAGCATAGGTTACATTTACCTCTTGAGAAAAGCATCATTATTTGAAGGGGTATGGAGTATATGTAAGGATAGTAGAACAGAAAATTTTGACAATTATTATCCTTGCAGGAAGAAGAAATTAGATTGTGACTTGAATCATATATACACTGGTTATCATTATCCAGCATTATTTGCAGACAATTTAAACAATAATCGACTCATTTCATATAATAAGCAATCAATGAATAAACAGGTCAAAATAAACAGATATAATGGCTCATTTATAAATTAGCGATATATCATCTGCCATCATAAATTTCTGGCTCTTCTTTTCTGTAGGTATAACTTTGAGTTGATGGGTTTAGGAATGTGGATGATCACATGGCGATGCTACGTAGGATTAAACCAAGAAAATATTCGTAGTAGTGTTATAGAATTTAATTTACGGGTTCGGTGGAACGTGGGACAGAATTGACTCTATTTTTCCACCCGGAAATTTTACATCAGTCACTGAGTTAATTTACATATTTATAACACATGTATATTCTTCGGGTTCGGTGGGATTAGTGCCAATATCACTGCTAAAGGTAGGCTCGTAGAATAGTAGAGAACAATCTGAGCTTTAAAAGTCTTATTATGTCTAAGTCAGTAACCAGCCTTGTCTTTAGCTAACATATAGACCATTGAAGAAGCAACAAGGTGTTATACTTTGATATGTTGCAACAACTATACTTTTGATCCCTTACACACTTATAAAATATATTTTATATACCCTTATCCATATGCACAAAATTATCCCATGTTTGTGGTTCGATGATAAAGCTGAGGAGGCAGCAACGTTTTATGCCTCCATTTTTAAAAACTCAAAGGTTGGCGATGTTACCCGCTATGGAAAAGAGGGGTATGAGATTCACGGAAGGGAGGCGGAAACAGTAATGACTGTGGAATTTGAAATTGAAGGGCAAAAATTTGTAGCCCTTAATGGTGGTCCGATTTTTAAATTTAATGAAGCCATTTCATTTCAAGTGCATTGTGAGACACAAAAAGAGGTGGACTATTATTGGGAAAAGCTTTCCCAGGGCGGAGATGAACAGGCGCAGCAATGCGGTTGGCTCAAGGACAAATATGGAGTCTCATGGCAAATTGTTCCCATTGTTTTGGCAAAAATGCTACAAGACAAGGATACTAAGAAATCGGATAGAGTCATGAAGGTAATGCTTCAAATGCGTAAGCTTGACATAATGACTTTGAGGCAGGCCTATGAGGACAAATAACTATGAGAATATCAACTGTGAGATTATGGTAGATAACCTGTTAAATGCAAGTATGCATGATAGATGGATAATTTTGAAAACAATTTGTTTCAATATACCCTCCCTGGATGTTTATTGCTATTATCATCTTCGTGTTGTTTACCATCATTCGCGCCGGGTATGTTCTGAATTAATTTAACCATTTCTGGATCATTTTTCAAACTCTGAATTAGCGCTGCAAATGATACTGATATTAATACTCTCTTTTCTGATAAAACAGCTTTACCATTTTCTTTGACTATCTGCTTTAGCTTTGAATAGCCTTCTCCATTTAGTATATTCACGATCAACTTTTCTATTCTATCCTTTTTATCACTAAGTTCCTGTAACTGTTGTTCTTTTCTCCTGCACTCTTGTTCAGAAGAGGATGCGGTTTTATCTAATATTGATATTTTATATTCCAAAGCCCTTACGTCATTTGCCAATCGTTGTATCGTGTGTTGCATCTTCTCCGCCTGATCTTTGGCCTGACGATAAAGATTTTCCATATAAGGAAGTTTATGAATAGCAGTATCTACAGCATTAACTACTTGCTTTCTACTCATGCCTTTTTCCTTCATCAGCCGGTATAATTTCCAAAAAGGCCATATTTTGCCATCTGTCTCTTTGTATATTGTATTGAGTTTATCCAGTCCCCTTAGCTTCCAATATTCTCTGTACAATTTGGTTGCCTCTGGTTCTCTTAGGTTTAATGTAACGGCCACTTCTACAGGACCCTTACCTTCAGAAAATAGTTCGTAAGCTTTAGAAGATACCTCTCCTTGTTGTTGCTGGTGTTTATATTTTTGTCGTCTTGATTCTTCCTCCTTTAAGATAGCAGATATATCACGAATTGACATCATCTCTATCTTTGCAATTTCACGCGTTGTCTTTCCCTGATTATAGTAAAGATCGATAACCCTTTTTTTCTTTCTTCACTTATTGTCAATTTTTTTTGCCCTACATGTTAAATGATCAATGTTTATAACACTTTCATTTCATGATACCATTGATACCAATTTTTGCTGCCTGATTTCGCCTGTTTCCTTCTAAACAGGATTCCTTCGTAAAACACCTCAATTTGATCACTTTACAATTACATGGTAGAGAATCAAAATGAATAGCTTAATCCAATATTTTTAGATATAAATGTCGTCTTAGATAATTTTATATATATATATATGAGTACGGAGAAGAATGTAACTTTGTTGTATCATTCCTCTTAGCGGTAACACAATCGTCAGCGATATCGGCGCCAATAGTGAAGAGCATAACCATTCAGAGAACTTATTACAGTACGCGGATGTTTGAGGACATTATGGAAAAAGGAGTAAAAATAGAAGTAGCGTACAAAGCGCAATGTGTTCCAATGAATGGATGACCACTAGGCGCTCTGCTTTGTTATCTGGTTTCATTTCTCCCTTTTTGGACTTTGTCTTTTCTGTAATTTTCTATCTTTATCACAAAAAAAGATAAAGAACTCTCTGTATATCTAGTGATAAGAAGATGGAGGCATCAAATGAGGATATTATGAGCAATAATCCAAAGCAAAACAATGAACTAGACTATCCTAACTTGGGAGCAATATTTGACAAACATGTAAAGTGCGAATTCGAAGATCATGATGTAGACAAAACAATGAAGACAATGGTTAAAGAGCCATATGTACACCATGTACCAACATTAACTGGAGGAATAGGTTACAAAGGAGTCTACAATTTCTATAAGAACGATTTTGTTGGTAAAATGCCTGATGACACAAAGATTGTACGCGTCTCTGGTACTGTAGGTAAAGATCAGGTCGTAGATGAGCTAATTATAAGTTTTACACATAATAGAGAAATCAAAATCATGTTTCCTGGGATACCACCAACGGGTAAATATGTAGAGATACCACTTGTTGTGGTCATGAAGTTTGATGGTGATAAGATAGCACATGAACATATCTATTGGGATCAAGCATCACTCTTGGCTCAAATAGGCCTTCTTGATTCAAAAAGCCTACCTGTATATGGTATTGAACAAACAAGAAAGCTATTAGAAGTATCATTGCAACAGAAAAGAAACGAAAACTCACCGTAAGAGGTATGCACAACAGAAAATGAAAAGAGAACACTAGAGCATTCAACTATAAAGGCCAATCCAGCTCTATGACTGAATCACTGTTTATGGATTGATATTTCAGCAGAAAAAATGATTAGAAAATTAATTGATAAAGTTTCAAAATATAAATAGTGATCAAGTAGAAGATTTCTTCAATCCTTGCTTACCTTCGTCTGGATAATATTGACTAACAAGATCATTTATAAAATATGCATCAGTATGCATTCAAGATGAAAAAGTACGACATCATGAACAAGATGTTAATGGCAGCTCTGCTGTCATTTGTTTTGGAATTGATATTAATACCATTCCTTTATAAAGGAACAGAAGCTTTCACCTCAGATATATACAATCCCAAAGGAACGATGGAAAGCATGCAAAATAGCACAATGACAAGAGAAAATCAAACAAATCAAACAACAGATAATCAAACTACTGATAAAACAGATCCCGGAGTACCAGAACCCATCTAAGAAATATTTATCAGAAAATATTTAACTGCAATGATACCATGACAGTTAAGTGAATTTGTTAACTTTAACATAACCCCAGATAGAACTATGAACCTTATAGTGGGCATGGGGTTTGTAAAACCACTGGTTTAAAACCACTATTGGAAATATGAGAACCAATGCTCAAAGGTTAGAGGTAGACCTTCCCTGTGAAAATACCTCAAATCCTTTTCAAATAAATATAGACAAATTTTACAAATTACGTAATAATCCCAAAGGCATTGGTGATGTGGTATTTCAGGCTAAATAAATTCAACTAGTTTTCCGTCAAAGGATCAATAGTTTTGTTTTGGTACCACGAAAAGAAATAATTATCTATTTCTTTTAATTTTATAATCGGTAACATCAGAACTATGGAACTTCATAATTTGATGTCTATAGATTCTGATTTCGGCAATTTTCAGGCAGTCCATTAACTTCATATATTGAAATTCCTTTAGCAATGAATATTATTCTAGTTTGATAAATTATCTGTATTGTTTAAGATAGTTGAAAGTTTCATCGCCAATTACTACACCATTACCTCCTCTAACGATCTAATATTTGAAGAACCAGATAATCCAGATGATTAACGGCTTCGTTGAAGGTGAAGCAAATTTGATTTATTTTCGCTTAGTACACAAAAAGTAGATAAAGTTCCCCATTGTTATTCACATGTTCTCCAGTTTTATTGTTCTTAATAAAATATAAAATAACTTATCTTGATAACTTGGCCGTTCTATCTTTATTATTGTTGTATCTCTCAATTAAATCACATATTGGTTGGCGCGAACTAGGTAACAACCTTTTAATTCTCAAATTCATGCCTATTTATTTCATATTTATTATAGACACTTTTGATGAATACATTTTGGTTTCGTGGAGGACAGATTAGTATTTTAATAAAGATTTTCTAATCGACAGTTGTCCAACTAAGAGTATTGAAGTAAACTGAATACATGCTGATAGCATCATTTATTTTTATTCGTTGTACATCAAAAATTAATAGTATCTATAATTTAAAGAAGTCTATCCTAGATCTACTATTCCAGGTGCAATTCTCTATATATGCTGCTACAGCCTCTTTTTCAGATTTTTGTCTTTGAATTTGAATTTGTAAAATATGATCAATTTTATCAATTAATTGTATCTATTATCATCATTCTCATTCATTCATTAGGATTCATTAGGTCAAAAATACGAATCAAATAATAATCTTAGATCTACAGATAAATCATAATTGTTAGTTTGACAAAGGCTCTTAATATTCCAATTCTGAGGATATTGAGGATAAACAAATTGTCGTTGAATGAAATGGATTCGAATGAAAATAGTTCAAAAATCGGGCTCAGAGGGATTTGTATCAAAATTCATTCGAGTCCGACTGTGGAGTAATATAATCAATGTTTATATTTTTTTCTAATAATAAAGCTCAATGGTACAATTCCCAACCAAATGTACTGTGCAATATTTAAATTCATGAATGATACAAAAATTGATAGAGAAAATACTGCAGGAAGTGAAAGAAGATTTACCATAACACCTTTCACAAAAAGTGGATGAATATTTTTGTTTATTAATTTGCGATCTCTTGTTGCATACCACCATATAACTGCAAGTAATGAACTTGTCATTATGACAATGGTACAATAAATAATGTATGGGATGTGATATGAACCATAGTTTATTACAAGTGATGTAGACAAAGATAAGAGAGTTATAAGCATAAGAAATAGTAAATTAAGATAAACCATCTGGATAGGCAATCCCATAATATGATTGAAGACTTGATGGTAAGAAATCCAGAAGATGGCAATTATTGCAAAGCTGATAAGGTAGCTTTCAACTTGTGGATACATCTCATACAATTTGCCAACTAATTGAGATTGTGTTAAATTTGTAGGTAAATCAGGTATTTCTATTGAAATAGCCATAAGAGTTATTGCAAATGCAAAAACAGCATCGCTAAAAGAAATAACATGTTCTAATTTTACCTTTGGTGTAAATGCATCCGTAGTCATATACTAAAGTTTGATTAAGTTCATGACAGATATTAGCATTATTACACTAATGATAGTCTTCGGCTGGGAGATGAATTCTGACCAAAGTCTCTGATATATGGAGTGTACTGAATTTCGTAACTGCAAGAATTGAAAGTCAGTCACTAATACTAAACAAGGAGTTTATTGAGTTGGTATAGTAGACGTAATTTTTTGACTGTCATAGTTAATTTTAGTAGCATTAACATATGGATCCTTGTATAAGATACAATATTTTATGTTTCTAACTAGCATGGGAACGCATATTGTTAGCAGGTCCAGAGGAATTAGTTCCCTGCATGTAGAAGGGGTTCAATAGTATCCTTAATTAACATTTCAATAATTTATTACTAGATTGCCATATCCGATCGTTTGTATACGTATAAAGAAAAAATAAGCATACAGAGTAGAGAGCATATTTTTATGAGACAAAAGTTATTAGTTATTTTGGTATCATCCATTGCAAAATATAGAAATTAAGGAATTTGAATGGTATTTGCGTGATCATTTGTTTCGGCAATCGAATCAAGGCATACAACAATTCAAAAAAGAGTCACTTGCACAGGAAATGATTGGTTTGTATTTGAGGTATAGAAATTATACTTCGCAGCATATGAATGATATGGTAAATGCTGTAGTTGAAAAATTAATTTCATGCCAAGTACTAAAAAAGTTCGAGAATTCTTTGGAACTGACAAGTAGACTTTCTCGATTACAATGCTCTAAATGTTTTTACATTTCCTATCTGAGTAGTAGTAATGAACCAAGGAATTGCTTGAGGTGTTCATTTAATGAATTACATGATTTTCCAAAGAAAAAAATAATAACGTGATTCGTATTCAAAAAAATATACTATTTTAATTATCAAGCAGCTGAGCCCTTTAGTTTCGGGAGGTTCTCCTTTACTTCGAAATTACTATTGGATTCTTGATTTCCAATATCTGTTTTCACTTTTTATATTTCAGAATCCCAAAAATAGTGCTATCAATGTGGGGCCATTGGGATGTGAAACAAATTTGACCTAAATTTTGGTCCTACTATAAAAATATAGGTCCAACACTTTTCAATAATATTTTGGATTTGAATCCCTCGATAAAGTGGGGCCAATTACATATAATATAACTAAAGAAGTACCTCTTTTTTATTTGAGTCATTTTATATTCTATAATTTGGACTTTCAATACTTGCTTGATAATATATGGTTAATGCTATATTCTATTTTTAACTAACTTTATAATTTTTGTGGAGTAGTAACTAACTTCCCAAACAATTGTGATTCCATCATTTTTATGTGACCCATCACCATATCTTCAAATGGATAAATCGTATCTATTATTGCTTTTATTTTTCCTTTACTTGTCCATTTAATTACTTCTTCTAATCCTGCCTTCGTTCCTTGGGTAGCTCCAATAAGATTTAGACCTCTAAAGAAGAGATATCTCAAGTCTAGTTTCGAGTCATATCCAGTTGTAGCTCCAGGTAGATACTAAGGTGCCTCCCATGTTTAAGAGACTAACTTCTTGTGCAAATACAGACTTTCCAATATGTTCAAAAATAATATCTACACCTTCTCCGTGATTATTATTTGCTGTTAAATTTCTAACTTTCTTGTACCAATCTGATTCTCTATGATTTACAACATGATCAGCACCTAATTCAAGACATTTATCCATTTTTTCTTGATTACCAGCTGTTGCAATAATATCACAATTGAACAACTTTGCAATTTGAATACCTGCTATTCCCATACCACTTCCTCCTCCCATAATCAAAACAGTTTGTCCTGGTTGAATATTAGCTCTAGTAACTAACATGTGCCAGGCTGTCATTCCAACCATAGAAATAGCCGCTGCTTCTTGAAAAGAAAGATTATCTGGGATTTTTATAACATTGACTTCTGGTAAATATGTATATTGAGCAAATCCTCCCCATAAAGGACCAGTTTGAAAACCCCATACTTGTCTTTGGCGACAATCATATTCTTTGCCAGAAGTACAATCCTTACATATTCTACAGGTTAGATTAGGATGTGCTACTATTCTGTCTCCTTTTTTTATATCTAAAACATTTTCTCCAACATCTACTACTGTTCCGGAAATATCGCTTCCAGAAATGTGAGGAAGAGGAATCTTAATTGGATCTCCCCATATTCCCCAAAGATCATTGTAATTATAAGATGCTGCTTCAACTTTTATAAGAACTTGGTTATGCTTAATTTTAGGAATCTCTATCTCTTCTATTTTTACGACTTTTTGTGGATCTTTATTATGTTCATGATATACTGCTGCCTTCATTTTACTATAAAAAATATTAATAAGAAATTTAAAGTATTGGTTTACAAAATAGTCCCTGTTAACTTAACCTCCTTCAATTAACAGGAATTTCATAAATCTCATTCTATCCATATTCATATGTAAATAAAATATGTACATTTTCAACCAATAATGAACATGTAGTCTATTACAATTAATTTTTCTACATGGAAAATAATCATCAAAACATTCTGTTCTATCTTTAAAGTATTGAACTGTTCGCATTGTTCTAATACTTGTAGTCATCATACATAGACAGTACAATATTTGATATAATGATTATAACTATAGGCTTCGATATAGAAGCAAGACTGAGATAATTGGGCATATTCTAGAATCTGTTAATAGTTCCGCTGGTGATAATAATAATAGTTAAGAGAACATCAAATCAATCTATTTGATAATCGTATTATCCTTCTTTTAATTGTTCTTTTACTATTTTAGCCAAGTCACCTATTGGTAGTGGCTTACGAGCAAAACATTTCACAGTTACTTTATGATCTTCTTTTAAAAATTCTTCATACTCAGTGTATTCACTAGCTGTTAAAAAAACAAACCTTGACCTTGTTGTCTCTCATCTTACTTTAATTTCTTTTGTCATATCATATATTATCTGATTACAACCTTCGCACTTGCCTATTTGAACGTCATCTGTAATATGTTTGCAAAGAGGACAATTTGCAGAGAATATCTCAATTAAATAATACTGTTTCATTCATTCGTCGTAGTGTAATTTCAAATTAATTAAGTCTAAATGTATTCTATCATTTCAAAAGGTTGCAGACAATGTTACAGGAATAACGTTACCAAATACAGGACACTTCATCCCAGAAGAAAGAACAAATTTTCTGACAAAACATATACTTGAGTTTTTCAAATAACAGCTTTTTATCTTATTTTAGTAATTTTATTAATCTCTTTCACTTTATTTCTGACTGATGTTCATTCTAGATTTGTTAATATAATTTAAATTAGTAACATATTAGATAGTTCCGTTCTGTTTCAGTAATAATGTAATTATATCAAAGTTGAAAGCTATATGTTTCAGTGAGTAAAGAAATAGATGATAAAACATGGCAAAAACACTTTTGTACATAGCAACATCCTTAGATGGATATGTTGCCGGACCGAATGATGAGGTCGAATGGTTAAATCGATACAATAATGTCGATTTTGGATTAAAAGAATTTTTGAGCAGGGTTGGTGCAATAATTATGGGTCGACGTTCTTATGATATTGGAGTTGAACAGAAATGGTTTAGTCAATTTAATTACGGAGTGCCAATATTTGTAGTTTCCCATGATCAACCTGTATCAATAAATAAAGGTGCAGAGTTCATTTTTGTGACCGAAGGTATAGAAGCAGCTCATAGACAGGCAAAGTCAAAAGCTGGAGATAAAAACGTATGGATATTCGGTGGGGCAAATATTGCACAACAGTACCTGAAATTGGGTTTAATAGATGAGATAAGCATTGGCATTACTCCAACTCTTCTAGGCAGTGGAAAACGATTGTTTGATAATATTGGTAAATATACAGAGCTTACCTTGATTAAGACTAAACAATATGAAGAAGACCTTGTGGAACTTAATTATAGAATAAACACATGATGAATGAATTTATGAATAAAAAAATGAAGCTGAAAATTACTAATAGAATGTAAAAATAATATTGAAAAAGCCATTTTCTAGATGGAAAAATCAATTTGTACAACAAAAGTTATTTCAGTTAGATAAAATATCTTTGCAAAACATGTCGTATTGTGCATCGATGAAGGTATCTAGTCCTCTAAAGAGGCAGTCAAGTAATGCCGCCGCTATTTGCAAGATTGCTTTCTAATTTTGCTCGGAATCCATTTGCACGTTTCGCAACGTGACAAAGACTAGCGCGGCGGCGACTGCGGCACTGCGGCGCTAATGATCACCGTAAACTGCAAACCCTGTATAAAGGAGCCAAGAGCGATGTCAAGGAGCATTGAGCCTAAGCTGCCGGGAAGCTGTCCTACCAGACTTACGGCGCCACCCAGACTTTCGAGTGCAACCTCCTGCGCCTCAGGCGGGATGCCGGCTGGGATATTCCTGGCCAATTCTGTGCGGCATATAGTTGTGCCTATGCTGCCCAAGACAGCTATGCCAAGGGCTCCCCCAAGTTCTCCGGTCGTTTCCGAAATTGCCGATGCCGCTCCAGCACGCTTTGGTGGAGCGGATCCTACAACAAGGTCGGTTGTCAGTATGAACACAGGAGCAAGGCCTAAAGATGAGATGACCAATCCTGTAACTAGAAAAAGGAATGACGTCGATGCGTCAATCTGCATGAGCAATCCGAATCCAACTGCCGAACTGCCAGACCGCCCGCAATGATTGATATTGGAGGGATCCGACGCACAATTCTTGGAGTCAAAGTGGATCCAACCACAAACGCGCGGATTAAAATTAATA
>CAVTCE010000016.1:0-105410 GCA_963733025.1 uncultured Nitrososphaeraceae archaeon | reverse complement strand
CCTTTGACTCAGTCTTATGACACACTAGAAAGAAAAAAAATTGTGTTTCGCCTCTAGCAACACTTGCGCTTTTCCTGGCTGTAGACAGACAATGTATGATTTTGAAGAGAAGGTAAAAATCTGTGATATACTTCACAATAAGGCCGTACAAAAGGGTGGCCTGAGATATAATGAAATCAAACTCCCCCAAGCTAATAATAACATTATCTCAGAAAGTAAAAGAAATTATGATGTGAGCAAAAGTTTTAGACTGATTTCACAATTCTCAATAATAGACTGTGAGCAATCAGGTAGGCCATATTATCTAACACCAGAGCACTTGACTATCAGATAATAAAACTTAGCAACTTCAACATGTTTCTTCGCAGAATAAGGCATATATGACTAACGAATTTTCTCCATGAATTCCAACATGTGTGGTGAGAAGTGAAGCTGTATATCACATCTAAAAAGTAAAGACATATTGCAAATAAACAATAAATTTAGTAAAAAGGAATCAAACGATAATAGCTAGTAGATATCTCAGCCTCTAATCAAGTGTCCCCTCACGGTCATATTTCTGCTCAATACATATTGTGAATCCAACATGTGCACAGTCATCTGTATGACAACTCTTACATTGTGGTATTCCATCATGTGTTTCAACTATTACATCATCGGCAAGGTTATTATCATATAGTATAGCATATTTATTATTGACAAACTCCTTTAAAATAATAGGATTATTTGTAGATAATTTGTCCTCAGAACTTAACCACTGCATAAATGCAGTCGTACCTTCATCTAATGAATTGCAATGTAATATTAGTTTAGTATTCCTATGACTTTTCTTTGTTTTTGTTATTATCTTGTTTTTATTGCCAAACAACTTTATCTGATCTTATCGAAGCTGATCAAGCTTATCGTTATCCTTACTTGATGCACCCCACTAATAAATATATCAGCAATCATAATAGAATAATATACATTTATGTTATATTACATTTTTATAGAATCATTATCTCTAATGTCACTACCGTCTTTGAAACAAGTGCAGTTTAACATATCAAATGAAAAGTTGTCGAACTTGACAATGTTTAGATTTTGGTCTTTTGTACGAAGCTCATACATTTTTGTATCGATCAAAAATCCTTTTTGTTATTTTCATCAACTTCCTCTAAATTCACTAGAATTAAAAATCTTTATTATTATGATACTGTAAAAGTAAAATACATCAAGTTGTATAATAACAATTCACTAGGGTCAAGTTTGATTAATTTGCCTTGATGGATAATGTTAATTTGAATATTTCTTTTATTATCATCTTTTGCGTATTAATTTTCTTAGTAATAATAACCTGCTATACGTTGTAAAATTGCAATTAAATATTCGTTTTGGTAGCATCATTTGTTTTTTCAGTTGATATATTTTTTGGTAGTGCTGATGTTGATCTAGTAATCATTGTAGGTGTAATAGGTGTTATCTTGTTTATTGCTGTTGGCTCCACCACAGTCGCTGCTGTCTCATTTGCCGGAATAGTCAAATCGCGAAAGTTATTTTTTCCCTCAACTAATAAAGGTTCATTTATCTTATTTTCTTTACTCAAATATATTTTATAACCCATCGATTCTTCATCGGATACTATATCATCTTTATTATTATTATCCTCATCTTTATTATTATGCTCATCTGCAATTCTTTGCTTTTTATTACTAATCATAGGTTTAGATTTTTCCACAAATGCAAATTCTTTTTCACAGTTTATAGTAAGATCCTTTTTCTCATAATCTGTAAAGAGGGTATCTTTAATGTATTCCAAAGATTGATGCCAAGTATAAGCTTTGATCGTACCTACTAATTCCATATTGTTGGAATGACGGTCAATATATCTGTAAACATCAAAATAGTCGGCTACTTTAGTACAACTATCACAATAAACGCTCTTTCCTTTTTTGTTACATATATCACATTGTTGTATAATCATATGTACCTATCATTCACTTTCTTAGTATTAAGATTGATCGGAATTTTTCTCTATTCTATCATTGATGAGTGATAATGAGAGTCTTTGCTCCTGTAATTATATTCATGATAATAATAAATGAAATATGCTTGTCTGTAAAAGCCAATACAATAAATAGAATTTGAAGAAGTTAGTATAATAACTCTGGATTGCTCTAAATAATGATAGAATATAGATCTATGCTAAGAAAGCACAAACTAGCTATCTAAGACGAGCATATAATAGAAGATCTACATTAACTCCTATGATTATGTATAGAAGCAAAAGTCCCACCATAGATTATGTCCCTTATAATTTCAGAATCCAAGAAATCATGAGGAAAACCGAGCTCTATATTACTTATATCATCTAATCTTGTTAGCTGCGCCTTGGTTAATTGAAAATTTAGACATTCTAAATTCTCCTTTATTTGATATGCATTTCTTGCGCCAACAATTGGAATTATTCTATTTCTTCCCTTTTGTTGTTGCCTAATCCAGTTTAATGCAGTCTGCCCGGGCGTACATCCAATTTCATTAGCTATCTTGCTGACCTCTTCTATTATTAGCATATCTTTGTCTTTGAATACAATATTAACAGAATCACCAGACCTAGAGCTGACGACAATTAGTCTTCCTTGTTCTTATGCATTTTGTTCTTGTTTCTGACGCACCTCAGTTTCATTTTTCTTGTTGTAATATTTTCCCGTAAGAAGACCACCGGCTAGCGGTGACCAAGCAGTTACTCCAATATCTAAAGCATTAGCCATAGGTAGAAGGTCACGTTCTGCTGTCCTTTGGAGTAAACTATATTCAACCTGCAAACCTGTAAATGGCGTCCAACCTCTTAGATCTGCTAAAGTGTTTGCTTGAGAGATCAGCCAAGCAGGGGCATCTGAGATTCCAGCATAAAGAATTTTACCTTTCCTTATCATATCATCTAATGCACGCATTAGCTCTTCGACCGGTGTCAATGGATCCCATGCGTGAACCCAGTACAAGTCTATATAATCTGTATTCAGTCTTTTTAAGCTTCCTTCCAAAGATTGAACTAGACTCTACGATGATTTCCACCAGCGTTAGGATCTCCTCTACGCATATTCGATGTGTATTTAGTTGCTAAAACAAATTGTTCTCTATTAGAGGAAATAAATTCACCAATATATTTCTCGCTTGTGCCTTCAGTATACTTATTAGCAGTATCAATAAAATTTCCGCCAGCATTTACATAAGCATCAAATATTTTGCGAGATTCATCTTTTGATGCTCCCCATCCCCATTCTTCACCGAATGTCATAGCCCCCAGGCATAGTTCAGAAACTCTCAACCCACTCTTACCTAACAGATGATATTTCATTGGAATATCTTTCTTGATTTACAATAAAAATTCTCCTGTCTCGTCATAGACATGCCATTATAAGATAAACATAAAATTGTGCCAATTTCTCAAATCACATTAAGATTATATGCTTACATACAGCATAGAATGCAGAAGTTTTTAAAGGTATATCTTATATCAGATTCTAAATTCCTTTTAAGTTAGATGACAAACGTGATGCTCGACCTACAACAGCAATAGTGTATATTATAATTAGATTAATCCTGCTCTGCTCTTTTACCATAGTAATGTAAAGCCCGTCATATAATTGCCTATGGATGATACATACTCTCTTTATATGAAAATATTCTAAGTATTTGTGGACCATATTATAATTGCATAACTGATTAATACTTTCTAGGCTAGAGATGGAACTCATTCTAACCAAAGCTTTTATCATCATATTTTCTGTTATTCTTCTACTACGTTTTTGTATATTTTTATTTTTGACTATTCCTATTGGTAATATGATGCAAAGTAATCCAAACTATACAACATCATTATCTAACATTTCACTTCCTCTCCCCTTCATAGTAATGTATCTCCGCAAATCAGATATATTCCTGCATTTTAGTCGTTAAAAATAGAAGATTTCTTTTTCAATTTATCAAAAATACCCAGCATAGCCATCAATCCGCCTCTATAAACTAATCATCAATCCCAACCAGCTATATTTTTTTCTGCAATAATTTTTGTTGGTTTTACTCGTACAAGCACTTCGCCTTCGATACTGTTCCTTCTACCGTAGGCTTCTGCATTTCTTTTTCCCATATATCGTTCTGCTATTATTGTTGCCCACTTAAAGAGGTCATTTTGTTTATACTCCTTTATTTCTGCAATGCCATATACTGTTACGAAGGAAAATGGCGGCATTTGATCATCAACACAAATACTTACTCTGTTATCACGTTGAATATTTCTTGCTTTGAGTGACGTACTGCTTGTAGTAAAAATGATATCTCCCTTTCTACCACTATTACCAGTGTCTACTGTAAACCAAATTGGAACAACATGAGAACTTCCATCATTTTTTACTGTAGCAAGTTTTCCTGTTAAGGTCCCTTGCATAAGAAACTTCTTAATTTCTCCCTTTGACATTTCTGTCATTATTGTTATTACTTATTCTGATCCTTAAAATATGATCATTTGTTAATTTTTCTATCTAGAGTATTGGTTTCATGATATGGTCGAGGTATTATATTTGTTTGAGTAGAAGTTATCATTCATAAGTTGTTATATTTGGAAAAAAGTAATTTAAAACTATAAATGGTTTTACGTTTGACATGAATAAAGTTATTCTCATTGTAACTGCAATTTTGACTAATGACTGAATTCATCCAATTCTAAAATCGTAGCCAATAACAGCTTTGTTATTGAAGTCAAATATTTTAAATCAAGAGTATCTGGAGTATCAGATGTACTATGGTAATTAGGATTTTGTTCTGCGCCTCCGTCATGTACTCCTATAACTGTATAACCAAGAGCTTCAAAAGGGCGGTAATCACTATTGCTAAGAATCGTCAGTGTAGCATTTAGTTTTGCGTATTCTAAGGCAATCTGTTTCATGAATATTCCAACAATATATGAAGATATGTCATTTGTTGGAACCTTATTTCCCCAGTCGTACTCTATGTTGACTTTATTTGATCCTTGGGAAGGATAGCCAATCATATCTGCGTTAATCACTAGATCTATCTTTACGTTGTTATCATGTAGGTATTTAACATAGTTTTTTGATCCCCATTGACCTTGTTCTTCACCTGAAAATAACACAAATTGAATGTTATTTTTCAAATCAATTTGAGAAAGGATCCGTGCTAGTTCTAAGATTGCAGATACACCACTGGCATTATCATCAGCTCCTGGAGCACGGCCGTTGGTATAATTAATATCTTGCATTCTACTATCATAGTGTGCTGAAATTATGATAAGGTTGTCTGCTGCTAAACCTTTCTTATCACAAACGATATTTTTCAAATGATAATCTGTTCCTTGGTCTGTTTGAGTAAAATTGTGAAAGTAAACCTTACCTTCGCATATACTTTGGAGCTCATTTTTGAGCCAATACGCAGCATCTTCAATATATCCTGATTTGGTATGTCGAGTATGAAAAGATGATAGATCATCTACCCATTTTTCAAGTTTAGTATAGTTAACTTGGTCTATGACTGAATTTATGAATAGTTCATCAGCTAATTCTGATTCTTCTATTTTCTGCAGCAGTGACGAATCTTTTACACAATTAATAACAGAAAAAAGACATAAAGTATAGTCATTATCTGCATCTTCATTTTTATTCGCAAGCAGCAATTGCAATTGTAGTATTTGACAAACTAGCAAAGATTGTGACTAATATTAATAATAATATCAATAACCGTGATAGTTTAATGGATACTTTTTTAACGACGTGAATATCTATCATAAGATAATATACTAATTAAGAACATAATCAGATCCTTATAATCCCTCTAGAAAATTATATAAGAAGGAACAGATTCAGAAGGTCTATCTCTGTCTGTCTTTCCAATATTCCACTCTTTTCCAAGTCTTTAAGCCTGATTGATAATGTTCTTGTGCTAAAGGCTTTCATGCTTGTGTAAAATTTGCAGAGAATATGTCAATTAAGTGATGCTGTTTCATTTATTCTTAGTATAATTTTAATTATTTAAGTATAAATGTATTTGATTAGTTATTGTGCCAATATTACCAGTCAGTTACACGTGAAGCTTTATAGAAAACAAGTGAGAAAGGAAACGAAGGATGTACCATAGCAATGAGTGAAGTCTGGAATAAAGTCTACAAATCAGACAGCACTTTCTTTGGAGAGGAGCCTAGCAACTTTGCATTACTTTGTTTTAATCATATGAAAGCAAACAATACATCTAAAGTATTGGAACTAGGAGCAGGCCATGGTAGAGATACAACATTTTTTGCATCAAATGGAATTGAAGTAGAAGCATTAGACTATTCTGTAGCTGCCGTTGAGATACTAGATAAGGTAGCAAAGGAAAAAAGGCTACCAATAAAACCACAAATCTTTGATGTCAAGAACCCGCTTCCATTTCCAGATGGCAATTTTAATGCGGTATATTCACACATGCTCCTTAACATGAAGTTTTCACTAGACGATCTTCATTTTATATTTTCAGAAATAAGAAGAGTACTAAAGCCAAAAGGTTTGAACTTCTTTTCTGTCAGAAACCACAATGACAAATCCTATGGCAAAGGTAGAGAGATAGATAAAGGAATTTATGATATAAATGGCTTTTTAAATACGATTCTTTACAGAAAAGGAGCTACAAGATTTGACAACAGAAGGAGGCTTTGAATTGCTCTGGATAAAAGAAGAATATGAAGAACCAGTCACACTTTATCTTGTGTCTAGCAGGAAAATATGAATGAAATTTTCTAACATACTAGTTCAACGCTTTGGCATCCAACATCAACTACAATTGCTATGATGACTACTGTTCTTTGTGTTCTTGTTCTTTTTCTATGTCTTCCGCTTTATATCTTCTTGTTGGAGTAGGTATTTGCAATTAATTGCATTAGAAACCTATAATCTATTTTTAAGGATATCTTATAAAAATCGTTGCCTATTGGTTGCAAAGGTGTTTGTTATCGTTATCAAAGCATAAGGGGTGGAATGTACTCTGCATATAAAAAGGGATTCAAAAGATGTACTGAATGTTCTATATATATTAAATATGAAGGGAACAGGTGTCCTTGCTGCGGATATCCTTTGAGAACTAAAAGAAGAACTTCACGAACGTAATAAAGGCGCACAAGAATGAGAAGAATTCTTCTCTTAATTAGTACTTCCTTAATTTTTTGGTAATAGGATAAGTTAACTGATAATCTGAACCAACAGTGTTTTAACAGGAAATTTCTTATCTTTATGTTTCAATATTGAAGTGAATCGATGATGATTGATCTATGTCTCTTCGATGAAATTGTGGGAAATTATAAACTTATAGAAATTGCAACACTGTTTGGTTTATGACATACGTTCTATATCGATATTGATGTCTTTCTACTCGACAATCTGGTATTGTAATAAAGGAGATTACTGTGGGAATGAATTTAATTGAATTGTAGTTATCATACTATTCTATAAATGTAAAATGAAGTGTTGAGGGCGATATAATAACATCTATACGTTTTCCTAGCATATCGTTAAAGATCGATTCTAATAGTGCCTTATGATACAATGACCAATTCTTTCCAAGATCATGTTTCATAATATATGAGTGATGATTATTTTTTTTGTGACTTATTTCTAAAGAGGAAACCTTCATACGAGTTTCAAACCATTCCAAAAAAGAATCTACATTTATTTCATGCTTCATAAATAGTGCAATATCTTTTACTACATTTTTGCCGACGCGTTTAGCCATATCAATTATTTCATCTTCACTCATGTTTTCAAAAAGTTCAACTACTATTGGTTTTGGCATAGGTATTATTCCAACCTTGTTCTCAAATACGCCCCATTCCACAAATCTTTTTAGAATCTGATTAACCAGTGTATTTAGACTAACTTCTCGTTGTTCTGATTCATTACGTAACTTATTCATAATGCTTTCATCTATTCTAAATGTCATGGTAACAGTTTTCCTGACACTACTATTGGTAGGATGATTGTTGGAATTAAGCATAAAGTATACGTACTCAATAGACTAATAATACATTTGTAAATGATTGCTTTTGGATAATATCATTTGATGGATTAAATGAATCGAGAAATAACAAGACAAAAGTTACAAAAATTATGACAAATCACATTATAAGTCAATTTTTAATAGTGTCATCCTGAAAAGGGAAAATGAAATACAGTTATTGAATTTGTTTGCTTTTATTTGTGATCTATCAATTCTTCCTTAAGACAATAAAATTACCTTTATTATCTATGAATAGCCCTCAGTAGAGCAGATTTTATCCTACTTACACCGGGAATGACAAAACTTCTTGCAACAATAGATGGGCAATTAAGCCCATCTAGCATGGAGACAAAATGTTGATTATCAAATACATTAAATTTACCAACTCTTTTCCCCATTATTACTAGATCTGGCTGAGAAGCATTAACTGAAGATAAAATCAACTTTGCGAACTTTTCACTATTATTTTGTGTCTTCTCTGATACAAAAACTTCGTGGAACTCGACACCGATCTGCTCCAAATACTGCACATGCTGCTCTTTTTCTCGTTCTTTTTTATTCTTTATATCTTCGTTATCAATTTTGCTGTAGCCTATATGTTCTCGTTCTTCTTTCTTCTTTATAGACAGTACAATTACCTTGAACCTTCCAGAATGCTCTAGCCAACTAGCTGTCTTCAATACCATATCTGAATGATCTCCTCCATCGTACAGAACAACCATATTCTTCCTATTTCTTTCAGATATAGAATTTGCTTCTTCTCTTTTTTCTTCTTTTGCAATAGATTCTTCAAGTATGAGTTCTTCATCACTACCTCCACCTGTCAAAACAGCAAGTATATCGCATGTTAAAAGCGTCTGTAATGCCTTGTTTCTCCTTAACGTTTCATAGTCTGTAATTAAAAGATCGATGCGCTGCTCCTCAATTGTTGACAATATAGCCTCAGTTGGATCATGGGAAATCCTTACAAAATAATGATTTAGTATGTTTTCTTTGTCTATTATTTTTTCTAATGGCTCAAAAGCTCTCGCTGCAGATTCTGTAAATGCGATTCCTGCAGAAAGTGGTGTTTGATGTGGCACTGTAATAACTCTCAATATGTTAATTTCTCCATGATTTTCCTTTGCAACCCTGATTGCATATTTTGTTAATCTATCAGGATTCTCTGGAGTATAAGGAATTAAAATCCGAAAATCTTTTCTTGTAAGATCACCTTCACTGGTTATTATTGGCGCATAATGATCAATTTCTTTTCTGAAAGTATGAATTCTATATACAGCAAAACCTATTGCAATCCATAATGCGCTAATAACCCAACTGAAGGGCTCAGTAATTAGAAGATAAATTGCAAGTCCTATGTTCAGAAAGACGCCGATGATAGGTACAAAGGGAAAAAATGGAGTCTTAAATCCATAATGAAGCTTATCTCCATACATCTTTCTTATAGTAATGACAGAAATGTTTACTTGTGAAAATAAGAGCAAGAATATGACACCGGCGGCAAGTGCAATTTGGCCTAATGGTAATGCATAGGCCACAACAGCCATTAATATAGCCGATATTATCGTAGCAACGTATGGAGTTTTGAATTTATGATGAATTTTGCTTAATTGATATGGTAGATTATAATGTCTACCCATAGCAAATGCGACTCTGGCTGATGAGTAAGTAGTAGCATTCAATGCAGCTAAACTGGAAACTATACCACCAATAAGAATGATAAAAAAGCCATAGGGTAAGAATAACTCAGCAGCCTTACTTATCCCTAAATCACCATTTTGACCTATGAATTTCCATGCAGGAATATCACCAATATTTTGAGGAAAAATTGCACCGATGGAGACAAATGCGACAAGACAATACAATAACACAACAAGAGTTAATGAAATGAAGATTGCTCTTGGTATATTCTTCTTTGGATTCTTTATTTCCTCTCCGGTCTGGACTATTATTTCATAACCTTCAAAGGCAATGAATGTCAGTCCCATAGCAGCAACAATTCCACCTATTCCTATAGGAGCAAAGTTACTGAGGATATTAGAATTCCAATCAGGGCTATTACTTATAGTCATAAAGCCAGCAGATATTAATGCAAAAATTGTTCCAAGCTGAATGACAGTAACTATAATCCCAAGTTTACTAGTCTCAGATGCTCCTTTGACATTAACATAAGTAAAAGCAGCTATTGATGCAACAGCTATCAGTTTATCTAAAGGAATAATTCCTAGTAGAGGTTGGTCTCCAATAATACCTGACATCTCTAATAAACTAAACTGAAAAGAACCGTATCCTACAGCATACAAACTACCAGCAACTATATGAGCAAACCAAGCCATCCAACCGCTTATAAAAGCATTAGGTCGTGGCAGTCCTTCTCTAACCCAAAGATAGCCGCCACCAGCCTCCGGCATAGCAGAACCCAATTCCGCATAACCCATAGCCGTGAAAAGTGTGATTATTCCGTTAATAATAAAGGCAATAATAACAGCACTTCCTGCAAGACCTATTGCTGGGCCGACAAGAACAAAAATAGCCCCGCCAATCATGCCAGCTATACCAATCATGACAACATCTAGAAGACCCAAGGTACGGACTAGGTGACGCTGGTGAGGCTGTGCAGTCAATGGTGCTTGTGATATATCATCGGCATTACTGCGATATTCTGCCAAATATTGTAATAGTGACCTTACCATAGTCTAATTTAAGGTTTTGAGTTTTTTCAAAAATAAAATATCTATATTCTAATAGAGGAAAGCCATCTTTTTGTTACCTGTATTAATAATTTTATATAATATCTTATACATCAATGCAAATTCTTTGGATTCAATGGAATATGGGTAAATATGACTTGTATTAGCAACTATGATTTCTAATCATGACCTTGTTCAATTTTCTATATCCATTGCCTTTTTCTTAACATGCTAAAGAGAAAGTTTAATCCTATTGCAATCAATGAAGCGACACTCATAGCTGTAAAGAGATTTAGAAAAAATGGGATGAGTAGTATAATGTAGAGTTAATCCTGCTACCTGAATTATTGTATTATAAAAAATTGTGATTTATCTAAACACCTTCTTGATAGAAATTTTGGTTAATTAACTAGGTAACTTGACTACTTTAGCAAGTCATTGCTATAACTATTAATTTATTGAATAAATGAACATCATATAAATGCTCAGAATATAATACTCGCTTAACGCGGCAAAATCAGTTGCAGTTGCAATTAGAGATTATATTGCACTGTAATCTAAAAGTCTAAAGTCACCATCTATAATGTCTGGTTCCAATAGTTCGTATCGAGATAGAATATATATTGTCAAAGACATAATCCTAAAACTTTTGGAATATAGTGAACTAAACCAGACAGCATTAGTAAGCTTTTGTGGCTTGAATCTAAAAAAACACAAACCTATTCTTGATGATTTGGAGTCAAATGGATTGATAAGCAAACATGAAATACAATTTGGAAAGAGGACAGTTACAATTTATAAGCCTGCAGAGAGAGGAATAAAATTTTGTAGAAGTATTTTAGAGCCATATGAGAAGATGTTCCCCAGAAGGAAGACTAGTGATGATGATGATGATGGTGATGATGATAATAATGAATAATAATCTAAGTAGAGTCGTTCTTAAAATCTTGTTGTTGCATATTATCTAAACCATATTGTGATTCAATCATTTTATCTATTTTCTTTTTTTCCTCAACATACTCCTTATATCTATTATTCCAAGAACTTAGAGAACGATATTGTCTTATTCCTGTTATAAGCCAAATTGAAGAAATAACGATAACTGCACTCAACAACGCAGCAAGGTACTAGTCCAAATTCATTTTCTATTTCAAGGACAGCAAAGAATGAAGGATGTAACATAAGATATATTGAAAGTGCAATTGCAAGAGGTGAGAGAACTAGAGCAGAGATAGAAACACCAAGAAGAGTTCTTCTGATTTGATGTATTTGGTCTATGAAACTATCAAGTAAACTCAGAATGTCATGACGAGACATATTTAATTTCTCTTTGTTATCATAGTTCATATGATAATAACACCAAATACATTCTTTTAAATTAGAGTATTAATATTAGAAATCTTTTTGAAATCATATATATGCACATATATATCTAATCTCCATATACTACTACATTACCTTTCATCTCAGGATGTATCGTACAGTAATACCGAAACGTTCCTTCCTTATCTGCAACAAAAGTAACCGTTTGAGTTTGAAAATATCCCAAATCTTTTGTATGCACATTGAATTGATCTATGTTAAAGTTATGCTTTGAATGTGTTTCATAGTCTTCATTTATCATGTGGACAGATTCCACACCACCTTTATTAAAAGTATAAGTTGGATTAGTGCTGTAGCCACCGCCACCACTTCCACGAAGACCTTTTACAGCGCCACTAGATTGACTTACAAAAATATAACCTGTCTGCGGTGAATGTGATGCCTTGATAAAGATATTTCTAGGCGGCGAGAGAATAGGGGAATTACCATTTACTGGAATCATTGAATTTATTGCATAAAAAGAGATTATTGAAATAGCAGTTGCTACAGCGACAATTCCTATGACAACTCCTCTAGAATAATTAAAGTTATACTTATTTTTACCCTTAAGATTCTGCTTTTTCTGTTTTCTTGTTGTTGTCGTATAAGAATTAGAATAATTGGTATATTTAGGCAATGCTTAACATAGTTAATCTACATCGATAGTAGTGATAGCAAAAAATTTGTCGTGGATTTCTTATACCTTTTTGAATAAAATGAATATACGATAAATACAGAAATATTCCTTAAGTAAAAAAGAATGCTCGCCTTAGAATTTGAATTGCTATCGATTTAACTGATAATCTATACATAGCTCTTAAAATAAAATATTGACGGATAGAACCTGATGAAGGGCAGAGAGAGTATATAGAGTGAGACTATGGTTGGATACGCTCTCTCTACCCATATCAAAGAGGTGAAGTTAACTATAGTAAGGTCCGATGATTATAATGCCTTGCTTAACATAGTTAATTCAATGCTTAACCTAGTTAATCGATCTTTATTAATCAAAATAGTAAATGAGCAATGATGTTGTTGCAGAAACCCAATCCTGATGATAGAATGACTGATGATTGTTATATATATAGTGTTAGCAGGACAACTACTACTACTACTACTACTACTACTACATCCTGCACTAACACAGACAAATTGAGCAATGAAAAGAAAGGAATTATTACAAAACAAAGACATTTCTTACTATGTGAATCATGTTTTTGGTGTGCTTCTTCTATCTCCCTGATTAGCATGGATTGGATATGTCCTGTCTGCAATAATAGCAAGATAGAATCAATACCCATTGAGAATAATGAAACGTACAAATTTAATTACAATCAAAGACATGGAGTTATCCTAGAATTCTCAGAATTGGTAGTGTAATATCGTTATGAATATCATACATACAGAAACACCTTTGTCAATTATGGCAAAGACATGCGGCTATAGCGAGAGAGACAGAAGAGTGACATATGCATTTTTTGATTCTTATCATAGTCTTTGTCTTGATAAGAAAGATATTATCTATTCTGAAATAGAAGCATGTCAAAGACTTTTGAAATATACAAAAGATAAAGTAGATAAGAAAATAATAGAAAAAGAGATTACAGGATTGAAGATGGCATTAGATCTTATGCATTAGTAAAAAGTAGTTATAACACAGAGATCCCAATGATTTATGATATTAATATTATAGTAATATTTCGAACATCGTTATTTTAAGATAAGGTCGAAAGGTATAGATGACTAAGATAAAAAAGAACTTTAGTTGTCGATCAAGGATCATCTGCCTTATGGTATATTAATTCTAGCAGTGGCAAAGACAGATAGATTAGTACATTTCGAAGCTCGAATAAAGGTTGACTAACTAAGTTAATCAGAGGCATATAAGTAAACCATAATTCAATAACTTGATGACAAGTAATAGCATAATTATAGAAAGATAAAATGCAACATTAAAAATAACTAGAACAGATATATTGGAAAAGATCAGAAAATATAGAATTGCCAAATACAGGAAATTTTTGCTTTAGCATATGATTCTATAATCATTACGCCATTTAATAGACGTGATTATTTCTTTTTGTACCAACTGTATATCTATAGAAATATGACGAAGATGAAGTATTGTTGAGTATACTCGTAGACATTAGAAAAATTCTATTTATAAGATTGCTTATGTGATGATCATTGTTGTATTTATTCTCCAATCGACTCGAGTGTGATACAGAATACCACAGCGATCCTGGCTATAATTGATGAACAATTGTGTGGAACAGAGCAGTTCATTACCATAACTTATGCAAAATGGGATATGCGGCTTTTGTGAGCAGAAAATCAATAAGGTTGATACTTTGGTAAGCAAGGGAGCATAGAGTATAAAATATTGTCACATACAATGTGTACAAATATTAACTATTACTATAATCCAAAATTTGATTTTATTTAATTATCATTCATGCAAAGTATATGTTTAAACTAGAACTTTATGGTTTACTTGTATTATTTATTATACACAACATCTCCTTATAAGATAGCATTTAAGAGATCATCTCTCGGTTATATTACCATAGGCCTATTTTTGAAGATTTGAATTTTTAGAATCCATCGCCCTTCTTTTTCCTTTCACCTCTTCCCGTATGGGCTATTTTGGAATGCACCTTAAACCTCTGCTTATCTTCAAACCTCATATTACAATGCTTGCACTTGACAGGTCTATCATTATCGTTTTCCTTTTCCTTTTTATTTCTTTTGAAAAATAACTCCATAAAATCTTTCGAGATATTCAGATGAAGATGAATACTTAAACTATGCTTAACATAGTTAATTTAAATATAGAAACTAACAACCGTTGGATTATGACAAAAGAATGCAAGACACGATTGCAAAGGTCTAATAAATCTTTGTCAGAGTGGAGCTTCAAATACCAAATAGTTTATCGTCTATAGATACATTTGTAGAGACGCTTTCATACTAATTTTTCCAATTTTGCTGTATTACGTGGTTTTGTTCTTAGAATACTCCTACAGCACGGACACCTTATATTCTTCCATTTAATATATACATCACAGATCTGACAGCGTTTGTTACCAGCAGAATAATAACTACCTCTTTTCTCTTTTTTTGCCCTATATTTTTCACAGATGTTTTTGCACAGCATACTATTCTTCCTAATTTAATGAGTATTTGTAATCATTAGACGTTCTATCATCTTCATGATAATTTATTGTGATAGCACCCTTGCAATATAAGCTCTGATTAACTAAGTTAATCTAGGTTAATTAACAAAAGCTTCTCAAAAGTGCACTATCTATGAGATTGTTAACAGTGTTTGTTTGTTTACTACTATCCATTGTAATCTTATTAGCCATTTCTATAACAACAATTCCGATAAAAGAACAAAAACAACAACATCAACACGAAAACTTTGCATATGCGTCATCATCATTATCCCTTATACCTGATTTTAATTTTGCAGCCGCAGGCGATTGGGAATGTACATCTCACACAATAGATACTGTAAATAACATATTAGACAAAAAACCAGAATTAGTACTAGGATTGGGTGATTTTTCATACGATCCTACCACGGATTGCTGGTTTAAGATAGTAGATCCTATAGATGAAATAATGAAAATTAGCTATAGGAAATCATGATGAGGACTCTTCTGCTGAACTAAACTCATTGATGAGCCATTTTAATCTTACAAAGCCATACTATTCCTTTGACTATCAAAATGTTCACTTCACTATAATTTATAGTAGTCCAGGGAGAGACGTCTCATAATACGAGAAAAGCCCCGCTCACAGAAGGTTCTGAGCAATATAAATTTATTGAGAATGATCTTGCAAAAGCATCCACAGACCCAAATATAGACTGGATAGTAGCAGTCTATCATAAATTTGCTTATACTTCACCATCAACATTAGAGACAGTAAATGAATTAAGAAATATATTACATCCTCTTTTTGATAGATATGGTGTAGATCTAGTATTAGAAGGACATCAGCACAACTATCAGCGATCTTATCCAATAAAGTATAATAAAGACAACCCAGACCATCCAACGTAATAACAACAAGATACTACTAGCATTAATGATAATAATAAAAACAACCTATACCACTTCAGAAGGACCGATATTTGTTACAGTAGGTACTGGAGGTGCAACATTATTCAATTTGACAGGAAAATCTCCCTACATAGCGTCACAGCATGTAGGATATGGAATATTAAATGTAGATGTTACAAACAATGGTAAGACACTTAGCACAAAGTTCTATGAGAATGTTGATGGGATAGTAAAAGACCAATTCACTATTACAAAATCAGGAGATGACGACCTGCCCTTACCACTACCAGTAGATTTATCAGCTCAAGAAGAAGAAACTGATGGACTTGATGAAGGGGATGATGGTGTTCTTGTTGGGTTTGATGATGCTCTAGCATCTGAAAAGAGTGAGGAAGTAGAATGATGATGATGATGCTGAGGACGTTGGTAGATTCTACGACAATGATGGTCGAGAAATAAATGACCAATCGACTATTACAAAGCCTTCTAGTACTACTACTACCACCGCTGCCTCTGCTAATATTATTGATAATAACATTGATTTACGTCGTAATGTTGTTCAAAACATTGCTATTACAAAGTCTATCATTAATACTACTGTTATTGATTATGATAATAATAATCCACCACAGCCAGATCTTTCCGAAAACATTCAACAACCATCACCACCAACAACAACAATCATCATCACCTTCTAATGAAATAGGACCAACTATAATCAACAATACTAATGGAGGACTTAAGGTAGAGAGTATCATTAAAGGAATCGACCTACCTACTACTATGGCATTTTTAGGTCCAGACGATATATTGGTATTGGAGAAAAATAATGGCATAGTTAGGAGAATTCTAAATGGTACGATGTTACCAGAACCCCTACTTGATGTTAGTGTTGCCAACAAACATGAAAGAGGTATGTTAGGAATTGCTGTTGCAGAAAAAACAAATCCAATTGCACCTACATATGTTTTCCTATACTTTACTGAATCTGCAGTAACAAAAGAAGAAGATGGTAGTGATGATTGCCCTAGCCCAAATAGTTGTAATCCAGGGAATGATCCTCTTGGTAATCGTCTTTACAGATATGAATTAGTAAATAATAAATTAGTAAATCCTGTACTTTTGCTAGACCTGCCAGCCACACCAGGACCTATTCATAATGGTGGTGGAATAACAATTGGACCTGATAATAATCTATATCTTGCTATTGGTGATGTTAAATTCAAAGGTGACCTTCAGAAAAAAGAATCATCGTTTGACGGAAGAAGTGGCATACTTCGAATTTCTCTAGATGGCAAAGCAGTAGAAGAAGAAGGAGAAGAAGGAGATATCATTGATGATAATGATGGTAGCAGTAGTAACAACAATAACGAAGATATTATAAACAAATACTATGCATATGGAATAAGAAACAGCTTTGGATTAGACTTTGATCCTCTAACTGGAAAACTATGGGATACAGAAAACGGTCCTAGCTTTGGTGATGAGATTAACCTTATTGAACCAGGATTTAACAGCGGATGGAAAGATGTGCAAGGTAAATGGAAAGTAAAGGGAGGTAAGGAGGGTGATGTTGCTCTAAATCCTTCTGATGGCTTAGCAGACTTTGGTGGAAAGGGAAAATATAGTGCTCCTGAATTTATATGGGAAAATGTTGTCGGTCCTACTGCAATCAAGTTTCTTGGCTCTGATAAACTAGGTAAACAATATGAAAACGATATGTTTGTAGGTGATTTTCATAATGGAAATCTTTATCATTTTGATTTGGACCAAGATCGATCAGGATTGATTCTTGATGGCTCGATTAAATGCTGATGATGATAATAATATCATCAATAACATAGCAACTGCAAGTATGATACATGATGATAAAGAAGAAAACAATCTACTACTATCAAAAGCATTATTTGGAAAAGGCTTTGGTTCAATTACAGATATAGAAGTCGGACCCGACGGGTATCTCTATGTTGTTTCGATTGGTCTTGGAGAAATATTCAGAATAGTTCCTTCTACAACCTAGATCTTCTTTCTTCATACAATGAAACAATGAATACATATTCTACAACTCCGATGCAGAGGTTAGATAATAGACCATGTTTGATTGGATAATGCTGATCGTCAACATCGGTAGTAGATAAATGAAGCTAAACTATTCTCCATCTTAACCTGCTTAGACTTAGCTTTGCTGTAACAATTTCATAATCTTTTATTTTACTCTCGAAAAGATTTAATTAGTTAATCTCGAGTAACTTTGTTAATCAAGTCTTATATTGTAAGAGAGAGACACTCTAAATCTGCATTGTCTAGAAATTTAATATTAGCAGTAATAACTATTTCTATTGTAACCACATTAACACTAACAACAATATTCACAGGTGGAATCTTGTCTGCTCACGATCATTTAGCATTAGCACAAAGCGTAAATGATCCTCAACAACACGAAGAAAACAAAGAAACAGCAACTAGCCAAGATGATCATGACGACGACGAACAGATATCATTGAGCAGAGTCGAAAAGAAGGAAAATACTAGATAATGATGCAGACATAGCATCGTCTATCATTTCTGATCAGAAAGTATGTAGAAAAGGTGATGTTACTGCTGATAATCATGATCCAGGCAGAGTACGATCTATTATCTAGATGCGTAGAGGTAATGGGTACAATAGAGAAGGATGAAGGACGTCAACATGATGGAGATCTTAAAGTAACCTTTTAGATGTTGGGGAGGAGTACAAACATCTTCTAAATGAAGAAAATAACGAAAAGGCAAATGGGATGCTTGTAATAGAAATTAATCCAAACGACCAAGACTGCTAGCATGATTGAAATTCCGGAAGAAGGTGACAGAGTCAGAGTTGTTGGTGCATGGGTAACTGATGATCCTGATGGCTATCCTGGATGGAACGAAATACATCCAGCATGGCAAATAGAGGTATTACAATAACAATGGTGCCGTTTTTTTGTTAAAGAGGAAATAAATCTATAGTAAAAAAGGAGATATATATATCAAAAGAGGCTCTGAAAACAGAGAAAGCTTTGTTCAAAGTAGTCGGAATGTCTTGTACTCTGTGAAAACCTATTGTAGAAAAGCAAGTGAAGAATAAAGAAGAAGTTAAGAAAATTGACATTGATTATATGACAGATAGTGTAATAGTAGAATTTAATCCATCACTTATAGCTAAAGAAGAAGATAAAAACAGCCCGGAAAAATCTGGATACAAGTTTGTTAGAATTCATAATCATCTATAGAAAATATCAATAACTTATTGTAATATTATGATGTTTGTGTTGGAGTATAAGCCTGTTTCAAATCCTTGCTGGAGTAAATCTCTTTTTGCTTTGTTTTTCTGCTTGCAAATCTTGGTTTGTATCGCCCAAGTAATATTGAATTTCCAACTACCGTTACAGAGCTCATTGCCATCGCAAGACCTGCTAGCATAGGAAGCCATCCAAATATTCCAACTCCCATAAAAGGTACTAATATGCCACCAGCTATTGGAATTAATCCAGTATTATATGCAAATGCCCAAAAGAGATTTTGTTTTATCTTTGACACAGTCTTTCTTCCTAGATCAAGTGCTGTAACAACATCTCTTAGATCATCTTTTATCAGTATAATACCACCAGTCTCTTTGGCAACATCTGTGCCTGAGCCTATTGCTATTCCTAGATCAGCTCTTGCTAATGCTGGCGCATCATTAATTCCATCACCTACCATTGCAACTACCTTTCTTTCCTCATCCTTTAGTTTAGAGATTACTTGTTCTTTTTCTTGTGGTAGTACTTGTGCTATAATTCTATTAATACCAAGTTTAGATGCAACTGCTTTAGCGGTTCTTTCATTATCTCCAGTCAACATTATAACTTCTACTCCCATTGATTTGGTAAGTATGTCTATGGCTTCCTTAGCATTCTCTTTTATAGTATCTGCAAGTGCAATTATTCCTGACAGTTTATTGTCAATTGCAACAAGAGTAGCCGTTTTTCCCTGAATTTCGAGTTGTTTGAGAGTATTATCTATGCTTTCAGTAACTGGAATATGGTTATCATCCATTAGTTTTCTATTTCCAATGAGAACTACATGATCTGCGTATGTTGCTTTCAGACCATGACCGGATACAGCTTCAAATGAATCTGGATTTGATACTACAGCAATTCCTTTTTCTTTGGCTTTATTGACAACTGCTTGACCCAAAGGATGCTCTGATCCTGATTCTGCAATTGCAGCAAGTCTAAGCAATTCATTTTCACCTATTATTCCATCAGAGAGATCAATTACATCAGTTACAGATGGCTTACCTTTTGTCAAAGTACCCGTCTTGTCAAATACTATTGTCTTTACTTTCTTTGCAATTTCCAAATGTTCTCCTCCTTTAAACAGAATACCATTTTCAGCTCCCTTTCCAGCACCCATCATTAATGCTGCTGGCGTTGCAATACCAAGAGCACATGGACATGCAATAATTATTACAGATACAAAAGCCAAAAGTGAAAATGTCACTCCTATATCACCAACAAAATACCATCCAAGTCCTACTCCTACTGCTATTGCTAAAACGGCTGGGACAAAGTATTTAGCAACTTGGTCTACTAACCTTTGCATTTGTACCTTTCCTGTCCTTGCTTCCTCAACTAACGTAATAATCTGTGAAAGCACAGTATCTTGTCCAACTTTTGTAGCTTTGACCTTAAGTAGGCCGCTCTTGTTAATTGTAGCTCCTATGACTTCATCTTCCTTTTTCTTATCTACTGGTATGCTTTCACCTGTTACGGCTGATTCGTCAATAGAAGATGAGCCTTCAATTACAATTCCATCCGTTGGAATTCTCTCTCCAGGTCTTATGACCAGAACTTCACCTTCTTGTACCTGTTCTATGGGGACTTCTTCCTCAATTCCTCCTTTCCTTATGACCTTTGCCATCTTTGGTTGAAGATCTAGCAATTTCCTTACAGCATTAGATGCTTTCTCTTTGGTTCTTGTTTCAAGTAATCTTCCAACTAGAATTAAGGTGATTATAATTGCTGCTGTTTCAAAATACACTGATTCAAATGGGAAGTATGCAGGAATAATAGTAACAGTCGCACTATACAAATAAGCAGCTGTTGTTCCTATTGCAATAAGTGTATCCATATTAGATGCTCTTGCCTTGATTCCATCTAACAACCCTCTGTAGAAACGCCAACCTATCCAGAATTGTAATGGAGTAGCTAATGCTAGCATTATATAATTATTATAATGCATAACATCCATAGGAAAGAAATTACCAAACTGTGTTGGAAACATATGAGGTAAGCTAAATATTACTAAAGGTATTGTAAGTGCGATGCTTATAGCAACATAGATCTTCAGCTTTTTTAGTTCTTTTTCGGGCTGTGTAAATTCATTTAAGCATTGGTTGCTACAAAAATAATACTCTCTTCCATCTTTGGAATACCTTATGGAATCGGGTTTTTCTTCTACAAACATACCACAAACAGGATCTTTTGCCATATCTTCTTGTATCTACTTATAGAATAACAGATGTATAACTGTAGGCCTTTACAATTGTAAAAATATAATAGACCATATATCTAAAGAAAGAAGAGTGTATATAGATATATGCCTCTTCGACTAGATGATTATGATGTGTCTATTCTAAAATCACTATTAAAAGATGGTCGTAAATCATTTCGTGAGATCTCGCGGGAAACTGGCATAACAACACCGACTGTTAAGGCTAGATTTAACAGACTTGTCAATGTTGGATTTATAAAATCTGTCTCTCCGATTCTGGATTTCGACATAGTAGAAGGAAATATTGTTAGACCAGATTTGCAGAAAGATAATAATGGAAACACTATTGTAATAGAAAATGAACACAAAACTAACAAGGAAAAGCAATACAACAATCAACAGCAGCAGCAGCAACAACAACAAGATACCAAAAAATTCAGAATAAAAAAAGGGATAAAAATCAAGTTAGATTGCGAATTCTGTAAAGGACCAATTACAGGGGATCCACACGTGTTTAGATTTGCAAATTATGAACGATTTTTCTGTTGTACAGCATGTATGTCTGGTTATAAGCAAAAATATGCTGGAAGAATAGAGTCTATAAAAAGAAAGTTTGAGGGAAAAGAGTGATAACAGGCTTTCGCATACAAGCCATGTCTGATAGGATAGCTCTGCTAGTGAACCTAAAAATATTGGTTTCTCCAGAGGATAATGCATAAGTTTTTCGCTAACATGAATCGCGAAGATATTTTCTATATACTATGCCATGAAATTATGTGAATGATAGGAAAAGAGAGAAAGGAATAAATCAGTAAATATATGCTTTCTTTTTTCTATATATATTTTTACTTCAGAGCTCCTACTTAAGGAATTGATAAATACAAAATGATTCTTTTGACAGACGTGAATTATCGTCTTCATCAAGCATGATTTATTGTTTGGTTTTTTAGACTATCCGTAATAACCAATAATAAGCAGACTATTTACCTTGAGGATGAAGGTTTCTTCTACACAAGTATGTATTTCTCTTTTTCTCTCTGACTAAATGTCTCTATTTATATCTATGTTATTATCTGACAGCTTTGAATTCTTTACTACCAATTCCATATGGTACATTGTGTGTATGCGTCTTATTGATAATTGGTTCAAGTGACTTGAATGCAGTAGATAGCTTATAGAATTCAAATATAGTTAGTACAGGCAATAAGCAATTATGGTTGAGTCCGTTCTCGCCTACTGATATATTTTCACTATACCAATGAAATTATTATGACAGACAGACAAATCCATTTTTAGATTATACCATAAAACAAATAAGTTAACTGATCCTATGCTTATGAGTTTTGCAGTTGAATACCTGTAAGCAAAAGACTATATTGTTAGTATTCATCATATTCATGGTATTCAGCATATTCCATTAGAAATAGACTATTTTGCTAAAATAAATTTCTTGAAGCATGGCTAAAAGATATGAAAGAGAGAAAGATAGACAAAAAAGCATATTCTTGAAAGTAGATCTATTCGATACATGAAGAGAATAGAATATAAAGTTTAGATATAATGTTATAATTATACTTTCTACACAAAAGAAAAAAGATGCAAACTAGTAGGGAGCACGCACAATAAATGAATGATACATAGGTAAGACAGCTTACCGATTTTCAAGGAACATGGTTAAAAAGATCAACAAAAAAGCAAAGTTATAAAAATATCAAGTCTTTAGTGTGTTCAACAAATGAACCAAGTTCATGAAAGTTCATGAACCATGTTCACACTTTTTTACCCACTCTTTTTTGACTGATTTACATTGAAAGTTATAATACACAGAGAAGTTTCTAGACTAACCTACATCAGACAAGGTTACCAATTAATAGAAACAGCATATAAAAATTAATTAGATTAAGTTACAGATCAAGAATTTACAATAATGTTTTAGAATTTTAAACAGATAAATATTTTTTATAATGGGATTATAGTAGTAGTTGGACCCGGTACATAACAACTAGGAAGAAATATGAGTGTATGTAGTTAAATATTCCCTGAATGGACTGAATATCCAAAATGTCATTCTTATTCTTTGTCAACAATTGTTTTTCCTAGTTGGCGTATTTTGAGTTTACTGATGTTATGATGGATGCGAGTATGCAAATGATTGTAGCGTCTACAAACGCATAATACAAGCAACTATTTAATGCATCCGTAGATACAGCACAATTATTAAGTTTCAGTCTGACTTGAAGCTAAAATTACAATGATTGCAACACCAAGTGCAAAACCAATTTGATAGCTGGTATTAATACAGCCAGAGGCTCTTCCATCTATTCTTTTTGAGCATTTGATGCTCCTCTTAATACAGGCATATACACTAACGACATACCCGAATCACAATTAGAACGCAGGAAGAACACAGACCATGAGCATATGGATAGCAGTCCTGCTTTCATCACTACTACTACTACTACTGCTACTGTTAGGAGATGCTGACCAGCTAAACATCATATGACTCCAATAGCCAATAATCCCAAGCCTATGCCCAAATTTCGTTTGATACCAAAACGATTCCTCAACTTAGGTGTAAAACTTATCATCGAGCTCATGACCACAAGCGTCATAGGCAACAAAGCAAGTCTGCTTTCAAATGGGCTATAGCCCAGCAGTTGTTTTTTAGGTAGAGGTTGAGGAAGAACCACATTGGTATCGACCCGCTGAAGAAACGTTTAAAAAAACTGTCATATAATCCAAAATCCCAAATCGACGGGTTTTTCTCTGAATTATCATATAGAGATAATAGAAGCGTATCATGTATTGTTGCTCTTAAAACTAATGACTATGTTGGATTTGCTGCATATTACGATGCCTACGGCCAGAATATTATATACGCATCAAGATTTAAAGAATCAGCCATAGGTTACAAAGAAGTAACTGCTGATAGATGATATGGTGATTCATAGCCTCATACTATGAGGTAATGGTTATAAGGATATAACTTTACTAAAATCTCATTAAGAAATCCTTTTTTGTTTCAGGTTTATTTGGTTATATACAAGGACAGGTATAGAGTCCATTCGATGTGATGAGTATTTTTTTAATCAATTATACTATATATAATCTACTATATCATGAATTCTAGACTATAGAATATACGCAGGCGGAAAAAGACTTGCATAGTCTTTGCAATAAAATACTTTAGTATTTCTTAAGTAGAATACTACAGGTTTTCTTTAATCGCGCCGCTACGACTGCAGACTAGGATTATCTATGATTTATACAAAGGCAATCATATAATTGCTTAAGGATTCTGGCAGTGGCTCCCCATATAACCTCTCTTTGATAAGTGAACTTATATGCATCCTCAAAAGATGAGTGGATGTAGTCTTTATCGATTGTTTGGAGAGTCTCTATGAGGGGAGCATCCATGATATCTTGCACCTCATCATTAAGAATATTTGGAATCAAAGTCTTATCTTGCAAAGTAACAAACGGATATATAATAAAGTTAGAGGTCATAGTTCTTACTACATCAAGATGACCAATTAGATCGGACTTTTGAAAATTCAGACCAATTTCTTCTTTTGTTTCTCTAATAGCAGTATCAGCTAATGATGTATCTGCTATGTCGAAGCTACCACCTGGAAATGACACCTCATTTGCATGAGCAGTTATTTTTGAACTCCTCTTTGTTAAAAAAAGATGAGGGGTATCATCATTATAATGAATTATAACTAACACAGCTGCAAGGCGAAAAGGAACCGTATCTGAAATATGCTTAGTAATTGCATTTAATGAAGGAACCAGACGCAAATATATCTCACTTCTATTCAACATATCTAAACATAGAAATTATTGAAATAAGATTTGTGTTGCTATTACAAAATGAAAGCGACTTATTTTTAATAGTGATCATATACAAAATATCAATTTTGATAATTAAGACCAAGTTGTTTGTCATCATAAGTCATTGTTAGAACTGACATTTTTGTTTGTATCGCCTTTTGAAGAAACGCAATATACAAATTTGCATTAAAGATAAAGAGCACAATACATGCTTTTAATAAGTATACGCTAAAGCTCTTCTATTGTGAATATGAAATAGTTTTATGCTCTAGCCTCTCATTTAATAAACCCATCTTATAAAGAGAAGCCTTGCAGAAATACTATGAAAATATCTTATGAACTAAATCCACCAAAAATAGTGATTGGTGACCATTTCGATGCCTTTAAGCTAAATCAAGAATTGCAAATTTTATTAAATAGATCGTCAGAATTGATTAATCTTGCTACTGGTATTCATTTGACAGATTCCGTTCTTGGTATACCCCGTGTATCCAGCGTTACTGCCACAGGCTATATAAAAAACTTAGGTAATAGATTGAAATTGAGCTGTAGCGTTAGAACAAGAGATAGAAATTTCACATCACTTTGCCAATTTGTAACAGATGCAATTCTTGTCGGAGTCGAAAGCTTACTTATTTTAAGGGGAGACGAGCCAGCTGATGGGCAGAAAAGTTCTGGACTGAAACCTACGTCAATATTATCTATCTTGAATGATAAAAAGTATGATAAAGCAATTCATTTGAATTTATCTGTCCCGAGCAAGGTCTACAATAGATCGTTACTTGAAAAGAAAATTGAAGCGAAACCACATTCTTGGGTTACGCAGTTAATAGCATCTCTTTCAGACTTAGGTGAGATAGTCGATATCGCAAAATCCTTTAAAATTAAAGTAGTGGCATGTATAATGGTGCCTTCTGATAAGAATAGGCGATCAGCAGAAATAATTGGGTTGGATTGGAATGAATATGAAAAAAATCCTGTTGATTTTATAAAGGAAGCAAGTACTTTGGCAGATGAAGTTCTTATTTCTTCCCCTAATAGTTTTAGAGCGGGAATAGAGCTGCTTACAAAGCTAGGACAATAAATTAACTATGCGCTACTTTATTGCCTGGCAGTAGATATATTTTAATGGCAATTGTATCTAATATAGTACAAAAACATGCCTTCAAGTGAAATTCTCTCATGCAAAGTATGCGGACAAACATTTGATACGGTTGAATCGCTCAACGAGCATATGAAATCGGAGAAAGAAGATGTAGAGCTTAGAAATAAAGGTGTCGATGGTTAATTTAAACGAATCATAAAAAAATCAAATATCATATTATAATTCTTCATTATTTCAATCCAATATTTTTTGTTCTCGTTTATTGTCTATCATTAATGGATTTTTAATTCTCCTCTATATAATTACTATAGAAATCCTAACGCTTTATTGAGGACTTCGCTTTCAACACACTTCTTACCTACTTCTATGAAAATGTACAAGAAACAGACTAGAAAGAAGAAAATAAACATTTACTATTACATAAACAATGCGCGAAAAAAGATTCGCGATATACCATAATATTCATAGAATTGCTCATTTTTTATAGAGTTGATCATATCGGTAAATAGATCAGTGAAAGAAAATGCTGATCAGATTTACAGACCGTCTAAATGTTGGTGTAAGAAGCAAGTGAATAAGAATGAAAGAATTATTGCAAATTAATTTATTCAGTTGCTCTTAACAGGATCAGATGCATTCTTGTCCTGGATGGTACCGTTCTCCATCACTGTCACGGTGCTGTTTTCAATTACATTTGTATCATCATCTAACATCATTCCTGAACCATTTGCAACTGATATTGTCGTGCCATTGTCCATTTCCATCTCAACGAAATCTTCTGTTTCTTCCTGTGCTAGTGTGATATGAATTACTGGACTATTGATGGCAATAGTTATAGATGCTAAAGATAGGGCCAAAACAGAGATCGAAGCGGCGAATGAGGTGTTGGTTTGTTCTTTATTATTCACAAGTACAACAAAAGCTTCCCAGAAATTTATATATTCTTGTTCAAGGTATAATACAATTCTCATTATGTAGTAAAAATTCAAACATATATTCTATTTACCTTGCAATATGAATGAAAATTCTGAATGTCAAATTTAATGAAGCAAGGAACGAAGTATAGCAATAAGTCTTATCAAGTCATTAATTCCTTTATATGTATGGTTTAATTTTTCTTCTTGCAGTTCATAGTTTCCTTTCAATTTAGGCGCATATAATTATCATATGATAAGAGTAACAAATCATTATCTTTTGATAGTTAAAAGTCAAAATTTGTCTTCCATTTTTCGAGCTGCAATTATTTCTGATTTAAGTTCATCTAACACTTTTCGTTGATATTCATGTAAATTGCTATCTTCACTCAATCGCGGTCTTCTATAATCAACTTTAATCTCTTTCTTTACTCTACCTGGTCTGCTCGAAAATACCACAATCTTATCGCCTAGGCACACTGATTCAGCTATATTATGGCTTACAAATGCAATTGTTTTTCTTGTTCTAGCCCAGATTAATTGCAATTCTACTAGCAGCAAATCTCTAGTTTGAGAATCCAATGCTGCAAAAGGTTCATCCATTAGCAAGATCTCAGGGTCCATAACAAGAGCTCGTGCTATTGCAACTCTCTGCTTCATACCACCAGATAACTGATATGTAAAAGCTTCTGCAAATTTTGTCAATTGCATCATATCAAGATAATGAATAGCTATTGCACGTCTTTTGTCTTTTTGAATTCCCGCCATTTTCAACCCAAATTCTACATTATCGATTACTTTAAGCCATGGAAATAAAGCATTTTCCTGAAAAACCATAATCCTATCAGGCCCGGTCTCACTAACCGGTTGGCCATTTAATATTACTTCACCTTCTGTCGGTTTATCCAAGCCTGCTAATATATTCAATAGAGTTGATTTACCGCATCCAGAGGGGCCAACAAAGCAAACAAATTCGCCTTCTTCGATAGAGAGGCATATATTCTCTATAGCATTGAAGGAAATAGCATCTGTTCCTTGTATTGCTTTAAATCCTTTTGTGATATTCTTAACTTCGAGTTTGGCCAATTAGCATTACACTCTTAAAAGAGGTTGTTAAAGTATATGTTTTTTGAATCCATTTACTTTTTAATAAACTATATCCTAGAATAGGTTTCTTTTGTACCATTATTGGCAGACACACACTTTATCAGCTGAACTTAAAATGAGAATAGACGAGAATGGACATTTTGATAATAATAATTATAAAATTTCTCCAAATTTAGGACTAATCACTCGAGAGAGTAAAGAGAATACTCACTATTATCGATTACAAAATAGCTTTATTAAAATTAAACGGACAAATATTATCTTCCAATACGACTTCTAGTGACGATATTGTGTGTGTGTTTTTATCACCAAGGAACCAATTATTTGCTTAGCGCTTTCTGAATATCAATTATACCACAGAATAGAATCACTTTGTTATTTCCGGAGTAACACTCCTCATAATGTTTATAATCTATGTATCCCTGGCTCTGCTTATTTTTCTAGGTAATATTGAGATAATTTGTCTGATTTAAATTTAAGTCACAAAAAGTAATATTAAAAGCAATTACTACCTTCGAAGAACATCTAATATCTCGTCTATCCTTGCATTAGTTTTGAATGCCGAAGGATTGAAGCTTGTTTTGGAAGCTCTATAGCCAGATGATGATAATTTTTCTATAACAGTTTGCAACGGATATGGATTTGTCCTTAGCTTCGATGCCATCTCGTCTCCTCGGAAGTAAAAAGGAATGTCATCGAGTTCGTCCATACAGATCGATAATAGCTTGTGGGAACGATCCGTCATATTTTTACCTTGACTACCATTGTTAATGGATTCATGACTGACCAGTCTGCCTATGAAATTTTTATCAAATAATTTATTTATCCACAATTGACCGGCGACACTAAAACTACTACCGCAGAAATCGCAAACTTCTGACATACTGTATCTTTCCACCACATTTCTATTTCCACATCTAAAACAGTGTCGCAAGTATCCTATGTTATCATATACCTTATTTGCCTTACTGCTACTTACAAAGACTTTAACATAGATTCTCAAATAATGTAGATTAGCATGAACAAAGATCGGCTCAATTGCAAGATCCAATCTCGCCGCGGTTAATGCGATTAAAGAAATCACTAGACGAAGAGCTATTTCATTAGTATAATTCGTGTTGAGAGATCTTCCATAATATCTACGACAGCAAATAACTGGATAGACACCACATAATACTGTTGTATCTGTTGCAGTTATAGAAATCAATCCGCCATCAAGGATTGACCTTAGGACGCAATCAACGAAGGGTGCTGGGGTTCCAAAAGGATCTAGATCAATTATTGTAAACCTTTCTTCATTTTTTGTTGAATGTTGTGTTAAAAATTTACAAACTTCATTGATAGAATAATAACATTTTTCTGCAACTCCATTTAACTCTGCGGCTTTTTTCGCTGCCTCTATCGCTAGAATATTAATGTCGTTAAGATAGATATTCTCTGTTTCGGGTACTTCTACTGCCACTCTCAACGCTCTTGCTCCTATACCACTGAAGGCATCGGCAAATGATTTAGTATGGTGTTTGGTTTCTGAAACGAACGCTCTATATACTAATATGGATATATCTCTGTTAAATTTAGCAGCTGGATTAAAAAAAGCAGGTGTCTTTGGTGGAACCTTCTTAGTCAAGGATGCGGCTGGAACTAATAATCTAGTATTTCCCTCAATGCTTTCCACGAAGTCTTCACTAATCATAAGAATAAACGATTCTTTTGCATATACAATATAGATTGGATAATAAGAATTATCATTATTTTATCTTAAACATAAGATATAGAATACAAGTAAGTATATCAATAAAAGGATCAATATTATTGCAGGAGTGTAAAGATATTCTAATAGGAGGTGTTGACGAAGCAGGACGTGGATCTGTCATCGGTCCATTGATAGTAGCAGGCATAGCCATCAAAGATCTAAAGATATCTGAATTGTCTAAAATCGGTGTTAAAGATTCGAAAAAATTAACAAGGAAATTACGCGAAAATATGTTCTTAAGAATAGTAGATCTAGCAGATTCTCTTTGTATATATAAAATTGAGCCTGGCGAAGTCGATGATAATGTTTTTCTGAATAAACTTAACAAGTTGGAAGCAGAAGCAATGGCTATAGTTATTAATAATCTTCATGTCGATGAAGTCTATATTGATTGCTGCGATGTTAATCAGCAACGATACAAGGAATATGTAAAATGTCGTCTCGTGTCATGCAATACAAAATTGTATTCTATGCATCACGCGGATCAATTGAATATAGTGGTATCGGCGGCATCGATCATTGCTAAAATAGTCAGAGATAATGAGATCCAGGCAATTAGGAGGATTCATCATAGCATAGGAAGTGGTTATCCCTCAGATGAAAAAACAATGTATTTTATTCGTCAATGGGTAAAAAAATATAAAAATGCACCTTGGTTTGCAAGAAAATCTTGGAGACCACTAAGGACGATACTTTATGAAAATCGCCAATTCAAATTAACTTACTTTGGATAATAGACTGCATATACCAACGCATGATCCTTATCAAATGGTTTCAGATCTATTATCTGTTCAATATTAAACCCTCTTTTTTCTATTTTTTTTGCTTCTTGTGCTACAACCGATTTAGGATCCATAGTTACGTCGATGCTCCTTGTTTTGATCACTATCAGCATCACACCTTTTGGTTTTAGATATATAACACAATTTTCTAAGGCGATCTCGGTTTGATCAGGCTGTGCTATATCAGAGTATACCACATCTACCTTACCAAAAACTGAAAAATAGGTTTGAGGCTTTCTTGCGTCTTCTAGAATAGGAATAACATTTCTTCGTTTTGAGGCCACATTTTCAATGAGCTCTCTCGCCACTCTGACAGCAGGCTCGACTGCAAAAACGATCCCTTTGAGTCCTACAATATCTGAAACATGGCTAACAGTAGTACCAGTGGAAGCGCCCAAATACAATACCTTTGTTCCATTCATTATAGGCAATTCCTTTAATCCTTTTTTTAGAGCTCCAGCAAGCTTGCTTCTAAAGGGATCCCATATCCGATATTCATCCCCATTATATTTGACTAGTTTTTCGCCATAGACGTTGTTGCCTTTAATAAGATTTAATGTAGATATTTGTTTCTCTCCAGCAACTTTAATCCATTCTATTGCAGAAATCTGTGAATCATCTTGAACAACAGAAACTTTATTATTATTATCAGACATGATTATAATGTTGGTCTTTCATCGTTATATTACTTGTACCCTCTGATATCCGAGTTAACAGACATAAAAAAAGACATTAGCAAACAGAATGACACCTCTCTTGTAATAAATAGTCTAATATCGTCGCTTTGCAAATCTCTTTCGATCCTTTTTTCTATTTTTGTTTTTATTATGCCTGTCTCTTTTAGCAAAGGAAAACTGACGCTGTCGGTGTTCATGTTCTCTATATTTTCTATCTCTTTCCCTCTCCGGAACAGGTTCCTTATACTTTTCTTGAATCTCTTCAATACGCTTTTTTAAACGATCGGAAACTGACGAATCTTTTCCACCATGACGATATAGATCTACCCTTGCAGCTATTGCCACTTTAGAGGCTACGGCTCTTGCTATCTTCCCACGCTGCCAACGTGGCGCAGAGTGAATCAATGGATGTTGGAATAATAACCCATGCTTTGGAGGCCGTGCACCTGTCTTCAATGACCGGAAGAGCGCCTTTTCAGCACCTAAGACTTGAATGGTACTGGAAGGCATAAAAGCCAACTTGTTTAAACTTCCTGCCTTTGCAATAATCCGAGCACCCACAGTTGCCGTAAGCAATTCCTTAACATTTGGGGCAACATTCTCCATTGACACCTCAATATGATCCGATAATATCCTACGCAGTTCTGATTGAGAAATAACTTGCTCGGCAAGGTTCTTTACGATCGCGAGATTTTCTGGAGCGATATCTCCACCCTTACTTCGTTTAGCAGCATCCATTATTATCTCGCTCTTTCTATTTTGTATGCCAGCGTTCTCTAAAATCTCCTCAGTTAGATTTGCCCGTACACCGCTCCTGCTTGCAATTTCTGCATAGGCTGTAAGGCTCTGGATTAAATTGTCTAATTCTGGAAAATGTAGACCATACCATTCACGCATTCTGGCACCAATAGTATTAATTATCTTATCCAATTCATCTAATGCATTAATAGATTGTATAATGTGAAGATCAAGTCTTTCGGATGTTTCTTTTACCTTACTTGACGATAATTCGATAGCAAAATTTCTTAATAATTGCATTGCATGTGTTTCGCTGTCTGCAAATTTTGAAGACACTATAAGTAGAGGTTTAGTGTTCTGAATTTCATCTTGCTTCTCTTGTGACATCGTATGACTATTCAATCCTGCCTGTCTAAAATGAAAAGCTAGAGTAGGCTCGTTAACTAATATATCGTCATAAGAATTCAATTTATCAATAAGCTGTATTATTTCAGGAAGTTTGCCTCCACTCTTCACCAATCGAAAGGAATCTACAGGATTACTAAACCTAACTGAATTTATTAGATTATTGTTATCATCAAATACTGCTAATCCTAATTCCATTAAGACAACAAAACAATATTTAGCCATTATGCAATTGTTTCTTAGATATAGCCATTAAAAAAGATACCATTAATTCACTATCTTTTAGATTGTATTTTTCATTGGGAATATTTATGATATATTTTCTCTTTAGAAAAACAAGTCATTGGCTTCCAAAGAAAGTAGCACCCATTATTTTCCAAAATGAAAACTAAGTCAACAAGGAATACAGTCTATCTATCGGGTTTCTTATGAATAGACGAGGAATAGTTGAATTGGTAATTCCGTTTGTTGGATTTTCTGCAGGCATTTTGGACCTAAAAGAAGTTTTCTCTATTGCTCTTGCATAGAGGTGATAACAACCATTATGGCCCTTTATCAGCTAGCACTTTTATCGAAAATAACACTTGAATAAAGTATCCATTTTTAGAGGAAATGATAATTTAAAAATACCTTGAATTAAATATTAAAATTAAAGCTTAATAAAGTGAGTACTGTTGTTTTTCAGAAAGAAGGAGAAACAAGAAGCAGCCAAAAGGCATGTGATAATGACTCGACAGGTAGCTGACGGAATAATCACATATGCTAAAAGTTGGCATCCACAGGAAGGAATTTTAATTTTGCAAGGTAAAACCACGAAGGGAGAAATTGCAGTAGAGGGTTTGATAATTCCGCCTTTCTCATTGCACGGTCCTTATTATTCTGGATTCTCTGGCAATGAATTGCCTTTTGATCTATCATATATAGGTACAGCTCATTCCCATCCAAGTGGCTCCAATAAACCTTCACTAGAGGATTTAAATAATTATTATGGTTTGGTCTCGATAATTATTAGTTATCCATACGAAGATAACACTATTGGAGCTTTTGATAGAAATGGTAAGAATATGGAAATAAAAATCATATCCGGTGACACGAGTTGAGATCTTTATAGACGCTTAAAAAAATATTGGCAATTTGGCTTTATAAAATGAATTAGATGAGCCAACGGATGGCATGGATAATTATGTCAGTTGCCCTAAGCCGGATTCTGGATTTAACCTTTCTATTTTTTATCTCTCTCCCGTTAGCCATGGCAATTTCGATTAATAGTTGTTATTATATATGATGAACAAACAATGATACGTATGAGTATGGGCAGGTATAGCATCTATGATAGAGCGCTGGCAAAATATAGAATAGATTATGCATGTATTTCTTACGGCTATAACTTAAAAATCAGAGCTTGTCGTGGCTACGAGTCAGAAAACTGGAGAGTGGATTTCTAAACGTGACGCTCGAACAATTACGTACAAAAGCTTTTTTTCAAAATACCATCGATGTTTGGATAATGTTGTGCGAGGAGAAAGGATGGGACTGGTATAATATCAATGCTTACAGGAAGTTTATTTCTTATCTCAATTCAAAGGAAATAAAAATGCAGAAATTTCCTCTTTGTATAAAAGAATCAGGTGGAATGTATGAACGTGGCAAAGATAAGACCAAATTCCTTGATGAACTGTCTCATTTCTCCTCTTATGATTCTGCTGCATATACAATAAAGTTAAGCACAGATGTTCTTACCTCTATAAGATCGTTTAATTACAATTGAATTTTTTGAAGAATAAATCATTGTATGGTCATATAATCATGGTTAGAATTTAACATTGTATTAAATTGCTAATATTCTCTGCAAACTTTATTTTTTTAACTTCGATTAAGATACTAATGAGTTGACAGAGAAATTAAAAAAAATTATACAAATCTCTGATTATTATCTATTCTTATCCTCACCAAATGAAATATAGTCAACCTGACTAATATTATAATGCTCGAAGTGCTAGCGTCTAAAAAAGACCCATTTGATAATATTATAGGTTTCTTTTTTTATTCTAGGAAGGACAAGATGGTACACTCTCAGGCCAGTCGAATTAAATATATTGTTCTAATGATCTTATGTGACCAGTATGTTATTTGATGCGCATATACATTTAACTGATGACGAATTTACAGGTTATAGAGAATTTATCGTAAATAATTTGAGGGCTCTAAAAATAAATGCATGTTCAGTTACGGTAAATAATGAGACTTCGCTTAGAAACCTCCAATATTTTAACCATTCAACGAAAGATGTGATAACAAAATTTATAGGTATACATCCAGAATTTGCTAGTACTGAAGATCTTGCTAAATTTATTGAAATATTTAATGAAAATAGTTCCTCAATCGAGGGTATCGGTGAAATTGGCATGGATCCTACATATGTAAATAATAATAATAATAATAAAAAGCACCTATCAAAAACAGAAAGAAGTTTTTGACATGATGTTAGGTTTGGCTGAGGCTACGAAGAAACCTGTTTCCATCCATTCTAGGAGAGCATTGGACGATATATTAGAAACTTTATGTTCATATAATATAGAGAGTGTATTATTGCATTGGTTTGCTGGAAGCACAAAGCAATTAAAAAAGTCAATGGATATGGGTCTTTATGTTTCCTATGGTCCAGCTCTGGTATATTCTAAAGAAAAAAAAATATTATTAAAGAATACTGATAGAGATAAAATTCTTGTTGAAACGGATGGACCTGTTAAATATTCTAGATGTTTTGATAATTACCCTGCTATGTCTAGTTCTTTTTTAATAACTATTGTTGATTGCGTAGCTAAAATAATTGGAATAAGTTACAAAGAGATCTTAGACGTACTCAGAGTAAATTCTGAATCTTATTTAAAAAAGGCATTATGATAATGATAAAGATAAAATACCTTACCATTAGAGGTCTTCTTGATGGATCGAATTAAACGCATTTCCACCGAGCTTTTGGAAAAATATCCAGACAGATTCAGTGTTGATTTTGAGGAAAATAAGAAAATTATTAAAGAGATAGCTGTAGTCAGATCGAAGATACTGAGAAACAGGATCGCAGGATATATAACGTCATATATTCATAAGGCATCCATACAAAATGAGCATGAGATATCTGGTTCTGATGATGAAGAAGAAGTAGAATTAGAGAAAGGATCAGAAATAGTCGAAGAAGAGTAGTGCTGTTGATAACCATCAATCTGCTCGGTGGTGCAAAAAAAATAATTGGGGCACCGTCAATAGTATTTTATAAATCAATCGCTCCAATATCAGAGATTTTAGCGTTTTTGCAAGAAAATGCTGTAGAGCCGAAAATATTAGACTCAAATAATATTCTAATAGCAGTAAATGGTATAGAATCTTCGGCATTGTCGGGAAATGATACAGTTGCAAAAACAGGAGACGTTATCACTATTGTCTCTGTGGTTCATGGTGGTATTTAATTCCCTATTGATCTTAATAGCACATACAATAACTTTGTCTTACTATGGCATTCTAGAGTTCTAAATAAAGAATGTATTTTAACAATAGATTTACTTTTAAATAAATATCGTTATGTTATAAAAAAGATTTTATAGTGATAGATCATTGAGAATATGCTTTATAGGTGATACATTCTATTCAATTGTAGGAGTTCAGAAAATAAAAGTAAAGAATATTGGAGAATTTCTAGAAGAATTAAGGAATATTCTCCGAGGCGTATCCATACAAGCCTTGGACGCAAATATTGTATATGGGGTCGAACACATTGATGAAGTTTTAAAGATCACGTTAGAAGCTATCAATAGAAAAATAACCTTTGCTAATAAAGCCGAAATTGATCTTTTACTTCGACTATCATATACTAATCAGATATCAATGGCTGTGAAATACGGTGGCCTAAAAAATGGCTCTCCTGGGTGCTTCATTTTTTTTTCCAAAGATAAAACAAAGGTTGCAAAAGCCAAATCATATATCGAAAACATGTTTTCTGATAAAGACAACACCATCATAAATGCTAGCACAATAAAAAGAAAGATGATCTCTGAACAAATTGGTATATCTTCAAATAAACTATTCGATGATCAAACTTTCATTCGTTATCTTATAGAAAGAGCCTGTCTAATCATGAAGTAAAATTTTTTCTTTTTTCGACAACTGAACTGAATATCTGATTAGCTCTCAATACAGAGATTCCAGTTAATCTACCCACTATTTCCACAAGGATAATCCAATCCGGCTTTTTTAGATTGACCGCATTATCTATATTTGCAGCAACTGCTTTGATGATATCTGACGAGCTCAAAGAAGCGTGTCTTTTTTCGACTGTTATTCGAAACGTTTCATGTCTTTCCATCTTCAAAGCAAGCTTCTTTGAATCAGCGATGATATGCTCTAATTGTGTCGGCCCAACTGATTCTATGGGCAAAAGTCTGAGGATATAACGGATTTCCCAGGGTTCGTTGATCACTAATTTACGAAATATTTGTACAACTTGAAAAGGATCAATCCTCGTAAGGCCTAGTACAATACCAATAACATCAGTGACTTCGGCTTCGGCTTCGGAATCACCAGCACCCTCAAGAATATTGAGTATTTCATTATATGCTTCCTGCTCCCGGTGTCTAAAAGTGGAAATTATTAAATTAAAATCCATGCTAATAAACACGCTACTCTGTTCCTATTGTTGCATAAATTGCTTGTGATACGATTGCTCCCTCTCTGATGACTCTGGGATGTTGCCCTGTCAAATCCACTATCGTGGATTGAACTCCTTCTTCCACTTCGCCTCCATCCAAAATCGCATCAAAACCTCTTAAGGATGACGACAAGACTTCAGAGAAAGATTTGCATCCTGGCTCTCCAGATTTATTTGCACTTGTCCCTGTAAGGTATTTACAATCTTTGAGCAACGAAAGAACGCATACATTATTTGGGACCCTTACACCTATGCTCATTTTGCCAGCTCTTAAATTATCAGATATTTTTTTGTCTATCAATGGAACAATAATAGTGAGAGCGCCTGGCCAATATATTTGAGCCAATTTTTTGGCAGTTCTACTCAATAATACAATTCTTTCTATGTCGACAACAGAAGAAGCCAAAATAGGGAGCGGGTTTATCTTATCACGGTTTTTTATCTTAAATATTTTGTCAACTGCTTTTTCGTCATATGGATCACAGCCAATACCATAAAGTGTATCTGTAGGAAATACTATTACTCCGCCATTCTTCACAATGGATGCGCATTTTGTTATGTCATATCGTTCATTACATTTTAATATTTTAAAGGGCAAGTTGTTTTTAGTTTTTTTTGACATTAACGTTAATTACAATAACCAAATTTAAGGTTGTCAGGCATATTTTCGATTTATTTGAACTTTGCAATGCCAGGATTGGTGTAATTATATATATTGAGGAACCTATTCTTTATTTTTATCCCAAGGGATCGTGCCATGAATAGATATACGTATGATCTGTTATTGGGTTGTATTTGGATTCTTCTCAATGACTTTAGAAATGGCGTCCTTTAATTCAGTTATTATAGCATCATGGTCAGTAGGATTACTATGAAAAATGGCTCCTGCAGCAAATTTATGGCCGCCGCCTTCTGGTAATGCTTCTGCTATTTCTTTGCAAGATATTCTTTCTGTATTTCGTCTGATGCTGACTTTACCTTCTTCACTATAAAACATAGCGAGATCTGCCTGTGTTCTTTGAAATACCTCTTCAGAAAATAAACTAGTCTGCAAATACGGTGAAGACTGAATAAAAGCTACCTTAAAATCTTTAACATTTAAAACATGCATTACAGAAAGTACCTGTTCTTTTGCTTTGTCACGTAGGAGTACATAATTATTATACTCAGCTTGCATCTCAATATCCCATAGTATTCCAAGCGATGACTTTAAGGCCAGATTTGAAAGCCGGGTAGATAAATCATCGAAATTGTGGTAATAACGTATAAGTTCAGAAATAGGCGTTAGATATTGGTCTTTTGTAAAAAAATCCATCGTATGAGCAATGCTAGCAAGATTTGCTGCTATGCGATGTCCTGGCAAAAATGTCTCATACATTAATTCAGCAGCACATTTACGGCCGGAGTTATCCAATACAATTTCCGCAAACGGTTTGATTGAATCAACTGAGTATTGAGACCAGGGATGATGATCCACCCAGATTATTTTCCGATCTTGTGCTTTGGCTTCGTTAAACATACTTTTACAAATATCAGTCACATTATCATTGAGACCAAGGTCAGAGATGATAATGAGCCCCTTGTCATCAGAAAATTGTTGATCAGAATTAATAAAATTGGCCATTTTCTTAAAATTTTCAGCTCCATAATCGATAAAGAAAGTACGTGCTTGTGGATATCTTATTAATCCAATAGAAGCTGAAAAAATACCATCTAAATCGGAATCATGTGAAAAGATAACCACATTCTTCACACTACACCAATCCTTTAATGTTTGATATTAATCTTGTTTTAAAATTTCGATTCTTTCAGCAGCATATTATTTCACAACGGAGACGCATTCGAAGCCAGATTATCTTCAAACATCCTCTTCCTTCGTTTACTGAACAGCTAACCATGTGTTTAGAATATGTTCTTTCTGATCCATATCTAGTCATAATCTAAAATACCATCAAATGGCTTTAGTAATTGGAGAATTACTTTCCTATTAATAACCTTTGATATTATGGATTAACTTATAATAGAATTCTTCACAATTTTTCTATCAGAACGATGTCAAACTTTGCGTAAGATAAATCGATTTCTTCTTCTTCAGCGTTAATTTCTAAAATGAACGATCATTGTTCTTCTTTTACTATCATAGGAATTATGTTCCAAGTTTAAACACTTCGATGCAATTATTTCTATATATGATAAATTTTTTCATTAATATCCCCGTGTATTATTAACAAATGAGAAAAGCGCAACAATTGAAAATTGCATTATACCAAAATCATCAATTCAATAAAAGCCAATTACATATAGTTATGTATCTCTGTAAGAAGACATTTAACTATTAAATTGAATTAGAAGAAGAAGCTACCTGATATTTGATTGTGAAATTACAATTGAATATATAATATTATCATGCTGAACATACAGAAGTACATTACTGAAGTCAAATATACTTATGACACAAAAGAAAGATAACCGATGTACAATGATGTTCTTTCTATAATTGGATTGTTAGCAATCTCGACAATGATAATAGCATTGCCTGTATTGTCTGCTAGCATAGGAGCAGTAAACGCTCAGAACATCAAACAAGAAGAGGTTGTTAGCCAGGGAACAGTAGAGGAAAAAATAATAGAATTGGGAGATTCCTTTAAAAAACTCTTAATAATTACTCCTAACGCACAAGGAAGTGATAGTGAAGAAAATGGTGACGAATGCGAAAATGGGTTGGACTGCTCTAATGGGAATTTAAATGAAGATACAGAAAACAAAGAAATAGAATCAACCACCGATATACTTTTACCATTTCCTTAGAGAACATATCGGTTATCTTCTAAAACATTTCGAATGAAATCTTATCTTTCTTAATTTCAGGTGATTTTCTTTTGACTGCCTCTATAATCTCTTCTTATATCTTTGGAGATTTCTGTTTACAAAATGGTCACATTATGTTATCACTACAGCAAAATATTATTCTCGATCGTGAGCGGAGTAATTTTCGATATCTCTAAGCGTTTCATTTAATTTGTCACAGATTGCGTGAATCTCAACTATTGCTGTAATAGAATTTTATATGCCGGATTGCTCCAACTACAATTATAAAAGACGAAGATAAATATTTTCATCTAATAATAGACCTAATTTCTGTTTTTTAACAGCAATTTAAGTGAGATTAACTTGCTATCAAATTATGCAAAATTTGGCCATGAGTGCAGAGCACCATGCTCATAGTATCATTGTTTTGTTAGTTAATCATTCAAAAATCAAATAACTTTAATCGAATATAAAACAGAAGAGTGAGTCAGTAAAATTGTTATCATTAGTCTATAGTTGATTTGGTTAATTAATTAAAAAATATAAAAAAAGATTAGTCTTTCGGTTTACAACTTGTTATCTTTATTCTCAGCCTTAGCTGCCGCCTTCGCCGCCGCCTTCGCCGCGCCTTCGCCGCCGCCTTCCATGCCGCCTTCCATGCCGCCTTCCATGCCGCCTTCAGTCATTCCTGTCATATTTCCGCCAGTCATATTTCCGCCAGTCATATTTTGTGCTATGGCATTATGTGAGCCTATCGCAAATATCGATGCTACGAGTATAGCAGATAAGGCAGCCACAGCTAACATTACATAATTTCTTTGATTCAATTTGTTCATACGTGTGATAGTCCAGGGTTACATAAAATATATCTATTTCTATCTTCTATTCTGGAGTAGAGTTCCTTTTTTTCTTGTGATAGAATATACTATAATTTATTAGAAGTTAGCAACATAACAAGATTTAGTTCAGTTAAGGAGGATCTCGTAACGAACATCTATCAAGAAAAATTCACCTAATAGTCAAGATTCTTTAATTAACGCTTAAAAGGTTTTATACAGACAGATTTTCCAGGCCATGACCACCGTTATTTAACGAACCTTTAAATGATCTGAGCAATATAGGACATTTGAAGGTCTTAGAGCATATCTTTGTTCTAATCATATATCAATTGATAATTCTAGGCTGCGAGAAAGTCAAGAATATGTCTAGGAGTAGTTTAATAAAAAGATGATATCTATTATGATGGCGGGCCAGTTTTTGTGTTTAGACAATATATAACTTTAGTTCGTTTACCCAATATATTTACTGCCGTATCTAATATTTTACCTGGCTATTGTATAATAGTTACTGCCATCTCTTTTTCTTTCACTAATACAAATCTGTTATACTTGGCTGGTTTAATGGTTACATCCTCACTTCTTTACATGGCAGGGATAGTCTTAAACGACTATTTTGATATTGAAATAGACAAAAAAGAGCGCCCTGCTAGACCTTTACCATCTGGAAATGTATCAAAACGAAAAGCACTAACTATTGCTATTTCATCGACGATAGCAGCAAACGTCGTTTCTCTTGCTATTAGTTCGACGAGCTTTGTATTTGCTATCATACTAACTGCCATCATTATTGCATATGATTCTGGTTTAAAACATAAGACCTTTACCGGTCCAATCACTATGAGTCTTGCAAGATTTGTTAATGTGATATTGGGAGCAAGTCCTGCATTTCCTGTGCTTCTTCTATCTGGAGAATTGATTACAACGTTACTATTTATTGCTACTACTCTATTTCTATATATTTTATCTATAAGTATCCTTAGTAAAAAAGAGATTGGCGCTAAGGCAACGAGACGTAATATTATTTTTTCATTCGCAATTGTATTTGTTGTTATTACATCAATAGCAATTGTATGTCTGATTGGAATATTTCAAACCGTAGCATTTGTTAATTTAGCCTTATTCTCCGCTGTTATGATTATTACGTTCATACCAATACTAAGACGTCATGCTAATCTTACTCCAGTTTATATTCAAAATAGTATCAGAAACTTGATAATATCTATAATAATACTTGATTCTGCGTTTGTAAGTGGCATAATTGGATTGCAGTATGGATTGGCAACTCTTCTTCTTATAATTCCTTCAATTCTTCTAGCAAGAAAACTTTACACGACCTAGAACAGTTATAGCTTTTTTGTCATATCACATAACGTCTGTGTATGTGTTATGTACACCAGTTCATGACTCCTTATTAATTCAAACGTCTAGATAATATATTTACTTCTCATCGGAATGGCGAATATAGAAAGATTTAACACTAGGTATTCCAGCATATTTAAATGGATTTCTAGCCGCATTTTATATTGAGATATCAAAAGGTGCAGGAATGTAAATTTAGACAATAAAATATCATCCACTACCTAACAGAACGATTTGATTTTATGATCCTTTTTAACAAGGTAGATAGAATTAACCCAACGAATGACATCTGTATTAGAAATAATCTTACTGCTCAGCATAGCAATGCCAATAACACAATACGACACCATGATATTAGATGAATATCAATATAATGAAAGCAATAATAATATCAGCATAAATAGAAACTATGGACAACAAGACTTTTTTTTAAAAGATGAAAAGTCACCAGTTCAAGTTATTAATGTCATTTCAAATACACTACAAAGATTTTTTGCGTTTTCAGACGTATCTGGAGAGAATATCATCAAATACACTATTGCTCTTTTTGTTGTAATTGATCCTATTGGAACTGTTCCTCTTTTTATTGCTATAACAAAAAATATGCAAAAAGGAGAGCGAAAAGCGGTTTCAAAAATAGCCGTTATTACCGCAGGTGTATTGTTGATCGTATTTGCAGTAGCTGGTACACAGATTCTTAGTATTTTTGGGATTACTATATCCAGTTTTCTGATTGCAGGTGGAGTGCTATTGTTTATCGTATCAATAGAATTACTTACCTATGGGGCATGGAGATTTGGTGGTACAGTACCAGGCGAGTCAGGAGTAGTCCCACTTGCATTTCCCTTACTTGCAGGGCCCGGAGCCATTACTTCTGTAATAATTTCTTTCCAAGCTGCTGGATTAATCGTAACAATATTGTCTATTGCAATTGTAATTGGTGTAACGTATATCATCTTACTACTAGTAAATCCTATTTATAGAGTACTTGGAAGACGTGGTTCTATGATTATTACAAGAGTATTTGCAGTTTTGGTAGCAGCAATTGCAGTACAGTACATTGTAGAAGGAGCTAAGCAGATCTATCTAACAATTCTATGAAGCTACAATGTATTAGCTACAATAAGTTAATTACTCAAGCATAAATCTGTTCCTCAGTATATTTGTATACAATTTTAATTGCTTAGGTCCCCATATCTAAAATGTAACTAGTATTGTTAATATCTTTCAATTTCAAGCATTTTCTCTTCATTACCGTTCTCTCTCTTTCGTCGTATAATTATGTTCATAAACATCATTTTACCACACGACAAAATTAGGACTAACTATGCTAACATCAAAGTGTTTATTGGATTTATGATATGAGGCAAAGTTCCTATGGGTTATATCTGAAAGTCCCGAGTTTATATTTCGACTATAAAACCGCATAAGGGTGACAGCACTTACACTTAAATTTCAATTCCTATACCATCCATTGATTTTGCTGTTTTGCAAATTCCTTTTGTAGAAGTGTAGGAGAAGAACAATTCAACACATATCCACTTTTAACAACTTTTGAATGAATATTCTCATGAATTATTGTATAACGCGTGACTGAGACATAAAGAGGACAGCAAATTATCATGTGTCATTTATTATTTGCTTTTGTGATTTATAATCAAAGTTTTTTGCTAACATCAGAGAGCATGATAATTTTTAAATAAATAGCAAATAATTTGCTGATTATATCCTACTGCAAAAATCATCTGATAGTCCCTACGGTGAGATTGATCCATTTAGAGATGCCATTCCTACTATTAATCATGACTAATCAATTTTGCTGAATAGAAAGTGTTTGTTTTTCGATTTTCAATTTATGTTATCTCTTTTAAGCTGAATGTATTTGACGTAAATAATCATTGTCTCTTCGCAATGTAACATATAAGCATTTTGAATAAGTTCTTTAATATTGGCACCACATGCTATATTGCTAGTTATTTAGCTGCAGGTGGTACATGAGAAAGACTATGACGAGAGACAAAAATGATGAGAAAGATTTTTACGAATTGTTGGAAGAGCAAATTAGGAGAATTGGTCTTTCTTATAGCACTAAACTTAAACTGTTTAAGGTTATCTTCAGTTTATTAATAGTATTAGGTTCGTTTTTTTTCTTTACTACTTTGTTACCATATATTTATATTCATATAGAGAAGGAAAACATCTCTAAACAACAAAATGACACTTTATACGAAATCGATCAACTAAATAGCAAAATCAAGCAAGTAAAAAATGGCATTTATATCCTAGGTGAATCTAACAATATATTCAAAGCTCTCCATGATCAAATAATACGCGGTCCTGAAGACCTGCGTGCCTTTGCAGTTAATCTTTGGCTACCCAATTCTTCTCAGACCGGACTACAAGATACCGTTGAGAAAGGGTTTCAAAATTGCAGCATGACGCCTGCAGTAACATATGAATGGCTAGATTGTAATGTGAGAACAAAAATTTCAAGTCAATTAGACGGATACAAGCAACTTTTGTATCACAATATTACTGTACCGGTTCTCATGGTTGGAGAAGAATTATTAGAAAGCAAAGACAAGATTGCTTTAAAAGAAGAACTTGACGACATACAGCAATCATTGCTAGATAAGTTGGATAATCAAAAGAAAGAGATGAAAATATATCCGCAGATCTTTACTTTAACTATGTCTGGAAGCGCAGAGGCTAATGTTATATTTAATGAAATGTTTTTAGATAGTTGGAACGAATATGAGCAAATAATTGGAGATCAAAACAACAGGCTCAAAGATCTTCTCCCGAAGATCCAATCTAATTTAGGTAAAAAGGGAGGAGACCTCCTTTCAGATTTAGAGGATGAGAAAAAGAGATTGCAGAAAACTTCAGATGAACTGCTAAGTCAGATAGATCAGATTGACATGCGATTTAAGCAGCCGGTCTCTCCTTTTCAAAACATTCTCCTTATAGAGATAATACCGCTTTTTCCTATGTCACTTGCATTAGGTTTTTTGGTATCTATTTCCATCCTTCGCGATGTATATCAACTCCGTGGAGCATTATACCAATTATACAAGAAAAGATACTCCGAGAGCGATATGCTAATCGATGAGCATATAGTTGTCAATGCACCTTTATGGATTGATCCTTTAAAGCCAACACAAAACCACATAGCACGTTTCTTTGTACTTGTAATACCTTTTTTGTTTTTTTTGATTACCTTGATTATGCTGATCTATATGTGGTTTTTCATACATGATACCTTCAATCTCTTTTCAGATGCGACATATTTTGGTAGAATAATTTATGGCATGTCATACGCGTTAAGTATAGCGATATTCACATACTCATTCTTAATAATAATAAAGGAATATAATCTAATATTGCAGCTCGAATTTAAAGAAAAACAATGAAAGCCGAAAAGTCCTTCACATTCTATTTTCTTATTCTTACTCTTTGCTTTCAGTATAATATAACAATTCCTAAATAAAACAATATTCTGTCAATTATCAAAAGATCTCAAAAATAATCAAAATCCATTATTGAAAGAAATACCATCCAGGTAACGGTTGGAGAGAAATAAAATAAATGGTAAGAGGATTCTTTACACTAATCAACTTATCGTCTAAATGGTACTTATAATATCGCTTTTTAAAGCAAGGTTAAGTTGCAATTTGATTTTATCAGCAGTTCCTATAAGTTCGTTATAGTGGGCTACACGCCTAACTGGCCATTTTCCATCAGGGCTATCGTGACTGAACCTAGGGATTATATGAACATGAACATGAGGAACTATCTGATTGGCGGCTCTGCCATTATTTTGTCCAATGTTAAAGCCGTCTGCTTTAACAGTACGTACTACGGCTTTTGCTATAACAGGAATGATAGTATACAGTTTACCTACTTCTTGTGGCGGCATCAACAACAAATTGTCATAATGGATCTTTGGAATTACTAGAGTATGACCTACATTTATAGGATATTTGTCCATTAATGCAAGAATATTTGTATCTTCATATAGTATGGCTTTTGGCAGCTTGCCTGCTATTATCGAACAGAATACACAAGAAGAGTTAGCCATTATGTAATTTACTTTCCATTCCAAGGCATTATATATTTATTTATGACTACTGTTTACTATTTAATAAAATCTAATAGTAATTCAATAGACATCATATTGATATTCGTTATTTGTCATTGCAATTATCCTCTACTTTTATCGTTAGAGTAGCGAATTTTAAATATAGTAAATCCATTTATTGATAGACTATGGGCGAAACAATAGAGTTAGAGAACTTTGATATAAATTTCTCATTTCGTTGTCCTAAGTGCGATTATCTCAACGACGAAATCTCAATCAACAATCTTTCTAGTGGTAATGCTGAATGCGGCATGTGTGAAACTATTTTTAAGGCCGATGGAATAGATGCTATAAAAATTACAGCAATACTTGATTAATTAATTTATTCAGATACTTATTCCAAGCACCCAAGTCTTAAAGAATCTTAAAATATACAATTGGCAAGAACTATACATTGATGATACTACCAAGCAGAAAATCAATAGAAGGTCCCGCTAGAGCACCCCATAGAGCAATGTATAAAGCAATGGGTCTCACAATTGAGGATTTAAATAGGCCATTAATAGGTGTATCGTCAACATGCAATGAAGCAACACCCTGCAATGTTCATCTTGGTAGGCTTGCTCAAAATGTCAAAAAAGGAGTAAAAGATTCGAAATGTACTCCAAGGGAATTCACCACAATAGCTGTTTCTGACGGAATAGCAATGGGACATGAGGGAATGAAAGCTTCATTAGTTAGCAGAGAAGTCATAGCAGATTCTATTGAGATTATGATGCGTGCTCATCAATACGATGGTATTGTAGGAGTTTCTGGGTGTGACAAAAGTCTTCCAGGAACTCTAATGGGCATGGCACGTCTTAATTTACCGTCGATATTTGTTTATGGGGGTACAATTATGCCTGGCATTTGGAATGACAAACAGGTAACAATTCAAGACGTTTACGAAGCCGTTGGCAAATATGACTCTGGTAAAATAACATTAGAACAGCTTACGAGTTTAGAAAATGTTGCATGTCCTGCTTCTGGTTCCTGTGCAGGAATGTACACTGCCAATACTATGGCTTGTATAAGTGAGGCAATAGGAATGTCTTTGCCAGGAAGCGCTTCGCCCCCTGCTGAAAGTGATAGACGAGAAGAAATTTGCTATAATACAGGAAAAGCCATTTACAATTTAATTGAAAATAATATTAGGCCAAAAGATATAATGAGCTTTGAAGCGTTTGAGAACGCAATAACAATAGCAAACGCAATAGGGGGTTCGACAAACGCAGTATTACATCTCTTGGCTATAGCTAAAGAGTTAGGAATTAAATTAAAAATGAATGATTTTGAGAGAGTACGTAAGCAAACTCCACATATAGCCGATATGAGACCCGGCGGAGCCTATGTTATGTCAGATCTCGATAGAGCAGGGGGTGTTCCGGTTATACTGAGTTATTTACTAAAAAGAGGGTTGATTGATGGAGAAGTGATGACTGTTACAGGTAAGACAATGAGAGATAATATTGAATCAAAAAGTTTCACTGATAGTGTTGACACGAAGATCATCAAACAAATGGACAACCCTATCCATAAAGAAGGTACGCTGAAAATCTTAAAAGGTTCACTTGCTCCACAAGGGGCAGTCATAAAAATTGCTGGTATCAACACTACCAAATTTATTGGAAGTGCCAGAGTATTTGAAGATGAGGAGCAAGCATTTGATGCAATATCAAAAAGAAAAATAAAAGAAAATGATGTTGTTATCATAAGATATGAAGGACCAAAGGGCGGCCCCGGTATGAGGGAAATGTTAGCAGTTACAGCTGCATTAGTTGGTCAAGGCTTAGGGGACAGAGTCGCTATGGTAACAGATGGAAGATTTTCCGGTGCAACGCGGGGATTTATGGTAGGTCACGTTGCACCAGAAGCCATGGTAGGAGGCCCAATTGCAATGGTTAAAAATGGTGACGAAATTGTCATTGATATTAATAAGGGAAAGATAGAAATAATGATATCAAAAAATGAAATGACTAGACGGAAAAGTGAATGGCGGTCATTAAAATTAAAACCTCGCTATACGTACGGAGCGCTAGCAAAATACGCTTCTCTCGTACAATCAGCATCTGAGGGCGCAGTTACTCTTCCGCTACAATAATAATAATCTCTGTTTGTAAATCATCAAGAAACTGCTGCCCAATCATATCATTCATCCAATTCTCTTCAGTTTTTCTAACCATTTACTATACCATTTAAGTCGCATAAAATCATCACAATTATGATGAAAAGATTGTTGTATACTCTTGAATTATTAATTCGAGATATCGTCATGCTTTCTTAGAAAAAAGAGCATTCATAATAATTACGACCCAGCATAATCAACCTTAGAACAGAATCTTTATCAATTATGACAAGAATGCAAAAGGAAAGGATTCTATGTATTTCAAACTGTCAATCAGAGTAGTGAAAATTAAAGATAGATAAGTATAGGGACGGAATGTTTGATATTATTATTTTGTTTTATATATGTATATTATATATAGAGATTATCAGTTTTAATTACAATAGATGAAAGTAGTCATAGAAGTCATGTAATACAAAAAGTCATGATGTTGATGTCATAGCTTAGCGATAAACAAGTTTTAAGGCCAGAACAAAGAGAACATACCAACCAAATACGGTAGTTATTACGAAGAAGATATCGTTAGAACATCCTCAAAGGATTACAATATCATCAAAAAGACATCTTCTGCTGGATTATCACGGATTCTTAACCATCAAATTCTACTGCATACCAGTATCCACATGGCATCTCTTTTATCATACTATTGATATTCTGAAAATCCAATTGATGAGTGGGACTCGAATCTTAGTTAAGGGCAGATTATCGGCTCTCTTATATGGTTACTGAAGGTAAAATCTCTGCTGAGAGATTAGCCGATTTATAATGATAATTGAGACTAAAACAATTAAAATGTTAACCATTTCTCTACATTTTTCTTTTATATCCAATAATGCGTCATATTCCATTATAATATGTTTTTTATTTTTATGGTGAACATATTTCCCATATGCGATTGATTGAATAATGATCTGATCTATTCTATATAATCGAACTATTTATCTCACAATACGTAGTTTATTTCTCTACACATGTGTGTTACAACTCTAGCCACCTAGATCATAGATCATAAATAAGAAATAGCTTGTTCGCACGCACTTTTGCGTTCTTCGTCGATTTCTATAAATCTATGGAATTAAGTGCATTAAATGCTGCTCCATGTTTTATTTTATTATGTTCCTGATTAATTAATATAGACTTAAAACATGTTAAAAAGATTCCAGCACTTTGATTTGATGAAAAAGAAAGTTTTGATTATGATATTTATAGTAAGTATTCTGATTATCGTTGGATACATATCTTTGTCCGAATTGCTTTTGATAAAGAAGAATGTACATTCTACCATTATTCCTGAAAATAAAGCTGGTTCCTTTATTGCTAGGGGACCTATAGTATCCCTGTTATATAATGAAGGTATATCCAAATCGACCTTTGATGGAAATCAATACGAAGGAAATAAACCACCACCAGCTAAAAGCCCATTAGCGTCTGGCAGATTGTTCGCTACAAACAGCGATTCAAATTTGACTGACAGTATTATGGTACCTTCTGATGCAATATATGACAATAGAACATTAGATAGCAATAACATTGATTTATTAACAAAGATTATAATAAGCTCAATATATAACACAAACAGGACTGCAGAACACGAACCATCAACAAAACAATTTGTACTGACACCGAAAACGGAGCCGCAGGTCTTAAGTGGAAATTGGATGTTTAAAGTAGATCAAGGAATCATAAAGGATTTCAGAGCAAAATTTACTATGGTTAGGATAAATGGAACAGAACATAACAATAACATTTATGAACTTTATAATTTTCGACCAGATCTGAAAAATTTTATTCATATATCAACATCTTCTCGAGTAAACATAATTGACGCAAAAATAGACATTAAATTAAATGGTGAGAGTCTCTGGAAAGATGTTAACTGTACTATAGTGATTAGTAAAGAAAATATAATAAAAATTACGTTGAATTCACGGTTAATTGAAAATCAATTCAATAATCAGCCAATATATGGTATTATAGAATCTTTCGAAGCAAAAGACGGCAATCTTAAGACAATCGATGGTCTAGATGGAGGAGAGAACTGCAAAAACAGTTAGTGAAAGTAGATCACAGGCAAGAGCTAATACAACACAAGTTATCTTTGAAATTATAGATTCATTAAAGAAACAGTCCAGTCATGACATAATAACCAGAAATGCAACGCGTGAGGGACATTTAGATCAATTCTATACTGATACAGATAAACAGCCATACGATATGTCCAGAGACAGTTCAATAGCAGAAGGACACGCTAATGTTATCATTGTAAAAGGAGCGGATAAGCCGTCAAACGAGAGGTTCTTCTATCCTCAGAACCTATTTGTAACGCCTGGAAGTACGATCACATGGCTTAATCAAGATAGCGCTATCCATACTGCAACGTCGACTAATGGTGAAGAATTAATAACTGACTATATATTTGATACTGACTTTATCCAAACAGGCCAGTCGAGCAAACCGGTAAGAATGCCTCAACAAGATGGCCTTATTTCATACTATTGCAAATTACATCCATTTATGACCGGAAAAGTGACAGTGACGTCAACATCTAATGGATCGATAGATGCGGGATAATTTACTATGGTTAGGATAAATGGAACAGAACATAACAATAACATTTATGAATTGGATATCCTGGCACAATAGGATTCATCATTATTTCTTACGTGATATCAAGAATTAGAAAACATTAATGATTAAAACGGATAAATCCTATCGTAAACTTGTTAGCATGGTTTGGCGATCATCTTCGATATAAAGTCTATATCAGATAATTATATCAGTAATTGCTACATGGTATATTTGTTTTAAAATGAACAATTTTGTTCATAACGTAGATGCAACAATTATCATCATAAATCTATTTTAGGATCCATAGCATACTTTTATCGTTGGTTTCACCCAACCAATGCAAATGCTATAATTAATGAGCAACAATGATGGATCAATTTATATTAGATGTTCTGGCGGTTTATATAGCTCAATTTTATGTCAATATATCTGAATAGAGGTAGATACTGAGGGATTTCTTACTCACTATTAGTAGTGAGATATAAATAAGCACACCAATTTTTGTATTGGTGTATGATAAAGATCGGCTTAATTGGCAAAACCAATACTGGAAAGACTACATTCTTTAATTCTGCTACTCTTGCCACAGCTGATATTTCCAATTACCCATTTACTACGAAGCAGCCTACTATTGGGAACGCTAATGCAGTCACCCTGTGCGTTCATAAAGAACTCAATTTGCAGGATAACCCAAAGAATTCACGTTGCATAGATGGCTGGCGCTTTATTCCTGTTGAATTAGTTGATTTGCCTGGACTAATTAAAGGAGCATGGGAAGGGAAAGGCTTGGGAAATAAATTCCTTTCTGTCGCAGCGCAATCTGATGCGTTATTACATATTGTTGATGTGTCAGGGAGTATTGACGCTGCCGGACGAATAGCGGAACCCGGAAGTGGAGATCCTATAGCAGACATAGGCGACATAGAAGAAGAGTTGGTAATGTGGTATTTGAAATTACTCGAAGGCAACCGTGACAAAATTTCAAGAGCAATTAATTCAGGGAGTGACATGCAATCTGCAATTGCAGATGTATTTCGAGGAATTGGTGTTAATGAAGAACATGTCAAGATGGCTCTTCAAGAAAACAAACTTGAAAATCATAAATTTGATGAACTAGGCCCCCAAGAGAGCAAGGACTTCTCTTGGAGTTTACGGGATATATCAAAACCAACATTAATCGTAGCTAACAAAGTAGATTTGCCGTCCGCTACCGATAATTTCAAGAGAGTACGTGAAGAATATAACGATATGATCATTGTTCCATCCAGCGCTGATGCAGAATTAACCTTGAGACGGGCAGCTAATCGCGGATTAATCAGATATTCTCCTGGTGATGAAAGATTTGAAATTAAAGACCAAAGTATTTTAACTGATAAACAGAAATGGGCTTTGAATTTCATAAGAAAAGATATTTTAGATGAATATATGAGAACAGGCATCCAATTTGCCATCAATGTTGCTGTCTTCAAGCTACTTAGAATGAACACTGTTTATCCCGTGGCTGAAGCAAGTAAACTGTCTGATAAATCAGGGAATGTTTTGCCAGATGTTTATTTAATGAAGTCTGGATCTACTGTAGAGGATCTTGCTAAAGAGATTCATAGTGAACTTGCTAAAGGATTGCTTTACGCGATAGACATTCGTGATGGTCTTAGATTGCCAATTAATTATGAGATCAAAGATAGAGACATACTTTCTATAATATCCGCTCGAAAAAAGAAATAGAGATACTAAAAATTGATTAAGGTGAATAATCCAAGAAAGAACTTGACAACTACTGAAAAGAACCCGTCGAGATCTTTATTGAATAAAGAAGTGTTGAATTAACGACATTTAAATAAGAATGATAAGAAGGAAGAATTAATACTCATAGAAATGGACGTGGTAAGTTAAGATAAAAAGAGACTGACATTTTACAAATATCAGAATGGCATCTTACGTTATAAATGAAGGAATTCTTAAGGCATTAAACAATAATAGAATAATATACATCCATTGATCAATATTATTTAGTCGATATAACGAGAAATGATTGTGTATAAGCATTCATTTGATGTTCATGCTACAGTGATTTTTATCTCAATTACTAAGGGCTTTTTTGGAGTAAAGATCTTAATGTGTTTGAAATGAAGTGAACATAATATGTTAAATATCTAATGGAACGAGTTCTCGTTAAAAACGTAATATTAAAAGGTCTAGTATTTTCATTGCCACCACTCATCGCAACGGCCTCATTTAATTCACTATATATTCTTAAAAAATTTATTCCCTTGCTAGTTGTTGTATAAATTTGTTCATCCAGACGATAATCTAATAACTTGTTTTCCTGCAAAACCACCAAGTACTCCTCCAATAGCATAAGCGATGGAAAGACTTTATTTAACATTCTTTTTGCTGTTGCTCCTTCAATAGCAGCCTGTAGAATGAGTGCTACTACCTCAATTCTACTTCTGTTCACATTAGTGGAGCAACGTAATTGAATAAAAACTTCAGCATGAAGTATTATAGTAAATAAATCTTCTGTATTCCTATAAGTTTTGTTAATCTACAAATATTCTTCTATTAACAGTAACTACTTCAGTATAGAAGAGATACTTCCCTTCTTTTCTATGCTCCAACCATTAAGTTTTTCAAGCATTTATTTTAAGGTCTATAAACCTTCGGTTTAGAATAAATTATAAATAAATATGATTAAAAAAGGTCTTTGGATAAATTTCAAGTTAATGAGTAGACTTGTTCAACGATTAATTCTTAGAGTTAATTATAGCTGTTTTCACTACATACCTATTGTCATAATTATTTCTACTATATTGTCGTCATACATTGTCTAACATTCTTTTATTAAAAAAATTCATTGTGCAAAATAGATCAACGATATGAAGAATAGGTCAGAGATTGAAATCATGGCATCCATATTGCGTTGTGCAACAACTAATTGGGAATATAAAACTACTATTATGAATAATGCATCAGTATCACATTCACAATTAATTAGATATCTTGCTATTGCAGAAGATAGAGGTCTAGTCGAATATTCAAATATAACAGGTCTCTATAAAACTACAGAAGCAGGATTAACATTCTTAGATAAACATGAAGAGATTCTGCGTCTTTTACCTTCAATTACAGATTTACCTGATTTGATTATTCATAACTCTGAAGAGAATTCAGTAGTAAGTAAAACTATCAGAGAATGAAAGAAAAGATCATTAGAATTCTACTTACTGTCAGAATGAATTACCTTTACGTGTTTTGACAACAATTCTTTGTTGTTATATTGATTACTGCAATGAGGGCAAGTCAATCCATCCATCTCTTTTATCCAGAAGAGGCATTCGAAACAGACAGATATATGACATACTAGAAACGAATCATGGATTTAGCAGGGAGGAAATATTTATAGTAAGTGAACCTAGGCCCTCTATCTGCAGTCATATATCTGTAATGAAAGTTATTATTCCAAATTTTGAGGACGGACAATAATCTTTAAATTCTTCCATTCCTATTCTGCTAAGATTCTTAGCATCATTTTTGAGCCTTGATATCAAAGCTATCCAATAAGCTGTTTATCAGACAATGTTTGATTTACAACCGTATCAATTAACCTTTGCTAAGAGAATTGAAAATAATTGTTAGCTTTCTTAATCTAAACATAAAGTTTAATTTTAAGATATCCTGAAATAATAAAACTTATTACATATCTTTAAGGAAAAATCATATAATGAAAAGATTAGACATTATCATTCCCCACGAACGACTATCAGAAGTAAATAATATTCTCCATAAGCATAAGGTAGGTGGCATCACGTTTTATGATATCAAGGGTAGAGGTAGAGCAAAGCAGGAACCAGTCGCAGTAGGCAGAGGTGTAATGAGATATGTGCCAGAATTTGGATCACGCACAAAGATAGAGGTTTTAGTGACAGATTCTTTATCTAATAAAATTATTGACGATCTTCTCAAAGAGATAAGCACGGGATCATCTTCAAATGGCAAAATATTTGTCTATGATGTTGCTGAAGCTTATGACATTGGAAGCAAAGAAAGTAGCGACACTGCTTTATAAATTATTAGAAAAGATATCATCTTCTTATCATTTCGTATATGCTTATTTTTTCAATTCTCACTCTATACATTGTCACAGCAAAGATTCAAAGGGATTATATCTACCATTGAAAATGGTGTCGATATACCCGGCAAAAGTGTTTATTACGGATACATCTACTCTTATATTTCAGATGTCCGAAGAAAGTGACATAGATGAAATAGTTGAGGATGACTTTGAAGAAGACTTAGACGAAGATATATCTGATGATATCGATGAAGAGTAAGTGAATAAAGACAATTCTATTATATACCCGAACAGTAATTTTCACCTCACTAAGAGACAGATACGTACATATATCTATTAAAATGTAGTTAACTTATAAAAAATTTTTAATGATTAACCCTGAACTAATTTGTTTTAGCTGTTATTATTGCTTATAATCACTTAATATATCACGGTACCTCAAGTCCTTATAAGCTATGTATTTTACATAGTCACCATAGGTCATATCAAAAGAGCAGTTGGAGCATTTAACAAAGTTAAAATCATCCGAAAGTTCAGCGGCTTCCTTACAATCCGGACAACGAATTTTCATATCACCTATTTGCGAGCAAGTTATAAGAAGGTTTTGAGTGTTCACGCTAGAACGTTTTATGGTCTACGAAAGAGTTTGTAGGATATAGCAAATATTAGATAGCCTTAAGCTGCTTTACGATCGGCTGCCTAGCTTTTCGAAATACACGAAATCCGCAGATGCACTTTATTTCAGGTAATCTTGATAACTCTTCAACCGATACTGATGTCCCACATCGCATACACTCATAACTTACAGTTCCCAGAGTATCTGAGTTTGACATTCACTAATATCTTATAATATCCGAATTTAACTCTTATGTGTCAAATAAAATGATTTAAAATTATTTTAATTCTTATTCGATTTTTATTTATCTGTAGAAATCCAAGCAATCTCCCTTGGCAGATTTTTAATCGTTTCAATAGAGATTAGTTCATCTTCTTCTGCCATTCAGACAGGCTTCTATTAATCTCTTTTTTTATTCTGCTGGCATCAATGCGTTTTCTATAATAAAGTTATAGTATTAGAATATTGTTATTTGTAAACATTCTATAATACAACAATATTGTTATAGATTATATTTAGACATTATTGAAACATGTGATATTATTTGTATAACTTTGGTCTTTTGTCATGGCGATTAATTGCCGATTGTGCGGCCGCTAGAATAGCAATTGGAATTCTGTGTGAAGAAGTGCTTACATAATCTAGGCCGATTTCAGTAAAGAATTCGATTGAACGAGGGTCGCCTCCATGTTCTCCACATATTCCTATTTCAATATCTCTTTTAACCCCTTTTGCAAGATCGATTGCTATTTTCATTAATTTGCCTACCCCTCGCCTGTCAATAGTCTGAAACGGATTCATGCTAATAAGACCCTTGTCTAAATAAAGTGGAAGGAATTTGCTTTCAGCATCTTCTCTGCTAAAACTGAAAGTTCCTTGAGTAAGATCATTTGTACCAAAACTCAGGAAGTCTGCAAGCTTGGCGATATCATCAGCTATCAAGCACGCACGAACTACTTCTATCATACTTCCAAACTTAATTTTCAATTTTATCCTATTTTTAAATTCAATCTCTCTCTTGATCGACTCGAAGATAAGCCTGACTTGAGCAAACTCTTCGATCATTCCGACTTGAGGAACCATAATTTGAGGCTGTACATAAATCCCTTCTTTGAACAATTCTACCGCTGCTTCACAAATGGCTCTTATTTGGATCTCGTAAATTTCGGGAAATGACAAACCTGCTCTAACTCCTCTATGTCCTAGCATTGGATTTATTTCTGATAATTCATGGACTCTTTTGAGAAGCTTTTCTTTATTTAGGATTTCAATATTATCAGGTTGTAGTTGTGACCGAAGTTCAAAGATTTGATTAAGCAAATCTTCTTCTTTTGGTAGAAATTCATGAAGCGGAGGATCCAATAATCTAATGGTAACAGGAAGGCCTTCCATTTCTTTTAAAATGGTCTTGAAATCAGATCTTTGGAGTGGTTCTAGCTCTGCCAAAACATGTCTCCTTTCTTCTTGGCCATCTGCCATAATCATTGTTACAAATTGAGCAATTCGATCATGTTGATTGAACATTCTCTCTGTACGGCAAAGACCGATACCCTCTGCACCATATTTCCTTGCTAATACAGCACTTTCTGGCACATCTGAATTAGCCCTAATCTCTATGAGCTTCACATCATAAGCCCATTGAAGTAATTCTTTGACTTCTGATGTAATCTCCGGTTTCACGGTGGGGACGTCACCAGCATAAATGTGGCCACTAGTTCCGTCTATAGTGATCTTTTGCATTTCATGTATTGAGCATTTTCCATCTATAGTGAATCTTGAACCTCTTTCATCAATTTCAATTTGGGAGCAACCTACTATACAAGGCTTACCCATTCCACGCGTTACAACGGCTGCATGTGAAGTTTTTCCGCCTCTACTTGTAACAATACCAGCAGATCTAAAAAGGGCCGGAACATCTTCTGGTTTTGTATATTCTTTGACCAAAATTACTTTCTCACCTTTTATGCCCAAAGATTCTGCTCTTGCTTCATTTAAGACAACGATGCCACTGACAGCGCCAGGCGAGGCTCCAATTCCTCTGGCCAGAGGGACATAGTTTGATTTATCATTAATTATCGGATATAGAATCTGCTCTAATTCTTCTGGATTGATTCTTGCCAAAGCACTAGTCCTATTAATAAGTCCTTCATGAAACATATCGACAGAGGTTTTTACACTTGCTAATGCATTCATTTTTGCGCTCCGTGTCTGCAGGATGTATAAGTTTCCTTTTTCAACTGTGAATTCTACGTCCTGCGGCTCTCTGAAATGTTTCTCTAAACTTTCAGCGGCTATGCGCAATTCTTTGTCAACTTTTGGTAATTCTGAAGAAAGTAAATTTATTGGCTTTGGAGTAGCCTTACCGGAGACTACATCTTCGCCCTGAGCATTAACAAGATATTCTCCATATAATTTTTTTTCACCAGTCTCTGGATTTCTAGTGAATAAGACTCCTGTTCCACTATCGTTACCCATATTACCGAAAACCATTGCAAGGATTGTTACTGCAGTTCCATTAGCCATTTCGGGTGATATTTTGTATTGACGCCGGTATTCCACTGCCCTCTTGCCCGTCCAAGACTTAAAAACTGCAATTATTGCAAGTTCTAACTGTTTATAGGGATCCTCAGGGAATTTTTTTCCTATCTTGTTTTCACAAAGCATCTTAGATGCTAGCGTCATCTTTCTGAGATGATCTTCATCTGCGTTTTCTGCTCCTATACAGATTTCTTCGAATAGCTTTTCTTCGACATTAAGAACTATTTTTCCAAACATTTGTATGAATCTACGATATGTGTCCCATGCAAATCTGGAATCCTTGCTTTGCTTTGCTAATCCCTGGACTGTATGGTCATTTATGCCAAGATTGAGAATAGTATCCATCATTCCAGGCATAGAGACGGGGGCACCCGAACGAACGGAAACTAGGAGTGGATTATATACATTACCAAATTGTTTTTTACTTAACGTTTCAAGTTTTTTCATTGCTTTGCGTACTTCATACATAAATCCGTCAGGTAACCTTTTGCCTCCTTCATAAAATTTTGCACAAATTTCAGTGGTAATAATAAAACCAGGTGGTATAGACAGACCAAGTTGTGTCATCTCAGCTAATCCAGCGCCTTTGCTTCCGATCAATATTTTATTTTTACTGTCTGCTTCTTCGAAAAAATATATTGGTTTTAACATTCAGTCGATATCACTATCAAAATTATGATCTTTTAATTTAATATATTCTGCGAATTTTAACTCTCATCTATTAAATTTTGTTGAATGTCTTGACGTGTCATGTCATATCCTTCTTTCCATATCCACAATTTATTAAATAAATTGAACAGTTGCGATAAATCATTTTACTAAACGTTACGTTGATTCTGTTGGAATAATCAAGCATTATCGTATTATGATTAATATAGCGAAAGAAACGAGAGTGTCTTAATACCTTTCTATTATAATTATGATAACATATAACTGCTCCAAATTGATATATAAGATAAATAGATATACTTCTTAATTAAATCCTTGTTATTGTCACAGAGGATGCTTGCTGCAGTGTTTCATAGTCCAAATGTGATAACCCTAGAAGAGAGACAGCTTTCGAAAACTGAAAATGGCATCTTGATACGAGTCAATGCCTGCGCCGTCTGTGGTTATGATGCAAGGGTTTTTAGAAATGGACATCAAAAGGTAAGGACACCAGTGATATTAGGACACGAGCTTTGCGGAGAAATACTTGAAACGGTACGCGCGCATAATGGAAAGGTAATTGAGTCAGGTACAAGAGTTGTTGTATCTCCTATAATATCCTGCTTAAACTGCAAATACTGTAAAAGAGAGCAATACAACTTATGTACAAATTTAAGAGAGATAGGATCGACTGTTGATGGCGGTTTTGCCCAGTACATCAGCATACCTGAACAAATTCTTCAAATAGGAGGTATTGTACCAGTTCCAAACGCCCTTAGTAATGAAGAAGCCGCTTTGGTTGAACCATTAGCATGTTGTATAAATGGTTTTTATCAAATGGGCAGAATTAATTGCGAAAGCCAAGTAGCCATAATTGGAGATGGTCCTATTGGATTACTTCATCTCCAGCTTTCAAAGTTATATGGTGCAAAAACCATTATTATTGGTAAAAACGCGGAAAGAATACACAAAGCAAAGTCTATTGGAGCAGACCAAGTAATATTTGCGCATGACCTTAAACAAACCAGAGACAATATATTACAATATACAAACGGTCTCGGAGTCGATGCAGTCATAATCGCCACAAGTAATCCAGCTGCTTTAAACTTAGCAATGGCTATTGCGAGCAAGAATTCAAAAATAAATATTTTTGGAGGAATGCCAAAAGAAACACATATCTCAATAGATCCTAACTGGCTTCATTATAATCAGATTTCTTTAATTGGAAGCTTTAGTTCTACACCGGATATGTTGCAGAAAGCCGTTAGACTTGCAGCTAATAAGCAGATCGATCTTGGTAAGATAATTAGTCATAGATTCGCACTTGATCATATAGAAGAAGCAATTGAAGCTACTGAACAATATTATGGCTTACGAGCAGTAATAAACAGTTTTTAAATTAAACTACATGTCGAATATTTCTTTCTTTCTTTCGAGCTGTCATTAGTTTATCATGATTCATAATTTCATCTTGTAATTGACTTTACTATTTAACTTACACAACGTTTTATCATTTATGTAGAACTAAAGACAATAGCGTCAGCTTATCTATTTTTACTATACAACACATAAACGTCCGACAAATTGTCCTCTAGCCCATTTAAAAAAGATTTGAATTCAGTTATGGGCACCACTGGTATACCCTCTATGAATCTAACTTTGTTATGATGAAGAGTCAATATTATAGGTATTGCAGAGTATATAGTACTTCTTTTTTCAAGTAAAATTTTTGTCCTCTCTACTTGTTTTTTTGCATACAAAGAAAGAATTGATAGGCTACCATGTTTCCAATGTTTGCAATCCACGGCAATAGCAAATTTTGAATTAATTCCGACCACATCAATTTCCATTCGAGGTTTCGAAAAAAATACATGAATCGCCGTTTTGTAACCAGATAATTTAAGAATTTTCGAAGTAAGAGATTCGAAATCCTTCCAATTTAATTGCATTGAGATCTGTTCTATATGACAACCCATCCTAAGGGCCAAAATTGCAATTTTTAATCTATCCTCTTTAGAAAATAGTATTTTACTACCAGATGCAGTACCAATTCCATTGTTACTTAAGAAATCCAAAACCCTCTCTGCAACAGGTTCACTTACGATTCTGGCTCTGATCCTAAATAACTCGGCTGTTGTTTCGGATGAAACTCCAGATATGGCTCTGGCCAGCAATTCGGGATGCATTGCTCTGAATAAAATACTTCACTATTATTTCAACCTGATGAACAACAGTATTTAAAATCTATTATCAATTTATCAAAATTCGCCATCATTTCAAAACGTGTTTGTCCGTAAAGAGAATTTTTGGTTTATTTTACTGTCAATTGAATACCACTAAAGAAATAGATTATATATTTTTGGTCTTCGATTTTAGAAAAACAATAGCCTTGTTTATATTATCTTTGTTTATACTATTAGTTTTGAATAGATTTATTACATCGTCGACCGTATCTATATCAGTCATAATCCTTTTCGTTTTAATAATCTTTATAGTCGCATTTGATGCTTTTGCTTTTTTGATATGAATATTATAACTATCATTGTCATAATTTGTTGTTATTAATAGCGGAGGTCTTCGTAGCAGAGCATTCGATCCATCGAATCGAAGCGAAGGACATATTACCAAGCATTTTTCATGCTTTTGTGCTGATGTGCACATATGTTCTATATCTTCTGGTAAAAGCAAAGGCAGATCTTGTGGAATTACAATCGTAGCATCGACATCATATTCTGAAATATATACATCGGCCAAAGCAACAGCGGAGTTTACTCCTTGATCTTTTTTTTCTTGTAAAAATTTTGCATCATATATTTTAGCAATTCCTTCTGCTCGTTTATCGCACGACACTACAACCACGTTTGATATGGCAGAGGTATTAGTCAAAGTATTTAATGTACAATCAAGAAATAGCTCAGATAGCTTTACACGTTCTTCAACCGTTAATAGAGATGCCAATCTAGATTTTCCACATTCAAAATTCTTCACTGGCACAATCGCAAACACCTTCAAAGTTAAGAACTCCTTACATATCTCATAAGATATGATGCCAATCTCATTTCGTCATTTTTATTATTCATTAAGATGTCAGTTTCATATACTTTCATGCCTAAATTTCGTATCCTTGATGAGAAATTATTATCAATTGGAGATATAACGAACTTGCTAATAATATCAGAATAATACTCAGCCACCCCTAAGGGAGAAATTTGCAGTCTCATTGCCTTCATATACTTTACTGCTGGTCCGCTTACTGCTTTATCTCCAACCAAAGGAGAAATGGCGACGATTTTTTTTCTCTCTGCAATAAGATTCTTTTTTAGAATCTTGATTGAAAGAATAGGAGCAATACTTGTAATAGGATTTGCTGGAGCGACAACAACCATTTCAGACCGTTTTATAGTTTGAATTAACTGTGGGTTTATGCTTGCTTTGTCGCTTCCTTTGTAAATAACTCTACGAACCTTGGGTGCTCCTCTATGTTTAACCCAAAACTCCTGGATATGCATTTCTTCTTTATCCGTGACAACTTTTGTCTCAATATGGCTATCAGTAGCAGGAATTATTTTTGAAGAGATCCCATGCCTGATTCTCATGCAATCTGTAATCTCTGAGAGACTTTTTCCACTTTTAAGCATATTAGTTCTTATGACATGTGTAGCTAGATCTCTGTCCCCCAGCTTAAACCAAGCCTGCTCACCTAACATCTGAATCTGCTGTAGAAAACCAAAAGAGTCATTTTTTATCCCCCAGCCCTGTTGTTCGTCAAGTATATTAGCCAAGCCATAAATAACAGTATCAATATCAGGACAAATATAAAGTCCATATAGCCAAATATTATCACCTACATTGGAGATTATTGTGAGATCTCGCGTCTGGGATGCTAGTCCGCGAATTAACTTTATAGACCCAGTCCCTCCAGCGAGAACAGTAATCAACGGTAAGATCTTATTATAATGCCACAATGTATAATTTTCGGAATTATAATTGATATCATCGTGTTATTTTACTAACATTACCAGATAGGCCGAAGAGACATAGTTTATAAACGCCTTATACTGCGCAAATGAAATGGAATTATTGATTGTTGACAATAATGCTATGCTTTGTTAATTCTATAAAAATCAACAAATAGACGCAACTAAAGAAGACGATAATATGTGATAATTTTATAGGGTGCATACAAACCATAATTTATGCTGAATTTGATTTCCAATAAATTAACAAATTCGACCAACTTATACGAATTGGGAAAAATATAGATGTACTGATGTAACCTTCTTAGAAGAAAAAAAGATCCTATCAATAAAGATTATAAACGAGAGATAGGAAAGTTTTTATGTGAACCGCTCGGCATTAACTTTCTCTGCAATACTTGCAACACTTTTGATTTCAACAATGGTCTATCCGGCATATGCAAATCAGATGACTGTAACTCTTGTGACAGAAAGTGATAAGGCAGGTGCCATATTTACTGCTATAAGGTTTATTACTATACAATACCCTCCAGGCAGCGAATTAGCCAAGCAGTTTGATGGTAAAAGAGAAAGAGTAACATTTACCGAGAATAGCACAGAAGGAAGTAGTCTGAGCCAGTTAATATCAAACATTAATCAGGTGTTGAGGACAGAAAAGCAAAGCCCTGTCCAGATAGAAAATGCGACGCTCGATTATACGGCATCTATTAGAGGTGAAGCCGATAGACTTGCTCTTGCATATAAAGTTGTATTAGAATCCAATATTTCGAGATTTGTATTAGAGCAGGGTGGAGAGCAGGGTACAATTGTCGACTTAGATTGGAGAGGAATTAGTTATCAAACAGCCATTAATTTTGGATACGCAACAATACGGCATGATAAATGTTAATTATCCTATTGGATTGCTTGAAGCTACTTATCCTGACTTTGCAGCAAATCTGCTAAATTCTCCTCAAGCGGCGGCAATTATGAATGATCCCTTATTTACTTTCGAGGAGATTGGAGCGCCCATGGAAAGATGGCATTTTCTTTTCGATCCGACTGGTAGCCAAGCCGGTGCGGCTGGAGCAGGATACATTGAAGAAGGCGGAGCTAAGGTTGTTTCGATTTTTTCACTTGGCGAGAGTAGCTTTAGAGAAGGAACTCACTCAGCAACAGAAAAGAGTGCGGTAGCCACAATCAACGGAACACAGGTGACTATAAAGTCATCTACGCCTCCTCCAAGTGGTCAGATTCAGATCACTGGATTTGCTAGGGTAGCCGCAGCAGGAGGAGGGGAACTTGCATTTGTTACTTCTCAGGCTCCAGCAGGAACGACAACTGCTACCGGAGGTTTTCCCATACAAGTACTCTTGGTATTAGGCGGTATGATGGGTGCAGTAGCTGTCTTCGTCCTTTTAAAAGCAAGAAAATAAATAGTATTTTTTTTCTTTCCTTCACTTATTGACAAAGTTAATTCGCGGACTAGCATCCCAGACGCGAGATCTCACAATAATCTCCAATGTAGGTGATAATATTTGGCTATATGGACTTTATATTTGTCTTGATATACACGTCGGATATCTTCCTTCCATAATTGCACCACCATATCCAGTTAACAGCCATAATATCTAAATACAATACACAGATGCGATAAAAGTAAACTCAACATCGCTAGAATTTTCTCTCTTTACCTGTTGCTATACGATAGTAGTTTAGTGAAAAACTCGGGTGATAAAAACATGATAATTAAGACCCATGAATATTGAACAGATGTAGAAAACAAACATTAGTATAAGAATCTGTTCTATTAGGAAGTTTCAACTTCATACAGATAAACAATTCTGTGTGCTAGTAGTAACCCTCCTTCTGTTCTCTACGGGATTCCGCTGAGCGGCCAACCTGAGCAAGTGCAGGACCTTTAAGCTCTGTTCGGCCTTGCTCCACCCAGGACGGCAGTTTCATTCCTGTATCACAAAATCTCAGGCTATTCACCATCATCGTGTATATGTGGCTGGATATCTTTTCTGTTCCGGCGCCAACTGTCTCCAGTTAATTATCGCTAATTTGGGTGCCTGCAATGAGGGAGGAGTTTCCTCTCTTTCAAGTAACCCGCTCGCTAGCTCACACTATATTTATTGGATAGATAGTATTTTAACATAGTTGTGGAAAATATTGTTTCTCAATTACCAAAATTTCCTGTTGATTTTCAGCGTTTGAATAATCCTCCAAAAGACTAGAATTTAGCTCCAAAAAAGTATGGCCCCATTTAAATTTTTCCATAAAATCTTTTGCCAAGCGTTTGTCACCTAAAATATAAAGCGAACCAGCCAAAGCTTCTGCAGTAGATAGTTTTCCCAGTTTTGAGTAATTGATGGGATTTGCAGCAAGCATCGCTGGTAAGCGCCTGCCCATCACATGCGTAGATAAAAATCTATTTTTTAATTCGTGTTCAGATCTATTCCATGAACAGTCTATAGCACAAACAGAATCAGAAAGCTTAGCGTCTTGTTTAGAGAGCAATGTTGGAGAAAATGGATTCAATATAAGAGCTTTTTTATATATATATTTAACAGATTGCGCCAGTCTAAATTTTACGAGTTTGGCCGCAGTGCATTTAGAAGGATCATCCTGTTTCAACATGAACACAAAGACTTTCATAAGACGATCAAATTACCTTTTCCTGAATTACATATAGTAGAGAGAGGAGTAGGTTATTATATTCTCCTGTTTTATCTCCAAAAACTTACACCTCAATGAAGAACATAATATGATACTGTTTGAGCAAAATCACATACCTGCAGAAACTGTGCATAACCAAATAAGGACAAAGGAAAGGAAAATCCTACTTGACCAACGGAGAAAGGAATACTTTCCCTTACTTTCAGTTCATACTCTTGAGAAGATAGGGTACGTACAATATACCACAGGTAGCTATTGCAATAACTATATCCATTACTTCTAATATTGATCAGATTATTCAGAGAATTGGTAGAGTTATAAGAAAAGTCCAAGGCAAAGATAGAGCAATGATGTAACTGATCTATGTGAATGACACTAAAGATGGTAATATTTAAAACTGGTCAAGACAGCAATTGAAAACAAAGGAGATATACCAGCAAAGAAAGAATCGTTCAAAGAAAAAACGATTTTGTCGTTGTACTTCGATAAAGATAAAGATAAGAATTAATATATCGAGTATATTGCTTTCTAGAATTGTTACCGGTCATTTATTATACTATTTGGTATTGATATCAAATTCAGAATTTCTTCGAAATATTGATCCACATCCATTTCTTTAACCTGTCCGTCATCGATATTTATAATATATATCATATGTAATCTTCCATTCAGAATTTCATTCAAGCTCACAGGCGGATTACGATAATACCTATCACAAAAAAGCTTAACCTTTTCAATTTGTTCTTCTTTCCTATCACGTGGAGGTCGGCTAAATATCTTGGGTATAGGAAGAATGCTGACAGGAGGTGTTGCTAAGACAAATTGATTTGCAAATTTACTATATCTCGCGATTTTGCTTGCTATCCTAGCAACATAATATGATAAAGGATCGAGTGCGTGTTCTGGTGGAATGAATCCAGTTTCGATTTCAACTATTGCTTCACCATCACCCTTGGTTGCGTGAAGATCACACACCAGGATATCCGTGAGCTGTTTTTCTACGTCAACACTATAACCATAACGTATCAAGTGCCTAGCGCATACCAATTCCATAGCAGAGTGGTTAATTTTTACTATGTTTTTCTTATAAAGTTCTATTAACCTATATTTAACAAAATTCATCCTTTGGATAGTTTCTTCTGGTTCTCCGATAGTCATTTTGTCAGAAAGGTTTGTTACATCTAAAATGAAACGCTTTAAATCCAAATATGAAGTATCATTAATCAGGTCTTCTTTAAATATGCCGCTCAGTAAATAGTAAAATTAAAAATGCCTCCATCGTTAACTGTTTGTAAATGTCATCATCGATTAACAAGATAACGGTTCTTGGTTCAGGAATAATGGGTCATGGAATAGCACAAGTCTCAGCTATGGCAGGATATAATGTTACCTTGCGAGACATAGATCAATCTTTTCTCGATAAGGCAATGGAAAAAATTAAGTGGTCGCTTAATAAACTTGTTGAAAAACAGAAAATAACTACTAATCAGGCAGAGGATATACTAGGCCACATTTTACCTGTAGTAGATCTCAGAGAAGCATTAAGAGGGGCCGATATGCTAATTGAAGCTGTGCCAGAAGACATGAATCTAAAGAGGAAAGTGTATAATGAGATAAATCAGTGCTCTGAAACTAAGACTATTTATGCCTCCAATACCAGCACTTTGCCCATTACTGAGTTGGGAGAATTGACTAATAGACCGGAGCATTTTATTGGCCTACATTTTTTTAACCCTCCCCAGCTGATGCAGCTAGTAGAGGTCATCCCAGGCAAGTTAACAAACCAGGATATAACTGATAAGGCAATGGATTATGTGCAACGTATCGGTAAACAACCTATCTTGTGCAGGAAGGACGTTGCGGGTTTCATTGTTAATAGAATATTTATTCCCTTGGTCCACGAAGCAGCATATTGCCAAGACCGGGATAAAGCATCTATGTTACAAATTGATTCGGCAGTAAAATTCAAGATGGCCTTTCCGATGGGAATTTTTGAACTAGCAGACTACACAGGTCTTGACGTTATCCATAAAGCAACAATAGAAATGTATTCGCGTGATAATGCTGTGATTAATCCTCATCCCAAAATAAAACAATTGTTCGATGAAGGGAATTTGGGGCAGAAATCCGGTAGGGGATTTTACGATTATAAAGGTGAAAAATATGAGCGTATAGATCTAACTGCACAAGAAGCAGAGAACTATGATCCTATAAATTTAATTGCAGTTGCTGCTAATAGTGCCGCCTGGCTTCTTTCAAATGGAGTTTGTAATGAAGAAGATTTGGAGAAAGCAATGAAATTAGGAATGGGATTAAAAGAAAAGCTATTTGAGACTATTGAAAGTTTTGGAATTAAAAGGATTGTAAATAGGCTGAGAGAATTGGAGAAAGAATACGGTTTATTTTACGAACCGAACGGTTACTTGATCAACTATAAAGGCTCCTAATTTTTATTGTGGGTTGTTTTGCTAGTTCCTATTTTTACATTATCTGATAATTTTTTTTGTAATTTATTGCTTGCCCTTCTTTTCAGATTAATTAATTATCTTTGGCACAGCGAAATCCTGCAAATAGAACTCGCTCATGTGGTTTAAAGTAGTTTCTGTAACTATTTCTTATTTGGTTGAATGGTGTGGCAAAGCTTCCTCCTCTTAATACCTTTTGATTTATTGACCATTTGTCAGTATACTCAGGAAATCTAGATTTAAACTTAGGATATAGCATATATTCGGATGATGTCCACTCCCATACGTCGCCTATCATCTGATGGCAGCCATAATAGCTCTTGCCAGCTGGATAAGATCCAACTTTTGTGGGAGCCCATAAATATGATTCCATCAGGTTGGCATGTTTGTAAGTAGGTTTTTCATTTCCCCACGGATACATGGTCTTGATACGTAAATCTTCATTCCAGCCTGCCGCCTTTTCCCATTCAGCTTCAGTTGGAAGTCTCAGTCCGGCCCATCTGGCATAAGCGTCGGCTTCATAGTAGCTGATATTGGTAACAGGCTCATCTGATTCAATTTTGTTGATACCACGAAAATCCTTTTTTATCCATGCATCCTCGTCTTTTTTATACTCCCAATAAAGAGGAGCTTTCCACTTCTGCTCAACTACCAATTCCCAACCATCCGCCAACCAGTATCTATAATCTTCGTATCCGCCGTCTTTAATGAATTCAGTGAACTTTCCATTTGTGATAGGTACAACATCTATTTTGAATGGCTGTAAGTAGACTTTGTGCTCAGGCAATTCATTGTCATAACAAAAATCTTTACCATTGAATCCAAGCTCAAAAATTCCTTCAGGGATATCTACCATGCCTTTAGGCTGTTCCGCCGCTAAAGGAGGATTTTTTACTTTGATTGGTTTATAATTATCGTATTCATATGGAAAACGCTGAAAATAATGCTGAAAATCAAAGACCATTAGCTCTTGATGCTGCATCTCATGTTGATTTCCAAGCATAATATCATATAGTGTCTCCTCAGATATTTTATTTGATAACTCAAGTTCTCTTAAAAATGAAATAATTTGCCCATCGATAATAGATCTATATTTCAAGGTCTCTTCGACAGTTGGGCGGGGGAATCTACCTCTTTCACTTTTTGGTAAAATTTCACCAAACTTATGATAATAGGAGTTAAGATAGTCTAGATGAACCTTTATGTTTGAAAGTTTTTTATCGCCATACTTTTCCAATATTTTTTGAAAGAACCAAGTTACATGGGCTATGTGCCAATTCGGAGGGCTTCCAAAATCATTTGATTGAATGACAGCATCCTCTACTTTTAAAGGTTTGAAAAGATTCATAGTATTTTTCCTGACTGTAGTAAACTCTTTAATAAGTTCTTCAAGGCTTGCTATTAATTGATACACGATATATTGGAATAGATAAAGTAGTGTATAAATTATTTCATCTTATTGTTAGTTTAAATTATAAGAAATAGGTGCAAAGCATACAATGACGATGGTCAGTTAAATTAACTCTGTGGAGATACCGTCAACTCATTAGCACATTATCATGCAAAATTTCATTCAAAATATCATAAAAAATCAATTACGGAAGATTTGTTACATTATATATATGCAGATTATAACGAGAAATTAAATGTGATTCCTGTCTTAGATGAAGATACATGTAGTAATAAATGAAGATAAAAGGTTAGGTAGATAGTAATAACTAGAACTAGGATCCGAATAAAATATGATAAAGATATCTGATATAGAAATCAATGAGAAAATACGGTACAAAAATATGGTAGTCGTAGTAGAGAGGTATTAATAATATAAAAATACATATTAATAAAAATGATTCTTGTACCATGTAGTTTTTTAGAAGTTCGAGATGAAGTAGCAAAAGTGAAGTGCAATTATCAAATGTGTTCTACAATTGCTAAACAGTTATTTTGTAGTCTAATATGATTCAATAGCAATGACAAAAATTGGGAACGCTTATAGATGGATGTATGGTCGTATGGCAGACAGACCAACCAATTTCAGTTGGGTCATTGATGGTAAACTTGCAGGTAGTGGTTTACCTATGAATTATTCTCAATTTTTTTGGTTGATTAAACATGGCATTAAAACCATTATTACTGTGAGAGAAGTGCCTTTGCCATCAATATGGTTTACTGACACTATCAACAATACAAATAATGGTAATATTGATTATTTGCATCTTCGAGTAGAAGATTACGGTGCTCCATCTATTGAAGAAATAGACAATGCAGTGGATTATATCCAGAACCAGATAGATAATGAAAAGCCAGTCATGATTCATTGTGCGGCTGGTAAAGGAAGAACAGGGACTATTATTGGCTGCATACCTTCTAAAAAAAGAAAATCTGACAGCAGAACAAGCCATAAGGAAAATTAGGAATATTCGTCCTGGCTCTATTCAATCTAATATACAAGAAATGACAATCTCCCTCTATGAGAATTATCTCAAGAGTGCAAAATAGAGTTTTGAAATAAAAAACATAATGTTATTTCTATATAAACATTTTCAAAAGACGAATAGAATAACTCAGAAATACTTGATGAATATTATTGAATCATTTAGAATGTAAAGTGTTGTTGAGATACCAATTTCGTTCTCATTATTGTAATTCTTATTGTTATCCTTATTACAGAAAATGCAGATGAAGGTGATCATAAAAGAATTAGAATATCGCTGTGTGCACTCGCTTTTTGTATAAAGTTCCTTTATCATCAGAAAGCTGTTCTTGGAGCTCTTTATTGTATTTGGAATTGATATCGTTCACTATATATGTATATTATTTGACATTACTTTGGACTATGTTGATATAGCCTCTCTTTCTCTTTCTCTTTCTCTCTAGCTAATCAAGGAATCTGAGAACATTAGTATTTTTAAATTTTTTAAAAAAATGAAATCTTGTTCTACGGAAGGAACTGAAATCGATTCTTTCTAATCCTGGTTAGTTTTCCTATTATTGGAATAGGATAACCGCAAATCTTGCAGCAATTATTGTTATCTAGATTCCATGAGCCTATACTAAATCCGTAACGTTGTATCGCAATATTCTTGCATTCCGGACAGTATGTATGTTCCAATGGATGTCCTGGAACATTTCCAATATAGGCATATCGTAATCCCTCCTCTTTTGCAATAGCATGATGTTTTTCGAGTGTTTCAATTGGAGTATTATCAAATTCCATCATCTTGTAATCTGGATGGAATCGTAAAAAGTGAATTGGAGTATCCGGTCCCAGTTCATTATAGATAAATTTACACAGTTTTCTTGCAGACTCTAGATCATCTCCAACCTTTGGAACAATAAGATCTGTAATTTCAGTATGAATTCTTGACTTGTCTCTTATTTCCTTTAGTGATTGAAAAATTGGATCCGAATTTGGAATCCCAATATATTGTCTTACAAATTCTAGCTTTCCACTTCCCTTAAAATCTACTGTTATACAATCTAAGAATTTGCTCATCATATTAACTGATTCAGGAGTATCATAGCCGTTTGAAACAAAGATGTTGAAAATACCTTTCTTATGAGCTTCTATCCCACAATCTTTTGCAAATTCAATAAAGATAGAGGGCTCATTATACGTATAAGCAATTCCTTGTGCACCATAACTGACCGCATTATCTATAACCTGGCCAGGAGTCATTTGGATACCTTCTATCTTGCGACGCTGTGAAATATCGTGATTCTGGCAGTATTTACAGAGCCAGTTACAACCTGTTGTAGCTATTGAGAATATAGCAGTACCAGGTCTATAATGTGTTACCGGTTTTTTCTCTATTGGATCGATATTACCTGCAATAACCCTTCCATATGCAAATAACTGCAATTTATCCTCAACTACGCCCCGAATGCCGCAGAGCCCGATTTTACCTTCAGGTATTTCGCATAATCTAGCACATGCAGTACACTTTATCCTACCGTTTGAAAGTTTATGATAAAGCTCAGCTTCTTTACCTTGCATTTCGTTTCGTTGCATTCTACCTTTAAATTAGCAATACAATCTTATAAAAATATTATAGAAACAGCTAAGACAGGATAAATTAAATATTACATATATTAAGGCTCACTTGGAAGCATTTGCTGCATTATTGACTTGTCCCTGTTGTTGTACCATTATTGTTTGCTCCTGTAGTCCCACCAGTTGGAATCTGTATAAACGGAGTAGTACCCCCTGCGCCTCCACCTCCCCGTTACTAGAGGCAATTTACCATCCCATCTCTGAGCCTTTAACCATTCTAAATAAGTTGGGCTAGATTGTAGTTGTTCGTCAATTATAGTAATTGCCTGTGATTCTCCTTCAGCCTGTAAAACATTGGACTGTCTTATACCTTCCGCTCTAGCTATGTTAGCTTTTTGTTCTCCTACCGCTTTTGCTTCATTTTGTTGTGCCTCTATTTCTATTCTTCTTAGGTCATTTTGTGCTTGTAATGCTCTCTGCTGAGCTTCAACTTTTGCTTCAACTGCTCTTCGAAATTGCTCAGAGAATTGGAACTCTGTTATAGATATGGTATCAACCAAGATATTATAGGGAGCTAATCTTGCTTTGATCTGTTCTTCTATTTGGTTCTTTACAGTTTCTCTCTTTGTAATGAGTTCTTCTGCGTTGAATCTAGCAGTTACTTGTTTAACAGACTCTTGAATTGCTGGAGCAATTACTCTATTACCATAATCAAAACCTAATTGCTGATAAACAACCTGTGCATTATCAGGATTTATACGATAGTTTAGTGCAACTTGTGTAGTGACATCCTGTAAATCTTTTGATGCTGAAGCAGCATTTTCAACTGTCTTTTGGGTTCTCACTTCCATTTGAACTACACTATCACGAAATGGTGTCACAAAGTGTATTCCTTCATCTAATGCGAGACCTGTGTCTACAGCACCAAATCTTAATAAAACACCTCTATGACCTGCATCAACTATCTTTACACTGGCGCTAACCACAAACAATAGTATTATAATGCCTATTATAGCAGGAATTACTATTCTAACAAACGGATTTGACAATCCTCGTCCCCGCTCAACATTTTCAAGCGGCTCTCCTTCAGGAGTTGTTCTTCTTCTTCGCTCGTAAGGTGATCCAGAGGACCGAAATGGATTTCTCACAAATTGATATTGTATGAATCCACATTTAAATTTTTTATTCTTAAAATTATAATTCCAATATTAATTATAATTCTGATATTAATAAATAACAGATATCAAATTTATGATCTTTTGGTATATAATTTACTTTTGCCTTTTTACTAGAACGACAGGATCTTACAGATACAACTACGACTAGATATTAGATAGTGTGTAGCAGTCGCAATCATATGAAAATAATTTATTCAATCAGAAAGACATATACTAATTGTCCAAACATTGGGACTATCAAAAGGTGTTGTTGTTGTTATTATCTGATGTAAGGTTTCATTGGTAATGATTTTCTATCCAAATGCAAAAAGCAAATTTATATTGTTTTATTTCATAGCTGCTCGCTGCATATCTATTGCTGTCATGATATAATTTATGTATCCATAGTATATCGATGGTTCTTCTCCTTACCCTTGGCTATACAAGTGCTCCCCGTGATCATATTTTGCAATAATATATTCCAAAATGCAAAAATCTTGATATACTGCTAGTAATCATATAGTCCCCCCAACTCTATAAGCGAAGCAATAGATATATTGTTATCAAAAGATCTTCAATTGCTTCGAACAGGTACTTTAAAATTCATCAGCAGTTGTTTATAGAAAGAATTGCTCATACATCTGATACATTAAAAGAATTTAGATCTTTCCATTCAATAATTCAAGTGTATCCATCGCAATATCCATGACTGTATGAGGATCAACGTTTGGTTCTATTGATACAACAAGTATATTTTTATCCATATAGAATGTCAACATCGAAATCTTTTCACGTTCTACATATGCAAATCGTGCTTTTCCCATTGTATGATCAAATCTCTGTCTCATTGATTTTCGAATAGCCGTCTGTGCCAGATACAATTCATCATTATCCTGTTCTGTCATGGAATCAAGACCTTTACGCAAGCCTCCAGCAATTAACGTGCCGGTATCATCTATGATACCAGCATAACGGATATCATCATGTAATGCGAACACTTCTTCGCATAGCTTTGCAAAATCCATAATCATGTAAGAAAAATTTAACATATAAAGGAATAGCTTTTTTTGTCTTATTGCATCTGATCATGTCACTGCGTTAACATTATAGTTCAGGTATTATTTGCAATGATATATCTGCAATTCTTATAACTTATTTTTGCGATTGCTTTAGTTAAGAAGGCTAGAAGAAGAACAACAAGAAGTCTTCTTCCTTATTCTTTGGAGGTGTTTATAAAATCATGGCCTTTTCTATTATAGAGTGCATTGATTATGGTTGCTAATTTAAAATCATAATTGCTTATTCCATTCACATCGTGTGTTACCAAGTCAATTTTTATACGATTATAAACGTTGAACCATTCTGGATGATGATTAATTTTTTCTGCCTCAATAGCTACTTCTGTCATGAAACCAAATGCCTGAACAAAGTTATCAAATTCTAGTGTCCTAGTTAATTTACCATTTTCGACCATCCAATCAGGATTTTTGTCAATCTCCCTTTTGATCTCCTCGTCAGATAACTTTTTGTATTCATCTCCAGGCATGTTCTATTCATATACTACTTCCCTCATATAAAAGGCGGATGATTAATGTTCCCTCCTTTCTCTTTTGTTGTTTTATAACTATGAAGTAGAAGTTTCTGATGACTATATCCTATTTATTACTTAGTTGATGAGGTGGTGCGCCTATATCAATGTCCATGATTTATCTTAAAATACCTCTGCTCTCAAAACTTTGGTGTTTTGCTACACTACTATTATCCATTAACGTAAAAGATAGAATAGAATATTGAACAAACAATACAAAAACAACAACAATAATTATTACAACAGAAATTTCCAATTTTGATTTTGTATTGTAGATTTATGAATATATTCTAACAAATATTTATCACAAGCAGTATAAATAAAATTAATGATCACGTTCATTCAGACTTATCATCATCAACTTGAAATTTACCCTTCACGATCTAGTCGACAACAAAAAAATTAAGAAGATCAGTCAGTTTTCATCTTCGTCTTTTGCTAATTTCCTGCCGCCCTTTTTTATTTGCTCTTCTATATCATCTGTTCCCTTTTCGTTTACAGTAAATCTTGTTTCTGAGTAGGGGTGATATGGAGAGTCTATCATCTTTGCAACTCTGTTTTCTCCAGATTTTCTAAGATAAATTCTATAGGTTGAGGCATGTCCTAATACATTTCCTCCAGCCGCTTTTGTTGGATCTCCAAAGAAAGTATCTGGAGAAGATTGCACTTGATTTGTTATGACTATTGCAATGTTGTAAATCTCTGTGAGTCTTACGAGTTTGTGTAGCATATTATTAAGTCTCTGTTGTCTATCAGCCAGTGTACCTCTTCCAGCAAATTCTGCTCTGTGAAGAGAAATTATACTATCAATTACGACAAGTTTTGCTTTAAAATCATTAATATATTTACCAAGATCTTTTATTATTAGTTCCAGATGTGAGCTGTTATAGATTTTGCATACAGCCACACTTTTCAATATCTGAGAAGGATCGAATCCTCTTGCTCTAGCTATTTGCTCTACTCTCTCAGGTCTGAATGTACCCTCAGTATCGATGTATATTACGCCACCATCGAGTCCTCCTACTGCAATTGGCTGTCTCGCTGTTGCACATAGTGTATGACAGATCTGTGATTTACCAGAACCGAACTCACCATAAAACTCAGTAACAGCTTGTGTCTCTATGCCTCCAAGCAAAAGATCGTCAAGAGCTATAGATCCAGTGGAACATCGTAGCATAGATTTCCTTTTTTCAAGAGCGGTGTCGGCTGTAACAAACTCTTTTTCTAGAACATTAGAATCTCTCAAAAGCTTCTGGGCTGCCATTATAAATGATGCAGCGCTATCCTTTGAAGAATTAAGGTCTACAGCCAGTTCGTCTGAACTTGCTACTGCAAGATCCATTACTGACACAATACCAGCCTCTTTGAGTTTCTTGGCCGTCGTAGGACCAATGCCTTCTATATCCTGGATTTCTAGATCAATAATAGGTGATGAAATTTCAGATGTGGTATTTGTATCATTCTTTTGGACAATGTTATTATTAGATTCGTTTTCCATAGACGCTTTTCGATCTACCATCTTCATGACTTGATAATAATTACTCCTATTAATATCGAAACGTACCATGGAGAGGGGGAGGAAGGTAGGGAAAGTCATGATCCTCCAGCTATTATTATAAAACTCATCTAATTCACCCATTGGCTAAAGAGTTATAGTATAACAAAATGACTCTAATCTGCTTCTGATCATCGTCTTTGCGATTATGCAAAAAAACCCGATCCTCATACTAGATTATCCAATAACTTTTAATGTCTATTTTATAATAATATAGCTAATTTGCTCCATCTTCTTCTTGAAAAGTTCTATCAAGGAAGGTTTTGAAGAATAGAAAATAATGGATCCATTATCGATAACAATGCAGAGTTAACACATTAAATCCCGAAATGATGTATCATGCATGGATGAGAAAATCAGACATAAATCAAACCTAAAAAAATATTGTCGTACCTATCTGAATAAGAAAACCTAAAGTGATTATCCATATACCCATAAATTTAGTTCTAGGTTTTTTATCAGTAGTATAAGTAACAGTAATAGGATCAGGCATTCTATTCTCTAAATCATCTGCTGCTTGCCTCTCTAAATCCTGCAGCTTTATTATTGGATTCTCGATATCATCTAAGTGTATTGCTGGCCTTATCATACTTGGTTGTTGACCCTTAGATTTTCGTTCCATCATTAATATCCAACCAAATCCGATGAGCTCAAAACCTAATCCTAGAATGTTTAAAAATAAAGATAGATGTAAATTGTCTAACATTATTCTGGTTACTACTGTGATTAAACATAGAATTAATATTGTTTTAGTTATCTTTGGCTGAGCATTTACGTAAATTTACATCATTGGGATCTGTCCATCTGTTGGTCAACCTATGTTTATTAGCCTTTGACATAAATTAATCAACTAGCTGATTTGATCTTTAATTGCCAAAATACAAGATCCAAATATTTGTACTCCTTCCGTTTTTTATATAAAATTCTCAGAAGAAAACAAAAAAACACATATCCTATCATTTACTATCAACTTTGACTGAGATGGTCTGGGTAGAGAGGCTTATTATTGCGTGGTAAGGTGAGAATTTTTATTCGTCTATCAACTGATCTCTTGCAGCATGAGAGTCGGTATAATTGGGCTTGGAATGATGGGATCACATATGGCCATTAGATTACTCAATACTGGTCATAAAATTAGCGTTTACAATCGTGATATAGCAAAATCCATGCCATTTGCCAAGACAAGTGCTAGTGTATTGAAGACTCCTAGAGATATTGCTTTGAATTGTGATTTTATTTTAATCTGTGTTACAAACTTCGATGCGGTAAAAGAGGTATGCTTTGGCAAGAATGGTATCGTAGAGGCGGATCGTAAAGAGTTGATAATAGCTGATTCCAGTACTATCTCTCCTGAGCAATCAAAGTATTGTGCAGAAGGACTTGGGCAGAAGGATATAGATTTTATTGGGATGCCTGTGATGGGCGGCCCAGCGGCAGCAGAAAAAGGTGAATTGGTGAATATTGTTGCAGGTCCTAAAAAGGCGTTTCTGAAAGTAAAGCCAATTATTGATAAATTAGCAAAATCGGTTTTTTATATTGGTGAAGATGCTGGATCGGCTAATATTGTTAAATTGGCGTTAAATTTGAATATTGCATTAATAGCAGGCGCATTATCAGAGGGTATAACGTTAGTTAAGGCTGCTGGTATCGACCCTGAAACCTTCATTAAAATTATAAATTCTACCTATTTTAAGACAGGACTTAGTGAAAATAAAGGCCCAAGAATGATAAAGGACGATTTTCAACCCTCTTTTCATCTTAAGAATATGCTTAAAGATCTTGAACTTTCTATAAGTACGTCGCAGTCTGTTGGAGTGTCTTTACCTCTTACTTCACTTACGCAGCAGATGTATAGAGCAGCAAATAACATGGGATATTCAGATCTAGATTATTCAGCGATATCTGCCTTTATGGCTACAATAAACGGTATAGATACAAAAAAATGATATTAAAATTAAGAATTTAAGATAAGGACGCATCACATGTTGATATCTCTTCGGGATACAAGAAGAGTCGCAGACATGCTTTTACTTGATTTAGTTCAAAATCTGAAAACAGTTTGTATAGCAGAAAAAAACATAGTGCAAGGAAAAGCCATGATATCATATTATCATGACAAATTGTAGAACAATATTATTTGGCGAAATTTCTAAAGCCTCCTTTCTCAAGTATTCGGAGCAAACAGTACAGCCAAAGCAACCTCCAAACGAACAAAGCAAATTGTACACTAGCCATGGGAGGACTAGTGCGAAGTATTCTATATTTTATATTCATAAAAGAACCTTATTGATGCTTGCCTAGAATTGACTGTGATATTTTAATGAATGGCTGCTCCTATTGGAGCTTCTTCACTTATGGTAAGAAATATAGGTTTTCCCTCAAATCCGTCTGCCGCTAATAACATGCCATTAGAAAGTATACTGCCAATTTTACGTGGTTCCATATTTGTACAAATAACTACGACTTTGTCAATTAATTCTTCTGGCTTATAAAAAATTGCGGCGCCGACTACGATATCTCTTTTTTCTATTCCGATATCCACTATGACTCTTAAGACCTTTTTCATGCCTGGAATACTTTCTGCATGGGTAATTTTACCGATTTTCAAATGTATTTTGGAAAAATCTTCAAATGTGACATATTGTTGTTCTTCGTTGTCTTCTTCAGACCCGCTCACAATGCTACAATTGGCGCTCTTATTATAATCAGTTACTTTTTTAGAGAATGAGCTATAGAAATTTTGTATGTTTATGATAAATACACCACTCTTCTTCTTCTTCTCTTATAGTCAATCGGATAGTGTATATTTCCAATCCTTTGTAACCCATGGTTGACATCTCCTATGGAAATAACTTTATCAATAATCAATGGGATATCAACTACTATTACGTTTGGAATTATCGCTACATGGCTATACCTAGTAGCATATGTAGTAAAGTCTTTGAAACAAACTCCTCTGCTAGATTCTTTTGAAAAATCAACGATTATTAAAAATTTTCCCAAAGTCAGCATAATTTTACCTGCCCGAAATGAAGAAAAGTATATTGCAAGATGTTTGGATAGTTTATTAAAACAGGACTATCCAAATTTTGAGATTATTGCAATCAACGATTCATCAACAGATAGGACCGAAGTCATAATGCAGCATTATGCAGCAAGAGATCCTAGGATTTTAGTTGTTAATGCTAAATCTAAGCCTGTTGGATGGGTAGGTAAGAATTGGGCATGTTATCAGGGTTATCTAAGAGCGACAGGCAATCTGCTTCTCTTTACAGATGCTGATACCGTACATCTACCTTCTACAATGTCTTTGTCTGTTAAGCATCTGATATTCGAGAATCTAGATGCTCTGACGGCTATTCCAAAGCTTCTATGTAAAGACTTTTGGACAAAAATCACATTACCGATGCTTTCAACTTTTTTATATAGTCGATTTTCCGCTCTTCGTGTAAATGACCCTAAGACAAAAATAGGTTACTTTTTCGGTAGTTTTTTTATAATATCTAGGCGCACCTATGAAAAGGTGGGTACCCATAAGGCAGTTAGACATGAGATCATAGAAGATGGCGCCTTAGGAGGAAAAGTGAAAGAAGAAAAATTTATGATGAAAATGGTCCGTGGCGACAACTACATAGAAGCAATCTGGGCTAGAGATTTTCACACGTTATGGCATGGATTAAGACGATTAATGATTCCTCTGTATAATCAGAAAAGAAAAAGAGCATCTTTAATGGCTATTGCTATTTTTTTCCTTCTTTTTGAACCATTTCTTTTGCTACCCTACTCATTATTATTTTTAAATATAGCCCGGGACGATATCTTTAGTTTAATTTTAATAGTGAGTGATACTATGGCATGTGCAATTATTATTTTTAGTAGCGTTATTCAATTAAGGCTTAGCGTCTTTCAAAATCCTCTATATGCATTAGCTTCTCCCTTAGGAGGAGCAATTATATCATTATCTTTTATAACATCTATTATCGACGCAAGAAAGAAAGGAACGGTTAGTTGGCGCGGAAGGCAGTATACTTTAAACGAAAAACAACATCCATTTAATTAAATAATGAAGAATTCAAACATCATGTATCAATAAGAAAAATCATAACATTTTCACTCAGCAGCCAAAATTCATCTAATATTATAAACACCTAAGAATTAAGAACCCCAACTGTTTATTAAGAATATCAATAATTTATCTTTAGGAAAATATTTTAGACATGCTTGCCACCACTAAGGATCCAAATATCTACGAAATTTTGCAAAAATGTTTAGAAGGAAAAAAGATCTTGAAAAGTGACGCCTATAATCTCATTAATTCTATTGATTGCATCGATTTAATTGTAGATACAGGTAGAAAAATCAGAGATAGAATGAAGACTGGTCCAATCACGTACTCCCGTAAGGTTTTCATAAATCTAATTAACCTATGTAGAGATACGTGTTCTTATTGTACTTATAAAAAAGAACCATATGACAATTCTGTAACCATGATGAAACCAGAACAAGTTCTAGCTATTGCAGAAGCAGGTCGACGGCTCCATTGTACTGAAGCTTTGTTTGTAACAGGTGAAAAGCCTGAGCAGAAATACCAGGAGGCAAAAGCATGGCTAAACTCAGTAAGGAGATCATCAACTGTGGAATATATAAACGAAATGAGTGAAATGGTACTTAACAAAACAGGCTTGCTTCCACACACCAATGCTGGTAGTATGACAAAAAAGGATATGTCATTATTAAAAGAGACTAATGTTAGCCTAGGCATGATGCTAGAGTCTTCTAGCCAACGATTAAGCGAAAAAGGTATGCCACATGAAAATGCTCCAAGTAAAAATCCTAAAGTTAGAATAAAAGCACTAGAGAATGCAGGACAATTGAGAATACCCCTTACTACAGGCTTACTTATTGGAATAGGTGAGAGCCCGGAAGAACTTGTCGACTCCTTATTTACAATTGAAGAGATCAACCAAAAATATGGACACATCCAAGAAATAATAATGCAGAACTTTGCGCCAAAGCCTGAAACCGGGATGGAGAGGTCTGCACCTCCTACATACAACTATTTTATAAAGAGCATAGCCATTGCTAGAATGATAATGCCAGAGATTAATATTCAAGTTCCTCCTAATCTCAATCCTAATATTTTCGGAAAATATTTGGATGCAGGAATCAATGATTGGGGTGGCATTTCCCCTGTGACCGTTGACTATGTAAATCCAGAATTTCCTTGGCCAAGTATCGAATCTGTAAAAGACGTTACTGAAAATAGAGGCTGCAAATTTAGAGCACGGCTCCCTGTCTATCCAGAATTTATACTAAAAGGGAATGGATTTATAAAAGATAGGCTTAAGGATTACATAACCCTTATTTCTGATGAGACAGGACTTGTACGTGAGGACTATATAAATTGACTCTAGATTCTCTATTAAAGGGAATTGATCCTTTGATTTCCTCCACTCTAGATCGAGCACTTAGCGACAAAGAGATTTCAGAGAATCAAGCAGTTGAGCTTTTTGATTCTAATGGGAACGAAATGAATGTTATTATACTTGTTGCCAATGAATTGCGCAGGCGGACTGTTGGAAATAATGTCACGTATGTTATAAATAGAAACATCAATTTCACAAATGTGTGCATCAAACGCTGCGGTTTTTGTGCATTCAGCAGAGATTTTCGCCAAGAAGAAGGTTATTTTCTTCCTATCGAAGAGATTGTTAAAAGAGCCAAAGAAGCTGCACAGCTAGGTGCTACAGAAATTTGCATTCAAGCTGGCTTACCTCCTAAAATGGATGGTCATTTATATATAGACATTTGTAATGCTGTGAAGAAAGAATTACCAAATATTCACATCCATGCGTTCTCTCCAGAAGAGATACTCTATGGGGCAATTAGGTCGGAATTACCAGTTGAAGAATACCTGAAAATGTTAAAGGAAGCAGGGATAGGCAGTCTTCCAGGAACCGCAGCTGAGATCCTAGATCAAGAATTGCGGGACATTATATCTCCCGGACGAATATCTTCTAAAGACTGGATAAATATCATAAAACTTGCACATTCTATGCAAATTCCTACTACCTCCACTATCATGTATGGGCATGTTGAGTCATCATTACATAAAGCCAAACATCTTGCTTTGATAAGAAGTATTCAAAAAGAAACAGGCGGATTTACAGAATTTGTGCCATTGAGTTTTGTCCACAGCGAAGCGCCTATGTACAATCATAATGTAATACCAAATATTCGACCTGGAGCCGATGGCAATGAAGTCATAAAAATGCATGCTATATCACGCATTATGTTACACGGTCATATCAATAATATTCAAGTCTCATGGGTTAAAGAAGGTCCAAGAATGTCGCAACTATTACTTGCTGCAGGTGTCAATGATTTAGGTGGTACTTTGATCAATGAGAGTATTTCAACGGCTGCAGGAGCACAATATGGGCAATTAATGAAGCCAAAACAAATTAGATCGATAATAAGATCAGCAGGAAGAATACCGGCTCAGCGCTCGACGACATATAAATTACTAAAAGTCTATGATATAAAAGAAGATTGCCAGGATTATTCTGATACCGAATTAGATAAAGCAGATCCACGGGAATTTGGATCATATCAGGAATTGATCAAACTGGATACATTTAGATACAGAGACCAAAATAAAAATAGTAACAGATAGCTAATTATCCATAATAAGCATCGTTAAAGTAGATTTTACGCCTTTTACTCTTCTTATTTTACTGCTAATGAATTCTTTCAATTTGTCCATTGAATCGGCTTCAACTTTAATCATTATATCATATACACCGTACACTGTATATGCTTCCTTAACACCAGGAATGCTTTTCATATCTGCAGCTAAAGTTGATTCGTAACCAAGATCTGCGTTCAACAATACAAATGCTCTCGGCATGTTTTTCTACACATCATTTAGCAGAGATTATACTTTAAGTTAACTATTATTTAATTTACAACTATCATACAGGTGTCTTCATCTAGATATAATGGGTTTCAAACCAGCCATAACAAGAACTTGATGGCAATTTTTCATCTTATAAAATAGAAAATAGATCCATGTGTATATGTATATATGTGTTATATATATATAGAAACGAATGTTTCGGATAATCGTTCAACCATTGTGATAAGAGCGTTTGCAAAGGCAACATTATAAAATTCTAAAAATTCTGAGGCATTGTTTGACCAAATATCCCAAACATTTTATTTTACATGATATCAAAAAGTGTATGTCCCATTTTCGCTGTCCAAATTGTGGATCACTTAATTCTATCCAGACAGACAAAATATTTGATGGAAGGTTTTTGTTCAGATGCACAAAATGCAATATATGCAGCATACTTCCGCTAAATAATAATCTAGAGGAAACGTACCTGGACTTTTTAGATTTGTATGATACAAGATGCATAACGACTACAGAGAATTTAAGATCACTTATGGAGAAAGAAAAAATCATCAGATCTGAACCCGAAATAAAATCCTTGATTACAGAGAATAGTGCTAATAATAATGAACTCATTAAAAAAATACTATATTCTGATAAAGATTATGTTGTAGATTTTAAAATTCTAGAAGAGGCAGATATAGAACTAGGAAGTAGAGTTTCAGAACTCCCAATAGACGAGTCTCTAATAGCTGCTTTGTCTGAGAATAATATCGAAAGAGTATACAAATTCCAAGAAGAAGCCATTAAAAAAATCTTGCTTGGAAAAGACATAATTATCATTGCTCCGACAGCATCTGGTAAGACAGAGGCTTTTTCTATACCAGTATTGCAAAAAATTTCAGAAGATACTTCTCATTTTGGATCTCTACGGTCAAGTTCAAAAAAAAATAACATCTCTGCAATATTTGTATATCCTACAAAATCCCTTTCAAGAGATCAATTACCAAAAATAAAAGGCCTTGCAGAGTCAGTTGGATTACACGTTGACCTTCTTGATGGGGATACGTCGAAAGATGAAAGAGAATCCATACTGTCATCTCCTCCAGATGTCATTATTACAAATTTTGACGTTATTCATTATCATTTAATGCACAGAACTAGATTTTCGCGCTTAATACGTAATGCTAAATACTTGATTGTTGACGAAGCTCATGTTTATACAGGTGTTTTTGGTGCAAACGTTCACTTTATAATCAAAAGATTACAGAGGCTCTCACCAAATAAAAAAATACAGCTGATTGCTGCTTCAGCCACGCTTCCAAATGCGGTTAATTTCTGCCAAGTATTATTTGATAGAAAAATGGATATAGTGCAGGGAAAGGGCAGAAAGGGAAAAATAAATTTTATAATCTTATTTCCATCCTTACGATCTCATAGATCTCTAACAATAGACTTATTGAAGTATACAACCAGACTAAATCATAAAACTATTGCATTTAACAATTCTCATCTAGGCTCTGAGCTATTGGCATTTTATGCATCCAAACAGGGAGTAAAAATAATGGTCCATCGAGCAGGAATTTTGCCAACAATTCGAAAATTTGTTGAGAATTCATTTAGACGAGGCGAATTACATGCTATTTCTGCAACTCCCACGTTGGAGCTTGGTATAGACATTGGTGATGTAGATGCGATCATATCAAATATTGTTCCCATTAATAGACTTACACAAAGACTTGGTAGAGCAGCGAGAAGAGGGCAACTAGGATATGCCTTCCTAGCGCTTGGCAATGATCCTATAAGTCAATATTATAAATTTCATCCAGACGATTATCTTGCTGACGAAGAATATGCATATACTGATCCTTCAAACCCTATTGTAGAAGAATATCAGGTCCTTGCGATGGCTTGTGATAGGCCTATATCTATGGTTGAATCACATAGTGTATGGAATACGATTCAAAAACTAATTTCAAAAAATCTGATTAAAGTAGTTAATGAGAAATTTGTGCCAGACTATAAGAAAGCGATTGAAGTATTACACAATTACAATATACGTGGAATAGGGAGCAAAGTTGACATAATATTTAACCAAAAAATAGTTGGAGAACGTTCGCTGCCTCAGGCTCTTGAGGAACTTCATGAAAATGCTATTTATTTTTTATCTGGAAGGAGATACCAAGTCAAAAAGTTGCATTGGATGAAAGAGAGGAGACAACAGCATTACGCTGAACTTGTCCGGATCCCAGATGACTATCCATATTATACTAAAGCAATTGTTGACGAATGGCCGAGTGTCAGACAAATTTATGATATGAAGAAAGTATTTGGAATAGAGGTTAAATATTGTTCTCTAAAAATCCTTAAGAGAATTTTGGGCTATTCAAATATAGAAATTGGACAAGAAGCAGCGCAAGGTAAGAAAGTAATGCTTGAAAATCCTCTAGAGTTTGAATTCCTTACAAAAGGCTTTTTGTTCAGAGCTCCTAGACCACTCACCAGTATAGCTAAGGCTAATGATGAACAATACATAGAAATAAGCAGTTATCATTCCTCAGAACATGTCATAATAGAAGGAAGCGGTATGATAACTGGAGGAGCACCACAAGATTTAGCTGGAATATCGTTAGGATCTTCTGGTTATATATATGTCTATGATGGCAGTATTGGAGGAAATGGCGCTAGTAAAGTGATCTATGATAAATTTGATTCTGTTCTATCAAGAGCATTACGAATTCTGTCCGAATGTCCATGTAAAAGCGAAAGCGGATGTCCTCGCTGTACATACTCATACAGATGCGGAAATAATAATGAGTATTTGCATAAAGATGCAGCAATAGAAATTTTGAATAGAGTAGTCGAGGGAGAGAGAACAGAAATAGATGATGAGAATGCTCATCTTGACCGTGCTCTGGTTTAAGTATTCTGAAGATTTCAGATATATATGTCAACACAAATACATACATACTATATGCTATACTAAATCTGAATCTAATAAATAAATAGAGGACTAGAAGCAATTACCAGTACACTACCAATTCAGAGACCTTTAGAGCTTCTGAATGATATTTTGCATACACCTAAACTTACTCTAATCGAAAGCTTTCTGCTACAATTTATTATCATTTGAAAAAATGTATTGACATAATTTTGTTTTTTCTATATGATAGAAGGATACCAGGCTATCTGAAACCAGGCTCCGCCTCCTCATTTATCTAAAAATTACATTGAGTTGTGAACTAATATATCGATTATCACATGATGAACCTTTAGTATTTTTGAACCAATCTATTGACAGATAAAACAATAGTAACATAGGGTCCATTATTTGCATTGCTAATTTATCTTGTTGAGACATTTTAGAGCATGTGATCCTGTATTGGTATTACATTATTTCTGCTTACATACAGTACTATTTCTGGCCGAAATCAAAGCTATTTTATAACCTATATTCAAAGCACCATCATATAGTATGCGTTCTTAACCAAAGACAAGGTGAATCACAACAGACAAATATTAACAATTTTGGGTAAGGTTTAAGAATGGTAGTAAATGCTTATTATTTTGTATAATGTAGATGGAATCTTCTGTTTCTGCTACTACTACTAATACTAGTATTATGGCTAATGCAAAGTGGAGTACTCTGGAACATAGGGGCGTAGCATTTCCTCCAGAATATCAATCACGAGGTATAGGTATTATTATTCGAGGTGAAAGATTTATTCTAAACCGCGACCAAGAGGAATTAATCTATGCGTGGGCAAAGAAAAAGAATACACATTACATCCAAGATCCCATTTTTCAATCGAACTTTCTAAACGATCTCAGAGCGTTATTGCCTGATAAGTTCCGAAGTATTGATTTTATAAACGATATTGATTTTTCTGAAGCATTTAGACTTGTGGATCATGAGAATGCAATGAAAGAAGCAGAGATACAAAGAATAAAGAATCTTCCAAAAGATGAGAAAAGGAAAATATCTTTACGGAAAAAGGAAGAAAGAGAAAGGCTCAAGGCGATCTACGGTAAGGCGATTGTAGATGGTGTAGAAGTAGAAATTGCCAATTGGCTAGTTGAGCCTCCTGGCTTATTCATGGGAAGAGGCCAGCATCCATTACGTGGCAAATGGAAGCCACGAGTAAAGCCTCAGGATGTCATCCTTAATTTAGGGGAAAAAGCTCCCGTTCCAGAAGGTGCTTGGAAAGATATCGTCCACGATCACACATCCACATGGCTCGCTACATGGATTGAGAAAATAACTGGCAAGAGAAAATATGTATGGCTTCATGATTCGGCTGTACTTAGACAGAGTAATGACAAAGAAAAATATGACAAAGCAAAGAAACTAGAAAAATACATTGGTAAAGTACAAAAGCAAATTATCAGGATAATGCTTAATTCTAATAACATAAATCAAAAGAAGGTAGCTACCGTATGTTATCTGATTTTCAAACTTGCAATGCGGGTTGGGGACGAAAAAGATCCTGACGAAGCTGATACAGTAGGTGCATCCACTCTGCGAGTAGAACATATTAAATTTCCAGAGAAGAACGGTAAACAATTAATAGAATTTAATTTCTTGGGAAAAGACAGTGTTCCTTGGCAAAAAACTCTTGAAGTTAATTCTCAGGATACCAGAGGGCTTTACAATAATCTCAAATTGTTTATGAATGGGAAGGAACACAGTTCACCGATTTTTGATGGGATTACTTCTAGCAAGGTCAATATATTTCTGCGAAGCATTGATCCAAAAAATGTCCCAGGATTGACGGCAAAGGTCTTTAGAACATATATTGCTACAAAAATAGTCAAAGAAGAACTTTTAGATCCAAAGATAAGGGTAAATAAGAATTCATCAGAAGTAGAAAAAATCTATGTTATGAAAATGGCAAACCTAAAAGCTGCAATTACATGCAATCATAAAAAAGGAATAGACCCAAAGAATCCCGCAAGTAGAAAAGCATTAGAGAAATTTGAAGAGGCTCTGAGAAACAAGGAAGAGTCTATCAAAAGGATTCGATCCGATATTGCAGCAAAAAAGTGGAAGACAGAGATTCAGAAAAAGAGACTCGAAGACAGATTAGAAAAACTAGAAATGCATCTTAAACTACAGAAAGAGACCCGTGACTATAACCTTGGAACCTCTCTGAGAAATTATATTGATCCACGAGTAATGAGGGCTTGGTTAAATTATGTACAGCTTGACTGGAGGAAGATCTATACTACTACTCTTCAACGCAAGTTCAAATGGGTTGATGATTATTCTAACAGCAAGTTAAAAGAATTTAATCCAATTAGAGAAGAAGAGATTCCCCTACAAGAAATGAAAGTAGTGCATAATGAGAGTTGAAAAATCTCACCATTTTTTTGAGAACACTATAAGATAAAGAAGTATAATTCTTCTCTAAGGTGTCAATTTTCATATCGTCTTAATTGTATGAAAATTGGAATTTTGATCGATTTATGCTAATTCTTTAGGTTCTTGGCATTCTTCCTGAGGAGAACAATAATCATTTTTTGATCTCGCTATCCCTTGTACATATCGAAATTTATCTGTAGCAGTAATATAGTTCAACTTGATTTAGCGTCTTTTATATCACTAAAAATATGCAGAAAGGACAGTGAATAGATGATCTTGGTTAATTATTTATAAAAAATAATATATATATATATATAAACAAATCACCGCGACTATCTATTATAGTAACCCTGTAGAACAATTCCTAATAAATCTCAAAGATAATGCTTTTATCAAAACATATGATATGCCAGTGGTACCTTTTAGCAGAAACATGAAACAGCCTACGCAATTTTGGTCATAACTTTGGAATTATCTCCATTATTAGATGAAGACTTTGTTTTCTTTTTTAGTCGTATTTTATTAGAACAATCAACATCAATTCCTTTATCAGTCAAGCCTTTTGGGTCATAAATTGTTGTTACATAACTATAGCAAAGCACTTATGATGTAGAGCATTATTATTACTCAAAAGTCCTGCAGCTAATATGCAATAGATTAAAGAAAATTCAAGGTATCTGAAGCCTAATATAAATATAAATATCAAAGTGAATAAAGGGTAAAGGTTCTTAGTTTTGCTTCTTAAACAGCAAGAGGAGCAAGTTACCGAAATTAAAGGAGAAGCCGAGGATAGACAAAGATCAACTATAAATAAATGAACTCAGTCTTCTTTCATTGTGAAAGACTCGTCTTATGTTCCAGATAATATTACTTCACTTCTATCTTCTCCTATCGAGATCGTATTAAATACCAACGTAGTTATTCTTGAAAGCGATAGGTTTGTTGACGAAGCAACTAAACTTATGAAGGATAGGAACACACGGAGCGTCCTTGCTTCACATAACGGAGAAGTTATCGGTATATTAAGTAAGACAGATATACTTTTCAAGGTCATTTCTCAAGGGAGAAATCCAACGAAAATTAGACTTCGTGAAATTATGACAAGCCCTGTCCTTGCTGTTGATCCTAAAACATCTATACAAGAAGCACTTTCTATTATGGATAAACATGATGTAAGACAGATAATAGTCAGTTCAAATGCAGCCGTTCTTGGTATTGTTTCTAGGGATGATATATTTGAAAAGATGCAGATGGCAACTATCTCTACAGCAGATACCGCACTTCGAGGAACACCAGTTTGTATAATAAATCCAAAAGCTATTGTCTACATGAAAGATACAAGCTCAGCTAACTTGACTTGTCCGTACTGTGAATCTCCATTTGACACAAAAGAGGCCTTGTCAAAACATATAGATAGACTTCATGCAGGAACAGGTATACTTGAAGGTGATATGCGACGTATGTTTGAATAGATTATATTATGTCATAAGAGAATTCTGAATGCGAAACGCTGCTGAGCTTGCCGGGGTAGCTCAGCATGGTTAGAGCGTTCGACTCATAATCGAAAGGTCGCGGGCTCGAATCCCGCCTCCGGCATTTTCTTTTTTGGGCCACCAATTCAAATGTAATAATAATATAGAAGATTAGTGTGATGTACAGGTTTTGCCTTTTAAAATGACCAATAACATCCCATTGATATTTTATAGATATAATAGCAAATTATTAGCCAAAAACAAAAAATGCAAACATTTGACAATTCTTGTAATGTTAATAAGAGATAAATATATGGTGTAAGAAGGCATAAATTGACAATTATTAAGAGTATTTTATTTTATTATAAAAATATTACAAAAGTATCAATAGACAGACCAACAATAAGAGCATTTTCATCTACTATAAAACTGTCAGAAGATTAATTTCATTATATAAAGGGATAATTTGAGTGCCATCTAAACATTATATTTTGGTGAACTAATGCAAAGCAAGAAATGGACATCTACAATGTGAGATATTCCTTTCTTATTGTCTTTCTCATTGTCTTTAGAAGCATAAGTACATATCATTAACTAGTATAAACTGATTATTTTATTGTATATGACAGAACATAAAAATCCAGTACCTACAGTCGACGTTATTTTGCAAAAGGACTCTAATATCTTGCTTGTAAAAAGAAAAAAAGATCCATTTAAGGACCATCTGGCTTTACCTGGTGGCTTTGTAAATGTTGGCGAAAAAGTAGAAGACGCAGTAAAACGTGAAGCAGTCGAGGAGACTTCACTAGAAATAGAACCTATCGATATCTTGGGTGTTTATTCGGATCCCGGACGTGATCCTAGAGGACACATCTTGTCTATAGTGTTTGTAGGGACAATTCTCAGTGGAGAACCAAAAGCCGGTGACGATTCACAAGACGTTGAATGGGTGAATCTAGGCGAATTGGAAAAGAAAAAACTCGCATTTGATCATGGCCGAATTATCACTGACTACAGAGAATGGAGAAACTCGGGCAGAAGTTTCTGGTCATCAAAACACAAAAAATATTGATAAAATCTATATTTTATACATTTTATACCAAAAGACATGTTTTTATATGTATATACGTATGTATCGACTTGAAGTAAAAACAAAAACAAAATAAGGCATTCATCATAGATTTTACAAAAAGAAAGAGAAGATCTTGTTCCTAAAAAATTTATGCAAGACCTGCTTTTCTTTATCTTATGACGAAGCAAACCCCCTATTTTTATAAAAATTTTCCTGTTCATGAAACAATTGACATTACAGATCTTTCAGATATTCCTAAGGCTGTCGTCAATATGGTAGAAGCATATGCCTACCTTAATGAGCAGGGAAATTTCAGCTACCGTCTCTTACTTCCCAGAGGAGAACAATCATTGATAGCAAAAGCAAAAAAAATTGGATTGGCTCTACAGGCAGAATTGTTACTCGGTTTAAAGAACAATAAACTAAAAGTAAACCTTAAAGAAATTAGATATATACACGATGAAAATCACTATGGATGGCTTCTTTTCAATCCAACCTTTCAGGAACGATATTTTGCTAAAAACAATGTAGTAGATTACTAGAAGGTTTTTTTTTGATCTTCTTTTCCTTTAAATCGTGACATCATAAAAGGTTCCTCGAGTCTCATTACATTACTCAATATTATGGAAATTATCAACCCCAAAAGAAATCCTCCCAAAAGATCAGTAAAATAATGCTGCATTACGTATAGCCTGGTGATTGCTATCATAGCAGGAAACAACCAGATGAGCAAGCCAGTAGTCCTTGACTTTTGGTTCAATGCAAATCCAATAATAAATGCAAAGGCTGTTGCTCGTGCAATATGATTAGAAGGATAGGACAGATCACGTGCAAATGGAACTAGACTGTCGTTTTCTATCTTAAAGTTTTTAAATAATTGCAACTTAGGTTCGAACCCATAAGGAGGTATTGGCCTATCCACCAAAGGCTTGATATACATTACCAAGATTGTAAGGATAACAATAGATATTAAAAAAATCATACCTGTTTTTCTAGTTCGTCGAATTATAGTAAGAATAATCGCAATGGTCACTAACGAAAAAACGTCACCAAATGTGGTAACAATTATCATTAACGCTTCTAAATTTTCGTTTCCCTGAATAGACTTAAAGTATTGGCTTATGATATTATCGATACCTGCTGTAGATCCTGACATTACTAATATAGTAAGAATAACAAAAAAAACTACCAAAGCTAGAAATTGAGTTGATCTAATGTGTATTATCCACGATGGCCAAAAGTCAGACAATAGCACTGCTAAATGCTGCAATAGCAATGCATTTTTAATTGTTTGTTCATTAAATAAAATTAGATGTGTCTACGTAAATGCATATACACATCCAGCCTTAAGTATATAAAATGCAGATAAATAGTCCTAAGTAAAATTCTGACTGGTGCTTTTAGTTTGAAATTACTGGGAGAATAGCAAAATAGTAGTAATAATGTTCTTCAATTATGTACGTTATGTATATATATATTTATTTATGTACATATATTCATATATATTTATATATATAACCACTTCAAAATAAAGCTTCAGCTGAAGGTTATATCTGTAGACCAGGACATCAAGTATTTTGAATTTAAGATCTCATCTTTATAACTTTCTATTTGATAATTGCTCTTTGTAAATCTCATGTGATTAAAAAATTGATATAAAGAATGATTTGTATAATTGCTTTAGCTCTACGCATATTAATAGAGTTTTGATTCATCCTGTATTTTCTTTGCAGAGTCAGGATCTTTATCTATGTAATAGTTTATCATACCCATTTTGAGCACCTTTAATGATAGTAGAGCACATTTTATTCTTGCAGGTCCGAGATTCATGAGTCCGATATTTTCTAAAATGTCATCCTTAGCCAGATCTTTGACGGCAGTCAAAGGTTTATCCAAAACCATTTCGGTAAGCATAGAAGCACTAGCCTGACTAATTGCACATCCCCTACCTTCGAATTTTATATCCGTAATTCTTCCCTGTTCAACTTTTAAATGCATGTCAATTTCATCTCCACAAAGAGGATTGCTATCGTGTGTACTAACATCTGCATGTGGTAATTTACCCTTATTTCGAGGGTTTCTGTAATGGTCTAAAATAATTTCGCGATAAATATCATCACTCATATTTTAAACAATCTCCTAGCTTGATTAAGCGCATAGATGAATATATCGACCTCTTCTTTGGTGTTATAGATATAAAAACTTGTGCGTGAAGTTGCAGAGACATCCAATCGTTCCATGAGTATCTGTGCACAATGATGTCCGGATCTTATTGCCACACCATGATCATTCATTATAGTAGCAAGATCATGTGGATGAATATCAGAAATATTAAATGACAATACTCCGCCTCTATGATCAGGATTAGACGGTCCATAGACGGTGACGCCTCTCACATCGGTTATAGATTTTATGGCATAGCTTGTGATATCAATTTCATGTTCCCGTATTTTATCCATACCAAGTTTGTTAAGGTAATCTATCGCAGATCCAAATCCAATTACATCTGCTATGTTTGGAGTCCCTCCTTCAAATTTGTAGGGTAGATCATTATATCTAATATCATGCTTACGCACTTCTTTTATCATATCTCCTCCGCCTATAAAGGGCTTCATTTGATCAAGTATCTCCCTTTTTACATACAGAATACCAACACCAGTAGGCCCTAGCATTTTATGAGCAGAGAAAACCATGAAATCACAATTCATTCTCTGAACATCTACCGGCATGTGAGGAACTGATTGAGCTCCATCTACAAGAACTGGAATTCCTTTACTATGGGCTTTATTGATAATCTTCTCTATAGGCACTATTGTGCCAAGTACATTTGACATGTGGCATATTGAAACCAATTTAACTTTATTGCTCTGAATGAATTCTTCATATGCTGTCATATCTAGATAACCGTCGTTGTTAACTCTGACGTACTCAACTACTGCGCCTTTTTCCTGAGCAAGAATTTGCCAAGGAACAATATTGCTATGATGTTCAATTTCAGTAATTACAATCTTATCATTTTTGTTAATATTCGACCGGCCCCAAGAATATGATACCAAGTTAATTGCCTCAGTTGCGTTGCGCGTAAAAATTATTTCATCTGTTGAAGAAGCATTAATGAATTTCGCAACCTTTTGTCGTGTCATTTCAAATGCTAGCGTGGCTTCTTCAGCCATCTGATGGACAGCCCTATGGATATTAGAATTGTAATTCATATAATAATCAACGATTGCATTAATTACCGAAATTGGTTTTTGAGTAGTAGCCGCATTGTCAAGATAAACAAGTGTTTTATTACCGTTGATCTTACGCTTTAATATCGGAAAATCTTCCCGAATTTTAAAAACGTCTAGGGCGCTTTCCTGCAACATTGTTTGATTAAACGTCCTATTAAGATATAAACTTAGAAGTGTAAACTGCATAAAAGTAATAAAGTGCGAATCAAATTAGAGGTAGCGGCTTATGACTGTATAACATCATCATGATCATAATATATCTTTTCTTCTAGTTGAAACAATACATTTTATTATTATTACTCGTGCGTTTATATCAAAATATCACAATATAAAATTATAATTATATAATAGTTCTTGTAGATTCAATATATATAGATAATAAAGGCCAAGGCCGTGTGATCATCTCATTTTCTCATATAGGCAGTGGATACCAAAAAAGATATTTACGACATTACTATTGTTTTTTATTGATATCTTAATATTTATTTATAAAGCCAGCATCTTACATAACCACTTTCGGTTTTGAACTCTGGAGGATCCTCCTTACAAATATCCATAGCGTGTGGACACCGCGAATAGAATCGACAGCCAGATGTTAAATTCAATAGGTTTGGCGGATTGCCTTTGATAAAGTGTATTTGCTTGTCAGTTGAATGTAATTTTGGAATAGCAGATAGTAATGCTTGAGTATACGGATGCTTGGCGTTTCTGTAGATCTGAGAGGAAAGTCCAAATTCGACAATTTGACCTGCATACATTATTGCTATCTTATCAGCAATCTCTGAAATAAGGGCAACGTCATGTGTTATAAGAATTATTGTCATACCCTTTTCCTTTTTTAATCTCTTTAGTAGATTCATTATTTGGGCTTGGACTAGAACATCTAATGCGGTGGTCGGCTCGTCTGCGATCACTATCTCAGGCCCAAGAAGAAGAGCCATTGCTATGACTACGCGTTGTTTCATTCCCCCACTCAACTCATGAGGATATCTGTCAGCGATAGATTTATCCAATCCAACTTGTTTTAGAGACTCTAAAATTATTTTCTTAACGTTTCCTTTGAAGCGATGTTGCTCCATTATCTCTCTCATTTGATCTCCTATGGTGTAAACAGGATCAAGTGTATTCATAGCACCTTGGAAAACCATAGAAATCTTTTTCCAACGAATTTTTTTGTCAAAATCAGAATCAGATAGTTTTACAATATCAGTACCATTCAATTTGATACTGCCGTCTACTATCTTCCCAGGAGGTTGTAATATTCTTAAAAAAGCGTTACCAAGACTGCTTTTTCCACAAGCTGACTCACCGGCGATCCCTAACGATTCGCCAGCGTAAATTTCGAAATTAATTCCGTCTACTGCCTTTATAATACCCTTAATCGTAAAATAGTACGCTTTGAGTTCCGATACAGATAGTTTCGCAGTTTTCAGAGAAAGTCAGCTACCGTAGTTAATTAACATTAAAGTCTAATAAATCAATCATAAAAAATTTTTATCTGCAAATAAGTCGATAGGAATCTCTAGATTTCCATCCGTTCATCCATCTATCCATCCATCCATCCATTCTGAGATCAGGTAAAGATATAGTAGTGAGATTTAACTTCATAAGAAATTTTATTATAGACTAAAATTAATTAGCCTTCATCACATATTTGCAAAAGATCCTACATACAGATGATCTTCTGAAAATAAAGACGACATTTGTATAGATCTACGTATATCTATCGTATAGAAATTGTGAAAGAAAGGAAAGTTATTGATTAGAGATCATATTTCGCCGATGATAACATATAAAATCTTTTCAATTGCAATGAATATTCATAAGGGGGGACATCCTAATTGAATGATATATCCCAAGAATATAGTAAGTGATAATCCTTGAAAACTCCAATTTGTTCTTTTGACGCAAAAACTGGAACGCTCTGCTCAAAATGCGAGGATAAACTGCGGTCAGGGCAGTTGACTCAAGTAGATGTTGACTCCGCTGTCAAGATGACAAAAATAGCAGAGCGCGACCAGGAGATTAACAAGTTCACAATGGTTAATGCTTATCAAGTGAACGGAGATACGGTTTTAGTGTTACAAAGGTCTGATATAAGCGCATTACGCTCAAATACAGAACTTGCGAGAAAAATTCAAGCACAGTATGAGAGCAAAATATGGTTTGTTGAAGCAGACGCTACGGATAAAAGGTTTTTAGAGAATCTTTTTTTTCCGGCTCGAATAATAAACATCAACCTTATTTGGCTTCCTGATGGAATCAAGTTGACCAAGGTAATAGTTGCTTTACAAGATACACGAGAATCACATATCAATATAGAAAGAATACAGAAAATAACTAAAAAAGTAAGGAATTTAGAGCTACTTGTAGATTTGGAGCCAACTAGAAACAGAAAATAAAGGGGGCATAATTATGACAACAAAAACAACAACAACAGCAGAAGACGTTCATAGATCTCATTTTACAAATGATCTGAACCAGAGTCTGGTTGGCCATAAGGTAAAGATAGCTGGTTGGATAGAAGACATCCGCGATATCGGCAAACTTGCATTTTTAATTATCAGAGATAGCTCTGGTGCAGCCCAAGCAATAGTTACAGGAGAAAATTTGGATCTAGCAAGAAATACACCAAGGCAGAGCGCTGTGATCATATCAGGTCTGGTACAAAACACCAAAGCAAAAGACTTTCAAGTGGAGTTAAAGGTAGAGGAGTTGAAGGTTCTTACCAAAGCAGTTCAGCCTTTGCCAATAGATCCTACAGGCAGAGTGGAATCTGCTCTTGACAAACGCTTAGATTGCAGGGCACTTGATCTAAGGAATCCCAAAATATCTGCCATTTTTCGCCTAAGGTCAGAAGCACTTTATAATATCAGAGAAACTTTGCGCTCAAAAGGCTTTGTTGAAGTCACTACTCCAAAAATTATAGGAAGTGCAAGTGAAGGAGGCGCAAATTTATTTAGTCTTGCATATTTTAAAACTAAAGCGTACCTGGCTCAGAGCCCTCAGCTATATAAAGAACAATTATCTTTGGCTCTTGACAAAGTCTTTGAAATTGGTCCATATTTTAGGGCAGAGAACTCACATACCGTGAGGCATCTCTCTGAATTTACAAGTGTAGATATTGAAGCTGCATTTATGGACTATGAAGATGTTATGGACATTGTTGAAGAAGTGCTGCGCAATCTTTTTTCAGAACTCGCGAAGAATTGCAGAGCAGAGCTAAAAGCACTTGGTGGAATTAATATGAGACTCCTTCCTGAGCATAAGATAGATAGACTGACGTATGAACAATGCCTAGAAGAACTTGCTAAGGAAGATGAAAAGATAGAGTTTGGCAATGACTTATCAGATGCTTCTCTCCGAAAGCTTGGAGAAAAACATCAAGGTTTTTATTTTATCACAGACTGGCCTCTGGAATTAAAGCCTTTTTATATTCATGAAAAAGAAGATAATATGAGACTTTCAAAGTCCTTTGACTTGCAATACGGATATCTGGAGCTTGTTTCAGGAGGAAGACGACAGCATGATCCTTCTAAATTGAGAGCAAGATTAACAGAGCAAGGATTGAACCCTGAAAACTTCGTGGAACATCTTAAGGCATTTGATTGGGGAATGCCGCCACATTCTGGTTGGGGACTTGGTTTTGACAGACTTATGATGGTAATGACTAATTCACAAAATGTTAGAGACGTAGTTCTGTACCCTCGTGATACAGAACGCCTTACTCCTTAATCACTCTTAATCGAACTTCTCGTACCTTTTTTTGTTCATAAATATATGCCCTTGACTCGTTAGTAAGTGTAGAATAGATTAACCATACTACAGGATTAATTTCCATAAAAATTTTATCTGTCGACGATGGGATTGGAGGAGCTGGATGTGAATGAAATATTCCAACTACGTTCAAACCCATCTTCTCTGCTCTTAGATACCCATTAATTAATTCTTGAGAGTCTATTCTAAATCTTGTTGTAGGCAATGCATCGGAATTTTTCATTGAAAGTGTCTCTATAACCTGAATTTCATTTTCCTTGTTAGTATAGTTGCCAAGTAAAAGCGCACAAGATTCATTGGGTAATGAATCCCTTGCTAAGCAAGCTAAGCGTTCAATTTGAAATTGATTAAGAATAAAAGATTGGATTTGACTCTCCATTTCTGTATACTAGTTTGTCATAGCCGCGCGCGCCCTCTCTCTCTTTCTCCTCTTTTTTTACTCTTTTTACTTTACAATAACCCTACCCGTCATAAAGGGATGTAGAGTGCAGAAGTAATCATATTCACCAACCTTATCAAATAAGAACGAGAATGTAGATCCTTTTTGCATAATATTTGAGTCAAAGACTCCAGTCTTTCCTGTAGTCATATCTCCCGAGGTAACTGTATGAGGGCCAAAGTCATCATTCTTCCAATTAATCATGCTTCCTACAGTCGTCTCTACTGTCTCTGGAACATAAAATTCTCCATTAGAGGGCAGAGAGGACCCGGAAACTATGGAAACTGTTGAAATAGATGGAGTACTTGTACCGGTACTCATATTATTGACTGAAGTGCCATTTGCACTAGACACTTGTGGTTCATTAGTTTCATTAGCAGCCTGTTGGTTCGATCCAGCAGCTGTAGAAATATTTCCGGTTCCAGAATTATTCTGACTATTTGGGCCCGAAGCAGTAGGCCCGGCATCTGTGCCCATTATAAATTTGGCTTTCATATAAGGATGCAAAGTGCAAAAATATTCATATTCCGATTGATCTAATGTGGAGGTATCAAGAGTATAGTTTCCATTAGGTAATATAATAGAAGAATCAAATGATTTCCCATCATCTTTTAAACTGGTGACAGTATGTGGAGAGTTATCATTGTTTATCCACTGTATTCCTACCCCCGTCGGCACGTTTAGATTTTCTGGATCATAATCTGGATTTCCTTCAGCAGAGGAACCAGGCAATATTGCTACCTTTGTTAATTCTACGGGCTGCTGTGTAGCTTGTTGCTGTTGCTGCTGTTGTCCCTGTTGTTGTTGATTATTATTACCATCATCGCCGGCCGTTTCTTCTCCTCCTCCTCCTACGCCTTCCTCCTCTGCTACAGATGGAGCTTTTGGTGTAACTAATCCAAATGCAAAGAATGTAGAACCTCCTACTATTGCAGCTCCTATGAATATCACCGCGATTGCTTTAATATACGGAGTCCTTCTATAAGATGCTACTGTAAGAACTGTGGCAGGAATTGCAATTAGTAACATCAAGCCTATATATGCGAAGATACTTGGAGTCTGTGTACCGGTAGTTACGGCTGCTGTAAATCCAAAAGTTACTAAAAGACCGAGTGTAATGAAGGTAGCTGACTTTGCTCTATCTGAGGTTGGAAAACCATCTTTAAATAAACCTGATGCAAGGAAGATCATGCCAATAAACATCGTTAGTAACGAAACGGCATGCATCCCGTCTAGAAATGTCTTGGCAATTCCAGAGAGGGAAATTCCAACTCCGACAATTCCTATCGAAGTTAGTCCTATCCCAGGAGTCAACAAATCCCAATCAGTCATAAGTATATAATTAGTTGAGAGAAATTTGAGATAATTAATCTTTTCTAGTTTAGTAAAAATAACAAAATTCACTTTTGCTACAGTGAAATTCTAAAGAAGAATTGCAACATGATGGCGGATTGAAACATAAAGACAAGCCTAAGGGGATAAGACAATAAGGAAAGTTTCAAGATAGACAAGTTGAAAAATAAAGGAAGATTTCGTTCGAGTAATTGTTCAAGCAACAGGTGCATTGTAATGCCTAACAACATTTGAGATTACTTTAAATGATGGACACTTTTACATCAGGCGATAATAATGTTTTGAATCTGATTCTGTGTAAAAGTGAGAATGCTTACAGGAGAGAATCGCTATATCATACAAGTATAAGCTGTTTTGTAATAATACATCTTCTGCTAAGTAATTGTCATTTGTATATATTATATATTAATTTAATTTCCTTATAATCGATAGTCTTAAAATGACCATAATGTCTCATGGTCATTGAAAAGGTATGAAATATCCTTTACGTAACTTAATTTATGAGAAAATAAAACAGGCAGGAAACATGACTGATTCTGATCTAACAAATGCGTTAGCTAAAGAGGGCGTCTCATTAAATGAACCGAATTTGAATAAGACACTATTAGACCTGGAAATATATGGATTGATACGCGTGTCTTGGATCACCAAAGATAAACGACGAATTGAAGCCGTAGCAGCAGATTCCAATACCGCCAATTAACAATAACAGTTGACAATAATACCTTGAGATAAAATCGTAAAAATACTAAAAGCAATAATAACAGATTTAATACTCAAATTCTATAATAAAAAAGCGCATCTAAAGATACTGCAACAAATATTATAACTAAATATGGTGCCGTAACTTTATAAGCCTTCCAAGCGAACTTTGGAGTTGGGTTTTTTGTTAATTTATAGTGATAAAATAACATAAGTGACCCTGAAATGGCTGCAATGGCTGTGTATAAGAGTCCCATTCCAAAGAAGTAAAGTGCAATAGAATATGGCAATAGAATTGCGGTATTTATAAAAATATAGTTCGCAGTTTTCTCGTTGCCAATTAGTACTGGTAGCATCGGTACTCGAACACTTGCATAATCTTCTTTTATTTTAATTGCTAAACACCAGAAATGTGGAGGTGTCCACATAAAAACAAGCCAGCCAATCAAAAATCCAAGTAGATCTATTGACCCTGTTGCACTTGCCCATCCAGCCATTGATGCAGCACTACCTGCAAAGCCACCAATAACAATGTTAGACGCATTACTGCGCTTTAGCCATGCAGTGTAGATTATGACGTAGAAAAAGATACCAAGAGCAATCATGCCGGTGGCAACTGGATTTAAAGTAAACCATGCAATGAGAACTGAAATAATGCTCAAAGCTAGTCCATAGATTAATACATTCTTTGCAGATAATTTGCCAGAGGGAATCGGTCTTTGTGCTGTTCTATCCATCATTTTGTCTATGTCTCTATCATAATAGTGGTTCAGAGCACTTGATCCCATAGATGCTAGAGCACCTGCTAAAGTAAGAAATCCCAGTTTCCACAAACTGACGTCCCATGCGACCGTTGGTGTATCATCAAATCTAGTAGCTGCAAGCAGAGATGTTATGGCTGTGATTACTAGAACTATCACTATTCTTGGCTTGGATACTTCGACATAGTCTCTTGCACTCACAGATTATAATACCTTATAGGACCTCTAACCAGTCTTGCATTTAATCGATTCGCTATGCCTAATAATATACAAAATATTAAAAATATCTACCCATAATTAGCGGACCTTAAACCTCACGCTCATCGAAGCGGCTTCTGTATTAGCCAAGTAAATCAAACATGTCATAACTTACATATGACAAGTAAGATACGCAACAATTGCACAACGATGCTATTGACTATTTTTATAATATCTAGCCTATTTCCCTTATGTTATCTAAAATGAGTCTTCATCACAAATATGATCTTGGGAGACTATTCTATCCCTATATAATATATTTATTTGAGCATAATTTAAATGACTTCTGATACTTATTATCAGGATAAGGTTATCTCTTCAAAATATTATCCAAGATAATAAACCAAACTTTCAAAAATCACTACTTATATAGTCTTATATGACCAATGAGATGACAAGTTCGGAATATTCTGTAAATATCCCAAAAGGAAGTAACAAATCATGATTAGTGCAGCAAACAGGAGAATGAGGGCCGGTGTAGGAGTTAGTGTAGAAAATCAAAAAGAGGATCATTTTAAATACATCAACAAGCTTTTCCGCATTTTTGCAAATTATATAAAAACACGCACCGCTCCGATCTATTGCTTTCCCGTCGCGACCTTTATCACAGTAATTCTAGGATCACAAGGAAACGCCGATCCATTTCTAGTCATACGTACTGTTATAGGAAGCTATTTCCTCGGGCTTGCAACTTATGTTTATAATGATTTGACTGATTTTGAAGTAGACAAAATAAATAAAATAAATAGACCATCAGTTACAGGAAAAACGACCAAGCCGCAGCTTCTTACCATCGTGTGTATTATGTTTGGCATCGGGTTGTCCTTGACGGCTTTTATTAACTATTATACCTTCTGTATCTCAGCTCTCTTCACTATATTAGGTATTGTCTATTCCCATCCGAAATTCAAATTAAAAGATAAATTTCCTTTAAAAACGGTCGTTACAGCCGGCGGTGCAGCTTTATTATCGCTTTTAGGCGGAGCTTCTGTGCCAAATACTTCTGTGCCAATATTATATACTTCATTGTCTTTTTTTATCTTTTACTTCATTTTATCCCCTCTGGGAGATATTGGAGATATAAAAGGCGACAGGGCAGTGGGTAGACGTACATTTCCTGTCGTTATTGGAATGAAGGCAACCTTGCTGATCATGTTCTCTGTGCCATGTATAATAATGACTATGACAGGGATGGCTTATGGCGCCTTAGATATGAATATGTTAGGAGTCTACGCTATCATTAGTAATTGTTTAGTAATAACTATATTGATCTCACATATGAGTAGCAGGTTAAATGATAGTTCTGCAATAAAATTAATGCGACCTAAAATGAGACATCTTAATGTTATGATGCAAATATCGATGCTTTTGGCATTCCTGTAATTAATTTTAGACTTCAGTTCGTTGCATATATCTGCTGCTTACACTGCTTTCGGTTGCTGATGTTGTTGCTGTTGGTGTTATCGTCGTATCTTCAGGATTAATAGTCCACATTTTTTGGAAATACTCCATCATTACTTTAGACGTTTGTTCATCTCTTATGAAAATAGCACCTTTAAAGATCTTTGGTTCATTTGCATCGATGAATTCTATACCTACTTCCTTACGATCGAAGATTATAATGCTAAATGGAACATTTCCTACCTGTCTATCTATCTTGCCCGGATACCAAGGATTTCCAACAACATTTGAACGTTCTAGTGAATTTTTATCATTTAATATCATATGATTATTTTGTTCAAAGAATTGTGTGACTAATGATTTTTCAGCGATAACTTTTACATCGAGTCCTATTTTCGCCTTGCGGAGAATACTGTTAATTATTATTTCATTGAAGTATCTGGATGCTAGCAAAATCTCATTCCTGCAGAATTCGGTACGTTCAACTATTGCAGATACCAGGTCCTCATATGTCCATACCATTTCAATTTTCGCTGGAACATCGGGAGTAGATTTGCGAACGCCAGTTAACTTATTCATGAAATTCTCAATGTCAGTATCAGAAAAACCACCGCTATACTTCAAAGTATCGATCATCTGTAATTGTTTTGTATTTCTCATTTGTTCAGTCAATTTTAGAATATGCGCTTCATAAATGACGGATCCCAATGAAGTATGAAGATATTTCCCTCCAGTTTTTATGACAAGTCCAGAATTGATAAGTTGTTTTAAGCTTGTATAATATATCTTTTTAGAGAGTCCTGCATTATGTGGTGACGATGAGTCAGCCAACAGGCCATTTTTAGCAGACATAAACAACATTAAATTGTTTTTTTTAGATAAAACAGATAATAACTTTGTAGTACTTTCAAACGATGTCTTCTCTGAGGCCGGTATTGCTAACATTTGGCAGGTAACATAAACATGAATGTTTTATATATATATTATCATTTAATGGATAACAATCTAGAGTTTTAACCACTATTAGGAGCAGGAGATAGTGTAGAACAGAAGTATTCTCCTGTGAATTCATATCCGCGCGCAGATATTTTGAATAATTTACGTAAGAGTATATGAATCATAAATTATTGCATTATTGTGTTTACAGACTATAAATTAGTCTTTTATTACTTTTTTATTTTTTTATATTCATAAACGACCTCTGACTGTCTTAATATATATCTGCATAATGAATATACATATGAAATAGGCAGAAGAATGCTGCTGCGATATATTGATTATCTAGCCTTAGGACTAATAATATTTAGGATCAGTATCTGTAGTCATTAACCAAAGAATTATATCATTACAGAATATGTTGCAGATTTGCGTGTATCCATGTGGACTGATCCTTGAAATACAAAGATATTCACTTATACAAATAATCTTTTATTTAATCGACTCTAATTTATGAGAATCTAATTAGCTGCTGCAACCGCGGATTACATACTAAACAAATGTCGGATATTTTATACAGCCATCAAGAAAAAGGATTGTTTGTGCGTATGATATACATATCTTCAAAACAACTAAAGTAAATATCGGAAAATTTTATTCTGTATGTGGATGAAAGGTTATATATGTAAGCAGTTTTGCATACATGGACGCAAACTATATGGTTTAACGATTGTCTTGGTCTCTAATTTCTAATAATAAAACAAGGTATATCGATGACTATTGATTGCTAATTAACTCGATATTTTTCTAAGACTAGTCATAAAATGAATAAAATTACTAAGTTTTGAAAATGAAAATATAATAATGATGATAGAAAACGCACAAACACGAGAATGACAATTCTGCAGCAGCAGACAGCGGATAAGGTACTGACCTCTATTTCTGATAAAGAATCTTTAGAACTGTTTAGATTCATTGCAACTAACAATGAAGACAGTGAGG
>CAVTCE010000015.1:0-37825 GCA_963733025.1 uncultured Nitrososphaeraceae archaeon | reverse complement strand
GCGTTGGTCCGGGTTCGGTGGGATGTGGAACAGAATTGACTCTATCTTGCCACCCAGAATTTCATTATATATTGGATAAAAAATAATATCGAATTTTGTAGATGTTATTTAGTTTGAGTTTCTGCTATTATTTGTATAGTGTTTTATATTCTAGTTTACCATTTTTTGATCTGGCGTCAACTATTACTGAACGGCCACATTTTACTATAGATTTTGATATATTTTTACCTTCTAATAGCTTTCCTAATATTCATTGAACAACATCAGTTAAAGTCTGTCTGGGTTTAAACTTTATTAATTTCTCATCAAATTAGTAATTGATGAATTATCAAAAACTGCAGGCAGATATTATGAATATTGACCCAAAGATTAGATTAGTCACTATATGTGATATCAATGGCAAAGTAATGTCCTCTGATCACCGCCAAGGTGTAAAGAATTTGCTCAGTCCAGAGGAAAGCAAAGAATCACTTGAGTTAGCTGTTAATTCATGGAAAATACGCCAAACTTGTACCAAAGATTGGAAAAGGAAAATACGTATTGGCTGAATATGAAAAGATTAAACGTATTACTATGCCACTAGGCGACAATCATATTCTCTATGTAACCACAGAACCGGAAGCTAATCATTCAAATATAATCAATAGTGTTCATCGCTTAGAGGCTGAGTTAAAGTAATAAGTATTTACGACAATCAGAGATTTTCTGACAACTAAAAGAGGAGAAAAATAGAAAGATTTTCTTCTACTGGTTAGGGTACAACAACAACAACAACAACAACAACCTTTCCTACCATTGTAGGATGTACCCTACAAAAGTATGTAAACTCAACTGTATTTGTAAATTTATTTGAATATGTTTTAGCTGGAGTTATAAATGCTGTTAATCCTGAATCAAATGCTTCTCCTACGTTTGCGGACTTAGGTGTACCTGATGTAACAGTATGTATTATATTATCATTGTTAGTCCATACAACAGTACTTCCAACTTTAATCCTGAGTGGATTTGACTCATATGCTTTATCACCAAGAGTAGTTGCTCCATTTACTATTGAGACTTTGTTTGTATCAGAGGAAGGTTGAGAAGACAACGGTTGTTCTTGTCGGTGTTCTTCCATTTCATTCATTCCATCAATATTTGGAACTGCACTAGCATTTTGTAGTCGCGTTTCCATTTGAATTTTCTTTCTGTAGAGCCTTTGTCAAATTGGTTTGCCAGTTTACCATACTTATAGATTTTGTAATAAGATATTTTACAGGTCGATAGAGCGTGTACTCATTAATCCTAGAATTGTTAATAGCCTAAATAGTAGTAACAGTATTATATTTAACATATCGTAATAAATTTGTACATTCCTATGAATATGACCATCAGCGATATAATGAGGAAAAAATTAGAAACTATTGAAGAATTGGCTTCTGTTCAAGAAGCGGCAAAGAAAATGAAAGATAAGAATGTAAGTTCGCTGATAGTAGTTGATGGAGAAGGTAAACCACAAGGTTTAGTTACTGAACGTGATTTAGCTAGAAAGGTTTGCATTAATGATGTACATACTGGTCCAGTGACCAATAAAGAGATAATGTCTTCTCCTCTTATTACTATTAATTCTAAATCGTCACCTTCGGTCGCAGACTGATATGATGTTACAAAACAATGTAAGACATTTACTTGTTGTTGATAATGATGATAAATATGATGTAAACAAACCTATCGGAATAGTTACTCCATTACACTTTATCAAATATCAAGAATATACAAATAATGATGATGATAAAGATTCCATTGAAAAGATATTAGAATATTATATATAATATTGGTTCTACGTCATTCTATCATAAAGAAATACTGAAGATAGCTGGAGAGATTTATGATAATTTGTTAGAAATCGTTGTTAATAATACGTTATATTCTCTCACACCAACAGCTACTCAGCACTCAATCCCATTAAAAACAAAATATGTATGAAAATTAAAGTCATCATTTAGGTGAAAAGACACTAAGTTCAGAACAACATCAAATAAACAAAAAATGGGAATTTGGGAACGCAGAAGACGAAGAAGGCAATGATAATGTAGGATAGACAAAGAAGAATAGTTGTAGTAGTAGTTATAGAATTTAATTCACGGGTTCGGTGGGATGCAGGACAGATTTGACTTAAATTTGCAATCCAGTTCGGTATTATATTCAATCTAGTGCTTCACATATTCATCATTAATTTTAGTTATGAAATAAACTGGCACGTATAGATATTATTTAAGTGTACAACAAATTGTCATTACATTTTTTTATTATTAGTTACAAACATAATTTAATTATGTCATTGGATTCTAATGTTAAACAGTCTGAAAGAAAACAAAAGCTATACACAATGTTAAAGGCTCAACATGAGGCAGAAGTTAAAGAGCTAATGCACTATATGTCAGTTCTTCGAAATATTCAAAATACTCTGATAAGAAATTATCTCCATACTTTACTTTATGACGGACTCAAACATATAGAGTATATATCAAGTATAATGACAAATATTGAAGGTGCGACCGGTAGTTCAAGTTTAACTAAGAAAGGAATAACAGAATCTATTGCCGAAGAAAATGAGTCAAGAGAAAAGCTTTTGGAATGCGTCGAAGTTGCGGATGATCTTGAAACTAAATCCCTTTTAGAGAGCATAATTGTAGATGAGGAACATCATATCAAAATTCTTGAGCATCTATCCAGCTTAGTCGAATCCTATCAAAATAGAAGCTAATATATTTTATTACAGTTCCTATGTAATGATAAAAAGATTAAGATAACTATACCTACTCTCTTTCTCTGCTTTACTTCTATAGTATTTATTTTGAAATCAATAGATAAAATTACTGTTTTCATCAGCAGATAGTCTTTGTGCTTCGGCAATTTGTAGAACTATTTGTTTATGGAAAAGAAATTAGGGCTGATCCTGTGTAAAGCCATCAAACTCAAGATTTGGTTAATAATAAGAATAATAAAAAAGAATACGGAATTACGGTTAAATATTACTGATTGCACCAACTGTCATGGCTACTAACACTAATACTATACCAGATTGGAAAGTTTCAGGAGACTGGTTTGATGTTTGCAAGTGCAGCATACCATGTCCTTGTGAGTTTGCTCAAGCTCCAACGTATGGGGACTGTGATGGTGTGATGGCGTATCATATTAGAAATGGACATTACGGCGAAACATCACTTGATGGCCTGAATGTGTTAGCACTAATATACTTCAAGGGTAATATCTGGGCCGGAAATACAAAAATAACTATTGCTTTCTTTTTAGATGAACGCGCTAATCAAAAACAGAGAGAAGCTTTACAGATGATTTTCAGTGGTAAGGCTGGTGGATTCATGGGTGAATTATCTGGTATCATAGGAGATGTACGGGGCCTTGACTTTGCTCCAATTAAATTTGATATTGCAGATGACCTCTCTTATTGGAGTGCTGAGATTCCAGGAAAAGTATTAGCAAAGGCAGAGGCTTTAACTGGACCTACAACTCCACCAGGTAAAAGAGTACAAACTATTAATCCACCTGGAAGTGAAGTAGGACCAGGAGCAGCTGGAGCCGTTGCAACATGGGGCACGGCAGTAGCTGACGAAGTTGACGCAATGGGATTCAAATGGGAGAGAAAAGGTAGGTCAAGCAAGCATATTCCATTTGAATGGAGTGGTCCATAAATTCTCTCCTTTATTTGCTCATGCGGACACGTTGCTATCATATCCATATGGCTCCCATTGTCTTACCATGACGAATAATAAGCTCAACAATGCAAAATCTTACCGGATCTTGAATTATGTTATAATTTTTCTTTTTACTATAGCCGTACGAGGACAAACTGCTTGCTCATTTGGCGCTTCAACAAACAAAGGTAGATCTAACATTACTAATTGTGTTGACTTCTTGACGGAGAATTTGGCAGCGCAAGTTCCGCCGGTGAAGGTAGTGAGTCTGAAGCTGACAGAAAAAGAGTAAACATAGGGCAACACGCTCCTTTATTAATTCTTTGTATAGTTTCATAACTATCCATATTTTGCCATTTGTTTCTTTGCATATGGTATAGAGTTTATCCAATCTCCTCAGCTTCCAGTATTCTATGTATAGTTTGGATATCTTTGATGCAGGAAGGTTTAGTATGATGGCGACTTGTACAGTTGTCTTACCTTCAGAAAATAGTTTATAGGCTTCGGCAGATTGTTGCTGGTCTTTATACTTTTGTCGTCTGGCTAGCTCTTCTTTTATAATAGCATGTATATCACGGGGAGAGATATGTTCTATTTGTGCGATTTCGGCGTAAGTTTTGTGCTGGTTGAAATATAGATCAATTATGCGCTTCTTTCTTTCTTTTGTAATTTGCAATATATATCCTATAATATAGATAATCGATACTTAAAAAGGGAACGTTTCTTGTCGCCTTTTGCTTTCATCTAGGATATTGAACTATTTTCCTTCCTACCATCTACTTTCTCCTTTATAGGAATCCTTCTTAAAGCACTAAAGTTTGAGCAGCTTTAAGATGTACATTATAAAGAATCAAATGAAGACTATAACAACTAGTACTTAACTGATTTGCTGCTATTCTTGTCTGGTTAATATGCTGGGATCGTGCAGGTTGTTCATAAACTGTGTTGAAATTATATACCCTTTTTTAATTATCTAACTGATGGGCACATCGTAACAAATACTCAAGTCCTCCGGTGTTGAATAATGTAGCTTTCCTAGATGCCCATAGTCTATGTATTCATTACGCTCAGTGTAGCTTAGTTAAGCTTGACCGCAGTAAAAGCAGTTGACCTCTTGTAATGTTGTTTTCTTTATCTTTTATCCTTGTTTGACCTGCTCATCTTCTGCTAATGGAAGGTCTGTATCTTTATGTAATCCTTTATACACACCTGCCGCAATTAATCCTCCAATTACAGGTGCTATCCAGTAAAGCCAATGATAGTCAAAGTTTCCAGCAATCAATGCAGGGCCAAAAGAACGGGCTGGATTTAATGACCCTCCAGTGATAGAACCACCAAAAATAACATTAAATCCAAGTGTAAATCCTACTGCGACTCCTGCTAATGGCGCTATCTTGGAATTTTTAGATGTGGTTGCTGCTAATACTACATATACAAGAGTAAATGTCATAACAGTCTCCAATACAAATGCTCTAGTAACATTTCCATCTGCAGGAAGCGTTACACTTGCTGCCATAGAAGAACCAAAAATAGCATAGACTACAGCAGCAGCAATAACAGCACCTATTATCTGACATACAATATATAATACCGCTTCTCTTACTCTTAATTTTCTTGCTACCAGCAGTCCTATCGTAACAGCTGGATTAACCTGAGCTCCGGAGCGATATCCAATAGCATAAACTATTGCAGTTAGTGCTAGTGCATGAACTAAACCTATTCCGATTACTCCTAGCTGGCCACTATCAGAATATACAGTAGCTGCTGAAGCAATTGCATACACAAGTATAAAAGTGCCAACAATTTCAACTAGGTAGTTATATTTTGAACTTGCCACTAACATAGCAATTCTTCGGTTATATATTGACATTTATGGAGAAGCTACTGAAACTAATGACTATAACTCTTGTTGGATTTAAATGTGATGATGATTATTATTTTGATGTTCTCAGTTTAGATAATTTCGAATTAGAAGAAACTTTAGCAGTTTATCCTATGTTTTCTATAATAAAAACAACAAAAGATACTATTAGATTCTCTGATGCTAAACAAGGATAGCATTATTGCTTCTACTAACAGAGACATAAACTCTAGGATTCATACCATCTTTCTTTTTTGTCCAAAGTTGAAATTCGTATCTTGTACCTTCGCTAACCATGACGGATTCAATAAATACTATATCGTTGATGATTTTGAGCACGAATTAATGGCAGAAATAAGATGTCAGACTTGTCAGGGTCTCCATAGTATATACTCAGTTTTCTACTCATCGCTTCTTTTTTCCTTACCAATTCGGAAATAGATGATACTTTCATCAACTAGGGGTTGTTGTCGAAAGAAATGTTTGTAACACTTTATTGAATTGTTCTGGATACTGATACATTAAACCATGTCCGGCTCCTTTAATCTGTACAAGCCAAGCTCCAGGGATTCGTTCTGTAATTAGTAGAGAATTGGCAGGTAGAGTTACGACATCATCAGTTCCAACTATAACTAGTGTGGGTTGAGTTATGTTTTTTAGTTTACTGCAAGTACCTGTCCAATTGAAAATTGCTTCTGTATGCTGGTCTAGTGTTTTATGAGGAATTGTCTCTATAGATTTTGGAATTCTTTCAAGATAATTTGGATTTTCATTGCGCCATTTTTCTGGAAAGAATAAGGGTAGAAATCTTTCTATTCTCTCCATTGCAGTTCCAGATCCATTAGATAGCATGTTTATAACTTGACTTGCTAGTATGGATTCATTACCACCGCAAATTGATGCATAAATAATAAGTTTTCCAACTCTATCAGGATGGGTAAGTGCCAATTCTTGAGCTATAAAACCACCCATAGAATATCCCAGTATATCTGCTTGCTTGATTTCTAATACATCTAACAAACCAGCAGTATCATTTGCAAATTGTGCTATAGAGAAGAATCTATTTTCACCAGAGGTTGTATTTCCTATTCCGCGATTATTAAATATAATTACTCTGTATGATTTGAAGCAAGTCTTTCTAATAGAGTCGGATCCCAATTATCCATTGATTGGGAGTAACCATTTATCAATAATATAGGATCGCCTTTACCAAATATTTTATAAGCAATATCTATATCTCCAACATGAACTTTTTTTGATGGTATGCTTTGAATGTCTAATGATGAATTTGTAATATTATTGAAGTTCATTTGGTTCGGCTCTTGCTGACCATACGCAAAGTTGCTAGTAGTATCAAAATAATTATTATTGTTACTAATCAATATTGCATTACCAGGAATAATAATAAGTATAAACACAAAAACAATAAAGAGTGGTACAGGCATAACAAGCCATAACTTACTAATAGATTCTTGACTTGACATATCCTGTTAAGGGAAAACTATTATAAATAAATTCTGCAAATCCGGTAATATTTTAGACTTTTTTTGACACGATAAGTTAACAGGACATGTATCAATCAAATAGTATATAATTATTCAATAACAGTAGTACTCTTACCTATGTATATATGAGCAAATATAGATATGGATAGATAGATAAATTTTATAAATTACGTAATAGCCCCAAAGTCAAGAAGAAGAGAAGAAGAAATAACAACTTTTGTACTAGTTCATGGATCTTGTCATGGAGGTTGGTGTTGGAAAAAAGTAACTCCTCTTCTCAGAAAATATGGTCATGATGTATATTTTCCTACTCTTACTGGCCTAGGTGAAAGAAGTCATCTGGTATCCAGAAATATAGGATTGGATACTCATATCCTTGACATAATTCAAGTATTAGAATATGAAGATCTCAGCGAAGTAACTTTAGTTGGTCATAGTTATGGAGATTTAATTATTGGTGGTGTAACAGAGGTAATTCCTGAGAGAATTAAACATCTTGTTTATCTTGATGGATATATATAACTGAAGATAACAAAAGTGCCTTTGATTTGATACCTGGATTAGACGTTATTTACAAAGAAAGAGCATTAACAGAGTGTGGTAAGGAATGGTTGGTTCCGTCATACGAACCAGAAGAGTTTGGTGTGACGAATCGTGTTGATATTAACTGGATGAATTCTAGATTATCTCCTATGCCATGGCACACTCATGATCAACCAATAAGAATAACTAATCCGAAAGCTAAAAGACTTCCTAAAAGTTACATCTCTTGTACTGAATTCGGAGATTCTCAATTTAAGGCTCAAAAGTCACCAGCAGCAGATTGGGATTATCATGAATTGAAGACAGGACATGATGCAATGATTACAATATCAAATGAAGTGGCACGATTATTGCAAACATTGAACAAAAAATATTAATAATGAGAATAATATTTTTTTATGTGTGTATCTCTGCGGGACCCTTTGTTTACAGCGTATGACATAAAATGATAAGCCTAACGTCACGAACGTAAAATTTACAATTTAGATAAAGTGATAGTTTATCATCTTATTGTTGTTCTACCTTCAGCAGCATCTTTGAATAAACTCATCATATAACTATCTACTTTCATCAACAACTTGCATGTGTCACAGAATTTTCCTTGCCTTAGATCTTGTGGTTCACATTGACAATCTATAGCACTAATCTTAAGAAAAACAAGCTGATTTGGTGTATGTTCTTTAATAGCCGTATCAGCCCTATTTTGTTTATTTTCTTGTATTTTCTGTTTTCTATTTTCCTTTTTCCAGTTGGCATATTCTTTATCTGACATTGCTTCAGGTTTTTGACGTAGTTGTACACGTTCTTTTATTTCTTTACGATTTATTTCTCTTCGATATTTCTGATTTTCTTTGTCAGCTTATTCCATCTCTTCGAAAGTCTGTTCATAGTAGCTTACTTCATCATGTATCTCATCACAGTAACGTTCTATCAGATATGTTGGACTTTTCTTTGCTTTCTCACATTTCTTTTGCCATTCTAGCATTCTCTGTTTTTTACTAGGTTTCTTATAGAAGTGATCTCCTATCATAACATCATCATCAGAAATATTGGGGTTTTGTTCAATCGATGTTATCTTATCTTGAATTAGTTTATCAAAATCTGATGTCATGGCTTATTCTCCGTACTTTATTTGTCTGTTTGCCCTGCTGATTCTCTCAATATTCTTCTAAAGTCTTCTATTACTTTGACAGTTGCTTCAAGATCATTATCTAACGCAATTAATGCTCTTGGGTCAGACAATACTTGATTATAAATATCTTGATCAAGGTATTCATCTACAGATTGTTGTACCAAAATTTTAAATTCCTCAGGTGCATATGCTTGTGCTGCATCAACTTCGATTTGAAACAGCTTCCCATTATGTCTGCTCATAAAGGACTTCGCTCTGGTGTCTTTTTTTAGCTTCCTAAAGGTCTCAGGATCTGGGTTATGTGGTAAATTGAATCTATTCATCTGCTCTTCTGTTACTGCTACCCGTTGAAAATCTACTCCAAATATTCCATACTGACTTAATTTATTATTGATAAATTCATCTATGCTTTCTCCAGAGGGATCAAAGTCACCAAAATACCTGATATGAATTTGCTTTCCTTTGTCTTGATAAGTCTTCAGTCTTTCAATATTGTCATAATTAAAAGATACGCTACTATAGCCGCGATTTGGTACAATTCTTACCTGCCTGTCTCCTAATAAGGAGTTAAAGGTTCCGGTTAACGCATCTTTCTCTATCCTGACTTCAACATAATGAGGCTGTCCATGCCATCTTGGAATACTCTTTGTATACTTGCGTCCTGCGTCTTCTAGGTGGTTTATTCCCCTATCTATATAATCTTCTATGGTTTCATATGTATCGTCAAAGTCTTGGGTGATATGCCTACTCTGATCCGCAAAGCAATCCATTGGTAATTTACCATTCTCTCTTGCTCTTGCAGTAAAATGGCTTAGGTATTGATATTGTGGCTGTAAATTAGGAATAACTCTAAGTGAAACCAATGCATAAAACATAGCCCTAAGTGTAGGCATTATTCCACGTGAGTTAAAATCCTGTAGCCTATCTGTTATTGCAGGCATAACTTGTTTTTTCCAATCGATTCTCTTTCTGCTATGACCGTCTTGTCGTCTGGCTAGCCCTTCCTTTATGATAGGTGTATATCGCGTGGTAACATTTTTTCTGTTTGTACAATTTCAGCATAAGATTTGTGCTGGTTAAAATATAGATCTATTACCCGCTTTCGCCTGTCTTCTGTAATTTGCACTTATAGTATAGATAATCGATACTTATAAAGGGAACGATTCCATACCATTTACTTTCATCTATATACCATACTATTTCATTCCTACCTTCTACTTTCTCCTTTATAGCAAGATTTCGAAAAGTGCTAAAGTAAGCACCTTAGATACAATGCAAGAATCAAAATAAATAGTATACATATCTGCTGATGCAAAGGATCAGTAGCATTAGCCTATCAATGTTTATAATTAGATTTCTTTTCAGTGACTTTAAGGGAGAAATATGTATAATATCCCCGGAATCGCCAGTATCGCCGGATTGTTAATTTTGAGCGTGAATTTATCCATTCTTAGCCGGTGATATATGACTTGTTGAAATATAATATCCCCGGTGATATCACCGGTAGAATTGAACCTAAATTGAACTCAATTTATAGCATTCCGGAGATCCGGGGATACCGGCGATACTTTACATATCTTCACGGATTTGGTCTAAAATGATATGTTAATAAAATTATTACCTCGATAAGTGATGATATAGTCTAAGATTATTTGGTAGATGTTGATAACAACAGATTTAGTTTCATCAACATATGGAATTTTCAATTAGAATTAGAGATTATATGAAAGATAGAAGGACTCAAGGGGGTTTGGGTCCTCCATGTAAAGGGGTCCAATAGTATCATTAATTAACGTTTCAATAATTTATTACCGGATAACCATATTCGATGGTTTGTATACCTATAAAGAAAAAATAAGAATAGAGAATAGAGCATATTCTTATGATCGTCGGTTGGGCCGTGAGCGTTTTCCCTGACGAGATCTATCAGGCCCCGCAAAGCTGGGCAGAGTGGGCGTATCCCAAACTCATCCATTACAACAAGCTCGACAAAGGCGTGCACTTTGCGGCCTGGGAACAGCCGCAACTCTTTTCAGAAGAGGTTCGCGCGGGCTTCAGACCACTGCGCAGTTGATCATCGATCCCGATTCGGGCCACGGTTCACATTTTCAGTACCCCGACCTCTTCTTGTTGCATGCACGCATCTACCTGTTTATAGTACGATTTACGTTATGTTAAGCAAGTTCTGGTCTCAAAATGTGTGCACCTCTTTCGGAAATTAGGTCAAAGTATTCGATGCTATAATCGCTACTCTCCTTATTTTCCCAGATAACCGTTTTATTCATATTAAACTAAACACCATCTCTCATAGAAAATCCTTGACCTTTGTTTGTCTAGACTTGCTTCTTCACAGTTTGATAAAGTTTCTTAAATTGTTGATACTGAGATGAATCTTTTTCTTTTCCTGACCCTGATTTCAGAAATGTATTTTCATAATAACTGATTATCATAGGTTTGATGTATTCCATCAATTTTTTATCTGTAATTATTCTTTCGTTGATCATAAACGAAAGCCATTCTAGGCTATTGAACATGCGAAAGGACCATGAATTTCTAACATCATCAAATTGAGATCCTGCAGGTATTTTTGCCATTTCACGTTCCACATCTCGGAGTTCGTTCATGACATCACCTAATGATGCGATTTGATCTAGTCTCTTCGAGCGCTGAAATGTGACAATGGTGTAAAATAATGTTACTGCATATATTGCGGCGACAATTATTTGAATGTATTCTGAAGCTATTGCCATGAATGGACCTATGAACATCGAATGATTTTAGAGTTAGGTTTAGCATAGTATATCATTATACTCAGCAACATATTAAAACAGCTAATTAACAGCTAATTTTTAGGCATCTACTTATGAAGAACTATGGATTTACTCAGAAATAAACCAATAATATATTACATCACAATAAGGAGGTATGAATATTTTTGAACGAATTTAAACTCTGGGTAGTAATTATTACCTTGTCTGTTACTGTTGGCTCAAGTTTCATAGCTATCAAAATTGTTCTTGATTCTATATCACCTCTATTTGCGTTTAGCATTAGGTTTATGATCACAGGTGGTGTTTTGATATTGGGTTCATATGTGCTTGATAGAAAAAATCAAGAGATTAAAAAGCTCAAACTTTGGAGAAACTCTCTGGTTATTGGTGCAATCCTGATAGTTGGTGGACACGGGTTAATTGCATGGGGAACACAATACCTTTCTGCAGGCATTGCTTCTTTACTAAATTCAACAATTCCCTTATGGGTAGTGTTGTTTATGTTCTTTATATTTCACAATAAAATAACTAATTCAGCAAAGATAGGTCTGGCACTAGGTTTTGGTGGCATGATAATCCTTGTTGGACCATCGATTGGAGGTCAGGGAATAAGTCTAATTGGAGTCGTATCTTTATTGATAAGTTCCATGCTTTGGGCGCTGGGGTCAATCTTTTCGGGAAAATCCTACTTGCCTCAAAATTTTCTATTAGCTGCGGGAATGGTTACGCTAGTAGGTGGAGCGTTACTAATAATTCCTAGTTTTCTGATTGGAGAAATTAAGCTGCTACCTTCCTATTCTAATATAGATTCAGAATTGCTAATATCCTACGTATTTTTGATTTTGATCGGTACTGTAGTACCATTTGCTGAATTTTATTGGTTGCTTAAAATAAGTACACCACCAATAGCTAATACCTTTGCTTATATTGCACCTATTGCGGCAGTCATTTTGGGATGGGCTATTCTTGATGAATCTGTAACCTATCTCACTATTATCGCTACAATTGTTATTTTAATAGGTGTAGCATTGATTGTTAGAAGGTTAAACAACAAGTAGATGTCTCTTGCAAACTGTGACATCTAACAATGAAACCAGAGAATATGGTCAAGCCTGTTTATCGTTTCAATATCCGAATTGACTTGTTGAGATCGTAGTTCATCAATATTTTTAGTTAAATCATCATATCGCTTCTGTAAATTAGTAACTTGGGCTACAGTTTATGGTGTATCTACGGATGATGCACTAGACAATGACTGCTACGTTTACCTTACAGTAAATGGCAGGGAATTATTCCAACCTGCTATGGCTATTGGACCTGGTGGTATAGATGATTATTCACAATGGCAACTTACAGTTAATCCTTACAATAGTAGCCTTCAGGAAGGAAAAAACAATATAACAGCCAGTTACTCATGTATAGATAACACCGCATTAAATTCATATGATTTTATAATTTTCGACATGATCACATCTCGAACACTTATATTATTAGCGAATATTGATGCCGTGTTATAGGATCAAAATCTATTCCAAAACTATTCCATATTCCATATGCATAGTATAAAGTGAATAAGAATATTATTTCTTGCAGGTTATGTACATACTGAATAATTCCAAGTTAACTTAGTGTTAAGAAAAGAAATACAACCAAGAAGTCATCATTGATAAATTGACATCAAACAATATCAGTTAGATAATGAAAGTGAAGCTTAGGAGACAAACTTTACTATCTAATGTATTATTGTTCTTTTTCGTATGTTAACTTGTCAGACTTAGATACGACTATCTATAACTTTTAGAATATCTTCTTTATGAATAGAAACAACATTGTCCTTAGCAGTCTACCCGAAGCTCTTTCTTCATTAGATTGTCAATGCAATAGTCTCTTACAATTTTATTCTACGTGGATACTAATCATTACTAATAATGAATAACTATTACTCTGTATATGCACAATATTAATCTAGAATTTTCCAATTAAACATTTATACCTTTTACTATCTTAAATGGCTACTAAATCCTTCTAATAGTTATTTTATGTTTATATTAACAGATTTAGCAATAAAGAATCATAACTTCAGATTTATCCATTAAGAAATAAACCATAGTTACTGCTACTATTAATTATCATTCATTTAGTTGCTCTCGGTCATTGTTATAATTTTCTAGTTCATTATAATAACTGGATTCTTATGTTATATATCTATCATCCTTATGTGCTAGTGTCTGCTCGTTATTATTAGCCAGTGACGGTAATGATGTTGCCCTAATACCTGCATCTGCTGCCGCTATAGCCCTATTTGTCAATTCTGTCGTTAACTTATTGTAAAGCTTTTCAGACTCTTCTAATATCAAAGCAGTATAGCTATCGTTAAATGATTGTTGTTGTTGCTATTGTCCTGACGACACTAATGAAAGGTAGTTAGATCCATAAGTAGTAGAAGTAGTTTCAACGAAAGTACTATACGATATAAAATTAAATAATCCAGGATTGCTTCTTAATGATTCAATTACTGAGAGAGTAGCAAATTTCAAGAGAAGTGTACAGTCTGTTAAAAAACTTTTCACCTTTTCTTCAGCTGTCTGTTTGATTTTATCCAGATATTCTTCATTATTGTTCTTAAATGCTGTTACAATAGACTCAAGTCTTATCCTTTCATTGTATATATTTTCTATCTCTCTTCTTTCCCTTTTACAAGATATACGAAAAGAATTCAAGAGTTTAGTTGTTGATACTATTTGACTGTTCAATTGATGTAAATTTCTCTCGAGTGTATGTTTTCGAAATTGCAGTATACTTGTATCGTTTCTTAGTCTTTCAAATCTCTCTTCAATAGCTGGTAAATCATTGTTGGCTATTGAGAGAAGGTTAACAACTTGCTTGACACTCATACCTTTAGCCTTAGATAATCTATATAATTTTAGAAAAGGCTCAATATCACCTTTAGTCTCTTCATAAATCAAAGTAAGATTATGTAGTCGTTTTAGCTTCCAATACTCTTTGTAGAATTTAGTTACCTCTGACTCTCCCAGGTTTAATGCAATAGCTACCTCTAATGGAGTCTTACCTTCAGAAAAGAGTTCGTAGGCTTGGCTAGATAGAGATAGCTGTGGTTGTTGTTCATGATTTTGGTTCTTCTTAGAGTCAATTATATCTTGTTCTTCTTCGCCTTCACCTTTCTCTTGAACCACTTACGCAGCGAATGGAGGGCCTGAAACGGGTGCCGTTTCTTTCCAGGATCTAGTTTCTTTCTCAGACCTTGCGCCCAGATGGCTCTTTCCATCAACCTTTTAATTTTAAGTGAGGCTAGTTTCTTTGGACGAGTAACTAAACCTCTTCCTTGCGCAACTCTAGTATCCCATAAATCTCTCATAAGCCAACTGTTATCGTTTATTAATTCACCCGATATCTCTCTATACTTCATCCAATTTTGTAATTCGTTGAATGCTTCTATTGATATAAAAGAAAAATACTCATCATCTTCTCCAGAATAGACTATTATCTTGGCTGCAACTATTTTACCATCTATTTCTATAGGACGTACATCTCCCCAATGTAGATAATCCCATGCTCCAAGACGAATACCAGAAGAAGCCATAGTATAGACAATGGTCTTTAGTCTTCTGTCAGGGTATTCTAATAATTTTGTTAATTCTTCAATTGTTGGGATTCTATCATCAGCATATCTCCTCCCTCTTGGAAGTCCACGCGTAATCTTCTTCCAAGCAACAGGCAAATCAGCCATCTCACAAAATAGTTTAATGCTCTTGACGTAATTTCTGACAGTTGCACCAGATATTTCCTTTCGGATTACTCTACTATTTTGAAACTGAATAAACTTTAAGATATTGCTAAAAGTCCAGTTGCTATCTTTTCTTGCCTTTTCAACAAAGACTATACTTTTATCTTCTATCGAACTACCATCATCCAATCCAATAAAGTCAAAGAACTTGCCAAGTCTTTTCTGATACTTATCCCTTGTAACTGGCGATTTCATCGCATAAAGATACAGTGTCCAATGGTCTGTGTCTGATTCTAACTGTTCTACTTTCACTCTTTCTTTTCACTTTTATTTTAGTAGAACCCACTTAAAAGAACCAATATCGTAACGGGCCCAGAGGGATGCAAATGAAAATTCATTTGAATCTCTTTATTCTCATACTTTGTATTTTAAAGGATTAATACCTACGTTGTTTCTTTAGCCACAGTAGAAACGATGAATCCCAATTTTTATTTATCTCTATAAAAATGCATTGTTACATTTTAAGATAACCTAACTGAATAATTTTATGCTAAATGAATGTAAAGATCTTTTTAGATTTGTATCTTTTCCGACTTTGGCTATACCATTCTATTAGTAATGCATAAAATGTTTGTTTGTGACGATCAATTGATTAGTTCTGACTCCAAAAATAGGATATAAATTAATTATTTATCAGTCGAATACTCACGACATTTGATTGTTAATGAAACTTTATTGAAACCATTTCTTTCAAATTTTCATAAAATCTATTTACTTCGTCAATCAATGGTTTGATTTGTTCTGGTCTTTCTATTGCATAGTTATCTATCCTATTTAAGAATTCATCAAGATATTCTTTAAAAGCTTCTATATGATCATCTTCCTGTTTCAGATATATTGTCTTGATGCCTAATAGCTTTCGTTCAAGCAAAGTAATTTTATCTTGATCAATTTTTTCTTTTTCATTTTCTTTTTTATATAAATCTATTATTTTATCGATCAAGGATTGGACCTTAGATTCAATCTTTATTTGGATTCTTGCCTCTTTGTATCCTTTTTCTATCAATTGTTGTATAGTATCAGAAGAAAAGTCAAATGATTTGTTTGAAATAGTGTTGCGATCGTCTTTGCGTTCTATGCGCACGACTCTTCTCATATCAAATCTCCCTGTCACTAGATCTTCATACTTTCTTGCTTTCCCTGAACGCTGTCTACTTTTTGCTCGTTTCTTCAAGATATCTATAATCTTCTCCTTAGGCAAATTATTCTCCTTTGCAAGTTTGATTAGATCCCATGACAGATCTATGTAATCTGTCACAAATGTCGCGACCTTTTGATCATACTCCGTCTTATCATGATATGTTATGTCATTCTTTCTATCTTTTATAACATCATGATCATCCTTAGGAATATCATACTCCTTCGGAGGCCATAAGTTAACTATATACACATCCAAATCTGGAATCTTTAGTTTGTTCGCTTCTTCTCCTTCTCCTTCCCATACTTTATCTACTAGTTTTGTAGAATCATCTATTCCTAATTTTTTTTCCCAAAATAATACATGTTCCCCAATGAGTTCTCTCAACGGCGTATTACTCAATAAGCCGCCGTCCCAAAAGTTGCGTGTCTCCCCGTTAGGATCTTCTTCGAAGCTATTGTCATCTATGTTTATTATTGATTTGATAGCTTTTATTTTTGTATAGTCATAATTTAGTGGTACAGAAGCACTTGCAATCACATGATCTAATTCTATGCCATCATAAAATATTGTATGTCTATTATGGGCATCACCATATACAGACCAATGCAACTGATCTCCTTCCTTGTATTCACGTCGTTGTACATTTTTCCTATGAGCATCGAAGACATGTTTTATTAATTCATTATTATTATCAGATTTTTTATTGTCTTCTTCAAATACCTTTTCACATATCTTGCATTCTTTTCCTTTGTATTCATAGCTGTCAAATGTTACTGTTTCCCCTTCCTCAACATCAACGCTAACTAACAGGAGTCTGGGTTCCTCATTATCAGAACTAGTTGCTATTGGAAATTTTGCATACTTTTCTATACTGTCTCTTAACGGTTGATTGTTATAGCGAAACCAGATATTATTTGGAAGAAAGGGATTATTGTCGAAAAATTTGCTATCATATATTGGACTTTCTGGTGAAAACACTTTCGGCGCCCCAGAAAATAAAAACTCCTTTGTTGAATAATATCTTCTTGCGGCCTCTTCTGTAGCAATATCAAGTTTAATATTATATCGTTCTTTGATCTTGTATTGTTCTTTCCATATTTCAGTCCATGACGTATCACTCCAAAAGTAAGGTAAGTAATAAGGTCCATAAGTGTTCAAGTTGGGAGTTGACGACACTTGCTTTTTCCAAAAATCTTCAAGTTTTTTTACTGAACCTTTCCAACTTTTATTTTCTTTAACATAACTTACCAGAATTGCAGCATTTATTGCTCCTATGGAAGTACCAGCAACAATATCGAAAAGGTTTTTTTCAGCATTCTCTCCCTCTTCTTCTATAAGATGCTCATATATTGCCTTGAAAACTCCAGCTTCATAAGCGCCAAGAGAGCCACCACCCTGCAGAACTAGGGCCTTACGGGGTTTTGGTTTATCGTTTTTATCTGTCGTCATAATGTTTCATTTTCTTTCTTTATCCTATTAATTATCGTTTCCTTCGCCATATTCAGTTCTAATTAGACGATATTATCCTGAAAAGGTATCATCTTAACTAAATATATAACTATTTTCGTAAGATAATTCATTTATTCGACCTAGTTCTCGTGTCTAATATAATATTTTATAACATGTGGAACATCTTTACAATTTTGTTGATCTGCTGATTATGTCTAGAAGCTTCTCTTTAGATCTTAATGTTTATCTCTTAAGAGAGAGTTTTTCAAAAATCGATGATTAATTATTATTATAAAGTAGAATCATCATTTTTTTGTCTTTTCCTGGTTATGTTTCTTGAATATATACACAAAATTAAAGAAGTAATAACAGCATTAATTCTGTTATGAGTGTTCAGCTTGAATTTATTGCAGAAAAATTGGGCCCAGAGGTTTCCGCAATGAAATCACTCTGAAAAAAGGATTCTAAATAAGATCGGTAAGGCTAGAATTAAAGTTTTTCTCTTAGTCATTACCACAGGAATCAATGCGTAGAAAATATAATAAGCGTATTCGTTTATGAATTTTTCTCTAACATATTTATCCTATTAAGACAATACCGGCGTGGGTTCGGTGGGCTTAGTTCGCTGCATGAATAAAGGTTCTGTTACTACATTATTTAGTTTTCTTCAATATACAAAAAACAATGAAAGTATGCACATTCCAGATTGGTATGCAACTTCATTAACAGGACAAAAGATTTTAAAATGACTAATGTCTAGATGTTAACAATTTTTCTTTGTTATCAGATTTGCAAAATGCATAGAGTGCGTCATATACATAGAATTGTTTTGTCATATTATCGTGATCATCCTTTGAAATAATACTAAAACCACTAGCTAATGCAGCCAGAGATTCAGAGTAAGGAGTTAGACTCCTGTTAGGAGTATCTGCTCCTCTAACAATCTTGGCTAATTCAAGCAGTGCAGGCTCTTTTTTATCTAATTCATATTTTTTTAAAATAGCGTCAAAAGAACACTCTTCTCCATGATGACCTAACTCAACATTTGGTATATCAAAAGGTATGGCATTTTGTTCTTGGGATATTTCAATTACCTTATGTGCAGCTACAAAATAAAATTCTGCATCCTTATCAATGAAATTTTTTATAAGCCAAGGACATGCAATTCGATCTACTTTTGCACGTTCTCTTGTTATCCATTTCATAATATTATCATTTACATATATTTTTTGAAACTATAAATATTCGAATGATAAGAGGTAACATTATTTAATTTATCTGGATTCAAAGAGGCATGAGAATGAGTGTTATAATGCAGCTCTAATATTGAGCCAAATTTTGTATATGCTTTGACCAATAAGAATTATATTCAAGCCACCTTCCTTCATTGCATTCTTTTTAAGAAAAAATTGGGAAGGTTCGCCTGACTCAATTCCACAGTAGAAAAAATTTGACTTCTTATTCTTATCATCCTCCTCCACCAGTAGGAAGGAAGTGATTGAACATTGCATTTTCGTTTGAATATCCCAAAGGTACAAACTTCATAACATGAAAAAAAGGAATTCATGCTTATACGATTATTTACTTATAGCTGTTGTGCTCTTACCGAAGAACATCTTAACATTAGGCTTATACAGATAATAGACAACTATTATATTGATAATAAGATGAAATACTGCTCCAATATTTCCAGTTACAATTGAAGCTATGCCAAATGCAATTCCAATAAATGACAGTACCAGAGTTATAGTCCATGCCCATCCTTTTCCTTTCCATAAACCATAAGCCATAACAAAATATGCAATACCTAATGCTATGAGGACAGCACCTATTGCTGCTGACAGGATACCAAGGTCCGGTAGAAATGGAGCAACTCCTACTGCTGCAATTCCACTGAGAAGAAATCCTATACCACCTACTACAGTGAGTATTGCAATTATTGTAACACCAAGAGGTCTATCTTTTGTTGTTGCATGTGCCGTTTTAGGTCAAATCTTGCACCCTTATTTAGAATATAATTCAGTTGGCCAACTTTCTTTATAATGTCAATCAACTAATGTTAAAACTATCTCATACAAAATGTAATTTCAATTATTCCCAAAAAGATGATTTGTTGGAGTTGCAATCCTTATTTGTCTTGTCTCATCTATTTTTATTATTTCCGTTCCAATTAACATCGTTGTCATTATAATCATGTTCCTTTGGCTTCTTATTGTGTTCTTCCTTGTCTGAAGGATACAAGATCAGTTTCTCTCTTTCGCTTCTTCCTTACCAGCCGAAAACGCTTAACAAGTGTGATTTCTTTTGCAATGCAACAAAGCAGTTATTTTCAAAATTCTGTGTAGAATTAGCAAAATGACAGCCATTAGATGTTTCATGCTTCCCAGACATTTCGTCATCATTTTTGGATACGGATGTAGATTATAGTTATATCCTCAGAAATTTCAGGATTCATACATAACCTATAAGTACATGCACAAGTAAATTAGCAAATGCATTATATAAGAAAAATCAAAGTATACACGACTTCGTTACTCATTACTATTTTCTTGTTTGTATTCATTCTTCTCACTAGTACAATAGTGACTAGTACTAATTACTTTGGAACTACTACTACTAACCTTGCGTATGGTCAACCAGATCAAATGAATTCCAATACTACAAATTTTGTAAATGTACAAAACATACCAGTAAAAAAAGTTCATGTAGGAGATATTGACATTGCATACAAGACCTTTGGCAAAGGTGAGCCTATTTTACTTGTTAGTGGTGCTGGTGGTGATATGAATGGGTGGGAGCCATCTACTTTAAAAGTTCTCTCTTCAAATCACACAGTAATTGTATTTGACAATCGTGGAGTCGGAAATACAACAACGGGTTCTAAACCGTTCTCTATTCAGCAATTTGCAAATGATACTGCTGGTTTACTAGATGCTCTAAAAATACGAAAAGCAGATGTTCTTGGATATTCGATGGGTTCCTTTGTAGCTCAACAGCTTACAGTTACGAATCCAGAAAAGGTTAACAGGCTTATACTTGTTGCCGCATCATGTGGTGGAAAAGAGGGTATACCTCAAAGCCCTCAACTTCAAAAAATGGGTATTGACATTGTAAACAAATCTCTAAATAATATTTCTGTTTCTCAGGAGGAAATGAAATCTCTTATATCTGCCTCATTAGGCTCAGGATGGATAAGACTGAATCCTGATTCTCTTGAGACTATTCCAGAAGCGAAAGATTTGTTTGCTAGTATTACTCCTAATAATAGTTTGAAGCAGAGTAAAGCAGTACAAAGCTGGTTTGCAACCAACTGGAGTGGCATTTGCAGTCAGCTTACAAAAATATCCAATCCTACTTTGGTCATAATCGGAACCGATGATGTAGGTGTACCAACAGCCAATTCTTTGGTTATTGCAGGAAAAATCCCTGGGGCTTGGCTTGTACAGATAAAAGATGCTGGTCATGCAATACCATCGCAATATCCAGATAAAATCAATAGAGTGTTACAAACATTTATATCGGTTACGACAACAAGCCCCAGCTAACTAACGTAGTTATCGCTCTGGAATGAGGTTATAACAATATTTCACTATCAATTGATAAATGTAAGTTTCTATGCCCTGAAAGTTAGCGCAGTTGATACGATAACAATATATCAAAATTGGTATTCAGTTTACACTGGAAACCGATGAAATATCACGGTCCATAAATTCTATGTCTTCATGACTATAATATTATAAATTCTATAAATTCTACGGGTTCGGTGGGATGTGGGACAAAATTGACTTTATTTTGCCACCCAGATTATATTTCATGAATTGATAATTTGGATATTGTGTGCATGCGGTGGCAATTAGAGCGTAAGTTGAGTAGCTTATTGATTTATTATTATTATCTTCTACGATAATCCTCTGGTCTTATAACCGCTAATAATTCTGCTCTGATATTGTTTTTTTGCTGTTTAAGATCAGACCATTTCTCTATCGGTACTTTCAAATGAGCTAGAGCACATGCGGACATTGTTATATCTAATAAACCTGTAAATACTTCCATTGTTTCTTCGACCGCTGGGTTATGTCCTACCAATAATATACGCACATACCTATCAGAAAGTCCTTCTATGATTTTCAAATAGTCTTTAGGTTTAGCCTTATAAAGGGACTGTTCAAAAACAATATCTCCTTTATATTCACAACCCTCTGCCACAAGTTCTGTTGTAGTTTTAGCCCGTACTGCAGTTGAGCTTAAAATGAAATCTGGGATTAGATCTTTATCTCTGATTAGCTTTCCCATTTGTAATGCATCCTTCTTTGCAAGTTCATCTAATGGTCTTTCATGATCTGCTATGTTTGGATCTTTCAAGCTAGATTTTGCATGACGAAGAATAAGTAGGGTTTTCAATTTTTCTTATATCGATTACATGCAGCAGGTTTTTTATTGTATATCTGATTCTCAATATATGTGGCTGTTATTAGATGTCTTTTCATCTCTAATAGTATTCAATACATATTCTTCTTACCATATTATTCTCTGAAGATATATATTTCCTGATTTTCATGTTCTGTTATTCTGAAGATCTGAAAATGCACCTTAGAAATCGACATCCTTTAGCTTCTTTCATATGCTTGTTTTATAAGAGATAATGCATAAGGGATTTCACTTTTTTCTTTAATAATTATTTCTGTTTTACCGCTTGAATAATGACCTACATCCTTAACATCTCTTGCTTTCTTTAAAGGATCATCTATTTGGTCTATTTCAACATTAAGATACGCCTTAAGCTTCGACTTTAGAAAAAGAAAACTCACAAATGCTTGCTTGCGACGAAAAGCAACATACTTTTTCTTTGGCCTCATCTCAATATCGTTACCCAATGTAAGTATTGCAGATTTTAATTCAAAGTATAATTCTTTGACATTATCATCAACTCCATTTAAATGGTCTTCTTCCGTGTATACTTTGATCTCCTCAGTTACCTTTTTTGCAATGGGATTGCTTTTGGTTATAGTAGTAATAGTCTCCTTAGTAAAGGGCGATTTTGCTTCATTAAAGACAAGAAGACCATTACTGTATTTGTGAACTTCCCAAAGCTGTATACCCAAGTCTTTAAATCCTATTGCATATTGCTGATATCTTGTAAACTCAGGAGCAATGAAGATTATTCGTGACTGAGACCAGTCGACATCTTCCCTTTTTAAGGGTTCAGATGAAAATGCTTCATTATACTCTAAAATAAAATCAGCTTTATTGTTAAGCATAAGATTAAGATAAGCTACTCCCTGATCAACTACAGAAAAGTTTCGGTCTTTCTTATATTCTATTATAACAAACCCTGAAGAGTCTTTGTCAAAGGCTAGTGTATCTATTCTTAAACCATGTAATTCAAATTCAGATCTTACAAGAACAAGATCGAATAACTCTTGCAGATTTGCTTCTGTTAACCTCTGAATCTCCCGTTCCAATGGAAATTGCTCTTCTGTTATTTCGACAACTTTTGAGCCTTTTGTATAGAAAATCCGCACTATGAATCAGAATAATCAGTAATCTAAATCCTTTACTTCCTTATAGATAGAGAAATGGTTAAGTCAAGTAATTCATCTAATGAAAAGGGGATAATTTAATTGACCAAAAGCAAAGAAGAACAAGAATCATCTTCTAAACCAGTTAACTATACTCTATTTAATAAAAAAACAACATTTGAATTCTTGAAGGCTCACTTATGGGGTGCTACTGATATTCTTAAATACTCCATGATTCCTGCTTGTTAAAATCAACTGCTTTGAAATTAAGGTAATTCAACTCACTTAATGCTCTCAGCTTGCTCTTTGTCTTATATTCATAAGGTTTTGACAGATGAGTTTTTCCAGAAAGCCACGCTATTTCGGTCTTTTAATAGTGATGGTTTAAATGAGCTGTGAATATGTTGTGTCATTTACATATTCATTCCCTTTGAAGCCTATGTTTATCTTTTTGGTGTATGCTTCTAGAAATGGGCCATAATAGATGTCACAATAATAGCAGTAAAATTCAACCTTTCGAAGCCTTTTGAGCCTTCTCTAACATATGTCGAATTAATACCTTGACTACAGCAATAGCATTTGGCCATAGATAGGTTCTGTCATTATGTGCGTCTATTAAAGTCAATGCTTTACCGGGCTGATCTATCAAGGCGCTGATTTACATAAAACTTCAGCCTAAAAGTAGGCATATTTCCTTTAAATAGATAATCTAGTATAGCACTCCATTAGTAGGGCTGCTCCATTTTGTATGAAATCCCTGCCATTATTTGTCAACCTATAAGCCTTATCGGGATCTATTCCTACAGAGAAACTAGAAATTAACTGTCTTACAAACGCTAAATATCCATCTCTAACTAAATTCATTATTTGTATATCCATATTGCCTGACAATGATAATTGAATTTCTTCTTTATCAGGATGTCTAGAAAATACTGCAATATCCTTTGTTCAAAGTCACTATATCGATTATTGATGATTGAAAGGTTTGCTTTATACTGCTTCATAGCCTTACGATCAATCTCTCCATTGTCATGACGTCTATGGCAATTAGCACGGAGAACAATCAGGTTATCAAATGTGTGACTTCTTATTTCAATATAAGGAATTATATGGGCAATATCGACAGGCGTCTGTTTGCACGTAGGAATTGCGCATCTGTGTCCTTCTTCTGTTGATACTTTTCTTCTTAATTCTATTGGTATTGCTTCTCTGTCCATATAGAAATCTACCTTGATGATGTTTGCTAAATTCTCACCAATATTAAATATATAACATATGATACTCAAAAAGGACATGCCATCAATATCTCTTGATGATGCTCTATGTTATCTTGACACCTTTCGTGATTTCATTATTAATAATGACATACCTACTGCAATTAAGGGGAATGCAAATTATCTTGCTGCATTAGGATTGTCAACTTATACAGAGGTTATGGGCGGTCTTTATTGTGGTGATTTAAGTGGAAAGAACAAGGATTTGAATCGACACTACCTATCATTCATAAAAGATTTCTTTCACCAAGATTATGTCGTTGTTAATGATAAGCTTACAAAAGATGGATTAAAAGGGCTATACGGCGCTGTGAGGGGTGGCTTATCTCATGAATATTTTATCAAAAAAATATCGAAGATAGAAATGGACAACCAACAACCTATCAATTGTGGTATTACTTATATCCACACAACAAACCCCAAATTATCTTTTATGTTAAACAATATTTTAATGACTTTAAACTGGCGTTTGAAAAGTATCGCAATGAATTGAAGACTGATACGTCCGGCTTTATGCTAAAAAAGTTTGAAGACGCACTCACAAGTATAAATTCAAGTTTAATTGGGATGCTTGGTGGGTCATTCGGTCAGGATGTAAGCGGACGAACTGCATACACTAACTGGTAATATATACTCTATATAATCAAAAAATAACTTTGAATTTCTTATGACACATTTATGCACTGCAGCTGATATCTAGAAGCTCTTTAGACCTGCTAATTGTCAGCAAGACATAATGACTTGGCTATTCTTAGAGGATGAACGATATGTATGAAGTAAATACAGAAAAGCAATTTCAAGAAGGTAAAAGTAGAAAAGAAGTGTAAGAAAACAGGAATGATATTATTACTATTTCCAAATGAAGCGGCAAGATGATCAGTTCTTTCTATGCCATCATAAAAATCAACTAGTGGAAGTGATAAAACAGGCGGCTTTAGTGCTTCAACAATGAGAGTTCTATAAAGATATATGTGTAGATGTTACCAGGTCTTGCTATTTGATCTGTTCAGACTGGTAGGTTATAGAAAATGTTTTTGCTTCCATATCATTGCATGTTAACTAACCGACTACAAGCTATGTAAGCTCAATGAGAGTTAACTAAGTCTCATCTGTCTGGCGATTCTAATATTGCCATTCTTATCTACTTCGACAATACCCAAATTATTTCGAATCCATCTAAACCACGATATTATAGTCTGAGTTCGTCTATAAAGCGTAGAACCAGTCAAATGTGATTTCTTCTTTAATAGTTCAATAATTTGCTGTTTTGATATTATCTTATTCTTATCAGTCGATATCTCAATGAATATGTTATTGATTAAGGGAAACTCAAGAAGCAATTTACAGACAAAGCTGGATTTTTTTCTGCTGGAAGTCGAAGATATTCTTCTCCACTGGCTGTGAGTTTGTATCTGTTCTTATCTAGTTCTACCAACCCAAGAATTTGTGCAGCCTGTCTATAATAAGAACTTTGACGCTTGACAAAACCAAATGCATCTATCATCTTCTGTGAGGTATCATAACCCTCAAAAACTCTAAGTGGAAATTGAATGATTTTGTTGACATCATCTGCTTGTGGAATATTTATTTTATTTTCAATTGGTGAAATATTTTGGTAATTTTTGACAGATATAACGTTTGATACTTCAATTTGATACTGTTTGCATTGAATCAAGTTAACCGCCTCAAAATTATCATAGGGATTAAACTCATATTCCCAGAATAAATATCCTTTTTGTTCTGGTTTAAAACAAAAAAGAAAATTCCTAACTGGTTTTATATTAAAGAGTGTCCTATAAGGATAGTAAAGTTGCCGGATATTAAAGGAGCTAGGAATACCTATCTTCGCTTCAAATAATATAATTTCTTTAGAGTTCTCAAACCCGGCATCAACTTCTATTTGTGCTCCGTCAACTGTTATCTTTGAGTTACTTACATCGAAACTGAACTTTGGTGTTAGCCTCCTACCTCTGAAGGTCAGAATAAGATCAGATGCCTTAGAAAGCAATCTTTTTAATAATCCACATGAATTTGCATATTCTAGAAAAACACTTTCATTTTCTGAACCTAAAGCTGATATAGGAAAAGGTATTTGTGTGGTATAAATGATTGGCTTTTCTGTTATTGGTTCTAGTTTATGATATCCTTTACCTTTTACAATAACGTATTCTTTTCTACTGACAGGTAACAGAAATGCATTATTATCCCTAAATACTTTTGGAAGATTTTCTATCCTGTCCATCTTGGCCATCAATCGTCGCTCTTCGCTTGTAATATGCTTGATTTGGTTTGCGGTAACATAATTTACACATTTTGACATATCTATATTTAGTTCATGAATAAGATCAGACCATTTTTCGATTTTGCGATTTGGTCGATTGCTTACTTTATCTGTGGCCAATTCTAATTACATTGAATTACGAATAATTACAAATGAGCAATTCTTTATGACCTACACGTTTTGATCCTTTGCAGTTGATAGCTCTTAAAGCTTGTACTTCGTAAATATTAAAGTCACAATATAGTTTTCTAATAAATGCAGTATCTGAATTGCTTAATAAAACCTTGCATTTTCTATGGCTTAATTTTTTGAACACATCTGCAAGCTCTTTTTGATCTTTATCGTTGAAGCCAGTATTTGTGTAGTCAGTAAAGTTTGCAGTAGAACTAGTAGGGTTGTAAGGAGGATCTAAATATATAAAATCAGAGTCTTCTGCTTTTTGAACTAATATTTCTTTATAATCACTAACATGTATTTGTGCTTTAGAGTATCGAAGAGCAACGCTAACTTTTTTTAGATTATTACTATCGCAAATTACTGGATTCTTATATCTTCCTATTGGAACATTAAAGATCCCTTTTTTGTTTACCCTATAAAGACCATTATAACATGTCTTATTAAGAGTAATGAATCTGGCAGCTCTTTGTATATCGTTAGTAGATTTAATATCTGCTCTTAATTCATAATAATACTCTGAGGGATTCTTTATATATTCAACCTCATAATTCTTTAAGATCTCAATCAGTTTCTCTACATCATTTTTTACAACATTAAAAGTGTTGATTAATTCCTCATTTATATCAGAAAGATAAGCTGTGAATCGAATACTCTTATTAGAGATTATATGAAAGAACATAGCACCCCCTCCTAGAAATGGTTCAAAGTATTGATTAAACTCTGATGGTATCAACTTATCTATTTCAAATAATAACTGGGTTTTTCCACCAGCCCATTTTACAAATGGATAGCTTTGAGGAAGGTCATCATCACGTAGTCCTTGGTTATTTTGTGATTGTACGGCCTTACTCTGCATGGATCGATTATCTAAATAAGACAGTTGTGCCTTTTATTAATTACTCCATTGCCATTAGGTTAGAATTTACCAGAAATGATATCCATTCTAAGGATCCGGATTTACCAGTACTATCTACCGCGCCTTGCATACACTTTGCTGAAGCTTTTAGAGCATATAAGATATGGCTAAAGGATCTTGCTGTTCTTCAGTTACTGCCAATTATCTTCATATAATATTATGACATGGGCCTAAATAAAGCGTCAAGATTGTAATGGGCCGGGTCGTTTGTGAACTGTTATCGACACAAAATTGCGGCCCAAGGGATATGAATCCAATTTTACACTATTATGGCTCTCACTTACAGGCTCTTAATTAATGTATTATTAGGTAAGCATGTTTATTATTATCATTTCATAAAAAATTTAGGTGTATTTGATCCACTTAGGAAAGATAACCTTGTCAGCTTGTGTTGACATAAACTGTATTTTAAATATTTTTAATGAATATCCATTTATTACAACTATTTTTACATCTATTTTTACAAGTGCTGTTTCTATCTATTTAGGTTGGTTTTTACATAGAAGAAAGATAGATGCAGATGCTATAGAAGAGCATTTTAAGGATTTAAAGAATTTCGTTGTAAGACCTATTTCAGAAATATATTTTAGAGATGAATCTGTCTACTCCTCCTCTAAATCCGGCTTACCCAAAGCAGAAGACATTACTAAGAAAAGGAGAGTATTCAGCAGCACTACTAAAGGAAAAGATAATGATATGATGATAAATGAAACACTTTTTAATGATTTTATAAGCAATCATTATCCCCAAATTAAAGAGCTTTGGGATAAAACAAACAAGGAAAGGACTGATGCAGACAAACAATATGAAATATTAAAAGACGTATTAAAACAGCAACTTAAAGAGGGTCTATCAAATCAGGGCATTAATGATAGCATAGTCGACTTCGGATGGCTACATAGCGAATTGATAGAATGGATTCGCGGTGAGAAAGTGGACAATGATCGATTATATGTCGTTGAAGATAAAATAATTCTTAACGTTACTCTTGAAAATTCTTCAAGGAAGCTTTTGACTATAAATAAATCCTCACATCCTCCTCAGACACATGAAGATCTTGAAAAGATCACAGAAAATATACTAACTGTTTTTAGGTCCATTTATTCTAATAAAGACATTCAAGCTGAAATAAACAAGTTTAACGCTTTAAAAAATGATGAATCTATGCATTACAAACAATTACAAAACAATATGAAAATACTTCCGTATAAGAAAAACTTAAGATTTAAGAAAAGGATTGGATTTTGGACTGTAAAGTGTGAATTTGTAAAAACAAACCTATGAGCCATAATAAAAATAATCTTAGATGTGGTCATTGTTTTAATGAGGAGTATAAGACAAAATATATTTTGAGAAAATACTTGATATCATTTAGATAATCATTTCAAGTTGTAATCCATTTTCTATCGGATCTTCATCTATGCTTTTTATCCTTGTATCCAAAAATGCGATAATCTCTTCTCTTCTTTTAACATCATAAAAGGTTAACATGTGGACCAAGAAATATAGCAAATGCCATATTGATTTTTAAGCTGTTGTCAGTATTACTTTCTGATTGAAGTTTTTTTATGGCTGATAATATATAAAGTCATGTTGTAGGCAACACTAAATTAGAATATTAGTCATTAAACACCGCTAAGTACTCTTTTTGTCTTGTTGCAATATTTTTTGGTTTGTACTCTTTCAAGGAGGAACAGTAGTGGTTATAGAAAAGCACTTTGTTTAGCAATATTATCAGCAACAGGACTTGTTGGTACAACATTCGCGCAGGAAGATGAGGTAGAATTTACACAAGAAGCAGAAGTGATAAATAGTAAATACTAGAAGTAACAGATCATAAATATAGTGTCGGTGATCAAGCTGAAATCGTATTTCAGGTACGGTCAAGAATGTTTCACCAGAAGTGATTGGGTATGTAACGGTATATACATCATTATACAATCATAAAGATGAATTACTTACTGTTCTAGATGCAGAAATATACATTGAAGATAAACTAGCGATACAAACATCATGGCTTCAACCAAGTGAGGAAGCCATTCGAAATCACTTTTAATCAACGAAATCTAAGAGATTTTCTACATTATTATTCATTAATGCCATTCAAGTCATCCTGTGATTCCATATGAATAAATTAATTATATATGGCGGGAATGATGCCTTCATTCTTCTTGCTTCGTCGTCCAACGCATGCGGTTCATCCATCTTCTCATGAAACGCTATTTTGAATTCTCCTGTGCATTCCATGCTGCGCCTTTGCCGCTCAGACTCATTCAATTGAACATATATTATATCTTCCTGTGATTCAGACCCGTATCCTGTAGGTATCGTACATTCTAATATTTCTTTCTCAGTGGTGTTTTCTAAACGAACATTCAGACTATCGTTAGCGTTCTGATTTTGGTTGTCTGTTACTCTTAAATTGAATCTTAATTCCTCAGAATTATTGATATTTGGAACTCTAAAAGTGGCCTTCACATTGTTATAATCCGACAAGTTTACAGGAAGGCCTGATGTTTGCTCCCATAAGTAGGACGTTATGTTTCCATCTGGGTCGCGACTAGCTGACGCGTCAAGTATTACGGTTGTATTTTCGGATGCAATTTAATCGATACCTGCATTTGGGATAGGAAGTCTGCTCTCGCTGTCTTGTTCCGTAAAAGGAGTAACTCCAGCAGCGATACCTGCAAGAGTAAAAAAAAGTACGAATGATACCGCTATTATACTGCCCAGAAAACACTTTTGTCCTTTCTCAATATATTTTGCTTTCTCCTTTATTCCATCTTCCGCATCTCTCAGAGATACTAAATAAAAATCTATTGTAGCCTCATCGAAATCCTCTGTTGTCAAGGATTTTTCTTCGTTTATTTTATCAAAATTAAGTCTAAATTTTTTTTCTTCGGATTTAAGTATAACTCTTTTTCGTTTGGATTCAATCCATGAATTGACATATTTGGTAGCGGTAAAAATGAAAAATATGCCTATATGATCATGATAGAATTAGTTACAGAATCCTCAAGGTGAAGGTAGAAGTATATCCTAAAATTGCTAAATAATATTTTTTATAAATCAGCACGATGAATCTAGACAATCTAGCGGGTATGTTTTCCCAAAGAAGCGGAGTTCAGCAATCTATGGGCAACTCTATAATGAATGCGATAATTGGATTTATGGCACAAAAGATGATGGGACAAGGGATAGAAAGTATGCTATCTGGTGGTAGTGGTTCAGGTGGTATACAGTCAATGTTGTCAGGTCTAATAGGAGGTGGAGGAGGACTCAACCGTGATCATGAACTAGTAAGACATGTACAACAAAATGCTGGAATACAAGATCCAGAGACGGCTAGACAATACACTCAACAAGGAGTGGGTATACTAGACGAACAATCTAGAAGTAATCCACAGGGATTGCAATCCTTATTTGGTAGTTTTCTAGGAGGAGGAGGTGGACAGCAGCAAAAGAAGGGTAGTAGTGGCGGCGGTGGTGTCGGTGAAATGTTAGGAGATGTACTGGGTGGCTAAATATTATAGCTACTAGTTATTTTTTATCTATTTTTAATTTCAATAATATAAGTACAGCAGATAACGTCATGGACAGTTTCATTGCCATCTCTTAATCGCTCCTTTCTTCAGTATACCATGACAATTACTCTATACTCAGCAGTATAAGAACCCGTATAGTTAGCGGGTTCGGTGGGATGCAGGACAAATTTGACTAAAATATGCCACCCAGAAAATGTACTCTATATAGAGAGAAAAATAGATTGAACTACGTATATATAGATAAATTACATCCAGGCGGTAACTCTGTCATAAGTGTAATTCTTATATAATTTATAAAGTATAGTCTACAGTCATTTAATACTGATGTAATCTACTGAGTGTTTATGGCAAACGTTAAATATGAAACAGAAATAAATGCACCAGTTGAAAAAGTATTTGAATATTATACTAATCCAGATAATATCAAAGAAGCATGGCCACGTGATATAGTCAAAGAATCAGAATCACTGTCAGGATCAAAAAGTGAAGAAGGCTCTGAAATGAAAGTAAAAGGTCAATACATGGGTAAAGAAGAAGAAATGATATTAGAAGTAAAATCTAAAGTACAGAATAGAACAGTGGTTACCAGACAAACAGAGGGGCCATTTAAGAAATGGGAAAGTATTCAGGAATTCCAAGGAAATGGAAATAGTACACATATTAGGCATTCAATTGACTATGAATTACCGACAACTGGAAAAGTTGCAAATATGCTTTCTGGTAGTCAAGCAGACAATAAAATAAGAAAAGGATTAGAGCAGGCTGCTCAAACAGTGAAGCAAAAACTAGAATCAGGTAGCGTCTAATTAATAGGATGAGAGAGAAAAAATTAGAAGCATATAAGGAGATGTGAAAAAAGCAAATGTCATCTACCGCAAATCATAAAGTAGAATTCTTTGAAATTCCAGCAGACAATGTAGAAAACTTGAATTTTTATTCTTCGTTATTTGCATGGCAATTTGAAAAAGGCGAAACTCAAGGCTACTGGCTGATAAATAATGGAGAGGCATATGTTAACGTCCATACAGAAGCAAATCCTAATGGAGAGATCCGTGGACAATTATCTTCTATGTAAGAATGAGTATACCGCTATCAACTCTCAGTATTGCTGTTAATGCTATTGCAGTAACAAGCATTTTTGTATTCATTATAACTCCGATAATATCATCTTCTATAACGATACTACAGCCAGAATATCTTAATCGAATTTATCAGATAAAGAAACAAAAAAATGATGGGGCAGTATCATTAAACGAAGAAAAGTGCAGTTCATCTTAATCTTAAAGTGAAGCTTTTAAAGACCCCTACGGATATTGTAGATTGTATGATATTGCATGTGATATATAATTTGAAAATCAAGTAATAGTATCATAATTGGCAACTGGTTCAAAATATACGTACTTGCATGAAAAGATAGATTGGATAAAGAAAATGTAACTATTTTAATTTAACACAACTATAAGATATTGTACAACTGATATGGCAGAAGAAACTCCTGCTCTCATAAATCACTCAGCAATATCGCCTTCACTATTATGAAATCCTTCTGGCTCTTCTTTTCTGTAGGTACCATTTTGATCAAGTGGGTCTGAGAATGTCGATGACGTTGAAGGCAATGATAATGTAGGATTGGAGGAAGCATTAGCAATAGACTCATTTGTCAATGCTTCTACAACGTTTTCGTAATTCTTTTCACTCAAATCCAATATCCTAACCTTATTCAATTCAAGACATTTGGTAATGTTGTTATCATTTTTATTGTCGTGTCTAGAGATATGTGGAGTGGCAGACATATTGTAAATTAAATTAACCATTTCTGGTTCAGCTTTTAACGTCTGTATTAGCGCCACAAATGATATTGATATTAGTTTTTTATTTTCTGCTAAAATGGTTTTAACATATTCTTTAACGGTCTGTTTTATTATTGAATAGCCTTCTCCATTCAGAATATTCGCGATCAACCTTTCTAATCTACCCTTTTGAGCAGTAAGTTCCTGTATTTCTTGATGTTTTCTCCTGCACTCTTCTTCAGAAGAGAATGCAATTTTATCCAATATTGATATTTTGTTTTTTCTTTCCTCTATATCGTTTACCAACCCTTGTCTTGTGCGTTGCATTTTGTCTATCTAATCTGTTACTTGTTCATAGAGATTTTCCATATGAGGAAGTTTATGAATAGCGATCTCTACAGCATTAACTACTTGCTTTATACTCATGCCTTTTTCCTTCATCAGCCAGTATAATTTCAAGAACGCCCACAACAAACAGAGAACAGAATAATGCAACAGACAATAAGAGAAGAACAGAACAGGAATATTGTCTAATACAAAGACTCACTCATCATCAAGAGCTTCAAACGATATTATGCTAACTCCAGTTCTAATGAGAGCTTGAAAACTATCAGGCATTTTGTTTCCTTAACTATATGGTCCTTACGTGATAGTTAAATCCCTTTTAAAGTTCATCGACATTTTCTATTAATCATTGCCTAAAGTATATAGTTCGAGTCCACGCTAGACAGTTATCTAGGTAAAGTTCACACATCGATAAATGAGTATCCTTTAAGGACACTTTTCCGATCTCTCAATTTGTCTCCTTGGTTTATAATGTTTTTGAACAAGTAATACCATCTATCAAGCTTTGTTTCATCATAATTTGGAGGATCAATACTCCTGAAAAATGATTTTTGTGTTTCTTTGTCATCATCCTTTATGTCTTTCCAAAGGTCTAATAATGCTGACATGGTACGTATTCCAAGCTTTTCTTCAAGGAGATCGTTAAGATATTTTTTGCAGTTTTGATTTTCTATTATAATCACATCTCCAACAAGAAGATAAAGTATTGCCTGGTCTTTCCAATATTCAGTCATTTTTCTTTGAAACTTCGTTTTTGAAGCCAAATCAACAGGATTGCATAAAGCCATCTGCTGAATGTAGTCAATTCCTTCTTCGCTTAGTCTTCCTGCAATAATCGAATTTATTCCTTCTAATTGTACAATAGGCTTATTGCCTGCTGTTGTTTTACGTGACCATCCTCTATATATCCTTGATATTCCTCTATCGGCAAAATTAATTAAGATTTGAATGGGTGCTACACCTGCAAGAAAAACCAGCAGCAATAACCAGTAGGGTGGTGGTGTTTTATCCACGTTTGGGTATCCTGAAGACAAGTATAGAAAATAAATTACAATTGCAGTTACCGCTGAGAATATCAATTTAAAAGATGAATTAAAATATACTTGAGGAGACAGATCCTTTCTTAGGAATCTATATAACAAATCTATTGAAGTATAAACAAGTCCGCCTAAGAACCCCCATTGTATCACAAGAAGAGGTATACGTCCAATATTATTAAGTACTCAACAACATATTCCTGGTTTAATATATAATTTAGCATCAAATGCCGCATCTGGCTCCTCAGATTTTCAGATCCTATCTCAGGATGAACAATTTACCCAATCATTAGAAAAGATAAATATGAAGTTTAATGTCAAGTCAAATGAGCTTCTAAAGAGACAAAAGTAATACGATTATTGATTTTGCTTCTTTAATTCCTGCATTTCTACCATAAGTTTCATAACTTGATCTGAGAGATTAGATATAACATCTATATTCATAGAATCACGTTGCGTTAGCAATTGTATTTTCCTTTTCTCTCACCGATAATTTACCTTTAATGATATAATTCTCTTCTTTACTTTTTTCTGTTAGTTCTGCTACTTGCTTCTGTAAAAGATACTAAACACTTAGTACTTTTTAATTTTAAAATGGAAATAAGATTATTACAATGAAAACGACCTAAAATGGAGTATGCTCATAACTCGAATGAATATCAAGGCAGCGCGGTCAGTAAGAGGATTTCCGAATATAAATTACAATTGTCATCATTCTCTTCCAGCTAGTGGAAGAGAATAGCAAGTAACACGTTTCCATAATATTCATGATTACTCTAACGTTACTCTTCCTGGCTTCTGCAATGAAAGTTTGAACGACCCTTTGTATTTGACATATTCACATATTTTGATTATATTATTTCTGCTTATGGTCCTTATCCAAGTGTACTTGTATCGGGCAATTGTACGAATGTAATAAATACACAGCTAGTACTGATATTATGAGATTTCCACATTTCAGAGCAATTTGTACGTAAATGAAATTAAAATAATTATGTTTGTTGTTTTTTCAATATTTCTATTTCTTGCATTACTTTTGTTAACTGATCTGATAAAGTGGCTATAGCATCTGTATTCATAGTGTCTTGTTCTTTTATTCGACTCATTTCTTCAAGTTCTATTTTTAATCTAGTCTCGCCAATTATTGTTAAATCATCTATAACTTTTAGATAATCTTCTAGAAGCTCATTTTCCGTAGGCCGATAATACGAATCGCTTATACCTGTACTATGTCCCATCAATGTTTCGACATTGATAGGTTTCATCCCACCGATTTCAGCTTTAGTCTTGAAGAATTTTCTAAATCCGTGGATTGAAAATTCATGTCTTCTCTTTCTTTCATTTCTAATTCCAATGGAAAAAAGAAGCCTATTATAATACTGCCTTACTGAAGGTGCTGTCATTGGTATAACCAGGTTTCTAGAATCATGTTTGCCGTGACCATACTGTCCTTTGACTGGGTCAAATTTATCTCTAAATAATGGAGACGTGCTTTTTACGTCTTCTCCGTGTTCTCTTCTAAAGTTAAGATATTTATCGAGAGCATGGCATGCCTCCGAAGTTATAAAGGTCGTATACCTTTCTGGCTCTTCATTGTAAACTACTAGACGACCTGCCACTATTTTCTCCTCCCGCTCAATAGGAGTATAGTCTTTTACTCTAAAGTATTCTATAGCACCCTCTCTGACTCCACTGGATGAAAGAACAAGAGTTAACGCCTTTCCTCTAAGATCTGCTGCTTCCACAATTTCCTGTATTTCCTTAACAGTAGGAATCCTATCTAGTGTATACCTTCTTGCTTGCGGAAGGACTCGTCTAATCTTTTTCCAGTTAAGAGAAACATCATTCATCTCTAAAAGAAGTCTGATGGCCTTTAAGGAATTGCTTACTGTGCTTGAGGTTATCTCTCCTCTTTTAGCCCTTGAATTTTCAATAGTAATAAATGATATTATCTTTCTTTCAGTGGAAGAAGAATCTCTCTTTGCTAGATCAATAAAAGTTTCGGGTGTTAAGTTAATCATTTTCAAGAAATTAATTAGACGTCTTTCATAAGGATCACGAGTAGAAGGACTTTTGATAGCGGCTCTGAATAATTCTATACATTCTCCATGAAGAACGGATCTGTCAATGATTTTTCTTGTCACTCAGCTTTCTTTAGATATAGTACAACAGTTTATATAAAAGGTTTTGGGATTCGGATTAAAATTGATACGGGCCCAGAGGGACTCGAACCCTCGACCAGCTGCTCCGCAGGCAGCCATTCTATCCAAGCTGAACTATGAGCCCCCGGTTCAGGTTAGCGCTTATCCTTTATCAACTTCCCCTCTAAGGGTTAATCTAAACCATTCAGATTACGACATTTAGATTAAATCATATATAGTATATCTTATCAATGATGTTTCTCCTAAATATCTTGCAATCGTTGTGTTATTATCGTCATCTACATATCGATTGATGCGTTTCATGAACTTTCACAAGCTATTCGAATAGCTATGTCTTTAGAAAATATTATTATTATTTTGTATTGATGATTACAAACTTCTCATCAATTTGAAGAGACTTTACAAAAATCAATTTGCTTCTCGATCAACACTATTTGAATTTATTTGAAAACACAATTTACAAGCTTATTAAAGATATCTCCTTGATATTATCAAACTAACGGATTTGTCGTCATATGTTTCAATATCAATTATTTAGGCTAGCTAATTCAAAGCTTTAGAGATATAACATATAGACAATAAGAACAACAAGAACGCCTGCCACCGGTGGCTATTCGAAGAACAGGACAAATGATATCAAATGATAATGACCATTATGTAGATGTACTTTGTTCTAGAGTTAGTGATCAATAGGAAAGACATAAGAAGTAAAATTAATCACTTGAATGATTTGATGAAAGAAAGGATTTATCTTATTCATCGCAAATATTAAAAATGAGCAATGGAATATTACAAAAACCATTATAAAATCAAACTCTATTGCCATATTCCCAAAATTGGGGCCGTGTTTTAGCGTACAGCAAAAGGTGTGATGCCA
>CAVTCE010000014.1:0-34002 GCA_963733025.1 uncultured Nitrososphaeraceae archaeon | reverse complement strand
CTTTAGTAAATATAGATTAAGTGTGAACCAATACCTTGGAAAATACTAAATACTATGAGACGGTAAAAAATTTTTTTTAATTCTATATGGCATTTTCTTTAATATTTAATGGAAAAAAAAATAATATATATAGAAGCAATTTGTGCCGAATGAATACCCAATACCTGGTTGAATAATGGTTACATCATATGCAGTGCCAAACGACTTCTCAGCCTTATCTAGATTGTTGTTTATCTTATCTATAGGCTGTTGTATGTCTTCCATCGATACTCTATCTTGTATTAGCTGTCTTAATTGTTCTCTTAGCTTACTTCTATATTTTCCATTAATGCATTATCTTTTTCTGCCAATGGATACTCTATAAATTCAAAGTTATCAAGGTAGGCACTTGTTGCAAGAGCGTCTATTTCAGCATAATTTTGTTGTTTGTGTGCTTGGATTGTTTGGTTAGTATATTTCTTAATTCAGAAACTATCTCTCTTGGTTCAACTGCTGCCATTTCCTTCTCCCTCTCCACCTTCAAGATTTTCTTCACTTAATCCTGTTATTTCGATATTTGATGTATTATTGCTCTAATTGATGTATCAACTAGTTCAGGACTTGACTTATTGTGTATAGCAATATTCAAATCAGAAAATAGTTTGTTAGTTTCTTGAATCTCAGGAGTCCTTTCTTGTAGCAATCCAGTTGATGTTCGTACCATTAAATCTTGCTGCTCTTGAAACAAATGCTTGACCATCTTGATACTCAACTATTTCCTTTATCGTTCCATTTTCTACAGCTTCGCCATATTCTGCTGAAACTATTGATAATAAATCCGCTACAACTGCTAAGCTAAATGTGCTATTATTTCCAGTTTCGACTGGAACAACTTGTTTCACTGTTTGGTTCACTAATCCATTTATTTTTTGAGCTTGGGTATTGAATTCGTCTGTAGTAGAACTATTAACCATTTGCGAGATCTCATTGAGATTTGATGCTAGAGTTTGATTTAATGCCATATTGGCATTAGCTATTTGAGGTTCTATGCTGGAATATATTTCTGCTATTGGATGCAATGTGTGTGCTTGTGCCAGGGAATTGTTTCCAGCCTGTTTATTCATCATGGCAGCATCCAGATGAGCCTTGATCTGCTCTATGTTCGATACAAAATCTATTAATGTAGTGTTAGAACTTAGATTGGTGGAACTAGTAGTATTATCAGCAGTAGTAGTAGTCGTCTGATTATCTTCTTCCTGTGCAAACACCCTATAATCAAATGATGGTGGCAATGTATTATTATACAATACAAGTAATGCAGTTCCTGCTGTAAAAGCAACAATAACAACACCAATTAGTGTATAGAATGAATTTCAGCTTTATATTATAATCTCTCATTCCTTTACTTGTTTTTATCATCATATTAGGTGACTAACTGAAGAGCTAGACTATTTATTATACTAGAAGTTTCTCTATTATGAGAATCAGATTAGGACTGCTACTACAGACCGTGTGTTCTATAGCATTTTAAGTTCATTTGCAATTGTTTGTTCATCTTTTTGATAGCTTCTAAAAATTGTACCTTCTTGAGATTAGTTTTTACAAATGTCTAAGAAAGATAATAATATTATCTGCAACATTGTCCATAAGGAATATTATAACCATGAGGACATTCTCTAGGATGCTTCAATAAAGTACATAGAGCATTAGTAAATTTCTTTTTCATATGATGTTCAATGCCGCATACCATTTCTTCATCAATTTCTATTTTTAATGCATCCTTCATCATCACTTCAAGCAATCTAGTATTTCTGATCATCTGTTTTCCTATTCTTTTGCCTTTACTAGTCAGTTCTACAATATTGCCCTTTTTGTATTCAACTAAATTATCATTATTTAACTTATGAAGCATCTGAACAACAGATGGTTGTGTTACATTTAGCAATTTTGCAATTGAGCTGATTTTAACTTCTTGTTTTCTTTCACTAATAGCCCATATTGCCTTTAGATACATTTCTATATGTTCAGCTTCGGCTGTACCAATGTAAAGTTCTTCATCTCTAGAGTTCTGTAGTCTTTTTGTTATTGTGGTCTCCAAAATTGGTACTAGTGCCAATCATTAGTAGTTGACTATGTATTAACCTTGTCCTCTACTCGTTTCCAAAATTATAACATACAATATCACAGAAATTATAATTTGATTAGAGTATGTCTATATCTTATTGGATTATAATTGATAAGGAACTATTGTTAAAGAATTTTTTAGAAGGAATGTTATTTATGAGAATAGGATCCCAATATTCAATGATAATTTTTATTAAACTGCAATAGCAAGCCATCTTTCTTTAAGTTAAATTCTATCGACTTTATCTTACTTCTATAAAAGATAACTTTCTTACCTCTACTATCAATATTAATTTTTTCAATAGATAGCAATTTGTTATTCTGCAATTTTGCAATTTTTCTATACGTAGAACTTGGAGGTATTTTATTTTCATTACATATCTGCAATGTTGTTTTTGCTTCATCGATTGTAGATAAAATTATCTTAAGTGCCGTTTCATCAACAATTTCTTGTATCAGAGGTAATACGCTTTTATTATCTTGCAAGACAGTTATTCCAGACATTTCAATTAGGCTTACCTAATTAGGATAGCCTAATATTTAAACAATCTTTGAGACATAATGGTTAAAGCCTACCAGCCGCATTCAAAAACATGACATGGTTCAATATATCATGATGTGCTTGGTAGGACAGTTTTCGGATGACTTGTTCCTGTATATGTTCAGTCTTTGTGAGTCTTAGATGCCAAAGGACTGGTCCAGACTTCCCATTCTCAGGCTAGGTTAGGCATACCAAATTAGGATAGCCTAATATATAATCTAGCTCTTGATTCTCTATATTGACATTAGGGATTTAGCAAGAGATAGAAACTAAAAAGTAATTTTAATTTATTCTAGCTATAGTTATACCGACTCATTTTAGCTGTTTAATTATTCAGGACGCTGACCTTCTTTCTCAAAAATGAGAATCAAAGCTTCACTTATACCATGCAAGATAGTAGCCTTTTATGGAGATTTATTGGCATCAGGAAGGTCATTATTAACAATAATTATTCAGATTAAAAATGAGCTTATAGTCATGAAGCTACACTTTAGATATCATGTTATTTTCGGTAGTAAGATTAAAAGACTAAATAAGGATTGCAAATATTGTCAAGATTTGCTTATCAATACTGCTAAAAAGAATATCTGAAAGAAATATGCCGTCTCCTAGTACTATCTTTCCTTCAGTTTTCTTGCTAATAATAGTAACAGCTATAGTAATTTTATCATCAACAAGTATAGAGAGAGTTACTACCGAAGATCATTCTGTATATGCTTCTCCTTCTAATACATCAACTTTACCTGGTTTTAACTTTGCAGCTGCAGGAGATTGGGGATGTACATCTCGCACAATAGATACTGTAAACAATATAGTAGATAAAAATCCAGAATTAATACTTGGACTTGGTGACTATGAATATTATGGCGATGATGCAGATTGCTGGCTTGAAATAGTAGAACCTATAGAAGAGAAGATGAAAATTGCAATAGGTAATCATGAAGTTGAAGGGGAGTCAAAATTAACACAATATATGGAACATTTTGGTCTTACAGACCAATACTATTCCTTTGATTATCAGAATGTTCACTTTACTGTAATGTCAGATTATGTTTCCGACGAAATAGGTTCTGAACAATACACATTTGTACAAAATGATCTAGCAAAAGCAGGAGCAGATCCAAATATAGACTGGATTGCAATAGTCCACCACGACCAGGAATATGCTTCTACGGTAAATAATCTACTATCAAGAGCAAATGAATGGAAAGAGGCGTACCATCCACTTTTTGAACAATATAATGTTGACTTGGTACTTCAAGGACATCAGCACAACTATCAACGTACCTATCCTATCAAGTATGATAGCGATACACCAATTAGTCCAATAATAACAGACAGAAACAGAAATACTTATACTAATCCAGAAGGGCAGATATTTCTTACAATAGGTACAGCTGGGGCAAGTCTACATAGCCTCAACGGAAATAAAGCTCCTTACCTGATAACTGCCCAAGATGAAGTATATGGCTTTCTAAATGTAGATGTCACAATGGATAATAATGGCGGAACAACAGTACTTGTTGGAACGTTCTATAGCAATGATGATGGCGCCAGTGGAGAAATGACAGACCAATTCACCATTACAAAATCAGCAGAGGGAGATCTATTCTTACCACCATCACCACCGATTTACCAGTAGAAGAAGAAACTGACTATGGACTGGAGGAAGGAAATGATGATGTATTACAAAATGCCGATGAACCTGACAACGGATCAGAAGGACAGAGTGATGAAGCAACTGAGAGCGAAGGCGGTACAGCAGATGAAGAGGAAGCCATAGCAAGTGATGAAGAGGGCGATGGTGATGGCGGCGGAGAATAATAATATCCACTAAAGGTCGTCTTACATCTATAGGGATAATGCAAATTATACTAACCCTATACCTGAAAAGTTTGAAGAAGAGACAGTCAATAGCACAAAAATCTATGGTAACAAAAAGACACCAAAGGAATCCACCGTGTGGAAATAGTATCAGATAGAATTGGGCTTACCAGGAGCAACTAGAAACCCTGATAGCAATGCATATGATATTTTCTTTGTTCTATTACTGGTGTAGAAAAATCCATGGAAGAAGTAACAAAAATTTTAACATACAAGCAAGTATTTACCTTATGTTATTATCCTATAAGGATCTCTTGGATACTGTAACTTCTTTAGCAAACTCTTCGTTCATGACAATGTTATTATTATTACTTGGAACTATCACATCAGTCTTTCGTATCAAGGAATTACTATTATCTAGCTTTATTTTTCTGACGAGGGTTTCATGCTCATCATCATCTTCTCAACTATTTTTTTATATGAATCAATGAAACTTTTGGCATACATATTAGCATGTCTCTCTGATCCTCTATGGACGCCAGCTCTTGTTCTTATATGATGATAAAACTCATGTAATACTATGAAAGGATTGTAAAAAATGTCAGAATTTATCACATATATTCTTCTTTCTTTTTGAACGTAAACTGCATACACTGTTTTTCGTTTACCTTTTATTGTTCCAACAACTATTTCCGGTGGAGTAACATTATAGAATTTGCTCAACTTTTGCAATGCATCTTCTGTATTTCTGTTAAGAATCATGTGTACTATTTTAGCCTTGGTGATATCATCTAATGAAATAATAACAGACATCTATAGTATATTTTAACTTTGGCAATATTATATTATGTCTTATTTATTACATAAAAGGACCTATACATGACCATGTGTTCTATATGTTTCAATTCTAGATCTATTCTCTTCTACTATCGTCTCAACTCCATTGATACGACCTCCTTCATATCAGATTTTGATTATTTCTGAGGTAACATTAGTATCACAGATCGTAAAATATCTAATAATCACTTAGCTGAGTTAGATATAGATCTAATTTTATTTAATGTAGTTATCAATCTGTTCGGCAATTTCTAATTCACCTCTTCATTGACAGCAAGTCATGTGTCACCTTGGAGCATAGAACCCCATTAGCGATTTCGACGCAATATATAACAAATGTGACCTAATTTTGCTAGAATATAATGTCTAATTTCAATAATGCATGACAACTTACATTATATTATATATCATTTCTCTTATTTCTATGCCAATTCCAAAATTTGGTTTATTAACAAATCCTTCAATTGATATTCTAAAAGAGATAACAGATATCTATGATTTAGGCTTTGATTACGTAGAAATAGGAATAGAGGTTCCAGAAGGAAATAGACAGGTTCTTATAAATAATAAATTACAAATACTTAATTTACTTAAAAAATTTAAAGTCCAATCAACGATTGGTCATACTGCACATTGGATAGACTTATCTTCTGAATATAATTCTGTTCGTCAAGCTTGGATTTTAGAAGCAATAGAAGAGGTAAAGGTTGCAAAAGAGCTTGGATTGACTTTTGTTAACTTTCACAGCAATATTAATGGGTTATATATTGGCAAAAGACGAAAAATAGTTTTAGATAATTGGATTTGTAGCTTGCAAGAGATTATTTCTTATGCAAGAAAATTAAACATGGCGGTAATGTTAGAAAATGTCCCTTCTTCTAATGGAATTCATAAAGTCAATGAATTTAGATATATTATCGACAATGTTCCTGATCTAAAAGTCCATCTAGATATCCCACATGCATTTATAGCAGGTGGAATGCATGAAATTCTTGAATACATTAGAACGTTCCAAGATAAAATTGCGCATATTCATTGGCATGATAACCACGGAAAAAGTGATGAACATCTACCTATTGGAGATGGCTTAATAAATCATAGAAGTGTCGTCGAAGAGCTCAAAGCTATTAATTATAATAAGACCGTTACTCTGGAAGTCTTTACAAACAGAGAGGATGCTAAATATTCAGCAGAAACTTTGAACAAGTTGTGGAGAGGTTAAAAATTAATAGATAAGGAATTATTGATAATTTCTCTACTTACACTAATTCAATTAGAATTTTTCAGTCTATAAAATACCCTATTACTATTTAGTAATCCTGTATTGAATACCTGTTTATATATTCATCAAAAAGATAAAGCTAGTATGAGAAAGTCCATCAACATAACTGACGATGATAATAGCGATGCATTATTTGACAGAAAAATTGACATCGTTACTGCAGGATTAGAACCAACAATTATCGATCATTTAAAGACGTTATCTAAAGAAAATGCGCTTATAATAATTAAGTATATTTTAGCAATGAGAATGGAAATTAACCTTTCAGATAATTATAGAAGGTTAAACATCAACACGTTATGTTATCTATCTAAATTTTTTGATAATAGAAAGTCATTCAAACAGATAACAAGAGAAGATTTACTTCAGTATCTTGATAGTTTCAGAAAATCTGAGGCATCGGACCCACTTCATAAATGGATTGGTAGTTATAATCTCTACAAAATATTATTGACACGTTTTTTTAGATGGCTATATTATCCGAATATTGAACAAAAGAAACGTCCAAAACCAAGCATTATTCAAAACATTTATTCCCTTAAAAGAAAAGAGCAGTCTATTTACAAACCAACTGATTTATGGACAAATGAAGATGATATTATATTTTTGAAATACTGCCCAAGTTCTAGGGATAGATGTTATCATACAATGGCCAGAGATTCGAGTTGCAGGCCACATGAAATATTAAATATACGCTTAAAGGATGTTGTTTTTAAAACTAATGGTAATTATCAATATGCGGAGATTCTTTTAAGCGGGAAGACAGGAAGTAGAAATATACCTTTAATCAATTCGATTCCTTATGTAAAAGATTGTATAGATCAGCATCCGCAAAGAGGTAATCCAAACAGTCCGCTCATATGTGGAGTAGGAAAGAGTTTAGGCAGACGCTTAAATACCGATACTATTTATAGAATATACAAGCATTACAAACAGAAAGTTTTTCCAAAACTACTTGATAGCCATGACCTACCAGAAGAAGATAAACAAAAGATAAGAGAATTGTTAAAGAAACCTTGGAATCCATATATTAGAAGACATAGTGCATTAACACAAAAATCAACTATGTTAAAGGAACATACTTTGAGACAGCACGCAGGTTGGAGTCCACGGTCAAATATGCACTTAAAATATATCCATTACTTTGGCAATGAATCAAGTGAAAGTTTGCTTGAAGCCTATGGTATAATGCCAAAAGGTCAACACATTGACCAGTTAAAACCAAAACAATGTCCTAACTGCAATGAACCAAACAAACCAGATTCAAAGTTCTGTGCTAAATGTAGAATGGTATTGACATATGATGCTTATAATGAAGCATTAGATGAGAAGAATAAACATAGTAATGAGATAACAGAGTTAAAAAAGAAGCAAGAACAGTTTGAATTGATGATTCAGTCACTTATAGACTCAGGACAATTGAAACCAACTATAAAAAGTTGACATTCACAAACGTTATTGTATCGATATATTTAGTTTATCGATCTGTAACTACGAAGACTGAGATAAGGCTAGTAACAAAATAAACTGACGAAGAGCTGGATTTTCAGTTACGAATTCAGCTACTTTACCTGCTAGCATTTTGAGCTGGTCATCAGACTTGGACAGTAATTCGTTTCTATACCATTCCCAGCAAGACTGGTCTACCATTACATCTGAATTGTCTATTTGTTTGCTAGCCATTTTAGCTAATTGATATACCATTACTTCACCATTCCTGTCCCTTATGGCATAGAACGTTGCTTCGCAGACAAATGCCAGATGAGGAAGGTAGCCCATAGTTATCAGACTCTTAAATATAAGTTCGACAACCTTGGGTTTAGATATAACTCTCTTTAAACTCTCAACCTGCGGAGGTAGTTTATACAATGATGGCTTGCCCAAAAATTCTATTTTCTGTTTACCTTTAATTTTTTTGATGTTCTCTTTGCCTGGTACATTTACTAGTCCTATCTCCTTCTCTAATGCTTTGAGCGCTTTACTAATATCATTGGAACTTATGTAATCATCCTTAAATTCGTCTTCTACAGTTGCTATCATATCTGCATCATCATAAAGTATATCTGATTGCATGCTTTTTGTAATTCTGTCCTTAAATTCTGCTGGACCGTACAGTGTTCCAGGATTCAGATTGTTAAAATCATAAATTATAAAATTAGCGACTATATTCTTTTTATGCTTAAGAAGCATTAGAATCTTTTTAGAAAACTCCTTAGGGGTATAGGTGTTTTTTCTTTTCTGAAGTTTTGCTGCAATCCTTGCTGCAACGTTAGCGATAATTACTATATCTTCTTCATTTATTCCAGGAAGGGTTTTCTCACTTTTTGTCACAATTTCTGATAAAATGTTTTTGATATAATAGCCTACCTCAAATCATTATATGAAGGCACGTCATACAATTACCATTGATCGCGACGTCTATCTAAGACTGAAGACAAAGGGTTTTTTTGGTGAATCATACAATGAGCTGATTTCCCGTCTTATAGATTTCGCAGATAAGTACAAGCTGTCTTCTAAATTCAAGGAAGATGATGAAAAATAAACAATATTATAGATTTCATCAGCAGAGATTGCAAGAGTCAGCTACATGAAAGCTGCGACGGTAAATGGGAAGGTCTAGGTTTTGAGATTATTTGCAGTTGCAAATGCGGTCATGGAAAGAATGGACGGACGTTAGAGTTGGTCGGGGGACCTGGGGCTAACGCCATCCACAACGTTCAATCAAATTCTAAGGAGAGTATCCAAAGAAAATGACTGCCCACATTAATTTCACTAAGGATAAAAATAAGTTTTTTGCTTCTTTTGAAGTTAACATAAAACAATTCAGCTCAGCAGAGCAGATTGCAGTAGAATGCGAATGCACTGAATTTTTACAGAGACAACTTGATTATTGCAATTCACATTTTTTCAAAAATTTCCAACTCAGGTTTGAAATGGAGGATATCTAAATTGTATATTCACTATGATGATATTGACGATCCGATCCAATTCTGTCTGGATGTTATCGAAAAAGAAGTAAAGCAAGATGATAGACTTGTAAAACAGGTCTTCCTAACGCTTCTGAGTACATATACAAGAAATCCTATAAATCTAGCCATAAATGCACCTACTGGTGAAGGAAAGTCCTATGTAGTTAGCAAAGTAGCAGAGTTATTCCCACAGTCTGATGTTATATTTCTAACAGCGATGACTGATAAAGCCCTTTTCCATAGGCAAGGAACATTAGTAGTAAAAAATAGTGAGACAGGTGAGTATGAGCCAATTGAAGAAAAGATTGCAGAGATTGATTCAGATATAGAAGATAAAGAGAGCGAAATGCTTACTACTAAAGATAGCAATCTAAAACAAGGTCTTCATAGCCAAATAAAAGAATTAGCTGGACAAAAGAAAGAACTACTAAAAGGTGCAATTAAACTAATTGACCTTAATCACAAGGCCTTAATATTTGCGGATACACCAAAACAAACTCTTTTAGAAGCAATAATGTCTCTTCTAAGTCACGACAGATATGAAGTAGAATATGAATTTGTAGACACATTTAATGGTATAAAGACCAAAAGCAATGTGCTACGTGGTTTTCCTACAGTAATATTTACTGCAGCCATAGATTACAGTAAGCATCCAAGGTGGGCAGAAACTCAGCGTAGATTTATTATAACTAATCCCAATATGAGCCCTGAGAAATATAAACAATCAATTAAATTAATAGGTGCTAGAGCTGCACTACCCGAATTTGTGTACGGTGCAACTATAGTTTCTGAAAGCGAAAAGGATCAAGCAAGAGAGATAGTCAAAGGATTAAAAGATAAAATACTATCGATTACTGAGAGCAACACGCCAAATAGTCCGAATGTATTCATACCATTCTATGAATCAATAGAAAAATCCTTGCCATCTAACAAAGCCTCTGATATAACCACCGCTCAGAGGCTCTACAATTACTTAGCTTTGATACCAGTTACTCATATTGACAACAGACCACGACTTGTCACAAGAAATAAAGGCAGCCCCATAATGAAGACTTGCCCATTTGCAACCTTCGATGACCTGACAGAATCCATATACCTAATGGAATATAGCAATGGTATCAGACCTTATATTTTGGAATGGTTCAATGACGTGTTCTTAGTAACAGTTAATGGGAAAACTACACCCAGCGCAAAATCAAATGATGATAGTATCTCAGAAGAAATCATTGCACTTACAACTGCAGAATTAGTTAAGGCGACTGAACAAATTAGAGGAAAGAAATTTTCAGTAAAGCAGATGTACGAAAATTATATAGTTCCACTTATTAATGCTGGGTATATTGACAGAGTAAATAGTAAGACAGATCACAGGTCATACATTTATTTTCCTGTATTAAATGCAAAACAAAGAAAATTATTCGATTCTGAGCAAACGAATAATTTATCACAAAATAAATTAGTCCCTATTACGGATCCTACATTATTTCCTAATAGAAACTATTTGATCTCTAAGATTCAAGGGGTATTGAGATATTCGTCGGACGCAGGCATTATAATAAAATTAGAAGACCATGATGGAAATGAGATAACAGTAGAAGAATTAGTAGATAGATATCACAAAGAGCCGGAAAACTACTTTGAACTTGGTAATAAAAATAATAATGGTACAATAGGGGGTTTGTCTCAGGACGTTCACTATTTATACCGACAACAATAACAGATGAAGATAAATCTGAGATAGAAATAGAACAACTAGAAGAAGAACAACAATCATCATCACAATTACCAGTACAAGGTTCCGAAGAAGAACAAAAAAATAATTTTGTTAAACAGAAGGCCTACGACGATTATCTTGAAAATGTAGAAAATGCTAATGAATTTCAAGAAATATCAGATAATAATATAGAAAGTTCAGTTCCTAAAGACAATGCTTCAAATAAATTAATCGATTTAGAGAAACCGAATAATTTAATATATTCTAATGAAACAGACGGCCAGGATAAAGAGCATCAGCAGCCTTTGTCTTCGATAAATACTACATACAGAACCGCAGTTTCAGACTTAGCCGAACAGATCAGGAGAACAAACATCATAATGACTGAGAAAGAGTTTCCTTGTGTTTATTGTGATTTTAAAACCAAGATAAAGGCAGAATATGAGAAACATGTTCTAATTAACCATCCTGATCGGCTTCCATGTCCGACAGAAAATGATCTGCGTTTGAATGGCGGCAGGATTAAAAGGAGCAGGAATAGTTAATGAAAATAACAGAGTACAGCAAAAACTGGATAATGACAGAGCTAGAAAATGTGTTACATTAACTTATAAGTTTAAAATATATTTTACAGTACATTATCCCTTACTTTATTAATCAAATCCATCTTGGATCGTATTTCTTCCATTTATGATCCATTTTGAACAAATAGTACATTTCATATAAATTTTCTTTACAATATTAGAATCAAATAGCAATTATTATAAATTGACAATTGTTATTATCGCCAATTCTATAATAGAAACTACTAGAAAAATAAGCAATTTTTAAAATTAATTTTTAAAAATTAATTGTCAAATTATACGTGGATATCATCTCCACGTAGAGCCATAAATCTATCTTATTTTGGTAATCAGAGCAATATTCTTACTTCTACATAGATTGAACTTAATTTGCTAAATTTAAATTATTAATAATCGCTATTAATAAAAAACTTCTAAAAATTTTCGAAAAAAATTCAGTTTCGCAGTGTTGATACTGCGTTAACTATTGTGTATGTTACTGTTTGATCTGCTGCAAATGGTGCTGTGAACAACAATAATCTCTAGAGACATACACATAAAAAAAATATTATTATCATTATTAATATTTTTTGGTCAATGTTTGTAATAATTGTACCAATTCATTTGGTACTGTAATCATTGCATCATGTCCTTGCGCTAATTCATGATAATCCCAATCTGCTTGTGACTTTTGAGCCTTATATTCTCTTGTAGAACTAATACAATCATAATATTACTTGATTTTTTTCCATATACTATACTTTCTTTTGAAATCTTTTTGTCAATTCAAAATATTGTTTTCCAATTTCTCTTGAAAGCTCTAGAATTTCGTCATTGATACCATTAGCTTTCAAAGCAGATTCTAACATTAAGTGTAAAGTTTGTGTTACAGCATATGTTGCACAAGTATCTTCTGCAGTCTGCGTAAGTGTATAATGCTTACCTTTTTTCTCCAATGGATCCGATTTTTTAATCATTGCACCATACACCAAGTCAATTAAATTGACAACTGCTTGTTGAGCCTTTTGTTCAACTCTAGCTATAACTACAACTGTGTTGTCTATATTTTGTACTTTTTGTTTATTATTGTCATTATTGTTAGCCATGTTATGAAACAACATAAAGGTGAAATAAATATGTTACTAACAATTGGTAAACTAAAGAACTCTGATACCAAAAAGAAGAACGATTTCGTACAGGTTCAGAAAATCTGGATGTGCTGTTAGGAGGTGGTATAGGCACAGGAGCAATCACACAGTTTTATGGCCCGCCAGGAAGTGTGAAAACACATCTTTGTTACACAATATGTGCGATGTTGCCCTCACAATACAAAGCTGTCTACATTGATACTGAGAGTACGTTCCGACCGGGGAGAATCGAATCTATTGCCAAAGCAAGAGGATTGGACCACTCAAAAATCCTTCAAAACATTCATGTTGCAAACCCTAAAATTAGCTCATACAATAATCAATGAGCAAGGACAAAAAATTGGCTGCGACGTATCGTTGTCAAAGTTGTAAGGTCATAATCCAGTTAGTAGAGATATATTCTCCTACTAAGAGGAATGCAATTCACTGCCCATATTGTGGAAAAGGTGTTTTAGAACCTAGAAATGTTATTTTTTGCTAATTAAAGGATAATCGTGTATTGGGATTCATTTATATTCTATTTATCAAAATTGCATGACCTTTGTCAAAGAATCATGTAACATTTCAATAGTCATTTGCTAGCAGTATCGCTCAGATGACTACTGCTCTTCGCAATGAACTACATACACTAGTGTATTGCATCCCACCGAACCCGGACCAACGCTCATTCAGTATCTGGAAAATGAAAAAAGGACGCTGTATAGAAAACTTTAAGAATTATCTCATTTAATAATATCAGGAACCCATTTTTAGGACTGACATCAGCACTAATCGCTCTGGGTCCGTAATCTTCTAATACAATTAGGCCAATTCTCTGGATTTAGCAATGGCATAGATTATCATATATATTCAAACATTTTTCACAATAATATTTTTCCCGTGAGGTACGGATGATTTTGACATGCTTGCTTTTGTTTGTTCTCCAGCAGCTATTACATCTCAATACAAAATCATTATTGGCTGGATCCCATTCCTCCATAGATCTAACTTACTCCTCTGAATATTTAAACAAAAAACGCAATGTCCAATCACTTACATCCTACAATAATCTGTGTTGCGAATTAGAGTTAAATCTGTCCTGCATCCACCGAACCGGTAGAATTTACATATTTTTGCATTATAATTTACCAATTATAGTAGTAGTCATCATATTCTAATATTTCTTAGTTCGTTAAAGAGCATCTTAGATGATGACTTTTGGATAGATATTCAGTATGAAACAATATTTGAGAACCTGAAAAAATAGTGACTAAACTTTTATCTTTATGCTATCTCCTTCAATTTTAGTTTCATAGATTTCTTGATCATATGTCTTAATATGAGACATTAATTGTCCTGCATATTCCATATACTTTTGCCATGTTTTTGGTAGTGGTTCCATTTCTTGCGAAGGTGTCAGAACAGGCTCTTTGACCTTCTTACCAGAGATAATATCAAATCTTGCTCCATGGAAAGGACATGTTACGATATTATCATTTGCTAGATTACCCATTGAAAGTAACGCATTCATATGACCACATCTATCATTTAATGCATAGAATTTTCCATCTATATTGGCAATTAGTATTTCTTTTCCTTTTACTTCTACATGTTTCATTTGTCTATTGGCAATTTCATTTGTTTTCGCAATCTCTACATATTCCTCATCAGCAGTAGCAGCCATATGAATATGCAATAAGAACTCTCATTATTTAAAAGAGTTCTATTTATTAGAATATATTTACATTTATTATAGCTACTGCTAGTATATGACTCTCTAACTAAGAGATAAAATTATTAAGTCTAATTTTATGCATTTTCCTCATATATTATATATTATGGAATAATATATGTGCATATTTGACAGTTCAATAGCACTGTCTTTTTTACGCTGTAAAACCTAAAGCCATACTAATTTAGATTTAAAAAAATAATAATTAGCTGATTTTCTATTTTCTTATTTGTTCATCCTTAGTACATCTATTTGACCGCTGTGAAGCCAGTCCTTTAGCTCTTCATGACTTGGCTTAGCATCATGCTTTCCAGCCAAATGAAGATGCAAAAAAGCATAGTTAATTTGATTTAGCAATGGCTTGTTTTGTTCATCACCTTTACGGCTTTTCTGCTGTAAATCAGCTGGAACTGTCTTCCACCAATCGTTGAAGCTTCTCATGCGATAAGTATTAGATTACAAAGACTTTAAAGATTGACATCTAGCTTAACTTTTAGGATTGATTGCACTACAATATCCGCTCCAAGTTTGAATGCTATTATTGTAAAATCTTAAAGGTGATCAAACATAGTGTTTTACTAAGTGTTACTATGGAGAGGAAACTAGATGGTAATATGGAAATAGTTCAATATCCTAGATGAAAGCAAAAGGTAATAAGAAGCGTTCCCTTTTTAAGTATCGATTATCTATATAATTAGAAATACATTTGCAGATATCAAAAGACAGAAAAAAGCGGGTAATAGATCTATATTTTAATCAGCACAAGACTTACGCCGAAATTGCGCAAATAGAGAAAATGTCACCGCGTGACATACATGCTATTATAAAGGAAGAGCTAGCCTGACGACAGAAGCATAAACAACAGGAGATATCCGCCCAAGCCTATCAGCTATTTTCTGAAGGCAAGACAACTGTAGAAGTCGCCATCATACTAAACCTAAGGGAGCCAGTAGTAAGCAAGTTGTATAGAGAGTATTGGAAGCTAAGGGGGCTGGATAAACTCAATACTATATTCAAAGAGACAAATGGCAATACATGGCCACTTTGGAGATTATATCAAGAACTTATAGAGAAAAAGGGTATGAATATAGAGCAAGTTATTAATGCTGTAGAGATCGCTATTCATAAACTTCCTCATATGGAAAGTCTCTATAGACAGGCCAAAGATCAGGCGGAGAAGATGCAACGCACAATACAACGATTGGCAAATGACATTAGGGCTTTGGAATATAAATTATCAATATTAGATAAAATTGCATTCTCTTCTGAACTAGAATGCAAGAGAACAGAACAAAAAGTACAAGAACTTTCTGCTCAAAAGGATATACTAGAAAAGTTGATTGCTAATATATTGAATGGAGAAGCCTATTCAAAGCTAAATCAGATCCTCAAAGAAAATGTGAAAGTCGTGTTATCAGAAAGGAGAGTATTAATATCATTATCCTTCGCAGCAGTAATCCAGACGTTAAAAGATAATCCACAAATGGTTAACTTAATTCAGAATATAGCCGCTGCAAACAACGGTGAACAACATAAAGATAATCACATTAACATCACTCAATACTTTGAATCCAATAAGGATAGGATATTATATTTGACTGAGGAGCATTATGAAAACCTTGTCGAAGCATTGACAATTAATGCTATAGATAATGCCGGCGCTTTTTCTTCCTCCAATCCTGTATTATCATTGCCGCAGTCATCATCTACATTGCTAGGTCCATCGAATAAAATTGCTACAGACAGAATAGAAAAGCCAGAAAGTTATTATAATATCAAGGGCGATATTGCTGATTGATTTCATACTGCATAGATCTGCGAATCAGGTGCCAATAATTATGTGAATGCTCCTTGATTTTAAGATGGCATAGTTCATGTAATATCATATAATCAATAACATCTTCAGGAGCCTTTAGCAAATTTACATTAATATTAATTACACCATCTTTGGTAAGACTCCCTCATCTATTTTTGAGACTCTTTATGATTGTTCCTGATCTTTACTGCAGGATTTTGAGAATATTTTATCTGCCTAAAAATATACTGAATATCCTATATCAAACAAATATGCTGAGTCAGATATTTGAGAGTTTTTTGATAATTAGCTTCCAAAATTTTAATAATTCGTAAGTAATGTGGCTTCTACAATATTATCTCAACAAGTAGTCATTATAATTTAAAATTTATAAAAATATTAATTTATCTTTAACACCATATGCTTCGGAGACTTCAGCTTTAAGCTACAAAAAGCAGATCCTGACTATATTATACCTTGTCATTGTACTGGTTGGAAAGCAACAAATAAGATAATAAATCTCATGCCAGAAAAATTTATTCAAAGTAGCGTTGGTACAATATTTACATTTTAAAGGTCTTTTGTATTGATAGAGATAAAAAATTCTTGTTTGGTCACTGCCTGTGCTACCTATACCTTTAAACCCTTATCCTCTTTAATGTTTTACTTCATACAACACATTGAACGGATTGTCTACAGGTAACTTTCTGACATGACTAAAGTTAGATAAATTAGCATACTACTCTAGACCAGACCATTAATCTTCATCATTTAGCTGATGAGGATTATCCTTTTGGACTATCGCAGCTTGAAAAACGGCGCAAATGGCTTATAGATAAGATACATTATTTGGACATGCAAATAGAAAGATCAAAGAATTATTTACATAGATTGAATGATGAGGTAGCAAGCTGCAAGGCCTTGCTGAACTCATATCATATATTGTGTGAGCGCAAAAGGCAAGAGGCAGAAAATCTTAATAATGAAATAACACGGCTAGAGGCAGTTGTAAGCCAATTGAAGCATATCTGGTCTGGTAAAAATTAGTATCATTATCTCTGATCAGGATAGGCATCTTTCCATGTGGTCCTATGAGAGGTTTAATCTTCATTAGATTTAATTCCTACAAACTAACTTTTATTATTATTATTATTTTATAACAGTTAGCGGGAATCTATTTCCATTCCTGCTATTGATTGATTCGAATGACAAATATGTTTAGGATTGGGTCCTTAACTGTTCCATCAATGAAATCATATCTACTAAATTCCAACGCTGTACGCATTTTCTATCACGAAAAGAAAATACTGTCATACCATTGACTCTGAACTGTTTATCGCTTGGCCGAAGATCCATAAATTCACCTTTGTGTGTACCAGTTAGGTTGTATCTGCATGCAACCTTATTTCCTTCGATGATGATATCATCAAACATAATTCTTATGTCAGGAAATGCTTTCCACAGGAGATAAATGAACTGTTTAAAACCTTCCTTGTTGGTTGGAAGATTTGGAGGGAAACCATGAATTATCAAGGAATCATCATAAAAATCAAAATAAGATGATTCTCTATTCTGAGGATTGTTAAACGTGTCTGCCAGTTTTCGCACAACTTCTCTTAAAGACTCAACTGATGACATTATTGAGATGCGTAAGGCTTTTTTTATAAGTTTTTCCCACGCTTGCATTGCATTCCAAGATGACTAAAGGATTCTTACGGATAAGTTAAAAGGAGATACCTATGATTTATGAAGAATGAGTTTTACCACCGTGGCTAGGCTGTTGTCATTTGCGCGTTGGAAAAGAGTCAATTCTGTTCCACATTCCAGTAAACCCGTACCAAGGATCATGCAATATTATAACGTGAATGATTTGCTGTAATTATAAAGAAAAGAAGAAGAAGTTTGAGGTATACAATTAGAGTCACAAAGGCAAAAGAACAACCACAAGAAAATAATAATTTTGCAAATGAAGATCCTACTCTTAATATCTCCAAAATGGTAAAATCGCTAGCAAATTGCATCAAAATCAATTAACAATATGAAAAAATTACAACGGAACAGTTAGAAGCCACAGAGATAATAGCCTCTAAAAAAAGAATCGCCATTCTTTTGCTCTTACTGTTTTTTATTATACTTTATTCCTATCTATCCTATGAATCCAAGATTTCCAGCTTTATCTATGTGTCAGAAGTTGTTTATGACCAGCTGGCGAAATTATATTGCTGCCACATCTCCATGATTTTGCCATTTGAAATGCGAAACAGATCAAACCCTGTTGCAACATATGGTTTGCCTGTAGGTGGATTACCAAACAATGGCCCTGTATTTGTTCCACTATTTGTCCATCTGATCAGTACCTTATCTTCTTTTGCAAAAATATCATCATGTACAAGTTTTCTATCTGGTACAGCTCCTATTATTGCAGATGCATATTTCTTTATTCCTTCTGGACCTTTGCGTAATTCTTCAGGAAGAACTGGATTGTGTAAAACAAAATCAGACGATAGAATTTCATCTGCTACCTCTAATTTGCCTTTTGAAAAAATGTCATTGTGGTAACGAAGAGCCAGAGCTTCATTTTTTTCCTCTTCTTCTTCTGACGGGTAGGCGGATTGTTGTTTGTCCATACCTGCTGTTAGATCTAAGAGCAATATATAAGGTTCCCTAAAACCTAAAATTCTGCAATTTGCAATTGTATCTGAATTAGAAAGAATAAGGAGGTAGTAATGTAAAATAAAATGGAGAGAAATTCATCATATTCCTGGTTATGCAGCAATGCAGCAATCATCATCACAATCAAACCATCATAATGAAGATCATAATGCCATGACATTAGATCTGGCTGACAAGCTTTACAATAACTTGTTAAAACAATTGGTAAGTACTATAATGGATAATACTGCTGAAGAATTTAAGAAATCGTCATCGCAATCAAAGCTGCCTTGAGAATGTATGAGAGAAGAGGAAGATCACATTACTACCGGCCAGAGCATATGGCTCAAGTCATATTCAAAACCTTCTTCTGAATGCATTACTTTTCAAATTCAAAATAGTCATAATAGAATAATGAATGTATCCTCAGGTCTGTATCTGAATATCATAGAGAGATTATTATTACATAAGTCAGCTGATAATATTATAATATTTATACTTCTAATGGTTATATTTGAGTGATTTATTAATAAAAACCTTATTATCTAGTAACTTACATTAATGAGGGAAGTGTAACAAAAATATCCAAAGATAGTCATAGTGCCCAAAATCAGGCTGAGATAACTACTTTTACTACTTTTACTAGAGAAAAATATGAGCTATTTTCCAAAAGAATTCTAATTGTAGATAATGAACCAGATATTACTCAAACTTTCAAATCAGCTCTAGAACAGGAATATGATAATAATAAAAAACTTGAAGTATACACATTTAATGACCCTCTATCAGTGCTATCACAATTCAAACCTAGTTTCTATGATCTATTGCTAATAGATATTAATATGCCAGATATGAATGGATTTGAATTATGTACAGAGATATTAAAAGTAGATGTTAATGTAAAGATTTGCTTTATGTCTGCAGGTGAAGTAAATCATGAAGCTGTAAGAGAATTATATCCATCTATAAGTATAGGATGTTTTATAAAAAAGCCTATTACGATAGATTATTTGGTAAGGAAAGTAAAGGCAGAGTTATATTAGTAGTGGAGAAATATCCAAAGAGTCCATGAATTAACTTCTATCAAGGCTGGTGTGGATTAATTCTTCTTCTTCTTCCAATCCTTACATTCTCATTGCCGCATGCATCATTATCTAATTTTCCATATCTATCTACTTAAAGTGATACCTACAGAACAGGAGAGTCAGAAATTTATGAATCTGCTGCCTTTGAGTCGCATAAGTTGTTTATAATGATGAACAGATTGTGTGTATCTGTTAAATATTTTATTTGTCTCTTAATATATATAACATGTCATCATCATCATCAACTGAATTAACAGATACGGCATATGATATTCTAAAAGTTTTGGGCAAGGATGCTGACTTCCTCTATGATACAATCGAAACTTATATCAAAGATGCACAGAAGGCCAATAAATCAGATTTGGTAGAAATATGGCAAACAATCAAAAAAGATAGGCAAAAGCATATGCATATGCTTAGAGAAGCTTTAGAAAAAGAAATTCATGGGTAAATCTTCCCTTGATTTTCTAAAATTACGTCAAACTTGTTTTAATTGTCCTTACACCATAACAAATGAAATGTATGATTTACGAACTGGCATGATGAGGTAAAGATTGTTAAAAGTAATTTTATATTAGGTAAGTGAGTTCTTTCTCCTTGGTCAAAGATTGCATTGACATTTGGGCCATGTTTCTTGAGTGTAGAAACGAACTCTGATGATAGTAGCAGCAGATTTTGTCTTCGATTTACATTAAGGCGTAAGTTATAAAGTCCGACGATACAGAAGAAAAGTCAACGAAAAAACAAAAGAATACAAAGGTGATAATAAATTGATTATTGATAATTCATTGTTTATGGTTTAATTTCGTAACACTGATATAGAAATCATAAATTACTTTCAGCTAGACAATTATATTCTATTCATTGAATTGATAGCAAATAATTATTATTATTGGAACCATTGTCTTTGTTAAGAGTACTCACTGTATCAGCAGTGACAATATTCCTTATCTTTTTAGCCTCTTCAAAAATAATTTGGGCTACATAAAGATCTATTCCAAGTTTTTTAGAAATATCTGCTGTAGTGCTGCTAAGTATGCAGTTAATAGTAGTAAATCCTGACTTTGTTAGGGAATCTTTGATACCAGTGGCTAATTCTAACGCCTGAATATCTGACTCCATACTTTTTTAGTAATAATACTAATATATAACTTGTATAGTATATTGTTTTGCATAGGCAATTATAGTAAATACCGCTGCCAACTAAAAATTCAAAGACGGACTATATCTTGAGTTAAAAACAAATCAGAAAACCCCCCCTTAGACCAAATCGTTTTACAGTGCGCAAATGGATTGCATATACTGGTGTATTGCATCCCACCGAACCCGATATATAATTTATTATATAATAAGTCATGAAGACATAAAATTTATAGGAACCTCATTTCGCTAGCCTTAGTTTTGATTGAACCCAATTTTGATGTCTTGTTATGGTATTATGTGCCTAACCTCAGGGAATATAGTGGATAAGCTTATTCCAACATAATACCTACATTAGCTAGGTGGGGTTGTAGTCGTCGATAGAAATGTATTTAATATCTTACTAATTTCATCCGGATATTGATCCGGTACTGCATGCCCAGCATCTTTGATCTGTACAAGCCAGGCTCCTGGAATCTTTTCTACAATTTTTAAAGAATTAACATACGGCTGGTATTTATCATCATCAGTTCCAGTTATGACCAACGTGGGTTTGGCTAATTTCGCAAGCTCATCACAAGCACCACCCCAGTTTGGGTTGTCCTCCCAATGCTTTCCTATGTTATTCTGATTATTCGCTATTTCAGGGGGCAAGCCAGGCTTCAGCTGTTGTAATGAAGTAATGTTTGCTGGAATGTCAAGAGATTCAGGATGTAATTTGATCCATCCTGATCCTACTGAGGCAGATACAAGCGATTTTATTTCCTCTGCAGTGAGTGAAATATTATTTAGAGATTTGTTTACCACATCGGATTGCAATTTTATAAACTCAGGTGGTTTAGGTGTATGATCTTTTCCACCACATGATGAAGCAATAAGTATGAGCCTGTTAACCTTATCTGGATACATCATTGTAAGCTGTTGGGCTAAATTTGATCCAAGAGAATATCCCATAACATCTGCTTTTGGTATTTTCAGAGCGTCAAGCAAACCAGCTGCATCGTCTGCTATTTGCTGATAAGTGTATGGTTTGGAACCAATTGTTGTATTTGCAATTCCACGTTGATCAAACGCAATGACTGTGTGATTTGAAGAAAGACCAGTTAGAAAGGACGGATCCCAGGCATCCATTCCATCAGAAGCGCCATTGAAAAGTAAAATTGGTTCACCTTTGCCAAACATCTTGTACGCAACATCAATATCTCCAACACGGACTTTTTCTAATGGGATATCCTGTATATTTACCGATTTCGTAGTATTGGAATTCATTTGGTCTTGATCTGACTGACTATACGCAATCTTGGGAGTGCCAAAATAGCCGTCAATGCCAATTAATGAACTAGCGATAATAAGCATAGGTGCGGCAGCAATAAGGATTAGATGATCTTTCCGAATAAGTCTGTGATTTGACATGACACTTAATAAGATGGTATCTATTTAAGGGTATAGAGCTGGGAGGCCAGAAGGACAGAAAGAAGATTTGCCTCGTAGATATTTTCATTTGATATAATTCTCCTGCTGAAGAATGTTGACTACATACACTAGTGTATTGCATCCCACCGAATTCGGACCAACATATACCGTCCATTGTATCTTGAGAAAGCAATACCCAAATTTATGTCAAATTTGATTTACAGCTGTGGGCATGATTCAACGTCAATTCCAGAATCAAACCCGACCTATTGAACCGTTTTCTTTATAACTGAATACAATTGAATATGCCTACCAACAAATGTCAAATCACGTTCCGTCTACATATTATTACATTAGTTAGTCGCTGTTATCGCAAAAGCATATTTAACTAAATCTTTATGTGATGATAGCTAAATCATAACCTACTTCTAAGAACCAGATTTGGCACTAACCTATCTGATGTTATTCTTCCGCTCCCAAAAATATTTAAAATTTGGCTTTGCTGTAACACGTACAATACTGATAAAATATACGGCTTACTCTATTTTTGATCTCCCTTATGATTTTTCTTGTAAAAATCTATCAATCTCTCTACCACATCCGATAACGAATCTCCATACCTTGCCAAGCCAATGAGATCAGCATGGACCGATGGCGTTAGTTTCATAGTTTTTGTAGACTGTTCTTTATCTTTCATTCGCATTGGTATATACTATATGGTAGTAAGATATAATATAAAGTTTATCAAGTATACATAGTAAACCATATATTACTCTATACACGTGGTATACGTATGCAAATCATAAAATTAACAGCAATAATCGCTGCAATGATTATTGCAGCGATGGGAATAGAAAGTCAGACAGTACAAGCAACAAGCGATGATGTATTTAAAGTACGGATCACATTGGAAGGAGTGGATTCACAGACAGGACAATTAAAGATTATCTTATATGGTAATGATGGTATACAACAAACACAAATAGTAGATCCATTTGCTGATGGTAGAGCGGGCAACGTACCAACCAAAGTATTTAAATTACCAGCAAGCAGCGTCAGACAAGGCGAATCATTCAGTCTATGTGTTCACTCACTAGATTATGATAATGCAGACGAATGTATTACAGGAGAAAATACACCAAATAAGAAAATAGAAGAAGTCTCAATTAAAGTACCTAGTGGAATAGGAAGAGCAGGAGATACGACATACTATGACGAAGAACCAGATAATGAGGATGTAACAGAAGTAAGTCAAGGAGCCGATAGCAACGCAGTAGATAACAATCAAGGAACTGGTGTTACTGTCAGCATAGGAGACGATAGCGACAATAACAATATCACAGTAGATCAAAGAACTACCTTTGGGGATGTAGTAAGAGAATTATTACCAATAGCAAAGAAAGCCGGTAGTGCTGTAAAGAATACAGCGGTAGAGATATTCAACTAGCGTCTTTTCTTTAGTCTTCCCTTTTCTTGCCAGTAACAGACTGCATAAGGATAAGCATCGTGCCCGTATTTCCTTCAGTCTTTGCGTTTCTCTTAGGGAAAATAGATTTGAAATAGAATCGACTTTTTATTCATGTCCATCTGAATTATTAATACAGAGATCATAATCAGATTTCATTTCTTCTAAAAGGTTCAATTTGCCATAGAAATCATTGTCAGATCATAAATTTTGTCAATTTTATTTAAATTAAATTATGCCTATTGCAAGCTTTTCTGGAGGAAATTGATCCCTCACAATACCAAATGCTATTGGAAACATGGCAATACCAATTCCCTGAATAACTCTTGAAACAATCAGAAACGCAATGTTAGAGGAAAATCCTCCAAGAGAAATACCTATGATATAAATCACCATTATTATTAATACCATTTTCTTTCTTCCATAGATATCAGACAGCTTTCCTCCTATTGGCATCATAATAGCTCCTGCAATAAGATATGCAGTAAGTATCCATGATGAAGTATTATACGAAATGTTAAATTCTCCAATAATATCAGGAATTGCAGGTAATAACATAGTTTCTCCGTACATAGTAATCAATATAGAAGAACCTATGATAACCAAAGTCCTCCACGCAGAAGTAGAAATTCTACTAATATTGTTTTTTTATTATTTGGATTGTGAGTCAAGATCCTTTGTGTTATCGAAGCTTGTTTGATCCTATTATAAATTGATTATGACAGATAATTTATTCCAATTCATAGATTGATAAGATAAGATTCGCTAAACTTAAAAAAACCTGTAGAATCATCTTAAAGTTATAGATACTTCAAATAATATAACAAATTATATTATCATATTGCCAACAGCCTATGTATTAGTTCTACTTGATTATAACTATCCTGATTATGAAATAATGAGTCAACTCAGCAAGTTGGCTTGTGTAACAGAAGTTAACAGAGTAGACGGACCATATGATATTATCGTAAAGTTATCTAATAATAATATGGACACAATAAAGGAATCTATAGGGAAACATATGACAAGAATCCAAGGAATTCAATCTACTTTAACATTAATGTCTGTATGATTGATAATTGGATGGTCTTTAATTGTTGATTGTGTAAATATTGACGTCCACTCTGCTATAGATATCAACTCTGTCTGTTCAAGGTGACTAATACTTCCCTGACAATGGACTACATACACTAGTGTATTGCATCCCACAGAACCCGTTACGATAATCAGCAGGATCTAAGAGTCTCTGAGGATATCGGCAGCACTCCATAGATGGGATTCAAAAATTGAAATGTTATTTTTTGGTTAGATAACAGTGTGAGCTCTTGAGATTATTTTTAGTTTGTTATTATGGTTCCAAACGATAAAATTGCCATATAAAATGGTCTACTGGTAAAATATCGATTTTTGAGAACCCTGCTTCTTTTGCATAGTTTTTGAAAGTTGAAGGAGTCATAGCAGCCCCTGTCGCTAAAGAGTCAGGATAAGCCATAGATTGTGGAAGACAGAGCAACACACTAAAATTATAATAAAACCTGCCTGGAAAATCATTTTTATCTTCAAGTACTTCTTTCATTTTGACATCACCAACAAGTACGCTTCCTCTTGGAGCAATTATTTCTCTCATTTTTTCTAAAGCTTTAATTGGATAGGCTATATCATGTACTGATTCAAAGGTCGTTACCAAATCATATTTTTCTTTAAGAGGTGCTTTCTCTATAGTGGTTAAATGCAATGAAATCCTATCAGATAAGCCTGCTTCTTCTACATTTCTTGAAGCGTTTTCTATAGAAGAAGAATCCGCATCAATAGCGTCTATTTTAACCAAGGGAAATAATTGAGCTAATGCAATGCTTGCCCAGCCATCACCACATCCAACTTCAAGAACACGCCCTCCTTGTGATTTTAGTTTGCTCTCAACGTCTGGCATAGAAGAAATCCACCTACCAATATCATTGAGGAACATTGGTCGATTTCCTTCTCCTTGTGCGAATATCAAGTCCTGTCCATACGAAGAATATGAAACACCTTTACCAGTTCTAAATGCTTCAAGCAATTTATCCAGAACTGATGCAAAACTTGGAATACAGTAAACAAAAGGAATTGTATATGCACTATTATCACGTTCACATAATACTGCTGCGTGTTCTTGTGGGATGCTGAACTTATTTGTTCCATGATCATGTTCTATGTAACCAAGAACCGTCATACATTCCAACCATTCACGTAGATAGCGTTCAGAATATTTGGTTTTATTAGATAATTCTGTAGAACTTGTAGGACCAGACTCAGCTATAGATTGAAATAGGTTTAGCCTATGTCCCAAATATAAGTTAAGACAACTCATTGCAGAGAGTGTCTCATTAAGAATCCTTTCTGTAAGTTGGTCAATTTTTTGTTGATTCATACACAAGTATCCTCAGTTCAAAAGATATAAATTTAATCAAATCTGTCTTTATTTTCCTAAAGATCTATTGAATCACTTTTATTTGTAGTGTTAGCAATAATATAAAGAAGGAAAATCCTTCTTTCAAGTATAGCAGATTTATACATAACCACTCAATGCGATGATCATGGTGATCATTGTTACATTTGGGCAATGATTCTGGGCGGCGAAATTAAGTCAAATCTGTCTCACATCCCACCGAACCCAACCAACTCTCATCTGATTTTGCGCTTATAATAATGAAATGAATTAAATGTCTCCACTAATAAGGCCAAATTTTATTCATATCCCTTGGGCCGCAAATTTGTGTCGATAACAGTTCACAAACGACCTGGACCGTCTTTGATAGCAACGATAATCTAGATTAATTTATTATTCTCTGCGTTCTCTTCAAAGGTATCATTAAGTCTCTTCAAAAATAAGTCAGTACAAGCGCTGGCAATAATCGGTGCGATCTAAAGATCCTCTCAAAATATCAGCGGCACTTCATAAGTGTGTCTTAAGAAATTTAAATGTTATTTTTCGATTAAATAAGGTATAGTTAACTGAGTTTAGAAGATGATCTTGGTGTTCTTCGCTTTTGCATAAGTTAGATCACTTTTCTCTTAATTAAACATTGGTTGACTTTAACTATTTCCTCCTAGTAACTTTTTGAGCTATCAATATAGCTGCTATTGTAATAGTATGACTGAAATAATTGATGGAAATCGACCTGTCCTGGAATCTGCAAATTATATAATGCGTTACCTATAGGCTTTAATCCTGCGGTCCTATATAACCAAATACTCCTAGAAATAAAAAAGATTCTCAAGATCATAGTAAAGTTATATTCTTATAATCATTACTATTTAGTAAAAAAGACAATGCATAGAGCTAATTATTATTACTACAAAACCCATGGCTGCCACTAAAATCATGCAACCAGAAACATAATAAGATAGCAACATATAAGCAGAAGACACAACTATCGGCTTTGTTAATCTAACAAATCGCCTTTTTATTATACTAGTCAATTAACAGATTAAGCCAGCTCATAATATGCTTTATTTTGCATTTATTATTAGTACATGGAAAATAATCCTCATCAAAATATTCAGTTCCATATTTACGAATTATTCATTCTACTATGATTTCTCTTATAATGAAATGAAATTACTCTTTAATCTCAAAAGCTTGCAGACTTGAGAACAACAAATCGCATGATATCTATTGAAACAGGATGTTTTTCTTACTTATTTACAAAGAACGCAGAAATAGTTTTGCTATAGAAACACATATTTCTTTCTAATGGAAGGAATTCCAAGAATTATCTTTATCTATAAGTGTTCTACTAATGCTAACTACCATCAAAATTCAAAAGTAATCTTATACCTATTTGCGTTTAATTAATTAAAAATTCAGATATTTTCATCTTACCTGCTGACACATAAATTTGATTTTCTTTACGGAAGTTTGGTTTGATAATCTGTAATAACAACATTGATCCTTCTAATCCATAGTATGAATCAAGTTTTGCTGCCATGATTTATCTTCATAGATGCAATAGACTCTAATAGAATTCTTGCTGCCAAATATGCTGTAATATTATTTATGTCAAAATCTGGAGAAAGTTCTACAATATCAATTCCAATAATGCCTGTGGCTACTGCTAACTTGACAAGATAGATAAGGTCTATGCTGGATAAACCACAAGGAGACGGCAAGGAAACTCCAGGAGCAAAAGCAGGATCAAGACAATCAAGATCAATAGAAATATATTTTTTTTTACCATTATTATTTTTAAATCTGATTTTATCTGAAATCTTTAAAATTCCTAATTCTTCTATATCTAAAGGGGTAATTACTTCTAATCCAACCTTATATGCATTTTCCAATTCTTCAGCCTCTGCAGCCCTTGTTCCTATTAACATACTCTTTTCAAAGTCTATAGATCCTAAAGAATCAGTTAATACAGATCCATAGTAATTTCTGGTCGAAGAAACAAAGTCTGGATGCGCATCAAAATAAAGCAACTCAATTTTGCCATATAAATCTCCAATTGCTTGTAAAGTTATGGTAGTAATAGAATGGTCGCCACCTATAACAATAGGTATTTTTTTATTTGAAACTAAATCAAAGACTAACTGATAGAGATCCTCTCTCATAACATTTCCGTAATCTAATATATGCTTGTTATCAAGCCTGCCATGCATTGGAAGAATAGGAATGATTTTACCATTCCTTTCAAAAAAATCTGACTCATTTGAGGCAAGACGGAGAATATCAGGTCCTTTACTTGTGCCTTTTCGTTTTGCATGAGATTTTGATTCATCTGGTACGCCAATTATGACTATGTCAGCGTCAGAGATCTTATCTGTATTTGAACGAGAAAAACAAACCATTATACCGTGCAAATCAATCCACGTTCTCATCGTATAAAATTGCTTCACCAAGTTTGCGATGAAACAAGATAATAGGTTGTAATTGCTATAATGCAATATGAATCAATATCTGAAATAATAAATCTAAATAATATTAGAATCTTAAATTAATCATCAACTATTAAATTATAAGAGTATAATAAAGCAATCATCGTTAGTGTAAATTCATGATATCTATTGTAGATATATTCTACATTTTTTTCTCAAACACATAATCTTATGGTATTATTACAAACATCTCCAAAGTACAAGTTCTATATGATTGACAGCCTCTCCTATGCTCTGCTCTATTTGGCACTAAAAGGCATCGCATCTATGCCTATTGTTATACAATTTTGTATAACTAATTTACACAAGTAAACAATAGTCTTAATAGCTTCTCGGTATGTTATTGGATTACAATGACGCAAAAGAAGAGGGTGACAGATCATCAAGCATACTCACTGTAACGGCAATCATGGCATCTGCAATAGCAGCAATTATTGTATTTGCTTCAGCAGGTGTAAGTGAAAACGGCATAGTATATCCGCAAAAAGAGTCTTACAACTACGGTCATCACGCAATGATGAAGCCAGGTGAATATGCAGCTGGAACTGTTGCAGGTATACAAAATGATGAGAATGGTACTCCTACGTGGATAATTTCAGGTCTTTGGAAAGGCAGTTTGATAACTGACAAATCAAAAGAAGGAGTAGGTAGTCAAAGCATCAATGCTACTAATTCAACAGCAACAACAAAAAATACTACTACTACCAGCAATACTGCTAACCTCCCAACTGCGAGGTTCGAGGCAATGCTTAACATGATAATGACAAATGGTTCTGCTATGCACGAACATGCAATCTATAATCTGACACTGACAGAAATATTTGTACCAGATAATAAGACGTCAGTATTTAATGGAACTGCCACCATAACTATGAAAAATGGCCCTGTTCAAAATGTTCCAGTTAGTATAAAGATTTTGGATGGCAACGTAATAAGCATATGGGCAGATCCAACTATACTAAATAATCATTTTGGAAATACACCAATATTCGGTACAGCCACGAAGGATGTGATAATAAAAAAGTAGAAAGTGGTAATAACATATAATAGAATAGCATATCTTAGCAGTCAGCAGGCTGTTCCATTACAACTAATACAACTTTTTTCTTTTTCTTATCTAATTTGATATAGACATATGCAAAAAAATTCTCATTAGTATCTAGGTTATTTTTATACCGGAATAATAGTTAGAGTCTATATCCTAAATATGCTCTTCCTCTTGTTAGAGGAAGAAAAGATTCATTAGAGTAAATATTCAAAAATAGTTTTACTGAAGCTGGCTTGCACTGGTTGCTAGTTATTTCTTTCATATAGTAGTAAAAATAACAATAAATACCTTTATTAGCTGCTTGTTTATACCAGAGCATTTAGATTCTAAAGGTTCTAAAGACTATTCTTATATTATTAGATTGAGATATTTTTAATATGAAATCCATAGGGACTGATAATGTAAATGATTATTCACAGATAGAAAATGAAGCACAACCTAAAAACCATTTGTCATACCAAACACATGATAATAACGTCAGTCAAGTCTCTATGAAGGCGTCTGATCTTTTCATAAGGTGTTTAGAATCTGAAGGTGTTGAATATATTTTTGGCTTGCCCGGAGAAGAGACTAATGATTTAATGATGTCAATAGTGAATTCAAAGATCAAATTCATCTTAGTCAGACATGAACAAGGAGCTGCTTTTATGGCGGATATGTATGGCAGGCTAACACAAAAAGTTGGAGTGTGTCTTTCTACTTTAGGGCCAGGCGCAACAAATCTAACAACAGGGGTCGCAAATGCAAACATGGACAGATCTCCAATATTGGCAATTACAGCGCAGACAGATTCAAATCTATTGCATAAAGAGTCTCACCAAAATATGGATGTCATAACCATGTTCAAACCTATAACAAAATGGAGATGGTCAATACAAAATGCTGATAGCATACCAGAAATTGTTAGAAGAGCATTCAAGATATCAGTAGATGAAAAAGCTGGAGCAGTACATCTTGAATTACCACAAGATATAGCCAAAAAGAAATCTAGAATCAAACCTATAGCAAAATCACAGGAATTGTTAAGATCCATGCCGTATAAAGATTTGATAAAAGATGCAGCTAAAATGATTTTGAATTCAAAAATGCCTTTACTATTAGTTGGTAACGGTTGCGTAAGAGGAAATGCCAGCTTGCGTCTGAGAGACTTTGTAGAAAGAACTGGGGTATATTCATTAAATACATTCATGGCAAAAGGAGTAATATCAGATAAATCAGAGAGGCATTTGCAAACAATTGGAATCAAAGAAGCGGATCATGCATTGATTGCAATGAAAGAAGCAGATTTGGTGATCACAGTAGGATATGATCTTGTTGAATACAGCCCAAAAAACTGGAATAAGAGTTTAAATAAAAAAATTATTCATGTTGATTTTACACCTGCTGAAGTTGATACATACTATCCACCTACTATTGAAATTGCTGCCGATATTGGATTTACGATAGATGCTATTTTAGACGAACTAGAAAAAGAGGAAAAAAACAAGAATATGAATATTAAAGAACTTTTATACAATAAAGAAATTTCAGATTTATTTAAAAGTATCAAAAAAGAAGTAGTTCAAAGAATTGAGACTTTCAAAGATGATGATTTCTCGTATCCAATAATGCCTGAGAAATTGGTAAGCTATGTAAGGAGTGCTCTTGATGAAAACGATATTGTTATATCAGATGTTGGAGCTCACAAACTGTGGATAGCAAAGATATACAATACTTATGCTCCAAATACCTGTATAATTCCTAATGGCTTTTGCTCAATGGGATTCGCACTTCCAGGAGCCATAGCAGCCCAGCTGGCAAGACCTAACCAAAAAATTGTTTGCATGTGTGGAGATGGCGGATTTTTGATGAATGTTCAGGAATTGGAAACTGCTGTCCGTTTACAATTACCTATAATCGTCATTGTATGGTGTGATCTCTGATTTTGGTATGATATCTTTAAAGCAAATTAGTGAATTTGGAAGGAGCGCTTTTACTAAATTTAACAATCCTGATTTTGCAAAACTTGCTCAAAGTTTCGGAGCAATAGGGTATAATGTTAAATCTACTTCAGAATTTCCTAAAATCTTGGAAAAAGCAAAAGAATCAACCTCTATTCCAGTTATAATATCAATTGACGTAAATTATTCTAGAAATCGCATTTTGCTAGCTGATGATTTTAGAGGGTAATTGGATTTTTTTAGATTCAAGAAGATTGATCCAAGATAATTTGAACAATAAAGGATTGTCATCTGTCTTTGCAGTTAGAAACAAGATATTTTATCATCACAGAAAGGTGAAAATAATCGAATAATCGAATTCTGTTAAACATAGACTCAATTTCCAGCTCTCTGGTTCTGCTCTGCATTATATTCGTCTCCTTGACTTCAAAGCTCGCTATTCACAAATATCTTTTATAATCCCATAAGTTTATAAAAAATATAAAATATTAGCGGTCTTTAAAGTTTATTATTTATATTGATAGAGATACTGATATCTGTTATATGGCGCATAGAGATGAACACACAATCAGGTGTAGTGAATGTGGACGAGGATTGATAGTTAAGGATACCGTCAATAATGGAATGGCTTTTCTGAGCCATTTGAAATTAGACCATGGTATCACATATATTGTTCAACAAATGACTGAGGCAAAGACCCTGAGTAAAAGTATAGAAAAGCAGATACAGCAATCAAAACTTGAAGGTAAATAAAAGTGCTCATTAAGTTTTATATTTGGGTCATTTGATAGAACATGGCAAAGAGGATATTGATGATAACTAATGCTTGAAATCATAATGGAGTCTGATCTAAAGACAAGATTTAACATAAAACATGCAATATAGACTGTCGGCGTAAACCCTCCTTTTGAACTTGTACAAAATACTACAAACTTTACTTCGGAAGCATTGCGAAGTATATAATGTGTCAATGTTAGTCAATGTTAGTACTCGGGGAACCAGAAAAATAACTCATTCCCAGGACAGCCAGAGAAAGTATATAATGCGCTTACTTGTCCAAAAAAGCATATTCTATTTACAGTTGAAAAAGATGCTGAGGAACAATGCCACCGTAGTGCTCGTGCATTATCGAATCAATGTATAAAAGCATGGAAATATAATAATAATAATAGATATGGATACCAAGCTTTCAAGTTTTTCTTTCTCTCTATTGTTCAGATGATATATCATGAATATTATCTTTAATTCTATCTTTCATTACTGAAGTCATTTCCTCTGGTTTTATAGCATGGATTTCCCAATAATGTTGTTTAGCATCTTTCATAACATTCTCTTCTGTAATACCTTTAATAATATGATCACAGTTTAATCCTACGTCACGACATGCTAATGTTTTCATAGTTTATGATGATTATATGGGGTATATTCCTTTTAACAATATAATATAGTGTACTAGCTTTGTTTGAACAAGTCATATGGCTTACTATTGTACTTCTTTTCTACTGATGCCTTAATTTTTGTCGAATCTTCTATTTTGTATTAGAAAGTATATAGTATATATTTAATGACCATCTGTTGTCTTTTCTAACTTGACATAAGATAATTTCAAATCTGGCTTTTTTCGAAGACTAATGTTAGGCATAAAATCTATCTTTATTTCCATTTGTGAATTTGCTGGTATAGGATAATACCTTTCAAATGTTGTTCTTTCAAGGGATGTTTCAAATTCAATTTGTGCATATTTTGGATTAAATCTGATTTTCAATTTATTTTGTAATTATAGTCTTGATAATAGATAATTTAATTTATTTACTTATTCTTTTTTTCTAACTACAATTGCATAGTCTTTAATGTCAAG
>CAVTCE010000013.1:0-22924 GCA_963733025.1 uncultured Nitrososphaeraceae archaeon | reverse complement strand
TACCAAATCATAAAATTCCGTTGTTTGAAAAAACGTATTGTTATATGTTTTTTTATTTGTAATACTACTTCTTGCTTTTTCACTCATATCATATGATTGATAAAATAGTCTCCAATGTTATGTTAATACTATATGAGGTTCTTATTTTGATTCCAAACTTTTTTTATCTGACTGATATGGATAAATTAACAAATTCGTACTACACACTTTATGTAGATATGACGTATAAAGTGATCTTTACCGATATAGATGGTACTTTAATCGATATTAACACAGGCGAATATCAAGGAACAATAAAATTGGTTTGCATCTTAAAAAACAATAATATTCCAGTCATTCTTTGTTCTGCCAAGACTTGGTCTGAGCAAAATAAGATAAGGGAAGATATAGGATTAAATGAACCTTTTATAGTAGAAAATGGTGGAGCATTAATCATTCCTAAAGGTTATTTCAATTTTTCTTTCAATACACCGATTTCTAAAGTAAAACAAGGGTATAGCATAATAGAACTTGGAAAATCTGCCATTGAGATCAGAACAAAACTCGATGCAGATCAGAAAAAAATACAAAATAGACTTCTTAGGTGTTTCAGACGTTTCTTTGAATGAACTCGCCAAAATGACAGGTTTGTCAAAGGATTATGCAAGAAGAATGGCTCAGCGAGAATATGGCGAAACTATTATAAAAATTAACAAAAATGATTTAGAGAGATTTATAAAAATTACCAATGGGATGGGTCTAAAGCTAATTCATGGTGGACGATTTTTGATATAACAGTTGGCAATGATAAAGGAAAAGCGGTAGATATATTGATGAATCTCTTTAGAAAAAAATATCATAATAATGTGAAATTTTTTGGTGTGGGTGACAGTGAAAATGATGTCTCTATGCTGAATCGTATGGATCTTCCAATGCTAGTTCAAAGGCCGGATAAATCATGGTCAAACCTCGAAGTTAAAGACATTGTAAAGGTTCAAGGTATAGGTCCAGAGGGTTGGAATGATGCCTTCAATAGAATTATGGAGTCAGATTAGATGCTGACTGATGATGAGATCGATATATATATATTTATATATATATCCATATAATCTTCAGTTAATCTAACAAGTCATTTGAGTTAGTATTTCTAATCCTTCAATGCACACTTAATTTTTCAATATTGTAAAACTAGAAAAAGTTTCTTATTATATACGCCTTTTGATAATGGCAGTGCTGCCAAATCCATACTCTGCCATAGAACATCATATCCAATCTTAGAAATAAGATCCATATGACAAGATTCTGGTATATCTGTTCTGATCAAGGATTGAACAAGCATCTGTGAATTTAGTTATGCCCGTCAAATAAAGACTCAAATTCACTTAACTTAGACTTTGATATCAAATATGTACTGCCTTCAACATATTTGTTGTTAGGATTACTAATACTACTACTATCATCATCTTTGTGTGATGTAGTAATAATTCTTAAGGCAGATTCAATTGGCAAGTTGTATTTATCTGCTATCTCGTCGAATGGAGATGATAGCCAGCATTAGTGAAAGCACGGTCTTCAATTTCAGTCAATAACTTTACTGAACTGTTATTAGCAAGCCTTTGGATCATCTTTGCGTCAATAGACTTCAAGTATTCAAGAAAAGGCTTGATTGGAACTTTATCGTTCTTATAGAAATCAATCGTTCCTTCGATATAGAAGAAGTTATCTTCTCCCACGCAAGTTTTTCCTTAATATTAGAATTAGAGGATGCATAACCTGCATCATTTATAGCTATAAAGAAGTCTACTGCATTATTTCCAGCTGGTATAGTTTTTGTAAATCGGCTATCTTTTGTATTTTTTTCTCTAGATATTCTTTGGTCCAAGAATCCTACAATCTCAAGATATATTACATACCATAATTTCAAATGCAAAGTCAGGAATAAGTGCCTTGCCATTTGATAGTATTAATCAATCAGGCTCCCTTATTAATTTCCAACCAGTGGCAGATTGCTCAAATCTCGTAGAGAACTTTTCCTACTACTCCACTATCAAAGTAAATAAGTTGCGAAGACTCTCTTGGCAGTATATAAGATTCTCTTTCTCTCTTTATCATTTTCTTTATTGTAGTATGGTTCACGCGATAAAGAAGGAGTATCTTTATTTGATATTTTAAATTCATATATTTTCTTTCCCAAAGACATAGTCTTCCTCACAATCCAGGCCTTTAGGGACCATGTGTCACTAGAAATAATCGATGGAAGTATTTTTGCAATTGATGTTCCGTATCTGTCAGTTAATTTGAAAATACTCAAAGGACCATCTAGCGAGCAGATAATGATTAATTGTTCTTTGTATCTGTGTTACTTGCATTTATGAACTTGATATCTCTATTATCATAATCTATCTCATCTACATGGATTGATCGTTTTTCTTCCTCTAATGCTATATATTGTAAATTATACATAAGCCCAAGTCTTTTAATATCACGTAATATACGCTTCCAGTTTGAACCCCCAGTTACAGAGAATTCTAGTTTTGTACAATTGAATAGTAATGTCTGCATTAACGACAAGTTATACCAGGCCAATAGTTGTTCTGGGCTTCTTGCATCAAACCATTCTAAAACCAAGTTCTCTTCTAAATCGCTCCACATGACATCTATTAGATCGTTAGAATGTACGTTTATTCTAGATGCAACGGTGTCAATTATTTCCCTTCTTCCAAATTCAGTCAATGCAAACCCTCTCTTTGATGATTCTTCAAATAATTCTTTTCTGATATTGACTGGGTCATGAAGGTTATTGTTGTTAACGTCAATATTACTGGCGATGGCTTTTGACTCTGTTTTTATTTCATTTATTTTGGTAAATATACATCTTCTTTCAAGAAGAGTATAAAATCCCCTTGCGAGCTTATAGTCATTATACTCGGATTCAAGAAGAGCAATTCTTTCGGTAAGAAACAACTTCTTCTCTTTATTTTTCCATGATTCTTCAAATTCTTTAATAATCTTTCAGCTAGCTGCAAAACGCTATCGTCAGCTGTGCAAAATCGTGGAACAATGTTTGTTCCCTTATCTGTTATTCTTGTTCTAAGTAATTGAAGTGGCAGCATATCGTATTTAGCCTTCACTCATTCCTGTTTCTTTCTCTCTTTCTATATACGGATATATTTTTGTAGGAGTCATTTCGATATTGATAGCGATGATTATGATGATGCTATATCAATTGTTTTGCCTTGATTATCACAAATATGACTACTGCTGCGATCCGGATCGTGTTCTTCCACATCATTATTATTAGTCACATCTTCACTGCCCAAGGCCTTCTTTCTCTTTGCGCTAGTGCCTATCTCCCGTGTATCGGCAGATATGATCTCTATTAACTTTGCTTTCTTGTTTACATCAGTTTTTGGTCTTAACAGTCTTTCCAAGTCGCTGAATAAATTCCCGTCCACTACCTGTCCCACTGAGGATAATGCCAAGTTCAGCATCTGGGACATCTACACCCTCGTCTAGAACTTTTGATGTAACTACCGCGTTATACCTTCCTTCTCTAAAGCCTTTGAGGACATCCTGTCTTTCTTCTTTTCCTGTTTTATAAGTGATAAAAGGTATCAAGAAAGTATTTGATACTTGATAAACTCAGGCTGTTATGTTGTGTGAATATTATAGTCTTAATCCCCTTATTCTCTGCAAGGATTTCTCGTAGCTCTTCTATTTTAAATCTGCTATTTAATGCTATTTCCATGGCTTTGTTTCTTGCTAACAATGCCTCTCTAGCAATTTTGTTTTTAGCGGAAATCATTATCAATTTTTCAAATCGAATGGGGAACCTAAATCCAAGTCTTCTTCAGCGAGTCCTGATACTTTTCGAAATTCTTTCTGTACTGGATTATTTCATCCGGAAGCATTTCCACTCGTCTTCTTTCAATTTCATATTGAGCCAAGTGTTTTGTCTCAGCAAGTTCGTTAGGAGACATCGTAAAGACTATTCCTCCGACGAGCTTCGGGAGCTCCATATGCATACCATCTTCTCTTTCTATTGTTGCAGTTAGTCCTAATCTAAAAGGAGATGCCATGAGTTCTGCTATTGACCTATAACCAGGCGCAGCTAAGTGATGTACCTCATCAAATATGATCAATGAAAATTTGTTACCAAGGCTTGATGCACGTATATAAGCTGAGTCATATGTGGATATTGTAATTGCCTCTATATCATCCATTCCTCCTCCTAAATTTCCAATTTTTACATTTGTAAAATACTTTCTAAGAACAGAAGCCCATTGATCCATAAGGTCAAGTGTTGGTACCACAATGAGCGAAGCTGAATTGACAGCCTCTATTGCTTTTACTCCAATAATGGTCTTACCTGATCCAGTAGGCAATACTATACATCCTCTCATTCCAGCTTTAGTCCAGTTGCTGAGAGCTTTATGTTGATAGATTCTTAAAGGTGGATTAGAATTGTGATTATTATTATTACTGTTGTTTGTTGTTGTTATAGTTGTGGAGATGGAATAAGATCTAGAACATGATCAACGTACTCGATACTGCTTTGTTTTAAAAATTCTATTATATTAGCATAATATAGAGCTGGAGCTCTCAATAAATTTGTCCGAGGATCGGGTCCTAGCAAATGGAATGTGCGCTAATCCCTTTATCAAGATCGTGCCGTTATCATAAGTAAGTCTTGCGTTTAGCACTTATATTTTATATATAAACAACTTGAGAATTTTAAGCTTTACCCAATCAAACTCTATATTTCCTATGAGACATTAGCGAGTAAAATAATACTACATAGATGTCTACCTTCACCCCCCCCTCATTAGAGTGCCTCGATCTTTAAATTATAAGGAATCTCTGATACCTTGTTTACAATGATAAAGAGAAACGCAATAATGAGTCATTCCTATTCCTATATATATCCAACCGTTCAAATGACAATTCTGAACGATTGTAGCAAGTGCAGAACATATGATAATAATAATTCAGTTTCTGACTACGTGATGAAGGCTTTTGATTATCCATTTAAAGGTTTATTTGCAGAATAGATGTGTATGTATATATGACAGTTGACGAAAGGTTAGTGCAATTTCTAAAGGATGGCAAAGATTGGGAGAGAAAAGCTACAAGTATTCCAGGTGTTTTTCTCCTCAAACTACCTGCATTTAGAGGAAAACCAGCATCTCTTGCTATAGAGATCAATCCGGTGAGCTCTTCAGGTTCTGCCACAAAGAAACGAGGAGTTGTAATAAGATCCAGCCCAGAGCTAGAAGAAATAAGTCGGCTACTATCAAATTCAAAACTTGCTGAACTTGCAAAGAATATGGATGAAGTTAATCCTGAAAAGATATTAACAAAGAGTGGTGGGTCAGAAGATATATTTGAGATCTGATCCGACTAGATTATTTATAAAATGGAGTTTAATCTCCGACTTTTTGATTAGAAACGACGATACTCCATATATAGAAGACATTTTTTTATGCGATAGCGTTAACGGCCAGATCGGAGAATTTAGTTATGCTAAAAACATTTCCTAATCAAGACTGTGATGAGTCTGAGCAATCTAAAACTTTAGCCAGATATGTCGAACACCCCGTTGTATGGAATAGATCTATAGAGCTTAGATCATATCAAAAGAACATTGCAGATTCGGCGCAGCGTAGAAATACGATGGTAATTCTTCCGACTGCCCTAGGAAAGACGGTAATATCTTTGCTTGTATGCGCAGACATGCTTTACAATTACAGAGATAAACGAATTTTGGTTATGGCTCCTACAAGACCGCTCGTCTCACAACATATGAAGTATTTTTCCTCAGTTTTGAAAATTTCTGAAGAAAATATAGCATCTGTTACAGGCAAGATTCTTCCATACGCACGCAGAGCTGTATGGGATAGAACAGACATCCGATTAATGTTCGCCACACCTGAAGTTGTGAAAAACGATCTAGAGGAAGGTAGATTAAATTTGAAGGATTTCGGTTTGCTTGTATTTGATGAAGCTCACCGAGCGATGAAAGAATATGCTTATACTTCTATAGCTAAAGAATACATCAAGCAATCATCTTGTCCTTATATATTGGCTATGACTGCCAGTCCTGGAGCTGAAAGAAAGAGGATACAAGAGGTGTGCAATAACCTCCTCATTGAACACATCGAGTACAGGAGCGAAGATGATCCTGATGTAAAACCCTATGTTAATGCCATAGATGTAAAGTGGGAATGGCTGAATTTGCCAGAGGAATTCCGGTATATAGTATCAATTCTTCGATCCATGCTTCAAGAGAGAATAAAATGGCTTATACGGAATGGCTTAATTATGAAGGGTATTAAATGGGTATTTAAGAGAGATTTAATTGAACTTGGAGAAGCACTTCGGTATAAACTAGAGCTAACTATGGAAGAGCAGAGGGGACTACTTTATATTGCTATATTAAATCAATCTTCTGCCCTTACATTGATGTATTGCCTTGAGTTAATAGAGAGTCAAGGTTCTTATTCATTAAAGGCCTTTCTAGATAGGATAGATGAGGATGGAAGTAATGCACATTCATTACTACTTAAGGATCCTCGAATGATGGAAATTAAAACATTAGTAGAAGGTATTGTAAAGGAACATCCAAAGATCCTGCATCTTTTACAATTGATAAAAGATCATCATCACCATGAACTTTCTTCGACGATAAACAATGTAACAAATAGTCCAAACTTAAAATCCAAAATACTGGTTTTTACTCAGTATAGGGATACTGCAAAACATATAGTAGAAGTTTTAGAAAAAAATAACATAAAGACATCAAGATTTGTAGGCCAAGCAAAAAGAATAGGAGATGAAGGTATGAAGCAAGATGAGCAGGCAGCGGTTCTTGACTCCTTTAGAAATAGCGATTTTGATGTGCTTGTAGCCACCTCTATAGCTGAAGAAGGACTGGACATACCTGAAGTAGATCTTGTCATATTCTATGAGCCAATATCAAGTGAAATAAGATATATACAGAGAAGAGGAAGGGCAGGCAGAAAATCATCTGGATCGGTCATTATTCTTGCAACTAAGGATACTATTGATATGCGTCATCTCTATGCGAGTAAAATGCGTGTAGAGAAGATGACAAATTCATTGAATAATATAAATACTATATTAAAACCTCTCAACAGGTCTCTTATAACACCAAATCCAATGACGTTGGCAGAATTGTCTATTATAGAGGATAATAAAAAGAGATTAGAAGAACGCTTACTTAAAAGAGCTGAGTCACAAATTCAGTATGATGGATTACCAGGCATAGAAGATATTAAAAGCCGACTAGATCGGCTAGGCAAAAAAAACAACAGGCAGGTATTATTATCAGTTGAAGCAGATTTATTGACCAATGACTTTAAGAGACAAGTAGATAGGGTTGCAAGACGTATTCATGTCGAGCTGGCAAAGGCAGGAAAACGAGGTATTGATATTAAAATACTTTGCAACGATCTCGGTTTTGAATACACACTATTGATCGAAGCAATAAAGAAACTTGAAAAGTTGAAGAGAGTAGAGTGGTTAAACGAAGACACAGTAGTAATAGCAGATAGCTTAAAAAAATTTTCGGGTAAAGAATATGCTGTAACAATAGGAAAAATCTTTCGAGGTCTAGCAACGGTGATGGTGGATGGCAAATGGCATGCTAGGCTCAACTATTATGATTACGACGGTCCGCGTGAGCTCTTAAAAAGAGGCATTGAATTCAGAGCAATTGGAGAGCTGTACCGTGATGCAGAAGCATTATGCATCAGGATAAAACAAATAGTCTGACATATGTGATGATCGCAATTTGTGATTTGATACGCAGTAGACGTTATTATAAAATGTAGTGAAATTATACGAAATAAGAATCTTGAACCAAGATAGAATATTGAATGGAGAGGAGAGACGCTATAGATAACAAAAGGGAAATGTTGCTCACTCCTATAGAATATGTATATACACAAACCGATCGATGAGATCGGAAATTTGATCGTAAAAAATGATGATAGATGAAACAATAAAATTTCAATACTCATAATGCCTCTTCACATAATCCAGTAATGTATCAAGACTTTGATTGATACAATTTTTTTGATTTACATTCTATTGAATCTAATCCTCGATAAAATTCTGTTGCACTGTCTGCTGAGAAGAGCATACAAAAGAAGTATTGCCATTAATTAATATTTTCAGAACTATTCAGAAAGATATTCTATTTACAGTCTTCAGTGTATCTATATATCCTTAAAATGAAAATCTATATGAGTCATATGAGTAAGATGAGAAGAATTGTTACATCACAGCACACATATTTACTCTTGTTCCTTACGTTACTTGCAAATAGCTTTCTCTATGTACAATACTACAACTATCAACAATCAACGGCACAGCCAATAAACATACCATCAGAAGAGGATATTGTTAGAATAACAACAGCCGGATATTTGACTTATGAAAATTCTATGTATGGTTTTGGAATTCAATATCCTTCTAATTGGGAAAAAATAGATTTCGGCCAAGCAATTGAAGAAGATGATCGCCATGTTGTCGTTACTTTCCTTTCACCGCCAGAAGGCACCTTAGATGTATTCAGAGAATATCTCGTAATACAGGTTGGCAATCTGATGTTTAATCGGTCACTAGAACAATATGTCGATACACAAATAAATTCCTTAAGAGATTCTTTACCGGATTTTGGGATAGTAGACTCAAATGCAACTACGGTAGCAGGCAATCGTGCCCATACAATAGTTTACACGTTTAAAGTAGGCGAGGATGAATACAAGGTGACTGAATTTTGGATAATAAAAGGTGATAAACTATATTATCTCAAATATAGTACAGAATCAGAAAAAAGTGACAATCATGGCTCGACGATTAGAAAGATGATCGATTCATTCATGATAACAAGTTAATATGCATATGAATAAAGCTCTTTAATAAAATATAATCTTTCTTTTGCTTTTTATGATTAATGGGCTCTGCCATCAATCTCACCTTTTTTATAAAATGAAGTGAGAAGACCACCGGATTTTATCCGTGGATGAATCACGTTCTTGCGCTTTAATATATCTCTCTATGATTTCAGCAGAGACATGTCCTGCAGTACCCTACATAATATGATGGACTCCATAACACTCCTCTCCATAATTGTATCTTTAATTCTGGGAATTTCTTGAACATTCTTAATCCTGTTATACCTTTGAATATTTTAACTATATTCATAGGTGATTCAAAAGGATTGGTCTCGACAAATAAATGTATATGATCCGGCATAACTCTTGTTTCGAGAAGTTTGTATCCTTTTGTTTCTGCTATAGTTTCTAATTGTTCTTGAAGAAACTCTTTAACTTTACCTGTTAAAATTGGTTTTCTATATTTAGAACACCAAACAATATGATAATTAATATTATAAACAGCAGAACTTTTCTTACCCATGCAATATAAAGAGTTATAACCTATAGGTTCTATCTAAATGTTCAGATGCCATTAGTCAAGAAATGCTATCATTGTAAAGTAATAGAAAACTTGACTGATACTAAGAAAATGGCACTAGAACGGGAATACAAAAATCTACAGCACTATTTGCAGACAAACAAAAAAGAAGATTTAGGAATATACTCAGCCAATAAGCAGCAAGTCGATAGATTCTACAAGACTATCAAGAAAGGTAACTCAAAACTATAAAGAAAATAGAACAGCATGAACGACGAATAACTAATAACATAATACATAACATAAGCAGAGAAATAGTTAACAGAGCTATAGATACAAATGCTTTGATAGTCTTAGGAAATATCAAACACTTGCGTAGGAAAAGACAGCATCGTTATAGACGTAGGATGGCACGATTGCTATCAGGATTTCAGTACTATAAACTAGCACAATACATCAAGTACAAATCCGCATTGGCAGGTATCAAAGTAATAGAAGTATCTGAAGCGTGGACTTCTCAATATTGTACTAAATGTTACAAGAAAGGAATAAGGAAATGTCAAGGGCTGTTTGAATGTTCTAATTGTAGTATTAAGGAAAACGCGGATAGAAATGCAGCATTTAACATATGCAAACGGGGTCTTGGATATATTTCAAGATTAGGGGTATCTGTTGTGAATATACCCAGAACTTTTGCTATGCGTAGCAGTAACGCGATGATGACAAAAGAGGCTATCGGTCTTTGACCGATAGTAATTCACAAACAACAACTATTCCATAAATCTAGCCAAAAACAAAACCATAATTGATTTGAACCTAAAGCGATATGGAAAAAGATGATGCTATTTTATAGCATGTTTTATAGCCTATATATAATATATATTTATACAAAAAAAGGCTAAAGAAATATACTGCGATTAAATATGCTGTGAATGACCATGAGAATTCTTAATGCTAGTCCAGGATTTGGTGCGCCTCTAACAGAAGAGGAAGTAAAGGACTTTTTAACAAATAGCAAATTAAATGTCCATTTGGGAACAGTGGATGAAAAAGGACATTCAAACATTCACCCAATATGGTATTACTTTGATAATACTAGCAACAAATTATATGTTGAAACATCCAAGAGCTCTAAAAAGACAGACAATTTGAGAAGAAACAACACCATCTACTATTGTATAGATGAAGCAAATCCTCCTTACAAAGGAGTTCGTGGTAAAGGAAAAGTTAGAATTCATGAAGGAGACATTAATCATAACATACCGATAGCTGAAAAGATAATTGTCAAATATCTTGGAAGCCTTGATCATCCTATTGCAAGGTCTCTTATAGATGGAGTTAAAAAAGGACATTCAGTAATTTTAGAAATAACACCTAGTTATTATTCTACTTGGGATTATAGCAAGAGAAGATGAGGAGAAGGAGGAGGATAATCCTACCATAGACATATTGTACAATATTATTCTGCATACTGATGTGTACATACATTGATAGTGATTCTGTAATCCAAAGTATTTGCCAGTAGCAGGCAGCTGCTCCTCTTTAATTGTTGAGTTACGGGAAAGAAATCTGGACGTTCACCTTGTTTCTTTTGTTGTTGTTGCTGTTGTTGCTGTTGAGATTACTGCCTGCTATGACTGACTGACTGCTGGAAGAATAACAATATTATTACACCTCTCTACTAGCAAGCTACTATCGGAGCATTTTTTCTCACGGAGCGCAATTCCATCTCAAATATCCTCATTGTCAAGTAATGCCTTCTTCATATTGACCACATTATTATTGTGGGGGCTGTTATTGCTACAATACATTGACAATTCTTCCAAAGCTTGGCTTTTGTCAGTTCTCCAAGTCTACTACTATACAGATACACATTGAATGTTTGTTCTAAATCTTTGCTTCAAGATATTTTCTTTCCAAGAGCTTTCGCAAGTATTGAAAAGTAAAAGGACGGATTCTGGATATTGTATATTTGAATCCATAATAAAACATCCATTGTATCATCGCCATCTTTCTGATACAGTAGCAAGATGTTTTTTTTCTTGTGCTGATGATTATAGAAGTGGCAGTAATGGTGGTAATGAGAGTGTCGTAACTAGACAAGCCTCATGACAACATATTATAACATCGTTTTGGTGTTCAGATTTGAAAATCATATATATTAGAAATATTTGGTTTGATTTTTGGTGATTTATTGTACAATTGCAAATTTTTGGATGCGCGAATTATGAGTATCGGCTACATATACATTCCCAGATGAATCAATATCTATACCTTCTGGTATGTCAAACTGACCTTCACCGTCTCCTTCAGAACCCCATTTTGTTATAAAGTTACCATTGCTGTCGAATTTTTGTACACGATAATTTAGTCTCTCAACTACATACACATTATCTGAGGAGTCTACTGCGAGATCTGGTGTGCTGTTAAACTGACCATCGCCAGCACCTGGAGAACCCCATTTTGTTATAAAGTTACCATCGCTGTCAAACTTTTGGATACGAAAGTTTCCCATATCAGATAAATACACATTATCTGCAGAATCAATAGCAATGCCATGAGTACGGTCAAATTCGCCATCGCCAGTTCCCATAGAACCCCATTGTTTAATGAATTTACCATCGCTAGTATATTTTAGGATCTTTGAATTATCTCTAATAGCTACATATACATTATCTGAAGAATCAATTTCGATTCCGTGTGGCTCTCCTATTTCGTCACCAGCGGCTTCAAAACCCCATTGTGTAACAAATTTACCATCGCTAGTATATTTTTGGACGTTTCTATTATCCTCGTCAGTTACATATACATAATTAGAAGAATCGACAGCAATACTATGTGGTTTCTGAAACTCACCATTAGCAGTTCCCTCGGTACCCCATTGTGTAATGAATTTACCATCGCTTGTGAGCTTTTGGATCCGAAAATTCTTTGTATCAACTACATAAATATTATCTGAGGAATCGACAGCAACACCATGTGGCTCTGCAAACTCACCATCGCCAGTTCCCTCGGTACCCCATATTGCAACTAACGAATATTGATTATTACCTTGCTGTGTACTACCTAAGGCACTACCATTCATAGAACCCATCAAAATCAGAGCAAATGTCACTACTGTGGCAACTAATACAGTCTTTATTTTCATATAATGCATTTCGTGCATAAACATGAGATATGCAAATAACGTTGTTTATAAATGATATTAATAAAACTCTTGCCTACTTGCAATTAATATTCTGTACGGCACTGCTAAGTTAAATAATATTATTGTACTCTTATAGCAAATTAAAAAGATATACTTTCAATATTGAATACTTCCGGTAATTATCCGTTTCTTTAGTGTGGACACACATATATTATTTGCCTATCCTCTTCATTTGTTGCTTATTGATAAGATCCTCTTTCTAATTATGCGAGGCCACATAACTATGTTATCTTACCTTATCTTACCTGTTTCTTGATAGATAGAACAAACCCCTGTATATTCATATCACCAGATTATCTTTCTATTCTTTACTGCTGATGATTCTTTTACGCTCTTTTATCCTATTCTCCAATTGATTGCTCTTATCTGATTGTTTACTTGGTCTTAACTTACTTTGCAATCATAAATTGGTCCTTTATCGTTCCATTATTTGCATAAAATATTGCATCGAATATTCTTCCATTGTTTCTCACATCTATATTTAAAAAGCCATATCCTTTGAACTGTGTAACTACAAAAGAAGCTTTGCCTTTGAAATCATATATACTTTCCCCATCCGCTATGCCAACTCCGCCTGTTCCTACAGTAGCATATATCTGGCCAGATGGATCATTATATGTATCTGTATTGTTACTTGTCTCTTTTGGATTGGACGGACTATCACTATTGTAATTTAATGGATATGTACGTTGATAATTATGTTGATGTGCCTGCAATACAAGATCAACATTATGCCGATCGAACAGTGGATGATACGTATCCCGTAATGAATTCTTTCCATGTTTAACTGACGGTGAAGTATAAGCAACATCATGGTAGAATACAACGATCCAGCCTATGTTTGGATCTATGGATGTTTTTAATAGATCCTCTTTTACAAACTTGTACTGTGCCGAGCTCTTATCCCACGGCAGCTCAGTAGACATTGCTATAAAATGTACGTTCTGATAGTCAAAGGAGTAGTACTGCTTTGTAAGGTTAAAATGGCTCATATATCGGTTTAGTAATGACAAAGGTTCGCTCTCATGATTGCCTATAACAATTTTCGTCTTTTCATCTATTGGGTCTATCATCTGTAGCCAACATGCAGCTGTATTCTTATATGAGTAGTCACCTAATCCTAGTACTAATTCTGGATTCTTGGATTGCATGCTGCTTATTGTTTTGTTTGTGTTAGAATTGCAGCCCCAATCTCCTGCAGCCTGCAAAGTTGAAATCAGATAGAGTTAGCGCTGTACTATAGGTTTGAGTATGTGCTATCTGAGTTGATGCAGTATTAGCAAGGACTATAACTGATAATAAAAGTATTGCCATTATAGAGAGAGACATTATTCTCTTCATAAACCGATTTTTAATTTGTTCGTATATATGTTCTATGGGAAATATTTGTTCATTAATTGCGGAAATATTTGACAAATTATATGCCTGCAGAAGTCTAAACGTGTGATGTTAAGGAGTAGCAAATAATACTTAATGCGCTAGGCTTTCCTTTAAATTTCAGATGTGCAATTTGAGTAACATAGCGTTCTGTACTGAAAGATACTATACACAAGAGGAACTATTGAATAGCCATAAATAATATTCTTAAAATCTGATAGAGGGTCTTTAGTATTTGATTGAACAGTATTTGCTAAAATTAATTATAGTCTTTAGTATTTACAAAGAAAAGCGAGGCTACCCTTCTTTATACCTCTCAATCTCCTTCTTGGTCGTCCTAATCATCATCCTGTAACTCCATTTACTCTCTATGCTATTTCGTGGCTGGTTCTGAATTCGTAATAGTGAATTGGTCCTTTATTTCTCCACCGTCATTGTCATAAAATGTACCAACTAGTTTTCTTCCATCAGAGGATACATCCACATTAAGAAATCCAAATAAATTCTCATACTGAATCGGTGCTAATTTTGGATCCATATGTACGTACTGACAAGAAGACCTGCCACCAGTACCTACTGTAGCTATTACAAGTCCATCTATGCTGGGATAGTTGCTTGAATCCTTACTTGTTACTATTGGATCTTCACTGTTTTCAGCATTTGTTTTAAGCGGATATGTTCTCTCATATGTATGACTATGTGCTTGAAGTACAAGGTCTACTCCATATTTCTCAAAAAGCGGATGGTATATATCCACCAGACTATTGTCATGTTCTCCAACTATGGAACAAGATTCATGTTCTTCATAGTACATCATTCTATGAAAGAAAGGTATAATCCAATCTATATTGGGATTAGTAGAAGCTTTTTCTAAATCACTTGTTACAAATGCTAATTGCTCTTTTGCTTTATCCTTACTCATATCAAGATATTCTGATTCTGTTGTCAATGCAATAAAATGAACATTCTGATAGTCAAATGAGTAGTATTGGCTTGTAAGGCCAAAATAATTCATATATTCTGTTAATATTGATTCCTCCTCAATTTCATGATTGCCTATTACAATCTTCATTATGTTATCGATAGGCTGTATTATATCAAGCCAGCAATCTGCAGAATCTTCGTATGAGTAATCACCTAGTCCAAGTACTAATTCTGGATTTTTGTCTAATATATTATTTACAGTATCTGTTGTATCAGAAGTACATCCCCAATCTCCTGCAGCTGCAAAGTTAAAGTCAGAAGTGGCGGCAGCTGCATCTACAACACCAGAATATTGTTTTTCTTCTTCTATATGAACTCCCTGTATAGCTATAAATATACATATCATAGAGTAAACCTTAGCAAATACTAGGATTTTAATTTGCTTTTTATTCATATATTTGTCCTAAATCGTTAATCTATGCATTCTTAATTATTAAATAGTTTTGTAATTTCCTCAATCTAATAGTGGGCTCTTTTAATAAGGTTAAATTGTTGGTGATTTCTTTTATTATAACATTTTCTCTTTTACTACTTACTATCAGCATGAATTAACTATGTATTATGCAACCCATTAAAAAATAGTTTTATCGCTATGTGCTTAGTTCTTTTTTGCAAGCCGAAAGCATACTGTTACAGTATGACACAACAACAAAACTGCATAAAGGATATATAATAAGAGTTCTGAGAAACGTATAATTTGTATTATAAGTTTTTACCTTTGTTAATAAATAGAGCGTCAGCTATTATACTTTTACTTACACTGTTGGTTTTAAATTTCATACCTATTATACATTTTAGTTATGCCCAACAAGAGATGCCAACGCTCACAACTAGTCAAGGAGCACCAAATATCATCAAGGATCCTAATCTAAAGGTGGAGTTAGTTTTCGAAGGACTTGAATTACCAACCAGCATGGCCTTCTTAAGTCAAGACGATATTTTAGTTTTAGAGAAAGAAAAAGGTACAGTACAGAGAATTGTAAATGGTGAGATGTTACCAGAACCGCTACTTGATGTCAATGTTGCCAATAAAAGTGAAAGAGGAATGTTAGGAATTGCTATTACAAAGAATGAGACTGGACCTAATAATAGTAACATATATGTTTTTTTATATTTTACCGAATCAGTACAAGATGGTAATGATGATTGTCCCAAAGACGATTTTTGTAACCCGGGAAATGACCCACTAGGCAATCGTCTATACAGATATGAATTGGTAAATGATAAACTAGTAAATCCTAAACTGCTTCTAGACTTACCGGCTACGTCGGGACCTGCTCACAATGGTGGGGCAATCACAATTGGGCCTGATAATAATGTATATCTTCCAATAGGCGAACTTAGAGAGGAACATATCCAAAAAATTTCTTCAGCTGATGGAAGAGGCGGAATTCTCAGAGTAACTCAGGATGGTGAAATAGTAGGAGTAGGAGGTGAAGGAATCCTTGGTAATACATACCCCTTAAACTTGTACTATGCATACGGAATTCGTAATAGTTTTGGAATCGACTTTGATCCAGTAACAGCAAAACTCTGGGATACAGAAAATGGACCAGGATTTGGTGATGAAATTAATCTTGTTGAACCAGGATTTAACAGCGGCTGGAATGAAGTACAAGGTATATGGCCTAGGAAGGGTGGGCCTTCTGAAGACATTATACTAAACCCAGATGATTTGTTAGAGTTTGGTGGAAAAGCAAAATACAGTGCTCCTGAATTTACATGGATCCCTACTATTGGTCCTACTGCGCTCAAGTTCCTTAATTCTGATAAATTAGGAATGCAATATCAAAATGACATGTTTGTAGGAGATGTCCATAATGGAAGAATCTACCATTTTGACTTGAATGAAGCTAGAGCAGGACTAGTTCTTCAAGAACCACTTGATGAGAAAGTGGCAGACGATGATGGCGAAAATGAAGAAATAGTATTTGGAGAAGGATTTGGTAGTATTTCTGATCTCGAAGTTGGACCTGATGGTTATCTTTATGTTGTTTCATTTGGTCTTGGAGGAATATATCGAATAGTTCCTGGAGGAGGAAATGGCAATAATGGACTAGCAGAAGACATAGATAATAATAATATTATTGGAACAGCTGAAGATGACACCAACGACGATGAAGGTTAAATGACAGATAACAGTTAGAGGGGTAGACTTTTTATAGCATTAATTCTTCTTCATAAACAGACAGCACACTATACTATCATTCCGTCAGACTTGTCAGAGTATCCATAGTATATGTTCAGCCTTACTTTTGCTTCTTATTTTTACTATATTAACTATTGAGACATATTTTTCAATTCTGGATTGAAGTTGTATTATGTATCCTATGGATCCTCTGACGGATTAGATATCACTAGCATTTGAGCACAAATTCTAAAGAATTTTCGCGCAATGATTGATTCATCAGACCATGCATATGGAATACAAAATGTTTTTGACTGAATCATTTATTCTGTGAATTATGTCTTATTAACAAGTTCTATAATTCCTTAATGTGAGAAAGGTAACTCCGTGACTTCTGAACCTCCAACATAAAGAATAGAGGTGCCATGAATCAAGATATTTGTTTGTTATATCGCCAATCTCACTGTCCCATATCTCTTCCAATTCTTTATCATTTATTTTTACTATTTTTTATTGTATAGCAATATAGATATGCTCTATTCTTTATTCTGTATCTCAATCTTCTCCTTCTAAGATATCCTCATCTCCGTAATCTTATTCTTCTTATTCTTCTTCTTCTACTTCAATACCTGTTTCTTCTTCATCGATCGATACTTCAGCATCATCATCGACCGCATCATCATTGCTACTGTCTTCTCCAGGAACTATTCTATATATTGCTCCTTGGCCAAATGAAACAACATAAAGATAACCATCAGATCCAACTTCTAGATCTGTAATTATATCAAATCCTTCACCCCATATTATATCTTGATTTTCTGAGATATTGTCCGCTACTTTATCAGCAAGTGGGCCATTGAGAATTAGTTCTGTTCTATCATCGCTTAAATCAAAATTGTAAATATTTCCATTATTATGGGCAGTTCCAATAAACAAATCATTTTCATATTCGTCCCCTAATTTATCAGAATTAAGAAATGTAATTGCTGTAGGTCCAACTTCTGCCTGCCAATCTAATTCAGGCTCGCTATAGGTTCCTCTTCCATCAAAGTCAACCAAATTATCGCGATCAAATTTGTTGTTAAGTGTAGAAGTAGACATTCCTGTTACTTGTCTCCATCCACTGTTAAATCCCGGTTCAACAAGATTAATTTCATCGCCGTGCTTTGATCCGTTTTCTGTATCCCATAACTTACCAGTTAGGGGATCAAATGCAATTCCAAAACTATTCCGTATTCCATAGGCATAGTATTTGTTTAGAGGATCCTCGTTTCCAAGTATGCCAACACCACCTACTACTTCTCCGTTCTGAGTAACACGAAGTATTCCTCCTCTTCCGTCAGGTAGTGGTGACCCATCAATATTTTGGGAAAGTGTGTTCCCACTTGGCTCGTTAAGATAGTTAAGGTCACCAACTATAACATATACATTATTATCAGTTCCAATAGTGACAACACCAGCATTATGAGAAAATCCTGGTGTAGTTGGTAAATCAAGAAGCAGTTTAGGATTTACTAGTTTATCATTTACCAATTCATATCTGTAAAGACGATTGCCCAATGGATCCTTTTTTTCACTAAGATCCTCACCATCTAATGATTCTGCTTCAGTATAGTATAGAAAAACATAGGTAGGTGCATTTAGAGTCGCTTTTTCAGCAACAGCAATACCTAACATACCTCTTTCAGATTGGGTTGCAACATTGACATCAAGTAACGGCTCTGGTAACATCTCACCATTTACAATTCTCTGTACTGTACCTTTTTCTTTCTCTAAAACTAAAATATCGTCTGGACCTAGAAATGCCATAGAAGTAGGTAATTCAAGTCCATCTGAAACTAACTGTACTCCTAAACTAGGATCGTTGAGAAGTGGTTCTGCTACTGCATAATTAGTATATCCAATTGATAATATAGTCAAAATCAAAATACCAATCAAATATAATCTAATGTTTAAGCGCATAATAAACACAATATACCTGCTAAATGACATTATTAAAAATGTTATTATATATATAATTGGATAATGGGAATACACTGATTTGTGAAGTTAAATAATCTTAAATAATCGTAATACTAAGCACATATAGCCTTTTATGGATACCGGATTAGCCTTTTTACTTCTTACATTCTTATTGGCTAATTCTGGAATACTTGTATTCTTGACAGGTATGCAACAGCACGGATTGGCCTCAGTAGAAGAAGAAGAATACGGATTCCCAGAAGAAGAGACAGAGAATGATAATAATAATCCTCCAGGCTTTAAATCTATCAAAAAATTCGACAGTGATGGTAAATTCATTACTAGTTGGGGTTCTGAAGGAATTGGTGATGGTCAGTTTCTGCATGCACATGGTATTGCTATTGATTCTTCAGATAACGTGTATGTATCTGATGACGGTAGAAATATCATACAAAAATTCGACAGTGATGGTAAATTCATTACTAGTTGGGGTTCTGAAGGAACTGATAATGGTCAATTCTTACGGCCAGAAGATGTTGCTGTTGATTCTTCTTCAGGTAATGTTTTTGTAGCAGATTTTGAAGGTAACAATATCCAAAAGTTTGACAGCGATGGTAACTTTATAACAAAATGGGGATCTAAAGGAGAGGGTGATGGTCAGTTTCAAAGACCATGGGGGGTCACAGTCGATTCTTCTGGAAATGTTTACACAGCAGAAGAAACCGGCTACCGTATTCAAAAGTTTGACAGCGATGGTAACTTTATAACAAAATGGGGTACTGAAGGAACTGATAATGGTCAATATCTACACCTTCATGATGTTGCTGTCGATTCTTCAGATAATGTGTATGTAACTGATAGGGATAATTGTAAAGTAGAAAAGCTTACTGAAGATGGCAACTTCATTAGAAAATGGGGTTCTCTAGGCCGCGACGACGGTGAATTTATAGACCCACATGGTATAGACTTTGATTCTTCAGATAATGTGTATGTAGTTGATAGCCAAAATGAACGCATACAAAAGTTTGACAGCCACGGTAATTTTATAACAAAATGGGGTTCTGAAGGCCATGGTGAAGATCAATTTTGGCTTCCCCACGACATTGCTATTGATTCTTCAGATAACGTGTATGTAGTTGATAGTGGAAATGTGCATGAAAAGAAGGATATTTGTGCTTTATAGATTTCCGCCTCCATATGTATAGTGTTATAAAGGATAGTCTGGTGCTCATTACAATTAAAATAACAATACACTTGTTTTAAATCAACGTCTTAGAATATTTTTTATTAACTAAAAATCTTTAACTATCGTTCTTGTATATACCACCAACATATGGTTAAGAAAGCCTCCCCGTTCACTATAATTTGTTCTAAAAATAAAAAACGCCATTATGGAATAATATAGTGCTGTGTTATCTATGTGCTGAAAAAAGAAAAATAAGGAAAGATTATGCTATTTGCTAGTTTACCGCTTGGTTACAGAGCTCTGTGGTACAATGCGACTTTAGTCATCAGGATTTCTGCCGTCTTCTTCGAAGATCTTACACTTCAGCTTTATGTAGTCATCGTCGCTGTATTTGTCATAATCTTTTTTCCCATCTAGGACTTTGCATTTTAGTGTGTCCTTGTCGTCCCCGATAATCATGCTAGCTGAGGCGGATGTTGCTACACTTCCAAATGTTCCAACTATTGCTAAAGCCAGCACTGAGAGAAGACCTACGATTACTGCATTCTTCAATAAAACATTAAATCAACTAGAATTACTAAAGCTTTCAAGATAATTATTTAAGAATCTTGTCAAATTTTATATAAATAATGTTTCATTATATTTTATAAACAGACGCCGACCTGAAGATTAGGTTTTAGATGGATCTGTATCTTTGATGTTTGTAAGCAGGGATTAAGATCTATTTAATGTCAAAGTCGTGTTCGTCATTATAAATTCCTGTTGCAGTATATACCTGTTCTTTTCTAAATGTATCGGGCGATTCAGGCATTCTTTGTAGGTTAGGAGATGATAATGATAAAGATGTCTTGAGAGGATTTACGGAAGACATAATTCTATTTACCAATTCTTTTATTAGCTCATTGTAAAGCTTGTAAGATTCTTCTAGTATCATGGTCTTATAATCCTCATTATGTAATGGTAGCGTTTCTTGTGTGGTTGTTGTTATTGTTGTTGATGATATATTATACTTTAGAAGATGATTGTATTTGCCAGGATTTCTTCTTAATGCTTCAATTATAGATGCAAGAGCGAATTGCAACAGTACTTTACCATCAGTTAGAACACTTCTGACTTCTTCTTCCACTCTCTGCTTGATTTTACGATATTCTTCGTCATTGCTCTTGAATCGGCTCACAAGTGCCTCTAATCTTGTTATTTCATTATTAAGATCTTCTGCCTCTTGCCTTTTGCGCTCACAAGATATATGATATGAGTTCAGTAAAGCCTTGGAGCTTGCTATTTGATCATTCAGGCTATACGAATAATTCTTTGATCTTTCTATTTGCATGTCAAAGTCATGTATCTTATTTATAAGCCAATTGCGACGTTTTTCAAGCTGTGATATTCCAGAAGGATCATCTTCATCAGCTAATTGAAGAAGCTTGAGAACTTGCTCTCTACTAACGCCTTCTTTCTTAGCTAACTTGTGCAACTTTAGAAATTCTCCTATACCCTCATCTCCTAACTCTGTATAAGCGCAATAGAGTTTATGCGGTCGCTTTAGTTTCCAGTATTCTAGGTACAATTTGCTTACTTCTGGCTGTCCTAGATTCAATGTGATGGCGACTTGTACAGGTGTCTTACCTTCAGAAAATAGTTTGTATGCTTTGACAGACATCTCTTGTTGTTTATGTTTTTGTCGTCTTGCTTTTTCTTCCTTTATGATAGCGTGTATGTCACGGGGTGAGATTCTTTCTATTTGCGCTATTTCGGCATAAGTCTTGTGTTGATTAAAGTATAGATCTATAACATGCTTTCTTCTTTGATCTGTTATTTGCATATGATAATCTTCTAATATAGATAACCGATCCTTATAAAAGGAACGTTTTTTGCAATATCATTTGCTTTCATCTATGATATCAAATTATTTCTTTATTACCATAGACTTTCTTCTTTATAGTAACGTATAGTAAAGTGTTAAGTTTGAGCACCTTTAAGATTTTACAATAATAGCATTCAAACCTAGTATAGAGAGAGATCAAACAAAAGTAACAGTATTAGCAGCATACGAATCAGAAATATATGAACTATGTAAAGCAGATGAAAGACTATGCTCCTTTCTCTAGCTTACATATATTCGAAGAGCTGTAAGATATCCGTTCTATCTCTGGCCCATCAACATCTTCATTTACTCTTTTAACCTAATCTGCCAGCCTTTTTCGTCTATTGTATAGATCTCTCATTTGGTACCGTGATGCACTTGATGATTGCTGAGAAGATATTTTAACGTATTTGGGACTTTGAACTGAGGATTCAATGGGCCGGGTCGTTTGTGAACTGTTATCGACAAAAATTTGTGGCCATCAGGAAAAACAGGTTTGATATAATTTAAAAATTCAAGGGAGATTTACCCATGAATCTCTTTTTCTAAAGCTTCCCTGAGCATATGCATATGTCTTTTTCTTTCTGTTTTGATTGTTTGCCATATTTCTACCAAATCTGATTTATTGGCCTTCTGTGCATCTTTGATATAAGTTTCGATTGTATCATAGAGGAAGTCAGCTGGGCGACCTAATTGTCCTTCTTCCGAACCTTCAGTCTTCTTTTTCCGTTATAGATAGCAATCTAACTACATATATTATAAGAAGCGGGTGGTAATAAAGGGACAAGATTGGCA
>CAVTCE010000012.1:0-126070 GCA_963733025.1 uncultured Nitrososphaeraceae archaeon | reverse complement strand
AAATTTGAATCAATGTATTTATCTTTAGCTTCACGTCTCTTAATTGAAAATGATACTCCCATCATCCTTTTTTTCATATGAATATCTTCTACTATTTCGATAAAGAGTTCATTTATCTCAGGATTATTAAATAGGGCTTCAGATAGTAAGTCAGAAGCATCTTGTTCACTTATCTGCATCCTGTTAGATAATGTGAATAATATATGACATGCAGCACATCCATTTTCTTTGACTATTGAAGGATCTGAACGCAGATTGTTTATCTCACTTAAAACTATTTGTTCTGCAATCGCCTCTCTATTATGCGTAGACATATTGTTATTACTATTATATGCCAAGCAATCTAAAAAACAATCCACTGTCGTTTTTATATTATTCTCATCAACAACTCTAATAACACTATTACTCACTTCTATCCTCGAAGAACTAGTCGGTTTGGAAAAATCTAATTCATTCTAGCAATTACATTGAAATGCATTTTTCTAACATGGAATAATTATCTTGATATATCAAGTATTTCTTCGGGTGACATATAACACAAAGAACAAAATGGAAATAATATATATGAAAAAGAGAAAATTCACCATCCTCATCAGATTGGGATACGTTTTCTTTAGCCATAGAAGCATCAAGGGAATCTAAATGTTCATAATATAATTCATATAATTTTTTTATAAAATTTTTGTTTTTGTTCAATTTCACTGATTTGTAAGTGAGTTATGTATATATACCATAAAAATACACTAAAAAAAGTAAAATACCTCATTTACGTATGAATCATATGTCATCATTATCATCTAAATTCAAAGGGGTAACATATGCAGGAATAGTATATGGAGCAATAGCAGGTTTGATTGCTACTTGGTCAATATCTACTGCTATAGCAATAGCTGAAGTGATAATAGGCTGGCAAATAAGTACTTTTTATTCAATATTGGGTCTTAGTTCAGGATTAACAGATAATTTTGCTACCGCTCGTATCTAGGCTTTGGCCTACACATACTAACAGGAACGATATTAGGAGCAGTATTTGGATTCATAATAATAACAAGATGGAAAGAATCAATCATGCTCAAGCACTATAAAGGTATTTTGGTTGGAATGGTCTCAGGTATTGTCATATGGTTGGTCTTGTTTTTGCCGATAACTGCGTTACTAATTCAGCCAGCCATCAATTATATAGTTACCATACTTGCTATAGAATCTCAGCGACAGATCTTATCCGAAGATATAAATCAATCAATAAGAAATATTGCGCTTACTGCAATTGGTTTCCATTTAATATGGGGTGCTATATTTGGCTATATAATGACTTCTCTGCTAAGAATAAGAGCATTTAAAATTGATCATAATAAGGTTGATTCAGAACTTAAATAAAATAATGAATATCAAACATTGTATTAAAAATCGTATAGTATAAGTAAAAAGGAATATAAAAGATATCAAAATTAAACTGATGTCAGTAGTGGATAAAAATACTATACGTAATAATAGTTCCAAGAATTAAAACATGTTTGTTTTGTTAAGCTTCTATCGTCTATGAAGCTACTTCAACTAGAAGAAAGTAATTAGAAAGATAATCCTAGCATGTCAAATCCTAATATCTTCTTTCATAGATGCTTTATGATAGCCTTCACATATTATATCTGTGATAGAAAAAGGCTTATTTGTTACTTATTAAGTGTATCGTCTATGAGCCCAAAAATAAAGACTACGAACTGAGGGTTTGAATTCTACAAAATGGTATAATATGAATAGATTTAATTCTAGGTCCATAATATTTAGATAAACTAATTATTCTAAATAAAGTGTGAGAGTGCTATTTTACTTTATTGTCTTTGCACACGTCTCACAGTATCTTTCTATTAGAGTAACGCCTCCACCTACATTGAATAAGGCTTCCTGAGTAGCCATGTTAGCGCAATTTGCGCAAAATTTTGTTTTGCCGTTTTTGGTAGTAAAAGATCTTAGCGACGTAAAAACTTTTTCCATTTTCATTTTATTTTCACCTCGTGAAATTTTCGACGAATAAATACATCAACAATATCATTGTTATGACTGCTACAACAAGTATGAATTGTGTGTTTATTAGTCATCTCTTAGTAGAGACGTCGTGCCTATAATAACTTATGTATTTGTTGTATGAGTTTATTAATTTACAATATGATTTTCGATCATAGTCTTTAGTTTATGTATCCCATATCCTGTCTTGGATGATATAGCTACTGGATTTGATATCTCTAAATCTTTTGAAATTTCCTCAATTTGTTCTGAGTGTATTTTGTCAAACTTGCTAAAAATTACAAACACTTTTGATTTGTCTACTTTCAGCTCATCTAAAACATCCCAACAGCTTGAATACTTTATTCTAATATCTTCAATCTTCTCCGATGAATCTATCAATAGTAAAATCAAATCGGCAGCAAGTGATTCCTCTAGTGTCGATTTAAATGCGTCTATCATATAGGTGGGAAGCCTGCTAATAAAGCCTATTGTATCTGTAAGCAACACTCCTTTGTCGCCAATTTTTAATGACCTTGTTGTTGTTGAAAGTGTTGTGAACAAACTATGTGAAGTTTCCTTATGCTGATCTGTCAGCAGGTTGAACAATGTAGTTTTTCCTGAACTGGTATAACCTACCAGCGAGACAACAGGCATTCTAGTTTTCAGTCTTTGTTGATGATAAAGCTCACGTTTTCGCTGTGCATACTTTAATTTTTCTTTGATAAACGAAGCTTGTCTTTTTAGATCTCGGAACTTTACATCGACTGTATACTCGCCCATGCCACCTTTTCCAGCTCTTTCACCACCTGACATTAGCTTTGCGCTTTCTCTGACTCGAGGCATTTCATATTTAATTTCAGCGAGTTGAATCTGTAGCTTTGCCTCAGTTGTAGTAGCTCTAGAAGAAAATATGTTAAGTATTAACCTCTCTCTGTCTATAACTTGTACGCCTGTTAGTTTCTCCAAGTTATGTATCTGTTTTGAAGTCAAATGTTCATCAACAATTATCTGATCTGCATTGGATTCTTTTACAAATTCCTTGATTTCTTCAGCTTTGCCAGAACCTAAACCATATTCTGAGTGGTTTAGATACTTTTGAGTAACTATCTTTACAATTTGTAAGCCTATTGTTTCTACTACTAGCGACTCTACAAGACTTTTTCCTTCTTGCAGCCTGAAATCATCTGGATATGTTACCAGTATTACTTTGGTTACATTCAAGAAAAAGTCAATACCAATCCATAAGTAGTCTACTGTAAGATATTCATTCTTGCGTAGACCAATCCATGTAATCTACTGTAACGTATTCATTCTTATGTCCTCTTGAACATGTATGTGAAGTATCAGCATTTGTGGCAGTTGCTTTGAAAGCATCATTGCTTCCTTCTTCAACATAAAGTCCTGGAAAGACTTCACCGCAAGTTTTACACTGTATCATAAGCATCGGCATTTTATTTCTTCATCCTCTTCTTCTTCTCATATTATATTAGAGATTCTGTCTAATATAGGTAATGTTAAATGCAAATTATCAATATATATCAGTGCATTCCACTAATACTAGATTCTTGACTATTTTTGCTTAGACTTACCCTAGAGTTTATTTCTACAGTCCTTGTTTGTATACTCTCGACATTTTGGATCATGTCTCCAACTACCATTCATAAAAAATTCAAGATGTTTGTTATTATCTCTATCAACTATAACCCTCTGATGACCATTTTTAGGATTGCTAAGACTAAATCTTGATGGGGAATTGCTAGTATTTCTAGTATTGAATCTCATAGTGGTATTTAACTAAACTTACTTAAGAACTGTTTGATTAAGTGTAACTAATACATATCGAGATTATGATGATGCTGTAGAATACTGCTATAGACAATAATAAACACTATGAAAAGCACTTGGAAGAAAACGAAATACATTTTTTGTATACAATTTAATGATATAAGATCATTCGATATTATAATGATTAAAAGTCTCTATCTATAATAGTTCCAACTAGCCAATATCTCCTTAATTGTCTTTTTGTTAAGGAAAAGAGAAATTTTGCAACACTCATGTGATAAATGTAATTTAACAATTCAACACACTTTGTATGATATCAAATTTTGTTATCCAAACTGCCTTATTTGTTAAATGCGATTACGATATCAGCATACTGATACCATACATTATATAATATCCAAGAGACAACAATGATAGCACACCGCGCCACCATTAAGGAGGACCTTTAATAGAGAAAACTGACATACTTGTCGTTGTCGTCGTTATGGTAACAATATATAACAACAACTATTCAAAACTATTTTTAATTTTACAAATATACTTTCTATCATCAAAATCTGGATCTGTCAATTTGTCATCATCATCATCATCATCGATTCGATCAATGTCTATAAGAAAGAATTTAATATAAAAATTAAACCTAAAGGTCAACCACTTATTAGATCGGTTATTTTAGGTCAAAACAAATTATTATTATTATTATAATGTTATTTTATTATTGATATTATTATTGTATTTTTAAACTGTCTATTGCATCCATAATTACTTGCGTAGCATGTATACCAAAATTTGTCTTACAATAGTTTTCGTTTTTCAATTTTGAGTCCAGTTTATTTGTTCTCACTAGTTCTGAAACCCTGTTTACCGCAGCAAGACAGTCCATTCCAGTTTGCCAAGTAAGTATAATACTGCATTTATCGCAAACGCTACCTTTTGCATTTGTTGCATATACCTTATTACAAAAAATGCATTTGTTGTATACCATTGATTTACCAGTTCTTGGAGCATTTATACCAAAATGAATGGTATTAAAACAGCTCATGCACAAATGCTGATTACACGTTGAACATGTGTGGTATTCTTCATTTTTGGTACATCTTTCACAAAGTGTCATAGTTTGCCATCACCGTGTGGAAAGATACAGAATTAGAGAATAAGTGTGAGCTGAGTTGTTCATCTATTTACGATATATGTTGATGCCCTATATTAACTGCTTGCAAAATTATGATAAATAGGTGTATGTGTACCGTCTTACCAATTGGCTTGTTGTATTTGGATATGTTTCCCACTATGACATAATGGACAATCTTTCTCTTGTCGTCGGTTAAGGTCAAAAACTACTCCACAATTGTTGCAAACATATAGGTCTTGTACCATGTTCAACTCTAGATATTAATCATTATAAGGATTAACATCAGAAAAAATAATCGATATTTTATAGAGAGATTGGTTTTATATGTATAATGCCTAAATGATAAAGAAGAAGAAATTTTATAGATGGGAACAGTTCAAATGGGCTTTTATTACAAACGCTCCGTCTTCTTTATAATTGTATTTTGATATAGTTTTCATATGGATAAATGGCTTGGGCCACAAAGAAAATCAATCTTGTTAATAATAATTATCATAATCATAGTGTCGGGGATAATAATCATTATTGTTCTTACTCCTTTATTGCGGCCTCCTATTCCTCAGCTACTCGTTGATCGTAACGGAGTTACAAAGATCTATGAAACAAAAGGAGAAGAAAAATATGGTTTTGAATATGACTATAGTAGTCGTTTAGAAAGAGATGAATTCTATTTAGAGGATGTAGCAGTAGTAGATGGCGAATATACAGCCTACATCAAATTAGACATAAAAGAGGAGGACGACGACGAAGTAAGTTTCAAATTGCGCGGAGGAAAACACAATGATGATCATAGGCTTGCTGGCAGATGTTATGCCATAGGAGTAGAATTCAATGGAGAACCGCATTTAGCAAAAGAATATCCAGAACACCCAAAAACTCCTAAATTTCAAAATGAAATAAAAATAGCAGATTATGCAAATAGAAATATTGGTGATCTCAATGGCAGATGGGTTGGTCTAAAAGTTATTATCTACAATAACAAAGATAATAGCGTTCAGATTGAAGTATATGTTGATAACAAAGGATTATTAGCTAATAATAATCCTGCAAATGATTGGAAATTATGGTGGACAGCTACAGACGACGGAGATTGGAGAAATAACGATGGTAAAAACGGAGGCAAGCCATATTTAGATCTTCAAGGTGAAAAAGGAGGCACATCTGAAATGGTCTATATAAGAATTGACCAGATCGAAGAAGAAGGACAGACCAAAATTAAATACGAATCAGTAAGAGAGATAGATAGTTCGAACAGATTGGAAAAACGTGAATAATTAGAATTACTTCTTATGCTTTCGCTGTAAGAGAATCCTTATTCTTATGCTTTTACAAAAGATAAAAAAAGAGAACTCAACTCAAAAAGGATGTTATATATATTTAATGTATAAGGGCTTACTAAGTTAGTAAAAAATAACAGAAACCATAGAATATACTATTGACTATTGCTCCATAATTCTTAGAGAGTGTAAGCAAACAAGAAGGAATAGACAAGATATTATTTGCACTTTGTATTATTATTAGAGAATAAATTTACAACATCTTTTGCTTGTTTTGTGATCGAAGGCATACTAATTAATTTATCTTTGCTTTTTTTTTAATGTATTAAGTCTAATACTAATAATTAATTTAATTTAATCTAATTTAATTTTAGCCCATCAAATTTGGCTCGGCAAAATTTGTTTTACAAATTGTAGTATAACGTAAAATCTAGAGTAAAAATTAGTATGTTTTGACACAGTAATTATCCCGCTAAAAAATAACATGTTAATCTAAAATAGCATATTATTAATATGACAAACATATGAATCGCAATATTGAGTAAATCTGCCAATCAGCATGAATTGTTAAATCATGCAAAGGATTTTATTAAAACAAGGATGGATGCCCTTAAAAAAGATATAGACCATTGCGTTAAAACTCAGCCTTATGCACCATTTCCTGCATTGATTTATTGTTTTTCTAATATTGACTTACTTGGAGCTCTTTACACAGGAAGGGCTGATAAGGCTGCTCCTACAACACAAAGATCTAAAAGGTATTCCACAACACAACAATCTAAAAAGTATATGAAAGATTTTATGGGATATAATGAAGAGAAAAGTACCCTTCTTCAATGTATATACAGACATAAACTTGTCCATCTCGCAGAACCATTATTATCAGTTATAGAGTATAAATCACGTCTCATAGCATGGAACTATAATCATTATAATACGGTTAATCATTTGATTTTTGTACCTACCTCTACTGCAAATAATAAGATACAGATTACTGCTAAGTGGGATATTCAATTCGATGAAGTCTTTGAAATAAGTATCTTAGGTTTGGCTAACGATATCATCAATTCAGTTTATAAGGCTGACGGATATATAGAATCACTTGAAAAAAATAATAGCTTGCAAAGTCATTTTGAGAATGCCATTGAAGACATTCACTCTATAATCAAGATTTCGATCAAGCCTGATGGAGAGATGGAATGCTAAAATTATATATTCTATACAAATGACGATGAAATTATTATAATAATTTGAATTCGTATCTAGAAAAACTGTGTAAACATTTTCTATTCAACTTAGAAGGTTTTAATATAATTGACGAAAAAGTAGTTTATAGTATCATATTTGGAGTAGAAAGCAAAAACACATCTATACAAGAAACAATGAGTATAACCAATCCTCTGATCAAAGCTATAGTTGATGACCTACACATAAAATCAATTTAAAGGTCGTAATCTACAACTTATTATCTTAAACACTTAAAATTATTATTCCGACTAGATATTGAAGACGTGAGGCATTTCAACAGGAATTCTTCAGTAGGTTCCGACGAATTCTGTAGTTTATGCTCTTTCCGTCCCAGACTGGTACTCACTGCTATTCCTTTCGGCCGGCAGTTAGACCTACTAGTCAAGAACGAAAACATCATACAGCAAGATTTGCAAGCCCTTACCTGCATCCATGTATGATGTCAACATTCTTCTCTATTTTTCTAGTCGGTTATTATATATAAGTAATACAAAGATTTATACTTTGTCATTCAATATAAGGTTCTGTTAAGTTAATCAGTTGTAACCCATGAAGCTTAGTCTATTTAATATTAATTCAGGAATATTTGAACCTAATAAATAGATAGTTAGACATGTCTCTTCATAAAGAATATTTGAGTTTCCAAGGCTGCTATCTCTACAATGCGATCAATATACACATGTGCTTATTAATTATCTTAAATATCAACTGATTCACCATTTCTATAGACATCATCATCTAATATCATCTGAAGAATCTTTTCTGCAACTATTTGAGGTTTGAGCATTTTATTTTTATTTAGCTTATAATATCTAGAATCAACATCTTCTTGCATCATTGTATCTACTTCTCCAGGACATATTGTCATGACTCTTATATTGTAATTAGCAACTTCCCATGCCGCACTTTCAGTTAAACCCATCATACCAAATTTGCTGGCACAATAGGCCGATAGGTTCTCAAATCCTGCCTTTCCTGCACCGGAACTTACATTGATAATGACTCCGGACTTCTTGTTGATCATATAAGGAAGAACAGCCTTTGTAAAGAGAAAAGCACTTTTCAAGTTAATATTTATTATTTGATCCCATTCTTCTTCTGAGGTAGAAATTAATTTCTTGACAAATACTATGCCAGCATTATTAATCAGTATATCAATACCACCAAATTTGTCTATTGTTGATTTGATAAGAGAATTAACTTGTGAAGATATACTAACATCACATTTTATGCCTATAACACCTTGATAACAATTATGTATTTCTTTAATTTCCTTCACTACTGAGTTGATTTCATTTTCCGTTCTGGAACATATAACTACATTTATTTCCCTTTTTGCTAATAAAATTGCAGTTTCCTTTCCTATACCTCTGCCGCTACCAGTAATTATGGCAGTTAATTTTTTTATCACAAATTTCTATACAATAGATTATATCATATTTTATATTTTTCTTCTTCTTCTTCTTCTTCTGCTCTTTATATAACTAAGTAATTTTTTTCATAGATAGCATCTCTATATTATCATTGTGCCTTGTAATTATCTCAGAAGCAATAGATCTTATGAAGCATCATTAGATCATGCTGATTATATTGCCAGAAGCCTGTTATCACATTAATCGATCAGAAGTAAATGATATCTTTGAGGAAAATGCTAAAAGTTAATCCAACAAGGTAAGAGCAAAAAGGAAGCCCATGGTAACAAGAATAGACATTCTTTTTTTGTTCCAGAAGAGACAAGATGGTCAGCCAGTTCTTTTAGGAGCAGCAGAAAATATTGGTGAGAAGGTTGACCATTTATGTAGAATAATCAAAGAGAACATCCTGATTTGGATAGTGTTTTAACTAACTCAAAATATAATAATAAGAGAAGTCTAGTCTACTCCTGTTAAATTCTATAAGGTATTTCTTCCTGATATATGAAATTTTAATTATTTAATTCTGCCTTTACTATTCTTATCAGATCGTTGATTTGAATTGGTTTTGATATGAAGCACTTTACATCCGATGGCGGTGATACCTTTTGTAAGTTCTTGTCATATATCTCTGATGCTGACAGAAAGCAGACCTTCACTTTATTGTCTATCTTTCTTATTTCTTTGTATAATTCATAGCCATTCATCTTTGGAATATTGATATCAAGAATGACAAGGTCATAGAGATCATCTTTAAAATTGGATAATGCCAAAAGAGAATCATTATATACATCTACTTTAAATCCACCATCTTCTAAAGCCATTTTGAAAACTATATTATTATCATCTTCATTATCTACAAGCAATATTCTATTTGTCATTACTACTAACTTTCGCTTTTTTGGATATGTTTATCAGGTGCTATTAAACTTTAGCAACTAAAGAAGGTAGTTAATAATAATGACCATGAAGGAGCAGAGAAAAGTAAGCAGAAGCACAGGTCTCGATCCCGTGCAGGTAACATTGTTATTATATTTTATGTGTATGAAATAAAGTCTTATTTTTAATCAACATCTCATCCATCCATCCATCCATCGACGCACCAAATGTCCTATGTGTTTGAACAGGAAAATGTCAAGCTTTCCTATCTTAGCTAATGAAGATTTTACCTTTAATTATAACGATATACATGGAGTAGATTTAGAATTTAGACCTAGGAAGAAGAACAACGAAAAACCAACACAACAATAGTAGTTTTGGCACAAAGAATTTTATCATTATTTTGAGAAGAACAGCTTAAAGTTTTTCTAAGATACTCCTCTGCAAGAATTTGGTTATGATACCTCTATAGGGTAGTATAGTATTATGTATATGTATATATGAGATTAATCTCCAAATTACTATTCACACAAACTTTTCATGATTAATGCGATAAGTCTAGATATAGTTTATTACGTATTAAGGTACTCTGGATAGTTCTTTCCTATGTCTGTAATTTTGATTTCATCAGAATTATTACCTTGGCTGATATGCCCTCTTGTAAATAGTTCCTCAAAAACACGGTTTTTGAGAGTAATATTACTAGAGTCAAAGGCTCCAATTCCACTTGATGAAGCACAAGCCTCTTCATAAACAGCATTTTTGTTAATACTTTTGGTTTCATCATTTTGTGTTCTTTCTATCAGTTTTTTCATAACATGGATACAAAATTCTTTTACATCTGCGTCTAATATTGACGAATTCATCATAGAAACGATTGTAGAATTTCTTTTTAAATCTTAACTTTTACATGTAACCTCCTCCCATTTCTCTGCTGGTGTTATATTAGACACACATAAGCATTATTTTCTGCATACCGAATATACCAACTTTATATCTAACAAAGGGGTCTTGTATGATAATTTTATTTATAACTATACAGATAAAAGTAAATACAAACAGAAGATCACTCTAAATGACTTCCACTTATTGGAATTTCAGAAATACATGTATTTTTATATCTAAGCAATAGACAAGATAATGAATTTTTAGAACATGTTAACCTATTTCCTAAATTCACCATTTTGGTGCTAATGTTCTTATAGATCGCAACATTCTTTGTAACTGTTCTAAGAATTATTATTGATATCTTTTTCTTTTTCCCATTATTTTACAATTAGATTTGCTCTATAGCATAGGAGTGCATGTTTTATCTATCAAGAAGTTATGCTTATTCTTTGAATACTCCTTCCTTCTCTAATTCTGAAAACACTTCTTTCGATTTTCTCAACATAAATGATCGGATGGTTAAAGGAAAGGTTTCAATGCTCGAAGAAGATAAAGGCTAAAATCGATTGATGAGAAAGAGGATGAGGCCATGATCTTCATAGTCATGACTATCTATGAATGAATAATCAAGAATTCAAATATATTCCAAAACTGTCTTGAACCTGGATTCATTGACTTTAATTGTTGTTTCAATTTTGCTTTCTCCCCTTTTTCTTTTACGATCCTATCTTTTATTCTTTCATTGTGAAATATTTATCATTAATCTTGACCGAATGTCTTATAATGAATGTTAGCGTAAATTAGGGATGTCTATAAAAAAAAGAATATCAAGAAAGATCTGGTGGATGGATAAGTGAACCAAGTTCTCTTGGCATCAAAGAATGAAAAGAAATGATATGAATGATAGAAAGAAATTACTGTATAGCTGAAAATATAAAACGGACTCTTTTTCAAGACTATAGAACTGTTTATAATCACTTATATACTCTGTCTATGCTCAAGCTTAATATTGATCCAGAAATTGCTGATCAAGAGTAGTAGTTAGAATCTAACCACGATATATGAACAATGTTATTATTGTTATGAAATACCGCAGCAAGACTGACATAATTGGACATATTCTAGAGGTTGTTAATAGTCACGGTGATAATGGGTTAACTAAGACGAAAATAATGTACAATGTTTTTCTATCTTTTGCTCAGTTGAAAGAATATCTGTCAGTTCTATTGGAAAAAGGCTTGATAGAAGAGTACCAAAAAGAACAGGAAGAAAAAGAAAAGCAACGATCTTCCTATTATTATAGAATAACATACAAGGGAAGACGTTTCTTGGAAATATATAGGGCTCTTAGTGAAATGATTTCATAACTTCTTCAAACCACCTTACACACACACACTGAAACATGAGTTACACCTTCCTCATAGTAATCATATCCTATGCTATATATTACTACCAATTACTCGTCTACAATGTTCTTTATTTTCTACTGTATGCTTAGGGGTAGATTAAAAGTGAATAATGCTCCTCCTCTATTTTCTTCATTAGTATCATTATTTGAAGCCCACATCTTGCCACCATGAGCTTCAACAATACTTTTTGATATAAAAAGTCCGAGTCCAATTCCTGACTGGGATTTTGTAGCAAACTTTGAAAACAGTCTTGACATTATTTCTGGGTGTATCCCAGTACCAGTATCTTTTATGCTAACAACTATTTGACTATCTTTCTTTTCTGAGGTAATAGAAATAACTCCTTCCCTTGTAAACTTAAGAGCATTGCTCAGAAGATTAGAAATAACTTGGGATATTCTTGCCTTATCTGCTTCTGCTATGACATCTTCCTTAGGTCTATTGTACAATAACTTTACATTACTATTACTATCATTTTCAATCCTACTCGTATAATCTTCAATTATGCTTAATATCAATTCAGTCATATTGAATTGTTCCTTGTTTAGGTTCAATGTCTGGCTTTCTATTCTTGTGACATCTAATATATCGCTGGTAAGTTTCTGAAGTCTGATCGCATTTCTCTGTATTGCCTGTATCATCTCTTCTCTCTTTTCAGGGTGGCTTTTCAATAGATAAGAATATCCTAAAATAGCCTGAGTAGGGGTTTTCATTTCATGGCTTGCTATATTGATAAAATCTTTTTGCATTTTATCTGATCTTTTTAGTTCTTCATTTAATGCACGTTCATTCCAAAGTAACTCATATACGAATTTGAAGAAATCAACAGTGCTCTTTCGATTAGAATAAACTGAAAAACCAATTGCTTCTGAAATCTTTTCTGTGTCTGGTTCTCTGAGCTCTACTCTAAGAGCCTTTTCATTGTCCACTATGTACATACCATATGGAGAATTATAGCCATTTAAAATTCTGATAGCAGGTGCCTTCTGAAATATTCTCTTGACAATATCCAAATTCGCTTCAGATATAGGGCAGACAATCTTTATTGTACTAGTTGTGCCACTATTTTGTGATACCATTATCAGATAATCAATAACTCCAGATCTGTCCATCATTACCATAGATTTATCGTTGGGAAGAAAGAACAGTGCTTCTTTCTTTACAGATTCTGCTAAATCAATAACAATCTGACTTGCTTTTTCATGGTTAGTAATGACTTCAAAAAATTCTCGTTCTATTCCTTCCTCTATTTCTCTGATTCTCTGTTCAAATGGTATTGCTCTATTCCAAAAACTGTCAAATACATATTTCTGCTCGCTGTACAATATCTTTAACATTGCTATAGATAACTTGTGGCACTGGCTGTCCTTCTTGCAGAGTCGTGGAAGCAACATATTCTGTTTCACTAACGGAAAAGTTTGCTTTAATTCCATCTAAATGTCGAATGTCATATTCAAATTTTATTAGCTCTTTACAATAATGGACATTTTCTTTTGTAATCTCAGTAATATATCTTAATTTAATACCTCTGGTTTTAAGAGCAAATAATAATTTCTTATATTCTTGAACTCCAATAGCCACTGAAGGCCCTTTATGGTCAGCACAAGAATCTATTCTACCATTTGCTTTAGACAAAAATTGTAATAGTGCATTCATTACATTTTCTGCACTGTATAATACCTCTGTTCTTTCAGAGCCATTATTACGATAAGTTGTCAAATATAGAATATACGAATATAACACAAATATATAAGGCAAATTGTTATACAATAAAATACAAGATAAAATTATTGGAGTTTATTTAAAAATAACTCTATTAAAATATATCATACACATAGAGAAATCATATTAAAATGAGGTCTGTTTACGTCAACCGGTAAAAGAATTTTTGAGGAAAAAAAGGTTGTTACTAATGCACAAGTCTAACAAGTATATATAATAGTTTTAAGATCATATTATTAGAATTATTTTATATGCCTATATATATGAAAATGAAAATAATATAAGTAATAAAGCAATAAAAGCTCTCTGTCAATAGATGTAACTTAGATTATAGCATAGGTTACTGATATCAAGAAAGGATAAGATAGGAATTTATCGCAATTTTTTCTTATACACATGTTATAGTAAGAGAATAAATATTTGTGTGTATTTTTGTCTAATTACATCATATGCTTGCCTGTATCCTTTCTATCAGTATTATTTCGTATACTATCCAAGCCATTTAGAATGCAACAACTCTTTGTGATCTTTTTATGCATCGAATATAGTGCCCATATCAGAATACCTATCGATACTAAACGCAACGGAATTTGATATATGGAGAGGAAATTTAATGCAACAATGCCTAATCCACCAAATGTGGATATGAGAAGAAAGCCCAATGAGGAACAGCTAGCACAAGTACTTGATAAAATCCCTATTGTTGATCCAGAGAACAACGATTTACTAATCTTTAACTTTGAATGTTTTAGCATGTAAACATTCATACTTATCACTATCCCCATTATTACGGCAGTTATATTTGACAGTATAAATCCTGTAATTGCATCATGTGGTAAGTAAAATACCAATACAGGTAAGAAAAAGAGGAGCTGATCAAATACACTAAAGAGAATCCAAAATCCTATTGCTATAGCTCCTGCTAGAATAATATAAGCAGAGTTTGAGAATACTATTCTAATTGATAATAGTGGTAGTATAATTCTCATCATATTCAATACCATTATAACCTTATCATCTCACTTTTGTACAATTTTCTTATCTATTAATGCTTTAAATGAAGGAAATGGATGAGCTCCTCTTAAGATTTCAGGCTTTGATCCATCGTTATTGACTATTATGAAAGATGGAGTGTCTTGAAATCCAAGTGAAGAAGAACCAAAAGCAATGTCTTTCTCCACAAGGGATTTGTATTTTTCACTATCCAAACATGAATTAAAATTGCTCATATTCAATCCAGTTATCTTCGAAGCAAATTTTTTTAGGTTATCTTTACTAACCCAACCAGAATCAATTGGCTTTTGATTTGTATATAATATCTTATGGTATTCCCAGAACTTGCCTTGATCATTTGTACATTGAGCTGCAATTGCAGCGCCCATAGAATCAGAACCACGATTAGGTAAATGTTTAAAGACTAAGTTAACCTTACCTGTCTGAATATAAGTCTCATAAATTATTGGCTCTGTTTCTTTCACATATCTAGCACACAAATAACATTGAAAATCACTAAAGTCAATTATAGTAATTGGTGCTGAGAGATCACCTAGATGAGGAGATCCTTGTTTTATTAGATTTGAAAGCGAAAGTTCGTTGTTATTCTTATCTTTTTCATTATCATTAATATGTTCTTGTAGTGCGAATACTTGACCTCCAAGACCTCCAAGGTAAGAAGAAGATGAAGATGAAGAGAATGAGATTAAACCTTGGATACCAGATAAAAATACAATGACGACTGTAAAGATTAATTTAGTATCGTTATTAATTTTCTTAATTCTCTTACTACTGCTATCCTTATTTGTGTTCATAGATGCTCTTACACAATAACTATCTACTAACAAGGCTTTAAAACCCTTATCAATATGTCCAATAATCTTATGATTTATACTTGTTATTTTGTCTAGAGAAATTCGGCAATCATTTAAATTATATATTCTGTTCTTTTTTGTAGTTGTTGTTGTTGAAATGGCCATAAAATATTTCGATAGCTGGACTGAAATACCAACAATGAGTATTATTATTGCCCCACCTTCATTATAGTATTAACAGCACTAGATATCTCATATGTTGACATTACATTTAAAAAACAATAGCCTCTCTGGAAGTAAAAAAAGGTTTCAACGTGTGACATTCAATCGTTAAATCTTACAACTAAAACAAACGTAAATACTAGAAACTCAAATAATAATTAATTTGTTAATAACTAATCTTTCTCTGATAACAACTACATAAAATCTCAAAGATCACTATAATATAATCTATATAAAATAAATTATATATAGTGTAATAATTAGACTTGCCGAATTAATCCTCTTACTTTTTCTATAAACTCAGGAGTAAAATCCTTTTCAGTCATGCCATGTTCTTTTGTGGCATGCTCTTTTCCTTGTCTCAATATATCGTCTTCACTATCTCCTCTCATTGTATAATCGCAATTAAAGCCAGCTTCACGACACGCTAATGATCTCATACCATCATATCTATAATCTATGCTATTAAAAGGTTAACGAGAAGGTCAAGTTCATTCATTAGAATAAAAATTATGGTACAATTCAGATGGGAAAATTAAAGTCATAAAGAGATATTGATAATGACTAAAGAGAGTCAGAGAGATAGATATGAGCAGTACCCTCTCCATTACGTGTTTTCTCAAGAATGCGGCATATACTGATTATAGTCTTTTGCCAAGATCTTCACTCATTCTATGACAACAACATAAAGATTATCCTCATCCATAGGAATGTCCTAAATTAAGTTACTTGAAATTTTATATTGGGATGCTGTGTGTGTATGTATATTTATATATATATATATATATATTGCTTGTCAGGTATCATTTTATCCTTGTACTATGAAGAACTCCACAAATGATTTGAGTTTCGCTCTAAAGTTTTTCATTATATCGAAATTGATTCTTTTTTTACAGAATTTTCTATGTATTTACAGTTAGCAATTGGTTTGAAAAACTTGACAATTTTATAATTACTGCTAAATTTCAAGTCTATACATTGCTACGAGTAAAATGATTCTTGGTAGATGCAATTGATATTGTAAGGGCAGAGAAGATGGAGAAAGAGATTTTCTACTACTTGTAGATGTCCTCAACATTTACAATTATCAAGATGGAGCTTACCATCCTAAAACCTTTGCAGACTTTGCAGCCGCATCATCTAATGCTTGTTCAGGCTCTTTTGAAGCAAAGAAAACTTCGTCAAGTGCCTGTCTAATATGATCAGATATTTCCGGATACATGGGTATGCTAGGCCTGATACGGCCGATCTGGATCATAGAGATCAATTCCTCATAGTATGGGATTGATCTACTAAGTTCTGATGAATAAGGACCTTCTCCTATGGGCACCTGTGTCGGAAGGTTTCCATGTTTCGCCAAGTAAGGGACAAGTATCTTTGGTTCTAATATTATCGTGATTAACTCCCATGCCAAGTCCTTATTTCTCGATGTTGTAGGGATGCTCATTTGCCATCCTCCCATCAAACTCGCAGTTTGATTACCTTGATTTGGTACAGGAAACATTGGTAAGAAACCCACTTTCTTTTCGAAATCCTGCTTTTGTTCAGTAGTATTCAAATGTACATGATGCTGTAATGCTTCTAACATGACCGCAAACTTTCTATCAAGAAACTCCTTACCCCAGAAATGATTCTTCTGCGGTTTTATACCTGCATTAACCTGCTCTTTGATAAATTCTAGAGCCCTGACCCTTCTGTGCTATTATACGCTGGATACCAGTAAGTGCCCCTCGATGGATGTCCACTCTTCCACTCAAGTATCTCGCCACCAAGCATCCATAAATAAGGATAAAAAGACATATCTGGAGAATGACCAGCAGCAACAAGATGCATTCCTTCTATTCCCTTATCTTCTAGTGCAGCATTGAGCTTCTTTGCAGAGGCAATATATCCATCCCATGTCTTTAACGAATTAGGATCAACACCTGCTTCATTTAGTAGATCCTTCCAGTACCACATTCCTCTTATGTCAGACCATGCCCAAATTGCATAGATTTTATCATTATACGCACCACCATCCCAATGCATCTCATACCACTCAGAAGATCTTCCCCAAATTTCAGCACGACTGGTGAGGTCTGTTAATAATCCCTTTTCAGCAAACTCGCCTAGCCAAATTTGATCAACACTGATTAGATCAATAGGAGTTTGATTAGACATTGCTGTTAATAGCTCACCCCTAGTCTTGTCATATGGATAAGTTGTATAGTTTAGCTGAATATCCATATCTGGATATCTCGCTCTTAATTCCTGCATTGCAGGTTGAAGTAAAGATTGCCATCTTCCCGGATCGCCTTGGTCTTCAAGTATCGCTGTAAGTGTGACTTGTCCTTTCTGGGCCGATGATGGAGCAGTAAGACCAGCGGTTGCTGCTATACTAACTACTAGTCCTATAATAAGACAAAGACGAATAATTGAGAATCTGGTACTAAATTTACGTCTGTTCATGAGCCCAGAGGTGGGATGTGTCCTTTAAGAAATTTTTACGGATAAGTATAGATGTTCCAAGATGTTATTATGTCTGTGTTCTACACGTAAACAAAACATGCAAGTATTGTTGTGTTAAAAAAATTGTGAATATATCAGTAATCGTTTGATATTGCTATCTCGATAGAAATATCCTGTCATCGACCTTTTTGATCAGGATCAGCATAGTTCTAACCCAAGCAGACATAACAGAAATTTACTGGTTATATACGAGTAGTCTTTTTTCATTCTAACTCTGCTTCTGTCGACGATCTTATGAGCATCTGCTCCTTTAGTATTTTCAGTTACTGAAACCAAATACCCCTTTTTGATTCTGCTTGCACTGTTAGATAGCTAGAACTCGTACACCTACAATTGTTACAAAAGAATGAAAGCGAGGACACTTTATCTTCAATATTCTTCTATGCCAGTTAGATATATTGAGGATCAGGTTGTACTGCAATTGTTCTTTTTAATTTCGAAAAGTTTAGTGTCCACTGTGAAGAAAATTCATAATAATATGTATCAATTATTATTAATCTAATTCCTTGATTTTGATCAAATTTATGCAGATAACGAAAGAGATTACTGTATGGTTATTGAAGATAGTTTAATTAATAATTAAACCCAAGGCCATAATTGAATATCTCGTATTTTACACTGTTTTCTAATGATACCTTTAGCTTTTTCTGCAGCTTCGATCTCATTAGAGGAGCTTTTGAGATATTGTAGTAGTAAATCTTCGTACAGTTGTTTTGCCCGTTCTTCAGTAAATTCTTTGTACTTTTTGTTGTTGTCCTGATTCTTATCCTTATTGTAACTACTTTGACTGTTATTTGCGTCCGACGTATTTAATCCTTTTAATTCACTATATTCCTTCTTACACACATCACAACTATCATCGAAAAAATCTGTATGGATAGAGCAACTTGTCATAATTCTAAAAGAGTGAGTTTATCCTATAATAGAGGTAGCTAAGTACTATTATGCTATCCCTTAACAAATTTTAACATAAAATATATATGTATTTATATGTGTATAGATATATTATTAGGTCTTTTTACTTTCAGATGTTTTTCATTATTTTTTCTAACAATATTATAATATTTTGATACATGCTAAAGCCATTGTACTTATTGCTTGCTGTAAAAGAATCAGAGGAAAGAAAATACAATTGAGACTGCACTTTATCCTATGATTGCTAATGCAATTTCCCAGTATGAAAATCAAATATCTGCTTCAAAGTTATGGAACTTGATAAAAGATAGTATTGATGGTACATAGTATCGACGGTACATCAATTATTACGTACATCAGATGAGAGGAAACCCAATGAATACCCCTCCATCAGATTATGGCACTATTTACATAAATACAATTACAGATATCATTGCGATAAGTTTGGATCGAAAAGAAAGCATAAAGAAAAAGTAAATCTCCTTATATTTCATCCAGAAATAGTATCAAGAGCTGATAGAGAATACAATACAAAAGCAAGCATTCAAACTAAGATTTCTTCTGCAAATACTCCTGAAGATCCTGAAGGCACTGAAGGCTTTTGAGACATGCCATAGTTTCTATTATCCTCTGCTTTCAAAATGTTTGTAGTATTTTATGCAATATCCTGAGTAATTTTTACCTAGTGCATACTATCTTTTTCATTCTCTGTATTATATTTGTCTTGATGATCTCCAGGTGTTTCCATAGAGCATTCAGATCCTTCAGGGCCGTCATCCACACAGCTCAGCAGAGTATCTATAGAATAGAACATACACATAATTGGGCCTTTCCTGAATGCAGACAAAAGGATACAAATGGTTTATGCAAAAACATGTGTGTAGTTTGAAATAACTCTCAATATAAAAATATAAAAATATGACCATGTTATTGGCAAGGACCTTTTCCTTTAACGTCTTTGGTGGAATAACGCTAATTTGCAATGGAGGAGAATAATACAAAATTACAACAAGAGAATTAAATCCACAAACTAAATTAAGGTTTGTTTATTCATTTTTGCTTTAACACTAATGAGTAGACGCATAGTGTGATTATCAAAATATTCTTAATGATAAATAAAAGCTTAGATAACCTCCAGAATAAAATCTGCTATGAGTAATTTGCCTTGATGCTGGAATTGTCCCCATGCTTTGTATAGTCCTGGTTTTGGAAAGTTAGTTCTAAAAGATATGTCAGGTCCACCTTTCCAACTATGTTCTACCTCTTCAGTAGGATGCACATGTAGGAACTCTCTAATGTCGCTGCTGATAATAACACTATGCCCTCCTGCTCCCATTAAAGGTTCTAAGTCAGTTACTGGCCTACCTTCAACATCTGATATACTAAAGACAATATCAGCATCATTATGGGCTGCAAGCTTTTCTGGTAATTTCAAACTAATTTGGTATTTTCTATCTAATGATTCCTTGGTATATTTTCTGTCATGTACAAGCGCTGCAGGCTTATGAATGGGGTGACCTGTAACGTTAATCCTAAATGCCACAAGGGTTTGATTTCCACCTTTTGGTTTAAAATCAATCCACAGTTTGTATCTGCCAGATTCTGGAAATGTATGGACTATAGTAAAGCTTTCGCCGTTGTCTTCAAATGTTGGGTGAATATGAGCAAAATAAGAAAGATCCTGGCCTACAATTATAAGATGCATCAGTTTGTCATGTACAAGTTCAAATTCTCTAATAGGATCTCCTGATTTTTGCTCTGTCACAGATAAAATCAGTTTAGTTTGCCTTCCAGCTTCTGGAGTAATGGAATCGTATTGCAGATTCACATTGTAATGGTTAGAGATTGGTAATTGTTGATGATGTTGGCTATGCTGTTTATCGTTTTGATGTTCGCCATGATTACTATTATTAGCATCATGGTCAATGCCATGTCCCATAGGTATGAACTTATCTTCTTCTCTAACAAATATTTTATCCATTAGGTTTTTTATCATATTGTATAGATAGATAGCCACATGTATAACAACAGATGCTTACAATTGTAAAATTTGAGATTTGAAAGGATAGGACTTCATAAACATGTGTGCATATGTACGTTCCAAATTAGCATAATATGATCTATTAATAAATCATTAATGAAAGCAGGTCATTTACAATTGTAAACTCTAGGTGTTATATTTCTCCTTATTATAACTAAGAATATGAATAATATATCTAAAAAGAAGAATAAAGAAAACAACAACAATGACAACGAGAACAAAATACTTAGCAAAGCCATAAATCAAAACTTAACCCGAAAATTACAAACACCAATGGAGGAGGTAGTGAGATTATGACATCAAAATCATCCACATCAACAGCCGAGCAGCAACAACAACAACAGCTGCAGCGATTCCAGATCCTCGTAGATGGAAGGCATTAGCTCTACTCTCTTTAGCCCAGTTCGTAGTGATTTTAGACACATCGATCATAGGAGTAGCATTACCAACTATTCAGCAACACTTTGGCTTCTCTCAAACTGATCTGCAATGGATATTCAATGCTTATGTAATTGTATTTGGCGCTTTGTTGCTTCTTGGTGGCCGCCTATCAGATATCTTAGGACAAAGAAAAATCTTCATAATTGGCTTCATAACACTCACAATCGCATCAGTTATTGCTGGCTTTGCAAATTCTGGAGTTATTCTGATTGCTGCTCGGGCTCTTCAAGGCTTGGGAGCAGAGCACTCATCGCTCCTTCTGCTCTCTCAATGGTCATGAGTCTGTTTGGCAGCAACAAGTTAGAGATGAATAAGGCTATGGGCATCTGGGGCGCGTCTGCACCAGCAGGGGGAACAGCTGGCGTCTTCTTAGGAGGAATAATTACTGCATGGCTTGATTGGCCGTGGGTGTTTCTTATCAATGTGCCTATAGCTATAGCAGTTCTAGCCCTAACTCCTAAGTTACTACCTCGAGCAATCAAACGAAAGGGAAGTGTTGACTATTTAGGAGCTGTTTCTATAACTTCTGCTCTTGTCTTGTTAGTCTATGCGATTGTTACTGCTAATGATGTTGGTTGGATGTCTATGCAAACTATCTTCCTTATGGCAAGTGTATCTGTTATGGTTGGTGCCTTCTTAGTAATACAAAGACGTAAAAAAGAGCCATTGATTCCATTGAATATATTCAAAACACGCAACTTGTTAGCTTCCAATATTGTAATGGCCTTATTAGGCGCTGCGTGGATCCCGATGTGGTTCTTCTTAAATCTCTACATACAACAGATACTAGGCTATGGCCCCATGGAGAGCGGACTTGCGCTGCTACCAATGACAGTAATGATCATGGTCTTGATGATATCCTATACTCCTCGCCTAGTAAATCGCTTTGGTCTCAAAAAGAACATGATTGCTGGAATGGCACTCTTGGCTATTGCAATGGTCCTCTTTAGCGGAACGCCATCTGCTGCTGCTGCCTCCGATAATAGTAACAACAGTATTGGTAATGAAAATCTAATCTATATGATCTATGTCCTGCCTGCATCCTTAGTGGCTGCATTAGGAATGTCGCTAGCCTATATACCTGTGCTGACAGCAGCAGTATCAAATATACGCAAAGAAGAGTCAGGATTAGGCTCCGGCCTTGTAAACACCAGCTACCAAATTGGTTCGGCACTTGGTCTTGCAATTATGGTTGCTATATCTTCTGGCCATACTGAAACTCTGCAAAATATCGGAATTGAACAAATCGCTGCATTGAACAGAGGCTTCCATCTTGCATTCATAGGTGCTACGGTTGTATCTATCATAGCAGCTGTTCTAATCCTAGTATCAATCAAAAAGATACAGCAGCCAGAAAAACTCTCTTCGACCAAGCACTAATAGTGGGTTCAACTCCTTTTTTCTTTATTGGACTTAAATTTGCAACCTATCTCCGACCCTTATTTCATTTTGCTGTACAAAACTGATTTACTTCTAGAACATACTTTGCAGGTTGTTTGGAGGGATAAGAAGGACAGATATCCTCTTGCAGACAGGGTTGAACATCTTCTTTGATATCTACAATTCTAAGATCTTCCAACAAAAATCATAACTAAAGGCATATACATATTCTTCATCCAAAATACTAAATTTGTTGCATCTTCATATATACAAACAACATTCCATTATTTCCATTATAGACTTTTCCTAAAGAGCAATCGTTTTAATATGTTGAATGCTCTCTGTTTCCATCATTCATAAATATTGCTAGAAGAGTAAATGGTATTGATATAACAGCTGTTATGATCATTAGTGTTCTTAAAGAAGTTTCATCGATAGGATATCCCCAAGCAGGCAAGAACGGAATAGGAAAAATGATTAGAATCCAGATTGCTCCAAGTAAAAGAAGCATTTTCCATCTCTCTTTAAGTTTAGAACGCAATAGCATTGTTTTTGATTTTATATCTATTATTAAAGATAAATTGTTTTTGGTACTATTTTCTAGCTGGATAAGGATTACCCACATTTTCTGTATCTGTAAATATGTGAGCATATGCAAGAGGAAGATTTTTTGCTTGATGAATAATAAGATTAGTGGTATCAGAAAGAAAGAAAGAAAGAAAGAAAACAGCTGCTATGAATATACAAAAAATAAGAAAAGATATAGCGTATACACACAGACCAAACCGTATGTCGGTTTTAAATTTCTCCTTACTATATTTAATGATATATATTCTCTGGCTTGTTTTTGTTTTTGGTTTTAAATACTATGGAGTACTTCTACATCTTTATTAAATAATCACAGATAGTTAATGATAATTATTAGATTAGGCGTGATCATGATAACAACTAACTATTAATAGGAAAAAGAGATTATTATCTTGACTACAATTGTAAGTCTTATTTTCAGAGGACATCTATATTATGGATGTAGTTTAATACAACCATAAAGAAGATTTTTTTATGTTTTAGAATTTATTTGAAACTAATGTCCTGCTGCTGTATGCACTTCTTCTCCACCTGCTGCTGCTGCAAACTGCGATACATGTATCACAACTGATGTTGCAGCAGGGAGTATAATACTTTGCTCTGCCGGATTTAGCAATGCAATATCAGTTATGCTCGTACCATTTTGTTGGGGTATATCAACATGATACATACAAATATTTCCTAGAGTAGACATTTGATCTACAAGTGTCATATTAAGTGGCGCTACGTCAGGTGCAATACCTCCTACAACTTGAACTGTTGCTTCTCCGCCGCCATCGCAAGGGAGATGAGCTGCTACATGTCCTGATGATATGCTAGAGGGTGTTGAATCATATAAGTGAATAAAGTTTCTCCCTGGAATAGTTTTCCCCTCCATTAGAACTGTTACTGAGTCGTGTGGTTGAGAGGCTTGTACTTGTTCTTGTTGGCTGAAAGCAATATTACTATTTGTCGATAATAACAATATCGTTGTAACAAGAAAACTACACCCAAGAATGGATATAATATTTTTTTTGTTCATCTCTTTGTTAATATAAAGAAGGCCTATTTATAATTTTTAAACTATGTGTATAAAAACATGTAAAATTCAATAGTAATAATAATCCAATTATAGATAGTAGAGGTGAGGCCTATAGCTTCTAGAATTAAAATATAGGTAAGAACTTTAATTATAGCTTGGTATGTGTTTTGGTATACTTCCAATTAATATAATATTAGAATATACTGATCTATGGATATTAAGTCAACAGAGTCTTTCTTAGATTTGAAAAGCCATTATTCAATGTATTTAATAGCTCTACTAATAATAATAAAGTCTAAAAATCTGATATAATAATGGATGGAGTTCATAATTCAATGAGTGAAGATAGGAACTAGCGCAGACATATAATTAAATAGCAACAAAGATAAACAAAAAATGTTATAATTGTAATATGAAGTTAGAGACTTGGACTGCACTTGGATCCTTTGGGATGGCAATAATGTTTGTTGCATTAATCATATCTTTTTATAATTTTCTAGTTGGCCCAGATGAAAAAGGCCCTGAGCGAGATGTAGCTCCAGGCCCAGCAGTGTATCAAATTATTTCTATTTCGGGTGTTCCAAGCATAATACTTGCAGGAGTTGTCTTTGGAGTGAGAAAAACAGATGAGTCAAGATCTGCTGCTACTATTCTTATAGTAACGGGTATTTTGCTGATCGTCGGAATGGTCGTGGCTTCGATAATGTTAGTCCCAAAGATTAAAGAACAGTATATAGAAGGAGGAATTAATACAATACCATATATCTTTATTATTGCAGGTGCTGGTGTGATTGGACTTGGAGGGTATTTATTTTATAAAAATTACAAAAAAACTACATCAAAGTTTGTTTGATGATTATTATTATTGTTGTTGAAAGTCAAGAATAGAAGTCAATAGAAGAATTTTTTATTATTGAATCTGTCTCTATCTATAGCAGAAATATTCTACTGATATGGAAAAGAACGCATATAGTTTTATTTGGTTTAGTCAAATAGGTAGTGTAGTCTTTCTATCAAGAACTTTTGATAAGTTGTTGAACGGGTATAACAAATGTAGTCTTATCCTGTGTCGTTTTACTTTACTACAAGGCTCACCATTTTAGAACAAGTCGTGCTATCGTATCTTGCTCCAACAGTTATTGGGCGGAACTACTCCATTATACATACCAAAAATACAGTTACAAGTTAATGTTGAACCTAAATATTATGATGATATTATTATAGACGCAGACATAAACAGAGCAATTCAGCAAAGAAATAGAGCAAAATTACTGGAAGAATATATCGGTATGACGTGTGTTAATTACACTTATTCTCCTAATGGCAAGATACAGATCTCTTTGGCGTCTAGTAAGTATTATTCAAGATAGAAACTGATTAAATATAGATAAATGATGACAAATTCATAATAAAATATGAATATAGTATACTCATGGTATGGTCAGTTCAGCGGGCCACCAGATATAGCTGTAGATACGTTTGCTATAGTAGTGTATATGTAAAACAACAGAAACAAGTAGAGGAGGAAAATATAATGACATTGTCTATAGCCGATGACGATGATGATGACGACTACTACTACCAACAATATTTTTTAAAATGTCATGATATGATGACAAAATAATGATTTCAGATAAAGGTAATAAGCCTATCTTATGGGAAGAGATGACATACAAAGATGTAGAAAAACTAACAAAAACTATGAATATGGTAATTGTGCCAATTGGCGCTTGTGAACAGCATGGTCCACATTTACCAATGGCAGTAGATACAATAGACTGTTATGAAATAGCAAAAAGAGTATCTGCTAAAACAGGAGTACCCGTAGTTCCTCCTTTGATGTATGGATGTTCACAAAGTCATGGCAACTTTCTAGGAACATTATCCATTAGACCAGAAACTATGATAAGGATGATATCTGATATTGCAGAATGGCTGTATCGAAGCAATATTCGAAAGATCCTTCTTTTAAATGGTCATATGTGGAATTGGGGTCCGATATACTCAGCTAGAGAAAATATACATTATGATTTTCCAGACTTACAAGTAAGGGTATTGGATTGGTGGGCAACCACTCCACAGATTATGGCTCAATCTACGAAAGATTGTCCTGTTCTTCCTTCATATGTACATGCAAATATAGGAGAAACATCTTGTGTATTAGCAGCAAGACCTGATTTAGTAAAGATGACAGAAGCAGTTGATGAAAAAGACTACAAAACATTCTTTGAATATAGAATGGATCAATACACAAGATCTGGAATAGTAGGTAGAGATACAACCAAGAGTACAGCTGAATTTGGAGAACAAATCTTTAGTATGGTTGTAGAAGCTTTAGTTCCTATGATAAAAGATGCTTTGAAGGAAAGAATACCTAGAAATCAATATAATAACAACAATCATTATAATAACAACAAGCAAAAGAAAAACAAACGTAGATATTAACCTCTATCTTTGAAAATTGTAAAGCTAACTTTCATAAAGAAAGTATTGATTTGAATTATACTGTTTATTATTTTAAATTTGAAGAAAGTTAAAGAAGACTGTTGCATCACTATGAAGGAAAAAAACTATCAACATGTGACTGTTTGGCATATAGCTAATTAGGCATATCTCTGCGACGAACCAAGTCCCAGAAATGGATATAGAAACGCTTCTTTATTAGCATATAACATAGTATACGTAATATTATTATGACATAATATCCATTAGAGAGTGTTTAAGAACTTAGGTTAAGTAGATCTCATGCTAATATACGTGACTTAAGTTCTCATCGATGACGAAATGTATAATAATAAAACATCGGAAGCAGATCTATCAGAGCAACAACAACCAAGAAGAAATGCACTTTGCATCCCTGCTAAGAAATTCTTTCCTCTTCGCGTATTAACGTTCAAATTGATCAGAGAGAAAATAGTTACTGATAAAATCTGAACAACACACTTGATGCAGAGTGATATTTTTTTTTTGCCTTCATTTTAATACATAAATTCTTACCTTTAGATCCTGACGGTTCGCTCTAACTCCTGAGTAATCGATCTATACTCTTACCTTAAATTAAGGCTCTATATTGCTGAGCAGGTCATCATGCTATTTTTCTCATTTAGAGCACTGTGATTCTCTATATCAACTCCATCTACTTTCTACAAAGCAATGTCATCTATGCCTCACCTAGATGAACTACATATTGATAACTCTGTTCAATACCTATTACTTAAACTAGAAATAAATGCAAGGATCACTTCTTCTAGACCAGCTCGTATCAATTTCATTTTCTTCGTGGAGTTTTTAAGATAATGAAAAGAATCATACTACAAGTTTTAATTCATGAGGCTGCACGAGAAATACTCATGTTGTTTTCTGGTACGTAAAAATCCTACACAGACTAGATATAGTAAACAGCATTGGAATATCGGCTGCATCTGTAAATTGGCTTGTTAAACGATTGGTTTCCTACAAGATAATATACGCGACTAAAAGGAAAATCTAAAAGATATCTACTATCTTTTCGTCCAGTTTCCTTAATAAATGTGTCATGGTTGAAGAATTTTATCCTAGTATCTGGATAACCGAGTAATAGAGTAGAGGAATTGCTACTGACAAATCAGAAGATTCTCAATAGACTATAGTTCTCTTAATCATTCTGGTTGTATTGACCTAGTTGTACTTCAAAAGGTATCATCTATATAAGCAGTACAGGTACTTTCCCTTTTGCTGTTAGGACTATCAATTTCTGCTTACAGAAAAACAGGTCTAAAAAAAATAGCATATGCCATAGCTGCATTTACTATATCTTCTCCCTTACTTGTTTTTTGAATATCTATTTCTTGCCTCAATTTGTTACAAATTCATATAGTGATATAGGATTAACCTCTCTGAATTAGAATCTACTAGTTTTATGCTGATTAGCAATAGTTTGTAGTATTGTTTTCTCTTTAGCTATTATTATTAAAGTTACTACAATAAACGCAAACCTGTACTGCTTCTGTTGCATAACCTAATACATTATTAGGTAGGGCAACTCCTGTAATTGGATTTGGTACTCTAGATATAATCCAAAAGGCCATAAACACTGCGTCTGTCTGCTACTCCTATAGTACTCCCAACAATATACCATGGTCTACCCACCAATGTCTTATCATGGGTAATAACCGCAAAATATCTGCAATATCCCACCGTACAACTAAACAACTACCATCCGCAGTAGGTTCAAAATCAGCACTACCTGTGGCGTTTGAAGCGATGGTGGTGTGCGTGGCAACTGATAGATCTGCAATAAATTCATTTCCTGCACAAAGTTGCAGTAAAATACTGTCTAGCTGCTACTGGTACAAGTACAGTCCGTTTATTGCTCTACCATGGTGAGTAATAAATCTTACAAACGGATGTCGTAAAATCTAAGAAAGGTAGAATAAAAAACTCTCTTATCTAATTCTTTAACCTTTCAAAAGACGTCTATTCGTTGCTGTATTGGTTTCTTCATCTACTGATTGTTCCTTATTCTTCTTCCTGTCTCAGGTTTCAAAAATTCTAGAGTTAAATTCTAACTCCAGTTTATTGTTATAATTAAAGGTAAAAGTATTCATTCAGAATAAAAATAGGAAAGCTTGACATTTCTGTGTTTAAAGCAGAACAAAGGACATTTCTCTGTAGATAAAATCTAGATTTATCAAAATAAATGTACCACATCAATAGCATGTTTCACAAAGCAATGAATATGTCTTCTCGAGATATACCCTAGTACATTTTTATCTTAATTTATTAGAACCAACCTTTCTCTGGAATAGTTATTCTAGTATTACAGTCATTACAAGCAAATAATCTTTGCTTTGGTTGTATTGTTTGGGATGCTGTAATTATCCTTAATTAGTTTTAAAAAGAAAATGCATAAAGCAAGAGTCTTGTTATAGAGAGATTTCAGAATATTAGTAATATTTTGGTTGTATGTCGTTTGTATGTTCGTAGTATGATATGGCTGATGGCATATCGATTGATTATGATGCTTATGCATCCAGAAAAGTTAACAAGTTTGATACTTTATGGCTTAGCGTCATGTGGTGAACATGAGGTATACCTCAAAGCCCCGAAGTTGTAGAGTACTTTATCTGAGTTTGTATATAATCGTACACAAAATGTAGAAACATTTCTATCTGTCACGTTTTGGCTTGAATGGATAAAAGCACATCCTGATTATCTTGAAACCATTCCAAAATCTACAGAAATAGTTCCTCTTGATACTTTAGTAATTCATTCGTTCAATGCAGAGAAAGTCGGCTAGATACAGACTAGAATGGCGTTTGCATGATGTTTTCAATACTCACAGACCATCTCTGATTCTTCATCAATTTCTATCCTTAAGGCATCTTTCATCATTACTTCAAGCAACCTAGTATTTCGGATCATCTGTTTTCCTATTCTATCTCCTTCGGTAGTCAGTTGTACTATATTGCCCTTCTTATATTCAACTAAATTATCATTATTTAACTTATGAAGCATCTGGACTACTGATGGTTGTGTTACATTTAGTAGTTTAGCAATCGAGCTAACTTTGACTTCTTGTTTTCTTTCGCTAATTGACCATATTGCTTTTAGATACATCTCTATGTGTTCAGCTTCGGCTGTGTCAATGTAGAGTTCTTCTTGTTCTTCTTCTTCTTTTCTGTTAGAATATTTCCTTCTATTATTTATGGTCGTGATTTCAGACATTTTTGTAATAATATTAACTGTAATTAACTATTAATCTTCTTATCCATCTTCTTGATAGATTTAAAAATAGAGTTAATGTTAAATTGAGATAAACTTAAAGTTGACTGGCTATGTGTTTCTTCTTTCTTATTTATAACTATTTGCTAACAGGTGTAACATAAGATTGACCATTGTGGGCAGTCAGCCGCCTTCAATATACCCTGTGTTCGGATATGGAAAGCCACCACCCATACTGATCGAGGGCTTTAGTTCCTATCATTGGGCAATTGTAGGAGCGGTGATAGGATTAATCTTCCTATATCTTGCACTAAGGTCTCGCAAGGCATCTTCGCTGGCTACACAGAAGCAAAAGTAGAAGAGAGAGAATTTAGTCAATGCTAAAGGTTACTTTCTCTGGCTGCTTTGAAGACCAACTTGTCACATCCTTGCAGTCTGAATAATCCGCTGAAACTTGACACAAACATCATCTGTTACTTTTATTTGCTCACCAAAATTTCCTTTAAGACACCTGCAGAGTCAAGAAGTCCTATGAAGGGTTTCTCTTCCTCCACTAACTGCACGGATATCGTCCAGTGATACTGATGATGTTACCGCTAAGAGGAATGATATAACAAAGTTGGCCTCCTTTTCAGTACTCGCATGTATAGAGAATAATATAGATGATGTTTATAAATAAAACTAATAGATTAAAGTATTCATTTCGTTCCTTTATAGTGTAATCTTAACAAGTATAATTTTTAGCCTTGACTGCGATTACTCAGGAATAGTCACAATGTAACTAAGATAATCGTGTCTAACTTTAAGAGCTTATTAGTGATCCTTTTTTCCTACTGAATATTAAAACCATAGCAATGACATCTTAGACTAAGGTTTTCTTTCACATTAATGCCACGCATATCATTTGCTCTTGCTCTTTATTGTTTGTGATAAACCATACGTTATAAAGTGTAGGCTGCAGATTAAATTAAATTAGATTTGTTTATAGGGATTTTGCTAAGAAGATATGATCAACCTTCCTTTCTTTCATAAGTACAAGAAAATCTTTGTCAGAGTTATTTTCTAACTAATATGAAACGCCGAAAATACAGGAAATACGAACTGAGGGTTCAAATCTGACCCAATGTGCATGCGTTACAATCGTTCACGTGGCGGGCGCAAATTGTGTCGATAACGTTCACAAACAACCTGGCCCATTAATCTCAGTTCAAAGTCCCAATTACCTACAAATATCGTCTCAACTCACTTCTGGTACATTACGGTACCAAATGAAGATCTATACGAGAGACGAAAAAGACTGGCAGATTGGATTCAAAGAGTAAATGATGATGTTGATGAGCCAGAGATAGAACAGATATCTTAAAACTCATGAATCTATGTAAGCTAGATAAAGGATCATAGTCTTTCATCTGCTTTGCATAGTTCAAATAATTCTGATTCATATATGTGCTACTGTCACTTTTATTTGCTCTCTCTCGACAGGTTTCAATGCTATTATTGTAAAATCATAAATATGCTCAAACATAGTATTTCACGAATCGTTACTATAAAGAAGAAAGTAGTGGTAATAATGAAATGTTAAGTATTATAATGAAAGCAAAATCAAACTTCCTTTATAAGTATATATATATAATAATGACAATCACTGAAGAAAGAAAAAATCGAGTTATCGATCTTTACTATAATCAGAGAAAGACAACGCTGAAATCGCGAAATAGAAAGAATGTCAATTCGCGACATATCTGCTATCATAAAGGAAGAAGAAGCCAGACGACAAAAGTATAAAGATCAAGAGCTATCTTCCAAAGCCTACCAGCTATTTTCCGAAGGTAAGACAACTGTAGAAGTCGCTATCATACTAAACCTAAGAGAGCCAGAAGTAACAAAATTGTACAGAGAGTATTTGAAGCTACAAGGGATTACACAAAGTCAATTTAATTTATGAAGAGATTGGAGACGACAATATTGGGGATTTCGTAGAATTCTGGAATCGCTATAAGGAAAGAGGAATGGGTCGGATGCATATGGTTAAAGCTCTTGCAATTGCTAATGAGGATTTACCATATTTAGAGGAAAAATGTGAATTGCTTAAAATCAAGGCAAATGATGTAGAATCTAAAATACAGCAATCGAATAACGAATTACATATCTTGATTGATAAAATAGCATGCTCCAAGGAACTACTGAAATCCTATACCAGTTCTTGTGAGCGCAAAAGACAAGAGGCAGAAAGTCTGAATAATGAAATATCAAGATTAGAGACTCTTGTAACGCGTGTTAAGAGCAATAATAAAGAATATCTTAAAATCAAAAGGACTGTTGAAGATATGTGGAAAAATGTTCTAACAGATGGTAAAGTACTTCTGCATAAAGCTATTTTCTCTATAATTGAAACCTTGCGAAATGAGAATAATACTACTAAAAATCATCATCTAATTTCTTTTTTAGCAAAGGAGGCAATAACAGTATCTCATTACAGAGATTACAAATACGCATCATCGACATTTACATCATCATCATCTGGAGAACACAAATTAGCACAATATATTGAAGATTACAAAGATACAATACTAGAAGAAGCTGAAAAGCTTTACAATCGTATGATAAAAGATTTAACAGACACCGTTATCGACAATACTGCATTTAAAATGATGTCATCGCCAGTACCATCTGACTTGCCAACACGATTACGATTTCATATTCAGAGTTCTACCTATACAAAAGAAGATCCAGAAGTTCATGATATTGATAATAATGATGACGATGATAAATAGAATATCGCTGATTGATTAATAAAGCAACAGTCTCTTTGTGATAGCCGGATGCCACCGCCGCAACATTCTGTACTTGCCCTAGTACAGATATTCTGTTATGTTTGATACTCGTAATTGTCATTTTGCTACAAAGTTAAAGAAATAGAGTTTTTATGTTCTATTGATAGTATGCCTGCAGAATGCCTTGGAGTTCTTGAAGGAACAATGGGTTACAGGAATTCTTTTCTTTCATCATTATTGTGCTATTAATGATTGCTATTGGTTCTGTTAACTTAAGAACATAATCTCATTTTGAATAGATTATAATGAATATTAGCAAATTGCTATAAGGTTTATAGTATACGTATAACTAGGAACAACTCTGTCTTTACAAGTAGCAAAAATTAGAGAAATACCAATACGTTTACATTTTACATTAATTATTGTCTTTTTCCTGGTAACTTGGACACTTGCATCAAGTTTTATGCCTGAAATTTATCCTCGCCTTGGTGCAATAGCATATTGGATTATGGGTGTCATAGGTGCAGTTATTTTGTTTATTTCTGTTCTCTTACATGAATTAGCACACTCTTTTGTAGCATTAAAGTATGGACTTAAAGTTCGACAAATAGTGCTCTTTATTTTTGGTGGAGTATCAGATATTGAGGAAGAAGAATCATCGAAGGATTTTCGAAAAGAATTCAAGATTGCTGTTGTAGGTCCTCTAACCAGTTTTGTTATTGCAGGTATATTGGCATTATCGTTATCAATCTTAAATCAAGTTAATGTAGAAGATACTATTGTAACAATAACGATTGCTGAAGGTGTGCTTTATTATGGTACATTAGTTAATCTACTTATTGGTGGGTTTAATCTTATACCTGCATTTCCATTAGATGGAGGTAGAATACTGCGTTCTGCTCTCTTGCGATGGAAGAAAGACTATGATCAATCCACAAAGATTGCAGCAAAAGTTGGAATTGCAATATCTTATGGATTCATGGCACTTGGCTTCGTCGTCGTTTTTACAGGATCATTTATTAGCGGAATGTGGTTATTACTTATTGGCTGGTTCTTAAATAGCGGAGCACAATCTTATCTGGCACAACAAGAATTATCGTCTATCTTATCTGGAGTTCGTTTAGGCAATATCATGAATACCAAAGTGATATCAGTAAAAGAAGATATAACAATAGATCGTTTAATCAAAGATTACTTTAATGTATATGCAAAAGATTCATTTCCTGTTGTAAATAATTTTAATTATTTGTTAGGCATGGTTACTTTTAAGGATGCAATGAGCATATCAGATAATAGAAGAGATAGTGTAAAAGTGATAGATGTTATGATTCCAAAAACAAATTTAATTATAATGAATCCAAATAGAACAGCTGATGATGTTTTAATACAGATGACAAGAAAGCAGATGACAAGAGTATTTGTTTGCGACGAAGAAGGAAGACTAATTGGATTAGTAAGTAAAACAGATATCATGAATGCAGCAAGTGAAAGAAAAGAGTACATTAAAGCAGTAAAGAAATTTGCAGAAAATAAGTAATAGAGAAAATGTTATACTTAACACTTGTAACTATACAAGGAGAAGGAGAAAAAGCGATTTCTACTTCTTATCATAAATACTAATTTGTATTCTCGACGCGATGCAAAAGATCTTGTATTATAGGGTAATTCATCTAAGAGTATGGGAACAAGAAGAATTTAAAGACAATCAACCTTATTATATAGAATTTCATATATATTAAAGCATGAGCCAAAGTAAAGAGGACAACAACCAGATAACGGAGCCTATTGCTAAACTTATCGAAGGGAAAAATTTCGCCTTTATGGCTACTCTAATGAAAGATGGTGCACCGCAAGCTACTCCTACATGGATAGACATTGACAATAGAAAAACTCTTTTAATAAATACTGCTGAAGGAAGACAGAAGCAGAAGAACATAACAAGAGATCCAAGAGTAGCAATTTCAATAATAGAACACAATAATCCATATCACATGGTAATGATTAGAGGTAGAGTTGTGGAACAAACAAACACAGGTGCTGATGAGCATATTGACAAACTTGCAAAAAAATACCTTGGCTTGGAGAAGTACCCACTGCGTTCTGCTGAAGAGAAAAGAATTATTTTAAAGATAAAACCAGAAAAAGTATTCTATCAACAATTTCCTAACCCTTCTTCTTCTAATCAAACGACTACTGAGTAAAATATATGGAAGTAGAGAAGAATAGAACTAATAATCAGCTAAAACTTTTAGTTGATAATATTGAAAGTAGATGTTGCTAAATTCGCTATATTAGAATACCTCTATATTCATTTACAAATACAGACATGTGTGTTTATGTTTTCCTCTTTATAATCGGTTCTAACGACTTACGGACTAGTAGTCTATAACTTCGAGAATTAAAAATACAACAAGTAAAGGCCGTATGCTATTACAGCCGAGAATCTGTCTGTCCTAATTCGCTTTATGTTGATTATTATCATAAACTCAGTATGACACAACCTGCTGCTCATCAACCATAAACTATACCAATAAAAAAAATTTACATAAGTTTTGGAGTCATTACCTCATAAGAAAGATTTTACTAACTCGCTGAGAATATGTTTAAAAAATAGCACAAAATAATAGAAAGGTGAGCATATAACTAACCTGAAGTTGACAGAACCAATAAATCTTAAATGATCCTTTATATTTGGATGAATAAGAGGAATGTCGAAACTTTAGTATCAATAGGCATAGCTATGTCTATGGTAATTTCATGGACATTGTTGACATCTATTGATAATGCAATTAGACAAGAAGCAATGGCTACTATAGCCACAATACCAATACAACAAACAACAGGAAACGTCGCCACTAATACATCTGTTCAAAATACAACATCCGATATAACATCTTTAGGTGATCCATTTTATACGGAGAGGACAAAGGCTACAAGTATAAGAGTAATAGATGTTATTAATGGACCCAAGGTAGAAGTCTCTTTCTCAGGTAATGGAACAATAAGAGATAGCATAAATGTTACAAATATTGGAACAATATGGACTCTTCCAACTTCTGGTGGTATGATCTACAGTGAAGGACAAGGTCTACTAACTACACAACAAGGCGAGATGGCAACATATACTCAACAAGCAATAGGACAATTTACTCCTGAAGGCAGAGTTGTATTCCACGGATCGATGTTTTTTAAGACATTGTCTCCAACAGGACAGCTCAGCTTCTCTTGACAATCAGATGGGCATCTACAATTATGAATCAGATATAGCTGGAAATGCTATAAGACAAGTATGGGAGTGGCAGTAGAGAATAAGTCATCTTTGCATTTACTCCTTAACTTTTTAGATCATAATTTTGACTGTTAAAGGGATTATTTATTATTAGGATATGGATTTGGAAGTCTTCTTGATTCAGCTAATATAATACTATTAATTAGATATAATATTTATGAAAGTAGTAGACCTCACACTTGGAATTTCCGCAAACATAAAGGTCTTTCCAGGTTCTCCTCAACCTTCTTTTATCAAATGGTCAAAATTTGATGTTCATGGATTTGATTCTGAAGTGATGTTTTTGAGTACCCACACGGGAACTCATATGGATGCACCTTCTCACTTTATATCAGGTGCTGCAACTATAGATAAAATCGAAATTGACAGATTCGTTTGCAATAATGCATTATTGCTAAAAATTGAAAAGAAATCTAATCAAACAATTAGTCGTGATGATATAATTGCTGTTGAAGAGATAAAAGAAAAGGATACAATAGTATTTTTTACACACTGGGCAAGCCAGATTGAAAAAGACAATTACATATCAGAGAACCCTGGCCTGTCTACAGATGCCGCAGAATATCTAGTAGAAAAGAAAGTTAATGCCGTTGCAATAGATGGTCCTAGTATTGATCCTGGAATCGATGCAAGCTTTACAGCACACAAGATTTTATTATCTAATGATATCCTAGTAATAGAAAATCTTTGTAATTTGGAAAAATTCAATACCGGAAGGTTTACACTCATAATTACACCGTTAAAATTGTTAAGTGCTTCTGGCTCACCTGTGCGAGCTATTGGAATTCAATGAAATACTGCAATTAGTAATGAAACTATCAAAGCATAAAAATTATGAAATACTTCATTTAATATGTCAATTTGTCTTTTCCTGTATTTTTTTCTAATTTTATATCTATCTTGATTTGTAATACAATTCATGCTATTTTATCGCCACTTCTCTTCTTCCTCCTTTATTCAACACTTATTGATGTTGACCAATAGTAAACCTGTAAGAATAAAACCAAGGCAAACCTGCTGATTACGTTCTTAACTGGGATGAAAGCATTTTTAGACAACATAGGAGTAGCAGAAAAAGAGAAATGATGACTCAAGTTTGTGGATATGCAGCCCAGCATGCCAAAGCACCTCTCACTCCATACTCTTTTAAAAGACGAGAACCTCGTGATCATGATGTCGTTATCGACATTCAATACAGTGGTATTTGCCATTCGGACATTCACCAAGTGAGTAACGGATGGGGTGGATCAACCTTTCCGATGGTTCCAGGACACGAGATCGTAGGCATTGTCTCACAAGTTGGGGCAAAAGTGACTCGCTACAAAGTAGGTGACAGGGCGGCTGTCGGTAACTTCGTTGATTCTTGTAGAAAGTGTAGCTCTTGCCATAAAGGCCTTGAGCAGTATTGTGTGGAAGGAGTGACATGGACTTATAATGCAGTCGAAAGGGACGGAAAAACTCAAACCCAAGGAGGTTATTCTAATAAAATCGTAGTTGATGAAAACTACGTTTTTCAGATTCCTGAGAACCTTCCTCTAGATCGCGCAGCACCCCTTCTCTGCGCGGGTATCACACTGTATTCGCCTCTGATGCACTGGAAAGCCGGTCCTGGAAAGAAAGTTGGCATTATAGGTCTTGGTGGCCTGGGCCATATAGGAGTAAAAATCGCACACGCACTAGGTGCCGAAGTCACCGTGCTCAGCCATTCTCTTGAAAAACAAGAAGAAGGCAAGAAAATGGGAGCCGATAACTTCTATGCTACATCAGATCCGAATACTTTCAAGAAGCTCAAAGGATATTTTGACCTCGTGATCAACACAGTTTCAGTTGTGCTTGATTCCAAAAAGTACTTGAACATGCTTGCTCTTGACGGGACAATGGTATTAGTTGGGCTTCCAGAGAACGAAATGTCAATTGGTGCCTTCTCATTATCTAGTGCTCGTCGCAGTCTTGCAGGCTCGCTGATAGGCGGGAGCCGAGAAACCCAGGAGATGCTTGATTTCTGCAGCAAGCATAACATTGCCTGCGATATAGAACTTATCCCGATTCAGAAGGTAAATGAGGCTTATGATAGAGTTGTGAAAAGCGACGTTCGATATAGATTTGTTATAGATATTGCAAACTCGCTCAAGTGCAAAGACGAATTGACTAGTAAGTAAAACCTCTCATAAGCTTTGAAAATGCTCTTTATAAGAGAAAACAACAACAACAACAAAAAGTACAGGACGACCTTACTGATAAAAAAGTATAGTAGACTCGAAAAGTTGATCAGCGAATATACTAAACAATGACAATGAAGGTTATTCTAAGGTAAAGCAGAGATCGTCAAAGCCATTTTTGCAGAAAATAAACAAATAATATTGATATCTTTTGGAGCGTTAATTCAGACAATAAAAGCTGATCCACAGATGGTTAAATTAATTCAGAACATACCCCGTGAGAATGAGGGTGAACAACATAAAAGATAATATCACAAAATACCTTGAATTCAATAAAGATAGAGAGAGACAAAATAATGGCTAAAATTGCTCTATTTGTTGGATCAGTCAGACGAGACCGTCAAGGTATCAAAGTTGCCCATTGGATAGAAGAAAGATTGAAGAACCGCAACCATATTGTATTTTTTATTGATCCTCTAGAACTTAACTTGCCTTTACTGGATAGGATGTATAAAGAGATGGTAAACCCATCAGAGAAGTTGAGAGACCTTAGGAATAAAGTTAAGGATGCAGAAGGCTACCTTTCTGTCACTCCGGAATACAATCATAGTACATCAGCTGCAATGAAAAATACACTAGACTATTTTTTAGAAGAATATTATTTCAAACCTTCTGCTATTGTATCCTATTCTGCTGGTGGTTTCGGTGGCGTGAATGCAGCACAACATCTACGATTAATATTTGCAGAGTTAGGAGCACCATCCATATCTTCATCATTTCCAATATCAAGAGTACAAGATGTTTTTGATGAACATGGTAAATTGATGGACGAGACGTATGATAAAAGAGTCATACGATTTCTTGATGAATTTGAATGGTATATTGAAGCCTTCAAAAACCAAAGAGCAAAAGGTACTCCATATTAGATCACGGTCTGACTGAGAGAATGAATTTCTTCTTAGATATAATAGTGCTAATGCATTAGTTGCATCTAGATGTCAAAATGATATACTCTAGCAATAAAATTCTAATAATAATATTATTCTCGACATCGAAATATTCAATGGTATTATAGTTGCCATAGGATAGCACAATTATTTCAAATCATCAAACCATACATTTTATTATAATACGACAAAGAGTTAGATGCAATAACTTCGATATTATACTAACTTTCAAAATACTACCATGTAAAGGAAAACATGATGCTCGCTTTGGGTAGATTGCTAATATTCTATATCTTATGGAATAACAACAGCTGAAAAACAACAGAATTTACACTTTAGATTTATTTATGTATGCAAGAGTTTTTTGATTTAACCTTCCTTCCAAGAACAATAGAAAACAAATGACGACCCTATTTTTCATCAAACAATCAGAGGAATTTGCAATTAGCGATTCAGAGAATGATAATAGAACAGATTATTACGTAATTAGTATATTTCATTTTAAATTAACTGATTGATAATGGTGATTCCATTTGACGATGTGCATAGTATCATTTTGCTAATGTCTTTCTTTTTTTCAATTCAATTCAGATATCTATTACCTAATTTCCTATCCGAATTCAGTAAAGCCATTTTAAAGGAGGAAGATCTATTAAATATAATTTTTTATCAATAGTGCTATGTGCATTAGAATAGCTCATTTGTATATTTGTTTTATTCTATTAGAAAATACAAGTTTTCTGCTTCTTTTACTATCTACTACATGGTGTGTTCATTAGGTCATAAAAGCATCTAATGTGCTGCTGTTTGTTGTTATTGTTGTTGCTGATATAATCTTGCTATTATTATGATTTACTTCTTTTCTTTTACCATCTATCTGTGTTGCTTGTTTTACTATACCCAAATGGTTATAGTCAGATGTGCCTGAGAGATATATCGTATATACCAATGCAGTATTCTTTCCTTCAGCCTTTCTCAATATCCTTCCTACCCTCTGAGCAGCTTGATTCATATTTGAAGTGCTTGCCAATATGATGGCTATTCTTACCTGAGGAACATCGTATCCAATTTCCAATGTGTGAACTGAAAGCAAAGGATAAAAATCTGTTCCCCACTTACATAGAATATCTTGCCGGTCTTTAGATTTTAGTTTGCTTTCAATTATCATTGATTTTATTCCCTTTTCCTTTTCTAATATATCCTTCAGTTTCTTGATAGATTCTATTGTCTCACTGAATACCATTATTCTTTCTGATTGATGCTTTGTTGCTATCAGATTGGCTGCAGATGACAGTTTATTTTGAGCACAATTAATCAGATTTTTTCTATTTCTTACATTTTCAAACCATGACCTTGCCAATCTAGCTGATAAACCTCCTTTTCTCAATAAAGAAGACATTGATTGTGGATCAGATACATTCAACTCATCTGAAATATTCCTGATCTTCGTAGAGTAGTCATCATAGAGCTTTTTCTCCTCAAATGTTAGTTTAACCTTTATTGGTATTACTATTGGTTTTGCAAGCCTTCCATCTTCTACTGCCTCTCTTATCATATATTTTTTGACTGGTGGAAGTAAAGAGACAACTGTATTGTAGTTAGGATGTTGTTCATCTATTGTTGCAGTTAATCCCAATAATGCTTTTTTATTAGCAGAATTACCTTCTTCTCGTAGAACATCAAATATCTTTCTTAAAGTTATTGCTGAATCGGTCAGTAGATGCATTTCATCAAATATTATCATATCAGAATTATGAATTAATCCTAAATTGTTAATTATACTCTGATAGGTGCTTATTGTTATTTCTCTTATTTCTTTACGTTCTCCAAAATATACGCCTATGGATTCTTTAGGTATATGATAAGACAGTAACCTTTTGAAATTCTGCTCGACTAGAACAATTCGTGGAACCAAACAGAGTAAAGATGGTATCATGCTATTATAATGACAAGTGGAATCATTATTATCAAGACTGCTGTGGCTTACATTGCTATGATGTAGCTTTTCTTCTGCTCTTCTTCTTGCACATTCAAATGCTATCTCTGTTTTTCCTGTCCCGGTGCTGTATATTATTGATCCTATGCATTTATTAGAAACCCACGCCTCAACTGCTTCATGTTGATCCTTTGCAAGCTTGAAAGGAAATTTTAGATTTAAAATACATGGTATCGATCTACTTGATGAGTCTGCCAGTGGTCTTTCTTTTGTGTTTTCTATCATGATATTATTACCCCTTATTATAGTCTAACAACTGAAGTGACAATGAAATAACTCTATTGCATAGGAACTATTAAAATGATATTATTATGGTGACTATTTGCAGTATTTTTAATATCATATTTTTTCTCCCTTGAATCATATTCAAAGAATATCAGCTCATTTGGATCAAGGTCAATGACTTTATAATTCTCCTCTTCAGTCCTATTTGAAAGTATATTTTTATTTTTAAATAAAATATTATGATAAACTTGTTTATTTTTTAATGTATTAACCATCTCATCCTTTGCTATTTCATTCTGCTATTTATAAAAAAGGGCTCTTTAGGGAGGGGGATAGGCTTTTAGATGATAACAACATATTATGGCAACTCTCAGTAGAAGCCCGCAATTACTTTCAGATTATCATGAAGTTTGTAGCTGATGAATTAATAAAACCAACTTTTCTTCATTTTTACAATAAAGTGTAAAAATTTATTTATTGTCCATGATGTCAGGACTCTTCTGCAATTCTAACAGAAGCAATCATCATCTATTGGTAGGAACAGAAGTAAGGAAATGCTCATTGTTGATTAATTTCGATATTTCCCTTATAATTATCTCCTGCTTATTGTTATTTATCATAGATAAAGCCCACTCGTAATGACTTGAACACTCCCTAAAATCAGAAACATTATCCGTAAGTTCTAGTATTACTTTGGTTATTTCTTCGTAGACTTTAGCTATTTGATTTGGAGAAGGGAATTTGTATATTATTTGGTTAAATTTGTATGCAAGATCTTCACGCATTTCTTCTACTGATCTAAATCTAGCCCATGTAATATGCGAATTACAATCCAATAACCCCTGAAAAGGAAGATCCCATTTCATTCCAACATTATCTGCAAGTTTAGATTCAAGAAGACTCACACGGGCATACTTGAATTCATTTGAATCATCTGAGTCATATGCATAACATAGGTAATCGTTATTCTGTAGAAAATGCTCATGATCTATTTTTTCATTTATCTCATCAATAAGCCATTCCTTATGACCAGAATGTACAGCATTTAATGCCCATTTTACATACACACTGTCATTGACACTATTATTAAAACTACGATAATCATATCCTAATCTGACAATAGCTGCAGTCATAGCTGTATACGCATCAGCTTTATCTCTATCAGATACTAAATTAGTAATTAATTGCAGAAATTTAGTCTTGAGTTCAGAGCGCAATTTTAGATGGGAATGAAATTGTGCCCATTCAATATGATCTGCAATATTGGTGCTATTTTGTATGGAATTTCCTAAACTTATATTTTTTATTTTTGCTAAATGTGCCAATAAGATAGATACATATGCATATTTTCTATCATTTCTATCATTCATATTAGTAGCATAGGGCTGAGGGTTTTTTTCTTCCTCTTCGCTAGTAATAATTGCAGACATTTGTACTACCTGATAGGGATTCCAAGTAGACAGTGTAAAGTATATTTTTGTATAACGTCCTTTAATACCTGTAGCGTAAGGAGTCATTTGATATGGACCATATTCGTAACCCAAATCAGAAGGTAGATCTCGATCTCGATCTCGATCATGAAGGCTATCACGTCCTGGTTGATGTATAAAACGTCCATAACCATCAGCGGGATCAAAAACTATCTTTGGAGTAGACCAAGGACCCCATGGCTTATCTGCTAAACGAATAATAACACCTCTTGTATTACATAAATTGCAATTATAAAGCATAATCCATTTTTCAAGGTAATAATTCCATCTAACTGAGAGTTCACCGATACATCCAGCTGAAAATAAAGCTTTAGCCATAGATTCATTGGATTCCCAGACAGGCATAGATGAACCTGGCTCAAAGCCTGCAAAGAAACGAAGTGATGACCTGTTTGTAATCCCATCTAATGGTATATATGCTAAATAAGCATCACTTTTGCGATATAAACCACTTCCCCAGATCAATAACCCTTTGCCTGTTGGATCTGGCAATCCCTGAATCTTCTCATTATTTATTGTTTGAATTGAAACATGAATGAATTTATCATTTGAGAAAGTATATAGCGAGTTACCAAAATTATATCCACCGTCATTAGATCTTGCCAAGACCGTTCGCCTAGGTAATATCCTTCCTTCTTCCATCAAGTCAGTAGTAAAAAAAACATACATGTCATTGCCTATACTAACACCCTCTATCGGATGTTCTGCAGTCAGTTGAGAAATATCATCTACACGCGGAAAATCAGAATTAAATATAAGATTGATTCCATCATATGCACGATCGCTAGTTGTATAAGCTATGCTGTCGTAGTCAGTCTCATCTTCATTATAAGGGGCTGCAGGCATAGCTGATTGAGGAAGTCCAGAAGCTGGTCCTCTTCTGGTAGTATCGCCAAATAAAAAATAAAGCTTGCCATCATGAAGAAAAGATACACCCAAGTCTGTTCCATATATTCCAAACTTCTTTTCTGTCTGATTTGTTGTCATATGACCAGTCTCACGGTCAATATCACCGGTTAATTGTATTACTTTACGCGTACCAAATAATTTCGCCGGTCCAGGGTTTCCAATGCATAATGGATTAAAATTTGCTGCAAAAGTATCTCTCAAATCGAATGTTTCATTAATCACTTTTTATCATTTCACTATGGACGATAATAATTCTACATATGTATTAATAGTTTCAAAATATCATAAAATATACTCTAGAAAAAATTTTATTGTTTTAGGCAAGTAAAAATAAAAGTCATTCAATGTATATATCTTATTATTAGAAATTATAATATGAGCCGGCCTTTTAATGGTAGAAGATTAAATGGTATATATATATATATATATATGCCATCTGACCATTTTCGTCATCCAAAGATGAGCAGCGGCATAATATTATAGATTATATTACTCCTAGAGTACGGAGCAGAAACCATTATAATGAGGATAATATCTCAGACAACCGCCGCGAGTGAAGCAGGTATTAAATCCTTCTAACATGCAGGAAATTTCAGAAAAATGGCTGAGAAACTAATTAGAATGCTTTAAGCGTCCAATCTAAAAAAACCTTCTTTTGTAGTATGTAGCAATTAAATAGTATTTATAAAAAGAATTTTATAATATAATAGTTGCTAATTACATAGAGGATTAAAGTTGGTAGAGCAACAAAAAACAGACATAACAGAAGAATCAACAACAACTGCTGCGGTAACAAAGGTCAATAAAAAGGAAAATAAAGAGGGTTCGATAATGGAGACAGAAAAAGGCAGAGATCAAGAAAATGCAGCTGGAGCAGAAATAGAAGATCTCAACAAATAGAATAAAAATAAGCGATGTCAATTGAGATTGTACAGATGGGTGGATGATCTTGAACAGCGAAGATGTTATCAGCCATTCTGCGATTCATACAACAGGTAATATAATATTCCACTATTGACATAGATTTTCGTCTTGATGCGTTTGTAGCAGAGGTTTATTATACTCTACTACAAGGTTATATTGACCAGCCATATAGACAAATCCTTTTTTCATTCTAGAATACCTAGTAAATATACAAATTCAATTTTCACACATTTTTTCACATATGTAGTAGAAGGTGAAAAGCTGATATACCTTAAGCCTATCGATATACCAAGACTTTAGCTTTTGATATAGTATTTACAGAGTATGAATGATCAAATGAGTTAGACACCAGCTTTGGACCAGGTAGTGCAAAAATATTTCAGAAAATGATTGTTTGCCTACTGTCAACTGGACAGATACTAACAAAAAAAGTCTCCATCATACTTCTTCTTTAGACAGACAGGGTACGCTTACCGATTATTCTAATGATAGAATTTATGTAATGATGACTAACCTTTCATAAAACTAATAGTAACTCCAAGCGACTGCAATTAGCCAGCTACATTTTCTGCTGCCTCAAATATCATATTTAAAAACAATGATTTAGTTGAATCATAACTGAATGTTTTATTTATAATATATTAGTTTAATTTTCATTCACTAAACAACCTAAAAAATTGATAGATTGTCTTAAAGTATATGTAAGTCTATTTAAATTGTTGAATTTAATTACACAAACAACACAGATCTGCCTACACCAGTGTAAAAAATGTGGAGTAGTATATGATTGCAGAGACGGAGTGAACTGTATCATGTCATTCCAGTATGGTAAGTGTTCTTTGTGTAATGGCGAAGAAGACAGGTAACTTCGAAGACTATTAGTGGTTTGTCTTAATCTTTATTAATTAATTGCTAATAGATTAATTAATCAAACTAGCACATGTCAATAAAAGCTCTGTTCTTGTGATAGATGATAGTACTTATTATAACAAGTATATACTATTAAAAAAAGAAAGTTATTGAGAATATTTCGACTAGGTTCCTCCACCATTTATAGTACATTAATTGAAAACATTATTTGTTCTGCCTATGACTAGTAAAACTTGTTATACCCTAGCTTTTTTCCATTCCTAACACTTTACTTCTGCTGCTGCTAATGTATGACGAATCCCTTGCTTCTATAAAGCACGATGCAACAGCCTTTAACAGCAATACTTGGGAGCTTTTTTGGATTAGGTGTAAGACTCCATTTGGCTTCATAGTTCATAATTGTTGTCTGTCACAAATCACGCAAAAGCCAAGAATCTCCTGTTATTTTTTTCATCATAACAAGCCCGAAAGTCACTCTAGTCTTTAAGTGCATCATAAGCCTCTGGCGTTATGAAGATATAATACTCCTCTGGCTCATCAGCATAAACTAACAGTTTAGCTGCTATAACTTCTCCTTTTTCATCGGCTATGGGACAAACGTGTTTCCAACGTGAATAATCTCAAGCACCCACTTTAAATCCTCCAGAAGCCACCGCATCATAGTGATTGAATAAGATGCTTTTATCTTTCGGCTATATTCCAGATACTATCAAAATATTCCTTAAAATGGTCTGCTATCTCTTTTGATGATATCAAAATGCCTGTCTTAGTGGACCAAGATATTATGAGCATCCTATCTTTGAAGATATCCATTGTTCCTGGAAGAGGGAAATCTACAAATCTGAGTTTCACATTATATTTTGAAGAGATTTGTTTATAATGATTTGATTTCTTAAAATCAATAATGCTTATTCCTCTTTCATCAAGTTTTTTTGATTTTTGAAATTGATATAATCTAGAATAGAATGGGCTGGCTATATCATGATACTCATTGTAAGGATAAAAATAACGTAAAACTTCATTTGCAGAAGTATCTCTTAATAAAATTTCATAAGCGCTTCTTAAGCCTCTATCACCAACAAATATCTCTGCACTGTTACGTCTTCTGTTATTATTGGCTATTTTGATAAGTGATGGCACTATTTGATCTACTATTGCCTTTTGTGTATTCAGCTGCTCCTCTTTTCTCTGTATATAATCTTGTAATCTATATGGTTCGATAGCATTGAAATGTTTTACCTCATCAATCGTGACATGACTTACTAATCCCTTCATGCTAAGCCTTTCTAAAACATCATAAATCTTAGAGTAAGAAACATGCGAATCTCTAACTATGGGTCCGACTTTTGATGAACCTATTTTCAATAAGGAAAGATATACCCTTGCTTCTCCATCTGTAAGGCCTAGTTGAGTAAGTTCTTGTATCATATTTCATTTCATCTTGTTACTATGTACCCCTTAAGGGGTAAATGAGATTTATGTACTTTCTCTTCTAATGTAATTAAGACAATATGGCAAATAAAAATGAAAATAACAACAGCAATCTAAGAAAAGTTATCACTAAAATGATGACAGTGGACAAAGGAGTAGATGAAGTATTTGATTTTTTTCAGAACATAAAGAATATGGAAATTGGAGGTGCAATAAAATCAGTAACAAAAGGAGATGATGGCTGGTGGACGTTCGAACATATTGTTGCAGGAAAGTCTAAGCTGAAGCAGATATCAGTTCGTGAATTTGGAATTTTGGACCACCAATTTATTGGTGGTGAACTTGTGTGGGATGTTCATATCAGGATAATTTCAAATCAGAAGGGCTCAACTACTACTTGGACGTTCATAAGACCAGATGGTCTAACAGAAGAACAGTTTGAAGAGCAACTGAAAGGATTTGATAAGGAGATAGATCGATGGAAGAAGGCTTTACAAAATTAATGGAAATCAAAGCGGACACTTAGCACAATTTTCTATCTATAAAGAATCTTAATATTATATTATATTCATTTAACTAAGAATATGTGAAATGTACGGGTTCGATGGATGTAAGACTGATTTGACTCTTACTTGTAGCCCAGCTTATAAAACACACTATTTTACTATCAGTGGCTGCAGTTTTTATTCTTGGCTGACCTTCGATTATCTCATTGTCCCTAATGCAAATAATATAACATCATAAATAAGAGGAACAATTGGAAGAAAGATAAATCATAGAAGACCAAAGACAACTAATTGTACAGTCAAAGACAACGTAGCCTACATATATTCACATAGAGATGCGCATAATCCAATTTGCCTACTTCTTTCTCTCAAAAATAATATTAATTTGCAGGTGGTTGTTCTTCTTCTAATTCTTCTTCAATTTCCGATTCCTGCAATTCTTCTTGTTCTTCTTTTGGTTGACTACTCATTATCCGTTATAGGAAAGAGTGAGACAACTTTAAATGAGTTATGATAAATAAAATCAATCTAGAGGTCAGATTATGGAATTAACCAAATTGCTATAGAGCCACAAATTATATATCATCATATGTAAAGAGTGAAGTAGATCATAGCATATATCTATTTAATAACTTTAAATTATCTCAATTATCAAATTCTTTGATGACTATCGTGTTCGTATCTATGCTTTTCTTTACCTTGATGTTCTTACTAATTTTATCAGATTCTGATTATTCCTATTATGATAATAGCAGTGACTATATTGCTTATGGGCATATAGCCGGCAGTATTACCAGCGGGAGTAATAATAGCAACAACAAAATCCAAGAATGGGTACACCAAAGTGATGGCATTAAAATTCAATTTACGTATATACCAGATAGGCCTATAATTGATACTTTTACAGAGCTAAAATTCAGCGTACTGAATCTAACCAGTGGTGACCACATAAAAGACTTTTTGGCAAGAGTAGTAGTCACAAACGGTCAAAGAATATTTACATTTGAAAATATCACAGTTGCTGATGGTGACTTCTCTGTAAAATACCTGTTTCCAGATGATGGCACACATCAAGTTGTAACTAGAATAACTACGAAGGATTCGATTAATCTTCTATCATCATTTAATGTATTTGTTCCACATCAACAACCTCCTACTCTGTTGAATCCTTTACCTTCTTCCTCCCCATCATCATCATCATCAGAAAATAATGATAACAATAATGAAAAGATAATAGCTAGTGCTTTAGTAATAGGCCTTTTTAGTGGAATAGCAGTAGTAACTATAGTATTAGTAAGAAAGAAGTAGAAAAAGATTTAATCTGTTAGTACTAGGCAGAACCGAAAAAAGAACTTCATGCATACAAGTGAGATTTAACTTCAAATTGATAAAGGACTACCATACCATATAAGTTGGAAGAACACTATATAGGGGTCTCAGCGTTATATTCTAAAACAGTCCCACGGATATAGTAGCTTTGACGGATTGCAATAACATGATAAAGTATTGAACGTAATTAATTTTATCTGGTAACACTCTCCCAAACGAAAGCCGTGAATTCAAGGCATTCAAAATATTAATTACATTTGGGACATTGTTTCTGCATGATTAGTAACAGCTTTTGTAACTAATAATCTTTTATTTGTGATCAAAAGCTCTTGGTGTCTCAGACGATTCGAAGCGTTGCAGTTAATCGGTCTTGATGTAGATATTGTCATTATATTGAAGTCTTTATATAAATCCGTTATGAATTCGGAATTTGAATTTGATAATAATACAGTGGATCTCATGTTGCTTAATCTTCTAAACTCTTTCGCTAACATTACTTGCTCGGGATATCCGAACTCATCTTTTGTATAATCTTTAAAATAACAAGTTTTGCTCAATGGAAGATATGGAGGATCTAGATAGACAAAGTCACCAGCCTGACATCTCAGAGTTACATTCTGATAGTGATCACATATTATCTCTGCATCTGTTCTTTGTAAAATTTCAGAAAAAGCCTCTAATTTTTTGGGATTACAAATTACAGGTTTTGCATAACTTCCATGTGGGACATTAAACGATCCTGACTTATTTACCCTATATAGACCGTTATAACATGTTTTATTTAGAAAAATCAACCGAGCTGCATTTTCTAGATCGCTGGCTGGAGAGTAAGTATCCCGTATATAATAATAATACTCCTCTGGGCTTTTGTAATAACTTGATTGATGTATCTCTAAAATGTCAATCAAATTTCGAACACTGTCTCTGACACACGTATAGACATTTATAAGGTCATTATTTGAGTCAGACAATACTGCTTTGAATTTAGGCTTTGTCTGGGCAAGATAAAGGAATAGAGCTCCGCTTCCAAGAAAAGGTTCAAAGTATAGATCTATGACTTCTGGACAAAACCTGCTTAGAAAATGAGCAATTCTTCTTTTTCCTCCTGCCCACTTGAGAATAGAACTTATCCTGTTTTCCAAGAGCCTATATAACGTGAGACGAAATTATTTAAAAAGTCTCATCTGTAAAGAAATAGAAGAATGTACTCTTTATTATACTTAAACTTCCATAAGCCATCAAAATTAGAAAATTTCATTTATGTATATTTCCGACTATCTTAATCCTTAATTCTTTACTGCCTTTACTACAATGCTACTTATTCTTCTTCTTCTACCATCAGCTTGATCTGCATCTTGTAGATACAATTTCTCTTCTAGTATCTCGGGATTACGGAATCCAGCTTTCTTTATACTGTCAATATAATTTTCCTTTGTCAATGCACCATCAATACAACTACACCATTTTTCAGAATCAATTGAATCTGTTTGCACTTCCTTATCTGTAACTAAATCAGAAATTACCATTCTTCCTTGACCTTGTTTTAAAATTCGATAAATCTCCTTGAACGTGCTTACTTTATCTGTGGTCAAATTGATAACACAATTACTTATAACTACATCTGCATTGTTATCATCGACAGGAATTCTTTTCTCTATATCTCCTTTTCTAAATTCTACATTTAAATATCCATTCTCTTTTGCATTTTTTCTTGCCTTCTCTAACATTTCATCAGTCATGTCTATTCCGATCACTCTACCTGAGCCACCAACCCTGTTGGCTGACAAAAATACATCAATTCCAGCGCCAGAGCCCAAATCAACTACTGTTTCGGCTTCTCGAACACCTGCAAAATGTAAGGGAGCACCGCAGCCAACTCCTAGTATAGATTCTTGAGGAATAGATTGCAACTCCTCATTGTTATAACCAATAATCGTAGCAGATTGACTTGGTGAACAACAATTATCATTATTATCTTTCAATTCTGCAGGAGCACAACAGCAACCACAATCAGAATTTCCAGTTGATGCAATCGTGCCATACCTTTCTTTTACTTTATCTTTAATTTTTTGTTCTTGCATATAGTCTGTTATTGTTTACAAACAAAACTATTTAAGTTATCCAGGGTAAAATATTGCACTTAAGGCAAATATGGAAACAATCAACAACAACAACAGAAAGATAAGTGAATTACCAATTCTAAGAGAAGAAAAAGAAAATGGTTGCACTTTGGAAGGCTATGATGCATTATTAGTTATGTCTGAAACTGCAAAAATGAGAAAATTGATTACAAAAAGGGGGACACTTGAAGTATTAATTCAATTGTGTTGTACTACAACTCCTGTAAGACATAAACAATTTAGAAAATCAATGAAAGGTTTTAGCACAAGAACATTATCCAATAGACTTAAAGAGTTAGAAAAGAGTGGAATATTAGAAAGACAAAGGTATAACGAGATTCCTCCTCGTGTTGAATATAGATTAACAAATAAAGGACAGGAACTGGTTGAATCGATAGTGGGTATACTGCAATGGATGAGAAAATGGTCTGATGCTAAAGGAGTAGTTTAATAATAATCAAATGTTAGCGTAAGCTTTTAGGTCAACTTTACTATTTTACAAGTTGGTAGTTATAAGGCGAAACATATGCTAAATCCAATATACAGCACTATAATCTCCAAGGGTAGTATCATTTGGACCTTCGCAACAAAATTATATTAAAATATATAGTTAAGATAATTATTATTTAATGCTTAACAAGAGACTTTTTAATTTTTGCATACACTGTTCTTTTATATAAACAATATATATATATATATATATATATTTAGATAATTTAGATATCAACAAAACAGTAGTAAAAGAAATTGAACCTGTGTTCTACTTCTCTCACTTATGTCCATGCGGCAGAGTGTCCCATGCTTAATGTTTACATTTTCAGTTTTATTTATTTGCTTACAGTACACATGTTTTAGTTAATGGCTTCTTTTGCAATTGTTGCTTCATCTTAGTTCATTTTGTCACAATCATTCCAATCAATATTATTAGTATTTGTACCATTTTCTATTACTAAGTATGACTATACATGAAATTCAATAATGATACTTTTTCTCACTTCTGATTATATTAGAATTAAGTTCTGATTTCAACCGATATCAAGCGCTTGATATACAGATATATGTATCTACGGCATATACCTCGGTAACTATTAAATTAAACACATTCTAATCATATATAATGGATCAGCAAATTTAAGTTGATAGAGTGAGTTTTTGTCTTAATTTTGCTGCTGCTATGGCAGATGCTAGTGCCCCAAGATAAAATCCTGCTCCAAGTAACAGGTTACCGTTAAAGCCAATCACCATAGATGATATAGCAGTCAACACTGTTGCTATTACTGAGGCGATAACGTTTATACCCCATAATAGAGTAATATTTTCATCGGCATGCTCACCCCGGTTTGAATACATAGAAGCCATTCTTGTAATGGATGGAAATTGGAATCCCATAAGAAGACCAGCAGGCGATAAAAGTGCAAAAGTCAAGATAATTCTCTGCGGCAGTTGCAAAATTATTGATGAATCTATAATTCCTTGTAGAAGGCCATAGTAAGCTAACACTATTCCAACCAGAAGTGGTATTGATACTACTACAGCTTTGTAAGGATTTTTATGAAATAGTTTGCCGCTCAAATATGCACCTATTCCACTAGATAATAAGATCGAAAAAAGTATAACAGTCAATGCCATTATTGGTGTTCCAAGTAACAACAGAAATTTTTGAATAAAAGTTATTTCTAAAAACATGAAGCCGAGGCCAATAAATATTACAAAGATCATATGGAACCATGACGAAGTTGATGATGTGATTGGAAGAGCCCTATTTCTCCTTGAATAATATATCAAAAGCAAAGCAAGTACTGCAGAGACTCCAAGCACAGTTACCAAGAGCAATATCATCTGGTTTGGAACCTGTTCTTTTGCAAAATAGAATGGGGAATCATCAGTAGGTGGTTTTAATTCTAAGATTGCTCTAAGATCACTTTCTTGTAATTGTTGACTATGATAATAGTTTTTATCTAATAGTAATGTGTCATAAGGGGGCTGTATATATCCGCCAGGCATTGCAATGACTCTAGCATTATTGTTAGCAATTCTCTCTTTTGCCAAATTAATTTCTGAATCAGTAAATGGATTATTTTTTATTATTAGAAGGACTGGATATATCGTTTGTTTATTGTTTGATTCAAAATATAATCCAGGACGATTTTCTACTACCAAAATCTGCTTTCTAATGTCTTCACTACTTCCTCCTTTTTTCTCCTGTCGTAACGATTCTGCTACAAGGGGCATAAGTCTTGGCAGTTCAAAGTTCCAACGCACCATAACAAGCATCCCGTTGTCTTCATCCAAGTGACGTAAATATTGCCTAAACGCTTCTACTGTGTAGAGATAATTTTCTGAAAGAGCATATCCACCAGCAAGCTGAGCAGCCCAAGAATCAACGAGCTTTATTACTATTCTATCATATTTTGAATCACTAGAGCTAATAAATCGTCTGCCATCATCGATGAATAATTCTACCTCCTTACGTTCGTATAAATTTCCTGCTGAATTGCCAAATTGTTTTGCTGTTGATATTATCAATGGATTTATCTCTACTGCAGTCACTTTCTTCGAGCCTCCAGCAAGGGCAACCAAAACATCTTCGCCTCCACCGCTACCGATAACTAAAGTATTGTTCACCTGCGTTGATATTTCAAATGGTAAATAATCCATAAACCTTTTTAGCCATACAAGATCTGCAGAAGAACCATTCCATTTGAATACTGGAGTATCAGCATCGGCATCGATGGCTATCGCGGATAAGGCTTTAGATCTGCCATTATTGTCGTCGTCATTGTCGCTGTCCTGAGGATGAAGTTGTCTAGTAACATCAATCCGGGAGAAAGAATTCCATTGGGTTGACAAGTGCTCAAATTCTGAAGGTTTTGCCAACTGATAATGTAATCCTTTATTTTCGCCAGGTTTTATTGCTAATATATTTGCGTCTGTATTAACTGCTAATAATATAGCAGAGGCAGCCAACACAACTATTCCAGACAGCTTTATTTTATTTTCAATTATTGGTGCATTTGATACATTTTTTTTCTGTGATGGAGCAGATAACACTAAAGCAGCAATAAGCGAAGGACCAATGACTAACAGAGCTGCCGAAAGTAGAACAGATTCTGCACCCAACCTTTGCATCAGGGGATCAAGCATAAGTGTAGCTGCCGCTGCTCCTACTAGATCTATAAAGTATAGTTTGCTTACCTCTCTAGGCATTGCAAAGAATATTAATGACATTGAGATGCCAGCAAAAAAGAAAGGAATGGAGGAAGACAAATAGAACAGATAAATGAAATGTATATTTGGTGGGATGACGTGCCCTATTACAACTAGGAAAATTGGCACGGACACTGCAAAAATCATAGTGGTTTGAAGTATTTTTGATGGTAGTTGCTCTCTTTTTACTTTATTCTTTAGAATGTGCGTTAGCAAAGATCCAATTCCAAGTCCAAAAAAAGCTATAGAGATCGCCATAAAAGCATAATCATACCACAGGACAATTGAAAAAATCCTGGTGAGTGCAAGCTCAAATAATAATACACTCATTGATAGCATGAAAAGTGTAATAAGAAGAAAAGTCAGTAGCGATAGAGAAGGCAATTCAAAATCAACAGTAAATGTATCTCATATAAATTTTCATAAATTAATGATAATATCTTGATTTCTACTAAATTTTTCTATTAAGATAAAAGTGTTTATTTGTTAATCTCAATCCTTCTAATGCTTTAGATATAGTAGTCATTAGATTCAATTGAGCACAACCATCTAATAGTAAATAAACATACATTAAATTATAGCAGAATTTATAGCCTTCAGAAAAAAACTTTAGGTAGTTGGAATCTAAAAAGGTATTTTTACTCCTTGTCCTTGAAGTAAGTATTCTCTATGCTTTTCTAGCCTCTGGCATTCTATACTCACAAGCGCAGCTACAACCTCAACTTCCACAAAAACCGACAATAGCAGTAAAAATTAGTTCTCCTAGCGTAGGTCAAGAAGTTCCGGTCGGTGAACTGAACATCACTGGAACATCTACAGATAACGCTACAACTGATTGTAAAGTTTATGTAGATTGGAATGACCAAAAGCCATTTCAAAATGCTACAGCGACTGGTCTTGGTGGAGAAAATGACTATTCAAATTGGACATTTACATACACTAAGGACTACCATCTCATTACAAATGGAACAAATGAACTAACTTCTAAACTAATCTGTTATGATACTTTTACTGATTCCACAAAGTGGAATAGTGTTAATATTACTGGAGTAGTAAGAGCTGAAAATCAGACACAACAACCATTAATTGTAGATAATATTACATCTTCTGGAAATGGTCCAGTAAAAGTAGCCTCATCTCCATTAAAGCCACAGGCAGAACCTCCATCAGTGCCAGAAAGAGCATCCCAATTGGTTCCAAATAAAGAGCCAAAGGAAGAGGATGAACGTGAAGAGGACACGCTCGATGAAGTCAATGAAGAAGTAGTAGTAGCAACAGCAGAGGAAGAGGATGAACGTGAAGAGGACACGCTCGATGAAGTCAATGAAGAAGTAGTAGTAGCAACAGCAGAGGAAGAGGATGAACGTGAAGAGGACACGCTCGATGAGGTGTCTAGTGCGGATCCATTCAAGTTACCATTCTGATCGAGAAATTGAAATAATCTGATATAGATAATTTAAAAAAAATATTGTTTAATCTTCAAGACAATAAATAAGAAAATGCAGAATATTCATATATACTTTTGAGGCGATTTTTATTAATAATTCGCAATCTATTAAATAGAATATATCATACTAATCATTATTGGAGGAGCTCTTAAAGTTCTCTGCAAGTTCTTTGGGAATGTAACAAGATTTGCTAAAAATTAGTAGACTCAAAATCTCATAAGACGCTACCAGTATACCAGCACCATACATACATCGCCATTCAATAATTTTACCGTACAGGAAATTACCTTCTATTGAGAGTATATTCAAGAAGTTTAACATCGACACATTCATGCCTAATTGCAAAGATATTTTTGGATTATTTTTATAACATGTATATATATATTATGTAAAGTAGATTTGTACTAATATGAATGCAACAGATTTGATGTCGATAAATGTTGTAGCAGCTAAAGAGAATTTAGCAGCTAGCGAAATTAGTGCTAGGTTACTTCTTGGAGAGTTTAATGGAGTACCTGTAATTGACAATAATCAGAAAGTAATAGGTATAGTTACTGCAATTGACATCTTAAGAGCATTAAGGGAAGGCAAGAGTCTAGGTAATATAACAGCAAGAGATATAATGACTCCAAATCCTTCAGTGGTTAAGAAAGATACATCGATAGAAGAGATTATAGACATTATGGTTGAAAAAGAAATTGTATTGGTACCAGTAGTACAAGAAGATGGTAAACTTATTGGTGTAGTTGCTAGACTTGATATATTAAGGCAAAAGTTGAATGAAGGTTTTGTTACAATAGGTGAGAGAAGTGGAATTGCTAAAACTTAGGCCTTACCTATCTAGTTCAATTTTAAATGGATTAGTATAACATCCTTTCATAAAGATATATGTATATTTCTATTAGATGAATAGAATTTTTTATATTCATGTCATACCTAAATTACAATACTGTGGACGCATATGCGAAAGATCTTAATATCTGCACCAGAACTTATTATCAATAAATTAGAAGAAAAGTTAAGACACAAATATGATGTTCAAATTAAAACAATTCCTAACGATACTAGTGCTGTCTGTGAGATAAAGGCAAAGGTAGGAAGAGACATGATTACAATTTGTCGGTTTGCCTGTAATGAAAATTTAAAAGACATATTGACAATGTTTGAAGTTAATTATGAATTAAGGACAAGATCGCGAAAGTAATCCATTTGATTGAAGGTTTTGTAGATATACTATGTACTGGTCTGTCATTTTCGTACCTTATCTTTTCGTTCAAAAATGTTTCTTTGACATATCGTGATTATTAGTGGTTAAAAATTACAGATAATGGCTGAACTTCAAGAAGAATTTTATATCTTGATTACTCTAATAGTTTGATTCAAACCACTCAATTCAAACATATACCGCTTTCATCCTATTGCATAACCCATTTGTATATCCTAAATTATCTTATACTATTTGTAGAATTATCTCTTAGATTGGCTTTCTATATGAATCATATCTATTTTAGATAGCAAGTAAATAGAGATAGCAAATAATAAAAATGAAATGAATAAACAACATAGGAGATTTATATCAAATAATTAAGTAATTTACAAGCCACAGATGCTATAGGTGTTTGTGAAATGAGCTTTTGGGGTATTGAACCAGAGGATTGGTTTAGGAGATTTTTTACTGGTAGAGAAGGCAATCCAAAAACGGGAGGATGGAATAGAGATGTATTTAGAGAATTTGAAGATATGAGAAGAGAAATGGAAAGGATGTTTGAGGAACAGTTTAGAGATATTCAATCAACAGCGCCAAAAGAATTAGTAAGAGAATATGAAACGCCTGAAGGTGGCAAGGTAAAAGAAATAGGACCATTAGTATATGGTTATTCAATGACTATTGGACCTGACGGTAAGCCAAAGATAAGAGAATTTGGAAATGTTAGATCGCCTGGCGGTCCTGGTGGTGTTAGTGCTCCTGGATCAACGAGAGCTCAGCTAAGAGCTGAAAGAGAACCGTTGGCAGATGTAGTTACATCGGATAAGGAAGTTAAAGTTGTAGTAGAAATGCCAGGTATTGATAAGAAGGATATTAAAGTAAACGTTTACGATAATTCAGTTGAGATATTTACTACTGACACATCACAGAGAAAGTATAGACGGGTAGTTGAGTTACCGGAAGAAACGGAACTTGAAACAGCTAGATCTACTTATAGAAATGGAATACTTGAAATAACTTTCAGCAAAAAGGAGTCGCCTAAACAAAGAGGTAAGCAGATAAACATAGAATAAATATTTTTTCTTCTTTTTGTTTGTAAATAAGAGAACATATTTTATTACAAGATCAATTTCGTATTATTCGGAATTGGGTTTACAGTTCGCTTAAATGATTATTTAGTCAATAAATAGATTTAACAATCAGAGAAATCAAAATATATACAATTAGAAAGTAGTAAAGTAGTAAAGCTATAAAAAAATTTAATGATATATCATATGGAGTTAGTTGCACCCCCCATTCTTTCCAATATCAAGAAATGTTAAGATCTCTTCTCATAATTATTTTCAATTTTGATTATTATATATATGGTATCCTTTTCATATCTGTGAAAATCTATCGCTTTTCCTACGACGCCATCGTTCAAACAAATTCTATCTTCTCCCATTCAGACGATCACAAGCAATTTAGATACCAAGTGAGATATCTTTCATACTTATATTAAGTGAGTAATATGAGTTTATAAAAAAATAATATTACATCTTTGAAAGAAAAGTTAAAGCTAAAACATTCTAATGCCAGAGTACTACTACTACTATAGATGCAATTGGACTTTTTGAAACCCATTAGAATATACGGCAATTCTTGCTTACAAATCATTAGAAGATAAGCCGATATAGAAAATACTATGAAAAGTTTGAAGAATAACAACAATTTAATAAAGAGAGACTAATTGAGTGAATATGAACAAGATATCGGATTTAATCAATACTTGGATACCTCTAGTTATAATATCTGCAGGTATTCCACTATTGGTTGGTTCATTGTTAGCTATGCCACAAGATAAAATTATTATTACGTCTATACTTGCAGCAGTTGTAGCCATTATCGGATTCCTTATGAGACCTTACTTCAAATCAGAAAAGGAGCAAAAACCTCAAAAGAACCGATACTAAAGTAAATAATATCATTATACTTTTTTATAATAGCTCCGCTTGTCATTTCTCTTTATAACAGTCAAATGTCTTTCTACTATTTCTTCTTTGATGGATCATGTAGACCTTTAAACAGAATCATATCCTGTATAGGTAACGATACTGAGATACTTTTCAAAGCAATAATTTGATAAAAAGTTTTACAACTCGTTATTTATTATATATTTACATTAGATGCAGTAAATTGCAGCATTATATACATAGAAAAAAATAAACCTTGATGATGAGTAGGCAAGATCATTAAATTATAGTCGCTTCGTATAGAATACAAAATATGTTATGATCTTTCATTACAATATCTGTAAAGGACAAAATCCTTACTGTTTTGTTATTTTTGCTCTCAATAGTTCATAAGCTCTAGCAGCATCTTTATTTTTTAATATAAGCACTGTTTCATTGGGTGCAAAAAAGGCATTATAGAGCGGGATCTGATTATTATATAGAACATCTGACACTAATGATAGCACATCATTATATGGGGTCTGTTCATTATTATAAGAGGTAGAGGAAGGAAAGTTAATGGTAATCTTTGATAGTCCTTCCTTCAGTTTAAAATCAAATTTTTTTGAAGCAGTAGAGACAATATTTCTGATTTCGTCAATATCTTCTGTAAATAATCTAAGTTGCTTATTTGTCTGAAAAAGATTGTAACCACTTTCTTTCTCAAATACCTCATCTAGTATATTTGAAAGTTCATCAAGCTCTTGGTCAAAATCGATGTCAATAATACTACCTGTCAGAGACATTCTAGCTCCATTCATAGGATGAGTATTGCTAGGTTTCTTTTCTTCATCTTGTTTCTCCTTTTCTAATATATCTGCAAATCTTTTGATTGCTACTACTATTGTACCTACGTTAACTTGAGAGCCTACTATTGTTTCTACATCAGGTTTAATTCTTTGTGCTAATGCAGTATAATTAGCAATTCCTGATTTCAGGGCTTGCAGATAGAGAGTATTAGAAGATAATACTTCCCTTATGGCGTGGGGTACTGAAGCTGTCATTCTATACATATTGTTATATATTCTCCTTATTTAGTAATAAATATTACTCTCAGCCGTAAAATATATATATTGTAATAAACATTACATAGTGTAAGGTGAATCAAATATGTGGAGTGACCCATGGAAATTCAGTAGAGGAATTTTAGAAGATATCGACAAGGAATTTGCAGAAGCAGAAAATATGCTGAACAGAATGTTCAGAACCGTTCGAGAAATGGAACCAGCTGCTGTCGCCAATTTCCCCTATTATTATGGCTACCAGATAACAGTAGGTCCTGATGGCAAACCAAAGGTAAGAGAATTTGGAAATGTGCGACCAGCTGCTCGCGGATTAGTAGAACAGAGTGGAATAAGAGAACCTATGGTAGACACCGCTATTAATGAGAAGGAAAATTCATTGATTATTACAGCAGAGATGCCAGGTGTATCAAAGCAAGACATAAAGGTCAATGTAGCAGATGGATTTGTATCTATACATGCAGAGCAAGGAGAGAAGAAATATCACACTGACATACCTGTAAAAGTTCAGTTAGATGATTCCTCTGCAAAGGCAACATACTCAAATGGCATATTGGAGCTGAAAATCAAACTAAAACAAGCTCCAAAACTAAAGGGTAAGGAAGTAAAGGTGGAGTAAAACTCCAATTATTTTTTTGTAGGTGACAATAAAATTATGAGAAATAACGATAATAATTTAACATTAAAAGTAGCCGAGACCAACCCAAAATTTGTTGGTAGAGGAATAGCTTTAATAAATCCGAAAATTATGGAGGAACTAAATTTAGCAACAGGTGATGTAATTGAAATTACAGGTCATAAAAAGAAAAGTTATGTTTTACTCTGGTCTAGTCAACCAACTGATTATGATAAGAGGTTAATAAGAATTGATGGATATACTCGTAGCAACATCTCTGTTGGAATCGATGACAAAGTAACTATTAACAAAGTCAATAATGTAAAAAAAGCAGAGCAAGTAATTCTTTCTCCTACAGAAGAACTTAATATTGTAGGTTTGGAAGAACATCTGCCAGAACTGCTTGAAGGTCGAGTTGTTGCGAAAGGTGATACTATTCCCCTCAATATAATGGGAAGAAAAATTGGTTTTGTAATTACTAGTACTACGCCCTTGGATGCAGCCTCTTTGATTGACAGTCACACAGAGTTCATTATCGGAGCAGTACCAAAGGCATCTGCTAAAGGAGTTCCCAGAGTGACTTACGAGGATATTGGTGGTCTAAAGAATGAAGTACAAAAGGTTAGAGAGATGATTGAACTTCCGTTAAGACACCCCGAAATATTTGAGAGAATAGGAATAGAAGCACCAAAAGGTGTTTTGCTCTATGGTCCCCCTGGAACGGGGAAAACCTTGCTAGCAAAAGCTGTTGCTAATGAAACAAATGCAAACTTTTACTCTATTGGTGGACCTGAAATAATGAGCAAGTTCTACGGTGAGAGCGAAGAAAGATTGAGGGAAACATTTAAGCAGGCTCAGGAAAATGCTCCGAGTATTATTTTCATTGATGAAATAGATTCTATTGCTCCAAAGAGAGAGGAAGTATCAGGAGATGTAGAAAAAAGAGTAGTATCACAACTTTTAACACTGATGGATGGTATAGGATCTCGTGGGAAACTCGTAGTAATTGGCGCTACTAATAGACCGGATGCTTTAGACCCGGCGTTGAGACGACCTGGAAGATTTGACAGAGAAATTGAGATCGGTATACCAGATCAAGAAGGTAGATATGATATTCTACAAATACACACTAGAGGAATGCCACTAACGGAAGATGTAAATCTAGAATCATTTGCCAAAATTACTCATGGATTTGTAGGTGCAGATCTGGAAGCGTTAAGTAAAGAAGGCAGCAATGCGATCTCTACGAAGGATACTGCCAGAGATTAATATGGAACAAACCAAGATTCCGGTGGAGGTATTAAATAAAATTAAAATTACTCATAAGGATTTTGAAGATGCTCTTAAGGATGTTCAGCCCTCAGCATTACGTGAAGTACATATACAGAGGCCAAACGTTACTTGGGATCAGATTGGAGGACTGAATGAAGTAAAAGCAGAATTAGCGGAGGCAATAGAATGGCCTCTTAAATATGCTGATCTCTTTGATCAGGCAGACGTCAAGCCACCAAAAGGCCTATTACTTTATGGTCCGCCTGGAACAGGAAAAACAATGATAGCAAAGGCTGTTGCAGCTACTTCAGAAGCTAACTTTATCAGTATAAAAGGTCCTGAATTGATATCAAAATGGGTAGGAGAGTCTGAAAAGGCAGTCAGAGAGACATTTAGAAAAGCAAGACAGGCATCGCCATGTGTAATATTCTTTGATGAATTAGATGCAGTAGCACCACGTAGAGGTGGTTCTGAAGGTGACTCGCATGTTACTGAAAGGGTAATTAGTCAGATGTTAACTGAATTGGACGGTCTTGAAGATCTAAAAGGCGTTGTTGTAATAGGTGCAACAAATCGGCCTGATATAATAGACGAAGCATTGTTAAGGCCTGGAAGATTCGATCGTATACTCGAAGTGCCAGTACCAGACAAGGAATCCAGAAGGGAAATACTCAAAATTCATACTAGTAAGAAACCTCTTGATCATAATACAGTAAACATTGACAAGTTAGTAGAATTAACAGATGGGTATACGGGAGCAGATATTGCAGCGATGGTAAATGCTGCAGCAATGTCTGCAATTAAAGAACATATGATGACTAGTGTAAATAAAGAAAATGAAATCAAAGAAGAGACACATGCAAAAACGAGGGAATATATTAAGGAAAATGAACAGCAGAAACCCAAATTGAAAATATCAATGAATCACTTCGAGTCAGCACTACAAAAGATCAAAAAGAAAAATAAAGTTACTATCAACAATCAAAGTCTTGTCTAGTAGTAGTAGGAAACGAATATGCCAAAACATACTGACTATTACACCTCGAATTTATTAAAACCAATTCGCAGTAGAGTTGATTACAATTTTTTTAATTATTGCGCTACCTGCGGACTGAAGCTTTCTAAACAAATCCTGCGATGTCCAGAGTGTAATCAAAAAGTTAGAACTAAACCTTGGCATCGCTCAAAACTTATCCAAGTAAAACGAATATAACATATGCCTATGTCTTAAGTTAGTAGTACCTGCCTAATGCAAGTTCGGTAATTAGGAATATAATAATACACATAAAAAGAAGATGTACGAGGTTGAAAAGGATCTCGAGGCCAGAGTGTTACTGCTATAGGTTCTATAGAAGCTTTGGGAACGCATTAGACATTCAAGAAAAAAAGCGAGAGTAGAATATAAGACAAGATTCTAAAATACTCCTATCTAATTTTTCTTTATTATAAAATTGTATAATGAGTACACAAAATAATAGTTTGTTGCACCATTGTCTTGAGTAGCAAAGCTACATGTAGGACGTTGTCTTTGTAATGCTATTATCAACATATTTCTTATAAAAGAAAATATGAACTAACTGAAATTCCAATAAGAACTAAATTTGTAGCAAAATGTAGGGTGTATGCATGATTTATGCTATATTTGTCTAAGATATATCGATAGAAAAAACCAAGAGGAAGCAATACAATGACAACGTAGACAGCGACACCCATAACAATGTGCAATAGTGCCCAAATAACTACCCGCTTTACATTCTTCCTAAAGTAAAATTCTTCAAAGTAATTGACATGGATTAGCATATATATAAGCAAGGGTATAAATGGCAAAATACCAAATACTCCTTGATCGGCATATGGCCCAATGACAATATTATATCCAAGCCAAGACAAATTTAATATTGGAATGTTAGACAAGAACTCCATCGCAAAACTGACATAGATAACCAATACGCTTACCGTTAATGGTAAAAAGATGAGTGCTTTATATCCGCTTTTCAGGTTTGAAAGTCTTGTTTTTGTTTCCTTTGCTAATAAAATGGAAGGTCCTACCATAATAATATAGATTGTTATTAAGTAAATATCCTGCAAGCTGAAGAATATATCTCTCCCTCTTTTTTTATTATACCTGCAACAATATATTCGTTAGAGCACTAGTCTGAAATATGCTTTTGAAACCAACATCTATTCTGAGTTCACATGGATAAATATCTTGCATTCAATGAGTAAACATTCATTGCACAAGATTGTCATTTATACTTTCACAAATTTTTGAAAGTATAAATAAAATTGTAGCAAATGAATATTTAACTAATTATGAAGGGTACTATTAAATATTAACTTAGAAGATTTGATATGCGTATAAAATCAATTAATTCTGATATATCTTTTCAAAGTAAATTGTTGTTGTCTAGTAATTCTTTGCATTGGAGGCGATTATTCTCTTTTTCATAGAATTCTTTGTTTAATGGAGAAAATAATAGATGATAGAATAAAATGCATTTTATAGATTTGCTTTATTATAATATTATACTATTATTGTTATTTTCTTTTAAATCTATAATTCCACTAGTGTTATGTCGGGCTATCTGTTTTTTATATACATCTATTAAGATCATTTGCAACTGCAGCGACAGATATTGCTTCTTCTTTTTTTCCAGCCATCTTTCCTACTTGCTCTACTACCGCTAAGATGTTATCATCGTTCGTGTCTGATACATAAACTAAATAGACTAATGTCGTATCTTTTCTATCATATCTTCTTAATACTCTACCTATTAGCTGTATTGCTTGGTTCATGTTTGAAGTAGTTGCTAAAATTATCTCTATTCCAACATGCGGAACGTCGTAGCCTATTTCTGATGTATAAACTGAGAGCAGAGGATAAAATTCTCTACCCCATTTGGATAGGATCACTTGTCTTTCAGTAGAATTCATTTTGCTATCTATTACCTTTGACTTTATTCCTTGTGTTTCAAACCTACTGTTCAGTTTATTAATAGAATCAAGTGTATCACCAAATACCATAACTCTCTCATTTGGGTGTTTCTTTCTTATCAAATCCACTGCTGCTGATAGCTTATTTGCCGCACAACTTAATACTGCCTCTCTTTTTCTGACGTTTACAAACCATGTCTTAACCAATCCCTCCACTTGTCCTCCTCTAGTCAATAGTAAAGACATTGATTTAGCATCATATTTCTTAAAACGATGGGAAATATTCTTGATTTTGGCAGAGCAGCAATCGTATAATTTTTGTTCTTTATCATTTAGCTTTACTTTTAATGGAATAATTATGGGTCTTGATAGTCTGTCTTTATCTACAGCATCTTTTATCATATATTTTTTCACTGGCGGCAATATAGTCATGATAGTATTGTATATGGAATCCTTTTCATCTATTGTAGCAGTTAGTCCTAAGATAGCTTTGCTATGATCCTCTACTGACCACATCAAATATTTTGCTAAATGTTTTTGCGGTATTGCTTATCAAGTGCATCTCATCAAATATTACCATGTCAGATGCACGTACAAGATCAAGATTATTGATTATGCTATTGTATGTGCTTATTGTTATCTCTCGTGTCTGTTTGCGTTCACCAAAGTAAACTCCTATGTGTTCTTCTGGTATACCATAATTTAGAAGTCTTTCTAAATTGTGATTAATTAATGCAATGCGAGGGACTAGATAGAGAATATTGAAATAAGTGGAGAAACGTTTTGCTGTAGCATTAGCAGCTTTCTTTGCACATTCAAAGGCGATTTCTGTTTTCCCAGTATCTACACTATAAATAATAGATCCTCTGAAACCATTTGAAAGCCATGCATTAACAGTATCTAATTGATCTTTCTTTAGTTCAAGGGGAAATTTCAGATTTGAAATAGCTGCTCTAATATACATAGACTGTGTCACTATTACCAATTAACAAGTTTCTTCCTATTGATTCCTTGACAAATTCTAGGTATTAAGGACTGCATTCATCAGTCACTATGTTCAGAAGATTTTCGCTGTTCTTCTTATGTTTGATATTGCTGCTTATTATTTCTGGCATTTGCTGCTGTTGACGGCATTGTTTATTCTTCTTCTTGCTGTTGAACTCTTCAAACATTATTATCGGCTCATTTTCGTATAATTCAATATCTTTATAGCATCCATCTATATGTCCTGAAAGGTTCGACAATATAGGGTTGAAAAATTCTTTATTTCTTTTTCTATTCATTCCATGCACTTTCATCACATAACTAGTATATAGAAAAAGCAATACTTAAGGGGAAGGGAGAGAGTAACTAAGGTTGACAACATAAATCTGTCACACTACTAGTTAATATAAAATTGTCTCCAAAAATTTTCTTATAAGTTAAAAAGATAATATGAGTAGAAGATAGAGAAATTACAAATCGTTCAGTTTATCTCTTTAGAAGTAATATTGAAATAGAGACTGACTAAAGTAAGAAACATAATCTATTCAAGTTCGGAAATCAATGTTACTGTTTACTTTTTGCAGTAATCCTTCTTGTGTCATTCAGTTAATAGCGCTGTATAAGCGAAACTATAGCCAGCCACAATAATATATGTGTGTCGCGGCTACCAATAGATGTACAAACACTACATCTACACCCTTGGAATAATTTCCAATGAGAGATCTCTAAATTGGTTAGATATCAACAGATAATAATTCACTGTTTGTCAAGTGTATACATAGAACAATTTTAGATATTTTTACTTACAGAGTTGTTGTCTCATGCTTCTCTCTATTATGCTTATCCAATTCTTCTCTAGAGTTAAAAATCATATTACCACACACAGTGCATCTGTAAGGTTCATCGTTTGACATATCTATATCTTCTCAACATATAATTTATAACTTATATTAATATTAATTTGAAGTTCTCAATTCAGATTAGGATTTAAGGCATATCTATTAAAATACTGCAAAAGTTCGAGAGTATACTAATGAATTAATTCTGTATATTATGCTAACTAATAAAATGGCAGTATAATTCAGCTACAAACGAAAAAGTGCAGAAAATATCTACATAGGTTATTTATGTGTATGTATATATATATATATATATGATATATTTAGTTAATAATTAGAATCGTAACCATAGAAGAATAATACGTGAATCGTCTGGATCAGTGCAAGTTTCTGTAAAACGCCAGAACATATCAAAAGATAAACTCATTAGGCTTAGAAGAACGATATGAAAAACAAAAGACAAACAAGATTGCTACTTAACCACAATATAGGTCTTTTTGGAAAGGATGGTGGATTATATGAACTAAATTCCCTAAAACTTGTTTATATAGTCAAGATGTTCTAATAGTATTACATACACAAAAATGTCTGCTGATAATAGTAATAGTACTGCTACTTCTACCATTACTAATAATATTAATAATATGAACTCCAACAGACTAAAGAGAATCCTAATTGTAGATGATGAACAAGATATAATCTCAGTATTCAGGATGGTTCTAGAAATGAATGACTTTGAAGTTGATGCCTATAACGACCCTTTATTAGCATTATCTAATTTCAAACAAAATGCATATGACTTAGTAATATTAGACATTAGAATGCCAGTTATCAATGGGTTTGAATTATATAAAGAAATAAGGAAGGTTGATGATAAAGTCAAGGTTTGCTTTATGACAGCATTTGATGATTATCGTCAAGAGTTTAAAAAATCATTTCCAATGCTTGATGAGATAAAATGCTTTATTAGAAAACCAAAGGCAGTAGAAGATCTGGTAAATCATGTGGCAACAATTCTAGGCTAGAATACACCACATATATACAAGTTGTAGAAGTAGATAAACGGGGATTGACTAAGACGTGGATGAAATCAAATCTTGACGTCTAAGATTTAAAGAACAAAATGAATATATTTAAAGATAATGATAAATTGACAATCTACAAAAAACAAATATTCGTTACAATTACAATATTAATTATTGTTGTTCCCAGCTATTGATAGTTTACAGCAAGTGATTCAAAAATATAAAAGCATCTTTTGATCGAAGTGATAAGGAAGAGAACTATTATTCCAGAATTGCTGCTACTGCCGATACATTTAATGAAAACATTTTTCATATCAATGGAGGCGCTGACAAGTATTTAATTTATCCTTTGCTGAGTTGGGGATAACAATACTACAAGTATATATGTAGCTCAGAAAACAATCCTAGACGGAACTTTATAGTTATTAGTAAAGATATTGATTTTGAAAAGATAATTTCTTTAGATTATGACAAATACTTTTAAGAATAAAAAGATGGTGGATGTATTAATAAATATGGTTGGTTCTTTACTATTAACCAGTACTATTTCCACCAATCATCGTTATTATTTAAGATGCACCTGATATCTGACCACGGATCTCTCCGTTAGGATTTTGTTCTGTATGAATATTAACATATGTGCTTCCATTACTCATTGCAGTTGCGAGGTCAGATAATTGTTTACCAGCCATTGGTCCTTCAAGTTTGTCAGCTGTAATTGAACCACTTTCTGATACTTGATTCATAGGAGAGTCATAATTGAATAATGTAACTACTATAGGTCCATTTTCGCCTTGTTGACCACTATGGATATGTCCTGCTGTGACACCTTCTATGTTTGTAGCATTAACATTATACATTACACTATCTGTTCCCATTGGCGTGAATTCAGCACTGCCAGTTGCCTGTGAATCTGTAGGTGGTACTTCCTCTTGACTTGAAAGTTCTGTCATGAATTTTTGTTCTTGAGCAGATACTAAACCAATTGAACTTATTGTTACGGTTCCAACTGCTATTACTACCACAATAGCAACAATTGCTAATGTTTTTGTACTATTTATTATAGACATATAACACCAAGCAGCTACATTGTTTATAAGAACACACCCATTTAATTCTGAAATTTATTGTACATGCATTTTCTGAAATCACTCTAAATAAAAAGGGAGATATACAATGATGTATCTAAAACACTAGATATCGAACGTTTAGTTTCGCTCCTTTATTAATCACCCATTGTCTGTGATAATTGTTCTATAGCTGGTCCAACAATTCTGCATGGGTTACACCATTCATCCCTAAAGTCTAAAAAACAGGCAAGTTGAATTTTAACAAACACACATCATAACCTATGAATCACTGTTTGTATCATTATTATCACATCTTTTTTCTGTATATAATAATCCGTTTTACGTATAATAGGTCAATATGCGTATTTTAAGTCGAAAGTGATGAAGCAATTATAGCAGATGAAACTTTCGTATGTTTGAAAAGCTGATGAACATAATGAAAGTTATGTTTATTGTATTACACTTTTTGCTACACGACTCTTGGCTTTGCATCATTAAACACATCCTTTGCACAATACTGCATAGAAAATGAAGCCATCTGGTCTAAGATAGATTTCAATGCTCTACCTTTTTCTGTAAGAAAATATTCAATTTTTATTGGTGTTTCAGCATATACCTTTCGCTGTATTAAGCCACTCTTTTCCATCTCCTTTAATCTTGCAGAAAGTATCTTGGGATTTATCCCGTCTATAGAATCAATAAATTGGTTAAACCTAGTTTGATTTTTCATCATATTGCGAATTATCAAAACAGTAAATTTTTTGCCAATCAGTTTGAATGTATTATCAATTGGGCAACACTTCATGCCCTTCATACTCCAAAGATTAATGTTCTCTTGCGCCAACTTACCTAGATTGCACCTACTAACTGTATCATCACTTATTAATTTATATACTTACAAATATATAGTGACTAGTATTATACAACAAAAAGAGTTTACAGCCGAATCCACATTAGGAGAAAGTACTACTATTGCTGATACTGCTGCGACAGTTAACAGCGAATTTGAGAATAAAAAAGACTCTACTATATCTTACACTAATAATAGCAAGTCTAAACAAGATTTAATTCAGAATGAAGAACAAGAAGAAAGTAGCAATAACATTGATGATAATAACAGAAATTCATTATCTATAAATGACTTTCATAACAATGACACAAAAATTTTATCATTTCTAAATCAAGAAACTGGAGCAAACTATTCATTTAAAGGTTTGCTACGGAAATTGAACCTCCATCAACAAAGCCTAACAAGAGCTTTGAGTAGGTTAGAACAGATGGGATTGATTGAGAAATCATCTCTTGGTTACAAGTTAAGCAAAAATGGAGAATCAATAATGACATTATCAATAAAAAGTAATTTGGAAAAAAGAGGAGGAGTCTTAGAAGAAGGCGGAGAAGAAGTAGAAGGAAGGAAAAAGAATGGATACGTACAACTACTGCAGACCTATGTTCCAATAGATATAAAGCCTGATGAAATAGTACATGCATTAATTGGAAAATGGTTTAACAATCTCAGATGGATCGGTATGATTGAAAGTGAAACTGGGGAGTATATGCTTCAATGGATCAATGATAATAACACATTTCAGATCATCCTAAGAGTAATATCTAAGTATCTTATAATAGAAACTAATGCTATTTCAGACAAAGAAAAAGTTGAAGCAATGATTGGTTCATATAGGATATTTGAGCAGATTACGAAAATATTACGCATTAAACTAGACGGTTTAGGCATCACAGCCCATATATTAAATGCTAGCAATTATTACAAAGTACCTGAATTTAATAATTAGGAATTATTTCTAACTGGACATAAAACAGATGTTAGCATTGGATAATTTGATTTAAACCATGGTAGCAACTTGTTTTTGTTTGCTTCATCAATATTTATTGATCTATTGCAGATTGGTGAACCTCGAGTTGCTGCCGACGACCAGCTTCATGAAGCGAACCTTTATCAAGTGGGCGTGAAGCTTATTCTTAATCAGTCTTGAAACTCTATATGCAGTATTAAGACTGATCTGCAATATTCTTAAGATTTTTGATTGACTGTGAACTTGGCTATAAAGTTCTAACATATATTCTATGCCATTCAATATTCTACTCTCAATATTTGAGCTCGAACTTTCAGTATTCTCCTTTGTAAATTATAATGCCTTTCAATTTCCATGCTTGCAATATACTGTAACTATCTAAATGTTCAATATTTAGAGAAGAACATTGCTTTATGTCTTTTCTATGTGGAAAAATTATAAGCCGTTAAATTAAATCATCTCCACTAATGGTTTTGAGTATAATGTTTCTTCTGATATTACAACAATATCCAAATTCAAAGTCACAGAGTATCACAAAGTTAAGTATAAAAAAGAAAATAATAAAAAATTCAGTATTATCCTGACTCAATCATCATTTCCTTAAATATTATTGATTGTTCTTTTGCATCTTCTAAGGCATTATGAGTATGTATTATATGCTCAAGACCAAGACTTTTCTTGATATCATCTATTCCTATTGCATGCCATTTAGCATTAGTCTTTCCAATCCATACTGACTTTATATCAATTCCAGATACTCCAAAAGGATTCCATCCAATAAATTTGTAGAAATAATAGTTAACGAATGACCAATCAAAAGCAACAGGATGTGATAAAAACACTGGTTTTCTTGCAACTGACACCTTTGCAATCCAGTCAGCAAAGCTTTCCATAGCCTGTCGTGGTGGCATACCTTTGGCTTTAAGTTCTTGTAAAGAAAATCTACATATTTCTAATGCTTCTTTGATATAATTATCTGATATAGGTTGTATTTCAATATAAAATGTGGAGTTCTTATCATCATCATTCTCCTTTCCCACTACACATGCACCTAAACTGAGCATACTGTAATCTATTGGAATAGGACCAGAACATTCTATATCTACAGAAATATATATTGCCGATTTTGATTGATAGATAGGCTTCATATTGTCCAATTAAAATTAATATAAGTCTGATATTAGTTTAGAGTTTTCTTCAATTCTTCTCCTCTATCTATTGTTTAACTATAATCACAGCTAGGTAGATGTATTATTATTTTATTAATTTTCTTATTTGACTCTTCATACCCACCCGCTTGTAATTGCTTGTCTGTATATCTGATAATTTTAGCAATTATGTCATGAATACATCCTCTATATACATACCTCAACAAAGTGAGATATTTTGTCCTTCTTCAATTTTGAAATATGCAAGCCCCAGTTCAAATTATGCAATTTCTTATTTATGAAAATTCTCTTTATGTATTTTGCGACATGGATATCAGGAATATCCTCTTCTAACATTAAGAAGATATGTTAGCTGGAATGTAATCTGATACGTATGAGCCATGATGATGGATAAGTAACCATTGGTTTTCATTATGTTCAAAAATATTAGTGGCAACAACACCAAGCTTAACAACTTGTCCACTAACTGAAGTTTCTATGTTTTCTAAGCATACAACTACTGCTATATTATCAAAGATCCTCACCTTAGTATTTGTGATCACAAATCTAATCATATCTGTATTGCGAAATATAGTTATCCAGCTTTCACATATTGCCAGCCAACCACTAAATAAATCCCAACCTGGGTGTATGCAAACTGCGTTATCAACATGCTTCCATATCCTTTCCATCATCTCAATTGATAGATTCTCAAAAGCATAATAGAACTGGTTGTTAATATTCTGCACTTCTCCTATAGTCTTATCATTCTCTTCTTTTTTCATTTTTATTATATACACATTTAGACTATTAATGGCTAGATCCTACTACCCTTTCTAAACATATACTCTTTCTTTAATCTTTAGAAACGTCATATTGACAGATCTATATTTAACGATAATCATTAAACACATAACAAATTCTGATGATTATAGGTGAAATGACCTTGTAGTTTATACAATTTTAATTGGATTTTGCCGCTAACGTCCAGCCTATCTTATAGACAACAACTTATCAATATATCCTGAAAGGACATATGGTGCAAATATCATAAAATCATATTCGGTATCTAGATGCACTTATTGACAGAAAAAAACCATACATTCTCTCTTGAAGCAAATGGGTTTGGAAAATAGATGTGCTCCAGTGAAGGTTAACATGATGGTAATAATAATCGCATATTTTGCGAAACAATAATTGTTGTCACATATTCCCTATTGCAATAATGGTGCTAATAAGACCTGTAAGTGGGGACTCTAATCTATTTGAGTATTAAATATAGGAAGATTTAACAAAAATAAGAGAGTGTCTATTAGTATGCATAGGATTACAATTCAAGCAGTACCAACATGCACTGTGTTATTGTGTTTTTGGAGTTCTTCTTGTGAGTTAAATGATATATTGCATTGCTCGCATCTATATGCTCCTGAAGTTTGTTCTGACATCTTGTAATAGTCTTTGTCGGTATTTTATTTATAACTTTAATATTAGTAATAGAGTGAGATATTTCTCAAATAGATATAAAGTGGATTCAAAAGTCTGTATTGTAAGTTTTTATATTTGTGATTATCTAAAATGGGTTTATAAGGGCTTAATCCTAATATTTTTATTGGTAAAGACCGACACAACACTAATAATTGGTTAAGACAAACAAACATAAAATCTATTTTTTGCTTTTTCTTTTTCTTTGATACTATTAACAACAAGAATTGAAAGTTGATAAATAGTTTTTTATGCAATAATTATTATTATCAAGAGATACGTTATTTCATATTGAATTAAATCAAATATCCCGAGACATTTTACGAGCAGTTCTTCTAAGTGAATCTGTGATATTATCAGATTCAGATTTCGATGAACCAGGTAAGGGTACTTGTCGTGGTTCTTCTCCTAACTGTCCATTAGTTGCATCATTTAGAGCCTGACCTCGTTTTAGTGTATTATTCTTTCTTTCCGTACTCATATAATATAGAATATACAATCTTGTTAATAACTATATCCTGTCGACTTTTTCTTCACTAGCTTTTGATTTTAAGATAATTTTTCATCGTTGCTCTTAACTCGATTAACAAGAGTCTTGAATCTACATGGATATACTGTCTCTTTGATTTAGGAGCTTTAAGAGGATACACGAAAGATGCTAATGAATCTCAATTTTCACTTGTTAAATCCAACTATATCCTCATTATAATATAATATCTGTATCTAAATAAATGATAAGACTGACATGAGTTAAATAGAATAGGTTACCGCATATAGAAGGGTTTTATTGATATTCTATTCTATTTTGCTTTTATCTTAAAAGATTGTTCAGAATTTAGTGAAATATTTACTCTTTCAAGATATTTGCTCTTCTCTAAGCTTGATATCTAGAGTTGGCGGTTTACTTGACCATTCCTTTATCCATTCTCTCATAATATTTACGCATCTTTCAGCCTCCCTTCTTATAGATCCGTCCAAATCATGTTCGGCAACATAGATCAATGCATCTATGGCTTCAAATATCTTAGTGTCTGGTCTAGCTGGTTTAGCATCATTGTCTGCAAATGCTTTACATGCATTGATTTTTACTTTCCGTCGCTTATCCTTTAATAATCCCAAAAGCAGGTTGAATACTCTTTGATTCATTCCTTCTAGTTTTGTATTTTTTTTATCGTCATTATCCTTTGTTGTACGTAAAAATTTGGATAAAGCAGAAGTGGCAGCTAATCTTTTGAAGTATTCGTTATTAGAATTAGTGTTTTCAATTAGAAAATTTGCAATATCAACTACAATATCTTTATCTTTATCTTTTGAGAATTCTTTTAATCCATCAATAGCACCATTTGCAATAACATTTCGAAATGATTTAGATAATATTACAGTCTCTTTTAGTAGCGATATTATCTTTTCTTTTTTTATACTATCAAGAGATGGTATCTTATTCTTACTACTTTTTCCAATTGCTGTTGCAGCATTTGCTCTAAGAAAATAGCTTTCATTTTGTAGATGCAATAGTGATTCAAGCAAACTGATTGATTCTTCTCTTTCAAATTGTCCTATATTTCGAACTATTGCTTGTTTAATTTCAGGATGCAATCTAGAAAATATTTCTTCTTCTTTATTCAGACAGGAGAAAAGTGCCCCATATGCTTTATTGGCCTTAGTATAATTATGTTTTTCATGATACGATCCGAGTGTATTTGCAGCTTCTATAGATACCCCATAAAAAGGATCCACTATAACTGTATTGCGTAATTCATCTACTACGTCTTCTGAATATTGATTCTTGAGTGCTCGTGCAGCTTCTATTCTTTCAATTATTGTTTTTCCTTTACATAATTGATTTTTGAGCATCTCTTTGAGTTGAAATTCATTTGTTTCATTTGTAATTTTTATAGACTTTATTTCTTTTAATATTTTAAATTGTGGATCTATTGATATCCATTCTATTCTTGCATCTTTTGGAATGTCAATTGAATGCTCTGTTATTCTTTGAGATATATAAATCGCTTCTAGTTTATTATTGATTTCAATGTCAGCAGTAGAAAAAACTATTCTTATATCAAGAGTGAACTCAAATAGATTATAACAATTAGGGTTATCACGATCAGTATTACTATTTCCATCAGCTTCTCGATGTATCTGACTAATTTTGATTTTTATTCTACGTGAATCTTCTTCTTCTAAAGAAAATTCTATGTCAAGTTGAGGATGACCTGATCTATATACCCACTGATCAAAGAATCGACGCATACTCTTTCTTGATACATCTTCAATAATTTTACGCAGGTCGTCAGTTTCGCTAGTCTTATTTTTATATGTATCAAGATAATTATTTATACATCTTCTAAAGTTATTATCACCGATATCATTACGTAACATATGTAAAATGCATCCTCCTTTTTCATAAGAATGAGAGTCAAACAGATCATCAGGATGCTTGTAGATTGTTGTCACAAGTGGTCGTTTGTAAAGGTGCCTTGATTCTTCAAGATATTCGTCTGCTATTTTCATTACCTTGTAGCAGAACTCATCAAATCCTTTGATACTTTCCCAATACAATGTTTCACAATATGTGGCAAAACCTTCGTTTAGCCATATGTTTGACCAATCTCTACATGTTACCAAATCACCAAACCATTGGTGAGCAAGCTCATGGGAAACAACATCTACGTCTCTTGTGTAGTCAATTGCTGCTATTTCATCATGTAGGAGATATTTTGTTAAGGTAGTGCAACTTGTATTTTCCATACCTCCAAGTTCAAATTCTTCTACTGCAACTTGTGAATACTTTTTGTATGGATATTTCATACCAAAATATTCTTCAAAGAATCTCATCATATTTGGTGTATTTGCAAATGTTAACATTGCATCTTTTTTTGGTATTTCTTTTGGCCAATAGTATATTAATGGAATACTGTTACTGCTACTCTTGTTTTTATCATCATGACAATAAGAATATTCTTGCTGTTCTTGATCAAACTTACCTATCACAATTGATGTAAGATATGCAGGAGTTGGATTTAGCTCTATCCATGTCCATGTATTTCCTTCCTTGCGTATTAATTCACCATTAGATATGACAATAAAATCATTTTCTGGAACTGTAACTTGAATTTCTCGTGGAAACTTGACTTGAGGATCATCAATACATGGAAACCAATATTTTGATTCTGATGCTTGTCCTTGTGTCCATGCTTGTTTATTTGGAGCATGTTCACTGGATGATACAAAATAAAATCCACTCCTTGGTTTGCAAATACCAACGATACCATCTTCGCGGTGGTAATAGCCTGCAGAATATCTGATAGTAAGATCAGTTGTGTTACCTTTTTTCAATGCTTGCTCAAATGTAATAATCAGTTTATCATCATTTTTTAAAATATCAAAAGACATTACAGAAGTATTAGAAGAAGAAGATATTACTTGATGTACATCTATTTCTGCAATATCGAGCTTAATCTCACTTATGTCATCGCATGCTGTAATTCTTAGTTTCTGCGTACAGTCTTTGAGAGTATTAGAATCAAAATCGGGTTTTATTTTAAGCATCATGTAATCAATAGTAAAAGAGAACAGTGGGGGATAATGAGGCGTACTTCCTGGAAATTGAAATTTTTTGGCTTTAAGAGAAGAAGCAGTATCATTTTGCATATCGATATAGTCACTATTCTACTTACACAATTGCTATTAAAGGATGAGCACAATTAGATTTATGTGAAATACTATATACTACTACATCCATTCTTTTTTTGCTATCTGACTAATGTTTAGCATGATTATGAATGCCTAGAATTGTTTTGGTATTTGAAAAATTGGTTTAAAGTATGCATAGGATGTTTTTTATATCATCATACATTCTCTAGTTATGCTATTCTATCTATCAGGCACAATATACTTACGCTATTCACTCCCCTTATCAATAGATAGTTCTTTACCAAGTTTTGCAAAAATTTCATCTTGTTTAACCTTTTCCAATATTGAAACAGATTCACTTTGGGTTTTGACAAGTATATACGAGATCATCTGATTTTTGTCATCCAACGTCATCCAACCTATACGTCTTTTACTGTATTATCAAAAGAAATTTGACTTCTCTATGAATATTACTATGCAGATCTGCTACATCTATAATCATAGTCTAATGTGATTAGGCTCTTGTATATAGAAAGAAGGGTCTGCTTGTTATGCTATTTGAATATTTTAAGATATATTATCTGGATCTGCTATGATTGATTTTGTAATAGTTATTTAGTATCACTGATCTATCCTTACTTTTTTCTATTTGGTCAATATTAATTTAATGGTTTAAGTTTTTCTCCTTGCAATAGATTTCCAATCAGTTCTAACAGTTGGTTTTCCTTTTAATTTCTGAATATAGTTATATGCAGACAATGCTGCAACAGCTCCTTGACCAGCAGAGACAATAGCTTGTTTGTATGGTACGTCTGTAACATCCCCCGCGGCAAATATTCCTTCATTCGAGGTAGCACAATACTTGTCTACAATTATCTCTTTGTTGCCATTTAATTGAACTAAATCCTTAACAATATCTGTTTTTGCAATATATCCCATTTCTACAAATACTCCATCGATATCAAGCTTGGATTCTGATTTGGTTTTGGAATTGTAGATAGTTAGAGATTCAACTTTAGAATTACCATTAATCCTTTTTACTACAGAATTTGGAGTAAAAGATATGTTACTCTTTTGATTTTGTTGTAACAAACTAATAGTTTCTTCTGAACCTACTGGTGTATCTGTTCTATGTACTATGTATAGTTTTGACGCCAATTCCTTAAGATATATTGCTGCTTCCAAGGCTGGATCACCAGCACCTACAATTGCTACTGTTTTATTTTTGAAAAAAGGACCGTCACAAACAGCACAATAAGAAACTCCTCTACCCTTTAATTCCTTTTCGCCAGGTACATTTAGATCTCTTGGTGTCTTACCAAAAGCAAGAATTATTACACAACCTGAATATTCATTATTGTTACTTGTTTTTATTGTAAAGCAACTTGGTTCATCTTCTATTATAGATGAAACTTCTTCATAGATAAATTCTGTTCCAAAGTTCTTGGCATGTTGCTCAAACTTGCTCATAAGTTCAAAACCACCTATATGTTCAAAAGCGGGATAGTTTTCTATGTCATTTGTAAGAAGTGCCTGTCCACCGATATCCTTTGTAATCACCAAGGTTTTAAGCCCTTGACGACTAGTGTACATGGCAGCAGTTAATCCTGCAGATGCCCCGCCAATGACTATTACATGATACATAAATGATTTAATAACAAATGTGTAAATAAAAATATTTTCTATAATGCTTCGGCTTTTGTAGCAGGTTTCAGTTATACAAGGCTCTAAATTACTATTTGTTTTTTCTTATACTGACCTTCTGTTATTATTATCAAATCATCATCTATTAATAGTTCAGGTTTTGTTGCCAATAACTTTAAGAAGGCAATTTGAAAGAAGTTCAGACGATGATTCAAAGTCTGCAATTTATTTGAATGCGGGACTGTATAGAAGTTTGGCTATTGTGAGTTACTAAGGAAATTATCATCAGAAGACAAGATAACAAGATATAAACAATAAAATAAAGTAAAGTAATGTATCTATGTAACTCATAAATTAACCAATAACAAGAAAGATATGATTAATGATGGCTGAAGACAAGCAACTACATTTTCATCATGATATTGTCAGGATATCCCATGCCGATGATCAACAGAATATTATTGAAGGTGACCTGACCATACCTAATATTAACATTCATGCTAAAGGAATTGTTATATTTGCTCATGGAAGTGGAAGCGAGCAGACATAGCCCAAGAAATCAATATGTTGCTCAAGTATTAAACAATGCAGGTATCGCTACATTATTAATTGACCTTCTTACAAAAGAAGAGGAAAAGATAGATGATATTACCAGAGAGCATAGATTCAATATTAGTCTGCTTGCCAGACGACTTCTGGCTTCCACTGACTGGATTGCCCAATATCCTAAAATTCGAAATTTGAACATTGGTTATTTTGGTGCAAGTACAGGTGCTGCAGCAGCATTAGTTGCAGCTTCAGAACGTCCAAACGTTATCAGTGCAATTGTATCACGTGGAGGTAGACCTGATTTGGCTGGTCAACAAGTTCTAAATCGCATTCAAGCTCCAACACTTTTGATTGTAGGAGAAAATGATAAGCAAGTAATTCATTTAAATGAAAAGGCATTGGAACAACTTAGTAGACTAGAAAAAAAGAAGAAGATTATAATAATCCCAGGAGCAACACACCTTTTTGAGGAACCAGGTACACTTGAAGAAGTTGCAAGACGTGCTAGTGGCTGGTTTGAATGCTTCTTTCTAGAGAATAGAAAAGACGTAGGCAGTCACTAACCATAACAATCCATCTTTTTTTCTTCTTTTTGTTTATTTTTAGTCTTCTTTTAATGGCATTAGTGAAGTATTATCAAAAAATTAAACCTGTCATGGTTATTATTACTCATTACTTTTAATTTCTATTGTAATATGGAGAAAACTTATAATAATAATAGCTGCGATGCTCGTGTTCGTGCTTATAAGAATGGCAAAACCATGGAGCAATGTAAAGAAGAAGCCAGAAAAAACACAGAATTACTCTCAGAAGAAATTTTAAAGAAAGGCGAGGTTTCGTGGGCAAGAATATTAGAAATAACAGATTATGATGAATTAGTTTACAAATTAACTTTAAAATATCTTCGACAAAAAGGATATGACATAGGCAATAATAAAATTCCAAGAGTTAAAGCCAACACCATCATTTCCTGAAGTTTGGAGATTTAAAATAATTATTATGAAGTCGAACTGTTCTAATGTTATAGTATACAGTACACTCAGACCACTATATGGGAAGAAGGAGGAAAGGTGTATTTGAGATGTTGTAACTTCTTTTGTATATGTCTCTTGACTACTTTTTTGTTAGATATTATTACGTTAGAGAGCGGTGATACTGTTTATGCTTCTCTGTCATATAATTAGGGGTCAAAGTTGATTAGCGTTGAAGTGCTAGTGTAACAACAACAACGACCATATAGCAATTGTTACTAGTATGTCTTCTTTCTTCAGTAAATTACCAAAGGCTACTTCATTAACTTGGTAATAGCTATGCTTTTTTCTATAATGGTCTAGGTGCATATATGTATGTGTGTGTGTCTCCGTATCATGTACGAGCATGATATTTCATATTAGAACAACACAAACCTCCTATAACGATTTATGGTATGGAATAAGAATAGTAATTGGTAGTTATCAAAAGAAATAGATAGAGATTCAGAAGTTCTTGAAAGCAAAGGGAAAGAAATACAATGATATAGAATTACTAATATAGTAAAAAAGAAAAAATTAACAAAATAAGTATAGCAATATATACAGATAAATAATTCAGTAAATTTTCTTTTTCTGCATCTTTGATTTAAGCTTTGTAATCTTACTAACAGTTGTAATGTCAAAGGCTATACCTCTACCTTTGCCATATTTTTCTAATATTCCAAAGAATATGTAGAATATTGCAATAATTTCGAACCTTCCACTAATCATGTTTATTATAAGAAAAGTCTTTGATACCAAATCCAAATTAAGAGAAGTTATGCCTGTAGTGATTCCTGTAGTTGTTAGAGCTGAAACAGATTCAAAAAGAGAATCTATAAAGTTTTTTTCAGCAAAATAGCTTAATACTGCACCTGTGATAAAAGATAGTAATACAAATAACGATATTACAAGTAGAGACTCTCTAAAAGCTTTATTTGCTCTAAGTTTTTCTGCTCTCTCCTCATAGCTAATATATAATTTGTTATATCGTGAAGATACAGAAGATATTGATCTATTAGCAGTATCCATTGAAGTTTTTCTCTTTGTTAATTTGTGAACAATTTGTAAAAGTCTTCCAACTTTAATCCCCCCAGCAGTAGAAAATGCTGTTCCGCCTACTAACATAAGTATTATCAATAGAATCTTTGCTTGGAATGATATTGAAGATATATTTATGAATTGGAAACCTGAATTAGTTGAGACACTTACAATATGAAATGCTGATACAAGCCATTCTAATGATGACGTAATAGGAGCGCTTAATAATATAGTGAAAATAGGAATGGAAATAAGGATAATTCCAATATATACAAAGACTTCAGGTCGTAATTTTGTTGTATGTACTTCTTTACTAAAGATAGCATAATGTAATGCAAAAGGGAGAGCTGAAATTATCATGCCTGCCATAAGAACTAACAGTTGTTGAGCATTTTCAACAACTACATATGTAGAAATAGGAACAAAACCTCCACCAGTAACGGTACTAAGTATTAATGCAACATCTTGAATATTATTGATATCGCCAAGAAAATATAATAGTGTACTTAATACGGCTGTATAAATTGAAAATATGACACTAATGGTTATAATTAGTTGTTTGGATCTCAGCGTACCTCCACCAATCATTCCTCTCATATGGATTAACTTCCTTTCAGGATAGAAAAGCATCATTACAAGATATACGAAACTTAGTCCTCCTACCCATTGCGTATATGACCGGTACAAAACAAAACTTTGTGGTAAATTTTCTGGCTGAGTTATCATAGAAAGTCCTGTTGTGGTAAAGCCTGAAGCACTCTCAAAGAAGCTGTTAACAAACAGCGAGAGTGGATCTATTTCGTTCCAAAATGGATTTACATACATGTAAGGTATGCTGCCAAAGAGACTTAGCAATATAAAACTAGAAACTATAAGCATTGATGCCTGTCTTAGGCTTAATGGAGCCTTTTCTCCATAAGCATTCAATGCAAATCCAGCTGCAAACATAAATGTAAGGCCAAGAAAAATCCCGGTAGCAGACACTGTTTCATTTAGTATTGTAGCCAAAAAAGCTGGAGCAACAAGAAGTATTCCAGCAAATTGCATTATAAATCCAAGATTACCTATGACAGGTTTATAGTGATCTCTTATTACCGCTCTGTAGCTTCTAAATGTTCTTTCTAATACAGATGTTCTTATGGCATTTGCCAATTCTTCTTGTGTTACAATGCCAAAGATCTTTATGTTATCGGTAACTGGTATATGCTTAATTGCATTAACTCTCATAAGTTCAAGTGCCTGTCTTACAGTTCCCTTTGCTGATAATGATATTACTGGAGAAGACATTATGGACTTTAATAATATTTGATCAGAATCTTCTCCTTTCATTACAACTTTGTCTAAAATATCACTATCAGTTACTACTCCAACCGGTCTCATATCTTTTGTCACAATGATCATTTCAGCTCTTTGTGAGTGCATGTCTCTAACTGCCATTGCAACATTAACGTCTTCATCTAGAACAATAAATTGTCCATGAATATATGATAATATTGATCGGTCTAGAGGATCTACTACCATTTTTACCTTGTAATTGAAAAGTGTCATGATGGAATAATAAATAAGTTATCATGAAAAACTAATGTGGGTAAAAAATGAACAGAGTATATGATGCAATAGTCAAAAAGTAGGGTTTGTGTAATTGTTATTTCTGCTGTTTTCTCTTCATTATCCTCATATTTTTCTTCTTTAGACTCTTGTATAGAGAAAATAACTTTAGTTTATATTTTGATGATTGTTGTTTTTCTAAGATATGAACTTTAACCTCATCATCAACATCAACTCAACTATTGTAGAATTAGTTAACAAATCTAACTTTTTAATTACACATTCCTTTGCCAATGATAATTCTTGCACTTTTGTTTTTTCCTTGACTTCTGTCTTTTCTGATACCTTATCTATTTCTTTATTCTTTTACTTATGTTCTAGAATAGACTTACTACTACAATTACTCCTGTTCTTTCCCTTCTTTAACAATCTTTACTCTTCAGAAGAGAAGAGTTTGCAATCACCGATATAAAACTTCCATTACTTTAGCTGCAAATATCATTGGGCTTGGCAGCCCTATTGCTGCTATTGGCATTTCTCTCTCCGGAATTGCATATTAAAGAGGAATTAAAGAGTAATTAAAGAGGAAAAAGCAGAGCAATATTTGACAGCAACAGACAGCAGTAAAAAGCCGTAACACTATATTCTTTTGATGAACAAGTTGATTAATGATATACATCTCAAGGCTATAATCAATAAAGCTAGAGTAGCTAGATTAGCCACGGTAGATTCAGAAGGTAAGCCGCACTTGGTACCAGTGGTGTTTGCATATGATGGAGAGCATTACTATATACCAATAGATATGAAAACTAAGCAAGAACCCTCTAAACCTGAAAAACTAAAAAGAGTCAAGAACATTCAGGCAAATCCGAATATTGCATTACTTATAGATGAATACAATGAAGACTGGACAAAGCTCCATTTCGTTATGGTTCAGGGAAGAGCATCGTTAATAAGTAATAAAAAAGGAGAGCAAGAAAATGAACTATTATTATTAGAAAAAGCTCACAAACTACTGTCAGAAAAATATCGTCATTATCAAAAAATTGGTATTGGAGAATATGTTATAATGATATATCCACAAAAGATAATAACTTGGAAGAATGAAGGATTTAATGATTAATTCATTATATTATTATTAATATTTTTCACTTTTTATTTAGCAAACTTTGAAAGCTGTTTTGTTTTCTCAATCATGTTATCAACATCTCTACCTGCAGGTATGAAGTTATAGGCAAATATTATATGTTCTACTCCCATGTCTTTGATTCTTTTGATATCATTACCTATTTGATCAATTGTTCCAGTCAATGGAAATCTTTGGACTTCATTTGTTGGTTGGTTCTTTGAATCATCTATATCAGGATATGTTAGAAGGATTACGTTAAATATATTTGGATCTTTATTCGCTTTATTAGCGACGTCCTTTATAGCCTTTATAGTATTTTCAAGATATTCAAGAGGTCCACCGACTACACCTAACCAACCATTTGTATCATAATTTACAATTCTTGAATATGTATTTGGACTAAACCCACCAAGATAAATCGGAATATGCGGCTTTTGAATAGGTTTAGGTCCTATTTTTGATGCTGGAATATTATAGTATTCTCCTTTGAACTCTACAACATCTTCTGTCCATATCTTTTTCAAAGCTTGAATAAATTCATCTGCTCTTTTACCTCTATTAATAAAGGGAATATTAGAAGCTTGATATTCATCTTTTGACCAACCAATCCCAAGACCACATATAGCTCTTCCTTCTGATAGAATATCTAATGTAGCAAATCTTCTTGCTAATATTACAGGATTGTGAAACAGCATATCTATTACAGACGTTCCTAATGCAATTTTGTTAGTACTTGCAGCTAAATATGTAAGTGTTTCTAATGGGTCAAATACTTTCTGGTACTCTATAGGAAGACTACCATCGGGAGTTCCAGGATAGTTGGTTTGTGGATTTAAAGCCCAAAGAAGTCTCTCAAAAACCCATAGAGAATCAAAACCCTCTTGTTCAGCTAGCTTTGCAGTCTGAATTATATTTCCTCTGGTAGCTTGTTGACCAGCTAATGGTAAAAGAATACCAATTTTCAAGGTAATTTGCAATTTCGTTACTACTATTAAAAGATAATACTATGCCCGATCTCGACTTTAACGAACATGCCGAATAGAGAGCATTTAGATATATATATATATATATATATATATGTTGTAATAATTTATACTTTGCCCACTTTACTCTCCGAATGCGTCTGCTTTTATGCATTTCTAACCGATGTATAATTTTAATTCTTTAATTTTTTATTTATTGCTAATTATATTAACATCTAATTTTATATTATTCAATCATTTCAGCTATTTTTTTAGATCCCAAAACATGATATGCTTTAGTCGATCTGAATGTATATATTATAATTATTAAAAATACACCATAAGACACATAGCTAGCGGGTTCGGTCGAATGCGGGACAGATTTGACTCTATTTTGCCACTCGCTTTGTTACAGTTATTGTAATATCTTAATAAGGCAAACTAATTCAAAGCTTTAGGCTGTCGTTCATATCTTTCTAATCTATCATTATTATGATAGTAGAATGATACCAAGGCTTTTTCGTATTCCATACGGCGGGGAATAGTTTAGGGAATTTCCGCAGAATGCGGGGAAAAGTCTGAAATTTTCTAATTTTATTTACATAGCTTCCTTAAACAAATGTCTTAAGTAACTACCGTTAGATTCTTGCCATGATGTTCAAGTAGCATTTGTTTTTGTTGTTCTGTAAGCCTTCGATCAAAGTCTTCCTGATGATAAAAACAAAATCCTTTCATTTTCATATTATCGTCATATTTTGTTGGTAATGACATTTCATACTCTATGAGTTTATCAATTCGATTAAAGTAAGAGAATGAGGCTAAATCAGCTATTACAGATATTCCGTTTTTACCAGAGCTTTGAGCCTGTTTTGCTAATCTTGCAAGAAATGACATTAAATCTATGTCCGAACGAAAATATGCTTTTACAGAATCTATTATCACAAGAGAGCCTTGTTTTTCATATTTTCTTACATCAATGATATTGCCTTGATTATTCTTATTCTCTCCTGACAATACACTTCTAACCATCTCAGCAGTCTCATAATATGGAAGGATTAATACAATTTCATTGTTATCTTCAAGTTGTATTTTCGCATAATATGAATAAATCCTTCTTAATGTGTTCATATCAGGATATACAACAAGAGAATGTACACCATATTCGGATAGTCTCATTTCTTCAAAAATGACATCAATGGTGCCCTTTGTTTGTTGTATTTTTATTCAATCCCTAAGATACTACGTTGAATAACGGTATTAACTATTGTAGCATGTTGTTATACAACATAGATTTTACCACGACAACTAGTACAGCTTCTAATAAGTCGATTTTAATTAGCGCATATAATGGAAATGCTCTTACATCTATCTATATAATAATATAGATGCAATTGTAAAACCCATCTGAAAAGGTTCCTCCTCCTCAACTGATTATTATAGATATTGTATTACATATATTGATAAGTAAAGTAATCCATCTATTTACTATAGAGAAGATAAAATGATGGATAAAGTTCTTAAGGCAGTTCTGAAACGACAAATTCCCTTCATTATAGGTGGTACTATAACTGGCATAATTGTGACATATTACTATGGCTTTTTAGTTAGTATTATCGTAAACAGTGCTATTTGGATGTTTATCTCTTTTATTGTCAATAAGTATTACTATAAGTCAACAGGATTTAAAGATGAGAAATATCTTATGCAATATGCACTATCAAAGATTAATTCTAGGTCAAGAGGAGTTTAGAATAATCTAAGCAGACCCATTACTTATGATTAGGATGCTCATTATAGAGCATTTTTCGCAAAGGCTTAATGACCGCAGAAATAGATGCAACGCTGATTTCTGTGTCTTCTAGCATTTTTACTAAATCCCACGATATTCTTTTTCTTTTCTTTTTAGAAACTTTACCTTTATTAAATAATGTACAAAAATATTACTGTATACTGTAAACTTTCTGTGTTAATTAGGATAGAGTTCTTCAAAATACGCTAATCACAAGTACAACAAAGAAACTGTGGATCTATTTATCAATCAGCGATATCCCATTTATATCATCATTATCATTATGAAAACTTTCTGGGTCTTCTATTCTGTAGGTATCATTCCCATTAGACTCTCTTGGTAAGTTGGATGGCATCGCGGTAATGATATTATCTTAAAAGCAGTAGCATCATCCATAATACTTTTTGTGAAATGTTTCAGTAGTCTCTCATAAAGCCTCTTAGCTTCGTCTAGTATCATGTCATTATAACCATCAATATGCAATGATAGTGATTTGTTGTGTTGTTGTTGTATGATGATGATGGCATGTTATAAGCTAGAAGATTATTATATTTGTCAGGGTTTCTTTTTAACAACCCAATTACTGATGCAAGAAGGAATTGTAAGAATACCTTACGATTTCTTAGAATACTACTAACTTCTTTTTTACAGTTCTTTTGATTTTAAGATATTCTTCATCATTGTTCTTAAATTGAGTAACAAGATTCTTTATTCTTGTCTCTTCATTATGTAGACGTTCTATGTTAACAAGACCTGTGGTCTTATCTAATTCCTCATAAATTTTGGACATTCTTAACAGAGTTGTATGCGGTGAACTTTGAAATGACATAAGTTTCATCCCAGTAAACAATTAAAAAGGTTAGTGAGTATGCACTATACAAGACTATAACATTGGAAGAAAGTAAGTCTATCATAAGAGAAGCTGAAGAGAGAGCTAGAAAAGAAGCTGAAAGTAAAGCTAAGGCAATAGTAAGAGAAGCTGAAGAGAGAGCTAGAAAAGAAGCTGAAAGTAAAGCTAAGGCAATAGTAAGAGAAGCTGAAGAGAGAGCTAGAAAAGAAGCTGAAAGTAAAGCTAAGGCAATAGTAAGAGAAGCTGAAGAGAGAGCTAGAAAAGAAGCTGAAAGTAAAGCTAAGGCAATAGTAAGAGAAAGAGAGCAGAAAGTGAATAAAGAAGTTGAGGATAAAGTTAAGGCTATTACAAGAAATATAGAGGATAAAGCAAAGAGGGGAGCTGAACAGAGAGCTAAACAGATAGTAAAAGAATCTGAAGACAAAGCTAAGGTAGAGGCAAGTAAAAGAGCTAAGACTATTGCAAGGAAGATTGAAGACAAAGCTAAGGTAGAGGCTGTAGAGAGGGCTACAACCATAGTTGAGGAAATGGAGGAGCAAAGATCTAAGAGGGAAGCCGAAGAAAGAGGTAATGCTATTGTAAAAGACGTTGTAAGTAAAGCTAAGTGGGAAGCTGAGGAAGGAGAGAAAAAAGAAGAGCCTTTGAAGAAAGCATTTAGTTTAGATAAAGAGGAATCTTTTCAAATAGGCGTTACACTTGCCAAATTGATAACATCGTCATGGAATTCCCGACAAAACCCATCCAAAGTCCATATTTTCAATAGGAGAATCCATCATGGTGAGATTGGGACTTTATTAGGATTATCCAATCTTTGCACAAAATACCCAATACCTGCAGGAATTCTCGCAGGGATAGGATCTGGTCTCGTGAAGGATGATCATGACGATATGAAAGAATGGTTCACTTTTAAGAAAAAGAAATAGTTAACCTACAATAAATTATTCTTTCGCCTATCACAATGGTGAAAGAATGAAGTTATTCAATTTTCAAGTGATTAAATACATCTGTACCATTGCTAATGCCCATTCTCAAAGTAAGCTATAATGAGATAATATCAGAAACAAAGATATGAATTCTAAAAGCTATTGACAGTGCCGGAGAAGTGGTTGAGAGTTTCGATCAATTGGAGCAAGCATCGGAATATGAAAACCATTATTAAGTTATCATGTGCAAGGAAGCAAAGATTCCAAAGGTCTCGCTAATTAGGATTACTGGAAGTTGAAAAAGGTGAAAGAGGCAAAAACTCTACAAAATTTTACAACTTTGGGAAAGATTTTGGTAACAAGTAATGTCCTAAGTTAAGTTATGTATGCGTATTAACCAATTCTTCTAACATTGATAGATTCATAAATCTTCAAATATTCAAGCTATTTTTTAACTGTTGGAGCATCACCATAAATAGCAGAATTTTGATTAGTTTTTACATGAAAATCAGCGCTACCCGAATACTCAGTTATAATGCTAAAAAAGCATTACTAAAAGGTATAATTATAGGCATTGTTACTACGATAGTTTATCTTACAGTAGTTGTTATTACAACACCTAGTCTTCCACCTGTTGTGGCTATTAGTGCTGCTTTTAAGATAAACTCTGTCATAATTTTTGGATTAGGCATAGGAGTAGGGACACAGATATTTCTAGCGAGCTACAGTAAAGGATTTAGCTGCAAGGTAGACAAAAAGAAGAAAGGCATTCTTGGAGCTGGATCAGGGAGTACAGCTCTTAGCTCATTCTTTTCATTTTTCTCGCTTGTACCTCTAGGATGTTGTGGAAGTTGGCTTTTGATATTATCGCTGCTTCCTTCGATTTTTGGAAGTACTCTATCTGTAATTCTAATAGAATACTCTAAACTACTTTCATATGTTGGCCTAGCGATAGTATTAGGCTTTGCAGGCCTATCTGCACTAAAGCTTAAGAGAGAATTAGATTACAGAAATACAAAAATCTCAAATCAATTAAAAAATACCAAGACGGTCATTGAAGGAGTATATGATAATAAGGAGGATAGAATTTGAGCTATAGTGGTAGCAGTTTCAATAAGAATGCCAATAAGAAACCAATTATTATAATAGCAATGCTATCCATAGTTGCTGTCATGTTATCGACAATTATTGTGATTCCTATTATCAATGTTAATCCTTCGTCTACTTCTATTACCACTGTTGGAAACACTAATTCAGCAAATGATAAAGAAAAACACATTGTTCCTGTAGATCAAATTGTTAGTGGAGGACCACCTCCTGATGGTATTCCCTCAATTGATGATCCTAAATTTATATCAGTACAAGAAGCAGGTAAATTTTTGGAAGATTCAGATTTTGTGCTTGGTTTAAACATTAATGGCGATATTAGGGCGTATCCTCTTCAAATCTTGGTATGGCATGAAATTGTAAATGATAATGTAGGTGGTATTCCAGTAGCTGTAACATACTGTCCATTATGTTTTACTAATCAGGTATTCAATCGCTCTCTAGATGATGGACAAGAAGTAGTTGAATTTGGAACATCAGGTAAATTGTATAATAGTAATCTTGTAATGTATGATAGAACAAGTAAATCTCTTTGGAGTCAAGCCATGGCAGAAGGGATTGTTGGAAAATATGCAGGAACTAAATTGGAAAGAGTACCATTCGATGTAGCATATTGGAAGGAATGGAAGCAGTTATATCCTGAAAGTAAAATACTTTCAAGGAATACAGGATCTAACAGACCGTATGGAGTGGACCCTTACGGTGATTATTACACTAACTCTGACGTGCTATTCCCAGTATCTAATAAGGACAATAGACTTGGTCTAAAGGAAATTGTAATAGGATTTGAAAATAAAGGACAATACAAAGCATATAAACTACAAGAAATAGAGAACAAGAAGGTCATAAATGATCAAGTGAATGGTAAACCTATTGCATTATTCTCATTACATCCGTTTATGGTTAGGGCATATGATCGTATTGTAGAAGATGGAGAATTAACATTAGAATTTGAATATGATGCTGATAATAACAGGATCATTGATAAGCAAACTGGAAGTGAATGGAATTTTGAAGGAATGGCAATTAATGGACAAATGAAAGGAAAACAGCTAACTCGTTTACCATATGACGAAGGTTTTTGGTTTGAATGGATAGCATTTCATCCTAAAACCGGGCTTTATCCTGGCTAGTTAGATAATTATTTTTTACTTTCCAACAATAGAAAAGTAGTTAAGCGTAGGGATAACTTAGTATATTTGAAAGCCTCAAAATATAGGCTTTTTCATTTTGGATCCGCATTTTTTGCATTTGGAGCCTTTGACTTCTGCTCCGCATGATAAACAGCCATATTTCAGCTTTGCATTTGTGTCTATGTCATACCCATTGTTACTATTGCTATTATTATTATTTTCGAAACCAAAGGATCTTAAACCAGCAGTTTGTTTTTTTCTAATGTAAAATATAATTCCAATAAATAAAGCAGTATTAACTATGAAACCTACCAATACTCCAAAAAAATAGCTTATTACTAGATATATCCCAATACCAGCGCCTATGAGTAACAATGGTCGTTTAAACGACGGGCTAAAAGGATTGTTCATATTCTACTTTTCTCCTTGTTTAAATATACTATATCCTTCTCATCATTTATCAAAGTTATGTATAAAAATATGATTATGAGAACACGAACATACACAAAATCTCATGTATGGATAGGCTGCAAAGACAACTAATGGATTATTATTATAACCTATTATCACACAACAGTGCGGTAATCAAGTACTGAAGATTATAGATATTTGAAAACTCTATATCCATTAAGGATTCTGACAATAAGAAAAAAAGAGGAATAGTAAATATATTCAAAGTTGACGTATTTATTGAGTTTTTCTTTTGCTAATGTACAAGAGATAATATTACGATGGACGCCTTAGTAGCAAAGTTTGAATCGAACTATTAGAGAAAATGAGAGTATGCATTACGGAAAGAGATGAAGATTGATAAAGATATATGAATTCAAATCTGGTATGTTTTGGGACTGGAGACTGCATTGAATGAATTGAATGCATTTACTGAAATTTACATTATAACAATTCACAGTAATTCATTTAACTTGCTCTACATTCTTCCCAAGTATACTTTAGCAAATAGGCGATGAAATTTGTACAGTACCTAATTTTTCTTAACATAATGACATTGATATTGATGATTAATATTCTAGACGGCTTATTAAACGAAATTTAATATTCAAATTGAGTATTACTGTACCACCACAATTATCAGCCTGTTTTCTGCTTTGACCAACTTGACGACGAATTTGACGGCTGCCTAGATGAACGACTTGAACATACTGAATGAACTAAATGATAAAGACTTCAATATAATTTTGAAGCATTTAAAAGCAATGGGACTAAGATACTTTATAAAAAAAATTGAATATTAAAATTTGAAATGAAATGAAAGACGCAGTAATACGATTATACCTTCAAGGAACATCTAGAAATGATATTGCTAAAACTTGTGGTATAGGTGACGGTACAGTGTCTAACATAATAGATGAATGGAAACATCGTTTAGGTATTCATGATGCTGAAGATCTAATGGACCTAGCAGTTACTGTAAAGAGACTTGGAATAGATATGCCAGCTCAATGTGCCGAAGGATTTAGAATGAGAAATATGAAGAAATCAGATGTAAATGAGAATCAATTTGAATCCTTTAACCTTAGAATTTATGAGTAAGGTTTTACTTTCCATGTGCCCGCTGACTGTGTTCACGAAGTTCTTCTTGTGTAACAAAATACATACCACATACTTCACACTTATAAGAACCCGAAATTTGGGCTGACATGATTTATATGCTTTAACATTTTATTTATAACTTTCATACTTGCTAATGTGTTAAAGATTGTAAAAAGTGTCTAATTACGACAGATAATAGATATCTTCTAGATTTTCAAAGATAATAGAGAATCGAATTTTCAGAAAAACCTTGGAACATCAATACTCATCCTGCATTACCAGTTATAAAATGTGGATTTATTGTACTAAGAGCAAATGAAGAAGGTGGCGGAGATAAAGACTGGCAGGACAACCAATTCTCAATAAGAAAGATAGAGGAAGCTGCAATGCGTGGCATAAGAAGTGGTATGGACAAAGTATATCTTATAGCAGACAATGAAGAAATGGCTAAATCTATAAGCGGAAAGATTGAATGGTTAGCATCTTTTGGAAGCTTAATAAGATTAGATGCAATCTCGCTTGGAATAGCTCCAAATCAGCAATCATCTACAGTACTTACACCGAGTCAGCAAAGAGTTCCTGAAGGAGAGAAGATTAGGAAAGAAAATATCAGAGAAAGAGAAGATATAACTTATTGTTGATCATCCTCCATAGTTTGCATAGGCTACTCTAGAAACCTAGAGATTTTCGCTACCTATGGAAAGCGAGATTATGTGATAATAATCTCTAGTAGTATGAGTCATACTACATGAATATGTTTAAGATGTTAGGTTATAAATATTCTGCGTTTATATACTATATAGGATCAGTAGTTACCGAGAATATGTTATCGTGCAAAGATAAATGTTTCAATTTTTGGACAGCAATTGGTAAGCTTGGCAAAAATCATATTACGCAAATATTATAACTTTTATAATATAGATATCTAAACCCTTTTAAATAATAGAGCCATTGTTACTACCTACACATGACAGCCACTGCATTCTTAGTATTTTATCGTTTCAAAGCAATGAATAAAGAAGAGACAGAAAAATCTAAAGATGAATGGAATAGATTGAAGAATAGCTTACCTTCTGGTATTGAGCTTGTAGGAGAGTATGTCCATGCATGGGGTACTGAATATAATGGTTTTTTGTTATTTGAAGCTGATAATGCTGATTCATTTTTGGATTGGTGGTCAAAGTTTAAGGATACTATTAGATGGTATGTAGAGGAGACACACACAATAGTAGCAAGGAGAAGGTAGTAGTAGTAGTGCTGCCCTCTTTGTATTATTGAAAGATAATGTGAACATTCCTCTATGCTGTTAAGATATACAATGATATACACTTTTATTGCATTTTATTATAAAAAAACTTTCGTTCCTTTGCTTGCTCGCCTATGTTTAATTTGTGTAATATCGGATCTATTTTTATTGGAACTTCAATTGCTGAATTTATTTTCTGAATAAGATTTATCAATAGAAAATAAAAAATCTCCTCTTTAAGATATATTTAATTCTGTATCGTAATATGTCAGCGTGGTGCATAAAAAATTACTGCAGCTCCGCCAAGTGCAATTACTGAACCTATCACTTCATACTTGTCTGGTTTCTTTTTATCTACTATGATTCCCCATACAATAGACGATATTATGAATATTCCTCCATAAGCAGCATAGACCCTTCCAAAGCTTGCTGGTTGAAGGGTTGGGATAATTCCATAGGCAAATAAGATTATCCCACCAAATATGCCGAAAAGTAGTTTCTTATGGTTTCTCAACCATTGCCATATAAGATAGCCGCCACCTATTTCTGCTATCGCAGCCATAAAGAATAATGTAAGTGTAGCTAATATCGCTACTTCAACCATACTGGTTTCTCACCTTTCCTTGGTGTATAGAATATTATTACAACACCTACAATTGCAATCACTGCTCCTATTACATCAAATAAATCAGGGTAAATTCCTTCAAAGATCAAACCCCACAATAATGCCATTATAATAAAAATTCCTCCATAAGCAGCATAAATTCTGTGAAAATAAGTTGGTTGAAAAGTGGGAACTATACCATAAAAGAATAAGACAAAACCACCAATGATACCATAAATCCAACTCATGTCTTCTCTTAACCACAACCACACCAAATAACCACCGCCTATCTCACAAAGTCCAGCCAGAAAGAAGAAAAACAAGGAAATACAAACTTTACTTTTGCTAATATTCAAATTATCCTGATATATAAACAGACTATAGGGTAATTAAGATAGTTGGCTTTTTATCTTCGTTTTTCTTGATGATATCATAACGTATGCAGAGCAATCTAAACTACTGGTGATGATAAAGCTGCTCACTGCTGGTCCTAATCTGCACCTGCTTATATCGATCGAATTAAGAAAAGAATAGCATTATCATATGTCTCTCTGGAATACGATTTAATTAAAAGTGTTATTGCGTCATGCATTTTTACTGCCATAGACAAAGTATTTTATATCCTCTCAGATTGTGAGAAAATTGTGAAGCTTAAAATGTATTTTTGAACAGTTTATTTCTTAATTAGAGGTTTATAATACTATTTCTTTTCTTTTGAAACAGAAGAAATCTAATAGATAATTGGATGACTCTATAGTATAAATAAATCAGAAAATATGTCCACTATGTCTACCATCTCCGCTTTTGGTTATTTTGTCAAAAAGAGCAAGGTTGAATCTTCGCTCCAATGGACGTATAAAAAAAGTATTATCTTTACTCAGGCTCACAATATTTCCACCAGAAAATGTAATTCCTCCGCAAATAGGGCTTAAATCTAGCAGACTAAACTTTATATAATCATAGTATCTCCATTGATTGGTTTATCTGACTACAGAAGAAAAGGAGAATCATCATAAACTAACGTTAAAGATTCTTATTTTAGGGCTAATTCTCTCGGCAATAATTGCAAACTCTGTAATAGTTTTCTCAGATCCACATAAGAAACATTCTACAGCTATTTGGATATTAAACATAACTGCAGCTGTTGCTTCAAGTTTAGCTATAATTGCAGTCTGTCGGCATGGCATTCACGGACTTCATGGCAAGTCATATCTTTTTCTCACATTAGGTCTTATTTCTTGGTTCTCTGCAGAGCTTACCCTTTTGTATTACTATTATGCTTTACATATAGAGGAGCAGAGATTAATATCTCTAACAGACGGCTTCTGGTTTGCTGGATATTTATTCTTAGCATTACATTTGTTAACAGTACTCCGCTCATTACGTGGTACAATTAAGCCAAGAGTTGTGGTTATAGTATCAATTGTTACAGTACTATTTGTTATTTATAATGTATTTAATTTAGCCTCATCAGAGTTTCTTGTTGATGTAGACTTTGCAGCTTTTATTGTCACCGTTGCCTATCCTATTTTAGATTTGATGTTAATTATTCCTTCTGCTATAATACTGGTAAGTTTACGCAGAGACTATCAACACTCTGTTCCTTGGTTTCTTTCTTCGCTGTCGTTATTAGTAAATGCAGTAGCAGATGATGGATATGTAAACGATTTTGTAAACGCAAATTCACAAAATCTGTGGACATGGGATCTGTTCTATGTTACAGACTTTATTATTATGGCAGGTGCATTATTTTGGTACAACAAATTCCATATTTCAAACGAAATAAGAAAGGCTAGAATGCAACAATAAGAAGAATGAATAGAGATTAGATTCATTCCAAATTAAATTATTAACTACCTGTTTTTAAATTGAAGAAATACTTGTGATATATATTTTTTGTAAATCAAGATGTCTAGATATCGCAGAAGTATAAGTCAACTATGTTCCCGCATCTCCACTTTTGGTTATTCTGTCAAAAGGAGAAATATCTAAGCTTCTTTTAGTCGAGGTATTATAGGAATATATCTCCACCACTTATAGCTTCAGTATCACCACTAACTTCAACTTACTTCATTTTGGATGAAGGGACTTATGCAATATATACCAGAATATCTCCACCGATTAGACTATTTTTTGAGTGCAAAATATGATTTAGAGGAGATAGTGAAGGAGATATTTTCATTTATCTTTTCTGAAGACTACTTTTTCAGTCAGTGTTTTTGATATGCAAAATGTCTCGTGTAAAGTCACATATAGAATGCAGACTATAGTATATCACTTCATGGCTAGTGTTACGGATAATAATAATCCAAAGAACAGGAAAAGACCACCACAACAGCAGAAAGTACAAACAATTCCTAAAGCAGAGAGTATAATCTCTAATCAAGTATCTGATAATAGAAGAAATGAAATCCATGAGTACCTAAAGCTGTTTGGATATAAGCCGGATAAGACAATTATTCAAGTGCATATAACTGGTTTCTTCCGTAAGAAGGGGCAACAGCCTAGCCAGAAAGAAAAAGAACGCCATATAGCAGCAGTAAAAAGATACGGAGGAACTTCTTTTGTAATTGTAGGTAGAACACATGATCCATCCATAATAGAAAATGTCGTCAAGCCTAAAAAGAAAAATCCTCTAGATACAAGTCCAGGATATGTTGGTTATTTGTGGAAGAATAAAGATGCACAAAAGAGAGCACCACATGATGTATTACCTCTGGACTTTACTCCAATTCATCTAACATATCCTACGGATTGGAAAAATATTTTTGCAACCAAAGGTTTTATGCTAGCGTTACATGTTCCTGCGTCTTTCGCTAAGGATAAGAACAGACTCACAAGAGCTCTTTATCGCCTTCGTAAAAGTGGTGTTGTTGATGTCAAAAATGAATGGACCTTTCTTAATGAGATAAGGCAATTTGGATTTAATAACATGCAGAGCAGCAGCAGCAGACTGTTAGTGTTACTACTAAAACAGATAAGAGCAATAATAATATGAATTATGATGACAACAACGAAGGAAAGAAGGTTATTGATAACGAAGAAGATTCTGTTAGGATAATCAAAAGGAGATTAGCTAAAGGTGAAATAAGTAAGGAAGAATATGAAGAATTACGAAAGGCGATAGAATCATGATTTATTGATATGAATTGCTTGATTCAGCAAATCTTAAGTATCAAAACCTTGCAGCTAAGAATGAGATAGAGATTTTAAAACTACAGCTTGATGCAATTAACTCAGGAAAAGAAGAACAAACAGTAGTAGTACTACTACTACTACTACCTGTTACCTTGAGAAAGATTTGATTTTGATTTTATTTTATAACCTATCTTAATAGAGTATAATAAACTAAAAGAAGTTTTTGCGTAGAATAAGTAAAAATAAAAAATTTTCTTATACCATCAAACTATTTTCACATTTGCCAGGATGTTCAAAGTCCACGTTATGGTAATATCATATTTGTCATCTACAATTAAAATTCTCTTCATCACTTATCGATTTGTTCTACGTTTATTGGCTGTTGTTTCATAATTGGCAGACTAAAACTAAATGTTGCTCCTTTTTCTTTATAGATATAATTATTCTCAATCCATATCTTGCCACCATGAGCTTCTACAATATTTTTGCAAATAAATAATCCTAATCCTGTACCTCCTCTTTCAGATTTTGTAACAAATTTTGAGAATAGTCTTGGGAATATTTCTGGATCTATTCCAGTACCTGTATCCTTGACACTAACAACTACTTTACTATCTTTCTCTTCTGTGATAATAGATATAGTTCCTTCTTTGGTGAATTTGATAGCATTATCTAGTAAGTTTGAAATAACTTGAATGAGTCGTCCTCTATCTGCTTCTACAAATATTACATTATCTTTGTTATTAGGTTCATACAATAATTTTACCGCTATGTTATCTTTTTCAATACGATTTCTATAGTCATCTATAATACTTGATATCAAATCAGATAGGTTAAACCGTTCTATGTTTAGTTTTAGAGAATGACTTTCAATTCTTGTAACATCTAGTATGTCATCTGTAAGTCGTTGCAGTCTTTTTGCATTTCTTGTGATGGTATCTAATAATTGACGCTGTTCGGTGTCTTTTATTTTAGCATAAAGAAGTTCAGACAAACCAAGTATTGGTTGGATAGGGGTTCGTAATTCATGAGCTGCTATATTGATAAATTCATCTTTCATCTTTTCTGATTCTTTTAGTTTTTCATATTCTTTTAGTTTTTCATATTGAATACGTTCATTCCAAAGTAGTTCAAAAAATACTTTGGAGGAATCTACGCCAACTTTGCTGTTTGAGTATACAACAAATCCAATAGCCTCTGAAAACTCTTCCGCCCTTGGTTCTTTAAGCTCAAATCTCATAAACTTTGATCTATCTACTACAAATAGTCCAGAATGAGAACCGCCGCTGTTGAGAATTCTAATAGAAGGTGCATTCTCCTTAATTTTTTTTATTACTTGTGAATTCTCTGCAGTTGATGGACAGATAATTTTGATTGTTGCACCTTTCATAGCCCCCCCTCTTTTTAGCGATGCTTCGATCAGATAATCAATAATCCCTAATTTATCTGACCTAAGTACGGCTTTGCTATTTGCAAAGAGTAATAGAGCTTCTTTCTCTATTGATTTTGCAAGATCAATATACACATCTTTTGCTTTTTCATTATCGGTAATAACTTCATAAAATTCTGCTTGTATACCTTCTTCAATTTCTCTTATTTTTTCGTTTGCACCTATTGATTTATTCCAAACATTATCAAAAATATAGTGCTGCTGTTCTATGACTTCTCTCACATTGCTGTAGATAGCCTGTTGGTGAGGTTCATTCAATGTTATAGAACCTAAATATTTTGTTTTGTTTAGTATAAAGTTAGCCTCAGTATGATCTGAGTGACGCAGATCATCAACTAATTTTATTAACTTTTTACAATATTGGATATTTTCTCTGGTAATTTCAACAATGTATTTTTGTCTTGTGCCTCTATTTTTAGCAGCAAGTATCGCCTTCCTTATTGGTTCAAATGAAAATATTAATTCCGGAAATCGAGAATTACCACAGATATATATTTTATCTTCTGCATTATAGAAAATATCCACTATTGCGTTTACTACTTGAGACCGATGCAATATTCTGGTTTTTTCTATAGCTCTGTGAAATAGCAATTTCCGCAAATTATATTAATCTAAATACTTTATAAATTCTTTTAAAAACATACTATATTTTCTCTACATATGAAAATAAGAAAAATAAATATAACAATAAAGAGCAATTTATGAAATTTATGTGATAAATAAAATACTTGTTTGAACTTTCCTTAACCAATAGCGGATAGATGATGTATATACACGGTGACAAATGTGATCGTTAAAGAACAATGGTGGCAATGATGGTAGAATGAACAGCTGATTTCTCTGCTGTTTCCTTTTATGAAGAGAAGAGCCATAAAATATAATGCTATAATGCCACTCATTTTGGCATGGGAGTTAATACAAGAGTAAGAGTAACTAATCTTGATATAAATCTGTTAAGGTCCCTGAAGATATTATAGATCATATAATGTAAACTGATTGTTGGGATTAGAGACTCTCTAACTGTATTGGTGGTAAATTCGTTTAATTGCATTATAATAAATTGCTCTACATATATACGGTAAGTTCAACATGTTTATGATATTACAATAAAGAGGTGATCTCTTAAGTTAGGAGAGCTAGTCAATAACACACAGTAACAAGTAATACCTCAAGGAAAAGGATCAATTTTTTGTTCTGACGAAACTTCGTTTGAATTAGCAGTCCCATGTGCCTGATGAACATGGGCTTCAAGTTCGTCTTTAGTACCAGCTGTCAATCCACATACTTTACAGGTAGCTTGTTCTGATACTTCAGTTTCTTTTCCTCTTTGTCCCATAATAAGAATCATTTTTCAACATTTTATTTACGATTTCAATACATTTGTTATAGAAGATACTATTATTCTGTATTCAATATTTTTTAACATGTTCACAGGTTTGTTTGTCTTTTAATTATTTCAATTTTTATGACAAAGCACAACAAAATCCTTGCAAGTTACTTTTTTCTGTAAAGCCATATGTGTGATTATATGATTATACTCTACATATTGGCTTTTCTGTCCTATATCCTTTACATCACACAAGATTTGTTCCTCTATTTTTATCCTACTTCTCCTAGGATTTTAATTACGATATTATCGTAGTGGGAGGCAGCAGTAGATATGCAAGGAGTTCAAAAATTAAAATGTACCTCTTGTGGTACTATGTTCATGTCTGAAACTGGTACTACAATGTGTCCAGCATGTTCAGGACAAAGCCATGAGCATCGTGAGGAGCATGAAAGTAGTGATATGATAGGTGGTTGCGGCTATGATCACAGCCATTAATTTTTGCTAGTTCGTATGTCACTCCCTATGTCATAAATTTAGTCGCTATAATCCTAAGTCAGACTATTCATCAAATACTTAGATCAGTAGTTCTATCACTAAGGGTATATTATTTTCTAATTACAATCTTTTTAGTATTATAGAAAGTTTAATCAAAGGTTAGAGATTCCTTGAACATATTACTTAATTTTTTTCGCTCATCATTAGTCAAATTGACATCGTCTTCTTTTGCTTTAATATTCTTTAATAAAGATTCAACCTTATCCTGACCCAGGATCTCCTTCAGTTTTTCTTCTGATCTTATTCCTTCTTTATCCCAAGAATCCAGTAATTTAATGATATTATTATTATCTTTAGTATCCGGACTGAGGTCCTTTATTGCATTTTCTAGGATCTTCTTGTTATCTCTTTGCAAGTCCTTTGCTCTAAATACAGCACCCATGATGTTTTATGGTATTTGTCAATAATAAGGTTATTTGGCATACTTCTATCTTGTTTTTCGATCAACTCATTCTTGAGCTTCTAACTTCTAAATAGTTTATACTCCATTTCTCTATTATTCACTACATCATTTTGTAAAGTATCTAGAGGATTGTTCCAACGATTTCATGATTGTTATTGTTTTTTGTCCTGTCAATTATAAAAAATTGTGACTTTGAGTTAGGGAATCTAGTGAACGCAGGGTATACCAGCCACCATATGGATGTTCTTAATTTAATGGGAAATGGTTCTCTTGCTGCGAACCAAATAAAAAAAGGAAAATACATTGAAGTCTCCATTCATGAATCTGATAGGGTTTCAATATTTCTATTTGGGCTTTCGACTCTGGTACGATATAGACTCGAATGATATCTTTGGAAGAAATAATGATTTAATATTAAAAATTACAAAGATATCTACTACAGTCAGTTAAATTATCCTTTCCTAATGTTATATGCAATACACTATGTGACAAAATCTTTTTGTTCTGTCAACCAACTGATCTTGTTTGTGTATTTTTTCTATGATTTGAACAGAACAATAAATAAAATAATTCAATATAACGTTACCAATAAAAACACAAAATACACAAGTCACATAATAAAGCTAATACAAACAGTCTATGGACTGATATAGAAACACTTCAATGGATTTTAGAACAACTACATATACCATATTATTATCATGGGTGGCGATCTAGTTGTAAAGGATGGATATTAGATGCTTTCACTTAGAGATGCTTCGTTAGATGAAGGTGTTATTATTTGAAATTGCTATTGCTATGTAATGATAAAAAAGATTGGGAATAACTATTGCTTACTCTCTTTGTCTCTTCCTCTTTTTGGACCTTTGGATGCTATAATCATGGTTAAAGTATTTTTAATTCCTTCTATTTTTCTTACTTTTCTTATAACAATCTCATGTAATTGGTCTTCAGAATCCGCATTAACTTTTGCAATCATATCATAAATACTTTGAACTCTATAGAATTCTGCAATCTCTGGTATCTTTTTCAATTCCTCAATGATGTTTGCTGAAAAAGGAAAATCACAATCAATCAAGACAAATGCCGATGATGTCAAACTAATAATTAGTATAATTCAAAATACTTTTAAATAGTTATATTTCTCAAATACTAATCAAAGTTTTTCTCTTTTGGTTGCTTCGGTTGTACGCTTTTAGTCTTAGTTAAATGATCGTTATAGAATAACAGACATTTTATAGATAATGTATAAGTTTTTTGCAAGTTATGATACATCCTAACTAAAGAAATTAAATTATGGGAGAGATTTTGTGGAAGTCTTTATCTAAAAAAATTAGTGTCTTGTTCAACAGCATGTTGAGTGAACAAAGCGATATATGAGAAACATATAGCAAAGCGGCATTTATACATATGATAATAATAATATTTCATTCACATCTTTCTCGAGTCTCAATTAACTACTACTATTAGCGCCTTGCCATGATGTTCAAGTAACTTTTGCTTCTCTTCTTCTGAAAGTCTTCGATCAAAGTCTTCCTGATGATAAAAACAAAATCCTTTCAATTTCATATTATCGTCATATTTTGTTGGTAATGACATTTCATATTCTATGAGTTTATCAATTCGATTAAAGTAAGAGAATGAGGCTAAGTCAGCTATTACAGATATTCCGTTTTTACCAGAGCTTTGAGCCTGTTTTGTTAACTTTTCTATAAATGACAGGAAATCGGTATCTGAAGCAAAATATGCTTCTGCAGAATCTATGATCATAAGAGAGCCTTCTTTTTCATATTTACTTACATCAAAGACACTGCCTCCGTTACTACTATGATTATCTGACAATATGCTTCTGACCGTCTCAGTAGTTTCATAATATGGAAGGATTAGAACAAGCTCATTGTTATCTTCAAGTTGAGTTTTAATATAGCCTACGTAAATCTGTCTTAGAGTCATCAAATCATGATACACAATAATATAGTGAGCACCATATTCCGCCTGTCTTAATTGTTTTAGAACTTCATTACTATTACCATTTATGGGATTTCTAAGCATAGGCTATAACTAATGATGCAGGTAATCGAATTTTAATGTTATCTCTGCTTATCCAAAGCAACTTTCAAGCAGGCACTAAAATGAATCTCTATTCTGTCATAGTTAGCAGGCCTTGTTGTAGAATAGATAAAAACCTCCACTATCTCCACCAAAGGATATTTCGTACTCAAGATAACAGAAGATCGGTGATGTAATAGCAACGATCGATAGTGATATCTTCACTAGAAGACAAACCTCCACCTATCCAGTCAACTTCCTCTGTAGGCGGACATCTTTAACCTCTTTGTATATTGTTTTCTAGCTTCAGAAGCTTTAATGCATACATAAATGAATATTATGGGCTTTTGTGTTATTCCTATTTTTCTTCTTTCTTTTTTGTTCTAGATAGCAAATCTAGCAACATAATGGAAGCTCGGTGGTAATAAAGGGACAATTGGCACTGATTTGGTGGGATGCAACACACTATGTATGTAATCCACTCCTAGTTTGTGGACCGTTAATACAAGTATTTATCTTTCTCATGCGCACACAGGATGTATTCTTACTTCGTTAACACTTCTTTAACATTTTGTCTATTTCTTTTACTAGGTCTTCATTATCTATTGGCTTTTGAATAAACAGATTTCTATCCAACGCACAGTACTCTTTCTTTCTGAATTCCTCATAATATAATTCACTTGCTGTAAGAAAACAGACTTTAGCGTTGTTGTCTTTCTTTTTTATTTCGTGATATAATTCAAAACCATCCATCTTCGGCATTTTTATATCAAGGATAATCAAATCATACAAACCTGGCTTGAATTTTGATAATGCTTCTTGTGGATCATTAAATGAATCGACTTTGAATCCATGATACTCCAAAGCCATGGTAGAAACCTGAGTGAGATCAGGCTCATCGTCTACAACTAAAATTCTCTTATTATTATTATTCATAGGTTAATTATCTCCATCGGTCGTATTTATGTCGCTGGCAACAGGCAGACTAAATGTAACAGTTGCGCCACCACCACTCTTATCTTCGCTGACATCATTGTTTTCGGCCCATATCCTTCCACCATGCGCTTCTATAATACTTTTGCAAATAAACAACCCTAAACCAGTGCCTTGATAGGACTTTGAAGCAAATTTAGAAAATAGCCTTGTAAAAATTTCACTATTTATTCCACTACCCGTATCGGTAACACTTACAATGACTTCTTTTCTCCTCCCATCCACCTGATGGTTGTTATCATCATTCTTTTCAAATAAATTAATAGATATTTTCCCTTGATCTGTAAACTTGATCGCATTACTTAACAGATTGGAGAGAACCTGAATTATCCGATCTTTATCTGCCTCTACAATGATAGGATCATTGTTATTATTATTATTATTTTTATTGATTAATTCGATACTGCTATTTTTTGTCCTGTCCTTGTGGTCCTCTATGAGAGATGATATTACGTCACGGATATTAAATCGCTCCTTGTTTAGTATTAGTTTCTGACTTTCAATTCTTGTGACATCTAATATGTTAGCAATGAGTGTCTGGAGTCTTTTGGCATTTCTTTGTATTATTCCTATCAATTCGTCTTTTCTTTCTGGATAATACTGCAACAACCCACTAGTTCCAAGAATGGCTTGAGCAGGTGTTTTCATCTCATGACTTGCTATATTGATAAATTCTCTTTGCATCTTATCATGAATCTGTAGTCGTTCATTTGCTTCCCTTAACTCTTCATACAATTTTGCTTGCCTCCATAAACCCTCAAAGGTTGAAAGATATGATATAACTGTTGGTTCGCTAGTAGAATAAGTGGACGATCCTATTGCTTCAATAAAGTTCTCTTTAGAATCATCTGTCTTTTCCATTACCAAAGATTCTCTTTTGTCAACAACTAGTATGGTAACTGTAGTCATCGCAGTTTCTTTAAACTGAATATTACTACGTTGTACTTCAAAACCTTTCTCTTTCTTCTGGTTTTCTTGTTGCTCTTTTCTCACTGCTACAGATACTATATTTTGTAGTATCTTTTCAACATCATCGTTACTTGGAGTTATGATTCTAACATTTACATTATGTTCTGCGGCCAATTTCTTTAAAAGTTCTATTGCACCTATGCGCTCTTCACGAAGAAAGGCATTGATTGTAGGCAGAATCAGTAGTATTTCACTTTTGGCTGATTTTATCATGTTTATAAATAATTCAAGTATTTTTTTTGGACTTTGGATTATCTCTGTCTCTCCGAAGTCAATACCTTCTTCAATTTCTCTTATCTTTTGTTCTGCAGGTTTTGCTTTACTCCATAAAGTTTCAAACACATACTGCTGCTGATCAAGAATCGATCTAACATTGCTATATATGAGTTGTTGCAAAGGAGCCGCTTCCTGCATCGTAGCAGAAGCCGTGTACTCTTTTTCACTTATTCCAAAATTTCCCTTAACTCCATCAAGATGACGAAGTTCTGATATTTGCATTATTTCTTTACAATACTTAATATTGTCTTTTGTGATGTCTGTTACGAATCTTGACTTGACATTCCTTTTTTTAAGTTCATAAAATCCTTTCTTAAACACTTCTACACCCATTGCTACGGATGGCCAAGTATAGTCTGCACAGATATTCATAGAATCCTCTGCACTATACAAAAATCTAATTATTACCTCAGTAGTTTTCTCAAACCCATGCAGTACCTGAGTCTTCTCAGAATCGATAGTAGGAGTGTTGTTGGCTGGCAATAATATATGTGATATCAACAATTCATAATATAAAAGGTGTTTTCTCCCTCCATGTTAGACAATTAGTTCTTTCAGGTTAGGCTGGACTTTCTTTTGCCAATTTATCAAAGGAGGAGCTTGTATTAACATGATAGCAATTATCTAAATGTATAAAGCACAATGAGGAAAATAATGATAAAAAATATTGATTCTTAGAATTGCTTAATGGTATTTTTCGATAGATATGTTAACTAGACCCACAACAGCATGAATTTTACTCTTTAATATTCCCAAAGTCTCACCTTAGTTAATTAATTTCAACTAGTGATTTCGATGGGATTAGTTCTCTGCATGCAAAAGGGTTCTGTTGCTTTTTGTTATTTTAGCGTCCTTTTCTTTTTATTGACGTTGTGTATGGATTAGCTAGAATCCAAGACAGAATTGACTACAATATTGGCCTCACTTGGAAAAAGACTACTGCAACATGATATAATATAGCGTCTTGCATAATAATTATGCACAACTTATCTTTGCCTAAACTGTTGTTGATGGTTTTTCTCAGGATTCCCTTGTTGTTCTTTCAATCCTTCAATCTTCTCTTTAACTGCCTTGTTTAAAATAACCTCTGTATCTCTAAATGACATTCTAGCATCTCTTGCTGTCTCACGTTTGGTTTTACCTTGATTGTAAAGCTTTAAGACAAGTCTTTTTCTTTCCTGTCTTGTTGATATTGTCATATATTTTATATCTTCAAGAAATATAGCATAATCTCGAGCTTAAAGCTATTGTTACCACCTGTTATCAATTTTGTTATCCTTGCTACCGCTTGGTTACCTCTGCTATCATCTGTTTCCAACTGTTACCAATACACAGTATTTGAATTCAGATTTTTCGGTAATAATACTGTAGTATATGTACTAAATATGGACGTTGATTTTCTTTAGAAAATATCTTTCTCTAAGTAAATAGATGATAGAAGTTTGCAATATCATCATTAGGATATGCTAAAGGAAGCTTTATTTTTTGCTATTCAAAATTTCTTATGTGAATTAGTTCGCTCACTTTACATACAAGAAGTCATCTCCGCAATATCTGAATCTCCTGCAGTAGTATAAAATCTCAAAAAGCGTCAGCAGGGGTTTTCACACGATCTAAATGTCATTACTTTACTACATCTGTGAGTAGTATCTTATAAAAAATTATTTTATACTAATGCATCAGGTCCAATCTTAACAAGCATTTTGCCAGTGTTTTCTCCTTTAAATAGTGCCAAGAAAGCTTTAGGTGCATTTTCCAAACCTTCAAACACCGTTTCATTCCATTTTATCTTTCCTTGAATAATCCATCTGGACATATCAGCATAAAACTCATTTAGCATATTGTAATGATCTCTAACAATAAATCCCTGCAGCTTAAGTCGATTAGTTATAGCTGAAAAAAGATTAGAAGGTCCTGCAGGAAGAGAAGAGAGATTATACTGTGATATCATTCCACAAAGTACAATTCTACCAAAGACTTTCATATTATCAATGGCTGCCTCTAAATGTTTTCCACCGACATTATCAAAATAGATATCAATCCCATTTGGGCAAGCCTTTCTTAACTCAGATGAAACGTTATTTTCTCCTACTTCTTTGTAGTTAAAAGCATAATCTATTCCAGCTTGATCAACTAACCACTTTACCTTTTCTTGTGAGCCAGCACTTCCTACAACACGAAAACCCTTTATCTTTGCTATCTGGCATGCTACAGAACCTACTGCTCCTGATGCTGCAGAGACAAATATAGTATTATTATCATCACCATCATTGCCCTTTAATTCACCAATTTTTAAAAGTCCAACATAAGCCGTAAGACCTGTCATACCCAATATACCCAAATACCGTTGGATTGGTGCCATATTTGGGTCAATCTTCATAACGTCGTTACTATCATTAGAGAGCCAGTATTCTCGCCAGCCGAAATTTCCCAGAACATATTCACCTAATACAAATTGATTATTTTTAGATTTTATAATTTGACCTACGCATCCACCTTCAAGAGGTTTTCCTAATTGAAATGAAGGTATGTAGCTTTTAGTTTCTTTCATACGTCCACGCATATAGGGATCTACTGACATCCATATGTTGCGTATCAAGAATTCACCATCTTTTGGATCTGAAATATTTACTTTAACAAGCTCAAAGTTACTTTCAGTAGGCATTCCTACTGGACGTTGCTTTAAATGAATCTCATGGCTAACAAGTCTTTCTTCTTCTACTGCCATATATTTTCACTAAATAAATGAAGGAAAACCTATATCAAATTACCGAGCATGAATTAAATAATATTATTCGTAATGACAAACCGGCCAACGTTCAATTGATGATGTACTATATCAGTTTCAAAAAGCAATGATTATCATAATAATGGTGCTATTTTTCTAGGCTATCCTAAATACTGAAATGATATGAAATTCCAGCTAATCTTATGTATTAAGATACACATACTCCTAGAAAGAAAGCTTTATGCGTTTTCAAGTTCTTTTTTTATTTCTCCAGCTCCTGCAAATTAATAAAGTTACCTCCGGCACGTCCGAAGCGCCGGGAAATACGGCATTCTTATCATCATTCAACTTGGGGCACTAATCATCGGAGGTTAGTTCCTCTTTATATTGAAAATTCTGACTAATACTATTTTGATTTACCACCGTGTTGACATTACTCTTACGCTTCCTGCAAAATCATTGCATCTTTTTTCTATCTTTAACGTCTGTTTCAAACTATTAATCTTCCTGTATTTTCCAAGAATATTTGATGAACTCCACGACTGGCTCCAATTTCTTTATGCCGTATAATAAAAAGAACAATAATAGAAGTCAAAAAGGAGATCTTACGAGAGATAGACATAATCTAAGTGATTGCTAAAGTTGTTGCTGCTGGTTAAGCCTATTCAAAAACTTATCAAACTCCTTTTCAAAATACTCTGATAATATCTTTTTACTTTCTGGATGTTGTTTCATATAATTGTCTGATAAGTACGATAGTACACTTAGCAATGCAGCAGAAGCGTGGCCAAATGATGCTTTGTATACTCCAAAAACCGTCATTATCTCTCTGTTTAACTCCTTCACTTTCTTTTCATCATGTTCTTCTGGTATGCGACTACTACTACTACTACCGTGTCTGCTACTATTACCACCTGTATTATCAGCGATCATAACTAATTGTTAGTGTATCTTATAGTATTTTACATAATACCTTATGAAACAAGAAGAAGAAGAACCTACCACCAGTTTATGCTAATTTGAAGCACGAAATAGATTATGGTGGAGGTAGTAGTGGGGGATATAGTAGAGGTTTCTTGTCTGTTCTTATAACACGGCCATCCTCTCTTTTGATAAGAATAGCAGATTCACTCTAAAACTAGACTTCCAAACCACGGGCGAGCTATGGATAGTTTTTGTATATCTAGCTAAATATGCACACAGCCGAGGCTGCGGATTGCTCAAGATAGGAGTTTCTCTTAGTCGATACCTCTAATTATTTCTCTTGCTTCTGGCTGGGGAAAGATCTCCTTTAACTTCCTAGGCCTCTTGTCCTCGAAGACGACATCAGAATACCATTTTGAGCCGAAAGCAACCAATTGCATCAAGATAGGCAGTGTGTCTTTACCCTTTTCAGTAAGCCTCCACAGCACCCTCATCGGCGATCTCTTTTCCTCGGAGCATTCGATCAACCCTTCCTTCTCAAGCTCCTTCAAACGCATTGAAAGGACCCTTGGTGTAAGGCCTGGAATAGATTCTAAGAGCCGATTGAAACGCTCAATCTTGCGGCAGCCGATGTCTCTGATTATCAGAATGGTCCACTTCTTGCCTAGCACCCCTAGGCTAGTCTTAATTGGACATTTAACGAACCTTACCTGGGGTAGGATCGCGCCTTTGTCGTTGCTAACTAATTTGTCCTCTTCTTGACCTTTGATGTACTGCAATAACTATACTTTACTCCGATGCATACTTATAAACTATACTTTGTATACTATCGCTCATGAGTAAATCGAACATAACAGAACTGGACGAAGGAATTGAGAGTGAAGTCGATTAATTTATTTACCGAGTACCAAAAAAAGAACCATGACGCGGTGATGCGACTCAATAAACAATTTGCTGACATAATGGGAAAACACAGGGCTTCGCATTCATTCTTCCAGCTAAACAATACCGAGGTACCCATGGAGGGTCTTACCAACATAGCCAAAACGGTCTCGGCCAACCAAGACTAGGAGGAGAGGAGGAGGTTTGGCTGGAGCTAATTTTCTATAGAGATCGTAAGCACCATGACGACGTCATGGCAAAGATGAAAAATGATGAAAGTTGCGGTTCACTTTTCCGACAGTTCACGGATCTCATCACTCCAGGCACCAGCTGCATAATTGGGGAGTTCAGCCACATCAAGATATAGAGTGGCTTTTAACGCAATATTGTTTTTAAACTAACTTTTTTTTCTTTTATTGACGTAAAGACCACCTTATGTTCTAACTCATCAGACACTTTGGTTTTTATACTTCTTTTTTAACGGTATTGTCGATCATGAGTAAGGTTCCAATCACATAAGAGTAGAACAAGATCCTTAGAGGTTAAAATACTAATAATGTTAAGATATCATCGTGAATAAAAGAAAATTTATAGGAAGTCGTGGCGGAAGCTGCGAATGTATCTGTCACAAAAGAGTAAGCACTAACGACTATTGCGGCTATTGTTCTGGATCTCATTTTAGAACAAGACGCTCTTAGATACAAACGATGTCCTTTCGAATAATACAACCTTGTAGTTGACTATTCTGAAAAGATCATTAGTTAAATAGACCATTTTTTATGATAAGCGATAATATCACGTTGTATTTACTGCATCCTTATGGTGCTGAATGATAAATTTCGCTCTTAGAAACACTTCTCTTTTCAATACGTCCCATTTAATAGACATTCTTCCTAGACCTGTTAATAAGAGACTTGTACATATCGCCATTAACGGCAAAGTGAGTTCATATCCTCCTACAAAGCCTTGAGATAACCCTACAATAAGAGTATCACCGATCATTTCTATTACAAAAATGGCAGCAGCAGTTATTCTTGTTACCACCCCTACAAGTAGAAATATTCCACCAATAACTTCTAATAGACCGATAGGGAGGGCCAGTTCAAGAGGAAGGCCAAATTGCTGAAAAAAGCTTGAGTAACTGCAATGTTTTTTTCAAACTTTGGTAATCCAGCTACTATAAACGCAATTCCGGCCAGAATCCTTATCGGAAGAGGTCCAAACATCAGTAGCATTCTTGGGATCATCTCGCTATGACAAAATCAGCTAGCTGACTTAATCAGCTATGGTACAACTAATCGAAGTCAGGCAACGTGACGTAAATGGGCTATGATGAAATCAAAGATTGAGGAAAATGGCAGTGTTAAACTATTATCAACAGCGAGCCATATAAAAGCAAACCTATTTTTGGCGCAAGCGGAGCAACTCAAAGTCAGGTTGCCCGTTAATTCTAGTTATAGATAGGTGATGTACTCTTAGTGAATGACCTCAATCAAATTTTCTTAGACCTTTGCTATTATCCTTTTTTATTCCTGATTTGCTTGCTTAAAAGTAATTTCGCCAGTTTGTTGCAGCAAATCCAATTGATCCACTACATCCCAGTGTTCTACAATTTTTTCATTCTCTATTTTATAAAGATCTGCAGATCTCGTGTTTACTGTTTTGTTTGTTGGTGGTCTTCCTTGAAATACTCCTGTATGTGTCCCAGTAAAATTAAGAAATACTACCACAAGGCTATCTTCTGCGACTATATGCTCTATGTCTGCATGAACGTCGGGAAACGCTGTAAAGAACTCGCTTAAGAATTGTTTGAATCCTTCCTTCCCTTGCCCTGCCAAATATTTTTCAATGGCTGATATGTCGTGATTATTGAAAACTTCTTCCACAAATGATTTAACAAGAGCCTTATTTGTTGATAAAGACATATGGAAGACATATATGTCTACAGGTAATTTATCTCTTATATTACTCAAGGTGTACATTTGGGACAATAATGTTCTTTCTAATAGGAACATGGTATATATGATTCTGAAGGCGATTTGTAGGAGTATTTCCAATAGACTATCTAGAGATTATCATCAATCATACGATCATTCTGCAAACCTTAAAGGCATCAACATCAAAGCAATCTCCTCTTTGCCTGTTGCTTTAGTTTCAAGGGTGGAACTTCTTCTTTGTCACATGGGAGTATAGCGGTATGCTTCTGTGACTGCGTAGTTGCAAATGTTTTAAGCATATTTGTTATTATTGTCTTGCTCCCAGGGACAAAACCGAAGCAATTCCTAGAATTACGGAGTTTGGGTTAAAAAGATCCTTCTCCTCTATTGTGCCATAAATTTTGTTATTGTATTAGATAACAACACAAGAAATATTATAATAACGTTTTGACTGCGGAATCAGACTCTGATGGCAATGAAGCAGGAGAAGACAGAAAGTCAGATGGTCCCACGTAAATTACTTTCATTCTATTCTTCTATCTTAGTAGCTACCTATCTATACTTTCCTTTATTTTAGAAATATGTGGAATCCTGGGAACCAGTACAGCAAATGCTATTCCAACCAAGGCCATGAAATAGAAGTTAAAGCCTATGGCCATTCCTATTGCAGCTGCAAACCACACAGCTGCCTGCAGTTGTCAGATTGGTTATCTTTTCAGTCGATTCACTTTTTAAGATCATACCAGCTCCAAGGAAACCTATTCCTGATACAACCTGAGCAGCAATTCTTGATGTAGAGTTTGGATCAACCTGCGCCGAGATATATGTAAACATCATAGTACCTCCAATGACAAGACAGTGAGTACTGATTCCAGCAGGTTTACCTCTGGATTCTCTTTCAACACCAATCAAAAACCCAGCAAGCAACGACAGGCCTATATCGATTAAGAAATCAAGCTGATACCCATATCCTCCTAATACATCATGTAACATGCCTTACTTCTTTTCCCTTCTCGTGGATAGATTATTTATATATTGCAATAGACATGACTCTATTTTACAACCCACATTGACATATTCACTCTCTACTATACCTTCAAAGTGGGCCTTTTTATGAAATTGATTGAAGTTGCTATTGAAAGACATTGCCAATAATTTGAACAGCAAATCCAACAACCATAAGACCAGCTCCTATCTGGGCTATGCGTGTTTCCTTAAGTCTATGTCTTTCTTCCTCTGGATTATGTCCTCCTTCAGTATTAGATTCTTTTTTTATTGTTTCTTTACTGCGAAAGATTCTTCCATACGCAATCAAGAATGATGCTATTAAGTTTAGTATAAGACCTATAATTACAAGATTGTTTGGCATACTACAATAATCCTCTATTCTCTTTTTTCTCTTAGTCTTCCAAGATTTAAATTAATCATTTCTTATCTTTTCTATTTTCCTATTTGTTTCTTTTTCTTGCAATCACAAATGAGGACTAAAATGATTTTATGAGGTTTGAATAGGTGTGTCAGTAACCTTAGTCATTACAAGTGAGGCAATCTCATCATCACCTATGTACTGTGCAGAATACACACTGTACTTAAGTCTACGCTGGGCAGATAGAGTAATGACTTCTAAATAGAAGAGTCAATAATGTGTCCATTAATATTTTTTGTCATTTCAACGATATCGACTAGTATATTTTTTAATTCTGGAATTAGATTTAATAGGAAATCTCAAGTCGCAACTCTACCAATTTTATTCTTAAAGATGTAGTTAGAACCATTTATCATAATTTCCTAATTATTATTATTAGTAAACACCATTATCATGGTTGACATCACGTAATGTCGTTAGCATAAGGGACAATTTGCAGAGAATATTTCTATTATGTGGTGCTGCTTCACTATAGTCTAAACACATTAAATACAATTTAAATGAACTAAGTGTATTCCGTGGGAAAATGAACAACGCGTGACAGAACCATCAGATATAATTGTTATATTTAATATTATACTTCTTATTAGTAATGATGGCAAGAAACCAATCATATGAAGTAGCGGTTGCTATCGTTGTACTATTTGGAGCAAGCGTACTAATAGTGGGGAATGTAACTCCTTTTGCTTTTGCATCACCTTCGAGTGCTGGAGACCAAGGAGCGTCTAAGATGCATATAGGTGAAGCAATGAAAGCCCTACAGGCCGGTGACACTGCAGGCGCAGAGATGCACATGGGAGAAGCAAATAAGGTTCTACAGGAAGGAGATGCTAAAATGCACTTAGGAGAAGCTATGAAAGCCCTACAGGCTGGCGATACAGCAGGCGCGAAGATGCATGCACAAGTCGCTCAAGACAGTTTATAGTACAGCATAGCTATAAGAAAAAACAATGACCTAAAAAGTTATTCTCTTAATTTTTTGTTTTTTGCAACAAGCTATAATACACATCATATAATGCGGTAAGGTTAAAAAGAGATAGGAGATGTAGAAACGAACCGATCATTATCATTTTGTTGGTTTACCTCGCCATATTACGACATTCCTCAGCACACTTTCGAGACGCTTGTGCGCATTCGGATAGACAAATTAGCTGATACATTAGAAATTGCAGGATTTAACGTTTCAGATCTTAGATTAGAACTTTACAAAAAATATTACCAATAAATTCGAAAATATATCTTTAAGGAATTAGTTAATCATATATTCTGAAAGAAAATTGATTGTTTGATCCAACAACAAATCTATATTCCTTACAATGTAATGTATTTATAGTATCAGTTTTTTATGTTTTTTAGATGAAAAAATTAATTGTATTAACGGCAATTGCAACATTTCTTTTTGCCTTTGTTTTGCAAAACTCTTATGCACAGGAACAATATGTGGTTGTTAATCAATGGGGCCAATCAGGTAGGGGACAACAAGGCAGTTTTTCTCAACCTATCGAAATCTCAATAGACTCTGAAGGTAATGTATATGTAACAGACTTTGCTGCCATCTCAAATCAAATTCAAAAATTTTCGAATAATGGCTCTTTCTTAGATTCTTGGGGCTCCCTTGGTTTCGGAGCAAATTATTTTGCAAATCCTACGTCTATTGCGATTGACTCAGAAGACAATGTTTATGTAACAGACTTTGGAACCCCTTCCTTTGCAGTACAAAAGTTCACTTCAAATGGTACATTTCTTCATACATGGGGTGCAGTAGGATTAGGTTCTGGTCAATTCATCAATCCTGCAGGTATTGCTGTTGATTCTGATGGGTATGTTTATGTTTCTGATTTTGGAGAAAATAATCATGTTGTAAAGTTTGACAGTAATGGTAATTTAATGAATGAGTGGGGATCTGCAGGTACGGGTAATGGTCAATTTATTACACCAACTGACATTGCAGTAGATTCGCAAAACAATGTCTATGTAGGAGATATGGGAAATGATAGAATACAGGTCTTTAATAGCAATGGTAACTTTTTGAGAAGCTTTGGATCGTCTGGTACTGGAGAAGGTCAGTTAGGCGGTGTTGGAGGAATTGCAATTGATCCTGAAGGTAATGTATATGTATCAGAACCAGTCAATAATAGAATTTCGGTGTTTGACATTAATGGTAATTTCATAACCACCTTTGGAGAGGGACAATTGAACTTTCCATTGGGACTTGCAATAGATTCAGAAGGAAAGATATTTGCAGTAGATCAAAATAACGATAGAATACAGGTCTTTGCCAGAAGCTAAATCCTTCATTCTCAATACATTTTTCTATATTTTTATAGGTAAGTTCTAATATGCATTGTTGATATTTTACTGTAATGAAGAAATTAATTTTATCTGCTATTGTTATGGCGGGCCTATTATTTACTTTGACAACTTCTGAATTAACTTTTGCTCAACCATATCCACGTACAGAGATCCCGGGAGATTATTCTTTTGGTACAATTGCAAGTGTTCAAGATGACGAATCAGGAAATCATGAATGGATTGTGACTGGGGACTGGAAAGGGAATATTCTCGCAAATGAGACTACCGCTAATGCTTCCGATATTACTTTTAGTGCAAACGTTAGGATGATAACGGTTAATGGTTCTGAACCTCACAGTCATTCAATTGCTAATTTCAACGTAACAGACATTTCTGAAGAGAACGGAATAAAGACATTTAATGGCACTTCTGATATAAATCTTCCTGATGGTATAGTAGAAGACGTACCTACTTCTGTCCGCGTATTAGGAGAAGGTGTAATAAGCATATGGATTGATCCTACAAGGGTAGAAGAACATTATGGAAATAGTCCAATATATGGCGTCGTGTCTAATGAAAGAGGATTTGGTCCAGGTCCGGCCCAGGTCCAAATAGGCGATGAATTAACTATCTGCTATAATCTTTTTAATCGCAATACTGTTGTTGCTATTTTCTATTTTTATTTTTATTTTCTGCAAGTACTATTACATAGATCTGTTAGAAAAACATTCTCTCATCTAAAAAATTGTGTCATCTAATATAGAATAAATCTAATCTAGAATAACTTACAAGGATGACATAAATTATTATTTTATCTCTTACATCTTCAGTTTATTTTTCTTACCCTATTGTAAAAACGAACAGCTGTGAAGCTCTATACGATGATAAATAAATAATAACAACACAAGATATGAGAATTTGAGAGAAAGGCCAATAATAAAAAACATAGTTGATGTTCTTATTCATAATAGTATGTCTAATCTTTGCAGACATCTTCAACTTATCTCTGCTACCAGTTGGATTCTACTCAAGACTGTTACCTGAATTGCAAATAGATTCAAATCTATCTACATTCCACCTAACCTACTTAATTTTACTTTTGTCAAAAAAATACCGGATTTTAAATCATGGGATAAACTTAAAGCATTAAAGACTTGAAACTACTTCAGTTTTGTGATCCATGATCATCGAAATAAGAGATAATTAGAAAATCTCTTATATCGGCAGATGACTAGTATTGTAATTTCTCATGTCAAACATTGATTTTTCAAGATCCCCACCAAATACCCTCAATCCATTCTCACAGTTAATATCTGACTTTAGTGGAAAGAATCTTCCATCTGAGCAGATTGAATCCGATTACAATAATACTCTGAATTATCCAAACAACTATTTTGTGGCGCCGGAAAGTTGGCACGAATGTTTCTATACTACATCTAGAAAGAACATGCTTTTGCTTAGCAGAGGAATCGAGAATATTGTTCGAGTAAAACCGCCATTTAACAAATTCGTATTGTTATCGTTGTTTCAAAGAGTTAGCAATTTCAATAGTGTAAAGGAACAATATACCGGGATCGCGCCACTTACAAAGAAGTTGTATTTGATAGGTGGCAGAGGACTCGCTGCTGGAATCAGGCTACTTAATACAGAGATTATTGACAGCAATAGTTCAGGATTGGAAAAGAATTGGGTGATTATCGCACTTGCTCAAGACGAAGGTTGCGCCTTAATTGCTGAGGAATTGGAAGCTGGAAGATATAGAGGATTTTTTACTACTAATCGGAATCTTGCAAATAGATGCATGGGAGTTCTAAAGAGTTTGCTACCTATCCAAGAAGTGGATATTTGATATATTATGCTCTCCTCAGAAGGAAAAGATCAAATCTGCTCTTGATGATGACATGACGACAAACCGAGTTAATCAATTTCAACAACATGCTTTTAGCTACCCAGAAAATATTTATTTGTATAAGTAGATTATCTGAAGATAAAATGTTGGTGTTATGGTCTCTGAGGATATGATAGTGGAATGCTTAACAAATAGCAAAATACCTATACGGTTAGCTTGTATGTCTATCTCGGATTGGCCTATAGTTGTTTCATTATGGTATACATATCTGAATGAGAAGGTTTATTGTGCCACACAAAATACAGCTAAGGTAGTCAAATATTTGAGGAAAAATCCAAAATGTGGTTTCGAAATTGCAGGAGATTCTTTTCCGTATCGAGGTGTTAGAGGTTATGGTAAAGCATCAATAGTAGAAAATAAAGGTGAAGAAATTCTACGTATGCTGATACAAAAATACTTGACGGGAAAAGAGACAACAATATCATCATTAAAATTATATAAACTACTGCTATCTAAAGAGCATCTGCAAAATGAGGTTGCAATAGAAATTATACCATCAGCTATGTTTAAGTGGGATTATAAAAAGCGCATGAAAGATAGCTAGTATCATTATGACTGATTCAAATCATTCTCATATACACCAAAGCAAGATGCATAATTTGCGCGCTACATATAATTTCAATTTTGAATACTATGAAATATCATAAAATAAGGTAGAGTTAGTTATCTAATTTTAATAAATGTCATAACAATATTCAATCCCCTTATTATGACATGGTAACTAAATCAAAGAAGAGGATGACAATTGATATTAAAATTTGTTCTGCTGTTTAATTAAATGGTAGAATCCATCTAAGAACTGATATCGTCACGAAGAGAGAGCCGTGGATCACCCTAATCTTGACGTTTTATTTTGGTCTACACTGTAATATTAAGGAAAGAACATAGTTGTCTACTATAACTAAAGAGCAACAACAACAATTAAAATTACAATCACAATTACAATTAAAATTACAAGAGAATGAGCCGATGCAATGACTGTCTTCTTGTATGCTCTAAAGACTCTAGAAACAAGAAGCCAATGCCGTAGAGGCCGGGATGCTGTAATGAAGGAATTAATATTAATTACCCTCCCACAGAAATAATTATTCTCTAATAGAATGACAAAAGATGAGATCATCTAATAAAAGAATAGTTATACTTGGAGCAGGCTATGCTGGAATATTTTTAGCTACCAATATTGCTCGATATCTCGAGGAGAAAGCAGGAGAGATAATAATTATTGATAGAAATCCTTATCATCAATTGCTTCAAGAGATTCATTTAGTAGCTACAGGCTTTAGAACAGCAGATGAAGTAAAAATACCAATTTTAAGATTAATAGATGGAATGAATATAAAATTCATTCAATCTAATACTAAACAAATAAGACCAGATAAAAATCTGGTTGTTTTAGATTCGACCGAAATTAAATACGATGTTCTTATAATATGTCTGGGTGCTTCTACAAAGTATTTTAATATTAAAGGAGCTAAAGAAAATAGTTTACCATTACGCTCTATTTCCGATGCATCGTTGATCTATGATAAGGTAAGCACACTTATCAAATCAAACAATAAGGAAAATATCGTAATAGTAGGAGGAGGAGCCACAGGCGTGAGCCTTGGAGGAGCACTATCAGATTTTATAAAGGAGAATAAAAAAACAGATAGCCTTTCTATAACAATTATAGAAGCACTACCAACTATTCTTCCAGGATGGGATGAACGTTTAGTTAAGAAAGTAAACGAAGTATTACAGAAAAAACGAATAAGAATAATGACTAGATCTCCAGTTACTAAAGTTGAAAATTATGGCAGTAGTATTTATCTTAGTGATGATGATGATGCATCAAAGATTCACTCATCTCTTACTATTTGGACTGCAGGAGTTAAAGGTTATGATATACCAATAGATCCGGAAGTTGAAAAGACTAAAGATGGCAAAATAATTGTAAATGAATTCTGTCAGATTGATAGATATCCAAATATTTTTTCGATAGGTGATATAGCTGCAGTTAAAGATGAGAATCAAAAACTATACCCACCTTTAGCTCAGATTGCAATTAGAGAAGCAAAATATCTTTCAAAACTTATCCCAAAACACTTCATTGATGGTAGTAACGTAAAGGCTTTACCAGATGAAAAATTTGAATATAGTATCAAGGTACAATTAATCTCTTTAGGAAATGATGATTATGTTGGATTGTTTAATCATTATGTCATAAGCGGCAACCTTGCAAAGTTAGTGGAAGAATTTGCAAGGAGTACATATATAAAATCACTCAAGAGTGGTGGAAGAGATATAGATGCAAGCTTATATGAGGACAATATATTTTCTCAGCTAGTATCTGGAATAACCTTTGCACGTTTTACTTTTATGAAATGGATAGAAAAAAAGACACAATAGATTGTAAGAAAGGTAAAATGCCTCAACATGGAGATGGGATAGTAGTTAAGGTAGAGGATTTTTGGGCTTATCATCCTCTGCTTCCGAAATATCAAAGTCATAAAGTGATTATCCAGAGTAAGATTTGTCTTTAGAGTTGGCTGCTTTAGAGTATTCTTCTTTTGTTGGCATTCTTAAAGAATCTGGGTTTTCAATCAGCCGATAGTTTAGATATTTTTCTATTCATTCTTCTTATATTATGTTTATGAATAAAACAAAAACAAGCAACCTTCTTTTACTGACAAGATTCAAATCTCTTAATCTCCCACTAAGATTGAATTGGCATTTAGCCTTCTGAAGGCCATTAGGAATACTCATAGGCATCCAGTCAATAGAATACTACATTATATTGGATTACCATTGTATATTGCCGGAATAGCCATGATAGCAAGTTATGTTATAGGCCAAAACACAAATCCTATCAGTGGTCTTGTCTTATTGATTATAGCAATTAGCTTATTTCTCACAGGCCATAAGGTAGAAGGAAATCTAAGAGCAATGACATTGATCATACTCTATAAGTATTTGAAGGTAAGGATAAAAGACTAGGAAAGCTAAAAGTTGTCACTACTACCTATAACACTGGATGTAGTCGAGATTAGCTCAGAAATATATATATATATATTTCATAAACGTGTTAACTAGCACTTATCGTCTTTGTTTATAGGAATTACAAAAATATTGAATATGTGATTGCTGCAAACTGCTAATAGACACATAAATGTGATTTGATTGGAAATGATAGTTTGTATCATTGGATTTGCATTTAAGGGGATCTAAGAATTACATTACAATTAAGATATGACAGACAAGCAAGTGGCAGGTTCTCTTGCATGATAACGAGAAATATTTAGAAATGAAAGCGAAAAGTATTAGATCTTAATCTTAAAACATTTTCATTCTATATGGCATATATGGCACTCTAGTTGTGGAATTTCAGATATTTGTATTAAATATAATAGCAAGCGAGCAAATAACAATTTATCATCCATTTAGTGAAATTGATTCTTTGCCTCCATATTTTGAAGATATTTCGTCAAACTTGGCAACTTTTTCCTTTAGTGGGTTTCCACTACTGTCATACATTTTAGTGAAATTTGCACGCATTGCCAAATTACCTTTTGAATTAAAGAATCTTATACTATAGCTTTGTTTTCCATCAGACCTAGGTTCTTTTACGAACTTTGCTTCTATAACCTCATCCATATTAAGGTGAATATGCCATGGTCTATCTTCATCCCCAATTGTTGCCCATTTTTCTTTGATCCTAAAAGATAGACCTTCTTCTACTTTTGCTTCGCATATCCCACATCCGCTATTAACTGATAGAAGTATATCTTTCTGAGATAAGATGTCTGTAATTAACTGATAAGCAAGATCATATTTCATGCCTTATATAATAAGAATATAGTGGCTTTATATGATTTTATAACTAAAAACAAGAAATATCCCTAAAATCAGATTCATAAAAGAGAAGGCTTTATGGATGCAAACCGTGCAAAAATGAAGGAAGTAATGCTCAGTTGACTCACTATCACTAATAATGTTGCCAATCAACCAATGAGGAAAATGATATTTACACTAACAGATACCTCCTGTTCTCCGGCAAGAATAGGTGTTGTTATTGTAGTCGGGGCGGCACCGCCACCCGCTGCATCAAATCTCTTTTCCATAAATGGTTGTGGAGGTTGAATATAGCCAAATTCACCAACAGTTATTGATTTAAGTCCAATTACTTTTAATCCAAGCGCTGAAGATACAATATCAGCTTTCTCTTCTGCATTAGCAATTGCATCCTTAAGAAGCATATTTTTAGTATCTTCTAATAGCTTATTGGATATTCTAAAATCAATGCTGTTTATACTATTGGCCCCTGATGCTACAGCTGCATCAATCCAACTAGATATATTGGCTAAAATTGAGCTATCAATCTGTATAGAATTGGTTACAGTAAATCCTGTTATATTCAGTATAGTTCCTGATTCCGTATAATTGTAGTTGGGTGATATAGTAAATGAAGAAGTGCTAGTTTCATTTTCTTTTATACCTAAATTCCTTAATGCAATAATAATCTTATTCATTAATTCAGAATTTGCAGCTAGAGATGCTTTTGCTGTTTTGTCTGTTGTCTCAACTCCTATTGAAATGACTACTCTATCAGGTTTTACTTTTGTAAATGCATTTCCAGAAACAGATAATGTGCTATTGCTATTCGTAACATTAGCGCTCATATTTTGAATTGGCATAGTCTGAGCTGATGCGGTATCAATTTGTGACAAGAAAATAATGACCAATGCTAATGTAGCCAGGATTCCTAAGGTAGTCAGAATAATAGAAGAAGAAGAAGTTGACAGAACAGATAAAGATGGTCTTATTGTAATTTTAAAATTTGTGTCCAGAATAGATATCATATAATTTGTCTAATCATTGCAGCATATATATATACATATATATTTATATAATGACTTGATGCGATAGAAGAACTGATACGATATCGCACTCAATACTTACTAATCGCCTCTGAAAAAATTTAAGAATGAAACAATTCATTATATTGATGATGATTATTAGTATTTGAGAGTAAGCACAACGACATTTGTCTTAAATGAATTCCCTAACGGTTAAAATATAAATAATTCTAATTCCCAATACACAAATCTTATATATTGTCTTAGCGTTGACATTCAGAAGAATAATATGATTAATGTAGCACTATTGTCAGGTATTGCATTGTTAATAGCTTCTGGAGTATTAGGAATGGTAATGTTTGATCCCATTACGGATATACAAGAAGCTGAAGCACAACAGAACACAGGTGATATTACCGCAGCTTCTGAAGGACAGCCATTTGGAGGAGAGAAAATCGGAACAGTTACTATAGACTCGGATGGTCGTAGGACAAATGTCAGTGCAGATATAAATACCACACCTAATGAGGGAAATGTCTTTGAAGGCTGGCTTGTAGATGCTGAGGGCTCGGATTACAAACTAAGTTTAGGACAGTTTAGAAATGGAACCTTAGATTTTAGTCAATACATGGTAAATCCTTATACCTACAAGAACTTTGAACTAACTCAAGAACCAGCTGAAGACCCAGATCCCAATGCAGCAGAATCTATTGCAGGCTATGAACTTAAAACTCCATTTGGTCGATAATAGGTGTCTTGGAATTGTAGTTGTTGTCGTACATCTCATTTTAGAAGGACATTTTGGAAATCCAAATTCAGTACTATTAGGTAAGGATGGATCAGGTGGAATATATAAAAAACTGTGTTGTCATCTGTATCATCACATAGGTCATTATCTATGACAACATTACTACCACTAGCTTTTGCTATACTTTGAAAAGCGTTACTGCAAGATACACTCTTCTTTTTGTTGACATCTGCATCCACACAGGTGTTTATTTGGAAGTTACTAGTGAAGAAGAAATACATGAGACAGTAAGATGCTAAAGATATGTAAAAAAGAAAATAGTGATAATAATGATTCTCTAATCATTATACATCTGATATTATGTCATTTCTATCTTGAGATAGTTGTTTGAAGATTATTGCTTAGTTTCTGAAGTGTCCCTAATTATCGATTCTTTACCTTTGCTTTCTAGATCTGCTGAATGTCTATCTATCTCCTTGTTCTTTCAAAAAAATAGCCGTGTGTCTTTATTGGTTCTTGACTGCAGAAACCGTATTTGAATTAGAGTTTGTAGCAAATAAGGTATTAGTAGTGGGATCATATGATACGCCAATAGGATTGTTATTGATACCTATTGGAATAGTATTATAGACTGTGTTTGTTAAACCGCTTATAACTGATATGGTTCCGTTAATAGAATTAGCTACATAAACATCCCCGTTATTTTGATTGTATGTAATACCATTAGGTCCTAAACCTACTGGAATAGTTTCAACCAATGCATTAGTTGTACCATTTATTACAGAAACTGTATTTGAGCCCATGTTTGTCACGTAAACGTAATTGTTTGCTGCGTTGTAAATGATGCCTGAAGGTGCTATAGCATCTATAGGTATTTCGTCAATTAACATGTTAGTTGTACCATTTATTACTGAAACTGTATCTGATCCTCGGTTTGTTACATAAAGGTTGTCATTATCTGAATTGTAAGCAATTCCTGTAGGGCTAAAGAAACTTCCTCCCATTCCCGAGGTTATATTACCAACTACAACATTAGTTGTACCATTTATTACAGAAACAGTATTTGAGCCCATGTTTGTCACATACACTGTGTTATTAACTGAATTAACTGCAATTCCTGTTGGACTTTTTCCCGGAACATCGCCTACAGGTATAGAGCCTATTAAAGAATTGGTTGTTCCATTTATTATCGACAGAGTATTTGAATATGTATTAGCCACATAAAATAATCCGTTAGCAGAATTGTAAGCAATAGCTTGGGGATTTTTGTCTACATATATCGTTGCCACTATGGTGTTAGTTGTACCATTTATTGCTGAAACTGTTCCTGTTACATTGAATTGACCAAAGTTAGAGACATATATCAAGTCGTTATCTAGGCTTAAGGCAATTCCATAAGGTGCTGAGAAGCCAGTAATTGTTTCTATAACTGGCAGTGGTTGTGATGGTTGAGGAGGAACAGGCGAAGGTATTGGCTGGGGAGGCATAATAGATTCATTTGTTATTATACATGCCTTTGCTTCTCCGGCACTTATGGTTCCTTGACAGCCATCAGAATAATCTGTTGTATATCCAGATGGTCCTTTTTCTGTTATACTATATCTGCCTGGATCTAGATTAACAATTACACCTAATCCTGATTTTCCAGGAAAAGATCTGGGTGTCGGATCGTTGCCACTAACTGTTATGGTAAAGGCAGATGGCTTTCTGACAAGGTCAGAATCATCATTATTATTATCAATAACATTCGTGATAACTATCAGTTGAGCTGATGTATCTTCAGGTTGATACACATTAGTAATAGTACACTCGTTGGTTTCGCCAGTATTATCTATGGTACCAGAACAATCACCGCTCATACTTGAGGTATATCCAGATAGGAGATTTTCAGTAACACTATATCTGCCAGGATTAAGAGTAACAGTCGTTCCTGAAGAACTTCCTGCAAACGATGATGGTGTTGGATTGTTGCCACTAACTGTTATGGTAAAGTCAGATGGTTTTTTATCACCGCCACCTTCGTTAACTACTTTTTTTGTAACTATCAGTTTAGATAATATTCCTGGAATAAATGGATTATACGTATTTGATATTGTACAGCTCACAGTTTTCCCTGCTTGTATAGTGCCAGCACATTCACTAGAGTAACTTGGAGTATATCTGCCAGGAACATAGTCAGGGGATATATACGGTCCTTCTTCTTCTTTCACGTTATAGGTGCCTTCATTTACTGTGATGGTAGTTCCTGAAGAACTTCCTGCAAACGATGATGGTGTTGGATTGTTGCCACTAACTGTTATGGTAAAGTCAGATGGTTTTTTATCACCGCCACCTTCGTTGTTTACTTTCGTAATTACATTTATCTTGCCAGTTGTAACAGGAGGTGGAGGTGGAGGAGGTGGAGGCGATACAGAATAAGTGTTGGTAATAGTACACTCATTAGTTTCACCTTCTCTTATAGTACCCGAGCAGCCATTAGATAAGGTAGAATTATAATTAGTAGTAGGTCTAGGTTCGGTAACCTGGTATTTGCCTGGAGACAGTTGAACAGTAGTACCAGAGGAGCTACCTGTAAAAGATGATGGTGTTGGATTGTTGCCACTAACTGTTATGGTAAAGTCAGATGGTTTTTTATCACCGCCACCTTCGTTAACTACTTGTGTCATAACTACTAATGTTCCCAGTTGTGGTTTATCATCGGAAGTTTCGTTTGATGATTCTGATGATGATGATGATGATTCTGATGATGAGGAAGAAGAAGCAGGGGATGAAGATGTGTTTACATCGGTTACATCTCTGGATTTTTTAAGTTCTTCTCCATTGGATATAGGTGATGGTGATAAGGATGATAATGACGATATATTCTTATTGTTATTATCATGGGATTCTGCATACGAATTTAAATCCACAAAAGTGGACAAAGATAATACTGTAGCAATAATCAAAAGGATAAAACTTAAGGCAAACCCAGGAGTTAGTTTTGGAAATAACATACTACTTTTACTACTTGACTATTACCCAAGCATGTAGTATTTTTCTTTTTCTTCTTCTTCTTCTTCTTTGTTTTATATAGTGCTAGTTTTCAATGAT
>CAVTCE010000011.1:0-161804 GCA_963733025.1 uncultured Nitrososphaeraceae archaeon | reverse complement strand
TCATCAATAGCTCTACTCATTTCTAAGGCTCCAGTCTCCACCTGATTTTGCCATGTATTCCACTCAAGTGATAGTATTCAGGATTAACAGATTCTACGATCCTCCTTACTGTTGTAGTCATAACTTCATTTAATGTTGTTGGTGTTGAGCGAAGACTGACAATCTCTTTTTTTAATCTGTTCGTTAAATCGGATCGATTGATTATAAATTGCGGTGTTGGTTTATAGACATTGATATGATAAATGAACCACCTGTTGCATGGTCATAATATTTGTGAGTAATATAGATCTGTTTTGTGACTTCATTTACGTCATATGAATTGACAGAGACACTAGACAAAGGACTAACTCATCGATAACTTCTCTTTTGTCCAAAATTCATATAATGACTGCATAGCCTTAGTTGAAGAATAAGGACATTCTACGTCAGATAGACTACATCCAATTTTCTTGTTCTTTTCTTTTGCTGTCAAGTTAGGGCTCATTCTCTTTTTCAGTATCACTGTTGTCGTTAGCGTCTCTTTGTAACAGGTTGAATGGACTTTTTGGACAGTTATCGTTGATCCTTCTAGATTCAAAGGAATCTTTTTCCGCTCTTAGATTTTATGTTATCGTCAAATGTTATCGGCTGAGTCCAATCCTTGCCGCACGTGATTGTTCCTTTATTATATGACGAAGGTCGTTTTCAGGACAATCATGTATCGTATCATCTAGATTCAATGGTATTTTTTTACCGTTTCGACTAATTCGGCTATTATCAAACTTGATAAGTGTCTGACAGCCATTCCTACAGAGTGAGGTCATACCTCAGTCATTCACCTCTCTTATCCCAGAACAATTCCAGACTGCAAGAGGTCTTTAGCACATGATTTGCAGAAATCACCGACTTTTTGTATATACTTTACCTCTAGAATTGTTGTCCCAATATTTGTGCAATCTTTACAGGCACAAAGTTTTTTATTAGCAGTAATAATATTACCTATGTTCATAACCATCTTCCCCAGGTGTGTATGATGGCAACAGACTTAATCAGGGGCGGGAACTCCCAGAATCAGTCTGTTGTGCTTTTAATGCCTTCAATATCTCAGAAATTACATCATTAAAGGAGTCGGCTGTCTTACCCCTTGATTTGAGGATAAAATAATTCTCCTCACTTATTGCAATTTGTTTCAGTTTTATCATTGCTAATACTTCGATGTCATGAAGGATATTTAAGGCTATTGTAAATCCTTCATTATATTCATTGAACACATTGAATATATTGAATATTAGATACAATAAAATATAATTATTTGAACACAGTGAATAAATTGAACACACTGAATGATTGAGTCTACTGAGCGTAAAATAAGAAAAATATAAATTATTAGAATACAATACTTAATATTTTATAGAACAAGATACATCAACAAATACTTGATACTAAAGATATCTCAATTTTCCTAGATCTATCTTTGCAAGTATCTGTTGGAATTTATTTTCCATCTCTTCACGCATAGTCTTCATATCTTGTTCATATTTTTCCTTTAATACTTGAACCTCTGATTCTTTTTCTTTCTGATTTTCTAGAGTATCATTATAAGCATCATATGTCAATACCATTCTACATTTAGCACAGAACTTGCTATCTGGTTTGTTTGGTTCAGTGCAATTAGGACATTGCTTAGGTTTAAGTACATCTGCTAGCCGTTGATCTTTCGTAACTATTCCATAGGCTTCAAGTAAGCTTTCACTAGATTCATTCCCAAAGTAATGTAGATACTTTTGAGGCATCTGCGAAGAACTAGACCAGCCAGCATGTTGACGTAGCACATGCTCTTTCAATATTTTTGATTTTTCTGTTAATGCAGAATGTCTCCTGATATAAGGATTCCAAGGTTTATTTAGGAGCTCTCTAATCTTCCGCTTGTCCTCTGGAGACACATTTGGATCATCCAGTAATTTGGGGAAGATACTTCTTCTATAGTTTTGATAAATTTTGTTGATTGAGATAGTTGGCATCTTCTTACCCAATGTTGCATGGTTTAAACTTGGAATTAAGAAGCCATTTGGATTACCTCTTTGTGGGTGGCCGTAATCCAACCAATCTTTTAGATATGGGATAGAATTGAATAAAGGTATATGTCTACTTCCTGTTTTTCCATTAATCAGAACCTCTGCGTACTGATAATCGCCTGCAGTCTTAAAAACTACATCTTTAATTCTTAGCTTTAGAATTTCATGTGGCCTACATGACAAGTCACGGGATATAGTATGAAAACAACAATCTCTTTTGTTTGGACAGAACTTTAAAAATAAAATGTCATCTTCTGAACTCCATAAATCAGTAGGTTTGTAAATTGATTGTTCTTTTCTTTTCAAAGTAGGTATGTCGTGCATAGGAGCCGGGATTGGTCTTTGGCCTGATTTGACATTTGGATAATAAAGCCACTTGAAAAATTTCATAAATTGTTGCCTTCTGACATTATAAGTTCCTACCCATTTATGTAAAGGGTCAGAGGCTTCGGGCTTTCGCAAACTATCTAAATAGAGTAAGATGTCTTCTCTTGTTATATCTTTGAATAATTTGTTTTTCAAGAATTTTGATAATACAGTTAGGACATTGATGAACGTCTTTCTATAGGTATCCGCCAAATTAATCTCTGTCTTTTGTGCTAAAATAAAGTTAGCAATGGTCATTGCATTTTCGGTTGAAATCTCCTGTGTTAACTCTCGTAAATATACTTATGAAGCCCTTCCGTTACTGCTTCAATCTTTCTTATGTCTATTTCGCTTAGTCCTAGTAACGCCATTGATTTATGATATCAATAATATGTACGATCATAAAATCTATCGCATAACGCTAGATTTCAACAATAAACTCTATTTCAACTGCACTATCCAAAGGTAGACTGCTCGCTCCTATCGCCGACCTTGAATGTCTACCTTTTTCACCAAAAAGTTGCACAATGAAATCTGATGCGCCATTAATTATCTGGGGATGATTGCTAAAAGAAGCGTCACAATTAACAAAGCCTGAGACTTTGACAAATTTCCTTATTTTTTCAAGGCTGCCAAGAGTAGATTTAAGCTGCGCAAGAGCATTTATCGTACAAAGTCTTGCGGCCTCTTGACCTTCTTCTAGTGATATATCTTTACCTACTTTCCCTTTATATTTGACCTGCATAGGAATTGAACCAGGTTCAACAGGGATTTGCCCAGAAACAAAGACAAGGTTTCCTGTAATTGCGACTTGAACATAAGAACCTGCAGACCGCGGGGCATTAGGCAATTCTATCCCTAAAGCGAGAATTTTTTCTTCTATCATTGGATAATTATTAATAGTATTAGTAGGTAAATATTATTTTATAATGTGTATTAAAATATTGAATGAGTATAGTAATTGATTAATTATCATCACTTCTACTCACACCTAAAAGATATTTCGATCTATTATTGTAATGTATAATTAAGTTTTTTCAATACAACAAATCGGATTTATTTTGTAAATCTTATCTCTTGCCTGTGAATACTTAAGCTCTATTGAACTTCTCGCATTATAATGACAAGAAGTGAAAATAGGTACTTGAGGTTTACGAAGGCTTGTGCGGTCTAATTTTGATTTATTACACTATTCCTTGTGTTATAATTTATCACTGAATATCCATGATTCCATGATGAGTATTCATCTGCTTAGCACATATAGTAAATCCAACATGCGCACAATCATCAGAGTGGCAATTTTTGCAAATAGGGATTCCATTTGATATATCTACGACAATATCTATTCCAATACCCGCAGTATTATCTTGTAAAACAGCATGACTGCTTGTTACAAATTGCTTCAAAACAAGTCTGTTATCCCATCTCTGACTATCATCTTTTGAATACAACCATTGACCGAATGTATGTATACCTTCATCAAGAGTGTTTGCTCTTATCTGAATTTTCTTCTTAGTACTGTTTTCTTTATTATTATTATTATTATTATTTTCAAACACTATTATCTGGCCTTCATATTTAATTCCGAGCTGAATTTCCTGGAGAAAACATCCTTATTCATCGATGCTAGAAGCATGAGCAAAGGAGAAATAAATAATTTGTTCTTCCTTTTCATCTGAAAACACTCTTCTGCCAAGACGTACAAATCAATAAATACTGGTCTCCCAGGCGGGTATATTAAAGTGTTTTGCAGCTACCTCTCAGGCTCAAAGTTAAGCATATTCGCATTATATTATCATCTACATTTACATTAGCGTTTGCAATAATGGCAAAAAACTATTGATATCATAACTGCTATTATCATCAGGGTCTGTTTTGATTGAGCATAGCGAATTATAGTTTTCTGCGCGTTTTATTATATGAATGTATATACTTTCTATCATATTTTTATTCCTACTAATATAATCATCCTGACGGCTTATCTTTTACTACCTATTTCAGGATAAATGGAAAGTTATATGCCATCATTTATTTATCCATTTATGCGATGTAAATAAAAAAAGGACGTGTTTAGTCGTGCCCACTACGAAAAGATTTGCTTATTTCTAACATTATAACCCTTTATCTAGATTGATGTGTGTGTAACAGAAAGAGATTTAAAAGCGCCATCAATAAAACAGAGAAATGAAAAATATGTCTCCAAAGGGTAGTTTGTTGTTATTATCAGTTGGCTTCTTTGTCTTTATTATAATTGGTTCAGACTCTATATATGCTCAATTAGAAAGTACAAACTCTGCTACTGCTTTCAATATGACTGGAAATTCTTTAGCAGAAAGGTTGCAAAATCCAATAACAGGATCATTTGGAGACGATCGCTTGACAGGTACAAGTAACATCGATATCATGATAGGTTTTCTAGGAGCAGATACAATACGAGGTCTAGTAGGTGACGACGCAGTTCAGGGTAATGAAGAACCGGATAAACTTTATGGTGATACCGGCAATGATTTACTTCAAGGTGGCATAGGTAGTGATCAATTGTATGGAGGAGAAGGAAATGATATTCTTGCAGGAGGATTAGACGACGACTTTTTATCAGGAGAAATGGAGAATGATAAATTGTATGGCGACGTGGGTGACGATATTTTGGTAGGAGGATCAGCCGCAGATTATTTTGACTGTGGTGACGGCATAGATGTAATCATGGACTTTAATCTAACACAAGGAGATGATCGTGCTGGCAATTGTGAAGAAATAGTTCAACTTGGAGTCTCATAATCAGTGCGATACAATCTTTCAGGCTAAACACCTTCTCTTGTCTGTTTGTTAAATTAGTTTTGTTTGTGCAAAACTATCTACTAAAATATTATTTTTTCTTTGTATATCGGATAATATAATTTTATAATGTTTTATACAATATGATATCAATACTTTTTATATTAATCTTAAACTCTAAATGTCTTGACTAGACCAATTATATGCAAAAGTCGCTTCTTTATCTTTGTTATCTCCTTGAGTATCCTCAAAAGTCTTGGTCAATTAAACTTTGGATGTATTCTATTGTTATTCATAATTTCAGTTTCGATAGTAGTATTTCTTATTGATGCTACTTGGATAAATAATTCTGCGTTTGCACAAAAACAAATAAAACAGGAAGAAGAAGAAGAACAACAACAACAATTAACCAATACAATGGGTGTGAAAATTACTTCACATACTTTATGGCAGAAAGTTCCTGTTGGTGAACTGACAATATCTGGAATGTCTGCAGATAATCAAATTACCAACTGTCAAGTTTATGTAGATGTCAATGACCAGAAACCATTTCAAAATGCTACAGCAACTGGTTCTGGCGGAGCAAACGACTATTCTACATGGACTTTTATCTACACAGACAAGTATTATCTAATTCAGGAGGGATTAAATGAATTAACTGCCAAATTATCTTGTATTGATGATAATAATAATGATGATGTTGCTAAAGTGACAAAATGGTATAGTGTCAATGTCATTGGCTTATCCTCTTATGGTAATTGAAAAGAATTAATTATTGTATTTGAATCTAAAAAAGCAATAGAAAGATGTCTATGTTCAATCTAAAGCTGTTGAAGAGTTATTGTCATTGTTATATCATTTCAGTTGCATAGGCCTTTAATGTAATAGGAACACAAGAATCCTCGTATATTGAAGGCAATTAAAAATAAACAAACATAATACTTAAAAAGAGCCTATACTTACAGCAATGCCTGAATCTGAAGTTAAATCATAAATCTATAATTTTGCTCACTATTCCTCTTGTATTATCCGCATTTACACATCTTTGGAATCTTGACGGATTTCCTAGTATCTATCGAGATGAGGAGCATTACATGCGAAAAGCCTTGCATGTATTGAATGGTTCAGGTCCTCAAGAAGGTCCAGATGATCCACTTAGTTATCGCGCTCATCCATATACTCATCCATATTTTGGTCAAATTTTCTTGGCAGGTACATTAGGGATTGTAGGTTATCCAGATTCACTTAATCCTTCTAGTGATATCAAATCAATTGAAACACTATATGTGGTTCCAAGGATATTGATTGGACTACTTGCTGTTGTTGATACCTTTCTCTTGTATAAAATATCACAACGCCTTTACAATAGGAATGTCGCACTAATTGCATCTATTCTCTTTGCAGTAATGCCTCTAACTTGGATTTTGAGAAGGATATGGTTAGAACCTATACAATTGCCTTTTCTTCTATTGTCAATATTATTGGCACTTCATTTAAAAGATTCAATAAATAATAACAAGAAAACTTTTATTTTAATTCTATTATCAGGCATTTCTCTTGGAACAGCTATCTTTACAAAAATTCCAGTATTTGCTATGATTCCACTAGTAGGCTTCCTTATTTATAATAATAATAATAAAAATTGGAAGTATCTTGGGCTATGGTTCATTCCTGTTGTTTTAATACCGTTTACCTGGCCTGCTTATAGCTTATCAGCTGGTCAATACGATCAATGGTTAGATGGTGTGTTTTGGCAAGCAGGAGAGAGAGAAAATAATGGAGCATTTAGAACAATCAATACTTTGATGAATATGGATCCAGTTTTAATAGCATTGACTTTTGCGGGATTGATTTATGCAGCCATAAAGAGAGATTTTATTATCTTTCTCTGGATCATTCCGTTTATGATCTTTCTATTTGCCGTAGGACGTGTATCCTATTGGCATCTGATTCCATTATTTCCTGCATTTTGTATTGTAGCTGCTAAAGTGTTAGCAGATTTATCAAGCAAAATAAGTAACAAAAACATTCAGAAAATTGCACCCTATGCTATAATTTCAGGGATAGGACTTTTTGGACTACTAACAACTACGATGCTGATAACAATGAATGTGGCTTCCTTTCACTATGAAGTAGAAGCATTTCTTGCTCAACATATAAAAGATATGAATTATACGACAGATAACAAAATAACCGTGTTGGCTAGTAACTATTGGCTTTGGCTACCTATATACGTATTTGATGAGTCTCATGATAATGATTATAAGAATTTTTATGTCAAAGGACAAATAACAACCGATAAAATTCTTTTTGTTGCTGGTGAGAATTTCATCAGAACTATGGTTAGAGACAATAGGTCTAGCGAAAACATACAGGAATTGAGAATGCTCTATAACAAATCGAAAATTCTTATAACAATAGAAGAAAAAGACTTCAGCAATCTATATCCTGACAGATATCCATATACTGCTGTTAGAGACATAGATCCAGAATCATCAAAAAGGATTGAGATTAGAGCCAATTATTGAATGAACACGTTGGCTGAGTCTCTATAGGGTAATTTGTGATACTCCAACTATCAATGCTACTATTGCTGAAATATCCAGATAGCCAGAGATTCAACAGCACAATCACACATTGCATGTCAAACACTCAACAAAAGAATTATTCCTTGATCCCTACTGATGTTAATCATGTTTGTGAGTAATAAGATAATTATGAGAATATGACGATAATAAATAGTGACAACCTTGCTCATTCATGCGGCTTGAGGAATATTAATAGTATAATGACTAAAGATATTGCATTATTAACTTTTCTATTATCTAGGATCGTAGTGTCTAAACCATAATTTGCGGTCTATTTGAGAGATTTCTTGGAAGGTTTAATGGGAGATAAGGTTTGTTATTAGTCTGGCTCTTTATTTCGCTTATAAGTTCTTCTAATTTAACATCCTGGCGTTGTCTTTTTTCATTTCTATCCCTAACTGTAAATTTTTCACTCTGCAATTCTTTATCACCAATCACCAATGTATAACGAATCCATTCTGTCTCTGATTCTCTGATTTTTTTTCCAACTGACTCCTCTCTATCATCAATATCTGTTCTAATCTGTTTACTTGAAAGCTCTGTTGCTATTTTTTCACAAAGCTCTGTATGCTGCTTACCAACTGGTATTATACGGACTTGGGTATGGGTTAGCCAGAGAGGAAATGAAGCTATTCCACCAGCTTTTGATATTTTAGCCGATCTTTCCAGCAATGCGTATATTATTCGTTCTACTGCACCACTTGGTGAATTATGTAATATGATAGGGTTCTTGCGACTTCCATCTTCATCGACAAACTCAATATTATATCGACTGCCATTTTCCACATCTATCTGATCTGTAGATAGCGCAGCAGCTTTGTCTGAGTTATCGATGAAATTAAACTCCCACTTTAATGTGAAATAAAAGAATCGATCTTTCCATATCTCAACGATAATGGTCTTACCGAAGCGGGCGACGATCGTATTTATAAAATCCTTGTTTTCATTGTAAAAATCCTCTGTAAATCGTATTGCCATCTCTATATCATCCTTCGTAGACAATCCCAATTCATTTATCACAGTAATCGATAATTCTAATCTCTTCAGAAACTCTTCTTTGGACTGATTTAAGTCTCGGCAAATGGCATGACAATCAGGCATACTAAATGCTCTTAAACGTCTTAGACCAACTAATTCTCCACTTTTTTCCCTTCTAAAACTGTACCTAGTAAGTTCATAGAGCTTTAATGGAAGATGCTTATACGATATCTGAAAGTCCTTTGCCATCAAAAATTGACCAAAGCAAGCAGCAAATCTCAAAAAAAGTTGTTTATTATCTGCTATTATATTATACTGACGGGCAGGAAATCGGTTAAAGTAACTTTCCATAGATGGGTGTTTAGAATCATACATTATAGGAGTCTCAACTTCTATACCTCCATATTCCATTACTTTTTTCGTTACGTATTGCTCAATTAGTGATTTCATTAATCTACCTTTTGGATAGAACCTCATATTTCCGAGATCGGAGGCTGGCTCATAATCTGCTATTGCCATCTTTTTCATCAATTTAACATGGGAAGGTACTTCCTCTACTGTCCTTTTCTTAGCTATTTCATAATCGGCAAGGATGTGAAGGTTTTGTTCTTGTTTTTTGAATCTGTATGTACTCATAGGAGACAATTCCCCTTCAGGGTTGAGAATATACCAAAACGATTGCTGTTTTTCTTCTAAATTTAGAGCGGTTGAGAGTTGCTCTTCATATTCAGGATCAGCAGTGTTATTCTTCTCACCTCTACTCTCACCAGAAATAATAATACTAGAAGCAGTTTGTTTTGTTAGCACTTTGGCACTTTCTGCCAAAGGGTGTCCCTTGACTTTGATATTAAATGCCTTTGTCCAGCCAAAAGGTGCCCGATTTACATAGAGTTTCATGTCTTTTGCTATTCTCTCTGTCAATTTTAAAAGTTCATAGGCATATTTAGGAGAAGCAAGGTCAGAACTCAGATGGGCATAAGGATAAATAAGTACCTTTTCACTTTTCACAGTGTCAAGATATTTCTTTATTTCATCAACTGCGGCCTTTGCTATACTTTCATCATCTTCATGTTCTACAGCTATAAATGTAACAACAAGATCTTCAAATCGAACTTTAGATATGGAGATATTTTCCTCTGCATCTTTAATTTCTTTAGATATGGGTTCATATTCAATGAAATCTGAATGAAGATGAAGCAAGCGCATATAATTTCTTGAACAGGGAAGTATTTCAGCCGAATTAAAGGCTTTTGATTATTTAGCTATTGAAGAGAAAGTCAGAAAAGCTTGTTACTCCCTACTGACAAAAGCAAAGCAGAATATGAAATATTTATTTCCTGTAATTCCTATCTTCTCACTTTTCCTTAATATCTTCAATATGCTCATAATTATTTTCGATTAACGAATATATAATAACGAAGAATATAGATTGTATTTAATCCCATCTGGCTCGTTCATTTTCACGTTCGTTTTTGGACGCCTTTTTCCATTCTCTGTAGTGTACTTTACAGAGATAAATCCTTTTACTTGTTGAATCGAGATCCAAATTTAATGCCATACTCGCTTTGCTTCCACTCATTGAACGTTGAGCCGTTTGGTCACAGCCCTGAACACTACAGTTAACTCCTTTATCTACTCGACCCATTTTATCTGGAAGTTAATATTGAAATATAAAAACCTGATCTAAAATCGTTATGAATGATGGTTATAATATTGTGTCTTTAAATCATCTGATATGATAGAGGAGCTTGACAGCAGATACATTTAACGTTTTTTTTCGTCTTTATTTGTCCCCATGAGGCAAGAGCATGGAATAAAGAAAAGCACTTCCTCTCACAGTATTTCCTTCTAAGCTTTCGAATTGAATTAAAAAATAATATCTCTCTCTCGCTCTGCTCTAATAATTCGATACAAGGACAATTTTAGGTACTTTGTTAGTATATTATTTAAACTAATTAAAATAAGCGATAATTTAAAGCATGTTTGTAAAATCCAATGGAATTTAATATAATTGAGTATTCTGGATGACAATTATAAAGTCAATCCAATAAATTCTCTCGGAAGGTCCATTTCTTGTTGAGTAAAAAGTTACTCATTGATGCAATTGCAACTGCTAGGATTAATGATATTCTGTATTGTAATCCATATTCTACTACTAATAGATATAATAGCAATAATTGAATAGCAGCACCTACGGCGCTGATACCGGCAAATGAGCCGTACTGCTTCAAAGTCTTTACCACAGACAGATCCCTATCTTCAAAGGTCCATATCTTGTTTAGAAAGAAGTTGGAAGTTATCGATATGATTATTCCAATAAGGGTGGCTTGAAGATACCACTGGTTAGATAGGGATTTCACGGAATATGCAATATTATCAGCTAGCATAAATGATAGCAGATAATTTATTAGTAATCCGCTTGCGGTAACGGTGTAAAATCTGCTTGCCTTTGATAAGAATAGCACCGACTTACGTTTCTCTTCTTTCTTTTGTATACGCCGTTTTGATTTCTGTCCGTATCTGTATAGCTGCCATACAGATCCAGCATAATCAAGTATAACGTTGAAATTCATTTTGCTTTGGCCAGATTTTCTATCATGAAATGTATAGGGAACTTCTTTTACTCTAATATCTCTGGACTTTACTAATATTTCTAGTAGTAGTTTAAATCCCTTGGTATCAAATTTTATATTCTCAATCACATGTCGAGGAAATGCAAAGAAACCCGACATAGGATCAGTAACATTGCGTACCTTCAATCCATGCCGTGCGATCTTAGCCGCTCCTCTGCTAATAACCCGTCGTTTATAGGGCCATCCCACTATCGATCCACTGCTAATATATCGGGAGGCAATCACTATGCAATTGGGATCTTGTCTTAGCTCTTCTACTAAATGCGGTATCGTTTCTGGCGGATGAGAAAAATCAGCATCCATTATCAAGATATTCTCTCCTTTAGAAGATTCTACTCCTTCTAAAATAGCAGGAATAAGACCAGTCTTATTTCGTCTATGGATAACTTTAACCAAACATGTTTGGTTATCATCTTTAGAATGGAATTGCTGTTGCAGCGGTACATCTATATTGATATGATTATTGACATAGTTTTCAACTATTTTGCCGGTTCCATCCGGAGAATTGTCATCGACTACTATAATTTCTGTAATAATGTTGGATGGAAGATTACCCTTTATTTCTTGTATCAGTTTCAGGATATTTTCAGATTCATTATACGTAGGTATTATAATAGATAGGCTTGGTAATTTTGCATTCGATGCTAATGCTTCTCTATGTTCTAATTCCACTGTATCAATATATTTGCAATTAGCCATCTATTAAGATTTTGAATGAACTAACAAAGATTCTTATAATTTTATCTTCTTAAATATTGATATTTTGATTAAATTGTGAAAAAAGGAATAGTAGAATATCATATTGCATTATAATACCAAATCCAATTTTTTAAGTGGAATTGTTAACTTACTTGTAAATAATAAATTGGTCTATTATCTTTCCATTATTAGCATAAAACTTGCCTGTTAGTGATGAGTTAGGTTCATTTGTTATGTCTATATTCAAGATCCCAAAATCTCCATACTGTTTAACAGAGTGGTCGGCTTTACCTGTAAAAGTGTAAAGACTAGCCCCGCCAGTGCCTACTGTAACAAATACCTGTCCATCAGGATCTGTATATGTATCTGTATTTGTAGTAGTTTCTATTGGATTGGACGGTCTATTGCTATTGAATTTAATCGGGTATGTCCTCTCATAGTTGTGATTATGTGCTTGAAGTACAAGATTTACCCCATACTCATTAAACAGCGGGTGATACGTACTCCTTAAGATAGGATAATCGTCATGGTCGCTTGGTGATGTATACATCTGTTTATGAAAATACACAACGATCCAATCTATATTAGGATCTGAGGCTGCCTTTGAAAGTTCATTCTCAACAAATTCATACTGAGAGGAAACTAGTCCGTATGCTAGTTCTGTTGATAGTGCAATAAAGTGAACGTTATAGTAATTGAATGAATAATACTGTTCTTCAAGCCCAAAGTGATTTATATAAATATTCAACTTTTCTATATCATGATTGCCTATTGCAATTTTCATTTTATCATTAATAGGTTTCACTTTTTCGAGCCAACAATCTGCATTATTTTCATATGAGTAATCACCTAGTCCAAGTACTAATTCTGGATTTTTATCTAATATATTATTTACAGTATCTGTTGTATCGTCTGTACATCCCCAATCCCCTGTAGCTGCAAAGTTAAAGTCAGAAGGAGCAACCTGTATGGGTCTCAAAATAATATATAGAATTGTCATCGCTATCATCAAAGAAACAGCAGAAATAATGACTAAAAATTTATTCAACTATGTGTCTCCTGTCTCTATACATGCTTTATGCTTAAAAATACTGCATAATCATCCTTTTGAGTTTTATGAAATAAACTCCGTATAAACAAGGCTTATCATAAAATAAATTTTTTTAATCAAATAAAAACAATATACCGAAATGCAAACAGACATAAAAATAAAGCACTTTTAATTATACCTATCTTTATCAAAAATGAGATACGAAATAGGAGTGTAGATATTATTACTTTATCTGGTCATAGCACTATTAGATTGTATTGATATAGCATTACTATGGGGACAGACAATGCAAGATCAAAAGTATGGAAAAAGAAGAACAAAATTTTTTAATTTTATTTTAAAGAAGACGATGAGTAAGCTCATAATTGTGTTGATATCCAGTTCTGACTAGTTCCATTAGAAAAGTTTTTAGAAATATTTTTTCATGTTCCTATAGATAAAATCTGTTGTTTTATATATATATGTATATATATATATCATTATCTTTTATTTTGAAGTTTATCTAACGTTATGTTTTATGATCTAGAAAGATTTATCCGGAATTATTAGAGAGAGAAGATAGACGATGATATCGCTATTATAGTCTTGTAATTACACCACCAGTACAAAATTAGTACGAAAATATGCAAAATAGACTGGCTAACTATTTAGGACATCATCTTTCCAAATGATTCCATTAGATTTTCTTGAGGTTTCCTGTTCTTTTTTCAAATCAATGATCAAAAAAATATAGAAGAAGGTATGGCTAAAAGTTTTCGCAGTTGCCTAATTTAGTCTCATTTTCAGCTCGATTATAATCTGTAATTGTATCATTACTTCCTTGACCGCAGTTGAAATTATCTAGACTAGATCCTCCTATCAGTGTATCATTATCAATGCCACCTGATAATGTGTCATTACCATCATCACCGGATATGGAATCGTCTCCTCCGTCACCCCGAATTGTATCATTGCCTCCGTCACCATCTATAGTGTCATTTCCTCTATCACCTCTTATTTGGTCTATGCCTTCAAGACCAAATATCATATCGTCTGCTCCATGACCTCTTATATTATCATCTGCAGGCGTGCCATACAGAATGTCAGGTCCTTGCGTTCCTGTGATATTGAGTGCCCAAACAGTGATTATAGGTATTGGTATTCCGGGAGGTAGCAATAGGATAATTAGTAATAACACATAAGTCGTTCCTATGATTATAGTCATCAAAATTTCTTTAAAATGCTGGCTGTATTAATGGTTATCTAATACTCAATAAAGAAGGTGAATAGTATTAAAAATAGATCATAGAATGGGTAATAAAGATATCATGTTGTTAATAGATCTAGTATAATAAATATGCAAAACCACCATTAAGAAACAAATAAGGTTATTACATTATTTCTATTATTCAACTTTTTTAAAGTATTAGAGTTTAAAAAAACCGGCGGCTGCTCAATAGCTGACTCTAATTTCAGCTCTAATCCAACATCATCACACACATAGTCGTATCTAAGATGTCAATTTAAGATCTGTCAGTATATCCCCAGTTACTCCACGCTGTAGAGTCTCATTTGTAATGATTGTATTGTTATTATTGCTGCTAGCGTCTGTCATATAATTGCTAACCCTAATTTCGACTCTACCTCCTCCTTTACCAGCCACCTTTGTATTTGTACTATATGGATACTGGTCGCTATCGATCTTATTTGTATTTTTGACATTTATTTTTCCTAACGTAGTTGAATTGTCATAGAGCTCTTGTATTGTTTGAATGTTTTGCTTTGTTGTACTTTTCTTCAAATCGGTTCTGAATTTGCCATCAACTATAAATACAAATTTATCTGCATTACCTTCAGAAATACTTCTATAAATCTTTCCTTTGTTATAATAACTTTGAAAATCGTTATTGCCTTCATCAAATGCATACTTTAGTATCCATATATAAGTTGGTCGTCCAATTATGTATACTCTATTATCAGATTCATCATCCGCACCACTAATGGCCGGCAGATTCTTAGTAAGAAATGCCTGTGCTGCCAAATGAGTGGCATTCACATTCATTGTTATCAACATACTCGTAGTTATAATTCCGAAGATTCCAATTACTGAAATTATAGCAAAGGGTAATATTTGGTGAATCATCTTTTTCTTACTAATTCTGCTTGATAGATCTTGTATCATAGAAGCAGCTGCAATACAAAGTGGCAGCAATAAAGGGATCATGAACCAATACGAGACATATCCTAATAGATACATGAAGATCATAAACGGAATGGCCCAAAGTAGAGGAAAGAAATCTCTTTTTACTGCTGCAAAGAATAGGCCAGCAAAACCTAGAGACATAAACACTGGATCGAATTTAAATAAATTGTCTGTAGCCCTGAATACTTGGCTGAATTGACCTCCTCTTCCTGCCTGCCATAAAACACCATTAAACCACTCATCTAATTGACCAGATGCTAAGCTGTATGCAGGCCAAATTAGTGGTATTAAAATAACAGGAACAAACCATAGTCCAAGGGTCCGCAGTTTATGGCTACTACTATTTGTATAGATAAGAACGCCAACTAATGGAATCGCGGTGAAGGCTGGTACTTTAGTAAAAATCGCCAATCCTATAAATATGCCTGAAAGTAAAACTATTGCAATTTTTTTCTTATTATTTTCATGGTATTTTGAATCCTTCAAGTAAACTGCAAATAAAATTGATGATAAAAGAAAGGGAAGAAGAATGGAATCTAACAATACCATTCTAGTAATCCAGCTTATTGGCATTACTGCAAAGAGAATAGATGCAATTAGTGCAACAGTCCTATTATAGCGACGTTCAGCTATTTTGTAAATAAGTAAAGTATCTACAACTGCGAGTAATCCCATTAATACCCTTGGAACAAACCAAAGCATTTCTATTGAATGTACATCGCCTGGAGTTGGGTTTAACGAATCTGGATAACCTATCATAGCAAATATCCCTGCCAAAAAGATTTGACTAAAGTACGGATGAGTGTATATTCTACCATAATGGCTCAGGACATCCTCTGCTCCCTCTTGAAGGCCATTTCCATCTAAAACAAACATAGCCTTTCGCAAGTAATGCCCTTCATCAATATGGAAAACAGGAAACCCGGTAGGATTCCAAAGATGAGTATACGCACTCAAGACAAGAGGTATGGCCAATAATAATAAAGATCTAGTATTAGAATGAATCACCCTATCTAGAATTACAACATTACGTTTCACATGCTAGCACGTCGCAATATCCATTTTTAAATATTTGCATTTAAGAGTTTGACATAAATTAACTAGAGAATTTATGTTTTTATGCTCAAATATGAATACAATTATCTTGTGCTAGGGCCGACTAACTTACTTGATTCTAATGAGTCCATGATAAATTTACCAACACCTTTTTTGCGACCTCCTGAAACTAAGCGTTAAAAGAAATAAACTTTAAGTGATGCGTGATTACGAAATGAGGAGCAGGAGAAAGGAAAACAGCAAGGTAGAGAGTTTTAACAAAGAAGCAGTAAAACAAGAGCTTATTACTTTACAACACTATATTATGTTGGTTTATTTCACCCTTAGGTGATGTTTAGTATATATATATTGTATATTGATATTTAGATACTCAGTTTAGGCCCATGCCTTGGTTTTTTACAAATAATTGAATTTAGAGAAAGCAATTCTTTAGAAGACTCAGATTTGTTGTCAAGAGAGTTTTAGCTGTATTTCTAAATAGAATGTGTTAAATACCATTAACCATCGGTTAACAAATAGAAATATTCTTTCGATTCAGAAATGAAGTGCAACATTACCACGCATCATAAGGTAGAAGTAACGTCCTAATTTAACACAAACCGTTCTAATTAGACCTAATAAATAAGCGGAGGAAACAAGAGAGCATCAGCACATTCACATAAATTGACTGTTATTTTCTAGCACGCACTATTTATTATAATATGCTCTAGAAAAATATGTCAAGAATAAAATACGGGAAAAGAATCCGGTACATTCAATTTTAGGTGTATATCTGATATAAAAAATCAGCTAAGAGTTTATATGTTATCCAAAACAATAGGATGTGAAATTGTTTGTATTGTTATAATATTCATGATATAGTTAAAGTTAAATCAGAAGTATCGTTATATGAGCTTGAATATTTTGCATCAAATGAGTTCGCTGATGCTGATCTTGTCATCAATGTAAAAAACACTATACCTTCTGGATTCCATTTTAAAAGAACACTAATTCCAGATCCCAATCCAGAGTATCACAAAGTAAAGTATTCTGAGCACTTTGGACGTTTTGGTGCACAGTTTTCAATTGAATTCACAGATAAAGTTAGTATTGCTGTAAATAAACTGATAACCTCATCTAGGCATGTCATATACGTAAACTTAGTAGAGCCTATCTTGCGTTTTTTACTCATATCAAAGGGTTTTGTTCTTCTTCACTCTGCCTGTATTGACATTAAGGGACATGGTCTTCTTTTTTCTGCACCTCCAGACACGGGGAAGACTACGACTGTATTAAGGTGCGTCAAAAATGGCTTTTCTTTTTTATCTGACGATATGACAATAGTGCGTTTGCCAAATGAAGCCCTGTGTTTCCCAAAGGCCATGACTATTAGTGCTCATACATACAAAACAGCTACCTCCGTCTCAGATAATGATCATGATAAAATACAGTATAAATTACGTAGTCTAGTCCATTCAAAAAAGGGGAGACAGTTTATGCATAAACTTGCGAACTATAATGTACCAATATTTACACTAAATACAGTAGGACAGGCAATAATCAAACCTCCCAAATTTAAGATCGAAAACCTATTACAATCAGTCACCATTCAGGAAAAGACTAGAATTAAAAGTTTGTATTTTCTGGAAAGAGGTGGTGATGAGCAAATAGAAGAGCTTCCAACAAAGGTTGCATTAAAGAAAGCAATAGAGAATAGTGATGACGCATTTCTGTTCCCTCCCTATGCTGATCTGATCCACCATATCAATATTGGAGGAAAGACAGCAAAGGAATTACTAGAACAAGAGAAAAGCATGTTAGAAAAGTTTTTGACAGAAGTAAAATGTTTGATAATTAAAAGTAACAAGAGAGCATGGTATCAAATGGTAGCCGAAACTGCTCAGCCAAGAGTCAACAAGTAAATATGAATATCTACATCTGCGAAAAAAGAACAAATAAAATCTAAGACAATAGGTATGAATAAATGAGATTGCGATTTTTAAGTTCTCATAAAGGCTTAATTTACATAACTTTAGGTAATCTGTTAGGTGCTGCAGCCACTGGTGCATTTTGGTTACTCCTTGCCTTAATTCAAAATGCAGATGAATATGGAAAAACTAACTATGAAATATCTATAGCATCGTTGGGCAGCAAGTGCCGCTCTTCTTGGCCTTAACACTACGGTTACCACCTATGTTGCAAAGGGTTCAACCAAAATAAATGTACAAGCAAACCAGCTAATTCTAATTTCTAGCGGAATTGCTGCCATGATAGTTGCTTTCTTCAACTGGATTCTCGGCTTCTTTGTCATAGGTATGGCCTTCTGGATGATGAGCACTTATGAACTTCTTGGAAGAAAAATGTACAAACAGTATGCGTTTGTCAATATTGGAGCAAGAGCATCGCAACTTTTTCTATCTATTTTACTGTATTACTTCATAGGAATAACGGGAATAGCAATTGGTTTTATCATCTCATTTCTGATATTTAGCCAAAGATATTTCATTTCTACGAAAGAGTTCAGTAGAGATTTTAGTGAAGTCAAAAATAAAATCAAGTTTTCATTAAATATATATTCTTTCAACATGTCCAATGCATTCTTGTTGTATTTTGATAAACTTATTATTGCGCCTCTATTTGGTTATGCTGTACTAGGCTATTACCAGCTAGGTTTTCAATTCCTATTATTTCTAGGAATGATACCTATTAGCTTTTATCAATATCTTATTCCTGAAGAATCAAGCGGTCTAAAAAAGACAAGAGTACGATTTCTCGGTTTATTGGTTTCAATAGGCCTTACTGCTATACTATTTTTGTCCAGCCCATGGATATTGCAATATTTCTTTCCTCGTTATATGGCTTCTCTTGATGCCATGAGAATTATGAGCATAGGAATCATTCCTATGATGATAGTCTGGACTCTTAATTCAAAATTTCTTAACACAGGAGATACCAAATACGTTCTATTTGGATCTGCAATTTATTTGACACTCCAGATCGGCTTAATTTTTTATTTAGGCAGCACGATGAATATAATCGGTCTTGCATTGGCAGTCGTGCTTGCACTGATCGCACAGGCATCATTTCTCTTTATATCAGATAAGCATCTACAGCGGAAGAATGAGAAGTAATACTCCATAGTATCAATAATTACTCGACCTATAATAAATGAATGAATCTTATATTATTACACATAAAATTAAAAATATGTTTTATGATTTTATTTCTTCAAGCTTATAGATGTTATTTGTGATATGTATATATATATGTATATGTATATATATGTATGCATCCAGAGATCTTCTTACGAAACCTAATACAAATATTCTATCCTGGTTTAATGAATAAAGAAATGCAAACTTCAAAATATGTGCATAGCACCACTAGCCAAAAATATAAAAATATATATAAAAAATGTTAAGGCTCTGGCAAATGCCTTAGGCTATCTTGTAGCATTTCTCGATGTAATTTCAGTAGCATTTCTCGATGTAATTTCAGGATAAACACTTGAATATGCATTTTTGAGAATATCAAAGTAATTTGTTGTTTGTGGAGCTCCTGTGGCATCAACGCCCCTGATGAGGTTGTAAGTTGCTATAGGGTGAGCATCAATATTCCATTGCCAGTATGCCATTCCCCATACATCATTATCCTTGAATGTCTTAACAATGAGGTTAGCCTCAGTCTGATTTATATTACTTAGCTCAGGGCTTATCTGGGTTACAACTTCGCCCTCTTCATTAATGCTTCTCTCACGTACCACGTTATTCCATTCACCAAAATACAACGGAACCTCGGCAAGTCGTCCTGCCTGAATGAAAGTATCAAGTCTCTCTCCCTGATAAGTGTCTGGAGAAGGTAAGCCATACAAGCTAACTTTGAATATTACATTTGTTTTATTATCTGGTACCATTTTTGCCAAATTCTCAGGATTTACACCTATCGGTCCTGTTAGATCTACCGGTATATTCATACTGTATGCTATTGTCTTTTGAGTTAATGTTCTCAATTCATTTGTAATGTATGTATTGAAATTTCCTACCTTTTCCCATTGATCTACATTATGTACTTGAGGTTCACTTAGTATTTCATAGCCTATTGTACTTTCATGAGCATCTACAGTAGTTACTATTGTTTTCAAAAAGTCAGCCAATAATGTCCAACCATCGCTTCCATTAGCATCCTTTACTGATCTATTCCACCAGTCTGTCCACCATGATTGCGCAGCTGCAAATTGAGTTCCACCTCCACCACCAAAAGGATAGGCAGGATTATTTTCAAAGAGAGAGTATGGAAAACCGGTTCCTCTTTGGGGATTTAGCCAAGATGATGTGTGAAATTGGTGATTATCGTAGAGCACTTTTATTCCCCATTTATCAGCCGCGTTTGCAGCAGCTTTTAACTCATTCATAAAAGAAGTAGGATCTTTCACATATGATTCCCAAAACAACACAAACCGAACATGATTCATACCCGCTTCTGATAGTATCCTAAAAGAATCTTCAAAATAGTTTGCTGGCAAATCATAAGAAGGATTTCTTCCTTGAGGATTGCGTGTATGAAAACCACTCATATCAACTCCAAGATAAGTTATGTCACCATCAGTCTGCTGGGCTGATGCGACGTCTATTGATGCAGAATTGATAGTGGCTATACTAAGACCAATAATTGTTGATAGAAAAAAAAGCAAATTAATGTTTTTGTACAATTTGTGATTCAATCAACGATTCTTTTACTCTCTCTTTTTATATGTCTATCTGCTCTTAAATATTTGGCAAAAGCTCTCATTTTTTAATGATAGACTAAAAATAATTGAATCATTCTAGACAAATCTATACAAGAAATGTACTTTATTATATTAGGAAGAGAGTAGGTGTGACATTACGGTTAAATGATCAGATCTTGTCATATGGATTGTTTGTTTATATAAATGAAAATCTAATGAGACAACTATTGCCAACATTTTTGTTTTTGTTTTTGTTCTTAATATTGATTGCGACTGCTCCATCATCAATACTATCGATTACAGGCGAAACATCAGAGAAACTCCATTACAACATATTGCACGATACATACAGTGTCAGTTTTTTGTCAGTTAATCAATCAAGAACAGGTGAACAAGAGATCATACCAAAGAGCAATTCTTTTTGTGTGAACTATGACAACAGGACTATGACAATAAACATTTGTGGAGGGAAGATGGACATGACAGCACTTCATAGTATCATAAATAATTCCAAAATTTTGAATCAAACATCTCCTAAAAATTGGTTTCTTAACGCCAACATTTTGATAGCAAAAGGCGCAACCCTTTTTGTTAATTCTACTGATACAGACTGGCTGAAAATCAATTCAACAGCAGGAACAGCATATTCAATATCAACAAAAGGAAATTTGCTCATAGATAATACAAAAATATCTTCATGGAATTTTACAAATAAGTCAGATACTCTGTTGAATTCTAAAGCGCAGCCAAGGGGTTATTTGGTAGTACCTTGGGATGGTACGGGACATATGAACATAACTAATTCAAATTTAAGTTATTTAGGATATGGTGGCGGGACAAATACATGGGGCATCTCCTACTATGCCGGCGATGGTAGTATTATATCTAATAATTCTTTTTCTTTTAATTACAGAGGCTTTCATGCATCGGATGATGCATCAAATATCATGTTAGTAAATAATACAATCAATAATAGTTATCAACACGGAATTCTTGCTCATATCAACTCTACTAATCTTCAAATTCACAATAATGCAATTCACAATAATGCAAATCATGGTGTTTTTTGCTCAGAATTATGTAAAAATATTTTGATGAAAAATAACTCTGTTTATAATAACACCGGTAATGGAATCTTCTTGAACCGATTGACAGTAGGCTCGCAGATCGAGAATAACACAATCTATCACAATGGAGATTCGGGTATAAGAGTATCCAATTCATCTAGAAATGTAATTGCTAATAACACGATAGAGGGAAATTCATTTGGTGTAATAATTACCCAAAGCTCTTACAATAATTCGATTCATCATAATATGATCAAAGGTAGCGATTTAAATGGTATCTATCTTTATGAAAATTCTAATGATAATACCTTCAAAAATAATACTATAATAGAATCCATTGGCAATGGTATATATGTTCAAGGTAAAGGCACAAGTAATAATACTTTTATTAAAAATAATGTAACTAGAGGATCAAGCTATGGCATTCAATTTTTTAATGCTTCCAATAATATTCTCCTGGATAATACAATTTACAACAACTCCAACTATAATTATTACGAAAAGTCAGGAAGTATTAACACAATCATAGATACTCTATTTAATAATGCTACATTAAGGTTCTTCGATGATCAAAGCAGGTTTATATTACAATATACTGATAACAAAATTATTGGCGTTTCTAATAAAAAAATAATTAATACCGTTTATCCTACTAATACAACTCTTCTGATAAAGCCATTTAGTAAAAGTATAATTTTAGATATGTATGATATGAGTGTAATTCCTTCCTCTAACCATGTAAATATAACTGCTTCTACTAATGATTTCAAATCTAATGAAAAATATAAAAAATGGTCAGAGATTTCGCCGCCTGGTTTACCCATCACAACAAAGTATATGATAGGAGGATTTGAGCCGAACACACAAATTTCTATCAATGTAAATGGTTCGTTTTGGAATGCCTATACTTCTAATTCATCAGGTTACATTACGTTCCTTTATGATGGATACTATTCTCTAAAGCAATTTGAAGCTGAAGCCAATAATAAACCAGCCTTAGCAGCAATATTGTTCCTTGTGATTATCGTCATAGGGCTAGCAATCTTATTTGTTATTTTCAAACAACGCAAGCGCATGAATAAGACCCTAAAACATAACATCGGTCAGCAAAAGTAAAAAAAGAATGAGCACCTAAAGAATGGCAGCTCTTAGTTTCGTTGGACAGGCGGTTTTGACGATGTTAGTTCCTCCATCTTTCGGTTAATGTCAAGGGCTACCTGAAGCAAATCTGGATTTAATTGCAAATTTCTAATAAAACCAGCTAGTGCTTCAGTATCTTTTGGTAAACATGCTCCTTCAAATGGTTTGCCAAATTGCGTTCCATAGTTTCCTATCCTCTTATCCATGGAAACACCTAAACTGACAGCTTTATCATCAATTCCCATCTGCTTACATACAAGTCCGATTTCGTTAAAGAAGGATATTTTGAGTGAAAGGAAGCAATTAGAAGTATACTTTATCATTTCAGCAGCTTCAAAACTAGTTACGATGATATTCTCAGTTAATTGCTGGTAGATCTCCTTGAGAGACTGCGACGCTCCTTTACCTTCTTCGCCTATAACTACTCTGTCCGGCCTAAAGAAATCATCAAAAGCGGTATTCTGCCTCAAGAATTCTGGATTATAACATACATCATAATCTCTCCCAATCCTTGATGATGAACAATTTGTTTGTAAATAATTAATAACCACACTTCTCATGGTTCCAGGAAGCATTGTACTTCTGAAAACAATAAGATGAGGATGCTGCTGCCCATTTTGTCTATCTATTCTCCGAAGTGCATTTGTTATGTCATAGAGAACAGACATGAGTTGTGATAAATCCTGCTCGCCATTAATGTTATTAGGAGTATTTACACAAACAAACGAAATGTCCGTTTTATCAATAATATCTTCAACGCTTGATGCAATTTGATAGCCCTCTTCCTTTAGAGTAAGTAATCTTTGTTTAGCGATATCATAAAATAGTACATCATGACCAAGTCTATGAAAGCCCTTACCTGTTGCACTTCCAACAACACCTGATCCGATAATTCCAATTTTTTTTACAATCATGTTCTAGCCATTGGCCCATCTCAGGCCTCCTTATCGAGTGCTAAAATGATATATATATTGTCCGATATCTTATTATTTTATAAGGTTCCTATTTATCTAAGCAGAATATGTTGTAGAGGTATGATAGAGAAGTATTTAGAACAGAATTTTTCCATTCGATAAATACTAATTGTCCATCCTTCATAGGCAATGGATATATAAAGAAGAAATGAAGAAAATTTATTTAATGAGCCTTGGGATAAGTTTCACTTCTCTAATACTTCTTCCAACAATTGCCTTCGTGCTCATCATGATATCTGTTATTTCTTTATCTCTATTTCTTCCCTATTGGTTTGATTCTTACTCACTTGGAAATGACATTTTAAGTTTGGCTACGTCATTCAGAGATGAAGTAGGTAGTACAATTCTTAGAGGTGCTCAAACGTTTTCGCTCTATATACCTTTAGGAATAATCGGCATTTGGAGATGGGGGATTTGGATATTTAAGAAATTATGTTCGCTATATTATAAGCCCATCGAACCAGAAAATAAAGTGGAAAATTATACTATGGGTATAATAACACCAGTCTATAATGAAGATCCGAGGGTTTTCAGAACAGCATTGTATTCATGGCAATCAAATAATCCTGATGAATTGATTGCAGTAATAGATCAAAAAGATACGCATTGCATCAGAGTATTTCAGGAGTTTGCTCAAGACAAACCTTGGGCAAAACTCATAGTTACTTCAAAAGCTGGCAAAAGACCAGCATTGGCAGATGGGATCTTAGCGTCAAAATGCGACATCTTAGCGCTAGTAGATTCAGATACGATATGGGATCATAATATAAGAGATAAATTGCTTGTGCCATTTCAAAATCCTATAATAGGAGGAGTAACAACACGACAGCATCCTATAGAGCGTCATTCTGTATGGCAAAAGATGACAGATATCTTTTGGGATATGAGAAATTATTATGATTTGCCTTCCCAAACAGCAATGGCAAAAGCATTGACCTGTCTTTCAGGAAGAACCTCGTTATATAGGCGGCAAATAATTTTGCCCAAATTAAATGAATTTCTAAATGAGATTCTTTTTGGAAGAAAAAAGGAATCCGGAGAAGATAAATGTCTTACAAGATTAGTTCAGAGAGACGGCTGGAAAACATACTATCAAAGCAATGCAGCAGTGTTCTCCTCAGCAGCTTCGGACTTTAAGACCTTTTGGAGCCAGAGACTTCGCTGGTCGAGAAATAGTCATAATTCTGATATTATCAGCTTATGGGATGGCTGGGCATGGAAGAATCCATATCTTGCTTTTTACATGATAGATAGATTTATCACAATCTTTACACTATTCTTTGGCCCTATATTCTTTTCAATTTCAGTGTATTTTAATGATTGGGTTGTTGCATTGTCTATCTTGGGATTGTGGATTTGTGGCAGAGGAATAAAAATAATACCGCATTTGAGACGACATCCAAAAGATATACTGTTGCTTCCAGTATACGTCGCAGTAAATTTTTTACTAGCATTTGTGAAATTATATGCTTTGGTGACTATACGAGAACAGAAATGGATTAGATCAGCACAAGAAAGAACAGTAAAACCCAAAGGATACTTTAAAAAAATAAAAGACATCTTTCTTACTACGGAGATCATCTGCAGTCTTGTGATTTTCGTGGTTTTAGTACTTCAGTAGAAGAAATACTCCTAGATTATTTCAACAATGTATCACTGTTATTTTAAATATCATTTATTATTTTCCCATCATGGAGGATAAATATCTTTGAGTTATCATTCTTACAATTTTGCCATTTATGCTTAGATCATTGGAGACATTGTCAAAACATCATAGTTAGATATTAGATATAGGCGGGAGAAGATTTAAGGCAAAAATTAATCGATTCACGTTAGTAGATCTTTCTATTCAAAACGAATGTTGACCCTTTAATTAAAAATTTGGTACAACTTTGTGGTGTCATTAATGTATGTCAACATAAGACATTCATAGCATCTATTTGAAAATAAAAATAAGATTAGCATACTGTTATTTTACATAGTATATTATCAAAGAGATCAATCCATGGATATGTTACTAACTGCTGGTAACTTTATAATATTTCTGTTCTTTCTCTTGCTTGTATTTCCTAGTTTACCGGTCTGCTCATTCAAATAATTAAGATTCTTACGTTGGTTCTCACATTCTGTCCTGAATGCCTCAAGCAGTTTTTTTTCATCATCTATTGTGCTTATGATAGCTTCCATTCCATATGAAGGTATATCATACGATGATCTTTTGCCCATAATAGTATATTTAATTTATATGTATAAAAAATCTTACTTAAACAATATATATCTTCAATTCTATTATTGATATAAAAAATCGAAAGAAAATGACTACACATAGGCCTTTAATAAGAAAGCAATAATTTTCGATGATTGACACTGAATTCAATTCAATGATTTCTAGTTTACAGAATCATAATAAATTTGCACATTATATAGTATGGCAATATGGATTACAATGAATTCTCGATGAATGAGATTTTTTGGCTTTTTTAATGGAAGGTAATTATTATTAATATAAGGTCATTTAAGAATATATCAACTCATGCAATTTGTAAATGTAATGTGACTCGGATCTACTGATATGATGCATAATTATTAGGCTTGAAAAATGATCAGCAATTTACCTGTAGGTTCATTATAGAATATCTAATTTGAAACTATTGTTTCGTATAATTGCACGAACAAACTTGGATAAAGAATATTCTGCTTTTAATATTAGTAGCAGACCATAGATATACTTTATTACCTCTACATCGTATCCGTTTGTTAGAATTCTTTCTAAAGGAAGATCTAATTTGCTCATATGCTTCAACTTTTTTATGATCTTTGCACTGATAAAAGCAAGAAATAGTCTGAATTACAACTAAGTTAGGACATATTTACTATACAGTTAAGAATTTTTAATGAACTTTTTTTGTTGGTTTCGTAATCGAATTTGTTGCTAAAATTGCATCTACTATGTGCTAGATCATATCAACAAGAAATGCGAATTAGCCGTCCATAATCTGCTTTGATTATTTAGCCGTATATACTGGTTAAGTTAGCAGGATATATACATAATATTACGTTAGAAAATAGTAGTTATTCCTTGAGAACTTGGATGGTCACCGATGAGGAGAAATGGAGATTGAAACATGGAATAGTTTGTTTTATGAGTATGAGCGTATGTTAACGATTAGCGAACATATCGGAAACTACTCTTTTGTCATTTTTTGAAGCCTAATTATCGTCATCTATATAATGAATAATATTAAATCATATACTTTATCGATCTACAATAAAGAATACCATAAATCCTCTTATCCTTTATTATATCATAATATACATCAAAAAATTGATGATACATAGCTACAGAGTGTTTAAATCGCATAAATGCGAGCATGTAAATTACAATGCATCCTGATGACCTCAACTTCCTGTGGACATGTCATGAGTGTAATTCTAGTTTTGTTTTCCATTCAGATGTTGATGATCACAAAGATAAGACTGGACATTCAATACTATCAAAGTTTGATTTACTTTCAGGAAAACTGTTAGCATAAGATTCTATATTAATATGCAAGGGACAAGCATCTGTCCATAATTAAATTATTAAAATTACATATATTAAAAATCAGGCAAGTTCTCTAGTTTTCCTGCTCCCTCCATAGGTTAAGCATAAGTTATCTCCATTATGCACAAGTACATAATACGCTATTACTATACAAGATTTTATTGCATATATCTAGACAATAATTAAGAACGAATTTCTTTACTCATAGTGTTATATCGTATAGATAAGAGAAGTTACCACGGATTTATACTATAGGAATAATCCACCACTATTTGAGAAAATGAATTGGCAATAATGATGAGTACTCTTATGATACTGAGTCCACATTATCTATGAAATGCTAGGAATGTGGCTATTAATTGCTGTTTGCTATTAGATAACTCTAAATGCAACCTGAAGTTGGCCTATTAAAGGCAGGATTAGTTACTTGCTAATTGATTAACGACTAAGATAATGTTAATCACTCTCAGTAAAGGAAAGAATGAAAACGAGTCTTTGCTTATATATCTCTCTTTTATTAAAGCAATTACATCATCAAATAATTGATAACTATACATAGTCTTATAATTGGGTGAGAATAAGGTGTGATGTATAAAATGTTCAAAAAAAACATGTCAAATTTAGGAGTCATTATATCATTAATAGTATTGCTAAGTGAAATATCCATTTTACCTTCAATAGAAATCGGAATCTATGGGCAACAAGAACAGCAGCAAAAAATTGGCATAAGAAAAATAATTAATGATATTGCACAACAAGTAGCAAGTGCACATCCTGATACAAATTCAACTCACGTAAAGCAAGTAATTGAACAATTATCTAAACACTCATCTGAGAGTTCTAGCAAAGCAGAGGTCAATAAAGAAATTAGGCAGATCGCTTCGCAGGTTGCTAGATATCCCAATGGTATTGTATCCCAACTATTATCTCATTTTGCACAAGAACTAACATTTGTCGAAGGCGAAGTTGGATACGACGATGCTTTAGCAGCCGAAAATACAATCGGAACCAACAAGACTGCAGGATCGGGTGGTAGAAATTGAGTATGATGACTGAGGACAGCGACAACAACAATTCTAATGTCGTGATCCCCAATTATACGTAGAACGGCAATTTCTCCAGTTATACATTAATTAAAATGATAATTTCGATTACTATAAATTCATATATCAGGAGAAAGTCATGAACAGAATAATACCAGTATAACTAGAATCCACAGGCTACTACGAGTAATAGTTTTTTCGCTTCAGATATTCACAATGTGATATTTTGTCACTATATTCTTTAGTATTGGAAAAGAAAAGCAAGAATTACTCTTTTTATGCCTTGCCTTATTATGTCGCCTGTTCCTGTTACTGATCTGTTGTGACTGTCTTCCCATGAAGGTCAGAATTATATCAATAACTAATGGTCTTTGGTGGTGGGTCAGTCAATTAACACCAATTTCACACAATAATAATGCTAGTCACCCAAAAAAATGAAGGTAATCTACATCCTCATCGTAATTGTTACAAATACTTAAGATATGGTCGCGAAGACTGGAGTTTGACTTGCGACACAACTACTTTGTATAAGCTCATCGTCAATTTTACATTGTGTCTAAAGGTAACATCAAGCTGCCTTTCCCAGCTTTTATCTTGATCTCTAGTTTTTACAATTGTACCAGAAATATTATTTGTTAAATCGTAACATATATCTTTAGTATTAATTGCAGTAGTGCACTTCTAACAATCTTTGGTATAATCCTATATATCATCTGTCTTCAAGATAAACTATCTTAGACTTCTTGATTCATTTTATTTATTTCTTGGTAGTAGCATCTTCCTTAGAACATAGTCTTATAGTATCACTTCTTTTGATATAGATTTTAGAATTCAACACCACTCTTATGGGTTCTCTATCTTCTTAAATCCAAACTCTTCCCATAATATTTATTATTTTAAAATAATCCCAAGTATTATATGTCACAGCGCTATTTGGTCGATTATCTGCAAACCAAAAAACGCTTTAACTACCTGATAGCTATGGTAACATATCTTAATTAGTACACAAAAAGTAGTGCTCAAGTCATCTCTTATCCCATGATGTAATAATCTTTATCACCCTCAATCGAGCGCAAGTTGATTTGAAATGTAATCACATCCCAGTTAGAATAACCGGATTAAAAAAGATTGAAAAAGCAGAGGCATAATGTCTTGTTAGATTATATACTGTCTCTATGGCTCTGAAAATACTTTGAGTTCTTGAGGACTTTTCATCCTTTTCTTATATTCTTCAAGGTAGTTAAACGCCTCTTTCTCAGATTCAAATCGTGCTTCTCCTCTAAATGATCCATTCTTATCAATTAGAGTAATAGTGTTCCAAGTTCCATTTTTTCCAAGTCTTTTCACAACATACATCTTCATCTTTATTAATAGAAATGCAATAATAAAAGATAGATCTCGTTTGAACAGCACACATTGGAAAACTAACAACAAGTATTTAGGTTTCTTCTAAAGTTTGAAGTATTGGAGAGGAAGACAACTCGATTTATTTGAGGTTAATGTGTTGATGCTGATTGCTTAAACAATATTGCAAACCTCAAAAGTAAAAATCTCAAGTTCCTATCTAAATATTGAAATTCAATGGATAAATTTTATATTATACTAATAGATTAAAACGAAGAAAGTAGTTGCATGTTAATTCTTTCATTTGCATTATACACATGTCGATTCACCAGATCTTTACAAATTATATCATCTACTAGGTTGATATCTAGTTAAACTTCTTGAATAATATAAGCTAGTCTTGCAAGCCTAACAGGTTTTATTATTATTTCGACCCTTTTATTGCGGAAAAAGTCATCATTATTCAATTCATTTTTTATATCTTCATGAGCTGTTATTATCAATATTCGGGCAGATGGGGATTTGGTCAAGATCTCTTTTGCAGCTTGGAGACCATTTTTTATCCCTGGAAGTTTATAGTCAATTATTATTAGATCTGGTTTGTAGTTTTCGAAATCTGCCAAAGCTTCATCGGCCGTTGTTGAGCTCGCAATTACAGAATATCCCTTAGTCTTAAGATAATCCTTGTATAATAGAAGTATATCGTGTTCATCCTCAACTATCATAACTTTGCGAATTTGTCTTTGTTGCCGATCTATGCCCATAGGTTATAATGGAAATAATTCCTAAAAAAGATATTATGCACTATAAATTAATTTTAAAAGCCGATTATCGACCATATGAAGACTTCTATATGACACGATGTTATAACATTTTGATTTTGTTCTGTTGTATTTCATTATTCTTCGTTCTAAGATAATTAATAAAATAAAAGAATTAATGTATAAAATAATACTAAATCACAGTTAACTACCTCTAGATATTATTGCTTATCAATGAGAATTATGTGTGGACCTGATAAGAGATATTTGTAACTAACAATTAAGAATAGGCATACTCGAAACCTTAAGATATGCGTTGAAGTAACTCTTCAACATTATAAATTTTGCAATACGGAAAATTCTATATATTATATTTATTCTAACGCATCTCAAATATAAGAAAGTGCATTCCTCTCTAGTATAACAATCTAATTGTGGGATAATATTTTCTGATTTGTATAAATCTTTTTTATATAATACATAATCTGCTTTTAGGACAGAAGAACTGTGTGATTCCTATGCAAGGACTAAAAGCTGGTGATAACTATGAATTTTATAATCTTTTCATACAGAAGTCGGCCTAAATCGCAGGAGCGCGCCGATTTTTCCTAAGCTAGCCAACTGTGCACCTTCCTCCGTCCTACCTGATATAATTTCTAGCTTACTACCTGTCATGATAGTCATTTCCTCCAAGTAATCTACAATATCTTTTTCACTACTTTCAAAGTCTACTGCTCCACAAGAAGGACAAGGTTTTGATAATATCTCCTGCCTCTCTGAAATCAATCTTGGCCTATCCATAAAATGCTCTTGAATGTTACCACATCTTTTACATTTTACATCCAATTTCAAATATCCAATATCATCAGTAACTATTATGAGGTCAGCAACACCATTTTTCAATGCTTTTATCACATCGAAGATACCATATATGCCTAAACCTTTTCCGGAGTATACCTCACTCATGAATTTTTTTAATATTTTTTTCTCTTCCATTAGGCGATATTCTGTCATTACGCCTTGCTCATTTATTTTGTCAATGATTTCTCTGACTCCTTCATCTCCAGAATATGAGGAATCTAGTGTAGAAATAATGTTATTTTGCAATCTATAATCAAGATATTCCTCTCTAAGAAAATTATCCTTTGTTGGACCAGGCCCACCTATGATGATGCCTCTTACTTTGAATTGGTCGACAAAGACTTTTTGAGCATGATCTGCAACTCTATGATAAAATTCATTTAATTCATTGTCGCGAAGCCGTTCAAATCTCCTAGCGGATTGTCCCCCTTGTCTATGTTTTCCCGCGACACCAGAAGTTAGAGTGTCTATGACCTCCCATCTATCTCCAGTTAGAATCCCAAGACCAGCCTCCTGGGTATCTAAAGCCAATATCCCTATTACCTTATCATCTTTCATCATATCTTTTAGATGATCTATCCAGAAATGATCATCACATCGATAAAGATTAATTTGAATGGGTTTAGGCGGAATAACAGAATAGAGTTCAATTTTTTCTGTACCGAAACCTTTGCCAGTTGGAATAGCTCCACAGAAAATGACAAGACCATTTTCAGGCGGTTCCTTAAAGAGTTTAAGATGTTCTATGGTTCTACTTAACGCATCTTGGACATGCGTCCTAGTTAAATCGGACTTTATGTTGGATGCAGTTCCTGCCTCATTTCGTAATTGAGATATAATATCAAAAATTGGGCGTCGTGGTGGAATATATACAGTCACTAACTCAGTTCCATGACCTGATATATTTGAAAGTTCATTAAGCATTTTTGTCAATTTATATCTTTTAACGGAGTCCCATTTGGACTGATTAGTATTTGAATTCATTGCGGCTAATAACAACGGAATTGATTTGTAAAGTATATAAGGCTATCAAATATTCAGGATCGAAAAATAAAAGATGTTTAAAATGGTTTAAAATGACTCTATTTCCAAAGCCATTAGCAGACTCAAATGTTCTATAGAATTAGAAGATCTTTAGTAAATTATTATCTTCCTTTAAGGGAATGTACAAAAGAAGTAACTGATGCGAAATTATAAATCGGTATCGAAAGAAAATAAATCTAAATACAATGCTTCCGAAGCTCGAATATATTAAACAAGCGAGAATTAGATTAAGTATCACGCAGCGCAAATTAGCATTACTTACAGGAATCAGCACATCCATGATTAATCAGATTGAATCAGGTAGATGTAAACCTAGTTATGAGACTGCTAGGAAGATATTTGAAATTTTGAGTTCTCTAGAAGGTCAATCCTCGATGAAGGCTGGCGATATATGTAGCCGCAAATTGATTTCTGTACAAAAGCACGATACTCTTCATGCTGCAATTAATAAAATGAGAAGTAATTCAATAAGCCAGATACCTGTATTTGATGGTTCTCGAGTGGTAGGAATATTGAGTGAGGATGCTCTTGCAAAAAGCATGGTAGAAAAAGATGAAAAGAATCTAAGAAATATCATGATAATGATAATAATGGAGCCACCACCACCAGTTGTTGACGTATCAACACCTGCAAAGGCTCTTGTCCCCCTTGTGAGATTTGCCAAATGCGTTTTAGTCAGCGAAAAAGGAGATGTAATAGGGATAATAACTGTAACTGACACTTTAAAAATGGTGGAATAAAATTCATTCACTTATTTTTTCCAGGCCAATGCAACAGTCTGCAGACTTTATACATTCACCACAAATATTAAGTCCATTATTTTCTGGCAGAGAGCATTCGCATAACGCACATTTCTTCTTCTGTTCGTTTTCTCCATTTAGATTTTCTCTTAGCAATATGATCACATAAATGAGAAGGATATTTGAATTCTTCCCTTAATTATTAGATTTACCCTTATTATTATCTGCCCTATATCATTACTAGAGAGATCGTTTATGCCCTTAAAGGAATTTCAACCTTCTTCCATAGTGTCCTGTTTTTGTGATCCATAAGTTCAACACCATACTTTTCAATCAATTGTCTTCTAATAAAATCAGAATCTTTAAATTTTTTTTCAGTTCTAAATTTATTTCTGATTACAACAAGATCTTCAATTTCTTTTTTTTCAGTATCTGTAGGTTCTACTACTCTGAGACCTAGTATTTTCATACAATGGTTAAAAGTTACTAGAGCAACTTGAGACATATCAGACGTCAGATTATCATTTGCTGCATAGCGATTAATATCTGCAACAAATTTCATAAAAATTGTAAGAGCAAGCGATGTATTCAAATCATCTTCTAATGCAGCTGTAAATTCTTTAATGGACTCGTGAGTTAACGATTCTATGGTTTTGAGCTGTCCTCCACATCCGTTAGCAAATCGTAACTCATATGCACATGTTTCTATCTGGCGCCATCTCTGTATGGCTTCTAAGAGAATTTTATCTGAGAAATCGAGTGGTTTGGAATATTGAACAGAAATACAAAAAATCCGGAGAGAATTTGCTCCCCATCGATCAAGGCCTTCTCGAACAGTTATGATATTGCCAAGAGATTTTGACATTTTTTCCGAATTAATAGTAACCATGCCAGTATGTAACCATAATTTGGCGAAGAGAGTTTCAGAAAAGGCTTCTGACTGAGCAATTTCATTTTCATGATGTGGAAATATAAGATCATTTCCACCTCCGTGTATCTCAAAAGGACTTTCAAAATATTTCAAAGCCATTGCAGAACATTCGATGTGCCATCCAGGCCTGCCTCTTCCCCACGGACTATCCCATGCTGGTTCCTCTGAGTAAAATTTCCATAAAGCAAAATCAAGAGGATCCTGCTTAGACTGATCTATTTCGACTCTTGATCCTGATTCTAATTCCTGGATAGTTTTTTTTGATAAGTTGCCATATGTCGAAAAGGACCTGACGCGAAAATAGACGCCGTTAAGTGTGATATACGCATAATTCTTATTGATAAGCCCTTCAATCAGAGTTATCATCTCTTTTATGTGCTCAGTTGCACGCGGGAATTTATTTGCAGGCAGTACGTTTAGATGAGAGAAATCAGTAAAATAACTTTCAATGTATTTTGCTGCCACGTCTTTTGCAGCCAATCCTTCCCTTTTAGCACGATAAATTATCTTATCGTCTACATCAGTAAAATTCTGAATAAAGTTTACAGTATATCCTTTAAACTCAAGATATCGGCGTAAGACATCAAAAACAATTATTGTTCTTGCATGACCTATATGAGAGTCATCGTAGACCGTAACTCCGCACAAGTAAATCCTAATAATTTTGTGTTGAATGTTAATCTCTTCGATCATTCTTGTAAGTGTATTATATAATCTCAAATTACAACACCTCTAGCCATGAATACTTTTTAATCTGATTTATCAAAGTTTTCTCTCATTAAATATTTAAATGTCTATAAAAATCTCATTATCTTTTATATTAATTTTATATGTTGTTAGTTTTACCCCTTCTAGATAGTCTAACAATTCCCCGGTTTTGATATTATAGTGCCAGGAATGTAATGGACATTCAACTACTTCACCGTCGATTTTTCCTGGGGCCAAAGACCCGTCCTGATGACGGCAAAGCGCCTCAATAGCGTAATATCTACCATTTGCGTGGAATAGAGCAATTCTTATTCCGTTTACGTTTATCTCTTTTCCATGGTTATCCTTGATATCTCTCTCATCGCCTACTTTGATCCATGTCATTAGGATTCTTCTTTATAAGATCATTTACGACTATAAAATCCTATCAAGAATTTAATTAAGCAATGAAATTTTTTGCATTTTATTTCTGCTCGGTTGGTATGTCGACTATTGGAGTCACCTTTAATGATTTAAAAAAAGAAAACATTAACAATGGCCTCACGGGATCTATATTATAGACGTCAATGACGTGACTGATTTCAAAACATAAGTATGCATGCAACATTTGTTATATGAACGAATAACATAAACCTTAGTTATAAGGCATATATAAGATATATATATATATATTGATAGATTGATTGACGTGATTAAACGTTAAGATGTTATATTTTTTTATGGTTATGGTTTTAATTTTGGTTACTGCGCCTATAGGATATAATGCTCATGCACAAGAGCAGATTGTAAGTTCTTCTGACGGCGACGATCTTCCCATTATTCATGATCCTAATTTAAAGGTAGAATTGATAGTTCAAGGACTAGATCTACCTACTACGATGGCATTTCTGGGTCCTAATGATATACTAGTTTTGGAGAAGGACAAGGGAACAGTTCAGAGAATAGTTAATGGTAAAATGCTCCCAGAACCACTGCTAGATGTTAATGTTGCGACTTCTGTTGAAAGATGTATGTGTGGAATTGCTGTATCATCACAAAGTAACACTGGCTTAACAACATATGTTTTCTTATATTACACTGAAGCAGAACTAACAGATAGCGAGGATATTACTGAAGGAAAAGCTCCGCTAGGCAACCGACTTTATAGATATGAATTAGTAAATAATAAATTAATAAATCCTGTACTTCTTCTAGACCTTCCAGCTATACCTGGTCCCCGTCATAATGGTGGTGCTATTATGATTGGACCTGATAATAACCTCTATGTTCCTATTGGAGATGTAGATGGATCTCATACGGGAGGGCCTGGGGAAACTAAAGCTCAGAATTATGTCAATGGAGTAGAACCTGATGGAAGAAGTGGAATACTTAGGATTACTCAGGATGGTCAACCTGTAGGCATTGGCATTCTTGGTAATACACATCCACTTAACCTATACTATGCATATGGAATACGAAACAGCTTTGGGTTTGATTTTGATCCTGTAACAGGCAATATATGGGATACTGAGAATGGTCCAGGCAATTCAGATGAGATTAATTTGGTAGAACCTGGATTTAACAGTGGATGGCAAGAGGCACAAGGTATGGCTTTATTTGAAAATTATTTTGATGCAAATGATTTAGTTCAGTTTGAAGGAAAAGGAAAATACAGTGATCCAGAACTTGTATGGTTGGATACAGAAGGCCCTACTGCAGCCAAGTTTCTTGTTTCTGATAAATTAGGGACACAATATATAAATGATTTATTTGTAGCAGATGTCCATAACGGAAGGATATACCATTTTGACTTGAATGAAGATAGAACAGAGCTAGTTCTTGAAGGCCCACTTGCAGATAAAGTAATAGATACACCTTCTATAGCGGAATTTTCTAATATAATATTTGGTGAAGGTTTTGGCGGAGTCACTGATCTTGAAGTTGGGCCAGACGGATATCTCTATGTTGTTTCAATAGGTCAAGGCGCAATATACCGAATAGTTCAAATGAATAATGGACCTTCAACAATTGCTACAGCAGAAGATCAAGTCCCTGAAGTCCCTGAACCTCCTGAAGTCCCTGAACCTCCTGAAGATGAAGATCTAGAAGATGAAGATCTAGAAGATGAAGATCTAGAAGATGAAGATCTAGAAGATGAAGATCTAGAAGATGAAGATCTAGAAGATGAAGATCTAGAAGATTAAGAATCATTAAAATTTATGGTCAAGACCGTCTAATCTTATGACGAAGACATGTTATAAACCAAGGATTAAAGATTGTTGTGTTAACTGCGCATCCAAATTTGAACTGTCTTGTAATTGATTCTGTATCACTGCAATGATCTTTCTCAATTCCTGTATCGAGAAAGAGTCAGTTTATGATCAATAAGACTTCTAAAATGTTCCTTAGAGAGTATCAACAAAGATGCAGGCGATATTACGCATTAGCACTAATTATTATTTTATGGGCCTAACCATTGATACCTAAATAAGAGAACAATATACTAGAATAACAATCGAATATAAATCCATATGTTCTTCTTTCTAAATATGATATTATTAAAGTAGCTTTGGCTTTTTGATCTTAACCTTATTATCTGCTTTTCTCGGAGCTTGATAAATAAGAATTTGTCTTGAATATGCACCTAATAAGTGTTTGATGTTATGAAAGTATGCGCCTCATATTTTTTACAAAATAACAAGGCTTTGTTCCTCTCTATAGGAATTTAGTAGGTCGAAATAGAGAGAATCGATGAATTCATAGCAATTTTAATAATATTTACATAATAAAAGGAAACAATGAATGAATAAAATATGCTGACATTGACTTAATTATCTTCTAACGCAACAATTGTTTAGATATACTCATAAGAATTTTAACTAAAAGAATCATACACATTCTTACCTCTGGTATATTTATTTATTTTTTGTTCTTTGTCTTGTTCTTTGTCGCCCATTGTTGGTACATTTCAATTAATTGAACAACGTCGTCTGAATTCTCTGAATATGTAATTATGACACCGAATTTACCCTTACTATCATGTCCTCTTGCAAAATAACCCCAGTAGCTATCTGGTAGCCTTTCGAAATTGGATTTATTCATGGCTACACCCATCAGATTTTTGGCCACCGTATCGACAACCTTAATAGCGTCATCTGCTTCAATCATTATTAGTATACTGATATAGTAAAGCTATCATAACATCGTTTGCTTTTCTAACTAATCGAACAACATCTTACTGCTCCTTTTCTGGTCATATATCTTCTACTATTGTCTTTTAAAATATTATACTAAGGTAGAATTTAATAAAAAAAGGCAAAGACTCTATATCTAGTCTTAGACAAAAATATTGAGATGCCAACTGTGGCATAAATAATAAGATAATACATTATTGCTCCGTCATGTGATCCCCGATGAATCTAGTATTGTTAGAAGAATGCAATATATTATCTGGATCTCTTATTGCTGTTTTAATAATGAATTATCTGATGTTATCACAATTGAACTGTATTCATAAATAATTAAGTATACATAGCGAATTAAGTTTGCATAACCCATTATTTTTTTGCCTTGCAAGATCTGCTGAGACAATAATCAAAGACACAAGTCACAATATTCTATAGATATTCTACTAGTTTATGTTATATGACTACTCCCATTTATCAATGTACAGTCTTTGTGTTTTTGTCATTTTATCAATTTCTATATTCAAAGAATCCAGTGCATATTTGGCCACGCTTTGATCGATTTCTCTTGGAACATTATATATCTTATTTTCCATATTATGATAATTTTTTGAAATGAAGATAATTGACAATAACTGATTTGCAAAAGATAACGCCATTACTTCTGGTGGGTGTCCTTCAGCACCAACTAGATTAACTACTCTTCCTTTCGATATAAGGTATATTTTTTTACCAACAATATTGAAGCAATCTATGTCTGCTCTAACACTTGCAGGAGATTTATCTTGGGAATAGAGGTATTTTGTATCAATCTCAATATCAAAATGACCAGCATTGGCAAGGATAGCGCCGCTCTTCATTTTTTTGATGTGTTCTTCACGAATAACATGTGTTTGACCAGTACATGTTATAAATATGTCACCAATAGAAACAACATCCGATAATCGTTTTACATTGAAACCATCCATATTTGCTTCAATTGCTTTTATGGGGTCAATCTCTGTTATAGTAGTGATCGCTCCCATGCCCCTAGTTCTTGCTGCAACTCCTTTTCCCACCCAACCATATCCACATACTATAATTTGTTTTCCAGGGAGGAAAAGTGATGTTGTTCTCAAAATACCATCTATTGTGCTTTGACCTGTACCATATCTATTATCAAACATATGTTTTGTATAAGCATCATTGACCGCTATTACAGGATACATTAATCTTTTTCTCCTCTCTAATGCCTTCAACCTTTTTACACCAGAAGTTGTTTCTTCTGAACCTCCAAATATTTTCACTTTGGTTTTATTAGCAGCGATATGTAAATCAGATCCATCATCTGTTATAATATTAGGTCGGAATTTAAGTACAGAATTAATGCATTCATCGTACTCTCTTTTTGTTTCGCCTCTCCAAGCAAAGGTGGTTATTCCTTCAGAAGATAGAAATGCAGCAATATCATCCTGTACAGATAAGGGATTTGCCGAGCATAAAGCTACATCTGCACCAAGTTCTTTTGCCGTCATCACTAAAACAGAGGTTTCTTTTGTAATATGAAGGCAAAAACCTATTCTGTATCCTGCGAGAGGCTTTTTCTTTTCATTTTTGATTTTGATCTTGTCGAGTATTGCCATGTGATCGCGGGCCCACTGATAGGACAATTTTCCAGTCTGCGCTAGTCGGATGTCTGCTATTTTGTAAGACAATGGAGGATACAACGAATAACATATAAAAAAAGTAATAAGAATATTAACAGGTCTGACCTACTTTTCTATTGAAATCTTATTATGCTTTGCACTTTTGAGTCGATAATTATTGTAAGAGATAATGATGTAAAGATCTCATTTCTTATGAATTAATTGCCAAGTACTGCTGTTGTATAATCTATCTCATTAGATATGAATATAAATTAACGAGCATCATAACGGCTGACATAACTTCTTGTCTTAATAACTTTACAATGATCTTCTTACATTTTTTCAAAGGTGGTCTCTAATAGTTATTGAAATAACATAGAAATTATACAGGACTCTTTGTTATTTCTAGCAGGGGATAACTTAAAATCAGTCAGATTCTGACGAATTTTTAGTGCAAGATAAACCATATGATAAGATTACAAGTGCTATAGTTACCAGTGCACTTCCTTACGCTAATGGCGAAATTCATCTCGGCCATATTGCATCTACATATTTGCCGGCAGATATTTTTGCCAGATATTCAAGACTTCGTGGAAGAGAGATATACCACGTCTGTGCCTCCGATGATTTTGGAACTCCAGTGTTAATCAAAGCTGAAAAGGAAAATAAAACACCATCTGAATACGTGGATACTTGGAATAAGCGCGATTATGACGATTTTAAATCGCTAGGAATTTCTTTTGATTTTTTTTCGAAAACAAGTTCAGTGGAAAATATGGAGTTTGTTCAATATGTATTCAAGAAGCTTAATGATAAAGGTCACATTTACAAAGAAGAAGTAATTCAATTCTATTGTCAGTTTGACAACAAATTTTTGCCAGATAGGTATGTCATGGGTAAATGTCCTAATTGCGGAGCAGAAAATCAATATTCCGATCTGTGCGAAAAATGCGGTCGGGTTCCGTATCAGATATTGGATCCTGTATGTGGTATCTGCGGCAGATCGCCAATAAAAAAGAGTAGCTTACATTACTTTTTTAAACTTTCGAATTTCTCCGATCAACTCAAAGTATGGTTGACAAACAATGAGAATCTTCAAAGAGATGTAGCTAACTATATAATCAATTGGATTAATGAAGGACTTCAAGACTGGGATATAACTAGAGATTTATCGTGGGGTGTTCCGATCCCATTACCTGAAGCAAAAGGAAAAGTATTCTATGGATGGTTTGATAACCACCTTTGTTATATTTCTACTTTCTTAACATTTATTCAAAAATCAGGGCGGAATGGCAAAGAGCTTTGGAACAACTCGGAAATCTATCACTTTATAGGTAAAGACATAGTTTATCACCATTATCTTTTTTTGCCTGCGATGCGCATGGGATTAGATGAAGAGTACAAACTCCCTAATTATCTTCCAACTAGAGGACATTTGATGCTTCACAATCAAAAAATTTCTAAGAGTAGAAATTGGTATATTGGTTTAAGAGAGTTTATATCTGCTTTTAATCCGGACTATTTGCGATTCTATATCGCATCAATAACGCCATACTCACAAACTGATATAAATTTCGACTGGGATTCCTTCTTGGAAAAAATTAATAATGAACTTATAGCAAATATTGGGAATTTTATTAATCGGGCATTGACGTTTACCCAGAAAAAGTTTAATAGCAAAGTTCCTCAGCCAACTAGCTATGATATAGAAGACCTATCAAGTATAGACGAGATTAAGCTTATCTCTACCGAAGTTGGTTCTCTGTTATCTCTGAATGAGTGTGATAAAGCATTGAAACGAATCCTGAAATTTACGACTCATTTTAATCAATATTTTCAGAAAAAACAACCATGGTCCAATATCAATCAGGCTGCAACAACTGTGTATATTGCCGTAAACGCTGTCAGATCGATTTCTATCATGTTAGAGCCTTTTATTCCATTCTCTAGTGAGAAGATCTGGTCCCAATTAGGTATGTCGGGAGCCGTACATCAGCAAGAATGGCAATCTGTATCAGAATTGAAAATTTCTGCCGGTCATACTCTTGGAACTATTGAACCTCTTTTTCGTAAGATTGAACACACGGAGATTGAACAACAAAAAGCAAAATTAGGAAAAAAGGATGAATGAGAAAATAATACGTGGAATAATGGTAGGTCGTTTTCAACCTTTTCATAAAGGACACCTTTCGCTTGCCAAACAAATATTCGAAGATTGCGAAGAATTAATAATTGCTATAGGAAGTGCACAATTTAACTATATATCCCAGGATCCTTTTACTGCTGGTGAGAGAATATTAATGATACATCAGGCACTAGCAGAAGCACGGATAGATCTTACAAAATGTTATATTGTACCGATTATCAATGATGAAAATAATGCACGATGGTTTGCGCATTTGAGATCAATGGTTCCTCATTTTGATGTCTTATTTTCTGGGAATCAATTTGTCAGGAGCCTTGTTGCAGAAAATGTTAAAATCAAGAAACCTCAATTCATATCAAAAAAGTACTACAATGGAACTTATATACGGAAAACAATAGCAGAAAGGGACAATTGGCAGAAGCTAGTTCCTGATGGTGTTGCTGAGATAATTGAAGAAATAGAAGGTGTCACAAGGATTAAGATGCTATCTCATTCTGATAGCAATCCGCAAAGATGGTAAATCTTAGTAAACGGTCTAGGTCATGCCCTGTTTGTCCTAATTGCGGTTCGAAAAAATTTAAGATTTTACAGCATCTTCAGGAAAGAGTGATTATAGAATGTCTGAGATGCACTAAAAGAATCTGTATTTGATATATACAGTCTATAATCATTAGTAAAGTCCCTTACAAAAAAACTGATGGATAAATTGTCTTTAAATGTCTGAATTAGGATGATTGCAACATCATAGAAAGGGCAAATTGATATATCTGCGCCTGATTTTGAGATAATAGCGCATATATATACCGATTTCTCACTCATGCTCATGACTGCTAAAACGTGGCTTGATGATGACGTTAATCTTGGTTCAATTAAGGATGAAACTATTGCAGTAATAGGTTATGGTATTCAGGGTCGAGCGCAAGCCAATAATATGAAGGAGTCTGGTCTAAAGGTAATAGTTGGTTTAAGAAAGAATGGAAATTCTTGGAAATTGGCTCAGAATGATGGTCATGAAGTAGTGGAGATTAGCGATGCCGCAGCTAGAGCGGACATTATCCACATTTTAATTCCAGATATGGAACAAGCTAATACCTACAGAGAAGAGATATCTCCTCACGTTAGAGAAAATAAAGCAATAAGCTTCTCCCATGGAGCTGCTATTCATTGGCAGTGGATAGAACCACCAAAGAATATTGACGTCATAATGGTGGCACCTAAAGGACCAGGCCAACGGGTGCGCGAGTTATATTCTGAGGGTTTTGGAACCCCATCATTAGTCGCTGTATTCCAAGATTATACGAAGACTGCATGGAATAGAGTATTAGCTATGGCTAAAGGAATAGGTAGCACCCGACCAGGAGTAATTCAAACTACTTTTAAAGAAGAAGTTGAGACCGACTGGTTCGGAGAACAGGTCGACTTATGTGGAGGTGCTTCCGCATTGGTCATGCATGCATTTGAAACCTTAGTGGAGGCAGGGTATCAGCCAGAAGTTGCTTATTTTGAGTGTCTTCATGAATTAAAATTAATTGTCGATCTTATTCATAAATATGGCATTACAGGAATGTATAATCGTGTCAGTGAAACTGCTAGATATGGGGGATTGACTAGGGGGCCCAAAATTATTGATAGAGATTCAAAAATAAAGATGATAAATGTTCTTAAGGATATACAGTCAGGACAATTTGCAGAAGAGTGGGTTGGAATTTATAGGAAAGAAGGTAAAAATTCTTTTGATCGATATATGAAAGAGATCGAAGACCATCCTTTAGAAAAAATAGGAAAAGATATACGCAAAATGATGTGGCCACATGAATCATAATTGATGGGTGTATATCTTATCAAATCAAGTTTCATCGTAACGATAAATTCTTTAGATATGGACTAACCAATAAGATGCCCACGATATCTTTTATATCTTCTAAATCCCGATAAAAAAACAATATCAAAAACTGATTAACAAATATTCATGATAAAGTAAGAAAGTGATAAAAAATTAAGAAATTCATAATATCGATAGTTTGTATGTTGTAATATCCTTATTATTAAATTTAAAAGAGTATACACATATTTTAGGGGTCTTGCTGGTAATATCAAGTCATTAGAACGGCTAGCTAATCAAAAAGAGAAGATGGAAAATATAGAAAATAATAAAGAGATGAGAATTCATAGGAGATCGCGATTCAATTGGTATATCAGAATCAGAATTCATATAAAGCTTGAGCATGATAGCGTATTGCTATTATTGCATATCTGCAGATAATCAAGAATTTCTTTCCGTCTTATAAAAGATCCCATCTTTTCTAAACAAACCTCTTAAACTTCCTATCACAAAAGCAGGCATTGTACATAAGTTTAAAAGTAATAAGTAGAATGAGTCTCTAATATTATATTTTTCTACATTGCTACAAAGAGGTATTGCCATAAGGCTAGTTCCGATAATAGTTAAGAGATTAGCAATTTGTATAATTAATGTTATTTTCATTAGATTATTGTTTATGATGAAATCGATTCCATTGCTAATCAGTATTGTGAAGTCTATAATGATCAAAGCAAGCAGAGGTATCAACTTTGCATATTGTATTCCTATAATGAAGAACTCCATTTTATTGATGAGTGCCATTTTACTTGTCAATATCTTTATAAGATTTGTTCTGAAGGCTCTGGTGTGACCTTCACTTACCCTCATTCTTTGTCTAAAATACGATGCAAGCTTGGTTGGCGCTTCACAGTAGGACACAAGTAATGGATCAAAAATTACTTTCTTACTATTACTATTTCTGCAACTATTGTAATTCCCTTCATCGCAATATGAGTATGTGATAGTATCATGAGAGTAAATGTCTAATGTCAATTTCCAATCCTCACATAAATCGTTTGAAAATTCAAGCTGTTTGATTAAGTCTGATCTTATCATAAAAAGATTGCCTGTGATCTGAATAGGTAGGTTAATGCGATCCTTAGCCAAAAACTCTATCATATTTCTTTGCGCTAATCTGAACTCAACTCCTCGTGCGACCCAGTTGATATTGGTACTGTTTAAACTGGTATCATTATTAAAGACTCTTGCTATTGGATAGCCTTGTATGACATCAATGCAATTTCCATTTGAGTTGTGTTTAGAGAAATGTGATACAAATCTTTCCAATATATCGTTTACAAGGATGCTGTCTGCATCTAAAACCAAGACATATGAGCTATTGATGTTTATATTTTTGAGAGCCAGATTAAGTGCTCCTCCTTTCCATCCTGTCCGATCATTTCTATATATGACTTTAAGGTTTGGAATACTCTGTTTCCAATTCATAAGTACATCAAACGTACCGTCTTCTGAATCGTCAACCACGATAATCTCAAATTTATCACGATTATATGTTAGTGAAGCACATGATATCATTAAACGATCTATTACCAAACGTTCATTGTGTGTCGCTACAAGTATAGAAACAAAAGGATAATCAATTCTGTTGACTCTTGTGGTTGTTATTGTCTTGGTAAAAGAGTTATTTATCTGTAAATGGCATGTATTATAATTTTTTATACCACTATTCAAAATTATGTCTTTGTTAGAATGGTTGTCTTCTAATGCAGACGCATCTGAGGATTTACAATAATTATAAGCTGATAGTCTTTTTTCTTGTATTTCTTTTCTAGCAGTGTAAGAAAATAATAATGATCTGAATGAATAAGATGATAAAAATAATGAGAGAATTAATGAAACTGCTGCTAGGATGATAAGAATCATTTTCATTATTTATATTGATTGCATAACTTATAAATTGAAACAAATCCCCTAGATACTATAGATTAATCTTACTGACACTAACTAACAATAAATATTAGTATTTCCTAAGAAAATCGCTGTTTATAATTAAAATATATTCTCGAATTTCTCTGTGTTTAGCAAAGCAATTAGCATTCTTTATTTAGCTACGTGATATTGCAGAAGCTTTACTTTATATGATGTGCTTAAATATATCTCAATTTCGTCATTTAGTTATGGAGCCTGTTATATCGACGATTGATAAAAGTACCATCGATACCATTTCAGAGGGTCATGAGTATCAGACAATTACTATTAGAAATAAACCATGTAATATGTAGATAATATATATAAGCAAACAAGATTTTTATGAGAAACAAAAACAAAAACAAAATGGAAAAAGATGTAAATAAAATAAAAACTAAGAAAGAGAAACAAAAGAAAAGAAGATGGGACACAATATTAGTAGGAATTGGAATGGCAACTGCATTTGTTGTAGTACCTATGAAACTAACCGGCTATTGGCCTTGTGAGATAATTCTCTCTCTACAAATAGAGCAGATATCGTGTGATAAGTCTATTCAAGAGAATATGAGTTCGATAGCAAATTGGTTCCAGAATAGTCTCTTTTACCGCTTTTAAGCACGATCTCTTCAAAGTATCGAATTAACGTAATCTCGGAAACTGTGGGTTTAACAATATCTTTCCCATTTAACATATCAATAATCATTGCAGGAAAATTTGCTCCAGCCAAAGTTGTAAAGATTGTTCCGCCTCCAAACCTTGGATTTATTTCAATCATCTTAAGAATACCTTCTGCTGATTCTTTCATCTGAATACAGCATGGGCCTCTAATTCCTACATGTTTTGCAATATTCATGCATTCTCTTTCTGTATTTGGATCTTTTACGATTCTTCCTTTGGTAGAAACGCCAGCCTTAGTTTGTATTCGCAATCTAGGAACGGCCATTATTGGTTCTTTATTCATATCAGATAGTACATCTATTGTAAATTCGTTACCTGGCAGATATTCTTGAAATATCATTTCATCAAATTTTGAGGTTACATATTTGAGATCCAATTCGTCTTCAATTTTAATAACATTTCTACTACCTTTTCCGAACCGTGGTTTTCCAATGATGGGAAATCCTCTGATTCTATCTGGCTGCATAGTCGTAAAGGGAAGTTCAAAACAATTAGAAAGGGTTTCAAAAGTCGACATCTTGTCACGACAAATCTCGAGGTCATGTCTATCGCTTACAACTGCTTGTACTCCCATCTCTGCTAATTTCTTGCGATTTTCACTATATGGATAAATATCGAATCCCGAAGTCGGCAAGAGTACTTCAACTTTATATTCTTTTATAATCTCAAAGAGTCTGTCTATAAAAGAGTTATCCTCCGCTTCAGGAATTTCTTCACTATTATCAGCCATAAAAAATCCCGCAGATAATGGACTTGAATCTGTAGCAATAATTTTTCCCTTAAAGTTAGCCATCTTTAAAGACTTGATTGCGTTTATACCTGCAGGGGCTGAAGCGCCTGGAATGAGAACGACCGATATCATTACCTTAGGCAAAGTACACAACCAATACTTAAATTGGTTATAATTGGATAGCTTATAAGCATTCATTATTTCCTAATCGTAAAGTTGAAATTTTACTAGTGAAATTTAATAATATACTTTTGAACCTCAAGGAAGATTTTCATGTCCACTGCAATTATAACGATCATTCTGCATCAGATCTTACAATAAGAAACGTCATAAGGCGTGCAGAAAGAATTGGCTTAGAGACTCTTGCTTTTACTGAGCACGTTAGAAAAAATTCAGAATGGATTTCAAAGTATCTTGAGGAGTTAGAGTTTTACGATAACAATTCTACCGTGAAAATCCTTCATGGCTTTGAAGCAAAGATCCTTGAGGATGGTTCAATAGATTGTCCAGCACAATACAGTAAAGATTATTTCCTGATAGCTAGTTTTCATACTAAATACAATAGCAAAAATACTTGGATAAATGCACTTGAAAAAGCGATTGAAAATCCTGACGTCAATGTTATAGGACATATAGCACCAGAATCCTCATTTACACTTGAGAGTGGAGAAGTTGATCAGTTAGCATCTCTAATGGTAAAAAATAAAAAGATCGTTGAACTTAATGCTAAGTACCATAGGCCTCCTGAAGATTGGCTGGTTATATTCAAGAAAAAAGGTGTTACATTACATCTGGGAAGTGATGCTCATAGCCTCGAAGAGATAGGGCAGTATCAAAAAATATCGGATCTTATTTTTCTTGTTGATTCTTTGTAGAATTTTTGGTATATAATTTTCATAGATTTGTTATTATAATATGTATACAAATGCTTTTCTTGTTCAGATATAATTTATATCGTAATGCGTATGGATATCGGTTTTGTTGATGTATACGGTTTTGTTGATGTATATATATAGAAACCATGTTTTTTTGTTCAATCAAGTGTTAGTACGATAATGATGTTATCTGTTGAAATAATTTAAGGACGGCATATCATAACCTACTGTCCCGAAGGATTGTTTGAATGGCCTGTTTATTATCTACATCAAATAAATGGATAATAATGGTTCTTAATTTTTTTATGAAATCTTTTCTCTTCATGTCAACTTTCTTTGCTCCTCTTTTTTTTATAAAATATTTATTTTGAGATAGCAAGAGATTTGATTTTTTATATATATATTGTTAGGATATAGGCAGATCCACTACATCGATTAGATTGTTGTCTGGAGGCAGTTTTTCTAAATCCTTGCTATTGATAAATCAATATAGCGATGATATGTCTGGCATTAATATTGTGATATGACTTCTTGCTCTGATTGTGATATTTGTATATGTTTTGTTGTAGATTGAAACTATGGAGACATTCAGATAATCGCTTATTTCTGATTATAATGATGTGTTACTAAAGATAAGAAAAATTAGAATTTTCTTGCTTTTGGATTTATAATGGAATCAAGGGTATTACCTATAAGAACAAATGAAAGTCCTGTGAGAGCAATCATAACTCCGGGAGGCATTATCCACCACCATAAACCTCGAGAAGCAGCGCCAGCAGTATTTGCTTCATGTAAGATTTGTCCCCATGTAGGAACAGAAGGATCTCCTAATCCCAAGAAACTGAGAGCTGCTTCTCCAAGAATGGCCGCAGGAACTGAGATAGCAATACTTGCAAACGTCAAAGGAAGAAGTTGTGGGATTACATGTTTGAATATTATTTTTAGTTCCGACTGCCCCATTAATTTCGCTGCTTCAACATATTGTAAATTTCTTATTTGCATGGCAAGACTTCTGGTAACTCTTACTACACCGACCCAGCCAAAAATTACTAGAAATCCAGTAATGAGAAATATGCTTCGTCCAAGAGTGATAGACATGATGATAAGAAGAGGAAGGGTAGGTAAGGTATAGAATATATCATTAATCCGCATCAGCAATTCATCGGTTCGATGTCCTTTGTATCCAGCTATGACGCCGTAAAGCAATCCTATAATCACAGACGCTATTGACACACTTGCCCCAATGAATAATGCTATGGGTGTTCCCCATAGGATGCCTATTGCTAGATCTCGACGTAATTCATCGGTACCAAATAATCCATATACTCTTCCCCCAAGAATTAATCCAGACTCTAGCACAGTATCAGAATTGTCAAAAAGGTAAAATGTTTCTTTGATCAAATATTTTCCCTTCAAGACTTTCTTTTCTTCAATATCTGAAAAAATCATTACCTGCGGTTTTGATGCGTCCTGCGGATATCTAAAAGAGTCGCTTATTTCATGAAGATATTCCGCCATAGCTGGATCGGTGGAAAATATTCTGGATGAGAATTGGTTTTCATTGTTCGTAGCCAGAGATGAGGGTAAAGAAGAATAATAAATTCTAAATTCCTCTCCATCAGGTCTGGTCACGTCGACCTGTAACAATGGAGGTATCTGACCATATCGCGCTGAGTATGGAATCATAAAGTCACTTGGATAAGAATCGTATGAGAAATCTAGGGTATAGGAATGAATTTCAGTTCGTATATTATCAACGATTGGGATGTTTGTTATTGAAGCATCATCTAAAGTCATGATTAGATGTTCGAATTGTTTAGGACCAAAGATTCCGATATTTGTCCATTGCGGCGCTGCTGCTTTAGGATAATCAATCCAATAGTTTGGATTATTCCATTGTCTAAATGACTCTAATGGGATTGCTAGAATAGCATACAGAGTAATTATAATCAGCGATACCAAAATAATAACACCTGCTATTCCACTTTTATATCGCAAGAACTCGGTCATAAAAACAGAACGAGAAACTATTTGATTGGTCATCCTGTTTTTATCCTTGGATCAAAGAAGACGTAGAAGAGATCCATAATCAATACTGCAACAACAAAAATTAAAGTACTGATATAGGTAAGACCTATAATAATAGGGAAATCTGAGAGTCCTATCGCGTCATAATATAACTTACCAATTCCAGGCCAATCAAAAACCGCCTCCACTATTATTGACCCTCCAAAGGAAGCCGCCAAACTTTGGAGTATGACAGTTATAATGGGTGGGGCTGCGTTTTTTAAAGCATGTGAGTAAAGAATCTTTCTCTTGGATATTCCCATTGCTCTTTTGGATGTTATGTAGTCTTCGCTTAAGATATTTCTGACAAAATATTTGACTATATATGCCCATGATCCAAAACCTACTAGAGTTATTGTTATAAATGGCAATATCATGTGGTATAGTAAATCCCAAATATAAGAGGGGTCAGAGGGCGAAGTAAGAGGAGTAGACCGAGCAGGGAAAATGTGATATGCAAACGCAAATACAAATATCATTAACATACCTATCCACCAAGTGGGGAAGCTCGTGCTAAATACCGCGAGTGCAGAACTCATTCTATCTGAAATGGATCCAGCCTTGTTTGCTACAAAAGCACCAAGAAATAGTCCGACAATTGTTATAACTATTGTCGATGTAGTGAATAATAATAATGTCCTAGGTATTCTTTCTATTATGATATCGCGTACACTCGAAGATCCAGACTCTGAAGTAAAAAAATAAGAGTTTCCTAGATCTAGTATCATTACCTTAAAGAAAGTATTGAAAAACCGTGTAGGTGAATACCAGGGTTCGTCTAGCCCTAGCGTTTTGTATTGAAGATCTTTTTGTGTATCGATATATTTTTGGCGGGCTTGGATGGTTTCAAATTTTATATTGCCCTCGTTTACTTGCGTAATAATGTTGACATCCACTGTGTCTCTCAAAACTTTGTTCATAGTCTCGCCAAACAGACCTATTGTCATAACTAATACCACAAAAACAACTATCATCATATTGATTGATCTCTTTAGCAGATAAAGAGGAAAGCCTGTCAAGCCTAGTTTGATATCATAAAGATAACTTGTATTAATAGTCTCTGGAATGTATAATCATTTTCAACTTCTGGATAAGTGCATTTATTAAGTTAGAGCATACCATTACAAAATTCCCGAAAATTGCTACGACAAATAGTACCGTGCTTATGGATATGATATATACGAACTATTAAACAATAAACCAACACCTACACAAGTGACGAAGATACAAAATAATACAGTTAGAGAAGTTTTCAATTTTTTAAGTTAACTCTTAAGCCTGACTGTCGTGCAACAATGGATAATAGTGATAAATATGTTGCTCGTATCAATATGCTTTCCATAAGTCGCTCTACCAATAAGATATCCTGAACATTTTCTTTCATCTTGTTTTGATTTGGTTGCAATGCTTTGGGAAATTTGTTCTTCCTGTTTTCCTCAAGTCAATGTATTCAATGTGCTATTAGCACCAGGAATTGCTAAGATTGTCCTGGTTGAAAGATCAGGACGAAAAGCATAATTACTGTTAGCAAATATTTTCAAAAGGTTAGGACCTACAGAAAGTTTTGATGTTTCATTAGATTTTAAATTGATCTGAAAATTACCATCTTCGCTATTGTTCTGTTCTGCCTTACCTTTAACGATTAGCTTTCCGTCTTTATCAGAAATAAAATAATTGATATATGCATTATTGCTTGGTTGTCCATCAACATCAATATATGCAACTATTTTCGAAGATTGGCCTATTGTTACAAAATTTGGTGTCACTACTTTTTTTATGGTAGCAAGTCTGGGAGATTCAAACAATGACCAATGTCCTTGGTCAAATGGATAAGTATTATCTCTGTATGCCTTAATGGTGATTGTCCTTCCTGATGGATTGAAATTATCTAAGAAGAAAGGACCATTGCTTACTATTGCATGTTTGTGTGCATCAATCCATCTGATGCTGGCATCGTAGCGTTTCTTTGCATCAGCAGGGCTAACAATGTCATTTAACGCTGCTGGTACAAATTCTTCTGCATTCATCTTCTGCAATTCTGATTTAATCGCCATCGCATGTTGAGGAATAATTAGAGATAGCCAGTCAACGTTTTTCGAATCTGCTTCTCCACGTGAATATGCGAATTTTCCAGAAGCGACTAACCTTTCTGTTGCTGCCTGTGATTTCCCAAGGCACAGCTGTCCAGAGAGAAGCAGACTCGGCAATTTCTTTTTCATCATAATGCCATTGATCAACATAAGATTCAACTAAATCATCTGTGATGAATTTTACTCCTTTGGTCAATGGGAGCAATGAACTTACCTTCGATGTATATTCTGGATCAATTGTTTTGTCATTTTCTCCTTCATTTGTAGCCCATTCAAAGGGAAAATAGTAAGAGTATAACAAATCCGATTTATCCATTGGAATACCATTATGCCAGTTAGAATATAGTATCTTATATGTTACTTTGCTCATAGAAGTAGTAGTATTTTGACTGGTCCATTGTTGTGAGATCGGATCCCATAGTTGTGCATCAGAAGCGACAACGAGACGGTTTACTGGACCTTCTGTAGTAATATTTGTCCATTCGTTTCTCATAGGAATGACCTCGCCAGTATAAGGATTTCTAAAAGTACCAGAGTCGGATACAGCCGAATAGATATTAGTGCTATATGTATCAGTAAAACCTCCTATATTATTCCATGCTCCTTGATAGATTTGTTTCACACCAATATCCAAAGATTTGTCTTCAATAGGTCTAACGTTGATAAGAGAATATTTACTCGTGATTCCAGCCCCAAAGTCGTTGACAAGATCCAGTAATGATGATGAAGCAACAAAGGGATCAATATTACGAGCAAGAAAAATCCTAACTGCTTCTTGAATTCCAGCTTTGGTTGCATTTCGCACCAAATCATTTCTGACCTCCTCAGAGGTGAAATTATAAAGGAAGATGCGTTGTGTTATTTGATCTAGTGTCAAATTTTGATAATTCCAAAAACTAGGATTTTGACCTCCAGGCATGTTAGCTTGCCATGGTGCATACATCTGAGCTGTTATCGCTGCATTATCTTTTACAAAAGCTGCGGTCCCTGCAAAGCCTTCTGTATAGACCTGCCATTGGAGATCCTGGGGGTCGGAACCATATATAACTCCGTTTGCCTTGTTCAAATCTCCATAATCTTTAAAAATAGTAAAACCTATTTTTTCAAGTTCCGAAGCCGCGATCTCTCCCAGAGATTTTCTAGCAGAATCATCACTCCTAATTAATATTTTGATTGTGATAGGATTTCCTCCAAAAACCCATTTTCCCTTTTCCTTTGTTGCGCCAGCATTCATAATAGCATCAGAAATTAATTTTTCTGCGAGATTAGGGTTATACCTGAAACCAAATGCTTCTACAATATCTATGACATTAGGATATTCAGGAGAATAAACTCCAAACGGATCCACTAAAGGAATGCCATATCCCTTCAAGACTTCATTTGCGATAAATTCGCGGTTTATTAGATAATTCATGGCGCTACGGATCTCTTTGAATGAAAAAGGATTAATCAAATTGTTATCTTTTGGTGGTGCCGGATTTAATAAAAGCGAAAAAGATCCGGCGATTCTATCATAAATTTTTACGTTAGGATTAGCAGAAAGGTCAGAAATAAACTCTAATGGAACGCGAAAATAATATGAATCAAGATTACCTGTTTTTATTTCTTCGATTGCAACGTTTTCGTCAAGATAGTGTATAAATCTTGCTTCATCAATAAATGGACCTTTTTCACTAGTTTGTTGAGCATACACTATTGTGATAGCTGAAAATCCATTTGTAAATACAGAGAATAATAAAATAACAAATATTATAAAAGAAATAATAACTGTTCTCTGCGTCAAGCTCGATCTATATTAAATGATATTCGTATATACGATCAGAACTTGCGCATTTTATAGAGACTATTCCTTTTTATATCCAAATCTATAGGACTATCAAAAGTCGGATTCAAATATCTACTAGAAAGATATCTGGTGATATCGCTCGTATCCACTGTGTCTAATTTCCTATGATTTATGAAATTAGTGGATATATCTGTTAATCCCACATTTTCTTTTGACTCATCAACAATATCGCAAAACATACTTGTCGCAGAACATACAGCTTTAACATTCGTGCCTTTCTTTGTCCATGATAGATTTGCAAGGTTTGAATCTATTGATTTTTCCCACGTAGGATCATTTTCTACTAGCCATCTAGATATCCGTCGAACATTTTGCATTATTGCTTCTATCTACTGCTAACCTTTAATTAATATTTTGTTGAGTGAAATAATGACTTAAGTTTAACCCGCATGTTATTGACTTGCATACAGTTTGTTCTGGAAAGCAATAAATTGTTATTATTGGCTATAATATTATAAAACTCAGATCTGACAACTATTATACCTAAAGAATGTATGTATCAAGTTATCGTTGCGGTTAGCCCTTCTGATATAGATATCTATTATGGTGGATACTGAGTAAGCGTCATAACGCAAAAATATAGTATAATATGATTAATTACAACCAGAATAATTCAAAAGAGATATTAAACGATTATATGAGAACACCAAATTGAATTGCATTTTTTTCAATTTTATAAAGAATATTTGGATATTATTATTATAGGACACTTAATATTCAACAGTAAACAAATTATTTTATAGTCATATTATAATAAAATTTACTACCGCAATACATATATAATAGAATAAAATATTTATACTAGTTGGCGGTACGCCGCTGATTTTATGGTGAGAAAATTGGTAAAAGATATATCTATGTTTAGTGACAGATGTCCGCGCTGCGGAAAGGGGCCGATGGTAACGGACAATTCTAGCGGCGAGATGTTTTGCGGAAACTGTGGATTCGTTGTAACAGAAAGAATAGAAGAAACAGGTCCTGAATGGCGCGCATTTTCAAAGGAAGAACATGAGGATAGAAGCCGCGCAGGAATTCCAACTTCTCTAGCTATGCACGACATGGGACTTGCGACCATTATCGGCCCAGTAGATAAAGATGCTTCAGGCAAACCGTTGTCCGCTTCAATGAAAAGTACCATTGAAAGATTAAGAACTTGGGATAGCCGCAGTCAAGTTCACGAACCAGTGGATCGCAATTTTCGGCAAGCATTTAGTGAATTAGACAGATTAAAAGACAAACTTGCAGTAGGCGATGCAGTAATTGAAAAAGCCGCATATGTTTACAGGAAGGCTCTAGAAAAAGGGTTAGTGAGAGGACGTTCTATTTCTGCTTTAGTTGCTGCTGCCCTGTATGCAGCATGTCGAGACACAGAAACACCTCGAACTTTGAAAGATATTGCTAATGCAAGTAACATTAAGAAAAAGGATGTAGCGCGTTGCTATAGATTACTAATTAGAGAACTTGATCTTAAAATGCCGGTAGTAGATCCAGTAAAATGTGTTGCAAGAATTGCAAGTAAAGCAGGGCTATCAGAAAAGACCAAACGTAAAGCATTAGAGATCTTAAAGAAAGCAGAGGAAGGAAAAATTTCTGCTGGAAAGGATCCAATGGGTCTAGCAGCTGCTGCGTTGTATGTTGCTTGTGTGATGAACGGAGAGAATAAAACACAAAAAGATGTTGCAGAGGCCGCAGGTGTAACAGAAGTAACCATCAGAAATAGATACAAAGGTCTTAAGATGCATCTTAAGCTCTAAGATCATTTAGTAATCTTCTCCTTTCATCTATCAGTTCCTTGAAGAAACTCATTATTTCGTCTGTTGGTATATGATTTACCCGGCATTTTACCACAGACTCGAGTGATAGAAGAAGCATAGTAATATCTGAATCAAGTGATAGGAGATGATCAAGATCCAAATTCTTAACAGTTCCATTAGGAGTCAACGTAAATTCATACCCATTTAACATGGCTGGCAGAATAGAGATCAATTTTTCGTGCAACTCTTTATCAATGAATGGCTTCATGGAATTTATTCTTAATTTTATATTATGAATAACTATACTATTTGCTTCATGCATCTCTACATAGCTGGAATGTCCTGTTCTTATGCCTCTTTGCATTGTTGATACCGTCCTAACAATTCTATTTAGCCTGGGAATCTGCTTCTTCTTTTGTCGTCTGATGGGTTTAGGCATTAAGCGGAAATTGAGATGACCCTCTTAAATGCTTTCGTTCAAAAAAAGGGTGAATATATAACTACCTATTTGTTATGTTTTAGTCAATATTTAAATGAAATTTGATCTGTCAAATGTACATAGGATTACAAAATGATTTGAGCCTAAGAATACTCTGGTAGCTATTATAAAGTAATATGTGTATTAAATGCCTTTCTTTTATGAACATCAAATTTGTATTGACGTGGATATGGCATAATAGAATGAGTCAATATGTTAAAGAAAGACGTATTATTATTATCAACACAATTCGAAATATCAACTTAGCCTGTTAGTGCAAGAAAAGCGAATTAAAAAGATTGCAGTACATGATTATCGAGAGTAGTCCTTATAATTCACAATGACTTATTGTACTTCTATAGCAGCTTCATTGAATCCCATTTTAACCAAATATCCTTTAACGTCGTCTCTATGATCTCCCTGCAACATAATGAAACCATCCTTTGCAGTTCCACCGCATGCAAATCGACTCTTTAATTCTTTAACAATACGTTGCATATCGCTTAATTTTGGGTCGATGCCCTCTATCATAGTAGTTGTCTTTGAAAAACGTCTTGTTTCAAGGCGGACGACAACTCTAGTATCTTCCTTCTCGAGTTCCCCACAGGCGCAAAGATCATCTGGGAGACCACATTTTTTGCATATAACCGCCATCTTATGGTATAGTGCTATTTGTCAGATCCTATTATTAAGCCTTCCCGATTGAGACAAAAAGAATTATAAAATTAGGGTTCTTAATATACTGAATGTCCACAGACGATATGAGATCATATGAACCATCAGCAATAAAGAATGCAGCAGAATTACTTACAAGAGGCGCATCGCTAATAAATGAAGCCTGTCCAAAATGTCGAGGTGTTCAAGTCAAATTCAAGGAGGTAATTACATGCATTAACTGCGGGCATGAACAGAAAAGCTCTAAAGATGTATCATCAATTCATTCAAAGCAGCGATCTATATTCGAAAGCAAAGGCGAGTCTAAGAGTAGCCAACTAGAATTTATAGAAGATAAAGTTACCGATAAGATTGTAAAACTGATAAGTATGCTTGATGACGAAGATCTTAGCGAAGAGAAAAAAAAGGCTGATCTTCTTGAATTATATCTTAGGATTATTGAAAAAACCAGACAATTGAAAAACAAGTTCGATCTTGAAATGTCAGATGCGAATAGACACTAGAAGATTAAGATAGGAAATCCAATAAATAGCATAAATGCTGTACAAGATAATACAAATTACTTTTTTTATTCTCTACACGGAGACCAAATTTCATAAAATATAGTAATCATCATCATTAATTGGACTTAATCTCTAGGTCGATGTGTGATATAGAACTGTTAAAAAAGGTGAATATAGGCAAGTGTTATTAAGACCAATATGAGAGGATGCTAAAGAAATTTATGTTCAAGTCTGTGTGTAACAAACAACTAAAGGATATAAAACTAATATTATTAGAAATCTGAATATATATCTGAGATTTCATCTGCTAAACATTCTTCTGTCCTGTATTTCAATTCTTTATCCAATAACCTGAACAGAAAGTATATACTAGATATTTCAATAGCAGAATAAAAAAGATGATTGAAGCAAACTTAAAACGTAATCTATTTAAAGCCTGATTACAACCTTCAGATTTGTTATGACTAAGAAGAAGAATGCCCCTTTGCCTGCTTCTAGTGCAGGATTATTGAGGTTCTTTGAAGATGAAACCAAAGGAATAAAAATAAAGCCTGAAATCGTACTAGGTGTCACTGGAGCCGTAATAGGAATATCTATTTTAATTAGGATTTTGTTTCCAATCTAATAACGACTATTAATATTGGATCCTCATTCTGATAGTGTATCAAATATTCATAGAAGATGGTCTCTTACAAGGTTAAACCCATCATCATATAAATTCTCTTTTCTGGTATCTGTTCTAAGTATTACTATTATTATTATCATATGTCATTTCTATATTCTTAAAACGGATTGGTTCGTTTTTATTTCTCATCTCCTGTTAGGATTGACGATAGCTACAGGAGCAAATTTTCTTGATTTTTTTCTATTACAGAGCACTCCAAACAACAAGATCACAAAGATATATCATGTCTCTGCGTTTGCAAATCTTCTGTGGGTTTTAACAATACTGCTTGGATTTGCTTCGGATATATTGTTATCAAAGAATGAGATTACCACAAACTATATTGTTGAAGGGATGTTCTTAGCAATTGGGTTACGTACAGGAATTTTTACTTCTGTTTTTGGTGCGACTATCAGTAAGGCAATAACGGTATCCTTCATTTCACCACTACTCTTCTTATTTGCTTTTTTGCCTTTTACTTTTTATTTTGAGGCTTTAACAACACCAATCGCTCTTGGTTTCGGATCTTCTCTCTTGTTACTTGGGATTATATGGACTATATCTGCTGATAAAGCTGGCAGACCTAAAATTGAGAGCACTTTCAGAGTTTTGCAAGCATTTCTTGCTGCATGGACTGAAAACAAAGCAGAAAATATGGAGAAGATCACAGAGTCAAGAGCTCGCATTGAAACTGTAATTACATATATTCTAAAATTTAAAACTATCAATTCAAATGAGATATTTATGATTCTACCTGATATACACCCAGGACCATTCCATCCTATAGGCGGAAGTAACCTGCCTTACCTTCTGTATATGTTATTTTCTAAAAATGCCATGGTTATGCACAGTGTATCGGACCATTCTCTGAACATTCCTTCAAAAAAAGAAGTTAACAACTACGTGAAAAGCTTATCTGACTCAAGACAGACAGAAGTAGGCACTGTTTGCACTACTCCAATTCAGATCAAAATGGGGAAATGTACGGTGACAGGGATTGCATTTGGTCATAGTGTTGTTGTGTTCCTCTCAATGGCTCCAATAGGAATGGATGATGTGCCTGAACATATTCGCACTTCGTTAGAACATTACTCAGCAGACATTGGATTTCACAATATACTCATTGTAGACACTCATAATGCAATGGGTAAATTCTTAAATGAACAGGATAGCAATATAATGATATGTGCTGCTAAACATTGTTTAAATGAACTAAAACACGCAAGACAACAAGAATTTAAAATCGGTTTTACCAGCTCAGCAGAGCTTCCATATAATATCGAATCTATGCTGGATTTAGGACAATCTGGTCTTTCATCGCTGCTGCTGCTTGTTGAAGAAAAAGCGTATTTTATAGGTTGGGCAGATTCTAACAATATGGATAATGGTCTTCGAGATTATATTATTTCTCACCTAAATAGTAATAGGATAAATATGCTTGAAATATGTACATCTGATACCCATTCGACTTCAGGAAAGAGGAATAGACAAGGATACTATACTTTTGGCAATATCAGTAAACCAGACCAAGTTGCTAATATTTATCTTCAATTGTCAAGAAAGTCCATTGAAAAAGCGAGTCCATCAACATACGAATTACTTTCGAACAGATCAGCAATCAAAGTTATGGGCAAAAATCAATTCAAGGATTATTCTATTGCCCTAGAGAAATCTATGAATCTTACCAAAATTTTTCTTGTCATCACTCTTTTGGTATTTATAGGAATGTTGATTTTCAGCTAGTCAATATGGCACTTTTTTTATGATAATGGAGTTTGGATGGATGGATGGGGAGAGATTTGAACTCTCGACCACCTGTGTGTGAGACAGGTATCCTGACCAGGCTAGACTACCCATCCATTTGGTATTACATCTTTCTATTGAGAATAAGAAGTTATACTTTCTAAAATTGTAAAGGAGTTGTTATTAATATCTTAACAAAAGACCATTGTGTGCCGCTAGGATGGTCATTCTTTGTGAGAGCGAATTGTTATTTCAGAAAAAGACTTGCCTTATAACAACTATTAAATGACATCAATATACAAAAACAGAAAGTACAATTGCTTTATGAGATAGATGCATCAAAAGATCAACGGAACAAATTAAAATAAATTTTTTGTGAAGTTAAGATTCGCAGAAAAGAAATCCTAACTCCCGCATCTGTGATTGCCACTCGTATTAACATGTCTACGTATTCCGTTCATACATAAACATATACAGAAAATTTATTCGGAAAATTCTGTTTTTATGTTTTTATCGTAATTCCCTGTCTTAAGTGACAAATGAAAGCTAAATTATATTGATGTTTCTAATTATAGGAACAGTGAGACATAAAAGGGTAGAAAATTCCATGGGAAAGGATTAAGGATAAAGAAGATGAAGATTTAAGCGGTATAAAGAGAGAGAGGGAGCGCGGAAAGCAGCAAGAATTTGTTCTTTTAAAATTACAAAAACCACGACAATCGGTGAGGCATTTAGTGCCCTGCCAGATCTCTAGACACACGCACTTTTGCTGATTCAATAGTAAGCTTCACAAGAGAATGTAGATTATTGGCTACAATCTATTGTTGAATCTACAAGGAAGTAGGTGTAAAATTATTCCTCCCTTCAGATATATAGAATGAAGAGACAGTAATTTCCTTTCAGAGTGGGCGCTCAATATTGTATTGTGAAAAGTCATGTGTTTTATCCTTATAGCAGATAAAAAATTCTTTCATAGATGGAAGTTTCAGTGACGATATATATATATGGTAAAATTATTGTCCAGATATATGAATTACCGGATTAAAGATATTTCCTTGTCTTCGGAAGGCAAAAAGAAAATCGAATGGGCAGAAGCACATATGCCCGTGCTTGTCTCAATGGGAAATAAATATGAGAAAACTAAACCGCTCAAAGGTATTAAAATCGCTGGGTGTTTGCATGTGACAAAGGAAACAGGCGTATTGATGCGAACCCTGAAGCGAGCCGGCGCAGAACTCTCCTGGTGTGGATGTAATCCATTAAGTACCCAAGATGATGTTGCAGCTTCGCTAGCTAGTGATGAAGGCATTTCAGTATTTGCAAGACGAGGAGTATCTACAAAAGAATACTATGACGATATACATTCAGCTATGGATATCAATCCGCATATAACAATTGACGACGGTGCAGACTTGACTATTGAAATGCATAAAGAAAATAATGGATCTCGATCAAGAGTGTATGGAGGTACCGAGGAAACGACCACTGGAGTTATTAGACTACGCGCATTGCAGAAGTCAGGAAAACTTATCTATCCAATTATCGCGGTCAATGATGCCGAAACTAAACATGACTTTGATAATGTTTATGGTACTGGCCAATCAGCTTTGGATGGCATTATCCGTGCTACAAACATACTTGTTTCAGGAAAGAATGTTGTCGTGGCTGGATACGGACATGTTGGAAAAGGAATTGCAAGGAACGCATCTGGAATGGGAGCAAATGTTATCGTAACCGAAGTAGATCCAATTGCAGCGTTAAAAGCGAAGCTAGATGGCTTCTCTGTTGCACCAATGCGATCTGCATCTGATAAAGGTGATATCTTCATTACAACTACTGGTTGTAAAGATGTCATCGTTGAAGAACATATAAATAAAATGAAGGATGGAGCTATACTCGCAAATGCTGGTCACTTTAATGTCGAAATATCTACTACCGCACTAGAAAGTCAATGTGTAAATAAGAGGCAGATGAATGAAAACACAACGCAGTACACTTTAAAGAGTGGTAACAGAGTTTATTTAATCGGCGAAGGCCGCTTAGTAAACTTAGCAGCTGCAGAAGGTCATCCGTCTGAGGTTATGGATATGAGTTTTGCCAACCAATTCTTATCAGTATTAAGACTAGCCGAGTCAAAAGGAACTTTGAAACCAATGGTATATGATATAGATAAAAGTCAGGATCAAGAAATTGCTCTTGCAAAGCTAGAATCTATGTATATATCTATTGACAAACTTACGGAAGAGCAGAAGATATATCTAGAAGGATTTAGCGAAGGAACATAGAGATGTATCATCTACAGAACAAATATGTATATACATATTAATCACATGTAGAGAATATTTCGATCCAATCCTTCTTTTGGTTATAACAACTATGCAGTATCTGAAGATGTGAAATCAACTATATATTCTATTTCACTTATTGCAAAATTGTCTTTTACTCAATTCAAATGAGCAAACTCATCCACAATTTTCATTTACTCTTTGTAATGTGATGGAGAATTCTAAGTATTTTCGCTAATAACTCCTATTCATATACTTCTTTGATATAAAGGGAAGATTTCTTTATTGAGTCAACTCCACAGATTCTGTCTTCGGTGTCGAATCCGTCTAATGTCTTTTCTAATTTGTGCGTTAACAAACTACAATAAATTCGCTACTTATCTTTATTCATTCATCGTTATTTAATACCTTTATCTTTTAATATTTGTATTTGAAACTATGCCAGTTAAACAATTAAAGACCTGGATCAAACGGATAAGATACTATTAAAATCAGCTTTACTCGTTACGTACAACACAATATATTATATATTTTCTAAACTAAAAAGGTCTCTGAAATGTTAAGTGCACTATATTATTTTTCTTCTTACATTATTTTTCCTATATAATGATAATATTACAAAAAGAAGGAAAATATCATCAGATATTGGTCACCCAGTAAACACATCTGCTACTCTATTCTTCTTTGGATTCCTTTTCGTCTGTAGAAACTCCTTCAGTTGATTTCGTCAGGTGGCTACCATGTCTAGTTGTATATTTTCCCTTGGTCTTCTCGTCTTCTTCTGAATACGTTCCTTCTGTAGATTCTTCTTCTTTAGACATTATATAGAATAGATCCAAATACTATTTAGTAATTGTAATTGTAAAACAACGAAAAGGCATTAGATATATGTATTAGTTATTTACTGCACCTGTTGATAATCCATAACTAGTCGGGTGGATCATCTAATAACATAAAGCAGTAAAAAGTCGACTGGAAAAAGCTGCTTTTATAGTCTATCTAGAAGAGTCAAAAACTGTTGGTTGTATCCATATTTTATCTGACTACTTCTTTGGCTGTATAATATTATACATTGTTTATAGTCTTATTCTAATCTTCTATTACTGCCAAATAATGCAATACAATAAGTGTTAAGGAATAATGCTAAATTGCCTTCATAACATCAATAAACGAAACATCCACCATGTTAAGAAATGTTCGCTAGAAATATTGACCATTGATTAAAAAGTAGTTTCTCTATAGTATATTATAGTCTATATAGAATATATAGAGATAATACTTATGGATCTTCACATAATGACGAATTGATGGTTTTTACATCTTCGGCAGGCACAACTAATATTCATATATCAAGTATTCGACCACTTTCTGAGAAGATCAAAAACCTCCAAATTATATCCTGTGATATATGTAATGGAAGAAAAGCATCATACGATGTGTTTATCGAGGGCATAATTTCTGGAATAGCATTTTTAAAAAGATATTGTGAAAGTTGTGTAAAAAAATCACTAAGTGATGCTAACGACTAGTCAAATTTGTTATAACTATCAGAGCCAAGGCTGCTACTGCAGCGCTTGCAGGTATGGTTATTATCCATGCATAAATTAGGTTTTTTCCTACTCCCCATCTAACTGCTGAAAACCTTTTTGTCGCGCCTGCTCCCATTATAGCTCCTGAAATAGCATGAGTAGTACTAACAGGAATTCCAAACCATGCCATAGATGTTAGGATTGCTCCACCACCTGTTTCAGCGCAAAATCCCTGATAAGGGCGCAGGTTAGTTAAACGGAATGCCATCGTTTTCACTATTCTCCATCCGCCAAAGAAGGTTCCCAATGCAATTGCAGCTGCTGCTCCTAATATTACCCATAAAGGTACAACAAATGATTTTGAATCTACTAATCCACCTGCAATAAGCAAAGCCGTTATAATACCCATGGTTTTTTGTCCATCATTGGCTCCGTGTGTCAGGGAAAAGAAGATCGATGAACCAATTTGCAATTTGCCAAAAATTCTGTTAACTTTTGATGCTTTAGATCGTTGCAAATAATACATGATAATTATAGCAAAAGCAAAAGCTACTGCAAAGCCAACCATTGGTGATACAACCATAAACGTTAATGTCTTTTCAATTCCCGATACTACTATGGCCTCGAGTCCGCCCGCTATCAATGCGGAACCAACAAGACCGCCAATGAGTGCATGACTGCTTGAAGAAGGAAGTCCAAAATACCAGGTGATCAAATCCCATACAATTGCGCCTATTAATCCAGCAAGAATAACGTAAATGGTAGAAAACTCTGGCTGTATGATACCCTTACCAACCGTAGCCGCTACAGCAGTACCAAATACAAATGGTCCAGCAAAATTTGCAATGGCAGCCATACTTACGGCATAAAGTGGCTTTAGCACCCTGGTTCCTACAATAGTTGCTATAGCGTTTGCTGAATCATGAAATCCATTTATAAAATCAAAGAACAGAGCTGCTTGCTATTGCTCCAAATATAATGATAATCCCGGGCTCTTCTACCATGTATATCACTTTTAACCATATTTTAGGGCTATGTCTTCAACAATGTCTGCAACTTCTTGACATCTGTCAAGAGAACCTTCAAGAGTCTCATAAATTTCTTTTAATTTTATAATCTCTATTGCATTGTCTGTTTCAAATAATTCTGCAATGGCAGTACGATATATCTTGTCGCCTTCATGTTCATACCGATTTATATCACGACAACGTGCAACTAACTCATTAGCATTCTTTAACTTTCTTATTTGTGTCATTAACAAGTAAATTTCTTGAGATGCCGAAAGCAATATCTTTGAAAGTTCTAACATATATGGTGTAGGCTCTCGTATTTTAAAGAGCACAAATCTATCGGCTGTTCCATCAGTATAGTTTAAAACTTCGTCTATTGCACTAGCAAGTCTAGAAATATCTTCTCGGTCTAATGGAGTTACAAATGTCTGCGCTAGAATAGTAAATAATTTATGAGCGATTTCATCTCCTTCGTGTTCTAGATCCTTAATCTTGGAATTACGTTCGGCAACCATTTTAAAATCAGTAACAAGTTCAAATAGAGATGATGTCGCCTTTACTAAATTTGCACCTTGACTTTCTAACATATCAGTAATAGTCTTATCATTGGCACGTACCCATGAAAGCCAGCCCTTGCTCATACAAATTGCAGAATTTCAAGAGAAATATATTGCATCCTATAAAGAATAGAAGACCATCTAGTTTATTCTCCTTTTACATCAGAGCCTGTCTGTCTTTAATTGAACATATTATACTCTCAGTCATAAAAAATGCGATAACGTATCGGGACATACAAGTTAATCACAAAGAAGAAGTAGTGCAGATTCTGTATGCATATGGTGGTTGGTCATACGCAAAAAAATCGTATGGTAATTACTGCTAGGCTCTTAACGTACATGAGGACCTAAATCTTTGTTTCAGATAGTCCAACGCTCCTATATAACATTCTTACGCATTCAGAATATGTTCTATATTTGAATTTTATTTCTTCTACTGGGATATCTTTGGTTAAATGATCCTTTGCTGTATCAATTTTGTATTTTTTACCAATATCATCTAGAATTGTATTAACTGTAGAATTTCTATATGATTCAACAATCAGCTCGCTCACAATATACACTGCAACCACTCGAGTATTTATCAAATTATCCTTGTTATTATAGGTAAATTCTATGTTAGATATTTGCTGTCTATTACTTGTTAGTTTCTTGTAAATTTTAGGTATAGGCAGAACAGTTTAAATGATTATGATATATTTTACTTATTTTCTTTGAAGAGGAGAAGCAACGCTTTGTAAGACTAAGATAATAGTATTCTATTATTAGAATAGACAACAGATCAAAAGTGGTTTTTAATTCAGATTTTTTTATAATTCATTCACAAACAAGTATACTCTAACTCACAGACGTTGGTCTCTCTTCAGCAAAATACTTTGACAGTAATTGTTGAAAAAAACGTTTTGTTATATTATATATACATATCTCAATGGTTAGAAGTAATAATCTCACTACAGCTTTGAATATAAAGGAGAATTGATTATATGTAGGATGTATTGCGTTACCGACTATATATTTTTGTGATGTGACTTATACGACTCCTATTGCTGATAGAGAGTAGGTTTTGCCAGTTCTAAAATGAACAGTAAAGAATGTGAACAGATGCAGATAAACGATACATGTAATTATCTACTTGATTCAGGAATGTTGTATGCTATCTTAAATAAAGTTGCAAATTCCTTGCATAAAGTGCATAATAGTTCATAGACTTCTTCGAATATAAGATAGCTTTGCCTTTGTTATAACTACTATCAAACCTTAAATTTAATCTAATAGAAGAGATAGCACAGAGAAGACCAAGAATTTTTTAATTTGTCTAATTCTATTTCGAACCTACTATTTTATTTTTGTTGCTAAATATTCCACTCCATCTTTTTGATTCGGATTTTGTCACTGTTAAAGAATGAGGAATAACTGAGACTCTTTCCATCGTAGGAATTTTGGAACGAATTGCCATTTCTATTTCTATTGATAATAATTCTACGTCTGCTAACGGTTTGGTACCATCGATTTCCATATGGACTTCTGCTTGAGCAACCATTCCTGATGACCGCAAAAGTACTGATCTGACTCTAATGTGTTCATGTTTAAATTTTTCTTCGACAATTCTTTTGACAAGTTCGGTAACCTTCGGGTTCTGCCAAGCATCTACAAGAATTAATGATGATTGTTTGAGTGAAATATAGGACACAGAGAATATATATCCTGCGATTATCATACCACCAATAGCGTCCATTTGTAAAAATCCAAATTGGCTTGCAATTAATACGCTAAAAAAACCAATCACTGAAGCTGAACCATCTTTTATTGAATTCTTGGCATCAGTTTTTAATGAGAGCAGGTCATACTTGTTTGCAATAACTCGCATTTGAAATGCTCTATGTAAAGATATAGCACCAGCTGCTGCTAAAACAATCATGGTGAAAATAGGCTGCTTGATTTCTCGTGGATGTATTAATGCTTCATAAGAGTGGTAAAATATAACACATCCAATAATTATCATTCCAATCGCAGCCATCATTGCTGCAAAACTTTCAACCTTATGGTAACCAAAATGAAATTTTCTATCTGCAGGACGATGAGCAATACGTAAACCTAATAATACAATAAAAGAAATCATGGCATCGGATAACGAGTCTATGCCGTCTGCAGTGGCAACTACACTGCCACTTACTTGCCCCGTAACCAGCTCTACAATTCCAATGCCGATTAAAGTTACAACAGAGATCCTTGCAATCTTTTGACCTGCTAAAATTCCTTCATTTATTAGATTAGAAGATGATTTTTTAACAACCTGTGAATCAGATGTCATTTGAAGCGTTAGCATTCTTGTCGTCTGTATCATCCATATTATAGCGTTAATAAAGTTTATCAATTATGATATTTAAACTCATTCTATTTTCAGATTACATAGAATCTAACGGATATTTACGGAATATTTATATAATAATATTATTAATTTCAAATTTTTATTTGTTATATTACATCTGTACTTCACTAAAATTGACATATTATAATAGATCTGTATTAATAATGTACTGAGAATATTATAAACAAGGAGCCATATAAACTTAATTTATATACAAGAGACAAACTGCATACTAGATCGTCAAAGAGAATATTAAAGGCGTTTTGGCAGAGAATAATAAAGAACTAATATCAGTATCTTTGCACTAGTACTACAGACTTTAAAAGCTGAACCAGAAATCGTTAATCAATTTAAATACACATATTACAGCGAATGATAAGATACTTTGAATTCAATTACTGTACAATGGTAACAGTTGAAAACAGATGATAGCAACGGTAACAATATTGGTAGCAATGATAACAAAACTGGTATCATATAAAGTCGAAACAGCTTTAAGCTTGCATTATACTATATATTTCTTGAAGATACAAAATATATGACTATACTAACAAAACAGGAAAGAGAAAGACTTCTACTAGACCTTTACTATAATCAGGGCAAGACTTATCGTGAAATATCTAAGCAGGCAAGAATATCTCCACGTGATATTAGCTTCCTTCATTATATTTATTTACTTGTAAATTATAACTTATAAAATATTAATAGAAAAGAAGATCATAAATGAAGATGCCAAGTATTTCTTTGTTAATTCTCATACATATATTATGGTAATATGAGTGTTAAGTTTGCAAAGGATTAAAGTAATAATACAAAGAAAGGTATGGAAAAGCTTGAATTTATTGTCTTACTTACTCTACTGTTATCTTTCCAATCATGAAGGGATGCAATGAACAATAGTACTCTGTAGTCCCAGGTTTGTCAAATATGACTGGTTGCGCAGGACCAGTCTTTGCTTTGCTCAAATAGCCAGTGTCAAATGTTACCCCGGAAGTTGAATTTGTCGAAACTCCATTGTGTAAAGCTGCATCATCGTTTCTCCATATGACAGATGTACCTACTTTTATTTTTGCTTCGTTAGGCTCTGAAACTTCTTTTATTGTTGGATCGTCAGGACTCCAGAACACTCCGGCGGTAGGAGCTGAAGATCCTGGGGTTATTGAGATAGTGAGGCTACTCTGGGCAAAGACTACTGCAGAGTCAACAAATAGAGAGATTATACCAACTGCTAGTGCTGTTAGGACGCTTATCTTGTATATTTGATTCATTCATTTCTATTTACAATAAGAGATATTAATACTTTAATTTTTATTTTGTTATGTAAAATTAAATGCCTTACACGATATTACTATTTTGTGTGCAGTATGTCATTTATAAAACTTTTGTATTTGTGATATTATCTTTAAATAATTCGATTTAAGCTCTTATTGAAAAAGATCTTATAGATTGGTGTTGTCATTAGAATGATATGACGGTCAACGCTTTTTGCAGCAAATTCTTCTTCTGTATCCTCATTATCAATAGTATTGCCAAAATCACGGAGGCTGGAAAGACCTTTGGTGATCCGACAGGGGGATGATATGGATTGACCACCTCCAGGTCCTGAAGGACCGGATTTATGCGTACCGTTGGCTAAATTATAGTGGGAAGAAAATCCACTGAAACATGATGTGAAGGGACACCATATTACATACGCGTGCTCTAGGTAACAAACGACATATTTGATGGATAGCGTAGGTAAGAATAACTTGGAAAGAATATTCCAAAATATTAATTCGAAATACAATAATTATTAATAATAAACCTAGGACATGAATAATTTAACTATTATAAAATTGTAGTCGAATAAAATTACAAAATTTTAATAAATAAAATCTTGAAGAAATGATATATTTGAAGTCATAAAATTATGAACTCATTAAATTGATATAATGAATTTTTGTTATATATATATAATAATTGAGCGAAAGCATTAAAATAAATTGATGTCTTTTTTGCACTGTTTTTGACAAATTATCATTATTGAACATATAAAAAAAGATTAAGACTCATGATTATGCTACATGAGTTATCCTGAAGGTGTTGTCATATTTGGGTCAGTACTAGTTTGTTCTTTTTGCAAGTCGGCTAATCCAGTAGTTGGATCAGTCACTTCAGTATTATTTGTGAGTGCTTCAGGGCCGCCTTGAGTAAGGTTTTCTAATTCGCTGGCAGTTCCAATTCCTGGTTCAGTAGCATTAGCTCCTCCAGTTGCATTTCCACCAGCTCCTCCTCCAGTTGCATTTCCACCAGCTCCTCCTGTAGTATTGGCAACTGCATCAAAAGGGGTATTTTGTTGTGCTGATGCAGATCCAAGTGGTCCTACGGCTATTAACATGATACTGAAAGCCATAGTTAAAGTAATGACTATACATGATTGTTTCATCAATAAACCAGATGTGCTACAATTGACTTAACACTTTCCATTCTAAAATATGAAGTTTGAATATCCATTCTTGATAAAGAAGAAAAGATCGATGATGTCTCCAAATTTAAATCTGATTTATAATTTATTAATAACAAATGATGTTCGAATGAAATTCTGATATAAGAATATTAGATATAAATAAAAACCATTGATTACATCGTTTATATATATAATTATCCATAAGTCACAATCTCCTAGAGCATTGATTTAAAGAATTCTTGTTTACTATTATAGCAGTTGTTTGATACTTGTTAGCTAATTATGCATCAGTAATAGTTGTATGAGACGATGCTGTTAGCTAGATCTGAGATTCTCAATTTTAATAGTTAAAATTCGAAATCGATAGACTGTAGTTTTGTCTACTTGTGTGGTGGTTATTTTATCAGGCCTTATTACTACTTGTTAATATTGTAAAAGCAATTATAGACTGGTCAAGCATGTAACTCTTTTTAATCTTTGTGTACTGTAAACTACATGGCAAAATCAACAACAAAGGATGAAACAACTAAGTTAGAAAACTCTACCTATAATATCCTTATAGCCCTTGGGAAGGAAGCCCAGTTTCTGTATTCAACTATTGACACCTACATAAGTGATGCTCAGAAAGACAACAATTCTGAATTGGTAAATACGTGGAATACTATAAAAGAAGATAGAAAAAGACATATGGATATGTTAAGGAGTGCTCTAGAAAGAGCAGCAAAAGAACAAAAGTTGAGTCATTAGTAATTTAGATATTAATAGACTAGTTGCATGCGCTGCATACATAAATGAGGCTACATATTCCATTCTTTTGTTTTAATTCATTTGTTAAGGACATGACTGTGATTGGTGATTATCATTCTGCTAATAATTATTCCAAATATTAAATAAGACAATCTTTCTGATACTATAACGATGGTTTTTATCTTATAACTCATCAACTGACTTTTATATTTGATCTTTAATGATTACGGACTACGTCTTAGGTTAGCTAATCTAAACATCGGTCCTTTTACTTTAATTGATTACATTAATTCTATATATGATTCATGAGCAGGCACAAAAGCAAGAAAATATCAGGATAATAAAAAAAAGAATTGAAAAATTCCAAATGAGAAATCGAATTGATACCATTTCAACGAATGATTTTGTCCAAGCTCTAACAATTGCTTATGATAAATACCTTGATTGGATTAATGAAGACAATGGAATATTAAAAAGGTAATCTGGGTCATGTATTTGGTCACTAATATATTCAAATGTCAAAGCAGACATTGACGATAACATACGAGATAATGGTACAATCATAGCAAGATTTTAAGGTACAATGAAATAAATATCTCACAAGTTAATTAGAAATTAGAACAGTATTTATGATCCATTTCAGAGCAAAGGTTAGTAGATCCTCAAATATATACATACACAGCTGGTACGGACTATTATTGAAAGAATAAGTGTACTACCGGTCTACAAACAGAATTTAAACGATTTTATAGTGATCCCAGCATTTAATTGAGTTCGAAAATGTAAGTCTTATATTATATTAATAAACAGGTTAATTGTGTTACTGCCAAAATATTGCTCCGTTAGAGTAAATGGGAAGGATTGTCATATGCCATCTTCCTACATTGTTTCCATAGCATCTCTAAAGGAAGAATATATGATAGGTGCGGTATGTATTGATCATAGAGACAGACTAGAAGAACGAATTAGAGTTATGCAATCGGCAGGGAGCGTGCCAATGGGCACTATAAAAATTCAGCCTGCCAAGATCATATCAACGAATTGTATAAAGGGTACAGACGAAGATCGTATGGAGATTTCTTCAAAGCGAGGAATTACTATGCCAGAAAATGATATTTAAAGTCCTTTCAGAAAAAACAATAACATTATCTTCACGGGACATAAAATACGGCTATTTGATATTTATCCTAATAAAAATTACAAAAGATATATTGCAAACATTTATTCTTAATTCTGTATGTAATAATAGCTTATGCTATTATTTCTAAGATGTTAATCATGGTTTTTTTAACATCTGAGGATTTACAAGGTATAATGGTTCTATACCATTTAATATATTGAGGATATTTTCTGCAGCTACTCTGGCCATTTTAGAGCGGGTCTGATATGTGGCGCTACCGATATGTGGCAGAATTATTACATTGTTCATTCTCAATAGAGCATTAGACGAGAATATTGGTTCTTTTTCATAAACATCAAGACCTGCACCTGCAATCCATCTACTTCTTAATGCTTTTATTAAAGCCCTCTGGTCGATGATCTGGCCCCGCGAAGTATTAATTATGAATGCTGTATTTTTCATTTTTCTAAATCTTACTTCATTAAAGAAATGAAAACTATGCTTGTTTAGATTTGCATGTATAGACAGAAAGTCGCTTTCTTTTAGAAGTTTGTTAATATCAACGTAATTTGCAATCGGATCATCTAATTGGTTAATTATGCGATGTCGGTTATAATATAATATATTCATATTAAATCCTTTAGCTCGCCTTGCGACGGCGCTGCCAATTCTGCCTAATCCAAAAATTCCTAACGTCATTCCGTTAACATCTGATCCTAAAAATAATTTGGGCATCCATCCATATTTCCATTGTTTTTTTCTGACAAATTTATCTGCTTCAACAAGTCTGCGCGCTAACGAAAGAATAAGGGCAAATGTTAGATCAGCTGTGGATTCAGTAAGGATATCTGACGTGTATGTGACATATATTCCTCTTCTGTTTGCTTCTTCTATATCGATGTGATCATAGCCTGTACTATATGAGCTTATTACTTTGAGATTAGGTCCTGCTGCATCCATAATTTCTCCGTCTATTGTATCGGATAGCGTACACAGAATTGCATCCATCCCACGTATATTGCTAAGAATCTCTTTTTTCGTCGGTGGACTTGGTTTTTTATTAACTGCTATGTCACATTCTTTTGATAAGATTGGAAGAGCTGGCTCTGGTATTATTCTCGTTACATAGACTTTTTTTTCCATGGCTTTGTCATCATATTCTATCGATCCATCCTGCTAATCAATTTATAATATCGATTACTATCTGTAGTTGTTTTTGAATAGTCTATGATCATAGACTATTTTAGCATTTGATTTTTGCAAGTACATCTATAATGCTGTTAAATTCACTATAGAGTATGTGTCCAGGTAATGAATTGCCAATAGGCGTAAAAGAAACAGAAACAAAAACAGAAAGTGTGTTTTCTGAAAATATTGAATATTCAATGTCCGATCAACTTTTTAATAATATCGTAGGGTATAATGACGTAAAAAAATTATTCAGAATGTCATTATCTTCTGAAAAGCCCGTTCATGTTTTGCTAGTTGGTCCTCCTGCATCTGCTAAGACACTTTTTATGTTAGAATGTATCAAACTGGAACGATCATTTTTTACACTCGGTAGTCACAGCACAAAGTCAGGAATGATAGATTATCTTTTCAAAGATCGTCCGAGATATCTTATTGTAGATGAGATAGAACATATGCCAATGAAAGATCAAACGGCGCTTTTGAGTTTGATGGAAACAGGTATTATAGCCGAAACAAAATATCAAAAGACTCGTAATACACAAATGAAAACGTGGGTCTTTGCAACCAGCAATGGTACAGAACGTATGTTGACTCCATTGCTTTCTAGATTTATAGTATTACATTTTAAGCAGTATAGGTATGAGAACTTCCGTGAAATAGCAGTGCACATACTTGCTCAAGAGGGAATATCTTCTGAAATTGCTACTGCCTGTGCTGATGCAGTCTGGCTAAAGATGAAATCTAAAGATATAAGAGATTGTATAAAAATTGGTCGTCTTGCAAAAATGAAAGAAGATGTTGATTGGATCGCAAGCACCTTGAAAAGCTATAAATAATAATAAATACGATCTTTTTCAATAAGTTCAAGACAAATCACTAGGTAGTTAAGATAACATTACCGCCATTTCCAGTACTATTAAATTTTTTATGGTCATAGCGGAGCCTATGCAAACAGTCTATGAAACAAGGTACCAATGCTTCAATGGGTTTTAGAATCTTATTAAGATAAAAATCAAAGGAATATTACAAAGCATATGCAAGAGAATCTATCGAATATGAGTGGTGTCAGATAACAATAAATCAAGCAGTACCATTGCGTTATCACTATATTATTTTGCCTTTTTCTTTTCGTCGTACGTTAGGCTCAATCATATAATATCCCGTTGTCCGTGACTTTTTTTATGACATCCTTCATCCTCCTTCGTCTAGGATGCACCTAATACTGATCTCCTTCCTTTTTGTTCCAATTTTCTTTCCATTTTTCTGCTTTATTTGATAGTAAATAATCTTTGGCCTTCATAGGAGGATCTGTTATCACCTTATACGCATCATTAACATTAGCAAACGTATCTTTCTTACCCATTTTCCACCATCATCATAATCCAAATGAACATGATCAACACCACCTGCAGTCACTTTGCAGTTACTGCAGTAACTGCAGTTTTGGCCGTACACAAAATTTCAAAGTAAAATTCGCAGATTGTCCTCATCAAAAAGTCCTAAAATGATTTATGGTATTGTAGTCCATTTTATTAAAGGACCGGGATATCATTCAAACAAGATAATAATAACAAATTTACTAAGGATGTTACGTGTGTAATCTCCCACTGATTAGCCACCAATTCATATCGTAGACGGAAGTAAACTTTATGATTTATGGGAGGATGAAGAGAGAAGGGTTCTGTTCACTTAATATCAAACCTATAACTGAAAATATTTTATGCTTCTCTTTTATGCTCTTAAGAAAGAGAACATCTACTCCAAAGTACATCTTCTCTCAAGGTCATACTCTAATATCCTTTATCTGATATATTGCTGATTAAAAATCCTGACTTTTGAACGGTTCTTGATGGCATATTGCTTTACTGCTAACGCATTGTTTATTTTGCGTGAAATGTCTTCAGAATAAATTATGGACCCGTTGGATAAAGCAATTCTTGCTTCATTATACGTAAGCGCCTTGGAGCCTCAGATATCATCATTTGATAGAATCAATTACAAGTTACCGATAGGAAAGGAATTCTACAGGTTAAAACTTCAGCAACTTTCAGAACTCGGTTTTTTGGAAAAAAACGATGACTATAAACTCAGTTTCTTTGGAAGGGATGCTTTGACAGTTGTTTTAGTTGGTGGTGTATTTGATATAATTCATCCCGGTCATATCCATACACTGAAGGCAGCCAAAGCACAAGGCGACGTGCTTGTAGTGGTGATTGCAAGAACTTCCACTGCATTGAAGATAAAGAAAGATCGAAGAATATATCATCATGAACGCTTACGTAAGGAGCTTGTATCATCTTTGAGTCTCGTCGATCTTGCTATCATAGGAAAAGAGGGAACACTTTACGACACAGTGGAATATGTCAAGCCTGATATCATTGCGTTAGGTTATGATCAAGCCCATAGCGAAAAAGATGTCGCAGAGAACTGTCAAAAGAGGAATCTCAACATTAGAGTTACAAGACTAAACACGCCGATTCCCAAAACAAAAAGTTCAAAAATCAAGGATGAGTTGGGTGAGTTTTTTTATAGAATTTGAGATTTTTAGCATTATTTATGTATACTTTAATGCTAATTCGGTCGCCATTTCGAACTCCAATAGAATTCTTAATAGAACAAGGTGCAATGACCTCTAACATGCTATCATCGTAATGCGTTCTCTCCAACACAAGTATTGCTGCGTTCTTTATTGCATTGTTATTAATATTGGCCAAATAGCATTTAGCCCATCCATAGGTACGTGTTTTGTCACTAAAACCTTCGATGAAAATGGAAGGAAATTTCCCTAACTCTCGTCTTGCATTCATATATACTTGGTCTACAAGTTTCACATTTAATGTGCCAGGATACGGATCATAACCAAGCTTATCTTTGAATTGTTTACGGTATCCATCCAAGGACATATAGTATGCACCCTCTCCCATTCCAGAAATAACCATTCCTTCTAAATCAATTGTATCAGGGCTAGATTCAGTGGCAGACTTTATCATAGATAATAAACTTTCGATCTGAAAAAAGCCTTTATCTGTGATTCTAACTCGAAATTTTTTGCCATTTTTGAGACGTTCGATATATCCCACATTTTCTAGTTCCAAAAGGTGCTTAGAAGCCGCTTGTTGTGATCTCTTTATTGCTTTAGCTAGATCAGTCGTGGTGATCTCAATAAAATTATGACGTCCTCCTAGTATTAAAATCTGTATTACAGTGAGTATGTGCTGTAATCTCAGCTCTAGCATTGCATTTAGTTGGTAATTCCCATGTCTCCAAAAGTTCGAATCCTTATGTCAGTCGACTTTTTAATATCGCCTGTTCTATGGCCAATGATATATTCAATTCCAACTTTATCTGCTGCTTCAACCAATCTCTGTGTAACGATACCATCAAGGACCAACAATTTAGCTCCTTCTGCGCTATCAAGTTTCTTGACTACGTCTGAAACAGGTATTTTAAGGAGTGTCTTCAATGAACTATCCAATATGATTGCCTCCAGAGTTTCATTAATCTGAGGATAAACCTCTCTAACAATTGAAAGAATCTCTGGAGTCTCTTTATGTACAATATCGCCATCATTACTATCTGTATCTGGTACTTGTTGTTGTTGTTGTTCGTCTCTGTCATATTGTGTTTGTCTCTCATGTTTTTGTGTTTGTCTCTCATGTTTTTGTGTTTGTCTATGATCTAATTGTGTTTGCGGAAGTGATTGTGACTGTTGTACATTAACAGATACAAAAGGTATACCTTCTTTTAAAATGTCTGCGATTTCAAGAGGAGTACATTCTTCAACTTCTCTGCCAGAAGGAGCTCTTAAGACTTTATCTATCTGTACGAGTCCATGTAACTCTTTTAGTATTAAATCGCCAGCTCTGTCGCCATCTAGAAATGCAATAACTTTTTTACCTTCTGTAAGTCTGGTAATTGTCTCATCGATTTTTGCACCTTCAATAGCGATTGCATTATCAAAGCCGGCACGTAGAAGGTTGATAACGTCGGCTCTGCCTTCAACTAGTATTATCCAATCAGAATCGAACACTCCAGGACCACAAGCAAGCTGAGCTTTACCAAATGCAGTAAGCTTACCTGGTTTTGTGGCGTCATAAACATCTTTGAGCATTTCTTCTCCTTCACTGATTGTCTTTGTAGCCCATTCTTGCACAATCTTTTTGGCACGGTCAACAATGACCTTTTTCTTTATTGCCCGAATGTCATCGATACCAAACAATGCAAACTTGGCTTGAAAAGGCCCAACTTTATCGATACTTTCAATTGCTGCAGCAATCAATGCTGCAGTTGAAATATCTGTGCTCATAGGAATTAAAGCATCCCCTTTTGCCATATTCGGTTTCGTATCAACATTGACTTCAATTCTGCCAACTTTAGAAACTTTCTGCAATTCATTTAAATTCATTTCAGGTCCTAGAAGACCTTCTGTCTGTCCAAAAATCGCTCCGATGATATCGGCCTTTTCAACCAAACCATCAACTTCGAATCTTAATTTAACGTGATACTTCACAATACCTGTGCTAGGCAATTTCATAACCTCATATTTACTATTAAGTAAAGTTGAAGTAGTCTGGCTTGAATATAAGTGCTTTGACGTATTGTACTCAGTTTAGTTGGACGAAATAACAATTTTCTAACCCATTATGAATGAAGACTTTAATTCAACATAATTTATATGTAAAAATAAAGGTCTTTTCGTGAGCCAGTAATTCCGGATAAATGAGGCGCATAAGTTACAAGATCTTCTACGTGTCTAACCTTTCCGTTAGTAATTTTTGCTAAGGCTCTTTTATAGAATAAAGTGACATTATTTCCTTTGCATTGAAGTTGGGTCACTAATTTGCTAGTTATTTGTTTGCCTTTTCTGTCCATATCTAAGAGAAGGATTATTTTCTTTCTATTTAGATGGTAATTATCAACAAAATTTGTAACACCTCTAAAATGATGGAATACCGTTACATTACCATTAAATCCTACACTAGTAAGAGCTGCTACATCTCTTTTTCCTTCCACAACTATGACAGAACCGTTCTGGGATTCCTCGTTAAGCCTACCAATATATTCGCGTAGCTGATCAATTGTATCGCTCTCTATTGAATGACAAGCCATTGTTGAAATAGTATTAAGCTAACAAGATTTAATCATTATTGTTATCTGTTTTGTAAGCTATATCGTATTACATTTGATAATGAAGATGAGATTAAGACAAGGCATGGTAAAATATTGCGATAGTATATTACTTCTATTAGGACTCTTTCTTACTTGCTATCTTGCATTAACACATATTTTCCTAGAGTATTTTTTTAATCATGTTGTAAGGTACAATTAGTCGTTTCAAAGATATACAGATACTAAAAAAGACGCAAACACGCAGAAAAATGATAAATAAATTTATAATAAAAACATCAAGACTTTGTAGATTCGATTCTTTATAGTATATCTTTCTTATCTAATTGATAATATGTCCAAGCATGGTTGCTTATTTTACTGGTGCATTATACACATCAGACAATGTATAATTTTTCCGAACACTTGATCTGTTTAACAGATCTTTATTAATAGAAGATAAACTTAAAATACTAATTACAGCTGGATCCAATTAAAGCACAATGATATTATCCAGTCTGATAATGAATATTGGTGGATCTGAATGGGCGATTGTAATAATTTTAGGTCTCATTTTGGTATTTGGACCAAAAAAGTTACCTGAACTTTCCAGAACTTTTGGAAAAGCATCAGGAGAATATGAAAAAGCAAAACAATTATTTAGACTAGAGCAGGAAAATATTAAAAAACATGTTAACCAGAACACGTATCTCATGGGTCCAAAAATCTTAGGACCAGTTGCCTCAGAACGACAAAAGCTCGAGGAAATAGCTAAATCACTTGATATCGATTATGTAGGCAAGACCGATGAGGAGTTACGTTTTAAGATTTCAGACAAAATACAGCGTTAGTACTCTGACAAATTATTTAAGTCATTAAAAAGGTATTTAGTCGATAGCTCAAATATCTTGACTGTATACTTCAGTTTTTATTATCTGCAAAATCTTGTATCGGTTGGTATTTTAACACTTAAATACATCCCGTTTTCCAACCATTGTATTGTCTGATTCCACCACCACCCAAGCACTAATAAATCCATTCGAAATGGCTTTGAAACAACTTGCCGAAGCTGCAAAGATGATAGATCTAGATAACGGTATGCATGAGATTCTAGCACATCCAAAAAAGGTTCTGACTGTTGCAGTTCCGACTAGAATGGATAATGGGGAGATCAAAGTCTTTACTGGCTTTAGATCACAACATAATGATGCTCGTGGGCCTTTTAAAGGAGGTATTAGATATCACCCTCAAGTCAGTATTGACGAAGTCAAGGCGCTTTCTATGTGGATGACATGGAAATGTGCGATCGCAGACCTCCCATATGGAGGTGGTAAGGGTGGTATCATCTGTAATCCAAAGGACATGTCCGAAGGAGAACTTGAGCGTATGACAAGACGTTACGCTTATGGTATCTCTGATATTATTGGACCTCATACCGATATTCCAGCTCCTGATGTTTATACTGGTGGCAAAGAAATGGCTTGGATCATGGATACCTATTCAGCACTTAAGGGGAATTTTGTTCAACCAGAACTTATTACAGGTAAGCCTCTTGCAATTGGTGGTTCTCTTGGAAGGAATGAGGCAACAGGTCGTGGATTATCTTTTACTATAAGAGAGGCTACCAAAAAACTAGAAGTTAATATGAAAACTGCCACAGTCATTGTACAGGGATTCGGAAATGCTGGTCAATTTGCAGCTCAGCTTGTAGAAGAGCAGGGTGCAAAAATCATAGGAGCATCAGATTCTCAAGGAGGAGTTTACAACAAGAATGGTATACAGGTAGGCGCTCTGAGAAGACATAAAGAAAAGACGGGTTCTGTAGTAGGTTTCTCTGGAACCAAATCTATCAGCAATGAAGATTTGCTAGAACAAGAGTGTACTATATTAATACCGGCAGCTCTTGAAAGTCAAATCACTAAGAAGAACGCTGGAAAAATTAGCACTAAAATAATCGCAGAAGCAGCCAATGGTCCTACTACAACTGAGGCTGATGAGACTTTATACAAAAATAAAACCTTAGTGATTCCAGATATCCTGGCTAATGGAGGAGGTGTTACAGTTTCTTATTTTGAATGGTTACAGAACCTTAGAAGAGAATATTGGTCAGAGAATGAGGTGAATGAAAGACTTGATAGAAACATTACAAAGGCATTCAACGACGTGTATAATATATATGAGAAATATGGCGTCAATATGCGGAAAGCAAGCACACTATTAGCTGTAAATAGAGTTGTCGAAGCAATAAAAATTAGAGGATTATGGCCTTAGTATTATATCCTTCCATTAAGTTAAATAACAGAGAAAGACTAGAAGGATAATAGTCTAATAATAATAATATTATTCCTCCTTGGCTTATTCAGTAGTAAATGAATGTCCGCAAGAACAGCTTTTGGTGACATTAGGATTATTGATCTTAAATCCAGAACCCATTAGACTATCGATGTAGTCTATATTTGCACCTTTTAGGTAATTTTGGCTGTAGCTATCAATCAATACTTTGACTCCATTTTGTTCAAGTACTTTGTCGTCCTCGTCTACTTTTTCTTCAAAACCCATACCATAGGACAAACCAGAGCAGCCACCTCCAGATACATAAACTCTAAGAAGTAGATTATCCTTGCCTTCTTGTTTCATAAATTCAACAACCTTCTCTGCTGCCTTTGGCGTAATAGTTACAATTTGACTTTGTTGTGCTGTTTCCATTGCTATATTTACATTTAACTAAAAAGCATAATAAGTTTTTCCCCAGAACTAATTAGAAAGTAATATAAAAAATTAGTTAATTTCTGATTGACAGGTTGTTTATTTATAATTGACCTCTAACCTTTGACCATTTTGCCAGACTCCCTGCCGCAGTAACCCAACTAATTACAGAGTTATAGGTAGGGACGTTGGCATCTTCTATTCGCTTGCATATCTGTTGAGTAAAAGGACCTCCCATTGCGCCTACCAATATAGGCTTTCTCTTTTGCTTTTGGAATGCTGCAAGAACATCAACTATAGTTTCTTCTAGGGGATCGTCCTGAAAGACAAACCAGGGCATAATAATATCTACATTCTCATCATCCATGAAGGCCTGAATAGCATACTTATAATCATCAGAATTTGCGGAACCTGTAATATCGCACGGATTACCAATTACATACGTTGCCGGATAATGATCCTTAAAGGATTTTATTGTCTGTTCACTGATTTGTGCAAGCTGCAATCCAAGTCTTTCAAATTGGTCAATAGCTGCTATAATAGGGCCAGCACCATTTGTCACCATTGCTACTCTATTACCTTTCGGAATAGGCTGCCACGTTAGAGCTTTAAGAGAACCAGTAAGTTCTTCATAGCTATCGACAGAAATAATACCTATTTGGTCAAAAGCACCCTTGACGATATTGTAAGAACCACCGAGTGAACCCGTATGTGAAGCTGCCTGTTTAGCGCCTCTATCGGACCTCCCGTTCTTAAATACAACAATAGGTTTGTTTCTTTCTTGTATTACTTTCTTTGCAGTGTTGATGAATTTACGACCATCTCCGAGTCCCTCGACATACAACCCTATTACGTTTGTTTGAGGATCCTCTGAAAGGTACCAAACCATATCTGCTTCATCCACGTCGGATCTATTTCCATAAGAGATCATCTTACTCATGCCAAACGCATCGGAAGTTTCCATGAAGGCAATACCTACAGTCCCACTCTGCGAAAGAAAAGCGACCTCACCATTCTTCGGTCTTAACATTCTTTGGTGGCCTTGGAAAGCACAGTCCAAACGGTTCTCGCCGTTAAATATGCCTATACAATTAGGTCCGATAATCCTAACTTTTAATTGGCTTGACAATTCCTTTATTTGCTGTTCAATATCTGCACGTTCTCCGCCTAGTTCTTTTCCTCCACCGGAAATGATCACCATGTTATGAATGCCTTTTTTTCCGCAACTCCTGAGAAGATCTGGAACATACTTGAGATCAACTGTAACAACAACAACATCTATTGGTTCGTTTATCTCATCTAGGCTTCTATAAGCTTTAATACCCATTATTTCTGGATATCCTTTAGCATTTACCGGAAATACTTTACCTCTATATTCATGTTTGACCAAGCTCTCAAAGACGGAATTCCCTACCTTCCCTGTTTCTGGAGAAGCACCAATCAACGCAACAGATCGCGCGTTGAAGAATAGATCCATGTAACTTGAATCGGGAAGAGACTTTGAAATTGCTTCAAGGTTTGGCTTTTCTCTTAGGATTATCTTTGCGTCAACCACATAATAGTCGTTAGGATAGGCTATGACAGGATTGAAATCTATGCTTTCATAATAGGATGCCATATCTATTCCAAGTTTTCCGATCTTTACGAGTGCATCACTGAGCATTTCTATGTTTATAGGGTCGGCTCCTCTGAAACCCTTCAATATTTGCTTTCCTCTCAGATCTTCGATCATAGTAGTCGCGTCAGCATTTGTTATAGGAAGAATCCTAAATACTACATCCTTGAAAATTTCCGTGTAAATGCCACCCAGACCAACCATAATAACCGGTCCAAACTGAGAATCGTTTTGCAAACCTACAATCAGTTCGATACCCTTTGGAACCATTTTCTCAAGGAGTACACCTTTAACTTCATACTCCTTTGACAGCCTGGCATACAAGTCAGTGAAAGTTTGACGAACCTCTTCTTCTGAGCTGAGACCAACTCGAATTCCACCTACGTCAGTTTTGTGCAAAATTTGAGGAGAAACTATCTTTGCCACTAATGGGAATCCTAGTTCGTTTGCCTTTTTAATTGATTCATTGACATCGGTAACTAAGGCATATCTTGGGACCTTTATTTCATATTCAGACAAAATCTCTTTGGCGGATTCTTCAGTTATTACTTTATCTTTGCCTGAAATAATATTGTCAAAGATCCCTTGAACTTTGCTCTTATCATACATTAAATTATCTAAGGGAAATTCTGATTCAGCTTCTAATTAACTTTACGCGGCTATCAGTATTATAGAGATTATTGATAAAAGATTACAAAAACAAATATCTTTTCTTTCATGTTTATCAACTTTGAACCCCTCATCATTTTCTGATCATCTCTGCCAACATGAAAAATTTGATTACTTGCGGATACGATAATATGGGGTTCTGGTCCTCTACGAATAACATAAATTTGGTTACCGACACCAACGAGTGCTAAATGGTGTCTTGAAGATGGATAGATGGTTCAGAAGTCGATTCATTATCTTTTGAATTGTATTTTTGGTTATTGATAAATATACTATTATGTTCTTCTCCTCATTCTCCTCGTCCAAATACATAATGTTTCCATTGACTGATTGACTGATTGACTGATTGATTGATGCAACAGCCAAACCGCCTCTTTTTGATGGCACAGGCTATAAAGTTGTCCAGAATCTAGTTCGGGATCATATAGTCCATTCACATCTACATTAGATGATTTTTCTCTCTACCTTCTTCCGATAACGTATATCTTTTGTCAACTATAGCAGAAGACAGATGCTGCCTTGTAATGGTGGGGGCATAGATGCCTTTTTCTGTTCAGACTAGAGTTTTGGGATCATATCCATCATTTGTTTCAACTAGGCCGTTAGACTTCACGCCTCCCAACCACCTATTGCATATAATATCCCTTCACAGAATTGACTGTCACTGCTTCTCTTTCAGATGGCATCTTATTATATTCTTGCCAACTATTAAGAGCAATTTTAACAACATCCACTCCTGTAATCAAAATATGATGAGCAAACCGAATTTTTTTTATCTTCCCAGAGATAACACTATTGTTTTTAGCAAACAAAATTCTATTTCATATTTTCGAGTCATAATTTTTATTGCAAAAGCTAATTGCTTGTTATTATGTTATTATTAAAGTATCAATTAGCAGATGATATGAGTATATTTGACCCATCGATCTATACAGCGGCATTCCCTTACTTGTTTATAGCAAGTTTTCCTGTCTTCGGGATAATATTGGTAACAAAGTGGATTATTGATGACAGAAGGAATAAAAAACGCGAGATTCAGTTAAGGAACAAGGCTCATATAAATTAGTGTTCTCCAAGATCTTTTTTCAAATACTTGAGGATTGTGTCCTTTAACATTGACTTTTTCAGAAGCTCGTTTTGTCAAGTATAATGTAAAGGCGCCCAACGCCCTCCAGAATCGTCTCTCTGGATTCATAGTATAAGAATCCAAAGCCCACTTTGCAGCCCAATGAGCATTGGGATGATGTTTCGATGTATAGCCTAAAATCAACTCTTTAGAACTAGACAGAATATAATATGCATGCTTGTAGACTTCCTCTTTTGAGGTATAATTTGCTTTGATGATTTTTAATTTACCCCGCCTCATGGATTGCAAAATATTATCGAGGTCTTTCTCTGATTCCACCGAATTTATACATCTGCCGATTGTCTGAGCAATATGTGAATCACTTCCTGCTATCGATGGTATGTTCTTATGCCTTGCGAATCTCTCTGCAACAATATTAGAAAAATGATCTATGTTGTTACTGTTAAAGGATTCAATAAGATCACAGAGAGATGCCATTTCGCGAATACCATTGGTTACCGCGAAGGGATGAGCAGCGCAGGAAACTGCACCTTGTCGTTTGATTTCATCTAATGTTTCTTCAAGAGTCATTCCAGCTTTTACTTCGCTAGTCAGACCGTATGCTAAAACATGTCCTTGGTTGTCTATTGTAATTTCTTCTGCAGGATAAATCAATATATTCTTATATTTTTCGTGGTTTTGTTGATGTTCAAGTATCTGACGATAGCCATCTAGAGTATTATGATTTGTAACAAAAAGGACTTCTATGCCTTTCTTCAAAGCTATATCTAATTGCTCTTCTATACTTACACCACAGTCAAAGGGGACCCGTGCAGATCCATTACGATAGTTGGAAAAAGTATTATGACAATGTAGCTCGATTTTTAGGAAATCAGTCGTGGCTTTGTACCCTATCAGGGTTAAAGAGTAACCAAATATATATACTATATTAAGCGGATAAACAGATATACCCACTATTTCAAACTTTATTGCTATAATTGATTCTGTTTATATATAAACAATGATATATCAAGAAAATATTGTTGATTATTTTTTACAAAGACGTGTTATTAATTGATAATATGGATGGGAGATGCTCTGCTGTCAGTAAGAATGGTTTTCAACTTTATGTAGGTGTAGATTTTTCCATGCATTAAATACCTTACCGCACTTTTCACAAGCATATTGTTGTTTCCTATTGTAGACAGATTTTGCTGCGAGGACAGATTTACTATCGCGACTCGCATATTGGTTTGTAATTATATGGTATTCACTCTTTAAGTTGTATCGTACCAGTCGCTTCGGAATTCTAACCAACTGATTCTGGCTAAGTAACTTTCTACTATAAGGACGTTTGGTATAAGATAATTCAAATAATATTTCTTTTCATAAGTATATTCCAAAGATATTTATAAGATATTTAAACGGGATTTTAATATCAAAATATTATTTATAGGCAGAAACTATAATGGCGCCGCCCATCATTGCTTTGTCAAATTTCACGCTTGAAAACTTTTCGCATAACAACGCATTTAGCTCAGAGTTTGTTGGCCATCGGATATAAGTACCATAGAGTGTCTTGAACTTTAATCCTGACTTTCCGGCAGCAGCAAAAGCGAGTACCTTGAGAATATATTTTAGATAGAAGGAAACCCCTGCTCTTATTATCAGATTGTCAGGTTTGCCTATATCAACTATGATTATGCGACCTCCTAACTTTAAAACCCTGTATGCTTCTGCAATTGCTTGTTTTAATTCAATTGAATCGCGTAGTGAATAACCATACATTACAACATCGAAAACGTTATTTTGGAAAGGCAGATATTCAAAAATACCAGAGGTAACATATTGCAACATGTTATGACTAAAAAAATTTTTCGCATTTGTCAACATATCAAGAATAGGATCATACATGATAACTTTGGTACTGTCTCTTACTTCGTTTAATACAAGATTAGTCATATTTCCAAAACCAGAGCCCGCATCTAATATGGTCTCTCCTGGAAAAATACGATCCCGTATTGCTCTTAGACGGAAATCGTTATCTCTGCCAAATGATATAGCCCTGTTAACTTTATCGTACTGGGGAATTATCATGCGTAATACTTCAATTACCTCCTTCCAATATACATGACCTAGACCCGACAACTTTGAATATCTAAAGGGTTATCTTTATTATCACTTATTGTTATAGGTTAGAATATATTATCTGCCCATTCAATCTGATCTACACATCTTTTCTGTAATTAAAAAATTGACGTTAGCAATAGGAATCACACATAGTCAGTTTAATATGATTCAAATAAAAGAATTATAATAATCAAAAATTATGATTTAGAACCAGTACATAGCCATAACATTAAAATCTCTTGTTGACGAAATTATGCGTCTCCTGCGAGAGTAAAATAACTTATATATAATAAAGCACGCATATACGATGAGGGTATAGCCTTTTAATGGTAAACGATGCCATATATAACCAAAGTTTATATCAAGGTGGATGCTTCATATATATGTTTAAGATGGTAAATTACAGATCAAAAGATAATGATGGCAAAGGGATCATAGAAGAACAAAATATTTACGATACTATAAAAGAAAACTTTATCCGAACAGTAGATGAATGGGCAAAAATTCAACCCCAATATTCACAATCTATTTCAAATTTGCAATTAGATTTTATTCAAACGATAAAGAACACAATTCAGAATGCTATTTCCTCGCATAAACAGATAACAGGAGGCTGGAATTTTACCGTGCCCGCGCCATATCTAGACCACTTCGCAAAACAGTCAAATGATATCACCAACAACATGATAAGAACAGCCGTCATCAACAACCAGTTAACAATTACTGCTTTTGACGCAGCAAGAGAAAATTTGAAAATCTACAATAGAACAATTGAAACAGTTACGGATTACAACAATGACATAGCAAAAGCATGGAATTCATTTTTCTCTATTCAACAGGATTATTTCAAATGATGTGTTTTAGAATTCTCTGACTTTTAGGGTGACGATTAATGTTATCATTCCGATGATCTTTTATAATGACGAATTGCAAATAATAACATTGGATAAAAATTGTATTGTCATTGAGTCAATCTGGTTACCTTGTTAGAACTATTCCAAAAATTGATAAATAACTAATTGCAAGTCTACATAGTGTCAAACTTAAACGAATATGTCTGTGAAGACTGTGGATCCCTCTTGGTACATAGCAACTCGCTGACCCTTGGCAGTATGAAAGATGTACATAATCAATTATGTGTTATCAAAAGGAAAAAAGCTATGGCTGCAGAATCCGCTAAAGCTGTTGCACCACCGAAACCGGCTTCCGTGACTGCAAAGCCATCTGTTTCTCCAAGCTCTCTCCCTTCACCCACATCCGCTTCGATCTCTTCTCCCCCTGCACCTATAGCTCCTACAGCAGGAGGTAGCACTAGTAGTGCTAACACAACTATTTCTCTTACAGGTAATGGAACCAACTATTCTAAGGTAGATGGACCTATAGATCCTGGCTTTAAATCACAGAGACAACAGGCAGGTACATTCCAGGGCATTAAGGTATGGGGTCCTTTAGATGCACCAGGACAGCTTGGAATATGGGGGAATGAAGTATGCGTTGACTTTGATATATGCATAGCAGATGGAGCATGTATTGAGGCCTGTCCAGTCAATGTATATGAATGGCTAGATACTCCAGGACATCCAGCATCGGAAAAGAAACCTTTCATGATTAGAGAAAAGGATTGCATATTTTGTATGGCATGTGAGAATGTGTGTCCTCCTCAAGCAGTCAAAATATTCCAAAAAGGTCAATAAATAATAATAATACTAATACTTGTTTCTGTATTTTTTATTCTTTACATTTAAGAATTAAACAATATTCCTTTAAAAATAATATAAAATTATTGCTATTATTGAAAAATCATTAGTATCTATGCAGAAATTGAGGATGGTGCATTTGGATTGTCAATCTCTTTACATTATCTTAAACATATATACGCTATTTGTATAAATCTTTGATTTTAGTAAAATACAAACAATGGAAGAGAAATATAATGTGGTAGCAACTGGTGGAACATTTGATGAGATACATATTGGTCACTTGGCTTTGCTTTCAAAAGCTTTTGAATTAGGAAAGAAAGTAATTATTGGAGTTTCTAGCGATGCTTTCGCAAGAAGTACTAAAGGTAATAACACTCTACATCATAATTATGAGGAACGAACAAGTAACCTAAAAGAAAAAATTAAAGAGAAGTTTGGCAATGTCAGTTATGAAATTAGTAAGCTCGAGGATATATATGGGCCAACAGTAATTTATGGAGATGTAGAAGCTATTGTATCAAGCACTGAAACAGCAATAAAGGGAAATCTTATAAATGATATACGTTCTAGAAACGGTCTACGACCTCTTAATATTATTAGTGTTAATATGATACGAGCGGAAGATGGCTATCCTATCTCTTCTACAAGAATAAGAAATGGTGAAATTGACTCCTTTGGCAAATTGTTAAAGAAAAATTAAAGAAGGACTAATCATTTTTGATTAATGACGTTTTATCCTAGATTGACCAGTCGTATATGTATATAAATATGAGTATTCGTAATGATAATCCATTCGAATTCAGTTTAGGTAAAATCAGCACGACGATAAAGAGTCTCAAAGAAGGTCTAGACCCTGAGACTCTTGCTTATTGGTATAAAAGAATAGAAGATCAAGCAATCGAAATTGTTCCCCCTCACTTAAAAAAGAAAATTCACTTCCAACAAGACAGAGTTCTTTGGATGAAATTTAAGATGGATATATCAAAACGCGCTGTACCCTATGTGATACAAATAATTGAAGAATATATTCCAATAATGCCATATTCTACGGGTCTGTATTTTCAAAAGGTTCAGCATATACTTACAGATAAAATGAATAAAGAACTATGCTAAAAATCAGGTGCAATGATGAGTTCAAAATCCGAATTTGAAGGCAGAAGTATATACCTGCTTCTCTCCAATCAAAATGTGTATTAGCCATCTGAAACAATAATTTCCATAATATAATTTTCAAATTTAGTTGCTATGACTGATTTTTTTTCTTTTGATACTTCTTCTATCAAATATTTTAGTCTCAGTGCAGTATTATTATCTTTCAGTAGGACACTATGCGAGGATTTATCTTTTAGAATTAGGACTATCTCATTATTGACAACGGCAGCAATACCTGTAATCATAGTAGTATCATTTTTTTGAACCGCTACCAGACCTGCTAGTTTCTCTGCTTCATACTTATCCTCGCATTCAAATCTTACTGAAAATGCTATGGTATTTTCACCTTAAGTTTCTCCATTATACATAAACTCCTTAATTATATCTTTTGCACTTTCTCTGCGTTTTTTGAAATCTACTATAAAGGACTTAGAATTTGTTGCCAGATCACTCTTGCATTCTCCACAAAGCAAGTTTCCACTCTTGCATTTTACTAGGCGTTCATCAGATTGTTTTTCTGTGTCAAAGAAATATCGTAGATACCAGAATACTGGACATCCAGTAGCGTTGCCTCCCAATTTTCTTTGAAGCGCAACGGTAGCCTGTCCTCCTGTGAAAGCACTAGAAACTTTTTTGTCTATAATTTCAGGATCATCCGTAGTAAATAATGCTGTTTCAGGTCTTGAAGAAGACATCTTGCCTGAAATTCCAAGACCAGGTAGAAACTTGCTGTGAATCTGAGCAGGCTTATGATATCCTAATCGTTCTGCTACATCTCGAGTCATTCTCCAATAAGGATCTTGATCTATTGCTGCAGGGATTAAGACCGGAGTTGGTTTACCCTCTATTATCGAAGGTAAAAAACACGGAGCGGCTTGTATTGAAGGAAATCCTATCATGCCTATGTTTGTAGAATTTGAAAAACCAAATACTGCCTTTGCAGTAGAGAAAGTAATTCGTTTGGCAAGTTCTGTTGCTATGGGATATAAATGTTTGATATGTTTTGTATCTACAACTATCTTCGTTTTTCTACGATCAAAACCAACTGCGATGATATCTAATATGTTCTCATAAGTATAGTGTTTTATCTCTTCAAGTGTACGATCTTGCCCATAAAGAAATTTTTCATCGTCTGTTAATTGAAATAGTAATTTAACATTAAATTTGTCTTGAAGATATTTTGTAAAAATCCATGGCAGCAAGTGACCCATATGAATCATGCCTGAAGGTCCCCTACCTGTATAAAGATAAAATTTGTCACCATTCTCATATTTGCTTAAAATCCAGTCAAAATCCCGATGTGAAAAGAAGTACTGAAGCTTTAACATTGGATGAATTTCTCCAGTCAGATCTTTTACTTTCATAAGTATCTCGGGGGTAATGGTCTGTGTGCCAAAGTTTTCTATCAGTTTATTGTAATCTATTTCACCTTCTACTTCCCAAGGTGTCACCTTGAATTCTTTATGGACACTATCTTCAGTTTCACCATTATGACCGTTTGAAATAGGATCTACCATTAATTTTCAACTTTGACAATTTGACAAACATTAAACGTTTAAAAAGTCTTCTTCTGCTGACAACTTTGGCAACATTGAGTAATAGTCGCAAGATCCATCCTATTGAGAGATCCTTGTTACAAGTACTTTCTACTAATGATAGGATATCTACTGAAAGAATTGCACATATTACAAGTCTTAGTATTGATCAAGTAAGACGTGGTATAGAGTGGTTAAAGTTTAAGAATTTGATATCTTTCACTGATAGATCATTTACTATTATCTTGCCTGGTTCAGATATGGGGGAGATAGGAGTAAATGAATTACCTGAAAGAAAGCTCGTGAAAATCATAAAAGAAAAAGGAAAAAAGAATTTAGAAACAGGGGAGCATTATATTGGCATAAAGGATCTCTTCAAAGAAGGTTTTTTCTTCGGTAATGATACCAGCTCTGCATTTCGACATGCTTTGAGAAACAAATGGATCGAACAACGAAAAACGTCAGTTGGCGAGAAAGAAATTGTTGTGACTAGCTTAGCAAATTATCAATCGGCAGAAGAAGAGTTATTGCAGAAATTGAATGAGCAAAAAAAAATTCTAAAATCAAACCTGAATCCAGAAGAGTTACAAGCATTTGATATGCTTAAAAAACGTCCTGGTTATGTAATAGAAAAAAAGGAGAAAACTGCTGAAATCTCTCTAACAGCAGAAGGTAAGCAATTGTTGTTAACAATGATAGATCAACCTATAATGGAGGAACGAAGGCTAACCTCAGAAATGATAACTTCAGGGAGGTGGAGGAACATTAAATTCAGTTCGTTAGATGTAGAATCGCCTGTACAATCGGTATATCCGGGAAGAAAGCATCCATTAATGGATGTAATTGATGAAGTAAAGGAAATTTTTGTTGGAATGGGATTCACAGAGATTGATGGTCCCATAATCCAGTCTAGTTTTTGGAACTTCGATGTACTTTTTACTCCGCAGGATCATTCTGCCAGGGAAATGCAAGATACTTTCTATATTTCAGGAATAAAGGAGAATAGACTTCCTAGCGAGGATCAAATTAAAAAGATTTCTGAAACTCACAGAAACGGATGGAAATATGAATGGAATATTGAAGAAGCAAAGCGAATAGTTTTACGGACACATACTACATCTGTTACCATAAATTATCTTGCCGAAAACAAACCTGAAAAATGCAGAATATTTTCTATTGGGAGAGTTTTCAGAAACGAAAAGGTATCTTATAAACATCTGATTGAATTTAATCAAGTAGAGGGAATTGTTACAGATCGAAACGTTACGTTGCGAGATTTAATGGGTCTGCAAATTGAATTTTATACAAAATTAGGCATAAAGAAAATCAAGTTCTGGCCTACTTATTTTCCATATACTGAACCATCGCTTCAATCGATGATATATAACGAGTCACTAGGAAAGTGGGTAGAGTTATTTGGAATGGGAATATTAAGACCAGAAATAACCTCATCTGTCGGGATAAAAAATCCCGTTCTTGCTTGGGGAGGAGGATTAGAAAGGATTGCAATGCTACGCTTTGGATTAAATGACGTTCGAGATTTATATCGCAATGACTTAAGATGGCTTAGGAGTGTTCCATCTTGCCAGTTGTAAATATCTCTATCAGCTTGTTAAATAAATTCTTTCCTGGGAAAGATCTTAACGAGCTAATAGATTCTCTTCCTTACATAGGACTTGATATAGAAGGAATTGATAATGAAACGATTAGAGTAGAGTACAACCCAAATAGGCCTGATTTTGCGTCAGGTTATGGAATTGTTAGGGCATTAAAAGGAATTCTAGAGATTGAAACTGGAATTCCAAAATTCCAATTGTTCAAGAATAATATTTACAAAATCAACGTAGAGTCATTAGTAAAACAGACTAGGCCTGTTATTGTAGCCTTAGTCGCAAAGAAAAATGACGTGCATGACAACGAGGCAATCAAACAATTAATTTCAATACAAGAAGATCTTCATAATGGCCTAGGTAGAAGAAGAAAAAAAGCTTCAATTGGAATACATGATTTGGATACGATCAAATTTCCCATTACTTATAAAACTGTCTCTGATGATTTTTCATTTGTTCCACTTGATGGAACATCGAGTAATACTATTAAGCAGATTTTAAATGAATCTGATAGTGGCAGAAAATATGGACATATTCTGGAAAAATCAAATAGATATCCTATAATTGTTGATGAAGATAATAATGTTCTATCCTTCCCGCCTATCATCAATGGTAATGTAACTAAGGTAACTCCTGAAACAAATAATCTCTTTATTGAGATTACAGCGAACAATCAAAAGACAGCGGACGATATTCTTGCTGTATTAGCAATTACATTCCATGATACTGGCTTTGAGATTCATAATGTTTCCATTAATAATTCAGGAATGATACAGTTTACGCCTAAGATGGATACACTGTCTATTGACGTGGATGTTAGTTATATTAATAGTCTACTTGGATTAGAATTAACAAAGAAAGAAATCGTACTGTCTTTGAAGAAAAGTAGATTGGATGCGCATGCTACAGATACAGATATCATTACATGTATCGTTCCAAGGTATAGAACGGATATACTTCATGCAATAGATATTGTAGAGGAAGTAGCAATAGGATACGGAGTCTATAACTTAAAACCTACAATGTCAGCTTGGAATTCTGTTGGTCAGAAAAATTCCCTTTCAATTTATTTTGACATTGTAAGAAGAACATTATCAGGATTAAATATGTTAGAAGTTGTAAATTTTAGCCTTGTTAACAAAGAATCCCAATATGATCTTATGGGATTAAAAACACCTGATAATGTTCTATCGGTGGATGCGACAAAAAGTAAGGACCATGAAGTATTGAGAGAATCTATGATTCCATCTCTATTACAATCACTATCTCATAATGTGCACTGGCAATACCCTCAAAAATTATTTGAAATAGGAAAAGTTTTCCATCGAGACAATACTATCAAGGAAAGCTGGTGCCTGGCAGCAGTTATTGCGCATAACAATGCGGATTTTACGGAAATAAAATCGATCATGCAGACATTCGTGAAAGTCGCATTCGACAAAGACGTTTTTACACAAGAAAATGCAAATTCGTTTTTTATTGAAGGCAGATCTGCTAGTGTCATTTTGGATAAAAGATCTAATATCGGAATGATCGGAGAGATCACTCCTTTAGCTATAGAGAATTTCAAAATTAGAGTACCAGTTTCGGCTTTTGAATTAAATCTATCCCAATTGCTTGGAATATAGTTTATGTTTATATTTGTGAATAAGTATCTGTAAATTGCGTATTATTAGTGCGTGAGGGGCGATGGAGGAGTATGATTATTTCATAGTTCTCAATTTCACCCGTACGCACTACGATATGGCACCCCCGTTAAAGAGAGTACACGAGGAGGAATACACATGTGTGTATGGCTACCAGTGAATACGTGTGGGTCAGAGGCGGGGCACAATTTTATATATATATATATAGATCTGCTAATTATCGGATCTGAGATCTGGAACATCCATTATCGAAAGATGATAATCATCATTTTCACTATTACTTGACAGATATGCAATCCTTATTTCTGATACAATGAAGTATATAGTATCGGTTAATATGATTGGTAAATGCGACCAGTGTGGACTGGAAAATGTTGAAATTTCAATGGTAAAATCGGATCGGAATAAGGATCTCAAACTCTGTAACCAGTGCAAGCCAACAGATGGTGCATACGGATATTAGATAATCATAAATGTGATCCGTTGTTAAAGTAATAATTGTGAAATTTTACAAGTTAGATGAGTATTAATTGCAAAGAAAAGAATTAAAACAAAAAAAGTGATAGAGGGTTTATAACTAATATATTTAATGAATTGTAGTTAACCAAATAAAAAGACAAGTTGCTAAAGACATAGGTAGTAACCTCTAATACAACAATACCTATTGTCCTTTTTATTTCCACATTAAACTCTTATTATTCAATTATACTATTGGACGTAAGTTATGGTTATGACGCTGCGTAAGAATAATTCGTCAATAGGAATAATCTTTATTTGTGTTGTTTTAACTCAGTAAAGCCATAAATCTATTTTCTAATTTTTTATAGTTCTACTGATTTGCCCTTTTGTATATTGTATGTTAGTTATGCATATGACCACTTTCAAACATTTTTTGTTGTCGGAGATCACTTGATTAAATTGATTTCGTAGTTTGCTACAATAGAAATAAAAGATATTTATTTCAAGTCATCATTCGAATTCACTTAAAAAATGAATTCGTCATCTAATATTTTATATATTTAATACCCTTTCTAACAATGCTTGATGTCCTGAGAAATAGGTGGTTTAGGCTCTAATAACAATGATAAAAGATCTTATAGATAGAAAAAAACTTCGTTAAAATATTTGACCTTTAAAAAACCTTCAAAAGTGCTCCAATCATTAACTGTTGTTATGCGAAATTAATAATTAGAAGGGAGATTGGCCAAATACAGAATACTATGAGATTATTGGTCTATCTATAGATTTCATATGATCCTCTACATATAATAATAAAAAATGATTTGTGAATCTAATTTAGATCAAGTTGTCTCTTTAGATTCTTATACCTGTTTCTGACGGTCACTTCTGTTACACCTGCTGCTTCGGATATCTCTGTTTGGGTTCTGCTTTCCCCAGTATTCATACAAGATAGATAAAGGACTGATGCGGCAAGTCCCATAGGATCTTTACCGGCTGAAATACCACTTCTAGTGACACTATGCATGATATTCATTGCTTGACGCTTTGTTTTCTCGCTGAGATTAGCCTTGTTGGCTACTCTAACAATACACTTTATAGGATCAACCATAGGAATTTTATAATTAAGCTCGAGAACCAAAAGTCTATAGGTTCTTGCGATATCTTTACGTTTGATATTGCTAATCGAAGCGATATCTTTAAGTGTTCGTGAGGTTCCGCTCTCTCTGCAAGCGATGTATATTGTGGCTGCTAATACTGACGATATAGTTCTACCTCGAACTAATCCACGCTCCTGTGCTTTGCGATATATATAAGCCGTTTTTTCAATTATCACGTCTGACAATCCAAGCTTATCCTTTAACCTTTCAAGCTCGCTGAAAGCTTGTCTGAGATTTCTGTCTGTAGGCGTATGTGCCTGTGTTCTAAAGTCCCATGCTCTCAATCTGTCCATCGTAGAACGCATGGAAACATCAATTGTGTTTCCGCTGGCATCTTTATCTGCTCTTCCAATCACAGTGGAAAGACCCATGTCATGCCTGGCCAATGAGCTAGGAGTTCCTGTCCTACTTCTGTCATTACTGCTGTCTGCGGTAAAAGCTCGCCATTCTGGTCTGCTTTCTTGAATCTTATCAAGCATTACTATTCCGCAGTTCCTGCAAATGATTTCACCAGATTCTGGATCTGTGACCATCTGTCCGTCGCTACATACAGAACATATGATTGAAGTTTGCATTTTTTAGAAAGTACAATATAATACATAAACTCTCATATAAATAATACTAGTATCACATTGATTGAATATGTAGAGACAGATTAGAAAAAAATCAGCAATAAAGTCAATACTATCGTCTTTTTATATAAATATGCTATATGTATAATAAACAAATCTGCTGGTATCAGGTAAGATTCAACTATGATCTAAAACTCTTAGAAGTATGATAAGATGGAGAGCGTATGCTTTAACTATTACATACAACTAACTAGGACTCTATATTACAATCTAAAAGTAAATGATATATGACTTTATTAATTTGGCTTGCGTCAACTTTTTGGAATGACATGCTAGGTTGAAGTATATGTGTATTTATCTTAATCCCTTTATTAGGCAAGGCTTATCTAACGTTGTTTAACTATCTTTGCCATGCCATTCGAAAGCTTGGGTGAGTATGTTGAAGTACTAGAAAAAAGCGGACAGTTGGCGCGAATAAAAAAAGAGTAAGCGCGCATTTAGAAATTGCAGAGATTATGCGTAGACTAATGTATGCTGGCAATCAACCAGCAGTATTATTTGAAGATGTGGAAGGTTATGACATGCCAGTGTTAGGTAACGCTTTCGGAACTCTAACAAGATTACAAACTGCATTGGAAATAAAAAATTTTGAAGAAATAGGAGGCAGAATTGTGGACCTTACAAAAATGAAAATGCCTGCAGGAATGCTAAACAAACTCAAAATGATACCAAAACTGTCGGAGATAGCACAATATGGTCCAAAAGCCACAGAGTCAGGACCGGTTATGGAAGTCATAGAAACAGATAATGCAACTCTAAATTCAATACCTATCCTAAAATCTTTTTCTGGTGATGCAGGGAGATTTATTACATTTGGATTAACAGTTACGAAGCATCCAGAAACAGGAATTCGAAATATCGGAGTGTATAGAATTCAGGTTATAAATGATGTAAAAGCAATAATGCATTGGCAAATTCACAAGCGCGGAGCACAGCACTATGAAATAATGAAGGAGCAAATGAAACGCATAGAAGTAGCAATAGTAATAGGCGCCGATCCGGCCACAGTTTTCAGTGCAGTCGCTCCAGTCCCTGAAGGTATGGATAAGTTTCTATTCGCAGGTATAACAAGGAAGAAAGGAATAAAACTTGTTAAATGCAAGAACGTCGACCTGGAAGTTCCTGCTAATGCCGAAATTGTCCTGGAAGGCTACATAGATCCAAATGATATCCGTATAGAAGGTCCTTTTGGCGATCATACAGGATATTATACACCCCCCGAACCATATCCTACGTTTACTCTTACTGGCATCATGCGAAGAAATAAGCCGATTTATTTGACGACTGTTGTTGGAAAGCCCATTTTAGAGGACGCATATATAGGAAAAGTTATTGAGCGATCATTCTTGCCACTTATTCAAATGTTTCAGCCAGAAGTAGTAGATTTTTCTATGCCTCCGGCAGGATGGTTCCAGGGTCTTGCTGTGATTTCAATCAAGAAACGTTATCCTGGCCAAGCACGAAAAGTTATGATGGGTTTATGGGGGATGGGTCAGCTATCTCTTACCAAGATATTTGCCGTTGTGGATCATGACGTAAATGTACATGACATGAACGAAGTAATATGGGCTATTACAACAAGAGCAGATCCTAAAAGAGATACTATGATAATTGATAATACACCAACTGATACTTTAGATCCAGCTTCTCCACTAGTTAACCTTGGTTCAAAGATGGGGATAGATGCAACTGCAAAATGGAAAGAAGAAGGATATCTCAGGGAACCCCAGCAACTGGTTAGAGTCGATGAGCAGACAAAGATGATTGTTGACAATAATTGGAAAGAATATGGGCTATCTTAATTTCTATACATATTATTTTGAGGATTTGCTAACTTGAGAAGAAAAGGAAATTTAAAGTGGTTGCCAGCAGGAAGGCCATTTCTTGTATCTGGTGTAGCTCTTCATCATAGAATATGCTCACTGTAGTTATAAAATAAAAAAGAGGTGCCTGAAAAGTTGAACTACTGATAACTATATTAGAGAAAAGTGTCCGACCGACATGATGAAAAGATTCCTCAATTAGTTTCTATATCTTTGAAAAATTATGCAATTCTGTGTTATTGTACCTTTATTGATATCACATCCTATTCCTCTTATTATAAAACCCTTCATTGTGGAATGAAGTTTTATTCTCTTTACCCACATTATTGGAGATGGATTAATATTATACCATGATTATTAACTGCCTTTAAAAACCTTGAAAGGATAATTAAGAGATTAGTTGTATTCAGAAAAGTAGTAAGACTTTAAATAATGAATACTATTAGATCTAACTATGAGTGCCAGTACAAAGAAAGAATCCGTTCCAAAAATTGTAGCACTAGAAGTTCTTGAGAAAAATGGAATTAACGTAGAAAAACTAAAGGAATTGATTACCAAAGGAGTCGGTGCAGAATTCACAACATATTATTATTATACTATACTAAGAATGCATTGCACTGGACTAGAGGGTGAAGGCATTAAGGAGATAGTAGAGGATGCGCGAATTGAAGATAGAAACCATTTCGAAGCAATGGTTCCTAGACTCTATGAATTGGGAGGCGGTTTACCTAGGGATATAAGGAAATTTGCAGATCAGGCTGGTTGTCCTGATGCCTATCTTCCAGATAACTGGGAAGATATTAACTCGATACTAAAAGTCTTGTTAGAAGCCGAACAGTGTGCAATTAGATCATGGGGGGAAGTATGCGATATGACGGCAGGAAAAGATCCCAGAACATATGACATTGCACAAAATATTATGCAAGAAGAAGTTGAGCATGAAGCATGGTTCATTGAACTTCTATCAAAAAGACCTTCAGGACACTTTAGAAGGAGTTTTGTAGGTCAATCACCACATACTAGAGGACAAGGTGGTCTCATCCATCTTTGATGCAATTATATAATTTATAAAAGGTTTTTTCTTTTTCTTTTCTGTCTATATATTCATGCTTTATCGAGTTTGTAGTAGCAATGATCTAACGGATAACTCTATGATTGTCTTTAAAATTAACAAGGATGATATACTAGTAGGAAGGAGAAGTGGGAGATTATTTTCATGCAATAACTCATGTCCACATAGAGGCGCATCTCTTTCAAAAGGCGACTTAAATGGAGATAATATTGTTTGTTATATGCATGGATATGAATACAATGTATTTACCGGAAAGTTAGAACATATGAAATCATGGAAAAAAGATAACTCTTGGATGGAGCAAAGCTTCGAGTGGAGAAAGTCAGATGACTTGACTTTATATCCAATAATGGAGAAAGACGGCACTATTTACGTAGAGTTAAGATAAGATAATTAATACAGTGTCTCATAAAAACCTGGATAAAAATCCTTGTTCAATAATCAGTCACTCTGTCATATCCATACAATGCTTATAGAGAATTTAAGATAATTCTTGAATTATTACTCAAGTAAATTCTTGAACATTCTAAAGTATTGCAATTCTAGTCAAAAACATGCAAGGGATATGTCTCAATGGGATGTATTTGGCATATGACAACTATCCACCTGATCTTTTACCAATGTTATTATAATTATTGTTGACATTATCATAATAGATATTCTATGTGTTATTCTGTCTCAACCAATATACAGAAAGAGCTTTAGACTTTAATCCTCCATTCTATTCAGATTTAAACATCTAAAGAAATTGTGCGTCTAGTAACTTCTGCTTTAAAGCAGATATTATATGATGTCCCTTTTTCAGGTTAGTTGTCTATTGTATAATAGCGTATACTAATGGCTCTAGCCGGAGATGATGATATAAATTCACTATTGTGTTGTTCTTCATTATGACTATTTTATTTTGCCGTATGATTCTGTATTGTGTGCTGTCTAAGCTCTTCACGGGCTTGAAATTTCATACCGCATGTATCACATGAAAAGGTCGCAGAAACATTGATGTTTGATTCCTCTGATTTACTACCACCACCTCTTGCAGTAGCACCTGAACCATGTATCTCCTTTTCATTTGGCATCCATAGTGAGCACAGCCCGTGAGGAGCAATAACGCCGGAGGAACGACCTAATATATCCATACCTTCATCTGTTACAACGGCACAATGGTATGGCTTGACAAAGTACAGGCAATTGTAGCAGAAATATCCCTTATGATGGTCGGAATCCTTAAACTGCTCTAATTCTATATAACGCGCAGCAACTTTGGGTAATTTTATTAGTTTTGCTGCATCTTGGGGTAGGTTCTGAGTAGAATTAAACTTAGAATCTTTTGACATATACACTATATCCTCTATTCATTGCAGAGGATACAAATTATAAATAAGATTTGAATATTTTCTCCATAACAACATATCCAAATCTCAACACACTTAATTTTTTTTGCAATACTTCTTAGTATGATAGTGATGTAATACGCTTGTTGTGAGTTATATAATCTGAAAATAACGGTAGTTATAATTTATTAATATCTTATTCTTCATCATAGAAGTATTAGTATGTGGGTTGCCTGTTTCGTGCTCAACTTACAACTACTAATGAGCTTCGATGACATAGAAAATACTTAATCTGAAGAACATATAAAATATTGGTGACTATATATTGATGATTGTAACTGGTTAGAACCAAAGATGATCATATATTTCTGTGTTTATTTTAATGTCATTGCAAAAATTCACATATGTCATCTTTGTGATAAAGCCCTTAACCTCTAATGAAACCATCAAAGTTCAAGATCCATATATATTGATGGGTACGCTGCGCAAAATACATGTCGAGGTAAAGAATAGTCTATTTGTACAGCAGATGAGGACTTAATTCCTAATAGATATTTACTATATATCAGAACACTAGTAATTTTTTGTAAACAGATTATTAAAAGCAAGAGATATAACGGTAAGTATTTGAGTTAGTTTAACGCATTATAGATAGTTATAACAATTGCAACTTTTTAATTCAATAATTCGTAAAGAATTATTTTAATACCATTTAAGAAAACTTAGAGATTGCTATTTCCTTTATAATTTATTAATCCGCCAGATTCAACTATCTTTGCGATTAGGGCAGGAAATGGCTTCATCAAGTAGGACTCGTTGTTTGATAAATTGGTAATTTTGTTCTTACTAATATCAATATCCAGATAATCCTTGTCTGTAATTCTCTTGATTATGTCTTCTTCAACCTCTATTGGTAGCAAGTAGCCACCATCTACAGCATTTCTATAAAATATCCTTGCAAAAGATGGTGCTAGAATTGCCTTTATACCAGTGCCGGAAAGAGCAATGGGTGCATGCTCTCTACTCGAACCACAACCAAAATTACTTCCGCAAACGAGAAAATCTCCATATGATACTTTCTCGGGGAATTTGGGATCTATTCCCTCCAGAGCATGTTTGGCCAATTCTTTGTGGTCATGGATTTTAAGATAAGGACCTGGAATAATGACGTCGGTATCAATATTTGCTCTATCATATTTATGAACTCTTCCTCTCATCTTAATTAGTTCCTTGTGTCTCGCGGATCTGTAATTTTCCCTGTTATGGCTGATGCTGCCACTACAAGAGGTGATGCAAGATATGTTTTTGATTCCACATGTCCCATTCTGCCTGGGAAATTTCTATTCGTCGTACTCACACATATTTCATCCTTACCTAACACTCCCATGTGTGCTCCGCAACACGCACCACAAGTCGGCGGTCCAATAACAGCTCCTGCTTCCATGAAAATACTAACTAAGCCCTCTTTCATGGCCTTCATATAGATTGATTGTGCCGCTGGCAGCACCTCCGTTCTAACTTTAACTTTCTTTCCTTTAAGCAATTTAGCAGCTAATCGAAGGTCTTCAAGTTTTGCACCTGTACATGATCCGATATATGCCTTGTCTATTTCGGTACCTTGCAATTCTCTTGCGATGCTAATATTTCCAGGAGAAAATGGCTTTGCTACAATCGGTTCTAATTTGTCAATTTCGTAAGTGTATACTTCAGAAAACTCTGCATCAGAATCTCCCAGCATTGCCGAGTAGGAAGAGTCTGTTCTCTCGCGGAGATATTCGTCGGTAATTGAGTCAGGTTCAATAATTCCATTCTTGGCACCAGCTTCTGTAGTCATATTAGTCAGCGTTAGACGCTCTTCCATACTTAGATCTTTTATTACTTCATCAGAAAACTGCATTGCATTATAATTTGCACCATCAGTTCCAATATCACCTATAATCCTTAGTATGATGTCTTTAGCCATTATATAGTCAGGTTTTTTCCCTTTCAATTTGAACATCATCGTCTCTGGTATTTTAAACCAGATTTGGCCGTTCATTAGAACATATGCAATATCTGTATGACCTAGACCAGCAGCAAATGATCCCATTGCTCCCGTAGTATTTGTATGGGAATCCCCTCCGACATAGACCTCTCCAGGCAGCACCAGTGCTTCTTCATGTGAGAGAGTATGACAAATGCCGTACTGTCCTAAACCGTATTTGAAATGCTTTTTTATTCCAAATTTCTTACTCCAATTAGAAAGAGCAATGACGTTATCAGCAGAAATTCTGTCAGCAGCTGGAACAAAATGATCTTCTGTTATCCAGACTCGATCCGGATCCCAAATCCGCTCAAGTTTTTTCCCTTTTTTTTCCCATTCACTGAATACCTTGATAACTCCGGGTCCAGAAACGTCATGCAGCATGACTTTATCTATTTTTGCAAAGACTACATCGCCTGGTGAGACATGAGACTTTCCCGCTGCTCGAGCAAGTATTTTTTCAGTAATTGTCATACCCAAAAATTATTCACTATATCGATAATTCGAGTCAAATCACAGATTAATACCTTTTGCATAACGTAAAACACAAAAGCATGGGAAGAATATTACATCTATTGGAAATTCTGCCTTTATCAGTATCATTAAAAACAAGCAAATTCAATCTTTTTCAAAGCCTCAACTTACCACGTTTTAAATTCAGAGATAATGATATTCTTGTAATTTCAAGTAAATATGTTTCTATGAGTGAAGGTTCTGTAAGGAGGTTAGATAGTGTCAAGAGGATAAGCGGGAGAGCAATAGACCTTGCATCTAAATATCATATGAACGCGAAGCTAGTTGAGCTTGTTATCCGTGAATCTGATTATATCTTCAAAGGTATACCTGGCTTTTTGCTTGCAATCAAAGATGGAATTATAGCCCCCAATGCAGGAATTGACAAGTCAAATGCATCTTCAGGATTTGTGATTTTGTATCCTCGCCAACCTTTTAAGACTGCAGAGAATTTGCGACGAAAGTTCATGCTGAACCTTGGCATTAAAGTTATGGTTATTATTGCAGATAGCCGATTAATGCCCACTAGAATTGGTACTACAGGTATTGCTATATCATGCGCGGGTTTTGAACCTGTTGAAGATCAAAGAGGAAAAATAGATCTATTTGGAAACATTCTCAAAGTAACTCTTAAGGCAGTCGCAGATAGTCTTGCGACTATCGGAGTCTCAGCAATGGGTGAAAGCAATGAATTAATACCTGGAGTAGTTATACGAAATATCAAAGTAATAGCTACAGACAGAAAACTTTCTTGGCATGACATGGCCGTAGATGCGACAGAAGACATTTACATGAGGGCTGTGAAATATCAAAATTGATTTTCTAATATAACAGAATTAATTATTTAGACATAGAGTTTTAATAACGCGTTATACTGAAAATGACTGCCTGATATATGTCCGAGTTCTTAACTAGCTATCCTAGGCGCATAAGCGTTGTAAAAGGATTGCATGATTTTATACGTCATGAAGAAATTGAATTAGACCACTTAAGTTTAATGGTAAAGATAAAGAAAGACGAAATAATTAAAGCTCTTATTACAGAGGGATTTCGACGAGTAAAATTTGAGAATAAAAAGCCAATGCAAATTGGCAGTGGTTTTACAAAAAGACTCTGTAAGCCATGGGAAATGCATGTCCGATTGTTGGATTTGCAACAGGGCTTAATTGCCATACAAGCGGAGGTAGAGATTTCACGTAAATACATACAACATATCAGATCGGTAAGAGCTCCAGTCATATATGAAATAGAATCGATATTGACAAAACATAGTATAGAATATAAAATATGGAACGCAAAAGTGAGAGATTATATATCTAATATCATTGATAATCACCAGATAAAACTCAGTGCTCCTACACTACCGGCTATGCCATGGAAACCTATGATAGGTTTTGGAATAACTTTGGCTATAATTTATGGATTAAAATTTGCTGGAATTATAAAAAATACACAGCTTCTATGAACGTTGCAATAGTTAAGACCATATTATTATAGGAGTTGGAAATGGATCTTGGGAATATCTCTAAAATAAGACAGCTTCTTTAACATTCGCATTAGTATTATGACTCTACATTAAATTTCTTAATTAACCAAAAAATCAGTAGCAATAACCCGATTTTTAATAAGAATTACTATTACTACAATACGAAAACTTTATTCCTATTGGTGAAGGTCTTGGATCATTGTATGGATGTTGAATGAAATATCTCGGATATGTATCAGTCCAAAGTGACTACAGTAACTGCAAAGTGACTGCAGGCGAGACTGTGAAGTAAATTCCACAAGAGAAAACCTATAAAAAATGAAACAACAATTGGAAGCCCTCATTGCACATAATCTTCGACAAGTATTGGAACTTAAAGAAACTATGGCAATAAAGCATAGATGAATAGGAGAAACCGATAGTAGATGGTCTCAATCTATTACTACTTCCACAGACTTTGTTGCTGATAGGATCATGATGAACTTGGAGAATAACTATCATAATTTGTAACATAAAGATCTCCTAACACTTTTACATTACTACATAACAAAAAGAAAAGGAGGAGGAGGCAGAAGAAGAAGAAGAGATACATTCAAAAAGAGAGATCCTGTAGACAAAATTCTCGGCATGAGACCATATAATTCAAAACTTGAAGTAAATTACTGGAAATAAGAAAAACTCTTCAGCCAGATTCAGTATACTCAAGAACGATCAGTTATAGAAGGCAGTAAACGCCGTTTAGAGTATCCTGCCGCCATCAATTCATATAACCACGAATTTTGACATTTTACAACAAAATAGTAATACTTGTGATTAACAATGACCTATAGGATTGAGCCTATGATTGTGATAGAACTTTAACAAACAAGTATGAACCAATATCAATATTTGAACTCATAGAAATGGAGTCACTAAACACAGTTAACCATATATCACTCCTGAAAGTCCTAGGAATGTACACATCTACAATAACAACATCACATATTTATTTTAAATAGGATACAGAAGCTGCGTTATGACTAAATTCTTATCTAATAAATGGGTTAATCTAATTAACGTACACCGACTACGCGATAGAATTGAAACGTAAGGATAATATCCGACCCTATCATACAATACTACATATATTGAAGTACCCAACCTTCAGGTAAAAGTTTGTGCTTGATTTTCTCATCTCCAACTGCAGTTGCGTATCTCCAAACTTCTATCTTTTCGTCAACAAAAAATTCTGCCTTTATCTTGGTTAAGGCTTCGATTTCATCTTGTAGAGTATCTCTGTCATAAGGCGAAGAGAATTTTTGACAGAATTGACATTTACCATCTAATTCAACAGATTTATCATTCTCTTGGAGTACAGGATAAGCATGGCATGCTAATGGACGCTTTTCATATATTTTACATCTAAATCCGCCATGAGGTGACTTTTGTGGGTTATCAATTTCTAGAAAAGGACAAAGGTCCCCATCAGCGTTCTTACCCATCATTTGATAAGCGAGTATTCTTTTTGGACCATCACCTTTACGATTCTTGCCAATTCCTAATCTGGGGAGTATCTTAACCTCTATATCTGTAATTTTTATTTGATCCTTAATTTTAGATCTCTCTTTTGGAAGTATCAAAACCCCCGCCTTACCATATTCTATAGAGGGATAGTATTCTCGATAAATACAACAATCCGAGCAAGCTTCAATACAACTAAACTTTCTAAGCATTTGGACCTCCCATTGATTGAATACATTTGCTCTCTATGCTATCGAATGGCAGATCGGAATAATTCAAAAATTTGATATCAAAAATAGTTTTTGATTTTTTTAATAATTCAAGACCAAATTTATTATCTCTCATCTCTTTATTTTTGTTTTCTTTATAAATGGCAAAACGCAAAAGAACTTGCTTTTCATAGCCGTGCTTGAATCTCTTATAATTTTCTGATATATGAAAATGCTTTACGAAACCGGTGTTATCACCTTTATATTTGGAACCCCCATAAAGAATAAACCAATACTTATCATTGTATTCAACAAACCTAAGCTTTATTTCGTCATCAGGCCACCATTCTATTGTTTTCTTCCATAGTTTAAATGCATACCTTTTGTCCTCGAATAGCGGTAAAACATTCATGTATACGTCGTGATAGCGATATCCTACACCGACAAAGTTATTGAACCAAAATATAGGCTGTTTTATTTCATCTGGATTTGAAGAAAATATTATACCATCACTCAATTTTCGATTGATCCTAGCATGAAGAACATAATATGATTATAAAGACGTACCTATTTCTAAGAAAACTATAGGTGAATCAAATATTAATCTATAGTATCATTCCAGTAATTTTTGACTTATCACATAATTAATAACTAATGCATCCTCATTTTTTATTTTATACTCTCTTATTTCAAAAGCAAACTCTTGTGGGGAATGACTTTGCTTATAGTTCTGTTAGAGGAAAAGTTAACAATTTTTCTGCATTCTGACAACAGCAACAATTTGTATAAATGGATATGCAATTGGCTCAGAGGGATAACCGTTATCTAATCATTTATTTCATTTATGCTCATTCTCTTCATCGCCACTAATAGTAGAAAATTAATTGTATTAATTTTATACTATATTCATTTAATTCTTCATCTTCTAAGCTTCCTTCTCTATCGCTTCTATATGGCATTCGTGTCCTCGATGCTCTTTGTCTAGCATCATGGCTTCTTCATTCGATATAGGGAATTTTTCTTGACTAAGATATAATTCTCCTTCCTTCTCTAAAATAACTTTCTTACAAATATCACAGATTAGCTGCAATACTATCATTTTATAAGAACAGTAGATGTAACACTATATATAGATCTATTCTGTTACTTTCCGAATATCGCTTCAAGGGAATTACGCATTTTTCCAAACATGCCTTTTCGATTTTCTTTTTCCTCTACTGATTTGAAGCATTGTTGGCAAAGAGCGCGTAAATTCACAGGTCGGTTATCTTTTAATGATCCATTAATATGCTCAAAATGAGGCTGTATATCACTTCTGAATTTTGCTGAACATTTCTGACATCGATGATGTGCCCTTTCTAAGACTGTCTGCTTTATACTAAGAGTTAGATGTTCATATTTACGCTTATTAACATTATTACTCGGATTTCCTCCAAAAAATGACATATTGATAGAATAATGTTCCTTAAACTTATTTCTTGCGGAACATTATTTTATATAGAATAAGAATTACTAGTCAACAAATAAGTAGACTAAATTTTATGATAGTATCTTTTTATAAAACCACAAGCATTAGCAAATCTTATTTTTCTTCTTTTCTAATCGCGGTAAATGTTCATGTTTTAGTATGAAATCGCAAAGCACTTAAATTATCAACGATTAGGCATATTCTGAGGGCCGGTAGTTTAGTCCGGTAGAATACCTGCCTTGCATGCTATGATGATGTCAGGCAAAGGAAACGTAGGTGGTCGTGGGTTCGAATCCCACCCGGTCCATTATTATTATCTTTAACGATTTACTGCCTATAGTCCATCCATATCCATATTCATTTGCAGCTGAACCAAAAGTGTCACCAAGCTTCCATAGTAGCGTAAATCTGAGATCCATTGTATTGATCAGTTTCTATTTTCTAAAGATCGTTACTGACTTAACGGATGTAACTAAAGGATATTAAAAGGATACAAACTCGAAGAGTTTATGAGAATTATAAAAAATTAATATCTTAACACAACAACATCTATCTTGAATTAGTATATGCGTGTTCTTAAAAATCAGGATAGAGAATATGACAGAAATTAACTCAGAATTATGCAAGAAAATTATCTATACCCTCTTTTTGCAAAAACACGTTAATTCTTGAACAAATATTTTAAGTAGTAGATAAAGCTAGTACGCGTATGTCTAGTTTTAATTACGCACACCCTGAAGTTTTATGCGAGACCGATTGGGTAGCAGAAAATTTAAAGAACCCTGACATTAGAATTCTAGAGGTTGATTATGATGCAGAAAATGCGTATAAACAGGGTCATGTACCAGGTGCCTATATTGTCCGCTGGAAAAAGGATATTAATGATCCGACCAGACGTGACATAATTAATAAGCAACAATTCGAGACACTTATGTCAGGAGTAGGTGCTACACCAGAGACTGACATCATACTGTACGGGGATTTTAATAATTGGTTCGCTGCATTTGCATTGTGGGTCTTTCAATATTATGGTCATAGAAAAACCAAGATCATGAATGGCGGCAGAAGAAAATGGGAGATGGAAAATAGAGAGTATACAAAGGAAGAGCCTACTTCAAAATCTTCAAAATATATTGCACAGCCGCCTGATGAAGGTATCCGCGCGTATTTGCCTGATGTAAAAAGGGCAATTGAGAGAGCCGAAACAGTACTTGTCGATGTAAGATCTCCAAAAGAATTTTCAGGCGAAATTACAGCACCACCGGAATATCCGATGGAACATGCACAAAGAGGTGGACACATTCCAGGAGCTCAAAATATACCGTGGGGACAGACGCTAAGAGAAGACGGAACCTTCAAAAGTGTAGATGATCTCAAGGCAATATACGAAGGAAGAGGTATAACTTCAGACAAACATGTGATTTGTTACTGCAGAATAGGGGAAAGGTCTTCTCACAGTTGGTTCGTTTTGAAATATCTGTTAGGATATCCTTCTGTACGGAATTACGATGGTTCTTGGACTGAATGGGGTAATATGATCGGCAATCCGATAGAAAGATAAGTGATAACTTCTAAAGTATTTTAATGAATCAGGAACAACCTCTATTAAAAAGAGGGCAGTTTTATCTCATTTATGACGGCGAGGATACTACCACTATAATATTGGAGGATAAGACAAAAAGGGGTTTGGATGTACGCGAATATAGTATCGATGAAAAATATGGCGTTAGAGCAGAAAAGGGGATGATTTATGATATGGATGGTAATGGACATAGCGTCGCGATTAGATGGCACTTTCCTCGAGCAAACTATCAATTAGAGGATATAGTAAAGATTGCTGAAGAAATAGATGCAAAATATAAGGCTATTAGAGAGATTACTTGTCCTGACGACGAATAAACGAAAGCCTTTTAGCCCTAATTTATTTAAATACTTACAATGTCTGCGCTCCTAAAGAATAGGGTCTGGGCAATGATTTCTGAAGTTGCAAAAAGGGGTGTTTATCCTCTCCATGGATCTAGACTGGGTGTGTTTAGGATCCCTGTTGATATTACTGACCATTCTGATATTTCCAGCATAATGACTGATTTGAAAAATTCTGGTTTTGTTGTAGATGCATATGCAGACAGAATTTATGCAACTTACAAATGGAATGAGAAGGGTATTGATCCACTTAGTCAGGAAGAACTTTCTGCAGACTTGCTTATTACAGTAGAAATAGTTACAGGTGAAGTAGTAGATATAATCTACCAAATAAAGCCTCTCGAGTTTTTCGGCAATCCATACTGGGTTAGAAATTATAGACAAAAGGCGGATAAAAATGCAAAAATGGTAATTGATACCATCATTATGAACACAAAAATTGGTGATAAGTTAATTGCTCATTATCAAAAGGCTGAAAAGCTTTCACTTGAAGCAGCCATGAAGAAATTAGAAGAACTGACTCCCTTAGCAAAGAATCCTAAATTAAGGGCAACTACGACTGCCACTTCTCCTCTGTCGCCATCAGCAGCTCCAAAACCTCCTGCTTCGATCTCTTCTCCCCCTGCACCTATAGCTCCTACAGCAGGAGGTAGCACTAGTAGTGCTAACACAACTATTTCTCTTACAGGTAATGGAACCAACTATTCTAAGGTAGATGGACCTATAGATCCTGGCTTTAAATCACAGAGACAACAGGCAGGTACATTCCAGGGCATTAAGGTATGGGGTCCTTTAGATGCACCAGGACAGCTTGGAATATGGGGGAATGAAGTATGCGTTGACTTTGATATATGCATAGCAGATGGAGCATGTATTGAGGCCTGTCCAGTCAATGTATATGAATGGCTAGATACTCCAGGACATCCAGCATCGGAAAAGAAACCTTTCATGATTAGAGAAAAGGATTGCATATTTTGTATGGCATGTGAGAATGTGTGTCCTCCTCAAGCAGTCAAAATATTCCAAAAAGGTCAATAAATAATAATAATACTAATACTTGTTTCTGTATTTTTTATTCTTTACATTTAAGAATTAAACAATATTCCTTTAAAAATAATATAAAATTATTGCTATAATTTATAATATATATATATATATCTATCTATCTATATATATAGAGTATGAAGCTGACATCCGCAAATGATTACGGTGACTATAAATACTTAGGATGCTAACATCCGCACAAAGGACAGAATAGGATGAGTGGAATTGGTGCATTTCTTTACGCTATATTCATTATAATCGCTTGGTTAGTGACTGTTTATACGCTTAACTTTTTCTATCTCTCTTACCAGTCCCAGCACAATATAAGACATCAAAAAGCAATGAATAAGAAACTAAAGCCTATAAACGACAATTCTTTACCAGTGATAACTATTCAACTTCCTATATATAATGAGAAGTATGTAGCTGTACGGTTAATTGATGCTGTATGTAGAATCGATTATCCAAAAGAAAAGTTGCAAATTCAGATACTGGATGATTCTGATGATGATACATGTCAAATGATCAGGTTAATAGTTGATCATTATACATTCAAAGGCTTTGACATAATCTATTTGCATAGAAACAAGAGATCAGGCTACAAAGCCGGTGCATTGAAAGCCGGTATGAAGATTGCGAAAGGAGAATTTATTGCTATTTTCGATGCAGATTTCATTCCTCCTAACTGGTTTCTGAAAAAATCAATAGGTCACTTTTCAGATCCTAAAGTAGGGCTAGTCCAATGCAGATGGGGACACGTTAACGAAAATTATTCTTCACTTACTGAAGCACAAGCAATTTCACTTGACTTACACTTCTTGATCGAACAAAAAGCAAAAAGTTTGACTCATTTATTCATGAACTTTAATGGAACTGCGGGAATCTGGAGAGCTTCTTGTATTAATGATGCTGGAGGTTGGCATACAAGCACCATTGTAGAAGATCTTGATCTTAGTTATAGAGCCCAACTTAAAGGTTGGAAGTGTCTTTTTCTTGAGGACATCATTGTCGATGCAGAGCTTCCAGTGCAGATCAATGCAGCGAAGCGACAGCAGTTTAGGTGGGCAAAAGGTTCTATGCAGGTTGCTATGAAATTATTAATAGATGTTACATTAGACAAAAAGATACCTATAGATACCAAGATTCAGGCGTTCATTCAACTCACTAGACACGTTGTTCATCCATTATTTCTAACTCAATTTATTATTTTTCCAATGTTACTTGCACTAGATTATACGTTATATGCTGTAAGTTGGTCTCCTATTACAGGTATTCTAATCTATATCATGATGGGCCCTGCTACCTATCTATATATCATAAGGAAAATCTGGGGAGATAAATGGAAAGTAAAAGCTAGACAATATTTTTATTTAATTTTCTTTGCCACAGGAATATCTGTTAACAATACAGTAGCGATATTTGAAGCATTGTTGATAGGAAAGAGTGAATTCTTACGTACTCCTAAATTTGGTGTTATCAAAAAAGGCGACAACTGGAAAAACAAATCATATGTTCTACCTTTTACCAAAACTACTTTGCTAGAGATATTTTTTGGGCTATACGGTGCTCTGGCAATCTTTATTTCCATATTCTCAGGTAATCCAATATTTGTACCTATTTTGTTACTTCAAACAATTGGTTTCATTTATGTTGCTTATTTGAGCATATCTCATTCTTCGTTTAATTATAATAAATCGAATAAAAGATTACAAAGTGTCTCGCAGCGAGATGTATTTCTACCAAATCATTCGTCAGAAATTGTTGAAAAGATAAGTTTAGAACTAGCCGAAAGATTAAATTCTAAAGTATATATAAAAACAATAAAAATAACGACAAAGGGTAAGTCAATTGTTGGAAAAAGTATGAAACCTAGATATTATAAACTCATGTTGTTTGGTATTTTGAGTATTTTAGCTTTTGGCGCAGCAGTAGCCTATTATGGATATGAGAGCACAATTTATCCATTAGACAAAGCAGTAGGCTATTTATCAAGAGCAGAAGCTGCTCAATCACCAGAAGCGGTGGCAGATTACATCAAGCCAGTAAAAAATTTGATTCCAAATGACGGAAATCCAGTATGGGCATTTCCAAATTCACGAACAGATTTCGGCTTGATTCAAAACGAGCTTGATGCAATGCTTTCACGTGCCAATTCTATTTCATCATTGGAGTTACATAGCGCTGCTTATAATACTGGATTGGCAGATCTACATAATTCTATTAAAATAATAGAATCTAACTTAATCGAAGCGACTCCTTATCTTTACGTTAGTTTCACTAACGTAGTTCTAAGTGCAATCTGGATTGCAATTATTCTTTTTATTTTTGCTCTAATGAAGCGAGGAAGAGAAAAATTCAAAGAATATGAAAACACTTAAAAAATCTCGTATCATTCGAAAGATTCAGACTCGTATAGCAGTCAGACCAGACGAAGGATGTAATTGGCGAGTGTATTTAATAATTACATGATTACCGTTGTTCTTCTTCTATTCTGTAATTTTGAAAATGCCATATATGCATATTGCATAGAAACGATTTGGTCAGTTACCCTAGTACTTTCATCATAATTTCAGAAAGAGTAATCATCATCCCATATCAATGTAGATTATATACTTAATCATTCTTTCGGAGGTTCAACTACTTTTACAAAACATGTGGAAAGGTATTACGTTTAGATTTATATAATGATTTTGAATTTTTATCCCATGTCACCTGAGCAAATAATTGCCGAGCGTATATCTTCTACGGGCACAGCGGGGATAAAAAAAATAGACCTGCGCAAAGAATTCCAAGACATGGAAATTGATGTTCTGATAGATCGTCTCGTGACGTCTGGTGATATCTCTGTCGATAAGAAAGGTACAGCATATTACTGTTGGCATAAAGATTATTATATTCAGAATCTGTTAAATACAGATCCAAAGTTCAGATTTATGTATGAGGCAGTTAAGCATCTAGAGCTGTCTGTTAATAGAACATCTGACGGTCTAGCAAAAACCCTGGAAACGCTTGATAATAATTTTAAGAATTCTGAGAAATTGACTGCGACAAACAATTTGGATAGTATTTCGCGAGTACGTATTAATAATGAACCAACAATGCAATTAGACACATTCAAAAACGAATTTGATCTGGCTATTGAAAATCATTCTAGTTCAATAGGCTGGGTAGAACTATCAAAAGTGAGAAATGAGTTGTGTAAAAAACATAACATATCAAATGAAATTTTCTATAGTTTTGTTGAGCAATTAACAAATTCGTACCATGATAAATACGAACTCTCTACAGGTGGTTATGAGGGACTGACTGTTAGAGGTCTGCTTCATGGATTTGTGAGGTGTATATAGTGTATCCTTATGGTTTAGCACAAAATCCATATCCTAGTAGTCCAACACCGACACTAATCGATGCTCAAGTTTTAGGAGGAAGAAGACATAAGGAAGCAAAGACTGCTGTGCTATCATGTATTGATGATTTGAATTCTAAAGTTACTGGTAATGCAGCAACCGACAAGGATTTTCGTTTAATTACTCTAATCCAAGATGTTGGATCCGGAAAGACACACTTGGCTTTGCACATTAGAGGATTGCAGAAGATATGTAATAATTCTGTTATATCTTACGTTGACCTATCTCAAGTTTTTCCACGGGACATGTATAGTCTTTATGGAGCAATGCTAAGGGGTCTTGATAAAGAATATATCTACAATCTAAGAAAAGCGATTGTTTATTATCTTAAAGACAAGGCGGAACAGAATAATAATGAAGCAAAGAAAATTTTCAAATATGGTCTTGTTGATTTTATCAGAAGGAAAAGTCTCTCTAATAAGGCAGAACAGATTTTGGATGGGACAATGGCCCCAGACTATTCTGCAATGAATCAGGTTTTAATAGGAGAATTCTCAGCAGCTGAGGTATATGTTATGAAATCAATAATCAGAGGAAAATTTAGGGATGATGCTTATAATATTAGAAGCATGGAAGATATTATTACCACCATATCAGCAATGGCTAATCTAAATCTAAAATTTTTAAAGAAATTGACTATTCTTCAAATTGATGAATTTGACTCTGACAAAAAATCATTAGCTTTTGTTAAAGCAGTCATTAATGCTCACTTGCCATCGACTGTATTAATGTTAATTTTGACACCTTCTTCATATGAAGAGATACGAAAAGAAGATAGTTCTATTTTTGATAGGTTAGAAAAAGCAAACTACAAAATCGATCTAGCAGGTTCAAACACATTAGAAGAGATACTTGATATCATACTTGAATATGTGAGACATTACGATCTTCAAAAATCTTTTAAATTACAAGATGAAAATGAACTGTCAGCTAAGATAAAAGTAATTTATGATGAATTCCCTGATTTTAGAAACGTAAGATCGATGACTAATATATTATATCACGCAACAGAGAATGCTGCAAAAAGAAACGCACAGATTATTGACGAAAAAGCCATAGATGATACAATCAAAAGCACTCACCCAGGGCTAAGAATTAGAGGAAGTATAATGGGTGTTCCACTTTCTGATTTTATAAAAATCAGAAGCAGTTCTAATGATATTCAGATGCTGGAATCAGATGTTCGTGATGCAGTAAAAGACCTCTTAAACTATGCCCACGACATGGGAAGCGTAGCCAAATTTGAAGCTCCAAATGGAAGAGCCTCTGGAATTGATGTTATTTATAATGATACATCTGGAACTAAGGTGGCAGTTGCTGTAGTAATAAACAAAGATCATACCAAGAATTTTGATCAGATTTCTAATACAGTAAAATCTGTTGGTTTTGCAGATAAATTACTAATATTAACTAATGCAAACACTAATACCGGAACTGACGGAACGACCGTGGTTAATATTGACCGATGCAAAATGACAGATCTAATTTACTTTAGCAGTAAATACAAAAATAATGAAATACTACATGATGACTTGAATCGTGCTTTAATGCTAGCAAAATCCATAAAACTTTGTTGATTAATATAATTATAGTATCGCATTAATGTTAGACTCCAAACTTATTTAAGAGAGAATTACGATCGTTGGGCTGTGGACAAGGAAGGAACAAACGATAAAAGTGACGAAAATTTTGAAAATCCCTATTACGATGTATTTCGCTGCAACATATGTGGTGAAGATGCAGACTTCGTAGTTCAACTGGAACTTGTAAAAGAAAGGAGCAACTACAATATTATCGAATCAGTAAACCAAATGCCATTTTACTTGTGCGAGACTCATGAATATCTTTATAAGAAAATGCAAAATAATATAGATCTAAAAAATTACTTTCTTGAAACACTCAGACAGAATCAATAGTAACTCTCTAGGACTATTGGAATATTGATTTAATTATTTATTTAATCATTTAATTATTTATTTATTAGTATGGCAAAAAATAGAAGATTTGAGACCCTTGAAGATTTTTTAAAGAATTTGCATAGAGAAGGGATTACTCTAATGGATTTTAACGGACAGAAGATCCCTTGCATTCTTATAAATCCAGATAGGTTCCAAGAAATTATGCGCTCCATTTATGGAAAGAAACTAGCAGTCGATACATTACTGAATGTATTCCATGATGGTCAAGATGTTTTTGTAGATGTTAAACTGAATTTTCTTAATATAGGTATTGAGGAGAATTATCTTCTGTATGCAAATGATATACTAGAATTCTTTGAATCTCTAACGAGAACAGGAATAATTGGCATCGCTTCAAACGCTTCTTATCCTCAGAATACTTCAAATATCTTCATGATTCAGCTTCCTAAAAAAGAGGCAGCAGAAAATGCACTTAGAATAATTAAAGCTAATGCCAAAAACACAAGAAGATACACAGATGAAAGCCGCTATATCTAATAAATACAGCCTAATCTTTACGTTGTCTATGATGGATAATAGAAATGGCAGAAAGAGCAAAAATAAGAAGGTAGATCATTGTAGCATCACGAATGTTATGAATACAAATTGTGAAAATGCTTCTATTGAAGACAATAATAATAGCAATCATAAAAATGAGGGCAATATTGACAATAATATAATACCAACTGAAATTGATATCCATTTTCAAATGTATGGTAAGCATGCATGGGAGGTCGAATATGGTGACAGATGTCCTATCTGTGAAAAAAGGATAGATGAGCTGGGTTATTGTGCTTGCGGTGGCCAAGGGGAGTAGGAGTAGGTTATAGATGATTTAACATTGCGCCGCGCCATGTAACATAACGATGAGAAAAAGAAAAACAAAAACCAAAAACCAAAAATTAAGTTAGAATTATTATTATTATATTAGCATAATCGTCTTTTTTTCCATATGATAGATAATATTTAATCATACTCAGCATCTTAAGACAGAATTCCAACTATAAATGGTAAATCTTCAGGTTCATAGAACAGGAGAAATGCGACGGCCGGGATTTGAACCCGGGTTACCAGATTGGCAATCTGATGTCCTAGACCAAACTGGACGACCGTCGCAGTATTAACCCCATCAAGTAGTATAGGGCATTGTCATGGTCTTATTTTTGCTTTAATAAACTCTTCGTGGCGGTTATCATATGGTTCATAAAAGTAGTGAATCAGAACAACTGTTCATAGTAGTCTCGCATAAAAACAATCAAATTGCGCCATGGCATTGGCATAGTTATATAATATATAAAAAGCATTTATCATTCCCATATGCCATACATAAATCAAAGTATTTAAAAATTATTTCTATTATAGATGTCTCACTTAAATCCTATGAATATCTCCATTAAATAACCATTAAATAGCAATAATATCTTAGCATAGCAAAAGGCATATTGTTTGAAAACATTTGTATTTCCCAATTCGTCAACATCATGTAGCATTGCCAAGCAGTACGGTTATCATGAATGGTTAATAAGCAGATTTCTCCAATTCGTGCCCAATGTGAAAGGCCTTATAGAGAAGATGGAGATAAAGCCCAAGTTATATATTAGGACTAATACGCTGAAAATCAAAACTAAAGATCTCAAGGAAAGACTTGTATCTAAAGGCTTTGAATTAGAAGATACAATACTAGATGATGTTTTAGCTGTTAAGAAAGAAACTTTTCGAACCGGGGCAACCACAGAATATTTACTTGGTTATTATTATATACAGGATCTCAGCTCCTGTCTAGCAGTAGATGCCTTAGATGTCAGAGAAAACCAAACTGTTCTAGATATGGCTTCTGCTCCAGGTGGAAAGACAACTTACATATCGCAGAAAATGAAAAATACTGGTATTCTTGTTGCATTGGAAGCCAATGTTAGAAGAATAAGAGCCTTACTATTTAATCTCAGACGTTGTGGTGTCATAAATACTTGCATCTTTAAGATGGATAGTAACAAAGCAATGGATCTAAACATGCGGTTTGACCGTGTGATACTGGATGCGCCATGCAGTTGCGAAGGTATTATTGCAAAGGATAAATCGCGAAAGACAAACCATAAACCAGAAGATATAGAATTTTGTGCAGGTCGTCAGTCATCGTTGATAGAAACGGCTGTCAGAGTAGTCAAACCAGGTGGATTACTAGTATATTCAACTTGTTCTTTTGCTCCAGAAGAAAATGAAATTATTGTAAACCATGTTTTAGAGAAGCTGAAGAATGTTGAAATAGAGCCAATAAGTTATGGAACTGAGGGTTTGACGAATTTTGGAGTACTTAATTTTAATCCGGCATTGAAGAATACGAGACGATTTTATCCGCATATTCATGATACTTTAGGATTCTACATTGCAAAATTGCGTCTTCTGAATTAGATCAAATGTACAGATTACTGACAAGACAAGAGTCAACAACATTGAAAAGAGCATTTGACAAATGGGGAGTTTTTGATTTCTTTAAAGATAAATCTATCCTAATAAAAGAAATAAAAAATTACAATATTCGTGAAGTTTATTTTTTGTCAAATGAAATAGAAAAAACAGCCTTGTTGGAGCAACCATCCTATGCTGGGTTAATGATTGGTCAATTAAAAAAACAATTTTCACTCTCGATAGAAGGGGCTGACCTTGTATCTAAAATATCGAAACAATTTCCATATGTCATTGTCAATGAATCAGCGGAAAAATCTATTCTTTACGGAAAAAATGTTTACAGTAAGTCAATTATATCGACTTCGAAGATGATAGATGAGAATGAAGTTGTGATTATTTTAAACGCAAAAAGAGAGGCGATAGCTATCGGTAAAACAAGATTTGCAGATAATCTTTTATTACAAGATGACAAAGTTGTAGTGACTACTATGAGTGACGCTGGCTTGTATTTACGCAGCGAAGGAAAAACAAAAGACAAAAAATAAATGGAGTAATCTGTATAATAAACTTTCTATGATAAAAAGAGCGATTGATGTTAGTTATGGCGTTAGTTATGACTGCCTCGCATTGAGAAAAGAATCGATATGATAATTGTGTCTAGAATTAATACTTTTTTCTACTAAGATGTAATCAAGAAGGATATCTATAGATTATTAAAATTCTTCAAGACTACATCAGATTCATTCGTCGATAAAATAGTATTATCTCTAGAATATTAAATAACAGAATGTGCGATTATAACTCTTTTATTAACCATAGATAATGCAATCAAATAATTTTCGATATCTTATTGTATGTAGTTTTCTGGTATAGATGCATTGTAATATATAATATTATGCAATAAGTATTTTTAATTGCTGTTTCTCAAGTCTACTATATGCTAAATTGAATATTTGCAATTTTGGTCTGTATGTCTAGCAAACATGATGGGCGTATCTATTATGAAATATATATATATATATATATATATATCATGTAATAAAACAGGTCAGTATGGCAGTAGCATTGTCTTAAAGCTTCGAGTTGTTAATGATATCATTAGTTTACTATTAGCTTCGTTTTTCTATCTTTTTTGCATATCTCCATTGGATTCTTAGAAACGTATTTTCATTTGATACTGCTATCCGTTCTCGTAATGCTTCTCACCGAAATAAAGGCATATTTTATTATGAATGTAACTGCTGATGGTAGTCTAAAGTTTAAAGGATATTATCAGATATGCTTCAAAGAATATTTTGTCTAGAATGGCCAAGTTCAGATCCAGGTATCTTGCATTTTATGAGTACTTTTATTGGATCTTAATCGGTTTTGTAATTGGTCTTGGATATACATATTGCAGGATAAAATAGCAAAAAAGTAAGAAAGAAACAAAAAAATAATCAACATGACCAATAGGATTGATGATATATTCAGGAACAAAGAAATTTTTAGCATATCTTTGCATTATTTAATCCGACAAATCAATCAACAGGTAATGAAGATCTTCATGTAAGGGCATATTAACAAAAGAATTAAAGAAGCTGTTGAATTATCAGAAGTTCGAGACATTTCTAAATGTTGATTTATTTGTTTGAAATCTAGTATTTAATAATAATAATCAAGTACTTGAAAGTTGTTAAGAATTAACAATTGAAATTATCAAGAACAAATATGGCTTTATCTTGAAGTGCAATTGTTTATATCAAATAATGTTCTCATAGATATAATAGAGAACATAATTACTTGGTAATTTCAAATTTATTTTAACGGTGTGTAATTAACATGGAAATTAAAATAGTTACATCCGTAGCTCCATATATCGCAAATAATGCATCTCAGGCTATTGAATTGGCACACGAAGATGGCTTTGCAGGTATTGAGCTCAACGAAGATCATTTACATTGTCTGGTGAGAAGAAAGCCAAACTGCCTTAGATTAATCAAGGATTATAGTACAGATAAGCATATGAGTAATTCTATACATAAAACGCTTCATAGACCAAGCATTGATTCTGAAAATAAAAATGAGAGGAGGCGTGCAGTTGAATATACATTTAAAACAATAGATTATCTGGAATCTGCAGGCGTTTCCAGATTGGTGTTACATAGTTTTTCTGATTTGCCATCTTTCTTTAGATTAAGATCTGAACATGCCAATAAAATAGGATATTATGTTGGAGGTAACGCCGTAAAAATTTACGGATTTCTTGCTCCTCTTTTGAAGTCGTATAGACAGATACGGCAAGAAAGTTTAAAAGAAAATTTTATGAGTTCACTTTTTGAAATATCAAAATACGCTGCAGATAAAAAAGTAAATGGCAAATCAATAGAAATTGTTTTTGAAGAGCATTTTTCTGATGCCATAGATTATAATGCTATCTCGTATGGCAGAGGGAATTTAATTAATGTAGTTAGAGGCATTGACACTGCCCATCACTTGATTAGAACGGGAAAAAACTCTGAACTATCAGAAATATCAGAATTGATTCACTTTCATGCAGTTGATACAAATGGACTATTAGATGATCATAGAACTCTTGGCAAAGGCAAGGTTAACTTTAAAGATGCTCTATCTGATATTATAGAAAAAAAATTGACAAATGTTGCAGTATTAGAAGACAGCACAAGAAAGAGTGTATTAAAATCTAAAGAAGTATTAAAGATATTAATAAAGAATGCAGAGAAAAAAATTGTATAGTTCTAATGAGATTTAGTGCTTTAACTTTCATCAATTAATATAATTACATATCAACTCAAACAATACGCCATTGCTCTATATATCTAGTTGAACAATCACTTTGCTTTATATAATGTTACAAAAGGCGGTTTGTATAAGAGTGCAATACACAGTTCTGTGACATCTGGTAGTCTTAGATTATCTCAAATCACATGTGCAAAAATAATCATATATTGTAATTAATATTAAAGGAGAGCTTCCTTTTATGTTAATAAAATTAGGGTTGAATTACCTCTGCTTTCAGTTGTATAGTCTCCTTCAGTCTCTTCAGTAACTATGGTTATGGAAACAAGATCATATTTTTTGCATTCACTGGCGTCAATGATAATATAATCATTAAGGAAGTCAGCACACTTCAAACTCTCTTGACTGATTGAATAATTCAAAGTAGAACTAGAATTGATTAACAATAACTGATCTTTTCGGTAATGACCTAATCGAATGAGTTTTCCCTCTCTAGGAACTGCTTTGATATTTACCTTGATTCTGCCAATAGGATGCCATGTATAGCGTATCATATTGTTAACATATACTTCAAAATCGAAAGGATAACCTGCAGTATTCTCTGCCATTTTGCTGACACCATCATTCATAATTATATCAACTTTCTTGATAGTATTACCATATTTGATAATCCATTCATTTGTAGTTCTAACAACATTGTCTATAGTGGCTTTTCTTGTCTTATTCTCTTCTTGAGATAATTGATATCTGTCTACCCAATCCTTGTAATCCCTACTAATATCATTTATAAATTCCGTACAGGTGTTCTGATAATCTTCTATGCTACTAGCTCTCTCAGAATCCGTGTCTGAAGCAAACATAAAATGCATTTCTATCAACCCGAATAAAAAGATGAATTTAGGTTAGTAAATATATAATTCAATAATAAAACAATAATTAGAACAAGAAAATGGTTCTTCTTTCCACGTTAATTGATGAATTAAGAGGAAACATCGATCATAATAAAAATCTTTTACAATTGATTTTAAATAAAAATCCCAATCAGGCATATCAAAAAATCAATGAGATATCTCTTTTTACAGGATCAAGATATAATGTAAATTTGCAATTACATTTTCCTGATACAAAAAAAATTTCTCATATAGAATCTTATGGAGAGGAAAATATAGGAATAGTAATAGATAAATTTCGTAAAAAATTTCCTATCCCTCGCCAAAGTATCAAGTTGAAAGCGAAAGAAATAATGGGCAACAATATCCAAGCTCAGGATGCCTATATGTATGAAGGTAAGGAAGGAGTCAAGATAATATTCGAAAAAGGCAGGATAGAAATACTCCCTGGCTCTTGTCATTTCTGGTGTAAGATAGATGAACGAGTAAAGTCTTATGGCGACTGGCTGATGAAGAATGTTTATCTTCACTAGACTAGACTTTCTTTTATAATTGCAGGCATGCAAGTTGTAGCAGACTTTATGTTATAGTTTCATGCCAATGAGTCTATATCTATACCAAAGTTCACCTTCAGAGTTGTAAACTTCTGCCTTCACGGGCAGAGGCACTTCATGAGTTAACCAGATTTTACTTGTTTTAGAACCTATTTTATATCCAATAACGAAGGAATCGAAATTTCCAACGCTTGTCTTTATGTTTTCTTTTTGTATGACTTTAACAGGTATCGATGACGCGCCTACGAAAATGGTATCCCAGGGGGCACCTATAACCAAATATTTTGGTTCTCTGGCGATATCTCTTATAGACAAAATCGAGTTCTCTATAAGTCTAAAATACTGCTTAAATTCGTCTTCTACGCTATTCTTTGGAATTAACTGCTGTTTTGAGAGCAAAATGGTCGTATCCTCGGCGATTGTGTCATTGATTAGATGGAAATTTGTTATCCAATCATCACTTTTACCTTCAGAAAAATTGATAGATACCTCCGCACCAGTAAGTGAACTGACCGAGCCAAATATTGTCAAAGAGTAATTTAGCTCCGTTTCATCATTAATCTTCTGACCTATTCTCCATAGATCAGCATCTGTTGGTGGATCAGTAATAGAAGTACTCGCTCCTGAAAATCCACCTCCAATCGCAATGATAATAACACTCACTGCTATGCCAATTATAGAGAAAATTCCTGCTATTAAAAAAACCGTTTGTCTAGGAGACACTCATTTTGAGTGATAATTATGGATTATTTAAGCGTAAAGAAAAAAATAAAAGAATGATTAGATATTTCTGTTTTTATCTATATAATAATGAGGGCCTCGTTAGACGTGCTGTTATAAAGACCATCAATGTGCCGATTGTTATTGTTTGCCATTAGCATCATATGTACTCATTGGAAATTATGGCACTACGCCAATATCAAATTCTGTGTTTTCTACAAATTCGCCTGCATTGACACCTTGAATACCGTTTACTACAACTTGAACTTTAGCTGGACCAGTATCGTTAAATTTGACTGGATGAACAGCCGTGCCATCCTCGGCAAACTGGTTCTGAAGATCTAAAAGGGCGGTGCTGTTTGAATTTAATACCTTGAAATCGTAACTGACTCTGTCAAGTGGAAATTGAGTGTCGTCCATAACTTCAACGAGAAATCTGGTTTCGTTTCCAGCACGTATTGTTTCTGGTTCCCAACCCAAACTAACAAAGTACGTTCCTCGAGGTGTACGCTCAAGCAAGGGTGGCTTGACGGCGAGAACTTCTCCTTGAGGCTTTGGAGGTTCACCTTGACCTGTTGCTAATAGCTCGAATTCAAATTGGACACGAGGACTTCCTGTAGTTACGTCAACAAAGGTTTTTGCTTTTACAGGATAAGGAAATTCATTGAGAATCCATAAATCGCTATCAACAGATTTATGATATCTGATTATTGTAGTATCGATTGGTTGAGGAAAGGCTGGTATAGTTATCTTTGCGGTACCAGATGGTTTAATCTCTGAACCTCCTATCGATCCAATTTTACCCCATGAAGCTGAACTCAATGACTGACCTGGCTGAGGAACATATGCTGATAGCCATTTTAAGGAATTAGAATATGCACTTCTATATTGACGCATTTCAGTTGGAATATCGGAGGTTCCCAAAGCAGTTAAATCTAGAGCACTTAATAAAAAGGTGCCAGAAATAACTCTTCCTTCGTCGACGACGAATACAGGAGCAATCCAATTTCCTTTATCATCCTTTTCTTTGAAATAAATTGTCATTTCAAAAGGTCGACCATTGTTAGTATCGAGCTCACGTATATTGTATTTTACATACATGTTTTCTTTTGCTCCCTCACCAACATACCAATTGTTATCAGCCGCATATGCATTTTTTATAGGGTAATCAATTGCTATGCCCATAACAGAAGAAATAAGCACAGCTCCCAAAATGAAGCGACCAAAGTCATTACTAATTTTAGGCCCAATGCCATTTGCCATAAATATAATAGAATATATGAATTGATAAATGTTTATAGACTTGCAAGAGTTGTACAGACCAATTATCTGCTCAATATTTAGAGTATTTAAATAGTATTACTATAAAATGGCAAGAACAAATATATATATATATATATATATATATATTTTTTATTTATGAGATCATAAAACATCTACAAAACAAATAAGTAGCAGATTCGAGCTAGTAATTATAGATGTGTAACTGTCCTAAGGTCCACTTTTATGAGGTAGATTTTAAATTGGCAGGTATGCGAGTTATGCCTACTCATAAGAACTGTGGAGATTCTCTAAACGAAGATCAATCTTCAAAATTCGAAAAGGAATTAATAAAATACTGGGGCTTTGAGGAAAAAAGTTGATGGTGAAACAGACGCTGGATTCAAAACATTATTTATAAATAAAATCGACACATAGTTTAAATCCAAGGCTTTAATATGGTTCGCAGACGCGTCAACTTTATTAATGTCTGCAGTAGATCCCGTTCAGGTGATTTAGAATGTCCAAAATGCTAACTGTAAACATAGATACTTCTGGAGTAGATCAAAATGAAGCAACGGAGTGGGTTAATGAAATGGCAAACGTTTATGCAGACATGGAAATTGAAGATGTAAACGTTTCAGGAAACAAAATATCATTCAAAGCGGGATTTTCAGGAATGGATGATACAGAGCCAGATGATGTTAAGATGAAAATCGAAGAATATCTGACCATGAACGAAGCATTCCAGGCTAAGGACGTTTCTGTCCGATAAAACAGAAAACAAATAACTTTTTTTTACTTTATTACCGAAAGAATGTTGCTAATGAATCACGATTAGTTATTACACAGATTTAAATACTACATAGACTAGCTATCTTTGGTTAGAAGTTATGACTTGTAAAGGTATATGCGTACGTCACAAGGCACAAAAGCCGGTTGGATCCGGCCGATATGCTAGTGGGCAGAAACGTTGTCAGATTTGTGAGATCTTCATTAAATGGGACGGATTATGGTGTCCATGCTGCGGATATAGATTGAGAACAAAGCCGCGCAATCTCAAATATAAAGCAAAATTACGAGCAAGAAATAAAAAGTTAGAGCCTATTACACCCGCTGTGATAGTGCGATAATTTTTTTAATATAATTTTACTTATATTCACAAGGTTAATGTGCAACCTTTCTAATTGTTGTATATCTTTTGTTAAATCCATAGATATCTGTATCAACTTGATATATTTGCTCAGGAATTTATAATCTCTATAGGCTAAACATCTGTGCCCCATTTTACCAAGGTAATAATAACAATCCGATATCATTCCTTTTTCAAGCAAATGGTTCACTTTTATCTTTATCAATTCTTTATCATATTCCATGGAATTTAATTCACATATTGCTTCGATAGACCTTGATATGGTAGATCTTGTGGCTCGTTCTAATCCTACGCATTCCAAGGCTATCTTTATACCTTCAGCAATGTCTTGACGCTCTATAGTTATCTTTCTTATCTGATTTAATTCATGTATAGGCATTGGTTTAATTTCAGACAGTGCTAATATGCCTTCTAGAAAATCATAAGCAGCTATTTTTAGCCACATAGCGCCTAATACAGAATTCTTCTGAATATTTTTAGTAATTGTTTCATGATAAAATAATGAATTTATTATCGATTTTTTTCCAAGGCCTCTTAGCACTTTAAGATAATGTTGTTGAAAAGCAGAGACGTTATTGGCTGATGATAGTGATGATGACGATAGACTCAAACTATCATCATCCTGTATTATAATCATATTATGCAATTTCATCACATTAGTCCTTGATATTTCCGTTAGAGTAATCAATTCTAGTCCATGGTTGCCTACTCGGATAAATCTATTACCAACCGATTGTTTATTAAAAATGGCAATATCATATTCGCAACAATCAAGCGACAGTTCAGGATTAGTCGCTCGGCATCCAATTATTCCTGCTGGATATCGAAAATTGTTGTTTATATAATCAACAAGGTCTCTAGGTAAATGTTGCAATATTATAATAATTGATAGGAACCGTTAATGACGAATATTGTAAGTAAGAGTTTACAAATAACTTGAAAAAATTCAAAACCTGATATCTTCGGGTATATATGTACCGCACAGCACATATGGTGACATAAGTTTTATATGAAGATCCAAATTCATTGTGCCTAAGCTCCGGTGGTGTAGTCCGGTTAAGCATTTCGCCCTCTCAAGGCGACGATCCCGGGTTCAAATCCCGGCCGGAGCATTTAATTTCTTCCTGTAGGATTCGGTAGTCCGGTAATTCTCTTCATCTTTTTCTGGTCTATCAACCAGAATAATAGGGGGACTATCATAGTCGTCATTATCCTACATTGATACTGAAAAGTAAAATGACTGATAAAAATCTTGTCGGATCAAGAATCATATGAATATTATATCTTAATCATAAATTAATAAACAAGCATGTGTGGTGATGGCGTCTTAAGTCATACTAAAATTATCATAGAATAATAGATATAACAATTACTCTGATATCTTTTCTAATAACAAATAGTATTATCATTAATGGAATTATGGTCATAAATTTTCTTTCCACTCAACTACTCAAAAGATATCTATATTTTTAAAGATAAATCATACATGTCGATGCGAAAAATTAGCGCTATCAATGCTTTGTATTATATGAATACTGCCACTAAAATCATTGGGTAGGGAAGTAAATACATTTGTGATTATGCACTAGAGTACTTTTATCCATGACAACGACAATTCAAAAATGTGCCGGCTATGATATTTTAAAAAAGAGGGCAACTCATAATTACCTTTTATTCAAGAAGTTTTACAAAATAATTATTCTATAATATGGACGCTACGATAACCCGACTTGCATTTTTGGCATATTAAATGAATTGAATGAACATCAATAATCCAATACAATAGTCGCTTGCTGATAGGAATCTAGATATTTCAGCTGTATAAAAACAGCATTTACAAACTCTTCATCTTTAAATTCCAGCTACTGGGCTTGCATCAGACCCTTTATTGACCTTTTTAAAAGAGTAGTATTGGGTCTGTGTATGAAGATCTTTTAGCATGAAAATGACTAATTAGTCGTCAGTTTAGTTCGTGATGAAATTATCTCAAGAATAGTGTTCTTCAACTTGTCAACATTTGTGTCTTTGGAATAAACCGATAAACATAATATATCATTATCTAATGGAAAGGTCATCATTGCGATCTTTTGGTATTCGGTCAAACTGTATTTGACTTTGCCTAATCTGTCACTATAATTTTTGAGTAATGTCATATTTGATAAGGAATTTGTGTACATTTCTTGCTCATCGGATCCCTCTAGTAAAGGTTCAACACCGTCCTGAAAACCTCCCTCTATGACCTCGCCTTTATCGTTGACAATACCGACGAATCTTATATTGCGATCGAGTTTTATTATTGTATCGCACAAATTGCCAAGCATGATAAATAATATTATTGTAGTGATATAAATGGTTGATTTACCACTTCAATATATTGTTGGTAGACCCAATAACTGATGGCAGGTTAAATCCATCTGGATTTTGATTTATTTGACTTCAAACTAAATTATCCTATACTTTTCTAAAAGACCATGATATGATTACTCTTATAATTAAAAATTTTTAATTTCTGTAAAGTGCATCGTTGAAACTTTATAATATATTATTTCTCCCCGTTTCTCCACAACTGCGATAATTGCATCCTTTCCCATTTTCCCAATATCTTTAATTATTTGCGAAAAATCATTAACCTCCAAATTAATGCCCTCATTGATCCCAAATACTACATATTTTGCTGGCTTGGTATCAAAATCACCTCTTTCATAGACTCTAAAATCAACACCGAATCCAAAACCCTCTTTTGCTACGTAGCCTCTGCTTCTAAGATCACGATAAATTAAAAATTTTGTCAAGATATATCTATCTTGTTTTAGTATAATTTCAACAAGAGAATCAAAATTGACATTATTTATTTCTCGTTTCAAGTTAAGACGTTTGCTATAAATCAGATAAAGAGCCTCATAAGGCTTCAGTAGATATTGAGAGTCCTCTTTTTCCCCAAAACCTTTACTCCTTAATTGATCTTGAAATCTAGTATCTTTAACAATAATTTTTAATTCTTTTTCAACCAAAAATGCTTCGATCACATACGGAAGTTCGTTACAGGGAGATTGATGTGGAGAAGAAGAAGGAGGAGGAGAAGAAGAAGAAGATGAAGATGAAGCAGATGATGATGATGAGGACGACATAACGATTAAATCAGAGTACATAACCACATTTAAGCATTCAAAATCAGTGAATATTTATGAAAGGAGTTAATTATCGTGAGCCTCGTGGTATGCCATATGTGAGGCGCGAATATATATCTGGCAAACCACAATTAAAAATTGCAAGGTTTTCTTCAGGGCAGGCACGAAATGATTACGATTACAAGGTTCAACTGCTTGTTACAGAGAAGATGCAAATAAGACATAATTCTTTGGAATCAGCAAGACTAGCTGCCAATAAGACAATGGCGAAAGCGGGAGATCAGAGTTTTTTTTCTATGCTAAAGGTATACCCACATGTGATTTTGAGAGAAAATAAGATGATTGCAACGGCCGGTGCTGATCGTTTACAAGAAGGTATGAGAAGGGCTTTCGGTAAGTCAACAGGACTAGCTGCGAGAGTTCAACCCGGACAGGTAATTTTTGAAGCCCATGTCTCTGCTGCAAATCTCCGTCTTGCGAAAGATGGCTTTAAAGTAGCATCCAGTAAATTAGGATGTCCTACTACAACAAGGATTGTGACTCTCAGAGAACAAGTTAAACAAACAGATTAATAATCAGTCGATATGTTTTTTTGTTCTCATAATCAAATTTGTAATAATTCTTTAGCCAAGCAAATTTCAATGACTCACACACTATTATAACAACTAATGCATTATCAACTTTGGTTCTTATCGGTGTTGCTACTTCTGATCTAAACTATCAATTTATTCTGCCTCTTATCTTGAATGGACCATTGTCCAACTACGTGGTAAATTGTATTCTAGGCAGGCATATATCACTATATGATAAAGTATCAATGACTTTAGAAGAAATTATTTAATGGGATCAACTATATTAACATCTGGAACTAAATTGAGAATTACCATTCAATTTTTATCGGAACTTTTTCCATACATAAAATTTACTATTATTGGCTTGAAATGAAGTTCAAATAGAGACATTGATAATTATCATTTATATTCTCTATTGACTTTTCTTAAAATAGCACAAAGTTTATTCTGGTACTAGTATAACCCTATTCGTCATAATATTATGCTACAAGTGATTTCAGATATCGATGATTCGATTTTTAAAGGCAAAAAGGTCTTTGTGAGAGTTGACTTTAATGTTAGCATCAATAATGGCTCAGTAGGGGAAGATTACAGAATTCGAATGACTATACCCACTATAGAATATCTTACTAAACGCAGTTGCAAAGTAATTATAGCGTCACATTTAGGAAGACCTAAAGGTTTTCAATGTCATTATTCTTTAGCACCGGTAGCAAGAAGATTATCTGAGGTAATGGTAAAATCTAAAGTCAGTTTTGTCAATGATTGCGTTGGTAATTCAGTTCAAAAAGAAATAGAAAAGATGAATGAAGGTGATATCCTGTTACTAGAGAATCTAAGATTTCACAAGCAGGAAGAAATAAATGATTTTGAGTTTTCAAGACAACTTGCAGCTTTGGCTGATATATATGTAAATGATGCGTTTAGTACATCTCACAGAAAACATGCTTCTACCTATGGTGCAGCAAAGCTATTTGATTTACAATTAGCAGGGTTTAACCTCAACAAGGAGGTGCAATATCTTTCAATGATAAAAGAAAATCCAATCAGACCATTTACTTTTGTAGTTGGAGGAGTAAAAATAAAAGATAAAATAGGTGCATTAGAAAATTTGCTTCCTAAAGCAGATAAAGTGTTGATAGGTGGAGCAGCAGCCTATACTTTTCTAAAGGCAAAAGGAATAGAAACAGGAAATTCGTTAATAGATTTTGAACATTTGTCTTGGGCAAGTGAGGCACTATCAACTTTTGGTGATAAAATACTGCTTCCAAACGATCATGTTATATCATCTTCTTCTAAAGACATCCATGCAAGTATGGTAAAAGGAGATATTCCCAAGAATATGGCGGGATTTGATATAGGCATGGAAACCGCTCAGAGATATTCTAACGAAGTAAGTGGCAATGGATCCGGAACTGTATTTTGGAATGGGCCGATGGGATTATTTGAAAACGGACTTTTTGCAAACGGAACAATCAATATTGCGAAAAGTATGGCATTGGCATATTGGCGTGGCTCAAAAACACTGATCGGTGGCGGGGATACTCTTGAAGCAATGAAAAAAGCAGGTGTTTCCGAAGGAGAGGTAAGCCATGTTTCTACTGGCGGGGGCGCTACTCTAAGATTTCTTGCTGGTGATGAAATGCCGGGAATAGATGCATTAAAAAGTAATAAATGAAAATTATTTTAGCAATAACTGTCTTCCTCTGATTGTATTAGAAATTATATATATGCACGCCTGCCTCTATATTATATTTATTTTTATTGCTTTCAAGTATGAAATAGCATTATTTTCTGCACCAACCATCAATGTATATTCTCCGGATTTTAAATCCGAGGAAGGGGTGAAGATAAATGAAATCTGCTTTGACTTTCCAGGAGCAATAGAAAATGATTCTTCACTGAAAGATCCTGTAGAATTTCCAAGACCTCCAGTTGCTGTAAAAGTACCAGACTTTATCATGTTAATTGTCTGACCAGAGGATGATGATGATGTCATATTTAGATTCAACTTAATCTCGGCACTTTTCCCTTTAGCAATAGTTACGTCTTTTTCAGAAGATGAAACAGAAAAAGGCAGCTCTTTATCTGTGTCGACTCTTCCTATTTTATTCTCTGACCACTCAGAAAACCAGACCTCGTTATTGTTTCCTACCGAAAATTGCAGTAAATTTGCAATGCCACAATTCTTGGCGTTGGTTGGTTGGCATTGACCAAATAATGCATTTTGTGTCGGAATCCAATATTCGATTAGAGTCATATTGACAGGATTAAATACAGCAATTTTATTTCCTGTATGCTCGTTAAACCATATCGATCCATTGGATCCTTTGTTTATCCAGTAAGGCAGAGTATATGCTGCTGATGGCGCTGCTGCTGCTAATTCCTCATTCGTGCTATTCCTACCAAAAATTCTAGGCGAAGCTTGGGAAGTGACAAATTTCGTAATTTTTCTATCAGAATAGTCTAATTTATAAAAGATGCTCGTTCCGTGATCGGTGATCCATAGGTCACTATTATTGTTATTTTCTAATGCGATCCCCACAGGAGAGTTTAGGTCAGGAGGTAAGTTAAAAACTTCAAAAGTTTTTGAATTTATATCATATTTGAAAATTAGCCCTTTCTTTGCAAAGGCCAACATCGATAGCCATACGCTGTTGTTATTTTCATCAACTACAAGTGACCCAGTGCTAATAAGGTCCGGATCTATACCCGCGAATCCTTGAAGTGGTATAGGGATTTGTGAAATTCCATCAGAAGTACCATTTTTCATTTCTTTTATATTTCCAAACCACAGAGAAGTTGAACGTATACCTACAAAGTAAATGTTACCCGAACTATCAAAATCCAAAGATACTGGATAAGTGGTTCCAAAAGATTCAGAAATCCCAGGGATATTAAAAAATTCAAAAGTTTTCAAAAGGTTATTGTATCTCCAGATTGAATTTTGTTTCTCATCAGTAAACCAAATATTATTTTCACGATCGACTTTTACTGTCCATACTTGGGAAGAATCGATAGGATTCTGTCGGGATTTCCAAATAGGGATAGTGCGTTCTTGATCAAATCGATTCTCTTTTATATTATAACTTCCCAACGTGCCGTTCTTTGTTGATATATACCAAACTTTGCTAGCATTATTATCTACAGCTATTCCAAGTGGCATTTCGCATCTTGTAGGAAGGACGTACTCGGTGACATATTGATTTGAATTAGGATTGCTATTATTACCACAAAATTGGTTTTCAAATTTATCAATTGCAGCAATCCTTGAACTTTCTACAAGTTCATTATTATTATTTGATAGATCATCATTATTATTTTTGCCGCTATTGTTATCCATAAATAATCCAATAGCAATGGCAATTACTACGATTATTCCCATCGCTGCATATATTACATTTTTTTTTGATTTTGATGGGCGGGAAGATGAGGAAGGAGCGTTGACCTTTTTCTTAGTCAATAGACTAACAAGAGATATTCTTTCTTCTTATATTTTTTCCTTTACTGGCCGTTCTGAAATTAGTATATCTAGAAATATGACTTGAATAGGATAAAATTCTGCTTGTCAGAACCAAAAGAAAGAATAAGATGTACAGACGCATATAATAGTCCCAATCTATTGGCTGGTTATATATCTGTCTTTGTTGCCGTAGCACTTTTCGGGTCTGCTTTTACGATGGCAAAACAGCCGCTTGCAAATACCGATCCTCTTCTGCTTTCTTCAATAGCTTTCTTCAATAGTATAGGTAATTTCTGGACTCTCGTTAATTCCTGTTGCAAAGGCGTCGTCGTCGGCATCACCATCTTCGTCATCTATTAGTTCTTTATTCTTAGTTCGTTTTATAAAAGGAAAGAATTTACTCTACTTATTCATAGTTAGCATTTTAGGCGCCGTTATCGCTCCTCTACTATTTTTTATGGGTTAAAACAGACTACTGCTTCTAATGGATCCATTATTGCTAATGCTGGAAATAGTATTTACAATTATATTATCTTCTATTTTTTTGGAGAAAAACCTAAAGGTATCTATAGAAATATAGATATAATACTTGTTATCGTCAGTCTTTTCATTGCTACTTCTGATCTTAGAATATCAGATACCTTGTTCTAATACAGATCTGGAAACATTCTAGTTTTAGCTTCAATGTTTTTTTGGGCAGTAGATAATGATGCCAGTAAGAGCCTTACCAAAAGTGCTGATCTCAAATCCGCAAAAATTGTAATGTTAAATCTCTATTAGAGGGGCTAATTTTATTGGCGGTAATACTATCCACAGGAACTGAATTATCCATCGAAATAGAAATAATACCGATCATTATTATTATTATGTCTGTTTTTGGCTTTAATGGGGCGCTATTTCTGCTTTTGTGATAACAATAACAACCAACTCTGATTTTCAAGGTTTAATCCCCATCTTATCTAGTAGTTATTGACTCGAAAATTTCAATAAAAGAGCTACTAGTATTATGAGTCTGTTTTCTAGTGAACAGACTATTTCTAAACGAATTGAATCATAGAAAAGATGAGAGATAAAAATTTGTTATCTTTGGACGCGGATATAGAAATTCTTCAAAGAAGATGTTAAACAATGCTACAAGTATGCTGATGCTATTAATGCTAAAGTAAAAAATTTACTCTAGTCTTTGAGGCTCTAACATTATATAAAATACATATACAAATTGATTTATTGGTTAGTTAGTTAGATAACAGACAAGTTTGATAAACATTAAGAAGCAGCAGAAAAAACAACAATCCAATTGCTAGGTTTTTGGATGATATAATAATAACCTTGCCTTACTTATTAACACATTTAGGAGCTCCGAATAAGTGCTCTAATCATCTCTTTCATTTTACTCATATCATCTTCTGTCTTGCCATGTTCTTCAATGCCATGGCGCGCAGCATCTCTAAGAACTTCTTCTTCTGTTTCTCCTTTAGCAACATAGTCACATTCACATCCAGCTTCACGACAAGATAATGTTTTCATAACTTATCTTACTTTATATTGTATTTAAGTCAGATAATAAGTCATATAATAGAATTTACTATGGCTTTCTTTAACCACATTAGCAATTAATAGTTTACATCTGGAGAATAGGATGATATTTGGTGTTTGTTGAATTCCTTTTGCTCTTTTAGTTCAGAAAATATCCATAGAGGAAGTTTCAAATATTGAATGTAATAAAACAAAGTTGATTCGCTACTATAGAGAGTAAGTGAGTAGCATCTCGTCAACCAACGTCCATTCAAAATTTCTTTTGTATCATCTTTAATTTCTATGTCCATAGACGAATCGCTTTCAAATAATAAAGTTCCAAGTTTGGTTTGTATGGATTTGTCGAAAGATTAGAAATGATGTTTTGTTGGGCTCGTATTCTCTTTAAATTTTGTAGTTTGTTATTATAGATTTCATGTTTCTTATCTATTTCTTTATTTTTTATCTATTGGAGCTGGAATTGCCATGGAGAGATATCTTAAAGTAATTTTAAGTGATTCGTTACTTTGTCAATTAATCCAGAAGGCCCAGGCCCTATTCCTATACAAGTTATCGTTCCAGCAGGAATTTGAGTCAAACCGCGATCTTGGACCTCTGCTACTGCCAAATGTAAAAATTCTGCGTGTTTTCTTAATTCGTGAAGTTCTTCTAGAGTTTGGACCTTGACTACTACCTTTGCCTGACCTGCTTTAAACCAGGAATTAAACCAATTAACATTCCGCATTTTTGTAATTTCTACTGCCATTACGGCCGCATGAGCTACCTGCGCAGCCAGTTTGCCTGTACCCATTCCTAGGTCTTTTCGAACAGCAATTACTTGCTTATAATCTTCTCTCCTATCGCCTATTGGTATCACCTTCAAAATTTAGTTAATTATTATATCTCCGTTTATATACAATATATACACTCAACGTATTTTATTTATCTATTTATCCGCGCTTTTATACTTCTTGTTTGTTTATGACAACAGCAACGAGGATGGTAATAAAATCTGCCTTAGAAATTGCAGACCTTATTGCTGGTTTATTCTTGTTCACGCTGATCTTATTATAAAAAAGAATTGTTGTGAATGTCAAATTATAGATTTTATCTTATATCGTATCAAATTGCACAAGCTGCCCTTGTCTATTCAAGCTTCAGAAGTATTGTAATAGACGATCAACATGCAATGAATTTTGTCTGTTTTGTCTATACTCTGTTTCTAATTGATGTTCTCGTTCACTAATCTTTATCTTTTAAGTTTACCAATATTAGTTGTTGGATGCTGATGGGTACTTTTCTTTCTTATAGTTGCAAGCCTGTCTATATGTAGGATACGATGACACTTTGAAAGTCATCAAAGCTATGGTATGTATTATCAAGTATTATTCTGGGGTTTTCTATATTATGATCGTTCTACGGAAGTTGATTCGTCACTGATTGATTCGTCACTGATGATAATGATGTTTCACATCTACCGTTTATACACCTAACTGATGTTTCGCAGCCGGCGTTTGTACATGTTCCGTTTGTACAGACACCATTTATACAAACCGAAGACTGACTGTGACCATTAGTTTGGTTTTGTATACTTCTCACTGTTTGAGCGTTTGTTTGCTGCTGATAAAGTGTCGTTACCATCATTGTAGCTAATGCCAAAGCAGCGAACATCATTAAAATCAGATCATTCTTCATATCTCTTATTGACCACTTGCTAATATAATACATTTTGATATTGAACTACTGCTCATTTTTTATCGAATTTTTTATACTATACATGCCCACTTAGAATTGCTAACCTAATTGTAGACTTAGCGATCTAAATTGTGTGTATTACAATACTGTAAAAGTGCTCTATAAAACCGAAAACTATGCTACAATACTATCGTTGATACATTTTCATCTGCTTTTTCATAAATTTTCTACTTTCCATATAAACAATCAAAATATTCTAACTCCAAATGTTACCTAAAATATAAAATGTGGTCTTCCATTACTAATGGATTAGTTGTAGATATACCACGAGAGATAATGTAATCTTTCTACTGATAAATCCTTTGATTTTATGTTGTGTGATGAGCGCTAAATCGTATACGCCAAAAATAGTCATGCAATTGTAAAATATTAAATGTTATAAATAAAAAATGTAATTTTGTATATATTGTTCTATCATATTTCTTATATTTATGCTTTAAGAGTTATGCTTCGAATTGGTTAATATATATGAAAGGACAGTTATCTCTGATGTCAAGAAAATTTCATTCAACAATTGTGATAATAGCAACAGTTGTTAGCTTATTACTAATATTTGCTAATTTTTCATTACCATATATGACTGTATCAGCTGACGATGAATCAAGGGGATTAATCGTACCATTTGCGAGTACTGTCTCATCTCTTGCCATGGGTAATAATCATGAAGATTCGAATCGTGATGAAAGTGCGCGTGGATCTTCATTATACTCGCGTTATAACGTAATAGAGGCAGCTTGTTCTCCTGGTAGTATTATTACCACTGATGGTACTGGCAAGCCAGATATAATGCTTGGTTGTGATCTGGATGACATAATGTATGGTAAATCTGCTAGTGATGTACTGCAGGGTCGTTTAGGCAATGATAGGTTATTTGGTGATAGTGGTGAAGATAATCTACAAGGTGGTTTGGGAGGCGATGAACTGTATGCTGGTAGAGGAAATGATGTTATTTTCGCAGGATTTGAGGATGACTTTTTAGTAGCTGGAGAAGGTAATGATGAACTTTATGGAGAGGATGGTAATGATCTGCTTGAGGGTGGAGATGGTGCAGATTATTTTGATTGTGGAGATGGTCTTGATGTGATAATAGACTTTGAGCAAAGTAAAGGTGATACACACACAAACAACTGTGAGGATGTAAGAGGACGTCTATAAACTGATTTTTTATGCGATCTCTTTAATCGTAGTCTGGTCAACGGCTTTGTCAAAAACATTTAGTTACATATTTCTCTAGCTATAATTAGAGTTCAAAAGTAATATTGTTATCTGTATTACAACTTTTTTTACACCCTTTTTCTTACTTCAAACGCATATCTATATCTAAAGACGAGTATCTGTATGACTCATCTTTTGCATTTCTATTGATTAGCATTTCAGGCAATCAATCTTTTGTTAGTCATAATGGCTAACTCGAATTTAATGATGCGCTACAAAATTTTTAATCGCACTTTCGAATATTTAGATATTATTGTATTCTCCAATTACATTTCTCCCCGAATTTTTTCTGTCAATGATAACAGTCCTTTTTTTATCTATCTTGTTTTTTGATCTATATAGTCATGATCAATTTGGCAAAGATTTGGTCACATAAGATTAAAAGGACACCTAAAATAACCATTAGATAGATTTCTAAAGTGTGATTAAAGAAAATCAGATTGACTTGATTATAATAGTATAATGTGGTTTAGAATACTACCTTATTAGTCTCTTCTACAAAACTAAACTATATCGATAAGAGAGGAACATTTGGATTTACTAAGCCAAAACCAATATAGTTTATCTCTGAAGAAATGTTGGGCTAAGTATTAAAGTAGCATGAGCAAGGAATATCCTCTATCACATATATTACTATAAATTAACTTCAGGATCTTTGCTATCTCTCTCCATCTCACTCCCTCGCTGCTCTTCGGTGCTTCAAAGCTTATTTTGTATGATAAATGATGGCACGTTATTGAACTCGAACTCAAACAAATCAGAGTCATCTATACCGTCAGCACAATCACCATCAATCCTACCATTAATCTCACTACAAGAAATGTATTATTATTATTGTAATAGTAGTAAAGTGGTAAAAAGGATGATTAACCGCGCTCTTTGTCTCTTCCTACTCCTACGCGTGCTTTGACCACATCATCCGGTGCTGCGGTGTACTAGTGCCCTGATTGCAAGGATGCCATTTTTCGGGATACCGCTAAGGCATCTTCTGCAGAAGACAACAACAGAAGGCTTGGAGCAGTCACAATTTTGACGATAGAAAGATATGTTAAGCATCTGCGCGAGGAGTGTCTGAGTATTGTAATAAAACAATACAGTTTCTTTTGCAATATCCATTACCCAATATTGTAGTAATAGCAGGCTAAGTACACGAATAAGGAAGTACAAAGGATAGAAGAAGGAACAAGCATATTAAAGTAAGAAAAGTATTTGAACAACAAATTAAGTTATTGTTATTTGTCTATAATAACAATGAGCAAATCTGCAAAGGAATGGTCTAATGCCCAGAATGCTTTGGCATATCTGAATGTAGCTGATAATCTTCCACATCGTACAGAAGGCGAAGCTGTTTTAATTGATCATATTCCTAAAGACGCAAATCGAATACTAGATCTTGGTACAGGAGATGGACGACTAATTAGATTAATAAAGATGGCTAGACCAGATATAAAAGAAGCAGTAGCCTTAGATGTATCTCCAACCATGCTAAAAGCGGCACGGGATCACTTTGCTAATGATTCAAAGATAAAGGTTATAGAACACGATCTTAGCTTACCATTACCAGATCTAGACTATTTTGATGCTATAGTATCAAGTTTTGCCATTCATCACTTAAAACATGAGCGCAAGCGTGCACTTTATGAGGAAATTTATGATATACTTAATCCAACAGGAGTCTTCTGTAATCTTGAACATGTAGCATCACCCTCTGTAGAACTTCATGTTCGCTTTCTAAATGCTATTGGTTATACTCCGCAGAAAGAAGATAGAGCTAATAGACTACTGCCTATGGAAACACAGCTAGGTTGGCTTAAAGATATAGGATTTGTAGACGTAGATTGTTACTGGAAATGGCTTGAGATGGCTCTTTTAATAGGATATAAAGCATAGCATAGGAGAGAGAATTTTATAATTAGATCTACTTATATTACATTGGATGAACATACCACATTAGATTTATCCCATCATCAAATTAAGGAAAATCAAAATAATTTTGTATGAAGGGAAGACAAATTAGTAACTACATATCATTTTATATCCTCACTAGTTAGGCTATATAGGTCAGAATTAATTTCCTCAATTCAAATATACATATAATATCTTAATAGGAAAATAGATATGAACCACACAATGATAACAGCAGCAATAGTTACTATCTTAGCAACATTGGTAGCAGGATCAGGAGCATTTAGTACGACAGCACAATCAGCAGATGCTTACAGCAAGAATGATCACAATGGAAATAATGCTGATGATGATGATGATGATGGTGGTAACTCACAAGAGGGAACCCGTGAGACAGGGCAACCAGTACCAGGTGAATGCGAAGCATGCTTTGATCCACTTACCGCTAATCAGAAATCAGACTTTGAAGAGCGTCTTCCCAATCACTTCCCCGGGATAACTACAATCGAACAATTGTGTACGTTCCTGAGAAATGAAGTTTTACAAGGGATAGATCCTATAGAATCGGTCAACACAGTCGGTGAAGACTTAGATGTTGTAGGAGTCAATCAAAACACTATTTCAAGCATTACATCTTGCGTGCTAAGAGCAGTCGAATAGGCTCAAACATATGATCATGAGATAGACAAACTGAGAAAACAAACCAAGGATCGCCTTCCAGTAATCAGAGTGAGTGAAGTAGATCAGTATGGTCCATATCTTTACAGCAGCAGTATTTCTTTCTTGATAGTTTAATATCTCTGCATGTGTCTCATATATAATCTGACACTTTAAGTTGAGCATTGACATCTAGAAATACGGAAAGGAAATGATGTTTGAACTAACAGTTCAAGGACATACAACCCATGAGATTGAGCGCATCTTACATGTAAGTCATGGCACTGTATGAGGAGATATGAAGGAGATAAGGCAGCCAGCTAAACAAGTCGTTGCCAACTATTTCAATGAAACCCTACCATTAAGATCATTACAAAAAATACTGCATAATAGAATAATACACAAGAAAAGTGAAATTCATGAGTCACATAATAGGGTTTAGAATGAAAGAATATGGGCAGAGATAGAAACATTACAATGTGTCTTGGCTCAAATACGTATACTGCTCCGACGATCACCAGAAGTGTAAAGAGAGCCTCTTCTTTGAGCCATATCAAATATTCTTTGATGCAAAGGGATTAGTGATAGAATTGATGGTCTATAGATTGAAGCATTTCCATCGCATTATCATTTAGATGATATGTGCTGTTACCTAATGATGAGACGCACATATACGCGTACACGCGCACACATCAATTCTTGCATTCCACCAAACCTGGACCAGTAATTATCTCATATACACATTAAGAACTAGAAGCTGAGACTCATAATCATGTCAAATTTGGTTCACAAACCACTGGCCCCACTATCTACATGAGTTCAAATACTTCAACATTATGTTTTTCATTCTTAATACAATGTGTTAATAGTATCTATATTATTTTCAAAATGACAAATTTGAATCAAGTTGTCACCAACATTCTCTGTCCGTATAATGTCAAAGCTATTTTGCATTCCTCTGAATTTGCTTAGTAGATAGAATTAATTTAAGATCTGAAGATGACCCATTTTATTATATATGCTATTGACACTAGAGTCACGAGCTAAGCTGAATAATGGAATTGAGATCCCGTGCCTAGGACTAGGAGTCTATCAATCGCCACCTGGAGAAATAACTCTACGTGCTGTTAGATATGCTTTGAAGATTGGATACCGACATATAGATACTGCTGAGTTGTATGGCAACGAGATGGATGTGGGTAGAGCAGTACAGGAAAGTGAAATTCGAAGGGACGATATCTTCATCACTACAAAGGTCTGGAACAGCCATCAAGGATATGATTCTACGTTGTACGCTTGCGAAGGAAGCTTACGACGCCTAGGCTTGTCATACATAGATCTCTACTTAATCCACTGGCCGGTTCAAGGACTTGGTGATGAGACATGGAAAGCTATGATATAATTATGGCGTCAGGGTAAAGCCAGTGCAGTAGGCGTAAGTAATTACTCAATCAGAGAACTAAATGAGCTTTTAGATAAATCAGATATTGTTGTACCTGCAGTGAATCAAGTGGAATTTCATCCGTTCTTATACCAACAAGAACTATTACGGTTCTGTAAGAACAACAAGATCCAGCTTGAGGCTTATAGTCCATTGACCAGAGCAAAGAGACTCAACCATCCAAATATCATAGAGATGGCAAAGAAATATGATAAAACACCATCGCAGATCCTGATACGTTGGAGCTTGCAGCATGATATAATCGTGATTCCAAAATCAATACATGAGGCTCGGATTAAGGAGAACAGTCAAGTGTTTGACTTTCAACTTGAACCTGAAGATATGAAACTCCTCGACTCATTGAATCAAAATCTGCGTACAGTATTCTTGTATTAATATGATAATGGTAAGAAAAGAAAAGCATAATAAGAAAATAAACAGGACCCTTCTACATGAAGGGACCTAATCCCACCGAACCCGTTAATCCCTTTACTGAATAGAAATCCCAGCACTGTTTTAGGAGGTATTTGGTTTGTTAAAATAATAATGATGATCTCTATGACAGGCTCAGGATCTTTGTCATATAAAGGATTTAGTGGATATAACAAAGTATATTATTTATGGACCACTCCATTCGAAAGAAATGTGCTTGCTTGACCTACCATTCCATTCCCATTTGAAACCCATCGCATCTACCTCATCAGATATAGCCTTTCCCCATGTTGCAACAGCACCGGGTCCTGTTTCACTACCAGGTGGGTTAATTGTCTGTACTCTTTTTCCTGGTGGAGTCATAGGTCCAGACAGCGCCTCAGCCTTTGCAACTACCTTTCCTGGGATCTCAGCACTCCAGCGAGAAAGATCATCTGAGACTTCAAACCTGATTGGAGCAAATTCAGTTCCTCTTACATTTTCCCAAAGTTTTGCAAACTCGGCCATAAAACCACCTGCTTTACCACTGAAGATCATTTGCAAGGCTTCCCGCTGATGTGGATCGGCTTTTTCATCAAGAAATAGTCCAATACTTGCTCTCGCTTCCCCAGCCCAGATATTCCCTTTGAAGTACGATAGCGTCAATACATTCAAGCCGTCAAGTGCCGCTTCGCCATAATGTCCATTTCTAATATGGTATGCCAATACCCCATCACAGTCACCATATGTTGGTGCCTGAGCAAACTCACAAGGGCATGGTATGCTACACTTACAAACATCAAACCAGTCTCCTGACACTTTCCAATCTGGTACATTATTAGAGATAGTAGACATGATTATTACTGCAAAGAGTACTATTTAATATTAAATCATACTTGCGCAGCACACTATTCGTTTACTTCTCTCATATGTAAATGGTTCTTGTATATCAAAATATCAAATGTCAAATCATACTACAAATATTTTAGACACACAAAGTGACTACACATCGATACGAATCATAGAAATACTGTATAGAATCGGTTTTGGAAAAAGGCTAGAAGTCTTTAGTTCTAGACCCTGGTTTTTGCATTATTTCTTCGTTTATGAAATTCTCAAAATCAGCACTAAACCATCTCTCTGACTGTGTTCGTTTCCATTGTTCACCGATAGTTCCATACCTAAAGCAATTTCTCATCCAATTTAACCATCTTGTCCATTCATGATCATCAAGCATTTTTCTTTGATGCATCGCATATGCATGGGAACAAATAAACAAGATATAATACGCAAATGCTAACTCTTCTTCTGGCTTTTCAAGTTTATATATGACTTTTTGCATCGATGGTTTTTCAATTATGATTTCTGACATCTTGCGAACCTTCTCGTCCAAGTCGTTTAGAATCTTTGTTTCTATGTCTGCTGATAGGCCTTGTGCTTGCTTTCGTGAGTAATATAGTACCACAAACATTGTACCAATTATTCCAAGCGCTGCTCCTATGTCGAAGTATTCAGCTATACCTATTTCAACATGCATTTTAATCAAAAGACATATTCAAATAGTTGTTCTTCAATGCAGATAAGTTAGAGATCATGATATGTGATTGTAGATAGATTGCATAGAATGGATTCTTGAGAAAATAGAGGTAAACAAACGAATAATATCGTAATAAACGAAGGCAAGATTATGGATTGTTCAGCTTTACTCTTGGTTACAGATCTGTCATTGCCAGCAAATACCCGGTCTTTTATATCTTGCATAGATTTCGTGTTGAATTAGCTCTTGTTGTGAGTCAAATACGGTATCGCATTCTTCACATCTGTAAGAGGCGAGCACTTGTCATTTGTGCTTCCATCCAATATCATTTCATATAAACTTTGGTTCATATTAACTCATTTATTTCATAAGATAATTCAATTAGACCGTATCTACCTAGTAGGGTGTCCCTTTTGTTCTTTGGTTCTTTAAGGCTTCAATATACCATTCAAATTCCGCAAGAAATTTTGACACCCTTTTGTCGTATGCCTCATCAATTAGTCTACCATCTTCACTAAATACCTTATAGACTTTCGGTATTGGGAAGGATGAGGATATAGATGGAGCTCCTAGCTCTGCAAATACAAGTCTGAGCTACTGTGCAGCATTTATTCCACCAAATATTCCAGGGGAATATGAAACAATGGCCGAAGGTTTAAAGTAATACTCTTCTAAAAAATAGTCCAAAGTATTTTTCATTGCACTAGATGTACTATGATTATATTCGGGAGTAACTGCAAGATATCCCTCAGCGTCCTTTATTTTGTTCCTAAGGGCTTTCATTTCCTCTGAAGGGTCTGCCATCTCTTTATACATTCTATCAAGCAATGGGAGATTCAGTTCCAAGGGGTCAATAAAATATACCATATGGTTACGGTTCTTCAACTTCTCGTTCATCCAGCGGGCAACTTTGATTCCCTGACAATCCCGTCTAACAGAACCGACTATTAATGCAATTTTGGCCATTACTTACTTTGTTGTTTGCTCTATGTGTAATAATTGTTGTTGTGAGTTTCACTAATACCTTCTAATTATGATAGTTCACCCATATGAGTAGAAAATGTTTAGGCGTATGACGGTGGCTGTCTCATTAATTCGAAAGAGGAACATCCTTAAATATTATTATATGGACCCAAAATCCTGAAGACTATGAAAGTGAAAGTAACAATTTTTTAGTATCGCAGCGGCAGTGGCAGCAGTATTGTCAACTCTTATGGTAACAGCAGCAACACATGGTTTGACAGATTTGGCGTTCGCACAAGGAGGAGCAAAATTTGGGTTTAACCTTACAGGTAGTGAAGAAGTCCCTCCAGTTCAAACCAATGCAACAGGCATGGCCGAGATTTCAGCATATACTGTAGCAGGAGACTCGATAACATATAGTGTAAATGCTATGAACATCCAGGGTGTCACAGCGGGACATATACATCTCGGTAAACCAGGCGAAAATGGACCTATAGTATTTACAATGTTCAAATATGACCCTCCTAGGAACAAGGTATCAGAAACCGGTACAATTACAGCTGATAAACTAGAAGGACCAATGGCTGGCAAGCGAGTATTTGATGTGGCATTAGCTGGTTCTAACGGCTCGTTATATATGAATATTCACACAGTAGAAAATCCTAATGGAGAGATACGGGGTACATCTTCTGTTCCGCCATAGTATAACACCGAATCTTAACAAGATGCGGTAATAGCTACAAGATTGATGTCGCGAGCAGGAAGCCTCAAGAGTCGTAATACAAGTTGTCACTCAATCCTGGCGTGCCAATACTTCTTATCATTATTGATAAAAAGTAGGTCGGTAGATGTAATTCCTAATGTACTGTGATTATGTCAGTAAATTCAAGCCAAAACATAAAATCAACTCTTGGTATATGTTCTAAGCGAAATTTCTTCTTGAAGTGGCTGTACTCTAACCCAGACTTTACATCCTTCACATTTATGTATTCTGACAGCTAGAGTTCCATATTCTTTCCCAACGTATGTCCTGAGATCAGGACCCAAATATGTGGTTGCTACTAATGGAATGGGTTTAACCACGGACATTGAACGTAGATATAATCATTATTTAAGTGGTGATTCGCGCGCATTGCGTCTGCAAATCATGTTAGTGTGTTCATAATTAGTTGTTGGGCTTCTCATTGTCACACATATTTTTGAATTGTGAAAATAAAGACCTCCTCTCCACTACAACAAGGATGCAACATGGATCTCCACCCAGGCCTACATCAATTATCCTGATGAGGTTCCACTGCAACGTCTAGGATCTCAGGAAGGCCAGCAGGTCAGCGTTGACCTGATCCTGAAGCGTGGCTGTGAGACCGTGCGGTGCACCCGGATAGTAGATTTCCTTCGCGCCCCTGATGAGTCTGGCTGTTTTCACCGCCGAGTCCTTGACCGGAACGATCTGGTCGTCCTCGCCGTGCATGACAAGAGTCGGGACATTGATCTTCTTAAGGTCCTCAGTGAAATCGGTCTCTGAGAAGGCCTTGATGCTTTCGTAGGCGTTTTTGAGGCCGGCCTGCATGCTCCAAAGCCAGAACTGATCCAGTATGCCCTGGGAGACCTTGGCCCCGGGCCTGTTAGCGCCGTAAAACTGTGTCGCCAGGTCCTTGTAGAATTGCGAGCGGTCCTTCGTTATACTACTCCGCATGTTGTCGAAGACCTCCATCGGCAGCCCCTCCGGGTTGGCCGCGGATTTCAACATGATCGGAGGCACGGCGGCGATGAGGACCACTTTGGCGACCCGCTTCGTCCCGTGGCGCCCGATGTAGCGTGCGACTTCGCCGCCGCCGGTGGAGTGGCCTACGAGGCTGGCGTCCTTGAGATCAAGTGCCTCGATCACGGCTCGCGAGATCGTCAGCATAGCCATCCATGTCATTCCCCGAAGAGACCTGGCTAGACCGGCCATGTCCACGACGATCGTGCGCGACCACGCGGAAGCCGTTGTGCACGAGGAAAAGCATTTGGCCGTCCCAAGCGTCGGAGCTCAGAGGCCAACCGTGCGAGAACGTTACGACCGGGCCTTTGCCCCAGTCCTTGTAGTAGATTTCGGTGCCGTCCTTGGTGGTGATAGTGCTTGAACTCATAGTATGAACTTCTCCATTTCACTCAGGCTTGGTTTCACACATTGTTAATCCCATTCAAATTATATGCTACCCAGTACTTCCTTTTGTCGCATTTAGGATTAATTCGGCGATCTCATCTGGGTGTGATACAAGTGACGCATGGCTAGAGTTAAGTGGGATAGTGGTAGCATTCATCCGCTGTGCGAATTGACGTTGTGCATCAGGAGGGATAATGTGGTCGCTCTCAGACACCTCAAACCATGTGGGAAGTTGCTTCCAAGCTGGAGGGCCAGATTTTTCGCCAAGAATTGATTGATGAGCTGGCTTTTGCACAACAGCCAAGATTTCAGCTTCAGTCGCATTTGCATCCTGAACAAACGCTTCGTGGAACATCTCTGGGTTTAAGTACGCAAATCCTCCGCTATCGAAAACCAATAATCCTGGAGGTAGTGTTGCAACATCGACGAAAGTCGCAGTAGATTCACCCTCATCAGGAGCAAAGGCTGAAACGTAGACAAGCCCTGTGACGTTGGGATTATTATAAGCAGCATTTGTGATCACAAATCCACCATATGAATGTCCCACAAGAGTCACAGGTCCACCAACTTTATCAATTGCTCGCTTAACCGTAGCGATATCATCTCCCAGTGAGTTTAGAGGTATTTGAACAGCGGTAACATTGTGTCCTTCGTTCCTTAGAATAGGAATTACTTTGCTCCATGAAGATCCATCTGCCCATACGCCATGGACGAGAACAATATTCGTAGCGTTTGTTGCCATATCCTGTACTACTTGGGGTTGCATTAATGTGTTGTTTTGAGCGCTGGCAAAGCCAAAAGATGTAGGCGATGTAAGGCTTACGATAAGGGTGACGCTCAGACACAATAAACCAACCAATTTTATATTTTGCCTGTGTTTTTGCATGATTATAATAACAATGTCTACTATAATATAAGGTGAATTAGTTTCTTATGCAAGGTAATTATTGTGGGAAAGATGGTTCTCTGCCCTATAAAATATATCTTTGCTGCGATTTCTTTGACATCCTCACTTAGAGTGTCAGGTTAGTGTTACCAATTAGCAGATGCTCAGACTAATCCTTACCTTCAATGATACAAGTTCATCTGTCATACAATTCGAGACTTAATCATAATATGCAATTACAGATAGATAGGTTGCATTAGTGGTCGTGTTTATTCTACTAGTGCGGTGCATAGTCAATTCCGTAATGACTAAGTATTCAGCGTGTATACTTTGTAAGGTCTATCAGTCCCATAGTTAATATATTTCCATCTGTTATCGGGCATGGATAACTCGTGAAATTCTCTCTGTGTTTTGAAGTCTAACGATTTGTATACATTCTCTCCTATAGATATTTTGTTCGCGCCTGTTAGAGAAGTTATCTTTGCTGCCTATATTCATACTGTATCCCAATAGATCAATAGGAGAGTTTTTTTCGTATCCGTACTGAACAACTGCACTTTCTCCTGCATCTATACCTATTTTGGTAAATAGTTCTGGATAACCATATATCTTATTTAATCTTGGATTAACCACATCTTTGATTATATTGATCATGGATTTTCCACATTCAATTGACTTATCTGATGCAGGGTATGTGTCTTGGTTATTGTTAATAAGAACGTGGGATGGAAAAAATGAGATTACTGCATCACCTACATACTTTAGGACATATCCATCAAAACTATCTACTACATGCGATAATTCATATGTGAAAGCTCTAATTATTGTAACAAGCATATCTACAGGTAAGCTCATACTCATACTAGTAGAGCCTACCAGATCGGCATAGATTATAATTAAGGGAATCTTCTCACGAGTGTAGCCAAAAAGAAAGTTTTGGCCACGTCTTATTGAAGTATGGATCATTTTTGGCCATAGACTATCAAGTATCAAGGGTGTATGTATCTTGTACCAATATGCCATTGATTCTTCTTCTCGCATGCTTTTCTCTAGGCTAGATTTAATCTCATACTGCTGTTGAGTATGAGTACTCCCTTGCACTGACCCTATTAGCGATTCATAGATCGCAAGTTCGTCAGCTTCTATTGTGAAATCTTGTTTAATTTTCATTAATTCCTTTTCTTCGAGGATGGAATTGTTAGATTCGTTATCTTCCGTTTCAAGTTCCGTGGTCTTGGTAATACTCTTTCTTAACATTATTGTGGTCGGTGGACTTGCCTTTAGTAAGTCTGCTTTTGCTTCAGTAGGCTTTCCTCCTAATTCTGCAATAATTCTTTGAAGCCTCTTCTTTTGGATTCGTGTTTCTAGTAAATGCTGCTCTAGTTTTATTTTTATTTCTTGTATTGGTGTCCCAGCTATTCTTGACATCAATCTATCTACTGACGCATTTTCAACAGATAGTATTTCGTTTAGATCTTTGACTAGATTTGATTTCGATTGAACATTATTTTTGTTATTATCGTAATTCTTACTATTAGACATGTATTGCTTAATTATGTTCCATTATATCACAAATAAGATTATTTCTAAATCTTATAATAAATGCCTTGCAGCTCCGGTTATGGTGCCCTGAAATTCCCTAGAAGGAGAAGGTGGACGATATATTGGATGGATACATTTCGAATTTACAACAACATCCAGATTTTTACACTTTTCTGTTTGTGATGTGGTGTGCCAGAACACACGGTAGAGATTAGAAACGATTAGAGATCTGTGTTGAAAAAGTTGTGAGTGCTATTGAAAACCTATTAGAGGATGAAGGGGAACAGCATAACAAAATTCAATCCTGAGGAGATTAAGAGAAAGCAAAGGCTCTCCTTGCATTATCTAATGGTATTGCTTTTCATTTGATAGTAAATCCTGATAGTGTAAACTTGAAGAATAAGAAATTAAGATTACAGATAAGAAGTATGATGTTACCCGCTTTGAGAGGTAAATATTCACTTAGACGAAAAAATTTGCCATCATGCCGTAAGCATATCGCTTTGGTTTGATTATCATGATTAGGACAAAAATAGTTCACTCATTCAAAATTAGCTGAGCGAGCGCGCTTCGCACTAGCAAAAGATGCATTAGATACCAAGCCCTCTTTGCCTACCCAGTCTCCTACTACATACAGATTGTCTGCAATCTTTGGGTCGGGTCTTCCAGCCAATCCCCCCATTGCAGCAGTAACAATAGCATTAGACACCACCATGTTGGGCAATGGCCTTTTCTTAACAAGTACCTGTCTCCATCCTGGCTGCAGTAAATCAAGGACCTCCTCTAACTCTGGCTGGTCCTCTCGTGGTTTAGGATCAATTGAAGTACCAAGATATTTTGCGACATGGATTAGTGCCCCACCCTCCGGAGCAAGCTTTGCATGTGCAGAATGAACTGAAAAATATAGTGGACGGTCTATTCCCAGAGCAAACAATGTATCTTTGTCTGGAAGGCTGATAAGAGCAACGTCTAAACACACCATGCGCAAAGGTTTTGCTTCTTTTGCTGCTTTTGAGAGTGCCTCTGGTCTTTCTTTGTCATCGAAAAGGCTGTAGGCATCCTTTGGACCTGCTGCTATTACAACTATCTTTGCAGATACTTGGCTTTTGTCAGATAGCGTAATAAGCCACCCAGAAGGATCAGCTCTTTTTACCTTCGTTGCCTTTTTCCCCATGATAATCCTTGCGTTTGCATTTTTGGCTACTGTTAGAAGTCCGTCTACAAATGTCTGCCAGCCTCCATCTACATACATGACTCCACTTTTACTACCTACATAGATTTGGCGAAGTGCAGATCCTATACTTTGAATATCTGGATCGTTTCCATACGTATTTAGTCTCACAAGTGTCTTTATTATTTCAGCAAAATTTTTGTCGTGAATATTCTTGTCTAACCATTCCTGTACAGCAACATTTTCTAGCTCTGAAAAATCGATCTTGGCAAGTGAATTAAAGAACTGACTCGCATTTGATCCACCCGAACTCTCATTACTCTTCCCATAGGATAGAAAGCTATATTCAGCCGGAACTTCATGTTTCTTGCCACCGATTATTAAATAAGCTTTGTTCGCAGCAATGCCTCCCGTATAAGGGATACCTATCTCTTTTAAAACTGAGTCCCCTGCTTCGGTGAGAAATAGGGCGTGCGGCCCTTGATTAAAGTGGAAACCCTCAATTACTGTAGTCCTTGCACGACCTCCAATTTCTTTAGATGATTGTTCAAATAGGGTTACTGACTTCCCAGAACGGGCAAGCAGCGCAGCAGTCGTAAGAGCTGCAAGCCCTCCTCCAATAATTACGACATCTAAACTATCGACTTCATTTGACATCGAACAATCGTATACCTAGAGGCGTACTTATTAAGTAATTGATCATGCGGTATGCTATTAAAGAGGGGCTTGACACAACTCATATTGAACAGATAGAACCTTATGACCTTGATACTAAAAAATAAAATACAGGAGTTACCAGTACGAGTTAAATGCTATTTCTCTGTGGTGTTGTAGTGTGTTATTTGACCTGGTTTGAGCTAAGTTGACTTGTTGACGCGCTTTAATGTGTACAGGTTAGTCGACTCTCTAAAGTATAGAAAGAACCTCCACTACCTCCACTACCTCCACCACATGCTATTTCGTGCTCAAAATCTTTGCTAAAACGGTGGAGGTATTATTGTTTGAAGCATATAGAAACCTCCACTATGTGTCAATATCTCCACTAAGAGCCTATCCCAAAATTATCCTCCTGGATACTATAATGCAACAAGCTAATTGTACCAATCCAAGGTAGTTCTCTGCTTTCTTTTCATATCTTACAAGTAGTTTCCTGAATCTGTTATGCCATGAGTTTGTTCTTTCAACAACCCATCTTCTACTCACATGAAATCCATCATTATTCTTATTCAAGCTATTATCTTCTCCTCTCTGACGTATGTGTGGTATATAGTATCTTTTGATAGACTCATGTTCTATCTCCTGAAAATCATATCCTTTGTCAAGACACAGGTTCTGTTTCTGTGAAGAAGATCTTCTTCTTCTTCTTCTTCTTTTTACCAAAATACCATCTATTGTCTTTATTGCAGCCTTCATATCATGTGTATTTGCAGCAGTGATAACAACATAGATAATGGAATACCTTTCTTGTCTGTTAGTACATGACGCTTTGTTCCTAGTTTGCCTCTATCAGTTGGATTTGGGCCTGTCATGTCCCCCCTAAAGGTGCCTTTATAGACACACTGTCAAGTGACTGCCAAATCCAGCTAATACCTCTGAGATCATCATATACTTCCAACAGCCTAACCCACAATTTGTGAAATACTTTAGACACTGTCCATTCCTGAAATCGTCTATGACATGTAGAACCAGAACCATACTCCTCAGGCAACATCTTCCACTGACATCCAGTTCTTAAAACATAGAGAATGCCATCTAATACTTTTCTAAATGGTACAACTGGACGTCCTACAGTTTTATCTAGTTTTTCTGATGGAAGTATTAGCTTGATCTCATCCCATAAATCATCTGGAATCTTTCTAATGGTTGGAAGATGTTTCTTTTTCCTATACGTCACATGTATAAGCAGATTATCTTCAAGCTATATGTCTATCTATTTTTGGGATAGGTTCTAAGTCAGTTGGCTAACTCTGCTGGTGGAGATATCTTCACTAAAAGTAGAGATATCGGTTCGCAATATCTCCACTAAAAGTGGCTCAAATCTTGTTCCTATTGACCAAATAAGCAAAAGTGGAGATGGTGGATGTAGTGGAGGTATTTAGACACTCTTACTATCTCTATTAAATCCAAAAAGCGAAAAACGTCATGATGTTGGAAATAAATAGCCATCTAATCATGAAGGTCAAAATCATGAAGGTCAAGGAAATATTGAGACTAAATTAGAAATTCTATCGTTTAGGATATTTGATATTTCTGTGTGAGATAAGTATAGACAGAAAGCTGGCGTTTTTTACAACAACATATTTGCAGAATTCACAAGTGATTAACTTCTGAAATTATAAGATTATGTAGAGTATAGTATTAATTGAGTAATTGCGTAATGTAATTTGTAAATACAAACAACGTGTAAGAAGAATGTATAATGTGTATTATGTAGAGACCTAATTTCAAAAGAAATTCATTACAATTTTTAGTACATATATGACAGGATTATTAAAGATACTCTGAATGCATATACTATGGATTGGTAACAGTTGAAAACAGATGATAACAGAATGATAACAGAATGATAACAGAGGTAACGAAAAGATAGCAATGATAACAAAATTGGTAGCAAGTGGTAACAGCTTTAAGCTTCTGTAGGTATAAATAATTACAGTAAAAGAAGATGTCGATATTAAATAGACAGGAAAGAGAAAGACTTGTTTTAGATCTTTACAATCAAGGTAAAACCATACGTGAGATAGCAAAAGAGGTTAGGATGTCATTTAGAGATATAGGTGCTATTTTGAATAAGGCAGTTGAAGAGAAGACTGAAGAATCAAAAGAACAAGAAGAACAGCAACAACTATCTCTGTCAGCCCAAGCATACAAACTCTTTTCTGAAGGTAAGACTCCATTAGAAGTAGCAATTGCATTAAACCTAAGAGAGTCAGAGGCAACTAAATTCTACAAAGAGTATTGGAAGCTAAAGCAGTTACACAATCTGAGTATGGTTTATGAAGAGACTAAAGGTGACATTGAGCCTTTTCTAAAGTTATATAGATTATCTAAGGCCAAAGGCATGGGTGTCAAGCAAGTTGTCGATGCTCTTGAAATTGCTAATAACGATTTATCAGATATTGAAGAGCGATTTAAAACACTTAGAAATGATGTAAGTATGCTGCAATTTCGAAAACATACTCTCGAGAGAAATTTATACCAATTAAATAATAAAATAGCATCAACAATCAGACTCTTGAATTCTTTTCGTATGTCTTGTAAAAGAGAAAGAAAAGAGATAGAAAATCTCTGCAATGAAAAGGCAATAATAGAGAATCTTGTTACTCAATTTAAGAACAATAATGAAGAATATCTGAACATAAAACAGGTAGCTGAAGAAAAAGTGAAAGATGTATTAACTAATGGTAAATTTCTCTTACAATTTGCTGTTGCTTCAGTAATTGAATCACTAAGGATGAACCCTGAATTATATAACTTCATAATACAGGATAATTCAAATAATACTATACTGACTAACTAAAATTCGTAGATATATTTTTAGCTGACTATCATCTATATAGACATTCAATAATTGAGAGCATCTAAACTAGATGTAGCATACAAACAAGAAGAAAAAGATGTAGATGTAAAAGAAAGAATACTTCTTGTCAGACGTATAGTAGAAGAAGACGAAAAGCACATAGAAGATGTAGCAAAAGAATTGCATAGATGCAGAGCATGGGCTTACAAATGGTACAAGAGATATAATGAAGATGGACTGAATGGCTTGAAAGACCAACCAAGAACCGGTAGACCTCCAGATGTACCAAAAGAGATAATGGTAAAAATAAGACAGGAATTGGCTGAAAGTAATATACTGGCTGGGATTTCAGACAAGTAATGGATCTGATATACAAGAAAACAGGAGTAAGATATCATGAGGTACACATCTACCGTTTATTACATAAGTGGGGTTTTAAACCAAAAGTGCTACAAAAAAGATTTGTAAATTCTGCTTCTACTAAAGAAAAGAAGAGATTCAAAAAAGAGTAAATCATATTCTGACCAATCTAAAATCATCAGATTGGACCATTCTTGTACAAGATGAATCCATATTTGTATATGATTATACAATCAGAAAAAAGAAATGGATTTCTGCAGGAAAAAGACCCATAGTTACAGTTACTGGTTCTCGTAAAAGAACAATTGTATTTGGTTGTCTGTCAACAGATAGCCGACAGTTATTTCGGCAATATGATAAATTTAACAGTAGTAAGTTTGTTGATTATCTAAAACAGGTACAGAAAAGATTTGGTAAAATTGTAATTTTTGTCGATAGAGCAACACCACATTGTTCAAAGATTACAAAAAGATTCCTTGATTCTAATAAGGATACCATCAGATTAGAATATTTTCCTCCTGTTGGATCTCCAGAATTTAACGCAGTAGAAGAATGCTGGAGACAAGGAAAGTACAATATACTTTCTTGGTATTATCCTATATTTGATTTTCTAAAAGATACAATTTCATATTATTATAGAACTACAAGGTTCAATCTGGATATTGTAAAGTATCTGATGAGGTCTACGAATTAATGTTATTTAGTATACATGATATCACCACATTATGTTATTAATTTGGTTTGATCACTTTTACATTTTGAGTTATCTTTAATATTACTAATTGCCCCAATTAAGAGCCTATAGCTATCATAATTGTAACCAAGCAGACGATCATCAGGTCATATGCAGCTACATTTTCTATCCTAGGATTTGATTACTATAAAGAATAAGATTGACATGGGGCCAGTGGTTTGTGAAACAAATATGACACGATAGCTAGTCCCAGATTATATATAATTGCCCTGTGATCGGTGTTTCAGTTATTAAAAGTAATGGTGAAAGAGGGTGTAAGAGATTGCTTAAAGAGACTCTATGCGGATGGTGATCGTCGCAGCCAGCATTAGTATTTGAGCCAATACCCATTGCAGTGTTTCTATCTCTCTCCATAGGTTGTCATTATAAACCCTATTATGAGACTCATGAATTTCTGCTTTCTTCTGTATGATTCTATTATGCAGTATCTCTTGTAGTGATCTTAATGGTAGTGTCGTTGTTGTTGTTGATTGTGCGGGGAAAGATGATGGTTCATTCGTTTAGAGTTCGATAACGTGCTGTCATTTATCATACAAAATAAGATTTGAAGTACTAAAGAGACAGCGAGGGAGAGAGGGATAAACCAAAGATGCCATCTGCAAAGTTATGTTGACTATAAATCTTCATAATAATATTAAACAGAAAATTCTACTACAAAAGCTATAGCTCTTGTAGAGAAAATAGATAATATGCTACAAAGAAGTCAAATTGTTGTCAAAGCCTTATGTAAGCAAATAGATATAAAAGATCCAGCATACACGAAATATGCTGGTACGACTTTTCAATCCATAGTATGGATGTTGATATTTGACATTGTTCCTATAAACAGGAACGTTGTAGTACTACAAAGATATGAAAATAATCATTGCATAACTACAAGTAAACTCCTAAGGAGCTGTATCTAGAATTATAAACATTGTTGACAGTTTCGGTCCTGCTGCAGCTACTCTAGAAGGAGGCTTCTTTGTAGGTCTTCTCGTAGGTTATGCTTTAAAGAACATAATTAAATTACTAGCTGTAATAGTTGGATTATTTCTAGCTGGATTAGCATATTTACAATACCATCAGATAGCTAACATAAACTGGAATAAACTTCAAACAGTGTCCGAAGATGCTATTACAACACTTTCAAATGCAATGACACAGATTCCAGGTTTTAGTGCTGGCGATGGCCATGCTGCACGTTACAACAGCCTCCTCATTAACAATGACTAGCTTTGGTATTCCATTAACTGGTAGTATGTCAGCAGGATTTACTATTGGATTTATCAAAGGATGATGATAATAATAATAGAGTAGCCTAACTTCATAGTTGGTTAATGTACTCAATATTGTAAAGCCAGTAGAGATAAAATAAAGCTAGCATCGCTGTTGATTCAGATATATACATAGAGAGAGATATCTAATCCATAAATAACATATATGCACATATTTCAAATCATTGTGATATATATATTATGAAAATAAGAAAAGCAAGTATGTACAGATATATGTTTGATAGCAGTATTGGTTTTGTCATCGTTATCTTTATTTGTATTTAATGATGATACTTTTGCTACACACATATCCAAACCAATATTGACAATGGATAAGCAAACCTTTGAAATAAACGAAAATATAACAGTCAAAGGGTGGGTAGAGTATCAGAATAATCCAGCCTCAGATGTTCTACTTGACATAGTAGTCATCAATGAGCCAAATAGTGGAAATGAATTAATTAGAAGTCAAGTAATGAGTAACGATACAGGAAATTTCACATCGAATATTATTTTACCTGTTAATACAGTACCTGGAAATTATACTCTTACTGTAATAAGCCAATGTAGAGAGGAACATCGAAACATATGCACAAATCAACATAGCTCTATACCTATTAGTATAGTTAAATCTTGATAAAAGAGTTTTGTAAATAGATAATGTTATCCATGTGAATCGCATTAAATATTATGCCTCTGGATCATATCCTGACCAGTGACAAGGATTTTGACTCTTTCGCACCTGTTGCTACAGCAGTTTGAAGTGGCTTTTGGTTATTCCAATCAACATATACTGTACAATCTGTAGAAGCATTATCTGTAGATGTTCCTGATATTGTAAGTTCGCTTACAGGAACTTATTGACCTGTGGTAGGAGATGTAATCTTTACACCTATTACAGGTGGCGGCTGCCTGTTGCTGCCTGATTGTTTTTCTTGCTCTTCTTGTTTATTACTCATAAGTAGAATATCTCAAAGAAGCTTGGTGTATAAGTGTTATTACTATATTGATTTTGGTTCTGTAAAGTCTTTTTGATTAATGTTAAATCATAATTGTAAGATCTCGTTGGTGGACGACGTTATTTTGTAGGCATATCATTGATTGATGAACTGAGTTCGACTCATGTTAGACCTGCTGACTGGTAACTACTATTATTATTGTAAGTTTTATAATCTTGCAAATGGAGAGGGTCCGGTGGGATGCAATACACTAGTGTATGTAGTTCATTGCGAAGAGCAGTAGTCATCTGAGCGATACTGCTAGCAAATGACTATTGAAATGTTACATGATTCTTTGACAAAGGTCATGCAATTTTGATAAATAGAATATAAATGAATCTCAATACACGATTATCCTTTAATTAGCAAAAAATAACATTTCTAGGTTCTAAAACACCTTTTCCACAATATGGGCAGTGAATTGCATTCCTCTTAGTAGGAGAATATATCTCTACTAACTGGATTATGACCTTACAACTTTGACAACGATACGTCGCAGCCAATTTTTTGTCCTTGCTCATTGATTATTATATGAGCTAATTTTAGGGTTTGCAACATAAAGTGGACATATGTATGTGTAAATACTATGTTAGCCAAAGTGAATTATGAAGTTGCGTTGTCATCTATCGTCTGTGCAGACCACGTGGCTTATGACAGTAAATCCCGTTATTGATAGCGCCGCTCCTGCGAGAATGGCCAACATCGCCAATATTGTGATTGTACTCATTGGCGAGTACGCCAACTAGGGAGTATATAAGGTTACCAATAACTGACGGTAAATATCATAACATTGGAAAATGGGGAACTTAACAAATATAGTCATGTTCTTTTTTTTGGATAGCAAGTTTTACGAAGACCACGTAATCAGGAAACATCTTATATACTTCCTTATGATTCAGGAATTCAATATCAAAGATGGATAAAAAGAGATTCACTATCAGTATTACAGCAGGAATTGCAGTCATGTTATTACTTATTGGAGGAACAGGAGCGACTACTGTTGTTCTTCTTAATACTGCACATGCTCAGACGGCAACATTAGGAGAGCCATATTTTGTAGAAAAGGGAATGATTACAAGTCAGAAAGAAATTGGCCCTAACAGAACACAATTCACTTTTGCTCCCAATGGAACGATGAATGGTAACATAGAGGTAACAGACACAGGAGAGTTTGTAAGTATTTCTAAAGGTGAACCAGCGCCAGGACTAATAACGACCAAGGATGGAGTAATAACGACCAAGGATGGTAGTGAAACGGCAAACTATACTGGGATAGATGTAGGAAATTATACAGACTATCAAGGGGCTTCAGCATATAGCACAAATTCTACTGGGAAACTATCTTTTTTGAATAATATGCTGGGTATATATAAGGGTGAGACAGAAGAGAGTGGAAATTTTGTACCTAGAGAATGGCATTGGAAGTAGTAGCATGATAATTCGCTTGGAATATATCTAACTTTGTTGCCAACTGTAGAAATGCGAGAACGGAGAGACTATTCCAATAGCCAGATGTTACTCTGAATCATTTACATCAGATGTACTGTTGTATAGACCGATCCTATTATTCAGAAAAGATAATGATTCGCCCTGAGTGTTATTGAATAGCATTACTCCGTGGAAAACCCATTGATTATCGCTTGGTCTTCCTAGGTCAGATGATATCCAATCGATACTTTGTCCATCAGTAGTCTCAATTGTTCCCTTCCTCTCCCGACGAGCAGTTCATCAGATAGGTAACCATCTTGACCTATGAGCTTAAACCTAATTCATTAGTCAAGACATGAGCAGTGTGTTCATATCCTACTTCTGATAAAGTCACAGAATAAAAGCCCCTTATGGCATGTTCAATAGGAATAGGACCTTCTTTCCATACATGAAGTGTTCTGTCTTCAGCAGATACTATTCGCTACAAGCTCTAATTCTAGTCCGTCTGGGTCGTATAGTGTTAATACTTCTTCTGTATCACCAAAGCGCCTTGTTGGACCTTGAACAGCTACTTTTCAATCCTTAAGTCTGCCTAGCCAATAGTCTATGGAACGTTCAGGAATTAAAAATGATGTGGTGATGACTTTCCTGTTCCTCTATGTCCTTTAGGTGCATTTGGCCATGGAAAGAAAGTAAGGATTCTACCAGGGCGTCCTATTTAATCACCAAATATAGATGATATATAGTTGGATCATCAAAGTTTACTGTTAACTTTACTAGCCTAAGACCAAGAATGTGAGTATAAAAATCAATATTCTTCTGTGGAGCGCTCAGCTATTGCAGTAACATGATGTATGCCTAAAATATCTCCTTGACTATTATTTTTGTGCTCATTACTATTAAGTTTATTGAAATGCTCTGATTGTTCCATTATTATTTTATTCTCCTATGGCATATATTGTTGATTGTAATACTTGTGTCTGACACCATGGGGTAGTGTACTGATTTTGACATATTATATACAAACAAATTCCAATTTTACTATATATGTGTCATAGTTATCTTAAACTAACTAGATTTTAATTTGTATACTTGGTTACTGCCAACTTATTGCCATAGTTAAATAATATTTGATGAATTATTATATGCTTACATAATGGTAGCTAATCAAAGAAAGATTTTGGTAACAGGTGCAACAGGGCAGAAGGTGGTTCACTAGCTAGATTATTGCTTCAAAAGAAACACAAAGTGTACGCACTTACTCGAAATACTCAATCACCTGCAGCACAAAATCTCAGAAATAAAGGAGCTAATGTAGTTAAAGGGGACCTTGATGATTCTGATTCGCTAGAGCGTGCAGTAAAAGATGTAGAATCTATATTTCTAATGGGAACACCATTTGAAGACGGAACTGAAGGTGAAACACGCAGAGGAAAACTGATGGCCGACATAGCTAAAGAGAATAAAGTTGAGCACCTAGTCTATAGTTCAGTTGCAAATGCTGATAAAAATACAGGTATTCCTCATTTTGAAAGTAAATACAAAGTTGAGCAACACATTAAGAATCTTGGAATCCCTTATACTATTATCGGTCCCACTTTTTTTATGGAGAACTTGCTTGGTCCAGGATTACAACAAGGTCAACTCGCTTTACCCTTATCTTCCTCTAGTATTTTACAACAAAGTGCTCTTGAAAATATTGCGGAGTTCTCAGTTCTAGTGCTCGAACGTAGTAAACAATTTTTAGGTAAGAGAATAGATATTGCATCTGACGAAGTTACAGAGGAGAGCAACTGCCTAAAATTTTATCAAATGAATTAGGCCACAGGATTAGGTATGTACAAATTCCATTGGAGCGAGTCCGTCAAGCAAATGAAGATATGGCTCGCATGTATGAAAGGTATGAGAGCGAAGGAACTGGTATCAGAATTGCAAGCCTTAATCAAGGAGACGTATCCAGAGGTCAATTGGCTTACCTTTAAGGATTGGGCCAAATCTCAAAAATGAGATGAGATTATGTGACAGCATGATATAATAATAAACATTAATGAAGGTGAAATCACAAAAATCTTTAACTTATAGTAATCCAATGACATCAAAGTCAAGTACGATTTCTGCGCCTTACCTAGATGCTAAAACATGAATACATTGTATGCACTATTGCATAATTACAAGAATCGAAGTACAAATATACTAAACAACAGGACAGCAGAATCACACTGTAAAAATGTCAACCAGGCGTAAAAACGAAGTTACCTCTGTAATCTGCAGGAACATAAAGCCCAGTCACGAGAAGGATTACGATGACTGACTTAGACGCTATTTGACATTTGAAAGGAAGGCTCCTGGATACCTTGGTACAACAATAATCGCGCCCGGGGCTACTCAGCTCGTATTTACGGTATATTATTCACAGGTTTACCAATAGCACATCAATAGAGGTATGGAAAAATTCACGGAGTCGCTGAAGCTATTAGAAGAAGCAAACAATTATTCCACGCGACATTACAAGACATCAGTGGTTTGGAAACGTGGTTTATGCTGCCAACTTGAAAACTACATTGGTCATTAACAACCACCACCACGACCCAGATGGAAAATTGCTATTGTTGTGTTCATTGCCACATATATTATTAGCTCTCTATCACGATCTATTCTTAATCCTTTCATAGGACGGTGGCCAATACTTGGTAATGCTGTAATTTATACTGCAATACTAGTAGTTTCACTTACCTATTTTGCAATGCCTATTATGAGTAGATTGCTAACAACATGGTTGTCCCAAATGTATCATTTCTGCATCTCATACTGATGACTAAGTCCTCAAATTGAAAGTGTCCTGAAAAGAAATATTCATAAAGATAATCCTACCTGTGGAATATCAGAAGTAATAATTAGTTCTTGTTGTACATCTTTAAAATTAATTTCTTTTGTGCATACCATCACAAAATGGTTTGTTGTTTGATGCACCACAACGACAAAGAGTATAATGTTCTTTTGATGAGCCTTCTGCAAACTGTATATTATCTCCAATAAGTTCTATACCACCAATAATAAGATAAGGTCCATCTTTCAGAACCATAACCATTGGTCTTCTTTCGTTTTGGTCTCTGTGTTCGATACCATCAATTGAATAACTAAGTGCACCAGAAGGACATTTTCTTATGGTATTGATTATTTCTTCTAAT
>CAVTCE010000010.1:0-24008 GCA_963733025.1 uncultured Nitrososphaeraceae archaeon | reverse complement strand
AAATCAGAAACATATGAACTATGTGAAGGTGACGAAAGACCATCCGAAGAACAAATAGCAGATCCAATAGCGTCTATAGGATATCAGTTTGAATTTCCAAAAGGACAAATTGAGGTAGGAGAATCCTTTGATGTTTGTGTTGAAGTCTCACACGGATTTTCAGATTGCAAGACTTTGACAAATTCGCCTTCAAAGCAGCCAGAGGAAGTTACCTTTAGCATTGATTAGACACTCTCTCTCTACATTTGCTTCTGAGTATTATTTATTTTGAAGTCAAATTATCAAGGGATAGCATAGATAAAGAGTTTTTGATAATATGAAATGGCATAAATATATTTTTTAGAGTTATGATACGTCTAAATATCATCCTTCACCAGACTACTATTATTATTGTCATTCAGTATATTGAAGTTGAGTAAACATAATACACCTTTGAATATTTCGCAGTTTTGTTTTGTCTGATGGTAACAAACTATGCAAGCATCATCTATTATTACAATTATCTAACACTCATGTGTGGAAAAGTTGAAATAAGAAATATTCCATCCGTATTGTTCATGGTTAGGATTATTTGCCCTTTGGACAGTACTGTCACAAAGATAGTATGCACATTATTTCTGGGAATATTTTCTTTAACAGCTCTAACAGGACATCTAGCTTTGGAAGTTTCAGGCCAACACCATGGAGCGCCACCTCCTTCGGCCAATATTGGTGACAGAAAGATTTCATTGAATTTCGAAACTAATCCAAATCCTATAATAATAGGTCAAGACATAAGCATGAAGATTGCCATCGTTGACGAAAATGCAAAAAAGAATGTAAATCATGTCACTTTCAGAATGGACATTTCTAAAGATGGAAACCATTTTCTTTCAGAATTTTTTCATACTCATGAAGGGGAGGTAAACTTATTATTTAGAGATACCATCAGAGCAACCTTTTCTTCTAACACGTATTCAATTGGAGCAAGCTCAGATATTTTGACCAACGCATGGATAGCAGACCCTGGAAATCCAATAACAGTTAGAGGGGGAGGAATTTTCTCACAGCCTGGCATATATAAAACGGTAGTAGAAGTAACTACAATGGACAATGATAAAACAGACCTTCCGCAACCTATACTCTATGAATTTAACGTTCCAGTATCATAACAATGTACCCTATTTTGTAATACATCAGAATAAAACAAGTTGATAATTATGCTTACTAGAAAACTCACTTATGGTGTATTAAATCATTCATTTATTATTATTATTATTTTGATCATCCACCACGATGAACTGGCACTATACTTGTTACTTCTACTCCTATCAAAAGGCCATTCTGTAACATAGTGACCTCTATTTTTGGCATATCCTATTCTACACTGACAACTCTCATATTCGTGACCTTGCCTTCTGCTTCATAAATTAAATCTTCAAAAACCTTTCGTGTATGACCTATAAGAATTTGTAACATCTTCAGGATAGAATTTTGCTATTTTTTTCCAAGGCAACACTATTTCGTTAAACTCCAAGAAGGATTGAACTCCTGCCAGATAGAATTTTATGCTATTTACAGATATTTCTCCATTCTTTGGCTTACCTGCTGATTGTTTTGCTACCTTTTTAAGATGTATTATATAGTTCAAACCATATGTTTAAGTTGATCTGGTCTTAACTGAATTAATGCCTCTGGGTCAGTCTTATGAAATTTGCAAAATAATTTAAGATGTATAGTATAGCTGTTCTTTGTATTTTTAGATTTTAAACTCTCAACCCATAACGTACATGAGTCATAATTTTCTAAAGAAGTAGTTAAAGACATATGAAAAGGAAGAAGCCATTACTTAATAAGCATACCAAATGGTCTAGTTAAAGTTAAATAACTAAACTTAATTTGTTGTGAAGGATGATATACAAGGATTTAGTTCGCCTTTCCTTTTTATCTGTCACAGCGTTGATGGGTGGAGTACTGTTAATTGGTTCTTTGTCAAGTGCAATTGCACAAGATATGGGTAATAACGAAACCGAATTAATTATGAACCAAACTATGAATAACCAAACTGATGCGGCAATAATGAATAATGAGACTGCTGCGATGTCTAATCAGACAGAAATGACTAATGCAACAACGGCTACTCCTGTTAATGAAACAGGAAATCCTATAGTTGACACTCTCAAAGACATGTTTGGTGGATAACTCAGTAGGTCTAAAATGATATTCCATAACTAGGACTATCTGTAACCATGCCTGATACAAAACGATAATCGTCATCAAACTTATCTTTACCTGATACTTATGCGACTCACAGAGCAGATTAAAACTGAGGAAAGATATATGATCAAACAATAAGAAAAGAAAAAATTCATTATTAGATTGGAAAAATTTCCAACATCTCTATAACAACTAATTCTTCTATTATTCCATATAGTCCTGCATAAACAACAATAACAATTATACTCCAAGGCAGTCAAATTATTATTATTATTATTATGGATTGGTGTTCTAGTTGTAAAGGATATCAGATGTTTTGCACTTGAAGGACTTTATTAGATGAAGGTGTATTATTTTAAATTGCTAGCGCCACGTAATGATAATAAGATTGTAATAACTATTGCTTGCTCTCATTCTCTGTCCATTTATCTTTTTAGATCTTTGGATGCTAATGATGATCATAGTTAAACTATTCATAATCCTTCTATTTTCTCTTATTTTCCTCATAATAATCCCATGTAATTGGTCTTCAGAATCTGCATTAACTTTTGCAATCATATCATAAATACTTTGAACTCTGTAGAATTCTGCAATCTCCGGTATCTTTTTCAATTCTTCAATGATGTTTGCTGAAAAAGAGATATTACAATCAATCAAGACAAATGCCTATGATGTCAAAGTAATAGATGTAGTAGTATTATTCAAAAATACTTTAAAACAGCTATATATGATATGATAGAATTTAATATACTAACATACAAAAACACGTTCATCAAATGAAAAGAAGATAGAGTTTGCATACCACCTAATTTCAATAACAATATTTACATCTCATAATTCCATTATTTTTGATTGTTTCTTCAAAATGTTGAAGATTAGTCAACCTGCCGTCTATCTCCAGATATGTAAAATACTTTGCAAAACAAAAGTCAAAGAAATATGATACAAGCATATGCAAGACAGACTATCAGAGTAATACCAGTAATGCTGTCCTACTGCAATAAATCAAGTATTTATCGTTGCATCATCAATAACATTATTTAGCTTTTTCAGTCTTTTTTCTTTATTTGTTCTATGTTAGGATGAATCATATAATGTTCTTCTGTATTGTGCCTATCTTCTTCAAATTGTTCTTCTAGTTTATTAGTAGTAGTTTCAGCTGTTGGGTTTGCTTGTACTCTTTTTTGCTACTAATCTTGTGTTGTATAAAGTTTGTAAAGTTGGCCTGTCTGTCTATCAGTATATTTCCAGTTCCCAATATTATATTTTACTTCTATGAATTTACTTTTGATTTCTGGATGCAATATATCATAGACATCATTGCCTATTGTAATTTTGTTTGGATTAGTTAATGAAGTTATTTTTGCAGTTATACTCATACTATATCCAAGAATGTCAATTAAAGAGCTTTTATCATGGCCGTACTGTACGATTACATTTTCACCCTCATCTATACCTATTTTAACACTGAGCTCTGGATAACCGTATTGGTTGTTTAGTATAGGATTAATTCCATTTCTAATTACAGTTATCATAGATCTTGCACATTGTACTGCCTTATCACATGCTAATAATTTGTTGTAGCCAGATGGAAAAAAAGCAATTACTGCATCACCTACATACTTTAACACATAACCGCCATAATTCCGCACAGTAGAGGTCATTTCATATGAAAAGGCTCTAATTATAGTAACCATCTTATCAACAGGCAAAGTCATAGTCATATTAGTTGAACCAACTAAATCTGCATACATAATTACAAGTGAAATCTTTGAATTTACATGGTTAAAAAGAAAACCTTGACTATCTTTTAGCGATGAATTATATCGATAATGGCCTTCTAATGCCTTCCCCATTCTATCTTGTGTTTGAGCTACTAGTGTTTCTGCATCGACTAATGCTTGTTCTTCTTCTTCTATGGCTGCTGCTGCTATCGTTGATGATGTATTTTTAGAATATTTAGTGCTATTATTATTACCCATTATCATGTTAGCGATTGATTCTGTTGTGGTCTGCTTCTCTTCCTCTTGCGGAGAAACTAAACCAGCAGATGTTGTCGTACCTTGATATCCGTTTTTAAGTCCTTGATAGTCTTCTTTAGGATATGATCCTTCGTTTATCTTATCAATAGGTTCTCCTGTAGGCAATGGTGCATCTCTATCTACCCTATAATTGAATATCTCAGGATAATTCATATCGAGAATTACATTTCTTCCTGCTGCTATTATCTTAGCTTTTGGAAAATCAAATCTATAGTCATAGTGACCAAAAACAACTATTTTATCATCAGTCTCCTTCATTATGTGTCCTACATGTTCTTCGTCCTTTGTTCTAACTCCCTTGTTAAATAGTGACTTGGGATATTTTTTCTCATATGTAGCGAGATCTATATTCTCTGGCTGAGTCCATGGATCTTGTGTTGACTTGCCTGTTGGCAAAGGTTCTTGACGACTTATCTTGTACTTCTTTACTATCTCATAAAGAGGAAGACCAATGAGAACATTTCCACCAACCTGCTGAATATCTGACTTTGGTATATCGTATCTGTCGTCTCCACCTCCAAATACTACAATTTTGTCATCAGTTTCTCTTATAACATGGCCTATGTGAGGGGAATCTAATGCCTTTACACCTTTGTTAAAATATTTACCAGAGGTCACAGAGTTTTTTTAGGAGTTACGATACTATATACTTTCTAAACTCGTTTTTCATTATTATTATCTCTTAGAGATGAAACACACGGATCAGAACGTATATATAAAAAAGACATTTTTGTCAAGCTATAACCAGTTGATATTTCTGCTGTTGGTTCTTTCGTATTTATTTAAATAATAATAATAATAATAATTAATTAATTAATTATATACATTGATAGTTATATGAATAACAATGACTTCTTGTTAACTAATATGCGATCGCCTTCTTCTGCATGGGAGGAGATGGATGAATGGGGGCCCGAAAAGGTTTTGCAAGTATATGACCCTGATACAGGAATGAAAGGAGTTTTAGTGATCGATAACACAGCCACAGGACCGGGAAAGGGAGGAATAAGATTTGCTGAAAGTGTCACACCGCTAGAAGTCTTCAGACTTGCTCGAACCATGACATGGAAATGTGCTGCTGCTGGTCTTCCATTTGGTGGTGCAAAAGGAGGTATAATAGCTGACCCCAATAAGGTCGATAGAGTAGCTTGGATGAAGTCTTTTGCAAAGATGATTAGACCTTATTGTCCATCACAGTATATTGCTGCAACAGACGTTGGAACTACAGAGCTTGATATGGCAGTATTTGCCCACGAGATAGGTGATATGCGAGCTTGTACTGGAAAGCCTGTAGAAGTCGGTGGAATACCACATGAATTAGGTACTACTGGTTATGGAGTAAGTGTTGCTTTGAAAGTAGCTCTTGAACTTTTACAAGATCCAAAAAACTCTACTGCTGACAATAACACTTCCTCAAAAAAGGAACAGAGAGATAAGGAGACAAGGGTTACTATTCAAGGATTTGGAAATGTTGGCTCATTTACAGCCAGATTTTTAGACGAATTGGTTGGGATTAAGATAGTTGGTGTAAGTGATGTTTCAGGGTTTATCTACGATAAAGATGGATTGAATATTCCTCGATTGATGATAGACATGCGGGGAAGAACAAAACTTTCAGAACTTGGGAGTAAAAGCCAACGACAAGGAAACAACAATAACAACAATAACAAAAAGAATTCTTCATACCATTATCATTACAATATACTAGATAAGGATGAGATATTTGAAGTCGATTCAGATATTTTTATTCCAGCAGCGATGGGCGGTGTTATAAATGACAAGACAGCTCTAAAACTGCTTGATCACGGTATAAGAATTATTGTAGAGGCTGCAAATATTCCTACATTACCTAGTGCTGATGAATATCTTAACAAAAATGGTGTTTGGATTATACCTGACTTTCTTGCTAATGCGGGAGGTGTTATAGGATCCTTTGTTGAATATCAAGGAAGGACAGAGAAGGAAGCATTTGATCTTATAAGTTACAAAATAACTAAGAATATAAAACTAGTCCTTGCAGAGGCTATCGTACAGAAGGATAAAAGCGAATATCATGAAGCACAAAATCCAAGAAAAATAGCTACTGAAATGGCAAAACAAATAGTATATAGAGCTATGCTATTAAGAAAAGGAGCAATAAATGTTGCCAGGAAAGCTTATGATAGGAAAGACAGAATTATTTGAGTTATTTTTATTATATATTTGATTTATTATCGGAATAGTTGGCCTTCCTACCTACCGTAACCCAGACTCTAAGCTACGAATCCTATTGATTATATGTGAATGATCAGCTTCTGGTTCTGCGGTTACATAGAGAAGATGATTATCTCCAAATGGTATAGTGATGCGTTTAATATTTTCATATTCTGCTAACACGTATTTTCCTTTTCCAATCTTTGGTGCAAGTTTGCTGCGTGTTTTCCATGAATTAATTGCCAGTTCAAGTGATTCTTTGCTTTCCTCTGGACTAAGCAAATTCTTTACACCCTGACGGTGATCAGAGTACATTACTTTGCCATTGATATCACAAATAGTAACTAACCTAATCTTTGAGTCAATATTCATAATATCTACATACAGTTTTTGATAATTCATTAATCACTGATTTGATAAGGATTTAATAAAGTTTAAACCAGACCAGACAGAGTCTAACTAACTGATGTTATTCAATCTATGCACCGTGAAATTTTGGATATGTTCAATCTATCCACTTAGGATAGAAGTCATAGTTATAACACAAAATCATAAATAGCTTCATATTCTTGATATTTCATAGTTTCAATATCCTTTGAATGCCATTTTAAGGGAATACTCCAAGAAAAGTTTTTACAAACCTTCGTTTGGCAATTGTAAGTGCATTTTTCCCTCTTTGTGTAAGACTATAGACTATAATTTTACCTTCCTTTTCTTCTGCACTAATAAATCCCATTTCTCGAAGGTTCTTTAACGCCGGATAAATGGTTCCTGGACTAGGCCTTTCTCCTTTTCTTCTTGCAATCTCGTCTGCAAGTTCTTGTCCGTGCATTGGTTGTTTTGAAAGTAAAAAAAGAATTAGAAATCCTAACATACCTCTCATATCGCAGCAATAGTTATTGCCAAACCTTCGCATATATAATATTGGATGTCCGATATATATAAATACATCAACCTACTACATATCGTATATCCGATATGAATCAAAAAGGAGGTGAATAGTATGGGATATGGTTGCTGTGGAACAGGCTTTCAAAAAGCAAGAAGTTTTCTTACTAAGGAAGAACGGATTGCGTTGCTAAAAGAATACAAGAATGATCTGGAGAAGGAAACTGAAGGTGTTGTCGAAAGGATCAAGGAACTTGAAGCAAAATAAATTGCTACTTATTTTTTCTATTTAATTTAATCTTCACACATTATATTTTGCTGACAAGATTATTAGAGTATGACTATTAGACCTTACGCAGTTTGCTACCTGCTATTGATTCTCTTTTACTTATTGCTTTGAATCTGTAATCTTGTGCAATTTCCTTAGGTCTGTTATTTGAGGCAGCGGCTATATCTTGCACTGGACTTCTTGTTACTCCTAGTTCTCTGTATGCTACATATACAACAACAACAACAGCCAATATACCTAAAACTGTTCTATCACGTGTTAGTCGTCTTTGCTGAGCTTTTCTATAAATGTATATGCAGTTTCTCAACAATTGTATCTGACAAACCGAATTTGTCTTTTAGAATATGAAGTTGTGAGAATGCATGTAGTAGACATCTGTCTGCGGAGTATTGACCCGTGTTCTAAGATCCCAAATCCTTATCTTTTGCATGCTAGATCTCATCGTTGTATCAATTTTATTGCCAGCAGCATCTCTATTTCCTGTCAGATAATGAAAATTCGAAAGTTGCAGCACAGTAGTAGTAGTAGAGTTGTAACGTAATAAGAAAACAATTACCAAGTAAGTTAATAATTACTACTAAATTTAATTAGATGAATGTAGAAAATAGTTGTAGTAAGAAATATGAGTTCAAACTACAATAACAGCACTCAATTTTTCCTTAATGTAATGATATGGTTAGGTGTATCCTTAGGTATCAGTCTTACCATCTCTCTACTATTACCATTTCCGATATCATTAGTTACTATAATAGGAGTATTCATTTTGCTTAATCTCTATATGAGAAGAAGAATGATGCAAAGAATGAGAATGAGAGGAGGAGGAGTGTTTAGCTCAATGTCTTCCTCCTCCCCAATGACGGAAGACAATTCATTGAAATATTATTGTATGAGCTGTGGAACACAGCACAAAGAGATTTCATGTCCTAATTGTGGTTCTAAGATGAAAAAGGTGGGATATGGATGATCAATATATTCAGGCGTTGGAAACCAAAAGGAAATATGTATAGTCTAAGGTGCACTCAATGTGGTTCTGGTTTTCTCTCAAGTTACAATTTAGAAGCACCAATTTGTGGTAAATGCTTACAAAAAGCAAAATCTCTAGACTCAACTATAGATTATGATAAAGTATGCACCAAATGTGGCAAGAGTGGAGTAATTTATGGAAAAAAACAATGCTATTCTTGTTATTTTGGATTCGAAAAGAGTGAAGAGGCTTTAAAATAGCCGATATGCTTTTTGCTGCTATATTGAAGATAAAATCCTAAATCAAATATAGCGATTCTGCTTGTCAAAGGTAATTGTAAATGTAAATCTATTCTTCTATGCTCAGTCTTTATGTTTAATTGATTCTGACAATCTTTAAGAAAATGAGTAATGTATTGGTATGAAGGATCTATCCGAGTAATATTCAAGTACATGTTAACGATATCTTATAGATATAGAATAATCTCTTATTATTATTTCAGATTCATATATATAATACAGCCTATTTATATAATTAATTTCTATTTGAATAATATTTTGCATGCTAATAAATAGAATGCGTTTTTTCTTCTATTATTTCGTTTTAAATACTTTTTGTGATCGCGTGTGGAGAAAAGATTGCTGTGATCTTCATAGCCATCCTCTATTTTGATACAAGATTGACAAATGTAAGCATAATTAGATTTATTTTTATAACAGCCAACGTAGTCTACTGAATCATCATTAAAATCACTGCAGGTGGTGGTGGTTGTTGTCGTTGCTTTATTTCCACGAATAAAAGCGTCTTAATTCATGCCTCTTCTGTTTCGAACTATGTATATGGCGTTTTTTGGCCTGATGTCCTATAACAAAGCATTTTATCAATACCACAAGGTCATTTGTAGCATTCGCAAGAGCCATTAGACAGCAGTGGAGTAGCGACAATAATAATAACAGTAACAATTCCAACTTTTTGATAATCGTATTTTATTATCCTAATTGTTCTTTTACTATTTTAGCTAGATCACCTATTGGTATTGGTTTGCGGGCAAAACATTTTACGGTTACTTTAGGATTTTCTTTTAAAAACTCTTCATAATGAGTGTATTCACTAGCTGTTAAAAAGCAAATCTTGACCTCATTGTCTTTCTTCTTTATTTCTTTATAAAATTCAAAGCCATCTATTTTTGGCATTTTAATATCTAAGAGTATAAGGTCATAGAATTTAGGTTTAAAACTAGATAGTGCTAGTTGAGGACTATCAAATGTATCAACTTCAAATCCTTCATCTTCTAGTGCAAGCTTTATAGTGAAATTAACATCAGGTTCATCATCTATAACTAGAATTCGCCGTTTCTTAAGGGACGTAGTATATCTATTAATTAATTGGTTAACGCATATCTAAATCTTATTTTTTGTGAAATAGGAGTAAAGAATCAAGATAATAAAACAAGCCTTGATAAATTGTTTCTCTATTGCTACTTCTTTAATTAGAATAAACATTTCTTCGCCTTTACTGACTGCATAATTATGATAGATTTCTTGTGGAGAAGCTGAGAAGAAGAAGAAGAAGAACGAAATGCCTAAGAGCACGGATCCATTATAATATTAGTAATAAAAGCATGATGATAAGAACTAAACTTATAATCATATTTTTAATAATTTCTATTGTTCCTTTAACCATTTTCGGAACTCTAAATTATCTTAATACTGAACAAGCTCTTACAAAGGAAACTCTCAATAAACTCGAGACTCTAGCTACGCTGCAAGAAAAAAACATACAGAACTTCGTAGATCAAAATTTAGAAAAATTGAATTTGGTCTCTAGCAGGCTACAATTAAAGGTTGAATTAGATAACTACAATAACAATATTGGAAACAAAACTCAATCACAGCAGTTTATTACAAGAATAATAAATCCAGTAAAATCTGAAATTGAGAGCTTTGAAGACATTTATATACTAAGCCCTATGGGTCAAATAGTAGCTTCTGCTAATAATTCTACTAATAACGCAATTATAGGTATGGATCATAGTAATGATGAATTTTTCATAAAAGGAAGCAAACAAAATGATGTGAGTGTATTCTTTAAAGACCCACAAGGAAATCTAAGAGTGTATCTCACAGGACCTCTAATTCTAAATGGTAACAAACTCGTAGGAGCGGTTTCTATAATATCTAATTTAGATACTTTGCTGTCACAGATTCAAACCTATGAAGGTCTAGGACAGACAGGCGAATTCAACTTGGTAAAGAGAGATGATAATGGGGATGCTTTGTTGATTAATCCATTACGATTTGACCCTGCAGCAGCATTGACATTAAGAGTAGATAAAGATGATCTGCAAAGACCTACCATTCAAGCACTCTTAAAAAGTGAAAAAACTTTTACCGATATTGTAGACTATCGTGGTGTGCCAGTACTCGCTGTGACTCGCTATATAGAAGGAGTAGATTGGGGTCTGGTAGCAAAGATAGATAAGGATGAGGCTTTTGCAGCACTTGACAATCTAAGGAATTTGACTATTTTAACCGGAGTAATAGTAGCTGCTCTAGTTGTAGTGGCCTCCTTGTTTTTAGGCCAATCCATGTCTCTACCTATAAGAAAGTTAAGAGATGCAGCCCAAAATATCGCCAGAGGAAATTTCGGCACGAAAATAAAAATCAACAGCCCGGATGAGATAGGACAGCTTGCTAACCAATTCGAAAATATGAAACAGAGTATACAGTATACAAATCAAAACCTAAACCAAATAGTATATGATAGAACAAAGAAACTAGAAGAAGCAAATAAACAACTTGCCTTGGCTAACGAACAGTTAAAGCTTAATGAGAAAGCACAGAAGGAATTCATCAATGTGGCAGCTCACGAATTAAGAACACCAATAGTACCTATACTTGGTCTATCTGAGCTTCTCTATAGTCAGATGAATAAAAATATGCCAGGCGATGATGATGATGATGAAGGAAGAAAACAATTATTACAACAAGAACAACAAGAGAAGCAACAGCAACAAGATTTTTTGCAGAAGAAAAAACAAATCGAGAAGCTAGACGTAATTATAAGAAATGCAAGGCGGTTACAATTACTTACTGAAGACATATTAGATGTCACAAAAATCGAAAGTCAAGCTCTCAAATTACGGCTAGAGAAAACTAACCTTAACGATCTAGTATCAGATATAATAGGGGATTACAAAAGAAGCGAAATTGGTAAACTTAAATCAAATGTCAAAATCAGATTTGAGCCTTATGATAAGGATAGCGGCATTTTTGTAAATGTAGACAGGGGAAGAATATTCCAGGTTATTTCTAATCTGCTAAGCAATGCTCTCAAGTTCACCGAACAAGGATCTATAACTGTTGCTATTGATAAAAAAATCAGCAAGGACAATAATGATAATAATCAAGTCATTGTATCTGTAAAGGATACCGGGACTGGAATAGATCCAGAAATACTACCACGCTTATTTACAAAATTTGCTACCAAGTCTGATGTGGGAACAGGACTTGGACTGTATATATCAAAAAGTATTGTAGAAGCTCATGGCGGTAAGATATGGGCTGAGAATAATATTAATAATAATAAATTAGATGGACAAACAAGAAGAGGATCTACTTTTTACTTTACTTTACCTTCGTCTTAGGCTTCATCTTCACCACCTTGATAATCTACAGTGAAAAGGAAGAATAATTGTATACTTTATGATCCTATATTTTTTATCTTCTTTTTATTATTTCTGTTTCTCATTTCCCTCTTTCTTCTTGATGTTTATGATTATTTATTAATCCTAAATCAGCTATTTTTTGAATTAGACTGAATCATTGCATTTATTCTCCTTAATAGATCTTCAGTGGCAAAGGGTTTCTGAATAAAGTAACGCTCACCTAAAGATTCATCCAATTCGAAACGTGCCTTTCTAAGATCCTCATAGAACATCTCACTAGCAGTTAAAAAACATATTTTTGCTCTACTGTCTATTTCTTTCATCTTATTATATAATTCAAATCCATCCATATCAGGCATTTTAATATCAAGCAATATGACATCGTATGAATTAGCCTGAAAGTTTCTTAATGCTAATACAGGATCGGTATATATGTCGACTATAAACCCATTGTCTTCCAAAATGCTCTGTAATGTGAAAGTGATATCTGACTCGTTATCTACTACCAATATTTTTTTTGAAGCCAATTCTTGTTCATTCATTGCTCTATTGCTCTTCCTTATGATTATGGCTTCTAAAATCTCTTACGTTGATCATTATTCATATGCAGATATTTTGAATAATCATGAAATATATATATAAATATATATTAATTATCACATAGAATGTAAGATTACTTTAAACAAGATATATCTGATATCACTATATACTATACCGCTCACACCAGGTTGTGACGCTCAAACCCGAAGTAGAGCATACAAGACATCCTGCGTACAAAATAAGTCCTTTGTTTGTTAACAGATGGTCTCCTAGGTCAATGATTGAAGAAGAATTAAATGATCAAGATATAATGAGTCTTTTTGAAGCTGCTAGATGGGCACCATCGTCTTTTAATAATCAACCATGGAGATTTATCTATGCAAAGAGAAATACTCAGCACTGGGATAGACTCTTCAGTCTTTTGTATGAAGGTAACAAGATATGGGCGGTAAATGCTGCTGTATTAGTTGTTGTAATTTCAAGGAAGAATTTTGAGTATGATGAAAGACCTTCTATAACTCACCAATTAGATGCTGGTGCTGCTTGGGAGAATTTAGCATTGGAAGCATCTCTGCGTGGAATTGTTACTCATGGCATGGAGGGTTTTGACTATAAAAAAGCCAGAGTAGACTTAGGAATTTCTGATAACTTTGATGTCATGGCAATGATTGCAATTGGAAAGAGGGGACCAAAAGAAAATCTTCCTCCAAAGCTTCAAGAAAGAGAATTTCCAAACAATAGAAAACCTTTGGCGGATATTGTAATGGAAGGATATTTTAGGGACTGATGAATGGTCATGATGAAAGCTGCAAGAATTATTAAACCAAAAGAATCTTTAGAAATACGGGAGCTTGAGGTACCAAAGCCAAGAGGTTCACAAGTTCTTGTAAAAGTTATGTCATCTGGTGTATGTCATAGTGACATTCATTTGTGGGAAGGCGGATATCAAGGACTCGAGGGGCAATTTCTGAAAGCTACAGATAGAGGTGTGAAATATCCTTTGACCCCCGGACATGAAATTGCAGGAACAGTTGAGAGTTTAGGCGAAGAAGCAGCAGATGAAAAAAAAGAGAGTATCAGTAAGGATGAGAAAGTATTAGTATATCCTTGGATAGGAGAAGGAGTTTGCCCTGCGTGCATCATTGGGCAGGAGAATCTATGCGATAAACCAGGATCACTTGGTATATACAATGATGGTGGATACGCTGAATATGTATTGGTACCACATTATAAATATCTAGTTAAAATAGGTAATGACGACAATAGCGATAATAATAATCATCATAATCTAGATATTGATGCAGCCGCTACTTTATCTTGTTCTGCTCTTACTGCATATGGAGCAGTCAAGAACGCCAACCTTAGCCCAAATGATAATGTTGTCATTGTAGGAGTTGGTGGTTTAGGCTTGATGGCAATTCAGCTAGCAAAAGCCGTTACTGGAGCAAAGATAATAGCTATGGATTTAGATGACAACAAGTTGAAAGTAGCCAAGGAAAATGGTGCAAACTTTGTTATTAATTCAAGAAAAGAAGATCCAGTAAAAACGGTAATGGATTTAACAGAGAAAACAGGAGCTGATGCTGTTATTGACTTTGTAAACGCATCTAAAACTGTTGAAACTGACATGAATATTCTAAGAAGAAGAGCAAGAGTAGTACTTGTCGGGTTATTCGGAGGTGAATTAAAATTAAGTCTGGTTACATTTCCAACAAGAGCATACAGACTAATTGGATCATATACTGGAACTTTGAATGATTTTAGAGAGCTAGTATCGCTTGCAAAAAGAGGTATAATCAAGCCTGTCATTTCAAACCGATTTAAACTAAATGAAGCTACAAAAGCTCTACAAATGTTAAAGGATGGTAAAATTATTGGAAGGGGTGTGATAAATCCTTGAAAGGAAAAGAGTCTGTATCGAAATTAACGACAGTAAATCCTTCAACAGAAGAGGTTCTTAAAGAATACGAAATAATTAGTAAAGAACAAGTAAATGGTACAGTAAAGCAAGCAAAAAATGCATTCTTAGAATGGAAAAACAATATTGACAAGAGAACAGATTTTCTCTACTCTGTTGCCAAAGAGCTTAGAAAAAACAAGGAAAATCTTGCCAAAACGGCTACACAGGAGATGGGAAAAGCAGTAAAAGAAGCTAGGTCGGAGGTAGAGAAATGTGCATGGGCGATAGAATATTATGCAGATCATGGAAAAATTTTTGCTACTGGTGAAGTCGTTAATACAGACGCAAGAAAAAGTATCATAACATTTCAACCACTTGGGGTAATAGCTAGTATAATGCCATGGAATTTCCCTTATTGGCAGGGACTAAGGTTTGCAGCTCCTTCATTAATGGTTGGAAATACCATTGTATTGAAGCCAGCAAGTGCTACAATGCAATGTGGAATTGAAATCGAGAAGACTTTCAACAAGGCTGGAGTGCCAGAAGGCGTTTTTCAAACAGCAATTGGAGATTCCAGCATTGCAGAGACACTTATAGATTCCAATGGAATTAGTGCAGTAACTTTTACAGGAAGTGTTCCAGTTGGAGCTAAAGTAGCGCAAAGGGCAACATCACAGCTAAAGAAGACGGTTCTTGAGTTAGGAGGAAGTGATCCATTTATCGTTTGTGAGGATGCTGATATTGAAAAGGCATCAACAGGAGCAGTCAAAGGACGTTTTATTAATAGCGGACAGAGCTGTATAGCATCAAAGAGATTTATTGTAGTCAAGAGTGTTGCAGACGAGTTCACTGAAAAGTTCGTTCAAAAAACTGAAAAACTAAAAGTTGGAGATCCACTTTCAGACGATACGGACATCGGACCGGTTGTTAATGCTAAGAGTCTAGAGAATATGGAAGGAATAGTCAATAGAACTATAAAATCAGGAGCTGAACTACTCACCGGTGGAAAAAGAGCTAACAGCAAAGGTTATTTTTTCCGTCCAACAATTTTTAAGAATGTGCTTCCTGAGATGGAGATAGCGCAAGAAGAAGTATTTGGTCCTGTTGCACCTATAATCACAGCCGACGACGAAGAAGAAGCTATGAGGATTGCGAATGATTCTAAATTTGGTCTTGGAGCAAGTATATGGACTCAGAATTTAGAGAAGGCAGAAAAATTATCAGAAATAGTAGAATCAGGAATAGTTACTGTAAACAATGTGGTAGTTTCAGATCCTCGGGTCCCATTTGGCGGTATAAAGAATAGCGGATTTGGTCGCGAATTATCTAGATATGGAATGCTTGAGTTTGTAAATCTAAAATCTGTTAGGTTCTACGATCAATTGATTTATGATCATCATGTAGAGTAGTAAAAATATGTTGGAGATTAATATATATTGATATATAAAAACAAAAAAAGATACGAAAGGTAGAAATTTAAAAAAATGAATACAATTAATGAAAAAAGGGGAACAAAGAGTGACTCCCCTAATACTTCGTCAAACAAAGACATTAGTAGTAGCAATGCTTCTCTGCTGCCGCCATTATCATCATCATCGTCACCACGATCATCATTATCGTCGGCAGACAACAACAGACTTGAGAATGTGTTAATACTTCAAGGCGGTGGCTCGCTGGGAGCATTTGGTTGTGGAGTATTCAAAGCACTTGCAAATAACAACATAAAGCTCGATATTATTGCAGGTACATCAATAGGTGGCATAAATGCTGCAATTATAGCTGGCAGTAGAGATGCAAAACATCCAGAGCATCTCTTAGAACAATTCTGGTTGGAGTTATCTGAGAGCTTTGTAGATTTTGATAAAGTTACTCTTCCTTCTTCTGCTTCTGTACCCAGATTTGTAGAACAGCTATTGTTATTGCCATCTACTACTAATTATTACCACTATTTTCCTACTGCCTCCTCATCAAAGCAAGAAAAAAATTATTCAACAACAACAACAAAATACAAACGAATATGCTGTAAAAATGAAACAGCTAAGGTCATTCTATAGTTCAGCCATTTTTGGAAATGATAAAATGTTTAAACCTAGGTGGAGACAGGAGACCACTCTAACAGACCCAGAATATTTTACACCACAAAAATGGACTTATATGTATGATCATTCACCTTTAGTAAAAACTTTAGAAAAATATATCGATTACGACAAACTGAAACCAAAGGGAAATCCTAATTCACGTTTGATCTTAACTGCAGTAAATATATTAACTGCAGAACCACTGACATTTGATAGCTCTAAGCAACAGATAACACCAAAACACATCCTTGCAACATCTGCTTATCCATTGTATAACTTTCGTTGGATAGAAGTAGAAGATGGAGTATATGCATGGGATGGGGGTTTACTGAGTAACACCCCATTAAGAGAGGTAATAGATGCATCTCCGGTGAACGATAAACGAATATGTATAGTAGAAAACTATCCAAAAAGAATAGATGCTCTCCCAAAGAACTTACCAGAAGTTTATCATAGAGCAAGGGACATAATATTTTCTGACAAGACAGAACATAGCGTAACAATGTCTAAAGTAATAACACGATATCTGGATTACATTGAAGAGCTTTACCAATTAATAGAAAACCATATGGATCTGAAGAAAGTCGATCCCAAAGCAGCTTAAAAGAATTCGCAAAAAATATAAAAAATACAAGCAAGAACGAGGGGCTGAAATAAAAGATATAGTTTACATAACACGTGATGAGCCTTTTCCTCATATGTTTGAAAATGCAGATTTTTCAGCAGAGACGATCAAAAATTCAATTGAAGAAGGAGAAATGAAAACAATTCAAGCATTAAAAGGGCGATACGATCTATAGCAACTTCCTATTACAAAGACTATGTTGGAGATTGGCTATTCCTACTAAGGAATAGTTCCATGATCAAAAAGAGCATTCCTTAACTTTGCTAAAGAATCATTAGGATTGAAATTAAGATCTATATTAACACCCTTAGTGTCTTTAAGAAAGTCTGTTTTCTATTTCATTTCTTATTAGTTACATTCTATATATAAATAATGTAAAACAACAACAACAAGAAGAAGAAGAAGTGGAAGTGGAATCCCTGTTTGATTAGTTTCAAGATGCACAGTGAGATGAGGATTGGATCCCCTGTATTACGAGTCAAGAATATCGACAGAGTCTTGCTCTTCTACGAAAAAGGTCTTGGATTGCATGTTAATAGAAGATATCAACATGGCGAAGATGATGAGGATGTTGATAGTGATAATCTAGAATATGATCTCGGTTTCAAACAAAAGTTCTTGTCTGATGAGCCGATTCTTATACTACACCATGATCCTAATGCAAAAAATGCTCCACAACGTTCAGCAGGACTTTATCACTTTGCGATACTTGTTCCTGACAGGAGGAGTCTTGCAACGACTTATCTGGCACTTATAAATTCTGGAGTTCGTTTTGATGGGTTTGCAGATCACCTAGTCAGTGAGTCATTATATCTGAGAGACCCTGAGAATAATGGCATAGAAATCTACCGGGACAGACAAGCTAGTGAATGGTCTCATGACAGTGAAGGACATATCAAGATGGACACTCTACCACTTGATCTAAACTCCATTATATCTGAACTTAATAAAGAGGAAAAAGAGACTGCAAAAGCATTTCCTACTGGAGCAAGAATAGGACATATGCATCTTAGAGTTACAAATCTTGAAAGGTCAATCAAGTTTTATCATGAAAAAATAGGGCTAGACATAGCATCGGATTGGAGCTCCATGGGTGCTGCCTTCCTTTCTGCTGGAGGGTATCATCATCATATCGGAATAAATACATGGCATAGCTTGAATGGAAAAGTTCATGGCGATGGCGAGACTGGACTGGAAAACTTTACAATAACCATACCTGACAGAACATCTTTTGACACAATTGAGTCTATCATTAATCGTCATGCTAGTTCTGAACAACAAATGAAGCAAGAGACTGACAAGAATCAATTCCTGATTTTTGATCCAGATGGTATACAGATTGTGTTTAAATCAGAATAACTAATCGTCTATCTATGACCATACATGTCATCGTATAGAGTTGTTGTGATTCTAATATGTATATATGAAATGTATTTAATGGAAGACTCAACTGCATATGAATAGATAATTGAAAAAAGTCTGTGCAGAACAGATACAATTTAACAAGATGCTAACAGAGAACTATTCTTTCTCTTATCCATTCTTTTATTGAAAAATTATAAGCGGACTTCTTTACCTGGTGTCGTTGATACTTTTTTATATGTATGGAATATTATCCTTCTATCATCCTTCTCTAAATTTGTTATAGGATCTATTGATGACTCTATATCAATTTCTTGGCCGACCTTCTCTTCCATATAATCTTGAAAATCTTTAATATCGTAAAGTTCAGTATATGACCTTCCTGATTCTAGTAAGCCGATACCATATCTGTTTATAGTCCTAAAGTCTACAGGTGTTTTAAATGCAATTCCAACAATATAATCTATAAACCAAACCTCTTGATTCTCAATTATGTAGACATATTCTGCATTTGAATTACCAGTTGTAATTTCTGGTTGATTATTTTTCTTTTCTTCAGTATTGCTCATATGTCTTTATACCAAATATATATACGCAACTCAATCAGTTAAATGCTCCTGTAAAGCCGTACATTATTATTGTTATGTTTCCTGCCTCGACTAAATCATTGTTTTTATGCATTGTATTACTAAACTTGACAGATCTTATTATGCGTCTTATCAATATCAAAGGATTATCGAAGTCCATTTCATATTTTACACATTAATTCAACTCAGGAGGAGGCATCATTGCATTTGGTCTACCGGAAGCAGAATTAGGGAGCCTTTTAAACTAAACAAGTCACAAATAAATAAATAAAGATAAATAATCTCATAGCAGCCGCCAAGAAATTCCCAATACCATCTTATTCTAGTCAAATACCTTCTAACCATCTAACACTCCAAATCGCATAAGATTAGACATTGCGATCCAACCATTAAATGACGCATCTGCTGCAAAATATGGACTAACGGAATTAAAAATACACCGAGATTAACAGGAATTAGAAACTCATCACCTGGATAGATATACTTTGAAATACAAAGTAAACCTATCACTTAATTGTGCGTACTGATATATTATATCCTATAACTGTGAATCAGCAAAGGAAAATCAGGAGAAAAATATTACATTTTTACCAGCTAGTAAACAGTATCGAGCTGCATATTAAGAGACAAAATGTCAGTCCAAAGTAGCAGTAGCAGTATTTATTTTCATTTAGGGACTGTTTTTATGGTACTTTCAATAGCGGCATCTTTTTTTCTCCTTTATGTGATATGGGAAACTTTTAGTGACAACACAACAAATGATAGGTATTTCGATGACTATTACACAAATTTTCAGCATTTTACAGGGCGTCACGTGATTAGCATATGTTGTACTTGGGGAGAAGAACTTGCTGATGAAGAACTTACATTTATGATAGGAGAGGACGATGAAAGTAACAACCACGATAGTGTTAGCACTCAAAATAGAGATTCAAACATAATAAAAAATGAAGCAGTCTATGATGCTATACAGGAGTGGGATCTTAGAATAGATGGATTGATTTTCCGCGAAGTACAAAGTAGATATGAAGCAGATATAGAGATAAGGTTTAGAGAAGGAGAAAGTGATGTAGCTGGATTGACCAGGAATTTTTTTGACAGATACGGACTTATAACCAAGTCTTTTGTTACTATTTATGATCGAGGATTTCCCTTTGCATTTAGTAATGATCAAATCGAGCAAATAGCAAAGCACGAAATTGGTCATGTTCTTGGTCTAGGCCATGCAAACTTTGACGATAGCCTTATGGCCACTCGCCCACACCATGGATCAGGCACCATTTCTGACTGTGAGATCCAGGCAGTATATGAAGCGAACCATTGGAAATTAAGAAATCAAGGAAGCGGTACAAATAACCATATTTACCACCCAAATATCCAATACTTAGAATGCAATAGCAATGTATGAAACAATTAGAATATTCTAGTAGAAACTCTAGATTATTAGCACTAGAACTAGACATTAAAGCTCCTATATTTGACCCTATGAAATGTACTGCAAAAGTAGCAAATGCTGCTACGATAAGTAAAAGAACTAAACATTTACATTTATCCTATCAAAAGATACGAATGCAAAATAACACATGTCAACGTTGGTCGAGAACAAACATTGACTGTAAGCAAGACAGTCAGCTGATTTATCTCTTCAGAACTAATCGTCTTCCTAATATGCCTGATGTTATCATCTGTATTCCAACTATCAAGAGAGATATTGATAACAATATGCTTATAAAAACAGCTCCTAGGAAAGGAGATGCAATTATCATGATTGACAAGACAATTGATATCACACCAGCAACAATAATAAATATCCTTGATGCTTTGTTACTTGACTTATCGGCTATACCATGAATAACCCTAGATATACCATCAAAAAGGAGAACGAACGCAAGGAATATTAACAAGAATATACCAGTCGCGACAGGGAAAACCATAGATATAATAGACAATATAATAACTAGAACGCCAAGACCAATATTGGTCCAACGGTGTTTTCCTTGAAGAAATAGTCCACTTATTACCCTCTCGATCCCAACCACAAACAAAATCGCCGCAAGCAAAAGTGCAACAGTTACCAAAGTAAGCGTAGGGAAAGCAAGTACATATAAAGACAGAATTATGGCTACTATTCCCAATCCAATTTGTGCCAGTCTCATCCATCCAGGCGACTTGGTCTCGGATAAAGTCATATTTAACGAACTTACATAGAATAATGCTGTACTTATACTTTAGAACTCAGGTGCAATTATACAGAGCTATCATAAAATAAAATCCTAGGTGATATTAGCAGTATAAACAGTTGCTTTGAAGTTTTTGCCCAAGAAGACAGAACATGTCCAAAGCCAATATGGTATGAGAATCTACTATGCGGTCATAGATCTAAACTATTCATACCGAAGTTCCCAACAGACAAGACAACATCAAAACAGATTGACACTTGCGTCAAGGGAAGAAATAACTTAAATCACAAGAGATGGTTCAGATAAGAACACTTACTACAACGTCATACGTGCTTGATTGATGTCCTACGTACTTAAACAGGAAATGTCAAGCTTCCTATTTACCCAATAAGCTTTTACCTTTAATTATAATGATACATGTCGAGTAGAACTAGAGTTTAGATCCAGGAAGAAGAAACAAGAATGAAAAACCAATACCGCAACAATAGCTTTGAAAGAGGAAAGAAAGATAATAATAATTATTTTTTATTCTAGCACTTTAGTATCCATATAGTCTATTGTAGCATTAAGGCAGTTATTGCTAATAACATGTAATCAAGTACGTGATTACTGACTGATTGACTAGATATTATCATCACTACTTCGACCCTTCGCAGATTCGGTACGTAGGTTTCCCTAAGACTTTATTTACTCCTTTATCTTTCTCGAATTCCGAATATTTGGAACTCCAATTCACTGCCTTGTTTGAAAATTCTTCTAATGCAATTTTTTATTTTACTATAAAATATGTGGTAGTTATATATACATATATGTATATATATTAACATCAATAGAAATATTAACAACAAGAATAAACTTATTTATATATATCTAATACTATTTCAGATATAAAATCAAATATATGCCACAGATAAATAAGACGTACTATAGCCCAAAAGATATTGATGTTAAAATTGCAGAGATATATGATGGAATATACAGAATTTCTGGATTCGATGAAATACTTGGAATTACATTCAATCAGTTCTTAATTGACGATGAACAGCCAATGCTTGTTCATACTGGTCGCACTGGAATGTACAAGAAAATAGAAGAAAAAGTAAAAGAAGTAATTCCATTACAAAAACTAACCTATGTAGCGTTTCTACATTTTGAAAGTGATGAATGGGGAGGAATGGCATTTCTTGAATCTGCTGATGCTAAATTAGTATGCAGCGATTTAAGTTCAAAGTTAAACCTAACTGGATGGTACAATGTCCCTGTAGACCACATGTCTTTTTGGGATAATGAAACTCTGAAAACAGGTAAAAAACAGTTTAGATTTATCATGACTCCCCATGTGCATCACTGGGATAGTATGATGATTTTTGAAGAAACTACCAAATCGCTTTTTCCATCTGATCTATTCATTCAGCCAGGAGACAATAAACCAGTCATTACAGACGACCTGTCAGAGAATATGATTAACCTTTATAGAGGTGCTGGAATATTTGCAAGTGAAGAACCAGTAAGACAGACTACTAAAAGGCTTGTGAATATGTCACCGAAGATGGTATATCCAATGCATGGCTCCTGTATGGATAGTTCTATCTTTTCAAAGTATACAGATGCAATCATGAAGAATAATTTTGCATATTCTGGTATGTTATTAGGTCAAAAGCTGGAAATGGTCAGTTAGCTAATCAGATAGTCATTCAGTTAAAATATATACAGCAGTAATCAAGAAAACCTAATATATAATAACAGACATCATCTTTGAAAATTCGTTGGGTATTGCAAAATAATACACGCCTTTTATTTTATCACCCAGAAATAGCGCCTTTACTATTATGGAAATCTTCTGACACTTCTATTCTGTAGTATCGCTTTTGCATACACCTACGAATGTCTATGATGAAGGTAATGGTAATGTGTAATTGGAATAATCTGCATTATCTATAGCATTATCTGTCAATACTTCTACAAGGTATTAGTAATTCTTTTCCGCTAAATCTAATAGCCTATCCTTATTGATTTCAAGGTATTGATAATGTTAATGTCATTATCTCTGCGTTATTTATTATCGTTCACATTGTGTATATTGTAAATAACATAACCATTTATGGATCAGCTTTCAAAGTCTGGAGTAATGCTGTAAAAAATACTAATAATAGTTTTTCTTTTGATTCGAATTTATTTTGTTGATGTTTGATACCGCATCAATTAATAGTCTATTTCTTCTGTATTCTTCAAGATCATTTATGGTTCTATTGGAATGCTCGCAGTACCTGGAGTTGTTTTAATTCTGTCTCTTCTGTTTCTCCTCTCACTTTCTCCAACTCTAACTCTTGTTGTGTGATATAATTAGGGAGCTGATTTATTGGCATTCCAAAATTCTCTGACAAAGTAGTTGTCTTGTTTATAATATTAATAAATTCCTCAGTTTCAAACCATGCTTAAAGCAGTGGATATTGATTCCTTATCTATCATAATATAAAAACTTCTTTTAGTCTTTGAG
>CAVTCE010000009.1:0-35051 GCA_963733025.1 uncultured Nitrososphaeraceae archaeon | reverse complement strand
GTATACTATTAATTCTAAATGATAATAAAAAAATGGACGGATTTATAAAAAAAATTATTGAAAAAATCTCTGTGGTATGTAATGACATCAATACTATAATGCCTCACAATTTAAGTATAAATTCCAGTATCTGATTTTTTAATCTCTATTGAAACCTTGTCACCGACTTTTATTCCCAGATCTTCATACTCTTTCATACTCATCTTAAAAGTTGGCGAATCAGTGAGACCAGCACCGCCACCTCCGGTTATCATCTTTGAGATATCACCCATTGCTTTAGGTAAATTTTTCATCAGATCTTCTGGAGAGGTAAAGGCCATAACATTGGAGCCAAATGGATTTTGCTGCTTCCTTTCTCCTGATTTGTAATCATTGGGGTCAGTAAATGTGATGTAAACATAAGGACTACCGTCTTGTGAGGCTTCGATCCTTGAAATAACAAATTCTTTCTTCAATTACTATATACATTTTGGCTACAATGAACTTATAATTCTTCGCATATTAATTGCTACAAAAAATTTTAAGTTATCAAACCTTTATTATCATATCAACGTTAAATTTTTGAACAATCAATCAATCTTTAGGTTCTAGTTATCCTTCTTCTTTTTGCATTTCACCAATTTTATGATACGGTTGTATGGCAGTTAGCTGCAACTTCTTTAGCCATTACTTAAATACAATTGCTTTTCGAAACATATAGTACCAAAAGTATCCTATATAGAAAATCATATTGTCTCATTATCTTCTCTTGTCTCATTAAACATGGAAGAAAAGATTCGAGGTATATCTATAAAGTTCTCTACAGCTCTTCATGACCTTGACATATCAAATGCTATTGACTTCAAATAAAAGATTAAGGAGACAAAACTTATCATACAGAGCATTACTATTAGATTTATTATTAGCTGGCTCTTGATAGATGATGATTGTTCTTGACTGCAAAAATAACAAGGAAATTTAACCTGGTCTTTTAAGCGTTATTCTTGCAATTATCTTAACTAATTGGGTTAGGTGATATTATAATTGGAGCAATTCTCTCTGCTACATTATTAAATAGTCTAATCTTTACCTTATCTGCCAGTTTATTGCTGATAGAACAGGTAGACAAAAATATTCTAATATATATGCAAGTCTTAATCGCTTATTGTTTGTAAATCCAAGAACCTTGGATTCAAACATTTGAAAAGTTCAATACCAGTATTGACTAAAGAAACAGCCTAGTAGAGAACATAGAACTATGAAAATTGTTTGATCATCTGAAAAAATAGACAACAAGACAGAGTAATTATATTACATCAAAGAACAAGATTCGAATTATAAAATAGATATAATGTAAGATAGATTCACTCTGGCTGAATAACAGTTTTACCTTTTAGCTCACCTGGCCTAATGGTATACTAGTAAGGTAAAGTAAGGTTAGTTAGATATCATTAAACCATGTTCGTAAACTATCTAAAATGGGTAGTAAAGTATAATACCTACCTTACCATACTATACTTTACTTCTTGGAACCCGTTTATTTAGGAGAAAAGCCAAATAATAAGAAAGAACAAATACTTGATCTTCTTGCAGAAGGAAAACTTTCTGTAAAAGAAATTGCGAGAACTGTTCATACGACAGAAGCAAATGTATATAAAGAAAGAAGCAAAGCTAGAGGCCTTCTCATAAGGCGAAAGACAAGAAGCGATGAAATGGTCATGGTTGCAGGAGATGTCGACACCTCCTCCTTACCGTCGCGGCGCTTGAAATCAGAAGGTAATCATCATTATCCGTCTCTTAACATCCCAGATCTGGATCAAGAGGGAATAAAGAAATTGTATACAGAGTTTAATGCAGGTAAAAAGCCGCCTAATATTATAGCTGACCATGGTTTTCATCCTGAAGTAGTGGAAAAAGAATATCAAAGATTTATGGAAATGAATGAGCGTGATTTTGATGTATTTCAAAACAAGATAATTTCGGACTTCATAAAATGGCCATCTAAAAACACCAAACCTTTATTGGAGAAATACAAAACAATAGGCTTCTTGACGCACTATGAGTTATTTGAGCTGATTACATTGAAATTTAAAGATGCTATTGAAGAAGATAGAAATTTTTGGGAATGATAAAACCGCGTACTGCCAAGATGATGGTCAAGGATCGAATGTTAAGTTTGCAACAAAGATGAGCTTGACATTGTAGTAATCCAGCTTTCAGCATTTATAAACATCTTTTGAAGACTTTAAGGACCACATTTGTGACATATGTGACAATGAGAACATCATTTAATTTTAGTAGTGTTTGAGTCGAGAGATATGAAGGACTTGTCCCAATATTCTTTATCTGAAAACAAATTTTAATACGCCATATATTGCTTTTATAGCACTAACTGTCAAGGGTAGATCGTTAGAGAGTTCAACAAGTTTTCTCTCTACTGTCTCTTTTATGATAGAAGTTAGCTGATTCCATGGTCGGCCAGTACTTTTTGCTTCTTCTAATGCCATAAGTCCTTCCATGGTAATACAAAAATATTCTCTTGACGAAAACAACATTCTTTTTCTGTGTATCCTTTCGATATAACTTTTAAACATTAAATCAGTAATTATTGGAGAAATTATTGAAATATCAAGACCAATTTGCTTTGAGATTTTCTTTTCTAGTTTTGGTTCTTTCTTTATGCATTCTAAAATGCTCATCTCTAATTTACTTAAGTCTACCTTAGTTCCATCTGTAGTTTCTCTATAATGTTGGCTAATCAACCTTCTGTTACCTCAATCATTCGCAACTATATGTTATAATTGTTTCCTAATCTATATATATATAATAGTACAGCCTGTAATTTTCTATGCATCAGTACAGAAAGTCAAATATTTCTATAATGGCGTAGACAATTAATGTCTTTTAAATTTATCCCTATCAGAGCTCTGGTTATCTCTCTCTTTGGTTGGAAATATTGTAATTGTTTGCAATACACATAATTTATATTTTTATAGACATGACCAACAATGAGAAAATACCTTGTTCTTTACAAACCCATCTTTGGTCTATTGCTGAAAATAACGATATTGAGAAAACTAGCTTGGGAAATCAACTTGCTAAACTATGTTCTGTATTTTAGATATTGAATTATTCGCTCGATGATGCTCTTTTCATATGTAGAATGATATAATAACCTTTGAGATGTTTTAGAAGTGAAAGGCTTAGAAAATACAACTGTAGGTCATTATGTTTTGGATTTTACTTTTGATGTTCAAATTCTACTAGCAATTCGATATTTCTAATTTCCTTAGCAATTTTTTTTATTTTTTCAACATTCAATTGCAATTGAGGCTTATTTCGAGTTGAAATTATTACTTTGGTTGATTTGCTTCCATCTGGAAGCCAAATCAGATTGACCGTGAGAACCTTTGCTGGAAAAAATAGGTTTTCAATGAATCTTCTGTCTGTTGCTTCACCCTCGACAAACCAAACTTTATTCTGAAATTCATCCTCAAACTTCTTTATTAGAGATGAATTTGTCCGCAGAACAGTAATATCTGAACCACGGAGACTTGGAATGAAATCGTCATCTACTTTAGATGCACGTATCATGGTAAATCTATTGACATCCTGGTTGCGTTCTGCTAGTCTGCTAATTTTTATTGCTCCATCAACATCTGCATGGGTCAAGTGTCCTAATCTTAGTTTGGTTTCACATTTTGTACATAATATGGCAGCTTTTGCATCAAAAGTACAAATAGGAGTTTTCAACTGCTAATCACCACATTATTGTTCAATTGCCTTAGATCAGCAAGATAACCATCTTGTTCTAGTTTATCTACATGCGCTGTAATGTATCGCCATATAATATCAGCTCTATCAGATTGAAAGTCCCATGGGGAAACTAATACTAAATCATTATCTCTTATCCACATTCTTCGCTTAATTTTTCCTCTTATACGACAGGTCCTTACCTTTCCGTCGTACACTTTACAATAATATTATCTCCTCCTACAAGTTTGATAACACGACGTAGTAGCTCACCTTGCTGAGGTAATACTAGTTCCTTTAGATAAGATTCAGTTAATACTTTTCTTTTGCCTATTTTTTAATATTCACCGATCTAACATGCGCATAATGAACTTAAAAATATATACTTACTATACATTTGATAGTTTTCTAATTTAGCCTCTTTTGAGTAGACATAAAATAGATGCAGTAATATGTATTCATCAGAGTAAATCAAGTACGCCAGAATTACTATAGCGAATATTTAGATATATATGGACTGGTCAACTAACAGAGTAAGAGATAATACTACATACAAATCAACAATGAAGGATTACATTTTTTATATATACTCACATCTATATCATTATAGCATTTTATGGTAACATAACCTATGAAAGTAGATGATTTACTGTAGGAATTTCAGCAATGTCTCTTCTATAAATATCTTTGAATTCTCGTGGTTTTGCATCTTTGAATATATCCTTACTACAATATTTCATAGAGTATGCTGCCATCATGTCTAAAATTGGTTGTAAAGCCAGACCTTTTTGTGTTAGAGAATACTCTACTCTTATAGGTCTTTCATTAGAGTAAACCTTACGCTTTATTAATCCAAGTCTCTCCATTTCTCTGAGTCTTGTAGATAGAGTTTTGGGATTACTTTTTTCAATTGAGTTTAGTAACTGGTTAAACCTACTTTGTTTACCATTTATCATATTTCTTAAGATTAAAACCGTAAATTTTTTGCCAATCAATTTAAATGTGTAATTAATAGGACAGCACTTCATTTCAGTATTTTTTGATGGGTTTATTATTTGTGTGACAGCAGTATTAGAACCAGCTGTGGAAGTAAGTCTACTACTTTCCATAGTTACTATATAAAACACATCTTCTTATATAGTTACCTTTCTATAGTTAGTAACATACTTACCATATTGTAATCTACTATCTGAAATGCAACTTTCATATTTATATATAATTACTATGATATAGTTACTTATGATAAGATATGTAAATACGATTTCCGATCTTAATGATGATAATGATAGTAATAATTCCAAAAAGAGGAGAAAGTATTCTAACTCACAAATACAAAGTTCATCTATTATTCCTGCTTCTTCTAATTCCGTATGCTCTGTCTGCGGATGTAATCAAACAATTACAGATACTGAATCTGGCGAGATTATATGTAGTAAATGTGGCCAGGTTATTTCTGACAAGATTGAAGAAATATTACCTGAATGGAGGAATTTTGCGTCATCAGATGGGTCTAATGATAAAAGCAGAATAGGTATGTCAACATCCTTAGCTAGACATGATATGGGACTATCAACAATAATCGGAAGAACAGACAGAGATGCTAATGGACAAAAAATAGACGCAGTAATGCGCTCTACAATGGATAGATTGAGGACATGGGACTTTAGAACACAAACTCACAGTCCTACCGACAGAAGTCTTCGGCAGGCTTTCTTTCAACTTGATGTATTAAAAGACAAACTTGGACTATCAGATCCAATAGTTGAAAAAACGGCTTATATCTACAGAAAGGCTCAGGAAAGAGGACTGGTACGAGGTAGAACAATTTCTGGAATTTTGACTGCTGCCTGTATATATTGCATGTAGGGAGTTGGGAACTCCAAGAACATTAAAAGATATAGCAGCAGATAGCAACATTAAACTTCACGAAGTTGCTAGAAGCTATAGACTACTGTACTTTGAACTTGATCTTAAAACTCCAATAGTTGATCCATTGAAATGTATTGCAAAAGTAGCTAACAAAGCTAACCTGAGTGAGAAAACTAAACGACAAGCAGCAGAGATTATGAACAATGTTACTAAAAGAGAGATATCGGCTGGAAAAGATCCAATGGGACTTGCAGCATCCGTACTTTATTTATCATCTTTTAATACTGGCGAGAATATAACTCAGAATAATATTGCATATGCTGCTGGAGTAACAGAAGTGACCCTTAGAAATAGAGTAAAGGATCTAAAGAAACAGAAGGTATTTAAGAACAATAATAATATTCAAAATTACTTTACTAATTAGAACAATAATTATATCGGCTATAGTCACGTTGCACAGGAAAAGTTCGATGCAAATGGCAAGCTAGTTGATGGGAATACCAGAAAGTTCTGACACAACTACTTTAGAATCTTGAAAACTGGACTAGGGGATTAAGAGGAGGGAAGTATTCAGTTGTGTAGGCAATTATGGTTAGGATCCTACTTTAAATAAATGCACAAAAAGAGGGAATAATAATGACATAGAATCCAAGACATATATTAAACAAAGTACCTTCAGTAGAATATATGATTTAGTAGTGGAAAAATTAAAGATAATATATATATTTCTCTGTGTATGGTCAAATGCTTCTAAGAATATTATCCATACATTACTCCTTCCCTGATTCGGGCTGGACTTTGTCTTTGTCCTTGTCCTTGTTGTTGCTCAGCAACTGATTGAATTATCTTTTCCATTCTCATTTTTAGATTTGCTCCTTGCTCTCTAAGCTGTTGAGTATCTATTTTCAGGCTTTCATTATTTGTGATTTTACTAAGTGATTCTATTATAATGGCTGCTCCTTCTGGATCGGGTATTCTTCTTGCTGCAGATATGAGTAAAGCTTTAGAAGCAATACCATTTGATAAACAGGAGGATAAAATTCCGCCGGCTATTCCTCCTATAAAAGCCGTCGATGGATAAATACTATGACTATTATCATCTTTTTTTCTCCTTCTTCTTTATTTATTACGTCGCTGCTATTATTATCATCAAGAATAAGATTTGCTGCATCTGCTTTTCTACCATCGCTCGACAAGATTATAGGCATTCTTTTTGAATCAGGCAATCCTTCTACGGCAATGCCATCTAATACAATAACTTCATTCACTTTATTATTAAGCGCCCATTTCACAAATGTATCTAAAACAGAATACATACCTTCAACCATTATGGGTGCTTCACACACAAGCACGCAAATATTACCTTCTTTATTTGAATACAAGCGAAATGGATGCCTTAGCTTTCCTTCCGTGTAAATGACACCAGGTACTATGAACTCAGATTCTACACACGCTACTTGATTCATATGAAGTTTGTTGATTATGTAACTAGTACTTATCGATCCCACTAAGCCTGCCCCTGGAAAGCCTGCAATGAGAATGGGAGAATTTAATTTTTTCTTTCCTTGCACAACTTTGGATAAGGGTTTAATACTAGTTTTACCTTTTGTAATACCGTTATCTATATCAAGATGAGTAGGAATTGCTTTTTCTCTTTTTCTCATTATTCTTGAAGAACCCGATTTATTTTGATTTGACAATATAGAAATTACTGTCGTAGACCACATAAAGTTTGCCATGGTATTTCAAACAGAATACTTAGCTACGTCTTATTGCCTTTATGTTATCAATCTAGTATAGTTTAGTTAATCAGATGTTTAATAGACTCCTCATATCTAGAATCACAACTGATTTATTGGAATGCCAAAACTAAACGGCATTTCCTTCTTTAGCATCAACATTAAATTCAGCTCATATTCTGCCGCATGAGCTTCTATGGTGTTTTTAGAGATAAACAATACTAAACCTGTGCTACATTATATTTTGCTGCAAAGATATAGAATAATATAGAATAGATAAGTATTAGCTTCATATCATTTTGCATTTATGACTAGTCTTGAGAATTGTTAGTGTCGTCATTATATTTTGCATAATAAGAATTACTTTTTGCAATATTGTTTATATTTGTTAGAGTTTTATGGTCATACACTATCTTTCGAACAATACGGGATTCTAGTCCACGATAATCACTTCATAATATGCATGAATATCACGTTAAAGTTCATTTGTATTCTTTCCATATGGATCTTCTACAAGGTGGTTTTCTACATTATGGTTGTGAATGTATTGGTTTATCGTTCTAAATCCTCTACTCACGTAGTATGTTTTTACCAAGGATTATTAGAACCAAGATCGTTTACTCTGCAGTGTGCTCGCTCGTCTATTGTGCGGTTGCTGTAGTTGTTATTGTTTTGGTTTAACAGCAAAAACAATGATTAAAGTTACCGAGTTATTGTTGCTTGTGAAATAGTCGGTGCTGTATTGATGGTAATAGTATATCTTTACTACTTGAAGAAAGAGACCTGCAATTAATTCCTTCTACAAGTTGAAAATTTTCTCATTATCTCATCTTTGAAATTTAAATATTACAGTATTATTTGTTACTTCGATTTCTGAATTTTTTATTTCGAAATGCTCACCTATGTGTTGAACAAATTTTCCAAAAAAGACAGAATATTTTCTCCCCATATCAAATCGTATTGTGTATATGTCAGCATTATTAGTCTTATCATTATCATGTCTGTAAGGAAAGCCTGACAGTTCTAACCAACGACAAAGTCCTCCTATATAGTTTAAAAGAGTACATTCTTGCATTATCATCTGCATCTGTTCCTTGAATTCATATTTTACATAATCTTGGGCAAGTCTACTTAGTTGTTCATCATTAAGCATATCAAATATTCTGGTGATGAATACCTTTGAAAAAGGGATAAATCCAGCTTTGCTTAAAGGCACATAATCATTAACGTGAAAATCAAGTATTTTATTTATCACTACATTGAGACTTTCCTTTTTTTGTTTTGATTCTCTATGCAACTCATGCATAATGTCTTGGTTAATTCTAAAAGTGCCAGTTTCAGTTCTTATCCTCTGTTTTTCTTCGGGAGTGTACGCTGCATCATTTAATCCCATATATGGGTTATTAGTAGCTAATGGTATTAAATTTTATTATAGAATATTCTATAGTTATGAATTTATAAGTAAATTCCCTCCATCGCGGACGATGCAACATATCTGTTAGTTAATATGATTAGAAATAGTTTTTAGTTTTGGGACATTAGGATTCAGGATTTTACTCTAATAAAAATCCCGTGTACGGCCAAATTGTAGTAACTGCAGTTACTACGAGGCAACTGCAGTTATTTTTAGAATTAAAAGAGCAAGATGAGATAAAATTATGGTTTACTGTAAATGGCAACTAAGAAAAATATATTATTAATATAGTATCATTACACGAATACTTTTAGACATATTTGTAGCAACGAATGATTGCTAAATAGAATTAAAAGATACACTAAAGGAGGTGATGAAAAACTGCTGCAATTCTGCGTTTTCTAGATTAACTCTTAAAAGCCATCAGACTGTAAGCACATAGAAAAGAAAAGTCAAAATACAAAGAATATTGGCATTGCCCACATTGATCTCAAAAGACGAAGATAGACAAAGTAATCCAAGCAAAAATAGTGTGAAATTTGTGTTAAATGTTTTGTTAATAATAACAAAGAATTAGATATAATAATAATTCGAAAACAGGTTCTGTTAACCTCTAAGGTCATTTTATTGGGTTTAAGATTGAAGTAGAGAATAAGTAGATAACATTGATAGATAATGCAATAATTTCACTAGAATGGAAAAATATATTGCCTGACTTGTTCTTTTTGTATTTGATAGAAAAGCGATGACAGCACATAATAAGAATAGTATAGCAGTTATTGCAGTAATACGTTTATAGATATAGCACGTTTTCTCTCTCTATTTCCAAAAGTCTTCAATCAATCCAGAAATGACCTAAGCTTGTAGGATATGCTACAGGTATAAGTACATAGGTTCACAAAGTTGATATTTTTATTCAAAGCTTATCCCACATTACTAACAATCATTTGTTATAAAATCAAATATAATTTCATGCTTTGAATCATGTTTGAAAATATCAGGGTCGTCGGGTGCGGAAAACATTGCTCTGCAATCTTTGCACCATATCTTCATTATATCCAAATTATCTTTTTGAGCTGCCATACACGATCAAAAAGCCCTTAACGATTGTACCATGTTGTCAATAACTATCCTCATTTATTTATGTAATTACCTAGTAGCTTTCGCACATAATATATATACAAACTGGAATATCTTAAAACACTACATGATATATATGGTAAAAAAGAAGTAAAGTCAACTGCAAGCAATAAGAATACAACACGAAAAGTTCCAAAAAGTATCAACATTGTACGTACTACAATAACAATAATAATATCAGCAGGTGTACCTATACTGTTGATTTTATATGCTGTGATGAAGATGTCATCATCATCTGCCTCAGTTCAGTTAGCTTATGGTCAAGTCGACAATAGTCATCAGTAGCAAGATTTCAACAACCTAACGTCTCAGATAACTAACGTTACTGTAGTTGGTATCAGTTATCCAATCAAATATAGTCTCCCAGATGAGGTTGCTGAACTCGTAAGTTCTGTTGCACAGAAGGATCAGCGAAACTTATTGTAACAATTATGCGAACAAAAGATGGAAAACTGACAATTACATTACTAATGTATTTGATAGAATACAAGATTATAGGAGGCAAAAACTATAGGTTCGTGGTTAACATTAATGCAAAACATAATACTAACTTTCAAGAAATTTCAGATAACAAAATAAAAGAGTCCATAAGAAATATGACATAAAATATAGGAAGCAATGCTTCAAAGGGTAGAGCTAATGCACCTCTCCTTCGTAAATCAATTGCTAATGAAACAGGAGAAGCATCACAATCATTTGTAAACAAAACAACTAGTGTTTTAGGCAACATAAGTGGAGAAGTAAAGAATTATTTGATCAGACCAGTAATAGAGATACACCATCATACCAAGTGGATATATATATATCAACAACAAAAAAAGAAATTCTCATTTATCATAATAAAGTGCTCAGACAAGAGCTCCGCTATAAACAATAGAACTTAATTGATAAGGGAACTGAAAATATATCAAACTATACTCGTACTATTCTAGGCAAAAAGGAAGCACTAAGATCTGCTCTCTATCTCTGGCTGGAATGAATGAAGGAAGAAAGGAATGAAAGTAGGATGATGGGTGGTGCATAACTTCAATAATGATAATAACACAAAAAAAATTTCTGCAAATAAGAAATAATGACTATTGATGCATATGCATATTTAGCCATTGTATTATGGAAATCCCTCTAGGTTTGGTAAGATCCCAATACCTCTTATTCAGAGATATCGTTATTCTTGCCTATCCTTTGAGGTTCTCTGTATATTACTAAGATATTCGTAGAGCGCACCCTACGTCGTATCCTATTCACATACAGATAAAGGTCTTATAGACTTCCATCCTAATAAGATTTCCTTACTGTATTTTTTTTATTTCTTACTAGATAGATCGACCAAATATACTAGGTGAATCATACTCAGGTTTAGTATGAATAGAATCACAAATAATATGCATAAAGATTTTTTTGAGGATAGCTAAAAAATATGACCTAATCTAGTCTTATTAAGATATAGTAAATTTGAGTCGAATTTGTTCTACATTACATTGGCTCTGGACCGGTAACCATTCGTTAGGGACCTAAAATTATGTGGATTTTGGTTTACAATCACAGGGCCCACTAAATTATTTTTGTTTAATAGAATAAGAAGAGATGAACTTGTTTCGTACCATGGTTAAATTACATAAGATTTGGTAAGAGTAAGTTTAGTTTTGTTAACTTTTCGGGCTCAAGTACGTCACATGTATGAAATTACGATAAAGGAAGAAAATAATAATAACAAGAAATCTTTTTTGTTTAGAATATTATATTATTTAGTATCTAAATGCGCTCTTAACATCCATGCCATTTTCTCATGCTTTTGCATTATGCCAATTAGAATCTTCTACACTCTAATTGTTTCACTACCTCTAGAGGTATTTCTACCTGTATACTAATTATATATATTATATGATGGATGCCGACTGAATCCGTGATTACGACTTAGTGGTGGTGGTCGTAAGAAAATTTTCTTTCTTCAGATATGACTTTGTGTCATAGCATGGTTAGTTGATCCCAGTACACTTATTATCATTCATATATAGTATAAAATCTACTTGTTCGACAATTATGTCAGAAGTAGCAGTAACATCTGCACAACAAGAACAAAAATCACCATATAGTATGTATGCCAATTCCGCATTAAAAGCTGGCACTCTTGCACCTGATTTTGATCTTCATACTACGCCAGATCAGTCAGTGTCATTGAGCCAATTCCGTGGCCGTCCAACCATCCTTGCTTTCTATCCTGCAGATTTCTCACCTGTTTGTGGAGATGAGATGACATTATACAATGAGATTCTTCCTGAATTCAAACACTTTAACGCCGAACTTCTTGGAATATCAGTCGATGGGGTTTGGTGTCATCTCGCCTTCTCTAAGGATAGAAATCTTCATTTTCCATTACTTTCGGATTTTGAACCCAAAGGTAAGGTAGCCAATGAGTATGGGGTATATCGTAAACAAGATGGAGTCACTGAAAGAGCATTATTTGTTATTGATGAGAATGGAATTATCCGCTGGAGCTATGTGTCTCCTATAGGTGTAAATCCTGGCGCTGAAGGAATTCTAAAGGCCTTAGAATCTATCTCCTCTAAAGCGACAGAACAGAAATAATGAGGTAGAGAGGAGGGAAAAGATATATGGAAACAGAAAGTGTCAAGCTAGCTTTACCTGTTAGCAGAAGTCGCGATCATATTCAAGGTCCAGATACAGCACCTGCAACTTTGGTTGAATATGGTGATTACGAATGTCCATTCTGCGGACAAGCATATATAATAATTAAACAAGTTCAAAATCTGCTTGGTAAGGATTTACGCTTTGTATTTCGCAATTTTCCACTCACCCAAGTTCATCCTCATGCTCAGCACGCTGCAGAGGCAGCTGAATCTGCTCGCTGTACAGAACAAGTTTTGGGAGATGCATGATTATCTGTACGAACATCAACAAGCTCTTGATGATGAGCATTTAGTGCAATATGCAGCTACATTAGGATTAGATTTATCTGAGTTTGTACGTGATATAGCCACCCATGTTCATGCATCTCACATACGTGAAGATTTTCTATCCGGCATACGTAGCGGTGTAAATGGTACACCAGCTTTCTATATCAATGGGATACGTTACAATAATTCGTGGGACTTGGAGACTCTTTTAGAAACACTTAGATATACTATTAAGAAATCTCTTTGATAAGAATAATTAGTGAAATCAGTAGGATAGCATGATGGGATGCTATTGCTCGTACTAGTTATTTCAAGAAATAGTTGGCCATAGAAATTTGGTAGTAGTATAATGTAATATCCAAAATGTTCGCTGGCGAACAATTCCATTCCTCCATAGGATTATCTGTCTCTCTCTCTCCCTCTTTGGTTGCAACTTATTGCAAGTGTTTGCACCGACTATAAATAATATGATTAATATATGATAGAATGTCAAAATTGCTTTCTTCTGACACCCATCATCTTTTGTCTATTGCCGAAGACATCGATATTGAGAAAATCAGTTTGGGAAATCAACTTAGGCAAAACTATGCTCATACACTCACAGAACTTGCTGATTCAATAAGAAAAGTAGGACTCTTACAGCCAATTGTTGTCAGGGTGAACGACGAGGGACATTTTGAAGTGGTGTCAGGTTGCAGAAGGTATACAGCATGCAAAACATTGGGATTAAAAAAGATATCATGTGTTATAATTGAAGCAAATGATAAAGAGGCTTTTGAAACCTCACTTATAGAAAATATACAGAGATCCTCTCTTGACCCATTAGAAGAGGCACAAGCATTTAAAAAATATGTGTGGGAGTCAGGTTGGGGAGGAATATCTGAATTAGCATCTATAATAGGAAGAAGCCACAGCTATATTATAAAACATATTATGCTACTTAATTTGCCACAGGATGTAGTTGATTTTATCAATAAGCAACAGTTAGACCCAAGCACTGCACAGGAGTTATTTCCAATCAAAGATAGTTCTAAACAGTCAGAGCTTGCAACGATAATTGTGGAAAAACAATTGAGTTCAAAAGATGTTCGTCATATAGTACAAGACATAAAAAATCAATCAGACTTTGGGAACTCAAATATGAAACACAAAGACAACAAGTATAGAGATACAATAAGAATAGAGAAATCACTAAATAAATCAATATTAATATTAAGAATTGCTATTAGTAGAATAGGGGAAATCATCGACGAATATGAAGACAATTGGTTTGTTTATGAATGCCTAATGGAAGAAAAGAATGCTATACATAACCAAATTGATATATTGTTAAAAAAGAAGAAGAGATTAATTAAAATGATATCTAAAAACAATGGATTTCATTTCACTTGACCAACTAAACCATTAGACAGTAATACAAGAAAACACTTCTCATGTCTTTATATGCAGGATATAAGATTATACTGCATAAGTGCTTTTGTTCAGCACATATATATTTGCAGTTGATTCATAATCTTATCCTTCTTAATACCTTCTCTTTTGCATTTTGATTAAAAGTTAGTAGGCCATTATTATGCGTAGACATGGAAGAATATTGAATACTTAAGTAGTTTCAAAACTAAAGTATTGCAATAAGAGGAATTAGGAATTGAGTTCATGGGATAGAGACATAGATGATTGGTTTAGAAGCTTCTTTGGCAGAACTGGAAGAATCGGATTACCTGCACCAGGAGGAAGAGGAGGAGGATGGTTCGGTGACATGCCTAGGCAATTTGATGAAATGCGAAGCGAAATGGAAAGGATGTTTGAAGAACAATTTAAGGACATAGAGTCTACAGCACCAAAAGATCTGATAAGGGAATACAAGACTCCTGAAGGAGGTAAAGTAAGAGAAGTAGGTCCGCTTGTTTACGGATATTCAATGACCATAGGTTCAGACGGTAAACCAAAGGTAAGAGAATTTGGTAATATTAGATCACCATCTAGATTAGGTGCGGCTGGTACTACTGCTGCCAACTAGACCACTTATCTCAGGTGAAAGAGAGCCATTAGCCGATATAACAACTTCAGACAAAGAAGTTAAAGTGATACTTGAAATGCCGGGTGTCAATAAGGAAAATCTCAGAATAAATGCTTACGATAACTCAGTTGAAGTCAAGAGTGAAGATCCACAGAGAAAATATCATCGTGTCATGGAGATACCACCAGAGGCAGATATTGAAACAGTTAAATCTACATACAAGAACGGGATACTCGAAATAGTCTTCAAGAAAAAAGAACAGACAAAACCTAAAGGAAAAGAAGTAAAAGTAGAATAAAATAGAAATTCTTTTTATATTTATTTTTGAAAATAAAGTACAATAGAAATAAAGAAAGATAACATATAAAAAAAATATGCTCAAATGCGAGAATAAAGGCAGATTATTGTTATCAATGCTTAATAAAATATTCAAAAAAAAGATACAGGTCTACAAATCCAAAGATTTAATGACAAAACATGTTATAACATTACAGCCCCAAGAGAATTTATTAAAAGCCCAACACATGATGTCAAGATATAGAATTAAGAAAATTGTCGTTGTTGATGATGTTGATTATTCATACAAGAACAAAAAGCATCCGGTTGGCATACTGACAATAAAAGATATTTTAAAATTCTTAATATCAGATAAAACAGATAGAGATGTTCATGAAATATCAATTTCTGAAGCTATGAGTAAAAACTTGACTACAATAAATAAAGATAATAGCATTATTGATTGTTCAAAAGCTCTCTCTAACGATAATAAAATAAGCTCACTTATAGTAGTTGAAGAAGACGACGACGATGAGTATGAAGATACAAAAGGACAAGAACAACAAAAATCACCATCAGTAAGTAGAAAAATGTTATTATCTGGAATCATTACATCTACTGATTTTACTGCATTCGTTTCTGAAAATTGTACTGGTTTAGCATCAGTAAAAGACTACATGTCCCATCCTGTCTTTACAATTTCAATTAATGAGAAACTATTAAGGGCAGCAGAACTTATGATAGAGAAAAATGTATCTCAGCTTGTAGTTACAACAACAACAGCAGCAAACGGTGATCAGGGAAGCAGCTTATTAGGCGTCCTCTCAGAGTCAGACATCTCAAGGGTAACTCCAGCGCTCAAATCAAAGACATTAAGATCCGTATATGAAAACATTCAAGTGATTTTTGCTTCATCTAAAAGAAATAACATAGATGATTCTATTGAACCATCTCTTATACGTATACAAGATATATTTACACCTAATCCTACTACCATTGAACAGGATAGCGATTTGGCAGAAGCAGCAAAGATAATGATAAAACAAGGAATAAATGATATTCCAGTTACTAAAACATCAACAACAACAGAAGGACAGGAAGAAGAGGAAGGAGGAAAAAAGATGATGATTAAGAATCAGCAGCCTCTTGGAATTATATCAAAGACAGATATTGTTAAAGCATTAACAAAGTTAGAATAGAAAATTACAAGATTTGTTAATTTTAATTTGGTGGTATTAAATAAAATGTTGTTATTAATAGAATATCATGACGACGGCAGACAACAACAACAACAACAACAAGTACCATTGATTTTTCTTCAAATACTCCTCAATATAAAAAAATACTTGTACCCCATGATACCTCACAAATGTCAGACAAAGCTCTCGCACATGCAGTATACATATCAAAAATAACTGGAGCACACATTGAGATGCTTCATATAATTGATCTTACAAGAGACATTCTTCCTCCAAGTACACTTCTTGCGGTTATTGGACCTGATAGACCTGTGGAAAAAGCGAAAGAGGATTTGAAAAATATGGCAGAAGCGGGAGTAAGAAAAATACTAGAGGAAAGAGTAAAGATATGTAAAGAGGAAGGAAAAATAGAGCAAGTTTCATACAAGATAGAGATAGGCAAACCAGTTAATGAAATAGTGCGTATAACAGAAGAAAATGGTTATGATCTAATAGTTATGGCAAGTAGCAGAATTTCCTCCTCGGTAAGACTTCTTGGTAGTACAACTAAAGGAGTAATAGATAGTATTAGAAAACCTGTTCTGATAATACACGAATAAAGAGTTAAAATGAGCAAAATAAAGAACGTCAAGAAGTGTGCGAATCCAATTACGTTTAAATTTGATGATCTTTTTCTTAGTCTATCTTCTCTCTAATTGCGTCTTCATTAAATTCTGTTATACCAATACTCTTATTATTGCAAGGATCTCAGCCTTTTTCCATAATAATAGAAAGTATTGTTAAAGCTAATAAATTGATGTGGTAGTAAATAATACAAGATAATAAAATGTCTCTTGAAAGCATAGAAGACATAAGTGTTCAATTACTAGAATTATCTAAAAGCGGAACTACAAAAGCCAAGATGAAGAGTAGTTTATCTGTTTCCAATACTCAATTAAAAAAAATTCTAGCAGAGCTAGTAGATAAAGGCTTTTTGCAGTTTATTGAACCACAACATCAATATATTACAACTCACAAAGGGTTGAAGTCCCTTAATAGGGAATACAAAAAACAATCTCCCTAACAACAACATTGAGAAATAAAGAAATTAAGTTATTCCAGAATCTGGAGTACCTCTTCCACCTTTTTCCATTGACATTCCTGACCCCCCTCCTGTGCTAGATGCAATCTCAGGCTTTCCAAATTGTTCTGATATTCTCTTGTAAATATTCAATTCCTGAGTTGATAATGGCCTAATCTTCTTCATAGCTTCCTCAAAGTGACCCATTTGTATTTTTAATTCCTGTACGCGATCATCTGCTTCTTTTTGGTCTTTATACTTTGATATGTATTCCCGTAAAGCAAGCATAACTGCTGCAGATGATAGTGATGCAATATCAGCACCTGTATATCCTTCTGTATGGTCGGCTAACTGTTCTACATTGACATCATCTGCCAATGGCTTCTTTCTTGTATGAATTTTTAGTATTTGTATTCTTGAATCACGATCGGGTGGTGGAACATAAAGCAATCTATCAAATCTACCCGGTCTTAGCAATGCAGGATCAATAATGTCTGGTCTATTGGTTGCACCAATAACTATTACATTAGTTAATATTTCAAGTCCATCTAATTCAGTCAGAAGTTGACTGATGAGTCTTTCAGTAACATGGGTATCTCCAAAATCTCCTCCTCTTCTGGGCGCTATAGCATCTATTTCGTCAAAGAATATTATGCAAGGAGCTGCTTGTCTTGCTTTTCTAAATACTTCCCTTACACCCTTCTCTGACTCACCTACCCATTTTGAGAGCAACTCTGGTCCTTTTATGCTAATAAAGTTAGCTTCGCTTTCATTTGCTGCAGCCTTTGCTATCAATGTTTTACCTGTACCTGGAGGGCCATAGAGTAGAATACCTTTTGGAGGAACTGCATCTGCATGGGTAAATAATCTTTGATATTTTAGCGGCCATTCCACCGCTTCTTGAAGTTCTTGTTTTATAGTTGATAATCCACCGATATCTTCCCATTTTACGTCTGGAACCTCTACAAATACTTCTCTCATTGCTGAAGGCTCCATCTCTTTAATTACGTCCATAAAGTCCTGCATGGTGACTATAATTTTCCTTAAAGTGTCTGCAGGTATGCTTTCAGAAGATAGATCAACTTCAGGAAGTACTCTTCTTAGTGCTCTTATTGCAGCTTCTTTAGCAAGTGCTTGCAAATCAGCTCCAACAAATCCATGGGATATGTCTGCAAGTTTTTCTAAATTAACATCTTTGGCAATTGGCATTCCTCTTGTATGTATTTGTAAGACTTCTAATCGACCATTTCTATCCGGAACACCAATTTCAATTTCTCTATCAAACCTTCCAGGACGCCTTAATGCGGGGTCTATAGCGTTAATTCTATTTGTAGCGCCTATAACTACTACTTTTCCTCTTGTAGACATACCATCCATTAAAGATAGCAGCTGAGCAACTATCCTTCTCTCAACTTCTCCTGATACTTCTTCTCGCTTTGGAGCAATAGAATCAATCTCATCTATGAAAATAATAGATGGTGCATTCTGTTCTGCCTGTTGGAATACATTTCTTAATTTCTCTTCAGATTCTCCATAGTATTTGCTCATTATTTCAGGGCCTCCTATAGTATAGAAGTTAGCATTTGTTTCACTAGCTATGGCCTTTGCTATCAATGTTTTTCCTGTTCCTGGAGGTCCATGTAGAAGAACACCTTTAGGTGCTTCAACTCCTAACCTTTTGAATAATTCTGGATGTCTTAGAGGCAGCTCTATCATCTCTCTAACTCTTCCGACTGCATTTCCTAGTCCTCCAATATCTTCATATGTAATGGATGGAACTCCACCTTCTTTTGATACCTGTATTGCCTTAGCACTTTCTTCAGAAACTGTAATGTTTGTAGAGTCATTGATTATAACTGGACCAGAAGGATTCGTAGAAATTACTACAAGATCTATTCTTTGACCCATAACATTAAGAGGTATTGTATCACCTTTAGTCATCAATTGTCCATTTAGATATTCTCCTAGATATTGTTCTGCACCTACTATTCTAAGAGGTTCTGTTGGAGCAAACGTTATACTCTTGGCATCTTTTGTTTCCACTTTTCTAACTTCTACTGTATCGTTAATTCCAACATCAAGCTTGTTTCTTGTATAGCCATCGATGCGAATTAACCCTTTACCTCTATCAGTATCCTTCGCAGGCCAGCTAAGAACAGTATTTTTCTTTCCAAGTGATGATAATTCTAAAGCATCCCCGGTTGATATATTTAGTCGTTCAGCTATTTTTGGATCAATACGGACAATCTTTCTTCCAACATCGCGCTGTTCTGCTTCTGCAACTTTCAGACTTAGTGGTTCTTTTTTGGTACTATGAACATTAATATTATCATTGCTGTTTTCAGTCCTAGTGTTTCTTCTATTATTATTAGCTCTATTATCACCAATATTTGAAGAAGACATATTTATTCAGTAATTTCTAGCTGCTCGTTATACCAGTTAAAGGTTAAACATTATTTAAGATTAGTATTGTTAATGCTCCCTGCCAATATTCTTAATCTCGCCTTGTCTATTCTAGATGTTACCAGTAATTATAATAATAAAGAATCCCTATAACAAGCTCTACTTCTTACGAGATATGATAGAATAGAACAAAATTCTGACTACTCTAAACAATCTCTAAATTAAATAGTAGTTGATTATGGTGGGCAAAACAATTATTATTATTCTGCTAACATCTTAGTTGTTTTAGAGAATAGCTGCCAACAACAACAACATTATGACATTAGGTTGATTAAACTAGTTTCATACTAATCTAAACTCTTATAGTGCTGCAACTCCAGTTTCTTTTGATCCTATTTCATAAGCTTCTGCAACATCGTCATAAACAAATATCTTGCCTCAGAAGCTGAATCAGCACTTGTAGTTTTTAATATCTCATCGATAATGGTTTGCTTGAGAGTCTGGTACAAGTAATTCGATTTGTTTGCAATCCAAATTCTGCAATATATTTTATAGTACCTCTGCCAATTGCTAATGACTCACTTTTGCACTACCGCTCTGCACACTTATCCCATAGGCTGTTAAACAACTAACTTTGTTATGAAGAAGCTCATTCACTTAAGCAACTGCTCATGGGATATTATCAGATCCAATTTCTTGATAGATACTTTACACATAGAATAATATAATAAAGTTATAAGAGTGAATAATTTTATATAATTAATATATCATACATCTTTCAGTTTAGTTATAAAGATTATAATAATTTGAAGAACAATAGCAAATATGGCAAGAGTGGAACATTTTACAGGCCTTGATACTAATATTGACAATTTATACAGTAGTATTAAAGAAGAAATTCAGACGGAAAAAAATCTGAAAATTGTTTCAGAGATCAAAGGTGAAATGAATGGTCGGCCGCTTCGTAGTATGACCGCAGTAAACAGATCTGTAGTAGTTCTTGCAGGTTCCCTTAGAGAAATAACTATCTCTATAATAGGTGATTCAAATAACTTTGCTGTTGAAGTAGCATCAGGATCATGGTGTGAAAGTCTGTTAATCCCAGGAGCTACTGGTTTTCTTGTTGGAGGACCGATAGGAGCTGTTGGTGGCACTACAGTAGGATTGATTATGGCTTATCAGTTTGAGAGAAAAATATGGAAAAAGATCCGTGAAGCAATAAATAAAGAGAGTAAGAGGCAACCGACAGCAGATGAGATAGAACATTATAGTAAGTAAAAATATGTGTGTGGATGACTATACTCCAAGATATATCCATATACATACGTACCCTCTCTCTCATATTGTCATATTTCTTTTAGTTGTTCTTGTTCTTCTTTTAATAATTCTTCGTTTAGTTTCAATGCAAGGGATAAAATGATACCATTAATGAATAAATAAATAATCCATATATTGTATGTGACGTTTCAATATTAGCAACTATGAAAGCATTATTCTATCATAGTCCAAAGATGTTCAGATAGATGACAAACCTCCTTCCAATATTCAAAATGCAGAAGACGTAATATTGCGTGTTACTTCAACTGCCATATGTAGTTCTGACTTGCATCTTTATCACGAAACTGTACCTGGGATGCAACTAGGACAAACGCTAGGACATGAATTTATGGGAATTGTAGTAGAAGAAGCAGGACCATAAGTGCATGAAGTAATAAAGGACGGTAACTAGTTTAATGGAAAATAAGAAGACTAATAGTATTAATAACAACAAAGAATTGAAATTTACTAAAAACGAAAAGAAATTCCTTTTAGAAAATGAAGCATGCAGAGTTGCTACCACATCATACAATAATACTCCACACGTTACACCTGTTTCATATATCTATGAAGATGGTTTATTCTTCTTTGCTACAGATTATAATACAAGGAAATACAAGAACCTCAAAGTCAACAAAAATATTGCACTAGTAGTGGATGTTTACAACTCATCAGTTGAAAATAAAGCAGTAGTAATACAGGGTACTGTAGATATTATTGAAAGAGGTGAAGAATTCAAAAAGCTCTATGAAAAATTTGAAAAGAAATTTGAATGGGTAAGAAACAATCCATGGAAAGAAGGAGAGGCTCCATTTATAAAAGTAAAACCCTTTAGTAAGGTAAGCTGGGGATTAGAGGAAGAAGAAGCATAAGACTAGTTATTATTGTAGTACTATTTACCCCTTATCTGGATAGTTGAAAACGCCGTCTTAAGATCATCAAAACTATTATAGAATGAACTTCCAATGTTGCTTTGAACTCTGAAATAATGGCTCAAGTACCTTTGGATGATATTTGCAGTAATCCATATTCACAAGTCCTATTTCCATTGCTTGGCACAAAATACGCTCCTTCAGCTTTTATATAGAAGAATATGGAGCGCAGAGATCGAAGAAAGCCTGATATGTAAATTTGCGATTTTCTTTTTATATTCTTGTAATAATAATACTTTATGCTCCTGCGAATAGAAAATTCATTTTTGCAATTAGCCAATAAATTAGGCAAGCCATTCTCTGAATAAGACAAAGAGAGATTAGCGACATCTCTTGAGTTAAATTATCACAATATCCGATCAGTAATTTCTACACAAGAAAATGCTAAAGAACAATCTAAACCAACAATTATTGAATTGGGAAATATTGGCAGAAGATTCTTTGCTTTGAACATTTATTATAGCAGAGACGAAGTGGGTGACGATATACCCATGTCTATTAGAGAGTTGTTGCCTTCCCAATCTCCTGTTTACATAGACCTAATGGCCACCATTTCACAGTCGCCTAGTAATTCGCAAGAAAATTATTTGAAAGTAGGTCAAGTTTATGATGATGGAGATATTCATTCGCATTATCTTAAGGAGGTTAGACAATAAGATCATGAGAGAATTCGTCCGTAGACAATAATGAAAAGGAAAAGAACAGTATAATATTATACGTCTTAGAGCACCTAGAATTCATAAAGTTCTCATCTCCTATAGTTGATATTGAAATCAAATATTGGTGAGATCCATTACAGAATAGAAGTTACGTTATACATAGAAAATACAGACTGGTAAGTAACATCTGTATCAAAAGTGATTATTTCTCTCTCGCTCTCCCAATAGTGATTCAGTTATATTCTCCTACATTCAAGAAGTATCATTTCCAACGTATACTCATGTTCCCTGTGTTCTGACAGGCTATTTTTGTAACTAGCGTATATTGGCTACTGCTTACTTCCGTATATCCTATGGCATATTTTGAATTCTAATATCACTGCAAACATGTGCACAGATTTTCTGATTGTAATAATTTTCTTTCCATTTACAAGGAAGAAAACATTTTTAGATTATGAGATACAATATTAAATATAATAAAAATTATCTTCTAAAAATGAAAGCTGCTATTTTTGAAAAACCAGGTTTAGAAAATTTAGAGATTAAAGAATATCCAGACCCAGAATTAACAGATCAAGAAATACTAATAAGAGTTAAAGTGGCTGGTATAAACCCAATAGACTATTTTGTAGTTTCTGGAAAACACGGAATAAAGTCTGGGCCACGCCTTGAAGCAAAACCACTACCGCATATACCAGGAGCAGAAATAAGCGGGGTAGTTGAGAGAGTAGGAAATAATGTAAACAGAGTAAATGAAGGTGATAGAGTGGTCGTATACAGCAGAATATTTGATGGTTCATGTGATTTATGTCTGAATAGTTCTGAAATGCTTTGCAAAAATGGAGGATTAATTAGTGTTGTCAGTAATGGCGGCTTTGCCGATTATATTGCAGTTCCAGAACAAAATGTCTTTAAAATACCAGATGATATGGATTGGGATATCGCTGCAAGTTTATCCGTTACTGCATTAACACCCTTTCATGCATTAAAGGAAGCTTCTCTAAAAATAAATGAGTCATTGTTGGTATTTGGTGCATCAGGGAATACAGGTATGCTAGCAATTCAATTTGCTAAGAAAATGGGAGCAAAGGTTATTGCAGTTACTACTAAGAACTGGATAAAAGAATTTGGAGCAGATCATATCACCACTTTTGACAAAGTTATAGAAGAAGTCAAGGAATTTACTCAAGGTAATATGGCAGCAGTTGTTTTAAACACACTAGGTGCTGACACATGGCAGAAAAGTTTGGATGCTATTGCTATTAACGGAAGATGGGTTACATTTGGAGTGCTGACTGGTGCTGAGGTCAAATTGAATCTTCAATCATTGTATAGTAAACAAATAAAGTTAATAGGGACCACTGGAGGTAGTAGAAAAGAATTCAAAGAAATTATCGATAATTCCAAAGGATTGAAAATTAAAGTATGGAAAAAATTCAAACTTGAAGAAGCTAGAGAAGCTTTACAGGCATTATTTGAAAAAGAAAGAGAAGGCAGGATTTTGTTAAACATTAGTTAGCTCAATGTTCTTTAAGTCGAGTTTATGATAATTGCAGATAAAACATCAATTTCAATTCAATATATATTCTGTGAATCTATCTATACATTAGTAAAAGAGAAGAATAAGACATCCAACAACAAATTATCTAACCTACTGACAATTCATCTATAGTATATTATTGAATTAAATAGCATAACATATTATAAGATTCCATACTATAATACATTGCTGGATTATGTCTGATCCTAAAGATATTCTCTCTAGAATCTTTCAAAAAGATGATAATACCTCTCCTAGCCAACTACTATATCCAAAAGAAGAAAAGGAAGAAGATGTATTAATTCCTGAGATAGACGATGTACTACAAACCAATATCTTTAACGTTATGATCAATAGAAGATCACAAAGAAAATTTGAAAATAATAAGCAGGTAGAAGAATGGAAAATTGAAATGATATTTGCTGCAGCGGATACTGCTCCTACTGCTGGAGGCTTTCAAGGTTTTGAGATCTATCGTGTAAAAAGCCAAGAAATCAAATTGAAGCTTGTCCAAGCAGCTAACAAACAGCCATATGTAAATGCTCCAGTAGTTTTAGTTTTTTGTATGAATCCATCAAGAGTAGAAATGAATTTTCCAGAGCATATCCTAAAGAAATTTTCTATGCAAGATGCTACTCTTGCAAGCGGCATACTCTCAGCTTGCAGCACATGCCTTAGGTTTAAGTTCAGTATGGATAGGTATGATAGATGAAGAAAAAGTTATGCAAGCTCTAGGGATAAATCTTGTACCTTCATCAATTCTTTGCTTAGGATATCCCCAGAAGATACTTCAACCTAAACCAAAGAGAAATCTATTAGAATTAATCCATGATGTTTAATTTTTAAATCTCAGTAATCTTCAGTATTAATAGTAGTTATCCAAAGAGATCTGAATGCAAAGATATCTATATATATTGATACTGAAGTACAATCTCTCTCAAATCACCCACTTGAGCAATCCAACCATACTTTAACTGTCTGTCTTCCATTACACCGACCTGCTATCTGTGCTAATTTCTTATACTTTGAAATATAGAGTAATTATTGCTGTAAACTAAAAAGAGTGATTAAGAGATGGCACACCACCAACATTGACCAATCTTATCTAATAGAAATTTTATTTTGCGCACCTGCTGCTTGGTTGTGGCTAATATACATCACTATTATTACACCAATTATGGCTTTTATTAATATCACAATAACTATACTAATTGTATTGGTTAATACTGTGGTTATCCATACCACCAAATAGCGGGATTAACTATTTTTCTTTTACATATTATATTATTATAAGCATATTATGCTTCCATTTATTATTTCTATATCTGGCTTTTAGTGGCTAAAACCTTCTATTCCTTCTTCTTCTGCTAGAGACTGCAATATTCTTGCGTTAACATCATCCATATTCAAGTTTTTCTTAAGATAGGTTGTAAAATTAGTAGGAGTAATAATTCCTAATGTTCTGTTCCCATTTTCCATTACAACAAGTAAATGCCGCACTTTATTTTGAATCATTACATCAGCAGCTGCTTCAACTGATGAATTAGCATCAATAGTAACAAGAGGAGAAGACATAATATGATGTATTATGACAGGTACCTGCTCCTTGCATCATTAACGCATACTTGTCTAACCAAATCACGCTCTGTTATTATTCCAACAGGTTTATCTGCTCTATCAATAACTACTAATGAACTTACATTCTTATCTGCCATTTTCTTTGCTGCCTTCTTGTGCTGTATTAGATGGATCTATGGTCTCTAATTTTTGAGTCATTATCTCACTTATCGATGTTGGCATAGTAACTACACTTGGTTTTTATTGTATTATAAAATAGCGGTAATATATGTAATGCCAAGAAAGCATACATATATTATGATAGAGCCTACAGATATTTTCAATCTCTGATTTAGACACATTACTGTTGCGTCTCTTTGTACCCTGCTGCTGTTGTTGTTGTTGTTGTGATAGTGATAGCAATACATATGATTGTACTATCTTGGGATCTTGAACTTATGTTCTATCATAACTAAGACATTCTATATCAATTATCCATCCATTAGCTAAAAGTTATTTAATCAATGTAGAACATATGGATTATATACAATTATCATGACGATTTATCAAACTTTAGCAAGCTTCGGTCCTCTTCCCATCAGAATACTAGCAGGAATTGCGTTTATAGCACATGGCTTACCTAAACTTTCAGACATAGCAGGTACTGGAGGTTTTTTTGCAAGTGTAGGACTACCAGCTGAACTTGCTCTTCCAATAGGACTTTTAGAAGTAATTGGCGGTATTGCTCTCATTGTAGGAGTATTAACAAGGATAACAGCAGGTCTCTTTATAATAGAAATGATTGGAGCTACACTTAATGTTAAATTGTCAAAGGGTTTTGTAGGTGGATATGAGTTAGATCTACTATTAATAGCAATTTCAATCAGTCTCCTATTGACTGGTCCAGGAAGAATATCTATAGAACGGGACTTGTTAAAGCGAGAATTAATTCCAAAAGGCAGGAATATAGTGCTACAACAGCAACAGCAACAATAATAATAATAGCATCGGAAACTATGAAACCAACTGATAATTGTTTTATTTTTAGCGCCACCAACAACCATTAATTTATCCATTTAACTCCAGGAAAACAGAACCGTCATTTGACTTGTTCTGCTACTATATTAATCAGGGCGGAGGAAATATAATCGTCCTATAATTTAATTTAATAGGTAAAAATAGTTGAAGATTTGTTAGCCATTATGTACAATTGACGATTGGTGACCTTAAAATCTACTACCAAGAGATTTATAGATACGTTTCCGACTTACGATTTAGTAATTTAGTGGTATGTACATCATTAGTTACTTAATCTTGGTTTATCACTCGTGAGTAATATGATCAACTATTATTTGACCATTTTAGATACTATACATATTCATTTATCATTCACAAAAAGGTTAGTTAGATGTTAGTTTCATTTTAACTAACTTTAAAGTGGTAAGGTAAAACACAAGGTAGACTGTTGAGTAATGATTCATAAATTGTTCTTTTAATCGTCCTTTCCATCATCATCTTCTTCTTCTCTTCATTATTATCGTCACATCATTATTAAACTAAGATGAATATTTTCTCTTCACTACACTAGTTTTCTCAAACATTGGTTATGAAGATTCTTCAGCAATACCTCTTTTCGTCATATCAATGATAGCAATAGGATATCATTCTGAGGTCGTCTTCTTCTTGTTATTGCTGAATCTGCAGATGTCTTGAGTCTTGCATCTACAGTAGAGAACAATATCTGATACCACTTTATAACGTCGCTACTGTCGTGATATTGAGTAGCCAAAAAAATTCTCTAATTTCTAAAGATCGATGGTTAGTTGAATAAAAAATAATTAAAAATAAAAAAAGAGGTTTTTGCCTTAATTAGCAGATTGTTGCATTCATTGTTTAGAATGTTCTAGACTGGTAATCTTGCTAATCACTTACTTCTGTAATTGAGATTGTTGCAAAGTTACCACTTCCGAACTTTACAGTTTCATCTCCAGGGTTGATAATAGCTATGTCTGTTACCTCGTCATCTTCATTCTCTGGTATGTCAGCATGATATAAGCAGTTGTCTTCTGGATCAGACAATTCAGCAATATATTCTAGCTCAACTGGCTCCAAGTCTGGTGCTACCCCTGCTACCACTGCAATATCAGATTCTGGATCATTATTTTATTGCCATTGTCGCATGGTACATTAATTGTTGCATGAGCTGCAGTTACTAGAACAGGAGTTGTATCTGTTAGCTCTATAAACTGGCCTGCCTTTAATGTAAGACCTTCAAGCGGAATTGTTACACTACTTGGTATCTGGTCATTGTTTCCATCAGCCATAGACTGACATTGGAGGGTATTTGTGAAATTGCAAATATTCCTGCTAGTAGGATGGCTGCAAAAAATGCTTTGTTTGTTAGATATTTCTTCATTATATGCAATAAACGATGGTGGGTATAAGTAAATTTATAATGCAGCAATACTTAAAAATTCATATATATGATTATTATAGCTATAGCATCTTTTATCTTGCCTTGTTGTGAATCTAACTATTCAGTTAAGAAGAACAACAACAATGGCAATCTTAGGAGTTGTAGCAATAGTAGCTGCATTTGGTATGATTGCACAACAACATATCCAATAGAAAATTAGGCATTTGCTCAACGGCAAGTTCAAGCTATATTCCATTATAGTAAATGATGTTTAGTTTTTGAATTAACTGCAAAACCTAATCTTCTTCTTCCTGTTTTATTTGTTTTCTTAAGACGAATACTGATAATCCTCTTAAAATATTATATGTAAATTATAGATAACACTTGAAAATGCAACTGGTGAAGCATGAACTTAATAATTGATTTTGTCGATTCTTCAAATGAATATCCTAAATTCTAGAGTCCTGTCTTTTGTTATTCCAGAATGACTGAGATAAATCTTGTTAAAGTAATTAATTTTTGTCTGGATAGATATTTTGTAAGGAGATGCATATTTTATAATACCAAATCCTACAATATCTTCTTTAAACCCTAATCCTATAAACATGCCTTGAAGGTTCCATGGTTTTATTCGAAAGTATTTACCTAATTGTAAAAGACCATATTTGTCTTTCAGTATTTTGGAATATGTTATACCTCTATATACAATTTTGATGCTCTTTATTCCTATGGTAACATTTTTATGAATATTAGTATTATTATTATTGCCATCAATATAGCGAAGAAATTGATTTAACCTTCGCTGATTGCGTTCAATTCTACTTTTTACGGTTTTAGTAGGACCATTGCTATGTAAAACGAGAGAGGGATATTTCGATCTAAAATTTTCGAATATACATTTCTCACCAAGACATACAACTAAATCTGATCGTAAATTTTTTGCCATCTTTACTTTGTAATCGATACCGTTATTGTGTATATAACCGTCGGTATTAATTATGCAAATATCAGAATCAGTTGTAATTTTTTTAACAATTTGTTTGATGGCATTAATTGTGACATCTTCAAATCCAACTGGACTGGTATTTCCAACAAATTCATAGAATTGTGCATCTAAATTTCTCAGGTCTGTTATTGGATTTTCGATTATTGTGCCTCCTATGGCAGTAGGTGGAGCTAAATCGCCTTGCCCCATATCTGCGTCGATAACTGCTGGTTTAAGGCTTTTTTTAAGTGCCAAATTTACAATAAAGGTTGCTAGTGAGGACTTTCCTGTATCGGTGTCACCTATCAATAAAATTGTTCTAAACTTTTCAATTAAAATCTTATTAACGATCTCTTGCCACATTGTTGTGCCAGCACTGTATTGGTCTGCGAGCCAACTTTCGCCACCTTCGTCTAAGTTTATGTTAATTTGGCAAAGAGAATCAATCTCAAATGGTAAAATCTTACCAGCTCCTACTAACACATCGCTATCAGAGACGTCTTTCCCTAAAACATAAGCAGTACCTGCTAAAGTTACTCTAGCAGGCCCTTTTACCAGATAAACCCACGGAGATATACAATGCTCAGGCAAGTTCTGTATGTATATATTTTGTGAGAAAGATTTAGAAAGGTATCAGTTAAAGTCAAACTTTTTTATTACTTTCTTCCAAAGATATACTGTAGAGAAGGGAGACATACTGTTCTCAGGATTAGATCTTGATAGAGTATTTAACATGCAAAGAAAAAAGGTAGAATAATATTTACAATTAAATATTGAAATATTGCTTTTGAATTAAGATAGAACCTATCTATTAATGAATGCTTTGAACTTTGACAAAGTACATCTATCTCCTATTCATATTACTGGTTTGGAACGCTCCAATTGTGAGATCTTCTTTTGTATTTTGTATTTTGATATTATTATGCAATAATATTTATTTTTGTATTATAAGCGCAATGTTATTTAGGATTTAACCATTCAATGAAACTGGCATAATTCAGTAAGCTGTGTGAGTGCGATATATTGGCTAATAATGAAAGACTCGATAATATCACTTATGATAAAATTCATCTTAAAATAGAAACACATAGATAATAAATTTAGATTCTAAAAAGATTCTTTGCATTTCTAAACATTACAAGATCTCTTATTTGGGAACTGAGATTAAGTTTTTCAACAAAATCAAGATAAGAACTCATATTAGAAATTGGCCAATCTGTTCCATATAAAAGATAATGTGGTTCACCAGCATAATTCAATAGCTCTGTCACTTTGTTAACCATATATTTTTTGGAATCTACGGTAAAATTACCAAAAACCAATCCTGAAATATCCGCATAGACATTCTTGTTCTTATACAGGATTTCCTGACAGTCAAGTATATAGGGATTTCCTAAATGACACATTACTATCTTTAGATCAGGATTATCAACAGCAACATCATCTATGTTCAACGGATGTGAAAATCTAATCTTACCTTTACTTGAAAATGTATCGCCAGTATGAATCATAACTGGAACTTCAAATTCCATACACATGTCATACACTCTTTGATATCTTTTATCAAATGGATAGTAATGTTCGTAGCCACAGTAAAGCTTGACACCTTTAAGCAAACCCTCTTTCAACCATATTCTACAATTTTGATAATCTTCATCAGTATGATTATCAATTGAAAGCCCGGCCACAACTCCAAGATTATCATGTTTTTTTGTAATATCAAGAATTTGAGCTGTCGAAGGTCTATCCACATTAACTTTATAAGATGATAGAATAATACAATAATCAATATTGTTTGTACTCATGACATCTAGTAATGCGGTTAATCTTTCTTCTAGTGAAAGTTTATTTGTATACTCATAATAGTTAAGATGTACATGACAATCTATAATGATAAAATATCACTACCTATGTTTAGGATTTAACCATTCAATGAAACTGGCATAATTCAGTGAGCAAGTATCTTGAATATAATTAGGAAGTATTTTTATAAATCTAAATCCGTTTTTTAACTGAAATGAAAGGACAGGGTCTTTTAGTTCTCCTTCTATTACCTTTTGCGAATATTCTAAAGCTGACATTTTATCTGCATATTTAGAATAGTGGAGCAGTCTACCTCCACCTATTATTCTCCTTAAATTCAATTTTATGGCTAAATCCTTTCTCATATTATAAAGCATTGTTGCTATCCCAAGACATCGAAAATCAGGGTGAGTTGAGATATCATCTGCATAAAGACTATCGCCTTTAGGATTATGACTTGTGAGTTTTCGATCTCCAACAATGTCATACCATGTATGCTCTGCGTATTCGGGTTTTAGTGAGATTATTAAACTGCATGCAGATGCAACTATTCTTTCATTTATTTCTGCACAAAACTGACCTTCAGGAAATATGCGAATATGATTTTCGAGAAAGTACGGTGCAGATATCGTTCCAGCAGCCACATCAGGAAATGATTTCTTTTGTAAAGTGACTATTTTAGGTACATCTTCCTGCTGAGTATTTCTAATGATAATTGCTGGCCGTAAATTATCCAATATTCTGACACTATCCATAAGTTCTCTAATATAAAAGGTATATAGCAGAAATCCAAAGATGGTGGATGAGGAGATGGTGATGGCGGCGGCAGGGAGAATAATAAGAATAATAACCTCTCCTAAAGATCGATTCACTTCTATATGGAGATAATACAAGTTGCAGCCAACGCTGTAGCAGAAAAAGCATTAAGAATAGACAGCTGATAACATGAAAATCTACAGTAAGGAAAAAGACATCAAAGAACACCCAACTTCTAAATGATGTAATGTTTCAGCTGTTCTGCAGGAGGTTATCACTTAATTTAAATAAGATACACTATTAACCATAATTATTGATTAAGGCTATGGCATTAGCCTTGGTGAAAATCTAAACTGCTTTTTCGAAAGATGATAATGTCTACCAAAGGAAAAATGGTAGACATGAAAATAATCGGACTCGGATTTTTGCAGTAGGTGGAGTACTTGGCACACTTCCAAGATACAACTCTTAACAGTTCCAACATATCTTGGTGCATTACAAACCAGTGTGTTGCTTCGGTGAACGTTCATGGAATCAAATCTCTGCTGCTCCTCCTCCTACTCCAGCAGAATCCCTGCTTTAATTACATCTAAATGTGGTGCATAATGCATCCATCATCTTTCTCCCTCTCCATTTGGTACTTCAAATCTTATTTTGCATTATAAATGACAGCATGCGTTATTGAGCTTGAACGAATCACCATCAGCGCTAGCACAATCAATACTACCATTAAGATCATTAGAAGAAACACTCCATAATAGAATCATACAGAGAAGAAAGGAGAAATGCACAGGACGCATAATAGAGCTGACACAGCAGACAAAGTATGGACACAGATTGAAATATTGCAATGAATCTTCGGTCAGATACTTGCGCTGCTACGATCAACATAACCAGACAGAGCAGAGCACAATTCCTTGTCCTTTTATTTTCAGCTACTAGTTAGAATCTATTATAAACAATAAATCGATCTTATATAACCATGAGAGTGCTTTCAGTCAATGTTGGGCTTCCAAGACAAGTGGTCTTTAATGGGCAAATTGTAACTACTTCTATCTTCAAGGATCCAGTCAAAGGTCCAATCATGCTACGAAAGCTTAACCTTGATGGTGACAGACAGGCAGATTTAACTGTCCACGGAGGAGTAGATAAGGCAATATATTCTTATCCAGCAGAACATTATGGCTACTGGCGTAACCAATTTCCTAATATGGATCTTAAATGGGGAATGTTTGGAGAGAACTTTACTACTGAAGGACTAATGGAGGATGCTGTGAATATCGGTAATGAATTTCAGGTTGGATCAGCCAAGCTTGTAGCAACCCAACCTAGAATGCCATGTTATAAACTTGGTGTAAGGTTTGGACGTATGGATGTAATTAGAAGGTTTATGGCAAGTGGTCGTCCAGGTATTTATTTTAAGGTATTGCAAGAAGGGCAAGTCAAAGCAGGTGATAAGATAAACATTATCAGAAAAGATGAAAATAATGTCACGGTAAAAGACATTGTCCGTCTTTATGTTGGAGATGACGATGAAGATATTGAAACTATGAGGCGAGCAACAAAAATAGAAGCTCTGCCAGAAGGATGGAGATATGAATTCCATCAAAAGATTGAGCAATTGAAAAGAAAATAAAAATCATATAACAACAGTAATGGACTTTTTTATATGAGGATCTTCATGAAGCAGGAAGATAATGGCAGACTGTATTCATAGATAGTGCAGCAAAGGTTCGACGTATGCAGCTGTAGATTAGGAAGAAGAAGAATCACCAACTAACAAAAATGTTTCTAGAACTAATTCTTTCTTGTAATATGTATGTCATACAGAACCACTGTTAAATAGGAAGAAAGATTTAAGAATTACATATCATAAAGTAGTGACATTTAGATGTTTGTTTTAGTATGTCGTGAAACTGGCTTGGACTGTGATTATATCATAAAGGGTGAGACAAAAGAAGAATTCTTAAAAAATGGGGCAGACCACGTCATAAACCAACATGGAATGAATGGGGAGGACATATACTCTGACAAAATTCCTGTTAATTTCTTATGTCATTCTTTTAGCAAGCTAAACAGATAGATTTTTCGATACTAACCAATTAGAATAATCTTAATAGGTCAAAGAAGAAAGTACATATAAATTACTATTATGTTGTGGTAATCCTGTTTATTTCTTAATAGGAAGTTATCTTATCATAAATCAGAATTATGATAATGCTCTTTTAACTGCACGGTCTGCATATTTGGATAGCTATGAGATGATAGAGGCTCCATTAAGGCCATAAGTCTTGGCCTTTTAACTGCTACCAAAAGATTGACAAAAACCTTATCTACGTCTGATATGATTTGGTACATAAAGGGTTACATAATACGGATTTGCAGTCACAAAAATACTCATTCTTAGCATTTGCTTCGATTGATATTATTTTTATGTTATTATTACTATTAATCTCCTATTCGCTTTTTCATAAGGCTTTTGCTGTATCGCCTGTGTTTGATCAAGTTTTAATTCCTGATAAAAAAATCAGTAATCAGAGAAATGATTGGGTTCAAACTTATGGTAATGACAGTACTCATTTAAGGTCTGACTATACAAACCTACTGGCAGTAGATTATCATAGTGATGGAGAAACTCTAGACACTACATTTTGGTTAGCATCCAATTTGGAAAATGCTTCTATATATAGTCAACCTCTCAAAAAGATTAGGTATGGTATGCTTATTGCCATTGTTTCCTTGCCTCAAAATTCAGGATATAACGGAGCCAATTACAACTATTATATTGAAGAAGTTAATGGAAAATGGAGTGAATATCTTTACCAATTATCATCAACAGGTACTCAAGCGCTTGTAGAATCTAAGATAAACTATACAGAATCTTTTGGTGGTCCTGCAATAGGGCCAGGATATGTTAAACTGCGATTAGATCTAAATTCTATAAAATCTCCTAGCCTTTACGGCTTATCATTTTATACAGCAGAATCCTTCAAATCAAGTGAAGTTAGAGATTTTACAAGCTGGGTTGCTATTCCTCCCCCTACCATAGACATATTAACACATCCGGAGTAATATAGTCATAAGACAAGGAGAAAAGCACCTAATTCCGGCTGAGATAGAGACGCCCTTTTCTAATAATGTTACTAGTATAACTTTCGAGAATGGCACAGATTTCATTTCTAACGGCGTAAGTGTATCTACCCAAAGCATTCAACCTCCATTATTTAGGGTAGAGGTTTCTCCACAATCACCAGTAGGAGCATACACTATACCGTTTATGGCTTCATTGTTAATACAAACAACATCATCAACATCACCT
>CAVTCE010000008.1:0-154708 GCA_963733025.1 uncultured Nitrososphaeraceae archaeon | reverse complement strand
TAATCATTCAAATAGCTCTTCAAATTGCCAAAGCACAAGGAAAAGCTGTAACTGCACAATCTATATTTCAGGTTGCAAATCAAATAGCACAGAATCCAAATGGGATATTTACACAACTGCTACTACAGACTTGTAAAACAAGATACAAATGATGGCGGTAGAAGTGGTCACACCGTACAAATTATCAGAACTGTGTTTAGAGTTGGAGACGGCGGAGGTAGTAATCTACCACCAAGACCACCACCTGATACACAACCAGACACATTACCTGATACAGATACAGATACAGATGCTGGCGATACAGATAATGACACAGATTCAGATGATGGCGATGGAGGAGGTGGAAATGCAACAGGTGGAATGCAGCCACCACCGGCGTCTGACGGAGGTACAATAGGTGGCACAACTGGAGTAGGGACAACACCAAGCCAACCAGGCCCACCAAGCCAATTACCTGATACATTATCTAGTGGAGCAGATCCAGGAATAGCATTAGCAGAGACACCAATACCTGAACCACAATCATTACCTGATACAGCGCTAGACACACTAGGCCAGGCAAATATGTTTAGTGCTTATTGTTTTATATGTGCAGTAGGAAACGATATCAATATTCAACAGGTCAACAATATAGCAGTAGGAGAACTAAAGTTTCAGGTGTTTCCGCAGAAGCCAATCAACTAGCACTCAGTGACGCACTCCTCCGAACTGCCAATGAGGCTGGACCAGCTCAAGTTTCACAAGCTCTGAATAATTTCGAAGCAAATGCAGCAGCAGATCCCAATTCATTAAAGAAATTAGGTGACTTTGCAAAGTTATATGAAAGTGGTAACGATGTCTGCTGCTAACCAAGCTTCAGACTCTTTGGCTGATAAATTATCTACCGGATCAGACACCAGAACAGCATTAGCAGAAACACCAATACCTGAACCACAATCATTATCTGATACAGGTACAGACCCAGCTGACAGGTACAGACCCAGCTACAGGTACAGACCCAGCTACAGGTACAGACCCAGCTACAGGTACAGACCCAGCTACAGGTACAGACCCAGCTACAGGTACAGACCCAGCTACAGGTACAGACCCAGCTACAGGTACAGACCCAGCTACAGGTACAGATGATACAGATGATACAGATGATACAGATGATACAGATGATGACGATACAGTTACGGCTACAGTTGATGGCGGAGATGATGGAGATGATGGAGATGATGGAGATGATGGAGATGATGGAGATGGTGGAGATGGTGGAGATGATGGAGATGATGGCGATGGCGGAGATGGCGGAGATGGTGGAGATGGCGATGGCGGAGATGGCGGAGATGGTGGAGATGGCGATGGCGGAGATGGCGGAGATGGCGATGGTGGCGGAGGTGGAGCAGAATAACTACCCTATTGTGACGACTGCATTATAGAACACAACTTCTTTTATCTTTTTTAATCTCTTTTGAGATGACTGATTTCTAAAATCAGTTTTGCTTTAGTTCAGTTTAGTACGATCAATAATCTTATTCTTAATGTTTAATCTCTATTGTGGATAAATATAATGTAAAGATCTCTTAATACGTCATTTATAAGATGATCACAACCTCTAGGAGGAATAACTATAGGTGCATTTGTAAATATTGAGCAAGAAGAAGAGTTAGCAAAATCCTCTCTAAAATAAAAGACTTCAATTTTGACCGCCGGTCCTCTAAATAATCTGATATTAGCTGCTATTTCTTTGATTACACTTTATTTGGTAGTATCTACTCCCACACTGCTCTTCAAACAACACCATCTGTTGAACCAAAATTCGGAGTTTCGGTTGTGAGGGTAAATCATGGATCGCCTGCTGACTCGACATATCAAAAGGATCTATTATCGAGAATGTAGTATAGCAGGACAGGAAATACGTGCTATAAGGACGTGAGTAACTCTCTTAAATGGATTTAGGTAATAACGTAGAAATAACATGGCAGGACCAAACCGGCAAGAAGATAATCCGTTCAGTAACCCTACCAACATTTGAAGGAAAGAGAGAAATTTAGGTGTAAGTATAAAAAAATAAACCAAATGGGGTACATGACTCTTCTTTCGTATTAGAAAAATATGAGTTTTTTTATTTCAAATCTAATAAGATTGTTCCTTTCTTTGGTAACTGTAGTATAGGTATTCGTTCCTTATTTGGATTTAATAGCTCCAAGATATGAGTTAAGTGTATTAGGATCGTCATCCCAATATTTGCCATGACGCTATTCTGATTGTAGGACATCAACCTCTAAGTAGGATATTCAATTCTCTTCCAATTGGTACTTATATCGAGCCAATTATATATTCATTGATCTAAAGTAAAATAAAAACATCATCAATACGACGCAACAGAATAATAATTACCCATACAGTTATGACGATCATGATAATAATTAGGTGATCCTGCTACCTTGCATTATTCGTTAACATAATGCACTATAGATAGCAGTTGATTCTAACCTAGTTTAAATCCTGTGATCTCACGCTTGCGAAGCATGCATTACTACCAGCCTGAACTACCAGCCCTCAATTATTATTAATAGTATTTTACATTTGCTACTCTATTCCCTGATATAAAATATCAACTAGATCATCTCAAATTAGTATGAAGTATATTCACAGCATTGTGGTCTTCTTGGTTAACATCATAGACCGGTCAGTTTGCATTTAGTTGTTGTTGTTGGTCGGTGAGTGGCAGCATAAAGTAAAAGGTTGCTCCCTTTTCTCCATAAGATCATCATCATCATCATCATTATTCTCAGCCCATATCTTACCGCCGTGAGCTTCTACAATATTTTTGGAGATGAATAATCCTAATCCAGTACCTTCAAAGGATTTTGTGGAAAATTTAGAAAATAATCTAGGTAATATTTCAGGGTCTATCCCTGATCCAGTATCTTTGACACTTACAATAACTTGATTATCTTTCTTTTCTGTGCTGATAGATATAGTTCCTTCTGCAGTAAACTTAACAGCATTACTTAGTAGGTTAGAAATAACTTGAGTTAGCCTGCTTCTGTCTGCTTCTACAATAATATCTTGTTTGCTAGGACTGTAGAATAATTTTATACCTCTGTTATCTTTTTCAATTTGATTCCTATAGTCTAGTACAGCATTTGATAACAGTTCATTCAGATTGAACCTTTCTTTGTCTAGTTCTAACAACCGACTTTCAATCCTTGTAGCATCCAGTATATCGTTTGCAAGTCGTTGTAACCTCTTTGCATTTCTAATGATGATATCTAGTATCTCTTGTCCCTCTCCTACTCCTCCTCCTCCTACCAGTGCGCCTTAATTTAGAACGAAGAAGCTCAGATAAACCAAGTATTGGTTGTATAGGAGTACGTAGCTCATGAGCAGCTATATTGATGAATTCGTTTTGCACCTTATCATGAACTTTTAGTTGTTCATTAGCTTCTGTAAGTTGTTTATTTGATTCTTCTAATTGTTTATATAACTCGCTTTGTTGCCAAAAACTCTCAAAAATAGAAATATATGATGAAACAATTGACTTGCTATCAGAATATGTAGTCAAGCCTGCTGCCTTGTAGGAATTATCTTCTGTATCATCTTTCAATTCTACAATAACACATTCCTTTTTGTCAACTAATACTATAGTAATTCGAGTCTGTAGACTCTTATCTATGGTCCTAGTATCAATCTGAGGATATGTCGCCTTTACTTCCTTTATTGTTGTTGTTGACATGATATAGTCATCTGCAGGAATCAGTACCTGTACTTTCGCGTTATGCTCCTCTGATGCTTCTTTTAATAATTGCAGCCCACCCATCTCTATTTGGCGACGGACAGCCTTCGCTGAGGAAAACATTATCAATACTTCTTCTTTTGCTGATTTTATAATACTCCAAGCACGTTTTATTCCTTCTTTTGGATTTGAAATAATCTCTATATTAGCCTGGTCAATCCCTTCTTCAATGTCTCTTATTTTATCTGAAGCATCAATACCATTCTTCCACAACTCTTCAAAAATAAAAGCAAAGTGATCAATGTAGGCTGGTTGATTACTAACTAATAGACTCTGAGCCATTTGGCCGCCTTCCATCTTCTCTATTGTAGCCATCATTTCTTTATCTGAAACAGCAAAATCAACTGGTGGCATATTTTTGACATGTCTTATCTGCACACCTATATTGAGAAATGTTCTAACCAGGTCTGCACTATCTTTCTCTGTAATAGAAGTAACCCATCTTATGCCCTCGTGTTCTCCTTTTCTATATTTGTTCCTCATAACTTTTTCATATATGTCAAAGTAGTTGTTATAGACTAATCGCATCCCATCAAATTTTGAACAAGCTAAAAACATTGTAGAGTCCTCCAAAATGTCTTTTCCTTTCTTTAAGATTTCATCAACGTTTTGTAATACTTTAATTTCTTTTAAAACCGTAGACAGATATTGTTTCATGTCATGCTCTGTAAGAGATAGTTGGACTCCAGTATGCTCTGTCATATTAGCTGCATGGTCTTTTGCCATCTCTATCACCTTTTTCTCTATTTTCTGCTCTATCTGACCTGATCCGACGCTAACTAGGAATTTTGATTCATCGATGGCAGATTTTCTAATTGACTGACGTAACTTTATGTCTTCAGACATAGAAATTGCTGCTGAATAAATGCCCATTAGCATCGGATAGGATGATAATCCTACAAATAATACGCTGGCAAGTCCCAAGGGTGGATAAGAGGCTAGCATTACACTACCAGTGGTTGCAAGTTCAAAAAGAGCAAATCCAGATCCGGCAATAATCATATAATCTTTCAAAGTGCTACTATAGCTTAGACTCCTTGCTATCATCCAAAAGGGGAGGCCAAATAAAATGCTGCTGACTAATGCAGGCAGCGTATAGCCTAAAGCATCTACTATTATTATGAAAGTCATGTCCATGTCACGACTACCATCTGATATACTCAGCACAAACGGAGTTACAATAACAAAAATACTTAGAAAAGATGCTATAGGAATAGTGATGATAGTCCAGAATTTGACTTTACCTAACTTTTTAGAATAAGTATGTAAAAGCATGGCTGAGCTACCCCACAATAACAAAAAGCTCGCAATATGAGATGTAACAAAGACAGTCTGGACTTTACCTAATATTGTAGATAGATCAAATTTTCTGATATCTGGTCCATGGCCAACTTCTTCTTGTTCTGAATGGCCACCAACTTCTTCTTGTTCTGAATGGCCACCAACTTCTTCTTGTTCTGAATGGCCACCAACTTCTTCTTGTTCTGATGTAAGTTCTGACGACGATGGACTTGTTATCTTAGCTGGCATATCTAGTAATATAACGGTGAAAAAAACAAGCGAGGATACAATACTGATACTAGTAATTATAGATGATACACCATATAACAAAAGAATAAAATTTCTATTTGACCTGTACCAAGAAAAGAACTCCACTGCAAGTATCACCATTATAATGCTGGCTATTGCATAGCTGATTGACGAACTCAAAATTAACATGGAAGTATAGTAATAGGAGTTGACAAATATTTGTAAAATAATAAATACAATAATGGCTATCAGAACATACTGTACTATTGTCATTATTGTACTTAGTTTATCAAAATGTGGTGACTTCATTCTTATCTTCTTACTTTTCTGCTTCACGAACTCTAAAATCAGATACTGTCCTACTGCATATACAATTGCTATAGCAATAAAGGCGGCAAAACCCCAACTGTTAGATACGCTTACTATATCAGAAATGTTGCTAAGCGATATATCTATCATTAACAAAGAAACTACAATAGAAATGACGACTAAAAATTTCCTACTGTTATATCCTGCAACAGATAGATGCAAAAGATTATCAATTTTTACTTGTAATTGATAAATTTATTATTATCGATTTGCTCTAGCAGATATAGTGAAATTTTTATATATATTAAAAAATATAGGCCAATTGTTACAAACTCTGCAGTTAACTATTAAAAAATTTAATTCCTAGAATATATGAAAAGAAACCTCGCTAAATACGTTAGAAAATGATTTTTCTTATCAGTATACTCCTCCTAGTCGTTTAGAGTCTCATCAGTCGAAATTGTACTTCAGTAGGTTTGTTGCAAAAATAGTGAAAAGATAATTTGTTTTATGCAATTCTATGTTATACTATATATTCTTATTTCTAGAGAAATTATCATAACAAAGAAATATTTTATATAATCATTATAAAATCCTAGAATTATATTAAAATGAGTAGAAGATACATACTTTCTATGAAGATCTTATAAGTTAGTATGTCCTATATACATTATGTCTACCGTACTCTATGGTTATCAGGAAGACGATAACTCACCTCCACCAATGTCAATCTGTCCAAGATGTGGACGACAAGTAAGGCTCGATGGTCGCTGCGATTGTGAGATGCTATTTGCAACTAGTGATAAGAAATCAAAAATGCATATCAAAGGTAACTAATAGCTCTGCCGCTGGTCGTCGTCATTATTATTAGACTATGCCGCGGGGGGCAGTAGTAAAATAATAGAAGGCTGTTAGAGATAATATTTTAATATAAAATTTTCTGCTTGCTGTCTGTATGTAGTCCCATAGTGAAGAGAGATTAGGTCATCTGAATAATTTTATGAAGTAGTAATGGCATATGAAATAAATAAATCAATATTAATCCTCCTTTCCAAAAATGTATCTTATCCCTCTACTAACAATAGTTTCTCCCCATCCCTTTGGAATTGACTGAGCTAATACTGCAAACAAAATACCCAATCCTACTGCAGAGGATGTCAGCGATGTTATATAATTATTTTCAAGAGCTATTCTACCAGAGGATATTTCTGACCAAATATGAAGAGCTATAGTAAACAGACCCTGGCCAGTTCCAATAAAAACTAAAAATTTCCCAAGAGTTGCTCTATTTACAACAAATAATGCCGCTCCCAGAAGCACCGTAATCCCTCCAAGTTGACTTAACATAGCAAGGATGCCTACTGGAGCTAATACAAATGCCCATAATTCTCTGGCTGTATATATCATGACCTCCTGTCTGATTATATCATATATAGCCAAGTTTGCTTTGTATCCTGAAATCAGAAATAGAATCCCAGAAACAAATGCAATTACTGCTGCAAATCTATTTCGAGTAGCATGATAACGTAAAGTCTGAAATCTATCATAAATTGTCCTATGTCCTACGACAGTTTCTGGTAGGATTCCAAAATTAATAATAGAATATTTCATCTTTGCATATGAATACTTTGAGTGGACTTCATAAGCTGTAATACTTAATCTAATTCCTTTTTTACTTACTGATTCTGCAAATGATTTTGGAATTAAATATTTGACTAAATTGATAAATCCTCGTCCAATGAACATATAATCTGCGAGTACTTTACTTAGGAAGCCAAGCTTCTTTCCATCAATAGAATATACAGGCTTGTCGATAAGTTCTGCCCAATTTGAAAAAGGATCGTCGTCTCTTGTACCCACTCGTGATATTACAGTATTAATAGGCACTTCTGCATTATTATTTGTTATAGTTGAAAGAAAAAGGTCTTTAACAGGAGAACAATAAAAGGATCTTTAAAATTACAATCGAATCGGAATAAAAATGATCTTATTGTATGAAAAATGAAAATAATAATAATAACAAAGAGAACAATTAATACCAAATTAAAGATTAACACTTTGAGCGTTCTTCCTAGCTATCATAACAACAACATACTACTACTACCATCTAAATTATGTATAGCAGCACTTGATTAATTTAAACTACATGAGAAGGAAATGTAATGAATTATACTATGTCTAGAATCTTTACTGTCTGCTAGTGATGGCATTTATTATCAAATAAAGTATCCTTATAATTCTTAAATAGTAATAATAATGGAATGATGATAAAAAACAACTTGCTAATCCATTAAAAGATTAAACGTGAGCTTACAGCCAATCATCATTAAAGAAATAAATGATGCAAAACTCCTGCGATATTTTAATTACAAATGCGGCTGCTGTGATCCCCAGGATCGGGATAGTAGAGACTAATATAATGATTGAAAATGGGAAAATAAAGACTCTTACAAAATCAATTGACAATATTCATGCTTCAAAAATAATTAATGCTAATGGAAAATATGTCTTACCAGGAGTAATAGATCCCCATGTACATTATGGTGTTTATACTCCAATCGATGAAGCGGCTCAAACAGAATCTAGATCCGCTGCAGTGGGTGGTGTTACTACTATGATCCGTATGCTTAGGATCCATGAAAGCTATCAAAAAAAAATAGGAAAACAACTTGAAGCAAGCAAAGATCATCATCATATTGACTACTCAGTTCATGCGTCAATCCTAACACCAGATCAAATAAAAGATATTCCTCATCTAAAAAAGATCGGAATTAATTCACTCAAGATCTACATGAATCTTGGAGCAGATCTGAATCATATTTTAATGGATCTTGAACCAGGTAATCGCGATATCAGAGAAGGCGAAGTTAACATGACAGATGAATTGATGTCTTCAATAATTGAAGAGGCATCTAAAGTACATTCGACTGTACCTCGTACATGCAGAAGATCCCATGGTATGTGCTGATCATATTAAAAGAAAAAGCGAATCAAAAGCGATGTCTGCGACGATGAAGACAACGACGACGACGAGAGATGTCTAATAATTCATCAAGCTTAAAGACATGGTCTGATTGCCGGCCATCTACTTCTTCTGAGGCCGAAAGCATAAGAAAGATAGCAGTCATTGGTAGAAAATATGGTTCAAACCTATATTTTGTACATATAGGATCAACTGCAGCACTCGATGCAATATTGGCTGAAAAAGAGAAAGGCAACTCTAATTTCTACATCGAAACATGCCCTCATTACTTGACACATACAACAGAATTTGAAAAGCTTACTGGAAAAGTTGTTCCTCCTATTAGATCTAAAAGTGATGTACAAAGCATGTGGTCTGCATTAAGAAATGGGATAATAGATACAATAGGGAGCGATCATGTCGCTAACAGGCTGTCAATGAAGATGGGAAGTGGAGATATCTGGTCAGCACTTGCAGGCTTTCCAGGAACTGCTACTATGCTTCCTGTTTTACTAAGCAAAGGAGTAAATGAAAATAGAATTACTATGCAGCAGGTAGTAGAAACCACAAGCTATAATGCTGCTAGAATTTTTGGTATGTATCCAAAGAAAGGTACTATTCAACTAGGTTCTGATGCGGATCTAACTATAGTCGATCTAGATCTACAGCAGAAGGTTACACCAGATCTGTTACAATCCTATTCTGATTATACAATTTATGACGGATGGACACTTCGAGGCTGGCCAGTATTGACAATGGTAAGAGGTGAAATTATCATGGAAAATGGTAGCGTTAACAGCGAGTTGTTAGGTCATGGAAAGTTTGTTGGTAGGCCTGTCGTGAGGCATAATAATAATTAGCGTAAGCAGTAGAAAGCCTCATGAGTGAGTTGAAATAAAATAATTAGTATGTATACAGTATAGTATTACCTTTACCAATAATCTTAAAATCTGACAGATTCAAAATTACCGTCACTTTTTGCTTTGTAATAAATATCTGCGCGTCTTGTAAAAAAACCGACCTCAAGCACACCTGGAATACTTTTTAATTCGATCTCCTTCTTTGGGACATCTGTTATGGAAGTGAACGTGGTGTCAAAAATTATATTGCCATTTTCAGTGATAAAAGGATAGCCTTTTTCCAAAATCCGTAGCTGGACTTGCGAACTGATCTCTTTTAATTTTTTTGATACTGCCGACCGAGCGAAAGGATGAACTTCAAGAGGAACAGGCCGGTTAAATGTTCCTACAAACTTCGTTGAATCAGCTATAATAATTACTTTCTTTGCCGCCGAAATCAGAATTTTTTCTTTAAGTAAGGCCCCGCCGCCTCCCTTTATCATATTATATTGCGAATCAATCTGGTCAGCACCATCAAAAACAATATCAATTTCTGGAATTTGATTTTCATCAACTATTTCTAGTCCGCTATTTTCAGCCTCTGTTTTTATCTGGAGAGATGTAACAATAAATTTTAATGTATTCTTATTCTTTAGTCTTGCCATTTCCTTGACAAGGAATGCTACAGTACTTCCGCTGCCCAAACCGATAATCTGATTATCCTTTACATATCGTTCTACTGCATCCTTTGCGAGAAGTTCAATAGATTGACTTAACAATGATGGAGATTTTGAATTAGAAGAATAATGAGAAGAGGAGGAGGAGGAGGAAGAAGAAGGAGCAGTAGTATAAGATGATGAAGATGACGATGACGACGATGACATCTAATAACTAAGAAAACAATCGGCCTTTAATCTTTATCTAAAGAATTATTATTTATTTATGGAAAACTAATTAATTAAAAATTACTGTAGTATATATATAAATATACATATAGATATAATATATAATTATAAAATCAGACACATATAATATTAAAAACTACTAAGAGCATCGCGTTTTCTGTCAACAGATGGCTCATAATTCTTCTCATATCTATTATCGGGATCTGGATCCACTTGCTCCAACCGGCTAAGGGCATGCATAATTTCTTTTTGGAGCTCGTCAATAGTCTTTTCTTCTGTTTTTACCTTTTCTTTATCATTATGCTTCTTCTGATCTTTTTGATCTCCTCTAACTGCCGCCACCGTCATCTCTTGCTCATTTGCCACACTCCGACTGATGTCGATCGTCATCATTTTCTTTTAGCTTCTGACCATACTCTTTCTTCTCTCCCTCAGGCTTGCTGACAATTACCTGTGGATCACTTTTTAGTGATGAATCGATGATATCTGACTTTGATATTCCATACTTATCGGAAATCTCCGTCAGCTTCTGGTCGATTGCTGTTATTCTGCCTTCTAGCAGTGAAACCAGTCCATTACGCATGTCAACAAGTTCTGTAATATCTACCACGGACTGCAAATCTGCGATTTTTTTGTCGTATGAGTCAAGTTGTTGTTTATATTTTAGTAACAGTCTGTCACGTTCTATAGAGTCAATTTTGCCTTCGTACGATGCTTCATAAACTCTAGTAATCGACTCTGATAACAAGCTTTTTTCAAATAGTAAAGATTGAAGTTCTGCCTTAGTAGTGCTAAAGGGCTTTATTAGACGTTCATGTTTTTTCTTTAATGAAGTCTTGCTTCTTGACATTCTAGTAAGTATTACAGCCGCTGATATCGCTCCTGCTAATGTAGAAGCCGCAATTAAAAATGACGCTTCAAGCAAAGACAGATCTCTTTTTTATATTATTGCTAGACACAGTTAAGCTTTCCGTTTATTGTTTGTTTCTTTTTACGTAATGAAAAGTGATATATATAAAATCAAGCCATGCGACAAGAAGAAGAAGAAGAAGAAGAAGAAGATATGATATTAAGAATATACGAGTTAATAAAATTAGATAATATTAGATTACTTGCCGTTTAATCCAGTTATACTTTCTCATTCGAGAATCTGGAAAGCCGCATTTGGCACATTCTTTCCCTCTTTTATGAAATGCATTATGGCCGCACCTTCTACATCTAATATGTGTCTTCTTCCTAGTGAACTTACCCATTGAAGTAGTGCCTTTTGTCATGCTAATTTCCTCTCTCTCTTCTACATAGGTGGTGGAGATATGATAACAACATTGTCACCGCGTACTACAATTGTGCCTAGGTCATTGGAGTTACCATTGTCTAAAAATTCTACAGAATCATCTAATAACAAATTCATGTGCTGATCAAAACCATGAAGATTACCCCTGATAACCTTTCCTCCCTTCAATTTTATAAGAACGACCTTACCGAGGCTCTCGTCAAGAACCTTTACTGCCATGTCTACTGACAACGCTAATCTACCTACATGTAAGGCATAATATAGGTATATATTAAAATTTCACTATTTGCAATGGCTCTGTTAATGTAACATCTATAAAATATCAGAAAAATCATGGACCTACTCCTTTCCATTCACATATGCAAGAAGAGTACGAATAATTTCAACCAGTTATTGAGGACATGTTGTTTGTAATTCCATTCTTTTTCCAGATGGGAAATGGTTGTCATCATCACTCATCATCATCACCATCAATCAAAACATACTCAATCCTATCTTTTATTTATTGGAGATGACTTTTGTATCATATTCTTCAATTCAGTATCACCTATGATATATGCTTGAACATTAGCCTTCTATAATAGCAGATATATATGAATATGTATATTTTGTATTAGTTTTTGTTATCTTCTTTGCATTATGATGAACAATTGATGCTGCCAAGATAGCAATAATTTGCCCATGCATATGGTTTGTTAGTTAGTTTCTAGTTCATGTATAGTCTGAACAAGATTTCTGACTATTTCCTCAAGTAATTTATGTCCTTTATTTGCGGTGGCATTTCTTGGATCTCCCCAAACCCCGTTTCCAGTTATCTTTGGAAAAGAGCCAGGAGTATTTGTCATACTTGAATATGCCACTTTTGATTTTGAGAGATTGTTGTAATTGGCTTTTGCCATGTCCATTTTGACCAATTCAGGAGCAATGGCAAGTACAAGTGATGTTTCAACATCACCTGCATGATCAAATTCGCTTTGCATCAACTGCCAATAATTGATTGAATGTATGCTAATGTCGTTAGGTATTTTTCCATACAAATTCTGGGCTATATATTGTAGCGCTCCGGAATTTCCGTGATGACCATTTATTAGGACGATATTCTTCATACCATTTTCGACAAGTGAACAACAGATATCAGATAGAATTCGCGATAGAGTGGAGTTGTGCACTGAAATGTTAAACATAGGTCTATGTTCATAAGATACTCCAAACAAAATTGGTGGTAGGACAAAAGATGGAATCTGTTCTGCAACTAATCTTGAGATATTTTCTGCAATTAAAGAATCAGTAGAAACAGGTAGATGCTCTCCATGTTGTTCGAGTGATCCTACGGGAATTATCGCTCGCTTAACTGTGGTAATTATATTGCAATATTCGCCGTGGGTTATCCTGTATATAGAAACAGACATCTCTAAAATCAGGAAGTTTTACAAGTTTATGAACTTTACAAAATTTCAATTAATGATATATCTATAGAGATGCTATATTTGACGGTATTCACAAACTGATAATATGGATGCCAAATTGCTCGATCTTTATACTTGATGTTTCATTGTAGTGACATGTGTGTGACTCTAATACTAATGGCATTCTGCATATATTCAAGTTGTATTCCACATATTATTGTTATATGGTTTTGATGTTAAAACTTTTGTATTTGTTGTCTTATTTATATGAGTATGTAAATTATTTGGTATGCCTAAGAATACCTGGTGCTTTAACATCAACACTAAAATCAATATTATATTATATGGATTAATGATGGAGTTCTAGATCGAACCGCCTGGGAAAACTTCTGTTGCATCTTCTGCGTTACTACCCTTAACATGATCTTCAAGAGTGCAACATTCACATTTTCCATCTAAGCATTGTTGTGCAATTTCGTGATTACATCCTCTGCAACTACAAACCAGGTCTGATTTATCGTTGGACATTGTCTTTATTTAAATAATAAATCATTGAGTATAAATGTATCATAAATATATGTTGTAAGGGAATACCTTATTTTCTTTCATTACACAATTGAAACTCGACAGATTCATTCTTGTACTTTGTTGCTTTTATCTGCTTGGTTTTGCTTCTTCTTCCATAATATGTACTCTTCCCCAGTACACTTCAAGTCTTTCTTCAAGATATAATTTCAAAGCGTCAAGGAGCGTTGAGGCTTCTAATGCCTGTCCTTTCTTTTTAATAGTTTCAAGTGTATCTGACTGCAAAACTTTGAAAGATTCCTGACATATTATTGGACCTTGATCTAAATCTTCAGTGACAAAATGTGCTGTGCAGCCAACTATCTTTGCTCCTCTTTCAAATGCTTGGACATAGGCATATGCTCCAGGGAATGCAGGTAAGAGTGATGGATGGATATTGATAATCCTATTAGGATATCTCCATACAAAGTTAGGAGTCAAGACGCGCATATATCTTGCTAAGACTATGAGATCAATATTGTATTGTTCGTTTAATTGTAGAATCCTGCTTTCTGCTTCTATTTGATCTGTATTACTCACAACACGAAATGGTATTCCGGCGTCTTCTACAATCAACTTCAAGTTGCTATCATTGCTTCCAATGATTACAAGAAAGTTAGCCTTGATCTCATCTTTCTGCTTGGCCTCTAAAATTTTCAACAGGCAGTGATCCTCCTTGCTAACCAGAATAGCCACGTTTCGAAGCCTATTTGGCTCTTGGTAATGCACTTTAATTTCCATGTGTAACTTCTCAGATAGTTCATTCAGACCATTGTCAAGCTTATTCATAATCACTTTTTGAAAAGATGCTTCAAGATGCATTCCGAATAATCCTCGAACAACATTCTGATTTATTTTTTCAATATTTCCTCCATTTCTGAAAATAAAATTAGTGATATCTGCAACAACTCCTTTACGATCTTTTCCAATAACTGTAACTTCGATAAGCGTCTTTTCATAATCGTCAGTCATATCGACACTCGATAACGGCCGCCGCCGCAATAAATCTTATACTCAACTAAATGTTAATGCTTATATAATGATATTTCCAATTAAATAAAGTTGATTCATTTTAAGAAAACTTCTATCTACGGAGAAGTAACTATTCTTGGGGCCTAAATGCTTTGTTTGTGAATAATATCGCTAAGAGTAATTTTGTTAATGTTTGATTATAGGAGCCGTCTACTATTATGAAGCAACAGCGACAAAAACAACAAAAGACCTCAAAACCTCGAAAGAATTATGATTATAACAAGCCGATAGGAAAATGCATAGTTTGTTATTTTCTCTCAGGATGGCATTGCTATGACTGTGACAATGATTTTTGCGAGCCCCATTTCCACGATCATAAAGAACGAAACCTTTGCATAAAGGTGGCTTAATCCAATATGTATATTGACGTAGTGTGCTGGTTTGAAGATTCTGGTATGGAGTTGTGTAAAAATTATAAAATATCATGGCTTGATTTAAAAAAAGAGATTTCACATTTACTAAAAGAAAATGAAATATTACTTGATGAAACCATCTTTGAACCTTCAAAAGCTAACACTGCCATTATACAACCTTTGGCCGGCTCTGTAAAAGTACGTAGTGATGGTTCTGTAAGAACCGATTATCGATCAATAGAACTATTCAACACGTCCACCATCAGGCGTGCTTTCATCGCTATTGATAGAGTTACTGTTGGTGTAATATATCCTCCCCCATGTAATCTGATAAGATAATCTATATAGATTGATAATATAAAGAAAAATTTATAGTAATATAAGCAGTAAAGCGACTATGTGTGACTGAAAACTTAGTTTCATTAATCTTCCTTCATCTCTTGATATTAGATTCTGCTACTTCTTCTTCTGAACATGATTAGTTCTATAAAATCTGTAATCATTAGACAAACAAATATTATAACTAATCCTTTCTCTTGGAGAAACGATTTGGCGATCATGTCGGTGAAAGCTAAATAAAATGTAAACTGATATAAGTTCATTATTCTGTTTGATAAATATCAAATCAAAATCCACTTCTTCTGCAGATGATGAATATTATAACGATAAAGATAGTAGTGATAGTCTTAGTCGCAGCACCAATGAGGATATTGGCAGCATTGAACATGGTAGTAGTAGTAGCCATCGTCATCATCCTCATAATCATCTTAGTTCCAGAGAGCGGATTAGACAGCATTTAGGCGCAAGAAGGATTGAATTTATTTCAACAGCTGTTATCTGCGTGATTTTTGCTATTAGTTTTGCTCATCTTGAATATTATTATATTAAAGATCCTGCATTGCAAATCTCAAATGGAAAAGTACAGGTAATCGATCCTAATTTTGATCGAAGTAGAGAGACAGAACCAATAATCGGCAATATGTATCAGTATCATCTCTTTCCAATGCTTTTCATTTTTATCCTTATCAGTTTTGCTGCTTTATTTGATGATATGACATTTAGGTTGTTTGGAAAGAGCAAAAGAAGAGAAGCATTTTTTCTTGGTTTTGCAAATCTAGTAACTGCAATTACTGTAGAGGATTTTGCATGGTTTGTGAATAGATGGTTGGTACCGCTCAAAGATGATCCAAAAGGCGAACAACTAATGCAATTTTCTGATTGGACTTCTATGCATTTAGGAGCATTGGATATTGGTACTAATTTTGTAATACCTTACTGGTATCTTATTGCCATTGCTGGAGTTACAATGGCATATTATTTCGCCTTTAGAAATCATGATGTCATAAGCTAATTATTTGATATTATAAATATCTAGGTCCGAATATTAAGCAGGATTTTATTAGAAATTAATGAAGATCATGGTTTCATAATAACAATATTAAGGAGGGAAGAAACAATAATAATAATAATAATAATTTCATATTCTCCCACACTATATTGCCCAGATTGTTTAATGACGAGATGAAAAAGAAGAAATAATTAAATCAACATTTAATTTTCATCGTTTTTATTATCTTCTTTGATAAATTGATCTCCCAAATTCCCTTTAAAATTGGCTACTTCTGCAAAGCTTAGCCGATCAGCGTTATTGTTAATATTATCTTGCCTTATCCAAATAATATAACCATCACTGTCTAGTATTAGTCTTTTAGAACGTTCTAGGTATCTGAGGATAGTGGTTATTTTCACAGAATTTAGCGAAGGTATGATTTTAGGAAGGTCTTTTACTTTGGAATAGGTGTTTCTGCTTTTTATCGATGTTATGAATTTATTGATATCGTCTTCTGATATCTCATTTGCTGGCTTGGGTTTCTTTTTTTTGGTAAATTTCTTGGATCTAATAAGTATATTATAACCTGACTATGGTTCTAAAACTTTGTGTTTTGTGTTCTTTATTTCTTTTTCCAATCTAGTAAATGAGGTAAGAATAGATAGAATGCGGGGGGTGGGATTTGAACCCACGAATCCCTAAGGAACAGGGTTGTAGGAGCGCGTGTATTGTACCGTCCTGGCTCATTCTAAGCTTCGCACTCTTTCTAACACAATACCGCGAGAGAAAGAGACCTGCGCCGTTGGCCAGGCTTGGCAACCCCCGCACATATGCACGCACGCCAACATTCATTTTGCATCATTCAATAGCCAAATTTATCTATTCTTATTCTCTACGAATATACATATATAATGCAAAAAAATAATCCTAGACTTTTTGGAACTAATGGCGTTAGAGGAGTATTTGGAAAAGAATTCACGCTCGATCTGGTTGTTGATCTATCATATTCTCTTGCAACATTCTTTGGAAAAGGACCAATTGTTGTAGGATATGATGGAAGAAACTCAAGTCCAATTTTATCAAAAATAGTCTGTTCAGTGATCAATTCTGCAGGAATAGATGTGGGTAATGCTGGATTGGTGCCTACTCCCTGTCTTCAATATGCTGCAAAACGACTTGGTTACAATGGCGGAATAATGATCACAGCTTCCCATAATCCACCTGAATACAATGGAATAAAGCCTACTGCTAACGATGGGGTAGAGATCTCTCGAGAAGATGAGTTAAAAGTCGAAGATATCTATTACTCTAAAAGATTCTCCAAAAGTGATAGTTTTGGTAGAGATTTTACCGACGAAACTATAATTGGTTCATATATAGAAAAAGTCCTCTCACTTGTAAATATTGAAAAGATCAGGCAAAGAAATTTTACGGTTGCAATGGACATCGGAAATGGTGCCCAATCTCGTGTAGCTCCATTCTTGTTAAATAAATTAGGATGTAAAATAATTACCATAAATGGAAATATCGATGGTGATTTTCCTGGACGCGGATCAGAACCTACTCCTGAAAACCTCAAGATGCTTTCAAATATGGTGAAGGACTCGGAGGCTGACTTTGGAGTAGCATATGATGGAGACGGCGATCGAAGCTTGTTTTGTGATGAGAGAGGAACAGTACACTGGGGAGATATGGTCGGAGCAGCAATAGTGAGATACCTATTAAAAACAAAACATAAGGGAGCAGAAGTCGTATGCCCGATCAATACTACAATGGCGCTTTCTCTAGTTGCAAAAGAAGCAGATTCGAAGGTAATTCACACAAAGGTCGGAAGCGTCGAGGTATCAAGAGAAATGTTAAGGCGCAAATCATTCATTGGCCTAGAAGAGAATGGCGGTTTTATGTATGGCAAATTAAATGAAGTTAGAGATGGCGCAATGACTACAGCTCTGGTTTTAGAGATGCTGTCCTTATCAGAAGATGATGATAATAATAATAATAAAGAACAGACATTGTCGCAGATAATTTCTTCGTTACCAAAAATATTTCAATATAAAACTAAGTTTAAGTGTCCCACAAAACAGATTGCTAATAACATCGTGACTATATGTTTAGAACATGGCAGTCCAAAAAAAATTGAAACCCTTGATGGAGCCAAAATTTGGATAGACGAGGATACATGGGTTATGGTTAGACCAAGTGGGACTGAGCCGTTTGTTAGGATGTACGCCGAATCTGTAGATAGTTCATTGCTAAATTCAAAAGTTGCAGAATATCGTAGATTAATTGAAAGTAAAATATAGACATTATATCACGTTACATATGGACAACATTTTTAATACGCTTCTTCTCGTCTTAGAGGGAATGATGAGAATGATCCCAATGGGTGATAGAATGAATTATGAGTAAACCTTATTATGTGAAATTTGAAACTCCTAAAGATTTAGTAAGTGCTGTTTATGAAGCCGTTCGCTTAGCAAAACAGAGCGGCAAGGTAAGAAAAGGCACAAATGAAACTACAAAATCAATAGAACGTGGTACAAGTCGACTGACTGTTATAGCCGAAGATGTAGAACCACCGGAAGTAGTTGCACATCTGCCTATTCTCTGTGAAGAAAGAAACACAGCGTATATTTTTGTGCCAAGCAAACAGCAATTGGGTGCCTCTCTTGGAATAGACGTTGGCTCTGCTGCAGCTACCATTCTGGAAGCTGGTGAGGCTCAGCATATAGTTGAGCAAGTAGTCAACTCGATTGCCAATATGAAAGGCAAAAAATAATGATGATGGTAGGTGTATATAGTAGATGAGCAAAAATATAGAAGAAAAAGTTATTCCTGCAGAAGTTATTCAGATTGTTGGCAGAACGGGAATTGCAGGAGAAGTAATTCAGGTTAGAGTAAAAGTCTTGGAAGGAAAAGATAAGGGTCGTATCCTAACCAGAAATGTCAAAGGCTCAATTAGAATGAATGATATTTTGATGCTTAGAGAAACCGAGCGAGAAGCACGCAAAATAAAGTGAGAGAATCAACGATAGGATAGTATGATAAATGAGTAAAATAGCTACCTCTCTTCGTAACTGCTTCTTCTGTGGAAGACACATATCAGCAGGCACGGGAACTATGCTAGTCAAAAACGATGGCTCGATTCAATGGACTTGTTCGGATAAGTGTAAAAAGAACCTTCGCAAATTAAAGCGAGATCCTAGAAAGTTAAAATGGACCACTAAATACGTAAAGGGTGGTATTAAAGTGAAGAAGAAATAACATTATGGTCTTAGAACAGACTCTTGTTGTTGTAAAGCCAGATGGATTTAAAAGGGCATTAACAGGAAAAATTCTTGCTAGGTTTGAAGAAAAGGGATTCCAAATTAAAAACCTAAAGTCATACAATTTTACAAAAGAAAAGGCTAAAGAATTTTATTCAGTACACAGCAAAGAATCTTTTTTTAATGAGCTGGTATCATTCATTTCTTCTGGGATGGTAGTAGCATGCATTCTTGAAGGCAATAATGCTGTGAATACAGTGCGTATAATGATAGGAGCAACAAAATCATTTGAGGCAAATCCTGGAACAATTAGAGGAGACTTCGGTCTCGGCTTTACAGATAATATTATCCATGCCTCTGACTCATCTGAAAGCTTCATAAAAGAGTCACAAGTGATTTTTAATAGTTAAGTGAAACTCAGGCAACCTGTGGTAGTTGTATTAGGTCATGTAGATTCCGGTAAAACTTCTCTACTCGATAAGATACGCGGCACGGCAGTTCAATCGCGCGAAGTCGGAGGCATTACTCAGCATATAGGGGCAAGCTTTTTTCCTATTGAAACAATTAAGGATATGACAGGATCTCTCTACCAGCAACTTTCTAAATCTGAAGCCCAAATTCCTGGATTACTTGTTATTGACACTCCTGGTCATGAAGTTTTTGCCAACCTAAGAATAAGAGGTGGCTCTGCAGCAGATATCGCAATTGTAGTTGTTGATGTAAACAAAGGCTTTGAGGCTCAGACAAATGAAAGCATAGAGATCTTGAGGAAAAGAAAGGTTCCATTTCTTATTGCACTGAATAAAATAGATATGGTTACTGGCTGGAGAAAGGGGAATACACCTTTTATCAGTGACCAAATAAAGAAACAAGATGTCAATATTCAAACAATCCTAGATGAAAAAATATATAACGTAGTGGGTTCACTTTCAAGATTAGGCTATAATTCTGAAGCATTTTGGCGTATCAAAGATTTTACCAAAGAATTAGCAATAGTTCCTGTAAGTGCAACGTCCGGCGTTGGAATACCCGAGCTACTTGCAGTAATGGTGGGTCTGACGCAGCAATATCTGGCAAAGAAATTGGAGAGACATGATGGGGCGGCAAAAGGAATTGTACTTGAAATCAACGAAGAGATAGGTCTGGGACCGTCTGCCAACGTAATACTGTTGGACGGCATTTTAAAACAGGGCGACACTGTCGCTGTAGCAAAAAGAGACAGTGCTATTGTCACGAGAATCAAAGCATTGCTGCTACCAAAGCCACTTGATGAGATGCGGGATCCTCGAGACAAGTTCAAACCTGTTAGTGAAGTTATTTCTGCGGCTGGTCTAAAAATTACGTCCCCAGATTTGGATGGCGTCCTCGCAGGCGAGCCCTCTGTATGTTGTTGAAAAGAAAGAGGATGAAAATAGATTAAAGATAATGGTAGAATCTGAAATCAAAAGTGCAATTATAAACACTGATTCAAACGGAGTAATCCTCAGATGTGATACAATAGGTTCAATTGAAGCAATCATGGACCTATTGAAGAAAGCAAATATTCCGATTCAAAGTGCTGATATTGGCCACATCACAAGGCGAGATGTAATTGCAGCTTCCGCAGTCAAGGAAAAGGATAGATACGTAGGAGTACTGCTGGGTTTTAATGTCAAGGTTCTAGATGATGCTCAGAAGGAATCGCAGGAGCGTGGAGTAAAGATTTTCAACGAACGAATAATTTACAATCTTGTACGAAGTTATACAGACTGGGTTACTTATCAGAAAGAACATGAATACTCCATTATATTTAATGAAATACCGCCTATTTGTAAATTTCAATTTTTAAAGGGCTTTATCTTTAGACGAAATGACCCAGCAGTCTTTGGAGCAGAGATTTTAATTGGAAAACTACGACAAAAAGTTCTTGTTATAAATGAAAATGGAAAAAAAATTGGTACTATTCATCAAGTACAAGAAAGCGGAAAAGCGATTGAAGAAGCTACTAAGGGAATGCAAGTTGCAGTTTCTATAAAAGGTCCAGTTATTGGAAGACAAATCAACGAAGAAGATATTTTCTATACAGATCTGAACAGCAGACAGGCAAAACTGCTGATTGAGAGATTCAGCCATCGCTTAAATGAAGAGGAAAAAGAAGTTTTTGAGACAATTTTGAAACTCAAAAGAAAAACAGATGCTGCATATGGATATATTTAGTAGTAGTTGTTTGCTGTATATAATCATCCAGATGACAGAGAAATAGAATCAATGTAACATGTAATTGGCTATGCTATTGGTATTTTTGCAGTAATCCTTCGAGACCTTTTTCTCCCACTGCTCCTACAGCTCTGTCAATGGCCTTGCCATTCATGAAGATTATAAATGTCGGAATAGCATATACATCAAATCTCATTGCCAATCCTTGGTTATCGTCAACATTCAACCTGCCAAAGGAAACCTTCTCGCCATATTTTTTTGCTAATTTGTCAAATATGGGAAGCATAAATTGGCATGGCCCACACCAAGTCGCCCAAAAGTCTACCAAGACTGGCTTGCTTCCACTCACTATTTCATCAAAGTTCTTTTCAGAAAGCTCCATTAAAGCCTGGTTACCACTTGCATGCGCACCTGAAGCTTTTTTTTCAACACTCATGTTTTCTATGAATTAGATAATGTATTTGATATTTAAGATTTTTTAATCTTTAAGCAGCCTTTGGTTGTTTGCAAACGCTTTCCTATATTATTATATATTTTCACACTAAATAATTTTTATAATTTTAATGTTATTTTGGGATAATAAGACATGGTTAAATTACGATAAAAAAACATGAGATTATAGATCTAACAAGAATCTAGTCGTAATTATGTTTCCTTTTTGTTTAATTTCCATTTCATGATAGGTTACCGCCTTGATTTCAACCTTATAATGATGCTTTTGTAGATCTAATACTTCTCCCTTAACAATACCTTTAAGAAAATAATTGCCATTACTTTCAGAGATTTTAACTTTGAAATCAGATAACACAATATTGTCAATTAATATTCTTAACATAACTTTCTCTAGCCAATCATAAAGTAAACTTTCGATATCATGTCCTTTGGCAATGATTTCATATTCTTGGTCAGGAGTGATCTCTTTGATATTAAACATTGTATTAACAAGTCCTTTGGCAGAATTTTCAAATGCCTCATCCAATGTGCTGCCGTAAGCCTCAATGATCGCATCTGTCATATGATCAAGATATCGAAACTCTATTGTTGTCACTATAATGGTACAGAACTTAAATATTATTATAATTGATCGTAAAATCTAAATGTCAACAAATTACTGCGTTGATTATGAAGTTAGAAATTCCCCGTGGAATGAGAGACATAGAACCAGAGGAACTACATAATATTAATTATATTAGAGAGAAATTCATGGAAACTACGTGTCTCTTTAACTTCAAGGTTATGGAGCCATCGCCTTTGGAGATGCTTACCACGCTGGAAGCAAAGGCTGGAGCATCCATATCAAATGAAATCTATAGTTTTACTGACAAGGGAAATAGAAATATTGCATTAAGATTTGATCTCACAATTGGTCTTACACGATTCGTAGCAACAAGAAGAGATTTAAAGATGCCTGTCAAACTGGCATCTTTTTCTGACGTATGGAGATATGACGAACCACAAGCGGGACGCTACCGGTATTTCCATCAATGGGACATAGAGATCTATGGTCCATTCAGCAAAGAATCTGATGCAGAGGTGATCGAATTTGTTTCAGTATTTTTGAAAAAACTTGGACTAAATGTAATGGTAGAAGTGAATGATAGACAGTTAATTGAGGAATACATTAGACAGAAACTTGGTGTTGCAGAAGAACAAATAATGCCTGATATCTTGAGAGCAGTTGACAAGGTTACAAAGAAGAGTCTCTCTGAGCTATATGAGGAATATAAAGACAAAATTAATTTGTCCACACTTCAGCATCTAGTTGATTTATCAAGCATAAAAGGGACTGTCAACGAAGTTTATTCAAAAGCAGATCTAAATGGATTAGAAAATTGGAGTAAAGTCGTAGCATTGATGGACTCCCTGAAATCCAGAAGAGTCGATAATGCCAGGGTTAATCTCGGAATTGTAAGAGGACTAGATTATTATTCAGGAGTAGTCTTTGAAGCATTTGATCCGTTTAGTGAATTGGGTGCACTTGTTGGCGGAGGCAGGTATGATAGATTAACTCATGCTTTTGGCAGAGAGGATATTGGTGCAATTGGGGCAGCAGGAGGGGTGGAAAGGATAATGATGGCTCTTAAAAAAAATGGAATTCTAAAACACGTGCCTAAACAAATGGTTTATGTTGCATATACCTCGAGTATTATAAAAACTTCGGCATTAGGCATAGTTTCAATTTTGCGAAACAGCGGAATTAGCACTGACTATAACCTTAATGATGGAAGATCGCTTAGGAAACAACTTGATGATGCAGCATCAAAAGGCGCAGTTCTAACTGTGATAGTGGGACCTGAAGAAATTGAGAAAGGAGAGGTAATAGTGAGGTCGATGAGTGATGGCACTGAGAGTAAACAAAAAGTAAACGAATTGGCAAGAATCTTGGATAGAATGTTTCACTAGATCTGTATCATTCCACTGCTCTTCATTTTTGTAATTCCCGATGCCTTTTTATCATAAACATTTCTGACTACTAGATCCGGCGGTTCATAACTGACGTATATGTCCCCCACTTCTAGATCTTGTATATTGTAGTTGATTTGAATATGTTCTTCCTTGATACCATTTTCCACTAATTTTTTCTTAGCCTTATTAACTATTTCTTCATCGGAAGTATTTGGAGCCAGAAATACCTTACCTTTGTATTCTATCGGCATGTATCTTTATGTTGGTGTAGATCATTAAATAGATTAAAGAACTTTATAGATACAGATTATATTCAAAAGAAAATATATTCTCTCTTATATTGTAGAGAAAATTATCTTTAGATCATCCATCCGATACAAAAGACCGTTATAATATAGTCTGTAGAGAGAGGATAAACAATAATGGCTCTATTATTGCTATTGCAGAGAGAATGGCAATTCAGATGAATGATTATCATTTGGATAATTCAAAAAATTTCTAATCATAATATTTCTTCGATTAGTTATAGTAAACGTTTTCAACTCATAACCAAAACTCTACGATATTAGGATTTCTAGATTTACTTGATGATTAGCCGGAGCGTTTCTTGGTTCATAATAAATAAAAAGAGTAACAGTAAATTATTGCTATATAGTCGTGATAAATATGCTAAGAGATATACGTGAGAATTGATTAACACAATTGATATGGCCCGAGGCCGATATTGGTAATTGACAGATACTATTTCTCATGATGTCATTATTGTTGGATCAGGTCTAGCTGGCCTGCGAGCTGCTATCTCATGTGCTACCGTAGATAAAAAGCTGAGCATTGCGGTGATTTCAAAGGTACAGGTCATGCGTTCCCATTCGGTTTCTGCTGAAGGTGGAACAGCGAGCCGTTCTCTTTGAGGAGGAAGGTGATAATCAAGAATCCCATGTCTATGATACTATCAAGGGTAGTGATTTCCTTGCTGATCAGGATGTAGCAGAAAGACTGGTATCTAATATGCCATACGAAATATATCAGCTGGATCATTGGGGAATGCCATGGTCAAGGAGAGAGGATGGCAGAATAGGTCAGCGTAAGTTCGGTGGTTATTCATTTCCACGGGCTACTTATGCACAGGACAAAGTAGGCTTTTATGAGATGCAAACACTATATGATACATGTCTTAAATATGATAACATTCACTTCTATAATGAATGGTTTTGTACTAAAATTCTAAGGGATGCAAATAATTTTAGGGGTCTGACAGCTATTGAAATGAAAACAGGTAACTTTTTCAAATTCAAATCTCCAGCAGCAATAATATGTACTGGCGGCGCTGGAAGAATTTACAGTTTTTCTACGTACGCATACTCTTCAACGCCGGATGGCTTAGATATGGCATATCGGGCTGGGCTTGCTTTAAAAGACATGGAGTTCGTCCAGTTTCACCCTACAGGTATCCTGCCTTCAGGCATATTAATTACAGAAGGTGCACGAGGAGAAGGAGGGTATCTTATAAATAATCAAGGAGAACGGTTTATGAAAAAATACGCTCCAGGGAAACTCGAACTGGCTCCAAGGGATGTAGTGTCGCGCTCAATGATTCGAGAAATTCAGGAAGGAAGAGGTTTTAAACATGAATCCGGTGCAGACTGTCTGAAACTTGATCTATCGCATCTAGGAGCCGAGCAGGTAAAGGAACGTCTGTCAGGAATTAGAGAAATAGGTATTAAATTTTCCGGAGTCGATATTATTAATGAGCCAATTGAAATTCGACCAGTATGTCATTATATGATGGGTGGAATTAATTCAAACATAGATGGTGCTACTGAAATGAATGGACTATGGTCTGCTGGTGAGGCTGCATGTAACAGCACACATGGTGCCAATCGCCTTGGTGCAAACTCTACTTCTGAATGTCTTGTGTGGGGTAGAATTACAGGAGAATTAGCCGCCCAATATGCACTGAAGTCAAAGGGGTCTTCATTATCTATATCAGAACAGGATGTCATAGAAGAAGAAAAGAGGATTTTTGATGGAATATTTAGAGGGAGGGGTCAGGTTAATCCATATGAGATGGGAAAGGAATTGACTGATACCATGGATGCTAAGGCATATGTATTTAGAAAAGAACAGGACCTTGCTGAAGGTTTAAAGAAGGTAAAGGAACTAAAAAAATTAGGGTGGAAGCATGTAGATGATCAAGCAAAAGAGTATAATACTAATTTCATAAATGTCATGGAGGTAGATTCAATGCTGAGGATAGCGGAAGTTGTATTTATTGGAGCTTTAAACCGTCGAGAATCAAGAGGTGCGCATGCGAGAGAGGACTATCCAATACGCGATGATGTCAATTTTCTGAAGCATACTCTTGCTTACTTTGCGGCTGACGGCCCAAGGATGACATGGTCTCCAGTAACGTTTACACGTTATGCGCCAGTGGAGAGGAAGTATTAATGGAAAGATCAACAGAAAGTAATTCTAGTCGCAATAACCGCGAGGGTTTGAAAGGATGGCTAAACCCCTCAAGATATGGTTGGGAGCGTATATCCTACTGGCTACAAAGACTAACTGGAGTATTCTTGCTGGTTTATTTTATCGGTCATGTTTACGAAACAAGTTCTCTAACAAGAGGTCCAGATGCATGGAATGCTATGTTGGAGTTGACTCAAACAGAATGGGGACATCTTTTCTTAATATTGGTGATAGGAACAAGTACGTTCCATTCTGCTAACGGTATTAGATTGATATTTACCCATGGTGGTAAGGGATTGGGCAAAGCTGGAAGACCAGACTATCCTTATGATGCGCTATCACTTAACTATCGGCAGAAGTCTGGAATATGGGTTGCATTAATATTATCGGCTGTGGCAATGCTGTACGGATCAAGTGTACTTTTTGGCGGAGAATAGAAAACAAAAGGAGAGGTAATGATGGAGACAAGAAGGATACTCCTGCGCGAAAGTCAAATAATGAAAATACAGTACATTACAGCAATAGCAGCACTTGTTGTAGTGGCTGTGCATATCTTGATGCGTCTGATAATGCCATATAATATGAGCCTGGAGTATGAAAATGTGGTCGTAAACTACCATAATATCCCATACGCACTTCTTCTAGAGTCAATACTAATACTCATTGCAATACATGGTTTTAATGGCTTAAGAGTCATATTGCTTGAGTTTCGACAGAATAAGACATGGGAGAACGGTATTACAGTATTCACCATAACGGCGATAATAGTCATAATTGCATATGGTACTAGAACAATAATAATGGCTAATCAACTAGGATTGAATTAGAAATGATGGAAATTATAAAAAAAATAGGAATGTTAAAAAATAGGAACGTAAAAGACGATAATAATAATAGAAAGGGTGCACTTCGCGATAACATTATCATAAAGGTATTCCGTGCTAACAGGATCAAGGGGGATCCTGTCCGCTATGATTCCTTTGAGGTACCTGTACAGCGTTGGACAACTGTCCTTGATGCTCTTATTTATGCGAAGAGCAATCGTGACAGTAGCATTGGAATAAGATATTCGTGTCGAATGGCTTCATGCGGCTCTTGTGGAATGAAAATTAACGGAATTCCAAGACTTGCTTGTTACACAAAGATTTCAGAGTTAGAGGGTAGTACAATCACATGTGAACCTCTTGCAAATTTCCCTCATATTCGTGACCTTGTAACAGACTTTTCGCAGTTTTTTAATCACCATAAAGAAATGAAGCCCTATATACATAATGAGAACGCAGATATGGTAGATAGAGAAAAATTATCTGAATTCAAACAAAGTCAAGAAGATGTTGATAAATATTTACAGTTCTCCTATTGTATCAGGTGTGGGTTATGTTACTCTGCATGTCCTACTGTAGCCACGGATACAAAATTCCCTGGTCCTCAGGCTCTATCACAAGCTTATAGATACTATGCGGATACACGGGACAATGATAAAAAAGAGCGAATTAACATTGTAGATGATAGACATGGGATTTGGAGATGTCATTTTGCTGGTTCATGTAGTGTAGTTTGTCCAAAAGGTGTAGATCCAGCATTGGGAATTCAATTACTACGAGGTCATCTTATGGGACTTTCAAAAAATGAAAAAAAAATAGCAAAACTGGAGAATCGAAGTAGAAGTTGATACAAAAAGGAATATCAAAATAATTTCGTTTTGCATCTCTGCTATTCGCAATGTGGTGAAGTTTAAAAAACAGGCTTTATCATAGCATCGATTAATCAGATTCTGATATTGAGTCTAGGATGAAACGAAACCGATATCTAGTTTGAAAACACTTTTTGGAAATTATGATGTTAACTTTATGCTCGTTCAGACTAAATTTGGACTAAGTTAAAAATTTTATGATTTAGATGGAAGCTTACTTTCATTTACTTGCTTATTTATCGCATCAGCCATGAAGTGGTTGCTAACATTGACTTTGACACCTTCAATTCCTTGAACTTTATAGACATTGTCTCTGACATCTTGAGCAATCTTGAAACCAAATACTGCAGGACAGAATGGGCTTGTTAAATGTAAATCGATATCTACGTTCGCTGCATTAATATCTACTTTGTCAACCAATTCTAATTCCATTATAGAGACGCCAATTTCTGGATCCACAATCTTGGTTAATTCATCAAATATTAATCTACGAGTCTGCTGAATATCCTGACTCATGACAACATTAAAAATGCACAAACCCTATATAACTATTGCACAGAATTAGGAAAAGATAAACCGTCCCATGGATCCTAAATGATAGAATCAAAATTATGATGCATTATTAGATTTTGAGTTTTTTCAACGAGGGCATTGGCTCTGTCGTTATATATATAATATCTTAAAATAAAACTATTTTACTAGTCTAGTTATGTATCGGTCACGACCGAGAGGTACACTCGATGATGATACTTTGAAGTTTCTCTCGTCCATAGATATTGATCAAGGTATATTATATTATGACATAATAGGAAGCGAAGCACATTCTATGATGTTGTATGATATTGGCATATTGTCTATGTCAGAATTAAAGAAAATCTTGCAAGCTTTGGAGGATATTAAAAAGAATCCTTCACAGCTAAAAACAGACACTTTTGAAGATATTCATGAATCATTGGAAGCATTTGTGATAAAACAAGCTGGCATCGATGCTGGTGGTAAAATGCATACTGCAAGATCGAGAAATGATCAGGTAATACTTGACATTAGAATGAAGGTGCGTGACGATATTAACAATATTTGTCTAGCAATTATTGATCTGATTGATTCTCTATTGGAAAAGGCAACCGAGAATAAAGAAAGTGTAATGCCTATGTATACTCATCTTCAGCAAGCTCAGATAGGAACCTTTTCTCACTATCTTTTGTCCTATTCCGATGCGCTTTTTAGAGATATGGATAGGCTTTACATTACATATGGAAGAAACAACCAATCACCGCTGGGCGCATGTGCAATAGGTGGATCAACCATCAACATTAATAGAAGAACAACTGCTGCTTTCTTAGGCTTTGACGGATTAATAAGAAATTCTGTTGACGCAACTAGTTCACGGGATGCGCTTATAGAGTATACTTCAGGGATCTCAATCTTCATGACTACGTTAAGTAGATTGGCAGAAGATTTTATACTCTGGTCGACAGTCGAGTTTGGATACTTGGAGATCTCTGATGAATATAGTTCCACATCTAGTGCAATGCCGCAGAAAAAGAATCCAGATCCTTTAGAACTTGTCAGGGCAAAAGCATCCTCTGTTCTTGGTAATTTGGTATCGATCCTCTCAATTGTAAAAGCTCTTCCATCGGGTTACAGCAGAGACCTGCAAGAGTTAAAACCCCATATATTGAGAGCATCAAGTACTGCTCTTGAAGCTGTTAAAATAGTAAACAGAGTTGTAAAATCAATTGTTGTTCACACAGGGAGAATGCACGAGTCAGCAAATAATAGCTATGCTCTATCAGTTGATATTGCAGAACAATTAGTTGTGAAGAAGAGAATACCATTTCGTATTGCTCACAAACTCGTTGGATCTCTTGTTGAGAAAGCAGCTCGCAAAAATAAAACCCAGGTTATAATGTTAGAAGAACAAGATATTAAGGAGGTATTGGAAAAAATTGAATTAGATCTTCAACCAAACGAATTAATACATTTGATTCAAGATGTTACTCCTCAACGAGCTCTTGAGTTACGAATATCTTTCGGTTCCCCAAATCCAAAAGAACAGGAAGAAATGATTATCCTCTCAAGGCATAGGCTCGCCGGTTATAAGGAGGGAGTTCCAAAACGGAAAAAGTACGTCGATGCTGCTTTCCAAAACCTTACGAGGACTGTTGAAAATTACTTAAAGCACTAAATTATCAATGATAACAACAAAGATCTCTATGATAACTCTTGCAGATTGCTTAGCGATAAAATTGCATTGAGTCAAATATATAATATTGATTATAAAAAAATACAGAGAGAACAGAGAATAACATCAAAATTTACAATGCCAATTAGATTGAATAATTTTTGTTTTCTGGGAAAAGTAATAATTCTACTTCTCTGTGTATTGTATTTGATACTCTCTATTTTTTAGAAGTAATCTAAAAAGATGCTGTTTTTATTGTTCAAACATAACGGTAAATAGCAGAAATTGATGTTTACTGCCATAAGTATCAATATGATATTATTTGAAGATGGTTCTTCTTCTATCATAATTAAACAAAAATAAAACATAGCCCGGCCCAGATTCGAACTGGGGTCAAAGGCTCCAAAGGCCTCTATGCTTGGCCACTACATTCGACGGAATTTCACTTTCCTCTACCGGGCTTCCGGGCATATTTTCGTACATTTTACTATCTTTAGAATGTTACGCAGGGTTTGTTATAAATGAGAACATCTTATCAATGGGATCATCCATACTATCAAGGATATGTCTCGCTCTATTCTCTTGAGTAGTAGTATAGTGTTTGTCTAATAGCATCTTGTTACTTAACCGAACAAGGTCTCTAGAACTAATAGCGCGTTTTACGAGACCTGACTTGATCAAGTACTTTTCAATGTAAAAGCGAACAGGAGCGATAGAAATAGTAGGTTTTCCAAGTAATGATGCTTCGGCTGTCATCGTCCCTCCAGCCCCTATGAATAAGTCCGCTAATGATATCAAAAGGGTACCGTCGAGAACGTTCTGCATAGTATATGCTTTCCCCTCATATCTTTTTGTTAATTCGGTTATCTGGTCTTCATATCTGCACAGAATAATTATATTAGTAGCCACAGATAAATTATCGACAATAGCGTCGACCATAGAGATACTGTTTTCTATCTTTTTGTCTGCGATATAGGAAGCTTTTGTCTCTTCTAGTCTAATCAAAACATTCTTTTTCGATGTTTCAAGACCGATTTCATTGATCAAATTGGATGTCAATGATGATGATGATGAAGATAAAGGGCTCCGTTTGAGCCAAACAACAGGATCTAATGCTCTATATCTTGTTATCCTAGTTTTTGGAATCCCAAATATATTCCATGCAGAATAAGGTATAACCCAAGGAGAAAACAGATGGTCTAAAAGTGGTATTGTAAGTCTTGCAACGGCTTCAGCATGGGGGGAATCATTGAATCCAATATGGCTGACTCCAAGTCCAAATGCAACTCTAGCTGCTTCGGGCGATGAAAAAGATATTGCAACATCTGGCTCGAATTGCTTTACCAGATGAGCGAGTTCAAATATCCTATTAGCGCTTTCACACAGTTTTTCGTATTTTCCTGCTCCGCCGTGTCTTCCAACAATTTTAAGATGAAGCCGCTTAATCTTTGATAGCTCTACTACTTCTCTATATTCCCTGGATGTGCATAATGATTCATGACCAGCTTCATTAAACAAATCTATTGCGGGTTTAAAAAACATTACCTGTTTTGGTGTTAAAATATCAAACCAAACTCTCAAAGTTAATTAAATGAGAGAATTGTAATGGAAAAACCTTTTCTTTAACCCTCCTTTAGATAGCTAAGGAGATCGGGGCTATGCGCATATGGAGAGAGGTCATTATATAATTTGAGTGCTGGATCAGCGTCATCAACAACAATAACTGCCGCGGTATATGGACTAAGTACGGAAGGGTACCGCATTGCCTCTTCTATTGCAATTAAAGGTTCGAAGGTTTCGTTAATCGATGAATCTGCTCGAATGGCTATAACATTAAAGCCAGATATTGCTCGGACCTATCCTAATGTGAGCGCTTTGATAGAGGATGAGCCCTTACTAGGTCTTGAACCGATTGACGTTGCAATTAGCGATGCTGCCTATATATTTTTTGCACCACGAATACGGAAGATAGGACAAGAGGTAAAGAGTGATGTTACATCCAAGTTTAGGGATGCAATTAGAGCATTGAAAAGAGGTTCTTCAATTATCTATACTCTTCCCACAGGAATAGGTGGGAGTAACGAAAACATTGCATTAATCGAACATATAACCGGTATGTCAGTAGGCAAAGATGTTTTCTATTATTATATGCCAATCAACACAGATAGTATTATAGCCTCTGAAACTTTGATAGGCTCATTAAAATCAAGACAGGATACACATATCACCAAAATGCTATATGATCCTAATATGCATGGTAAATTGAATTATGTAAATGTTATTTCTGCAGAATCTGTCCATTCTATTAAGATCTTAGGACATTACACAGGGATGGCTAGCATCTTAGAAATCTGTAAGCATACCCACGATGCTAACAGCCGTAGGGAAGTTATGCATCATGGATACAGCGACATATATCTAGATGATGTTGCAAATGGATTGTATGACCTAAGAGCGATCAGTTCATCTCAGAGCGGCGCAGGACCATTGATGTATCTTGTTAACGGTACTCTCAAAGCCATAGAAGGTTATATAAAACATCTGATAGACGAAATTAGGGATATTTTAAGGAAACGCGAATTGAAGGCAAGTAGAACCAGGGTGGCCATTGCTTGGACATTAGATCCAAACGAGATGAGGGGAGACAAGATAGAATTACTATCTTCCCTTGAATCAAGACTTAAAGATTATATAGGAGACGTTGAGCGACAGCAAGGTGTTGCTTTTGATCTTTATCCAAGCGATAAAACTATGATAGTTGTAGCATGTTCTAAGTATGATTTTGCCAAAGTTATATCTAAAAACAAACAAAACTCAGATTTTATATTAATGAAAGCAAATCCTGCCTGCGAAACTGCAGTTGATAAAGTTTCATCAGAAAAATAATTAAGAAATTATAGTAATCAAGATTTTATAAATGGCTTTAAATTCATATATAATAATAATCTTTAAGATATCTTGAATATTCTGTATTCTAAAGAAAAATTAGTGGTCATCACATAGAAAGTTATTATTCAGGTTTAATCATCGGACTTTAAATCGGGCTAAATTTACTACAAATTAATGGGAATTATTTGATTCCCAATCAGCTTTTTTCTTGTCATATTCACTTCTAGAATATTTCACTTTAGCAGGGTGGCCCATGACAACAACATTGGGTGGGACATTTTTTGTTACTAGTGCCGCCATTGCGACTATACTGTTTGTTCCAATTCTTACTCCAGGTAGTATTGCTGCTCTACTGCCAATAATTGCATCATCCTCTACAATAACTCCAACCATTTTTCGGCTCATAGGATATGGATCATTAGTAAAAGTTGCGCTTGGACCAATGAATACATTTTTTCCTATCGATGTTAACGGCGGAATATATACAGAACCCTCAATTCTTGTATTATCGCCGATTTTTACTTTGTAATCTACATGAGTCAGTGAACCAATCATAACATTATTACCAATTATTGTATCGTCTCCAACATATGCAAAATGCCATATCTTTACATTTTTGCCAATTCTTGCAGTGGTTGAAATATAGTTTGTTACACCGGGAGCGTTAGTATAATTATTACTATAATTATTAGTAGTCTTATCACGATTATCATGATCTTGCATAACTATCTTCCTCGTCCTCTCTCTCTCTCTCTCTCTCTCTCTTATACTTCTTTATATCTAAAGATGCCAAGGATTTCCATGCTTTATAACTTTCTCAGGAATTTTATCACTCCATTGCTGCAGAAAGTCAATATCGGTTTGCTTTTCACGAAGTTCATCTGGTAGCATAACTGGAATCTCCTCTATAATCGGATAATAACGAGAGCATTTCGTACAAAACAAAATACCTTCAGATATGACAATTTCACTGTTATTATGATTATTCTTATTGTAATCATATTTTTTTATATTAATTTCAAACAATTCTAATGGATAGTGTTTGTCAATAGGGCATGCAAGGATATCAAGCATTGATTTTTTCATGTATCATTTCAGATCCAGATAAATTGGGGAGCCAGTATTACTAGATAAAAGTGCTGCCTTCTGCTACTCGTGTAACATTTGTTGCATCAATTGCCGAAATAACTGGCTTGCTAATTTTGCCATCTATTGTATCCAACAGACTTTGCAATTCCAAGGTCAAAGGTTCCTGAAATTGCTGACGGCGTGGAATTACAGTAGATTCTTGATGGTCAATGGTGATTTCCTGTGTGATAAAATCTCCCGCTATTATGCCATCAGTACATACTGCACTGAACTTTCTGACTTTCTTTGGAGTAATCCAGTTTGATGCGATAATCGCTACTTTTTGACCCTTGAAACCAAGCATAATAGTTGCAAAATCTTCATAAAAGTGGAATTTCTTACCGGAAAGAGCAAATACAACTTGTGGCCTGCAATTGAACAGAAACATAGCAGTATCGATATCATGAACAGAAGTATCGTAAATTATTCCAACATCTTTGACATGTAGTGGCATTCTGCTTTCTCTATGAAATTCCATCATTAATAGATCACCATACTTATTGCAATCTACAAGCCGTTTAACTTCTTGTACAGCAGGATTGAACCGCTCAATGTAACCTGAAGTCAAAATGACTTTATTCCTTTCCGCTATATTGATCATCTCTTCGCATTCTTTGGAAGAAAATGCAAGTGGCTTTTCAACAAAAACATTAATTCCTTTTTCCATTATTGTTTTGGCGATAATAGAATGAGTTTTAGTCGGTGTACAGACCAGACATGCATCTAATCTTCCCTCCTTGTCAAGCATATCATCTATGGAAGAATATAATCTTGTACCGTACTTGTCTGCTATTTCTTTACCACGCTGAAGGTCAGTCTCGCATATCGCTACTAAACTACCTAAATCATGCAGAACTCTGGCGTGATTCTTACCCCATCCTCCAACACCAACAATAGCTAGTTTAAACTTGCCTTCTCTTATTACCATACCGGGGTTAACCAACTCATAAAATCTTCAACATTTGCACATACGATTTCTGAGTATTTTTCACGAATACTCTTTGTAACAGAGCCTTCTTTTCCGTCACCTATCGTTCGATCATCAATACTTGTGACTGCGATGATTTCGGCGGCGGTCCCTGTCAAAAATATCTCATCTGCAATATACAATTCTGTCCTAGATATAGAACGCTCCTTTACTTTATATCCTAAATCCTTTGCAATGGTTATTGCAGTATCACGTGTAATTCCTTCTAGTGCAGAACTAGCTATAGAGGGAGTATAGATGTTGTTATTCCTGACTAAAAATATATTTTCACCCGATGCCTCACTGACATATCCGTCCTTATCTAGCAAAATGGATTCATCATAACCATTACGTTTGCTTTCTTGTGTTGCAAGTATCGAATTAAGATAATTTCCCGCAGCCTTCGCCATAGGCGGCATTGCAGTATCATGAATTCTACGCCATGATGAAATACATGCTTTGATGCCTTCTCCCTTAAAATATTTTGCTAATGGAAAAATTATAATCGCGGTATGAGTTGGAGATTCTCTAGTAATATTTAGATCTATTCCATGCAATCCTACAAATGTCAAAGGTCTTATATAGCATGACTCTCTGAGTCCTATTTTTTTTAATAATTGTGTCGTTGCTTCACAGAGCTCTTTTGCTGTATAATTAAGAGTAATAGAATAAACTGAAGCAGAACGGTGAAGTCTTTCCATATGCTCGTTCAATTTGAATATGTATAAATTATTTCTAGACGCATATGCTCTAATACCTTCAAAAACAGCAGTTCCATAATGTAAAGCATGGGTCATAATAGGAACTGTTGCCTCGTCCCATTTAGCAAATCTGCCATCAAACCAGATGAATTCTGCACCCTTTGTCTTCATCTAAGGCAAAGTCATTTTTGGATTATAAAAATCTTCAAAAAAGACCTTCTTTTGGGAATTTCATTCCCATTAGCCTCATCGTATAATCCGGAGATCGTGCATATTTCTCTATGATTTTCCAATTTTCATTAATTAAAGAAGCAACTTGTTCTGGCACCTTATCATGCCACGCTTCACCTTCGTTTACCGTTCCTTTGATAGCTTGAAGATAAAGCATTTCTTTTACATTAGAAGCAGATATTTCCAGTCGTTTGAATTTATATGGATGAAGTTTGTATAATTTCAATGCTATACTCTCTATTTCATCGCCTGTGTAAGCGACGAAATCATCTTCTTTAATATTTCTAACTATTTGATTTCGCAGAACCCAAGAATAAGGAGAAATCAAAGGTGGTAGATATTTTATAAAGGGGTAAAAAAATGTATAATCTGGTAAAATTGAAATGTTGTTACTATGGCTAAACACAGATTCTACCATAGCTTTTCTAATTTTATAAGGAAATGGGAAGCTTCTAGTATTAATCTCCTTTCCGTCTTTTAAAAATCTCACTGGAAAAATATAGATACCATAATCTTTCTTTAGAAATGAACTGATGATCGTATGATGTGCCTTGGTCAATGGATTCATGTGAGCAAGATAGATTATAGCTCGTCTTCCCATTGCTTTGGTAAAATATAAAGGGATATAAGAACAAAAAGTATCGGAGGGCTCTTAGGAACTTCTCTTTACTTCGATTTCAATCGTAGAAACATTTCGCGTCCTACCGTCCTCGGATTGAACTGTTTCGGAGCCAATTCTTACATCACCTATATTGTATCCAGCACTCTCCATTCTCTTCAGAATGATTTGGGAAACGTCTACTGCTCTTCCGATGCTCAATCCTCTTGCCTTAATTGTTACCGAAGGCTGGTTAGCAAGCTGAATGAGTGTCGACGTGACGTAGGCCATCAAAGGTTTTTTCCCTATGTAGATTGCATCACGAATTCCTTCTTTATTTAATTGTTGATTCTGTTGTGGTTGTGGTTGTGGTTGTGGTTGTGTTTGTGGTTCCGACATAATACAAGTAAATCCTTAGGATAATTTAAATCTAGAAGATGAAAATAAGTCTAATTAAACAATCGTTTTTGGACTATATAAGGTAGTTTGGTATTTTAAATGGTAAATAGGATTTGTTGAATATTATATAATAATAATTATACGCTAACGGCTAATAATATTCTTATTAAATGCTTCGAGGATATACAAATCAGAAACAACCTGTCTTTTATGTGATGTAGACTTTGTCGGATAATGACAATGATTGTAATAGTCTTTTGTCAGAGGATTTCTAGCTTCTTGTACAAGTGTAACTTTTCTGTTTAGTAATCATCCTTATAGAAATGATTCACTCTATAACTAAATTAGTGAGCAAAATGATTGTTGAAAGGCACGTACTGACTCTTCTAAATTATAGTTGAGGATAAAACAAGTGGATTACGTCGATCCAAACTACAAGCAAGAAAATTTAATATCTAGTTTGTATGTTGATTTGTAGCACCAATCAACCTTTTAGCGAATGTGCTCTCTTTGGAGTATACCCTATTTCCCACTTTGTCAGGGCGGGTGACTCATGCCGTAAGGAAGCATGATTTAGTATTTTTTTGAATGCAATCGACTTTAATATGAATTTTTATAGTGCTATATTTTATTAAGATATATTTCAATAGAAAACAGACATCATAAATATATAATATCGATATTATCTTATCCTATGATAGTTTACATTGATCACAGTTTAAGCAGACGATACACCACGAGCGTAAACATATACATTTAATAACTTCGTCATAGATGATTTTTTATTATGACAATGCCAAAGGGATTCGGTTCACGACCTAATAATGGTGGAAAGAGAAACTTCAATGATTGGTGGAACACTGTACCAGCAGATTTAAAGCAGAAAGCTCGTCAGGGAGATGAGCAAAACAAGCCGTTGTTAAACCAAATTAACTATGTACTTTTACATCTTCATTTAGCGGGCAAGCATGATGTTAAGCCATCTCACGACGAGCTTAAGGACTGGCTTCACAGCGGTCAAGTAGATGTACTTAGGATGACGGCGAAAAAATAGAAAATCCTAATTATTATTTTTCTTCAAATATCTTTTATTTACTACAGCCCTTATTACTATATGCATGATAAAGGTATTAGGTGATTATTTTGTTTGAGCCGCTATCTCGTTAGGACTGTATATTTGAGACATATGATTTAGTGGAGTACTCTTAAATTTGTTAAATAAATTTCTTAAGTCAATTGTATTACAATGAGTCGAAGCACAATTTAAAATCTAATAACTTCTTTATATTAACATATCATGATTAACAATTTTCTCTAACAACAGAAATAATTTGTATGCTTTAAATTCATTGTTGTATATATATAGTAACTATGAGTAAATATAATAACAACAATGAAAAAACAGGACAATCATCAAGCCAATCATCAAGCCATTGGGCAGAATTGATGGCAGAATTATTTGATAGGTTAACTGGTAAAGGAGCATCGGTAAGTTACTCCTTTGAGAATTTCGTAATAGACATTCCTAAAGCGGTAGGTCCAAGAGGTCAAGAGTTAGGGAGCGCTAAATGGACCGTTAACGGCAAAATCCAAATAACAGCAGAATCGCATAGATCGACTGTGACGGATTAAAAGAACATTATTTCATCATTAGCGTGAAGCTACCATAGAGACTGATACTTCAGATACATAAATGATCAAAAGATTCATGGTAGCAAAAGCTTTGAAATGTGAACAAACGCAATTACAATAAAATTGAGAAAAAAACATCACTGATAAGAAATGATATAGATGTTGATTAGTGATTCGTTGATTTTTACATATATATAAATCTGAATCTGCTGAGGAAGAAATAGAAGACTTGTTTGAGAATGTCCAGCTAGCGATAGAGTTTGTCGAGAAATTTAGCAATAGGTATATTCTGTCCCAACCATCAAGAGAGAGGAGAAACAATATTGGAAAGGTGTAATCCAACAGACCAGGGCTAATATCTAGGAGTCAATATACACCAGAATGAATCAAGCAGGAGAAATATTTATCTGCTTTTTAATATAACACACTAATAAACTCTAACAATTACAAATAAAGTCCTAAAATGCTTCTAATATGTATGCAAAACAGACTATTAATTAAAGCTGTTTAGAAGTCCTATATCGAAAGCATCTATAGTAATACTAATACAAAAATATAAAAAATAATATCTTATGTTTTTCTCTCGTAAGCAAGTTTCTTTATTTAAAATTATGAAGAGTTTTATAAAATACCAACAAATTAAAATATAATTACAAACACTTTAGCAAATAAAGAGGGCTTAGGCTGAAGATCTATTGAAAGAGCATAAAGGTAATATTGCAATATTTGATACCTTCAAGACTCGCAAGAATAACTTTACAGGCGAGGCGAAGAGACAACGCGGAATTATAGCCCATCTTGCAACCGAGCAAAGTCCAGAATTGCGTACTCGAACTTCAATTGCTCATGCTATAGCTAAGAAACATGGTATTTTATGGCAGAATATCTATTCAGGAATTTTTAGAGATCTTGATGAGGTGCTAATTCCCTCAGGAGTTGTGAAGGAAGCAGGAAGGCTGCCCTTAAGGCGCGGTCCTAAAGCTCTTCAACTTGAGGGTGTTCCTTTCTATGAACTGACAGAGACAGGATTGCTAGTTTCTTCTTCAATAGAAGAGATTGGTGACAAGAGAATGAAAATGCTGGAGACATACATTACATCTATTCCAGTTGGGGAGCAAAGCGACAATATAATGCGTGAAGGAATATTGCTATTGATAAGATTGGCTCCATCTTTTGCATCCAAAATAATAAGTGAGTATATCTATGCTTACAGTATTGGATTGATTGATAACATAGCACCAATGGATAGTAAAAAGTTGCAGTCAGTGATTTCAAAGCAGATAGTGATGGAAAGAGAACTCATTGAAGCCCTCATTGGATTACAACCAGATCAAAAAGAACTTGTCAGAGGTTTTTTAAAGGTAATTAGTTGAGCATATGCAACCTACTCTCTAAACCATATGCAATTCTCTGATATTTATCAGTTTTTTAGCTTTAAATTTTGATAGCGACAGCTTTTTCGATTTTACAATTGGTCAGCCAAAATCGAGATTTCCTGCAAATATTTCTTTAGGACATATATGCACTTTATTTCGGCATTTAGTATCCTGCATATTTAACTTATAAAAAAATAGCCTTATCAGTAACTCAATTCTGTTATACCGGACAACATAGCAGAAATTATTTCTACTTTTCTCTATGATGAATATCTGCTACCTTAAGATCATCAGCCGCTTCCACATCATCATGGATACTACTTGCTTGCTGAACTAATTGAGTAGTTTCTTTATATCTTGGGCTAAAATGCGTGAGAAACAACTTTTTGACACCCGATGCTTTTGCCAGTTCTGCTGCTTCTGTAGCGGTGGAGTGAAACCTTTCGAGAGCTTTATGATGTTTTTCATAGCTGTATGTTGATTCAAAAACCAACACATCGCAATCTTTAAAAAAGTTTTGCAATCTTGATGTTGGCCTTGTATCACCGGATATTCCTACTTTTCTTCCAGGACGGGCAGGACCTATTATTTGGCTTGATTTAATAATCTTACCTTTGTATACAATATCCTGACCATGTTGCAATTCATGGTATAGTTTGCCCTCCGGAATTCCTAAGCGTTTGGCTTCTTTAATACTAAATATTCCTGGCCTTTCAAATTCTGTTAGACAATATGAATATGAAGGTATTGAATGACATGAATTGCAACAACTAACCTGGTAATCCTTCTCTTTTATAATGATACCCTCGCTACCGATTAAATGTATATTAATATTAAAACTCAATCCGAAATTCATAATACGCATATTCTCTTTAAGAAATTCGGGTAATCTTTGCGGACCATAAATATCGAGCATTCTTTCTCTTCCTTGCAAAGACATAGTCTGCAAGAGTCCAAGAAGTCCAACACAGTGATCGGCATGCATATGAGTAATAAAAATTTTCATTTTTTTATTCATACCTAGACCAGCCTTTATGAAATTCCGTTGCATACCCTCGCCGGCATCAAATAACAGCAATTCATTACCTCTAACCAATGCTATAGAGGAGAGTCCACGTTCTGACGAAGGTACAGCGAGCAGATGTTCCCAGAAATATTAATCGCATATTAACCATGATGTAATCGTCACAATACGAGCCATCTTCTTCTTATATCTGATAGACCCTTTTTTTCTTTTGTCATGTTATTATTGAATTCTAGTTCTTATTGAAGATGCTCATTACCTTTAAGGTAACGCTTTGCATCGATAACTGTTAGTTCTGTGTTTTCTTAAAGTTACTATATTAATAATTCGAAGTGATCTTTTTCTCCTTAGTAGTTTTATAATCACTAAATGGGCGATTATCGTTGAGATCCCATGATTTCATTAGGATGCATGTCTTTGAGTATTAAATTCTTCTATCATATTCCTCTCCTTTTGTTTGCATAGAATTAATCGCATATTATTACGTTGTTAAGAATGACAAAAAAATTTCTATCGCGTTCTGTTTTTATTGTTACAAACTCTAGTTAACAAAACTATGCCAATGATAATATTATAATCAATTATTATAACTATGGGAGATTAAACAGTTGATTTTACTTATAATATTTATTAGAATTTCATTTCCTCCTTTTCTAGAAGGATATATTACAATAATTTGCTGGGGAGAAATGTTTCTGTCCTTAATTCCACGTAATTAATGTTGTAATATTTCTTATAATACTGCTAAACTCAGTACGATAGTAATAGGTTAGGAAAGAACAATAAAATACAATAACAATCTTTGATGACTCTAAGATAATTTTTAAATAGAAATTTTATTGTGCGTGAAGTAGGGAACGAAGACTTGCTGATACGATATTACTTAGGTCAACTTTGGCGTAGCGGCTAGGTATTGAATTTGTAGAAATTATTTCTTGTACACCCGCTGCTCTTATCTTTTCTGCAGCATTGTTAACCAATAAGGCATGAACACACATTGTATATATTTTATCAGCTCTATTCTTCTTTAAAACTTGACATGCTTTCACTATGCTCTCACCAGTAGTTATTATATCATCAACTAGAATAATGTCTCTATCTGCAACACTACATTCTAATTTATCATCAATAAATACTTCTCCAGAGTTACGATCCCGACATTTTTTTAGAGCCAAAGTATCAGCGCCCAAAATTTTTGCAAATTCATACGCGCGTTTTATTCCTCCGGCATCTGGCGAAACAACAACAGTTCTATTAAGTTTCATATTAATAGCGGCATGATTTGCTAAAAGAGGAATTGAGGAAATGTTTTGGGCATCAATTCTAAAATATGATAATGCCAGCGCACTATGAATGTCTATTGTTATCAATCGTTTATTCCCAGCAGCTTCTAGTAGTTTTGCAATTAATTCCATGCTAATAACTTCTCCATCTTGAAACGCCCTGTCTTGGCGTGCATATGCCATGTATGGAATAACAGTACAAATATCTGATGCTAGGTCGTCAGTACACTTTTTGATCATCATTAGTGTTTGCAAAATATGTCTATCGGTAGGAGGATATGTCGATTGAACTATAACACAGTTTTTTTCTTTAACGTTGCCCATTCTTATTTTACTTTCACTATCTGTAAATATCCGAACATCTACGGGGATCAATTCTGCCCCCAAATCTTGAGCAATTTTTGCAGCAAGATCTGGAGAGGATGGCCCAGCTATTACCGAGAGTTCCTTTTGCAAGAGACGAACAGATTGATGGAACAACCTCATTCTTAAAAATGTTAATATTCATTATCAAATAGATAACTAATAGGACCCGTTGTACCTATAATATTGCTAAAGAATACCTCAATTCCCAATATAACTTGTTATCCAACGATTTCCTAACATTAAAATCCATTTTATAGGTATGTACGTAAAAGACATCAATATGTGAATCCTAAAGACAAAAGAACTAAACAATATTATGTGTTTTATACAATTTAATAGGATTATTCTGATTATAATAATTTGATAATGGCTGTAACCTGCTGATTGCTAACATTTTCTAATTCATATCTGACAGCTCTTGAAACTTGTTCAGGGGCGATTAGACTAGAAAAGTCTACAATTTTCACGCCATCAAGAATGTGCACCTGTGGAGCAAGGTCATTAGAAGATGGATTTCTGTTCGAACGTAGAAGCAAGAAATCAATTTCATCTGCAACCTCCTTAGGAGTTCCATTAAATATTACCGCATTTTCAATAGATAGTCTTACACGGCCAAACTTGTCCAGCACCAATACTGACTGTTTCCTTGACTTTAGGAACAATTTTCTTTTGTATATCTCACATGCAAATACATGATAGTTTTCCATGTCATATATAGAACGAACTCCTTCCGTATTTCCAAAGAATTCACATGCAAGCTTTCTTGCTTCTTCATAATTGATTTTCTTTGCGTCTGTAGTGCCTATATCTAGGCTAACGTTACCTACTGCTGTTACACGAAGTAATGATCTCTCACTAATGTATTCAGATTGGAGGGTAAGTGATTCTGGAGTAGCACCACGGTTAAGAGCAACTTGTTTTACTTCTTCCATTAATGAAGATGCATCATCAGGCTTAGGACTATTGATTGTTCTCTCACGTTCTTCATGTATCATTGCTGCCGCGACACCAATAGAAGAGACTACTTCTGAATGTTCAGAAATCGTGTACTTGCTTTGCAATTTCTGTCCTAAATAAGGAACTAATACTGATGCACCCCCACCGCCTCCAATAATTACAATATGGTCCTTTCTCAACTTGTACTCTTTGAGCATTGGTTCTACAATTTCAAGTATCTTCCTAGTTGATATTTCGAGAATTGATTTTGCTGCTTCTTGAGTCGTAAGTCCAATCCTTTGAGCCAGAATAGATAGTGCAAATTTTGCTGTCTCTTGATTTGAATATGCATAATCACCTTCTGGGATTAATCCTAATGCATTGGCAGCACACGTATTTGTGATTGCGAAACGTTTACCACCGCTTGTCTCTATAGCAACATAATCCATAGGATCGCCATCCTTTGGTCTAAAAGTAATAATCTGACCTGCTTCCAATTCTTCTATATCAGCGAAGCACGAATATGGTAGACCTGCTATGTGTGCAGACCTTGGACCAACATCTGTTATTTTTCTCCCTGACCATCTTACAAGAGATCCCCCTGCACTACCAGCAACCCTAACATCTAATGACCGGATGCATGTTGAATGTTGCATTATCGTTACATATCGGATCTCCGGTTTACCATCTTTTATTATGCAGACATTCGTTGATGTGCCACCAATCTCTATGAAAACTCCGTTTAATATATGAAGATATAGTAATGCACCTGCGACACTAGCGAGCAGGACCTGAAAGAACTGTTATTATAGGCTTACTTCGGAAGGTCTTCATGTCCGTAACTCCTCCATCACCTTTCATGATCATGATTGGAGCATCGACCTGTTCTTTCTGGACAGCCGATTCAACAAATTTGGCAGTGCTTATTGCCTTGGGAAGAATGCCCGCATTAATAGCTGCTGTTAATGTGCGAATCTCAAGACCGTATATGCCTGTTAATTCGTGACCAGCAGTTGCAGGAATATCTGATCTTCTCATGACAAATTCTTCATTACTTGGATCGTCTACTCCGTACGCTTCACTTATTATTAACACCTCTGCACCTTCTCCTTTTAGTTCGGAAATTGCAGAAACAACTTCTTGATCTTGCAGATACTTGGATGTGTCTAAAAATCGATAACACGTTCTTAGATACTTATTTGGAGCTAGTTCTATGTCCTTAATGTTCGTACGTCTTATTATGTTGGATTTTTCCAATCCGACGCCCATGCCAATGATCCCAACTTTAGCAGTATCTCCTTCAAGCAATGCGTTAACTGCCTGAGTTGTACTGTGAGAAATCAATTCAATATCAGTACGTTGAATATTGTGCTTTTGCATTAGTTCAGTTAATGCTACCACAATCCCGGTGGCGACACCTTCTCTGGAAGAATGAGTTGTGAGGACTGTAACTTTACCTATGATTTTTCCTTTGACTATATCCATAGCAACAGCTTTAGTGAAGGTTCCTCCGACATCTATGCCAACTCTAATTCTTTTACTCATTTGCAAAAACTACTTAGGAATGCCTAATTTTGAGTTCATTAAATAATATTTAAACGGTATCAAAACTCTATATCAGGGTATAAATAGTAATTTAATTCCAGTTCTCTCAAAATGTAAGAAATATCTCTTCAACAGGTTCTCTTATACCCATAGCACGTATCATTTGTTCAAACTGTCTTTTTCCATCTGAAACAAATATTTGCAATCTCCCATTACCCGTTTTCTTTAGCATTCGATTAAAAGTTAAATATTTTCTAACCTCTTTCGATACTACCTTCGCAGAATCTACAAATTTTATAGTAGGTAGAAGAGAATTTAGATAGGGTTTGACAAAAGGAAGATGTGTACTAGATAGAGTGATCACATCTATTTCTTTATCTACTTCATCGCCTATTACCCGGCTTATTGTATCAAATGTTTTGCGTTCATTAGAAATATGAGTTCCATTCTCTATTAATTCTATTATAGGCGAAGCATTAAACTTTGTGACGAGGATTTTTTGAGGTACCTCTCTTTTAATCTGATTTTCAAGTTCCTTACTAATGATTGTAAGTTTAGTTGCCATTATTCCAATATGCTTCTTCTTTGTTAATCTACATGCTTCTTTTAGAGGTGGTCTAATTCCTATTAAAGGTACATTTACCATCCTCTTGATTTGATCTAATATTGCTATAGAAGGAGTATTTGAAGCAATCACAGTTAGCTTCGGTTTATATCTTTCTAGATAGTTTACAGTGTTTACTATAATATCGCGTAGCTGCATGGGTGATTTATTTCCATACGGAAAGTGTGCTTTATCAGCAAAATATAATAAATTCTCATGAGGTATTTCTTTTTTTAACTCTTGTATAATTGAGAGCGATCCTATACCAGAATCGAATACGGCTACGGGATTATTTATCAATATGTATAATTTTTCACTATTAAGTATAAATGTAGTTATTATTATCTTAACTGTAATACCTGAATGCATTTTTTCTGATTCTGTCTAATATTGAATCTTCTTTTAGGTATTATCAGCTTTTATAAATTATTCTTGTCTATTCAATTCTATCAAAGGCATAATTTTTTTAGTATATAGCATGGAAATTTTTTGTCAATTCGATCTAACGAAACTTAATGGAAACTATTCGCTATCTAGGTATTTTTTTTAATTTCTTCAGATATTCAAATATGAGTTCGTATATGAATTACGTAATTAATTCGATCAGCTTTTGTATCTATAGAAATAGCCGAAATTAATATCTGTTATAATGTCCATTTTCATTGTAATATTCCAGTATATTATAATATTCTGTATTCCTACCTTAAAAATTCGACATATACTACCTACATACAATCTAAATTAGGAGTTGACATCACTGCCAGCTCTTTCTTTTGGATGGTACAAAGTATTTTTCTACTTCCTCTAATCTTTCTATAGATCCTTCATTTTCTCGAAGACTAGAAAAAGATGAATGGTTTCGAACTTTTTGTAAAAGCGAGAGAACTTCTTCATTTGTAACTCCGTGCTTGATATCATAATCTATACTTCTACATGTGTTTGTTATTTTGCCGTATCGTTTATGTTGCCTCTTCTCCCATGCAGATGCATTCTCGGATAATCCTTTTACGTACTTTACAACTATTTTTTCCATATGTTCAACATGCCATTGTCTCATCGGAAAACTATTTTGTATCAAAAAACTCATCTAATATACACTAAACCAATATATAAGATAATGTAATCTCAGCATTAAAATTTCATATTGATGATTAGTCATAATATTACACGCGCCAATTTGTCTTAATTACAGGACATTCCTAGATACAAACAAAACTTTTTAATTTAGCCGCTCTATAAAATTATATTTTTATATTAATTTTATATTAATTTAGAATGTAAATAAAAAATATAGAGATATAAATAAATAATACGATAAATTGAAGTGCAAACTAAGAGAGAATATATTTTCTTTTGAATATATTCTGTGTCAACAACCAGGATCCAAAACAATTGTTAGATGGAGCTCAAGTACCATCTAGTTAATGGATGTTTCGTCTTGCGAAAAAGCTCTGTTCACTTAGTATTAACCTATAGTTTAAGATGGACTATTTTCTCTCTGATGCTCTTCAAAAGAGATATAACACCTAGAAAACATATTTACAATACATTACACCTCTATACTTTTCAGCTCTATCACTAGGGATAGTGTTACAGCGCTAATCTCCTTTTATAAAAAGAAATCATGTATCAATTAGGAATTGGATTCAACATTACTACAAGCCAGAAAAGAAATTGCATAGGAAAAGAAAAAGGATTTATGAACTTCTAGTTGATGATGAAACTCTAATCAAAGTAGGAATTGTATCAGTGTGGGTATGGGTTGCAATTGAACTAATAGCTAAGACAATCCTTGGAATACATATATATCTCATTAAAGAAGCATGCTTATTGCAGAACAATTTATACAATCATTAACAGTATGAAAGTAAAGATCCAGTTTCAACAGATGGTGTGGTACATGGTATCAATCATAAGCCTGCAAATTTTTGAAACTAAAATATCATCACATTCATTTACCATATGAGAAAAAATATCATTGAAAGAACAATCCAGTACATAAAAGATAGAACTGAAAGTTTTGATGATTATTATCCTCGCAAGAAGAAATTAGATTGTGACTTGAATCACGTATACCATTGGTTTACTTTATTCATACTTCTTCATAATAAAGAGTCGTATTCTGGTTCAATCAATTATCTAGTAGGAGGTGACAAAGCCTAAGTTAACAGAGCCGGTTATTTCTGTAGATTGGTAACATATTTGATAGCTATATATTCATTGGTTTAGGTTTACAGGCTCTGTTCACTTAACGATAAATCTATAGCTAAAGATATCCTACTTCTTTAGATGGTCAAATCTAAAAGAAGCAGAACACCTTCAAAATATATTTACTATGCATTATACTTGTACTTTTCTGGTCTTTCGCTTAGAAAAACGTCAGAACATTTATTGCCATTTGTTAAAAGGAATCATGTTTCAGTATGGAAATGGATTCAACATTATTATAGACCAAAGAAAATATTGCAAAGGAAAAGAAAAAAAGTACAGGAATTTATCGTAGATGAAACTTTACTTAAAGTAGGCAGTCAATATGTTTGGGTTTGGGTTGCCATTGAACCCTTAGCCAAAGTAATTCTTGGTATTAGTATTTCTTTTGAAAGAACAATGCTTCTTGTTGCCGAAAGATTTCTTAAAGCTTTGGTTATAGAATATGGAAAACATCCACTTTCAACAGATGGTGGGGGGACATGGTACCCACAAGCTTGTAGATTTTTGAATATAGAACATCACATTCACTCATTATATGAGAGAAGTGTATCATAGAAAGAACAATCCAATACATTAAGGATAGAACCGAATCTTTTGATGACTACTTTCCTTGTGGAAAAGAAAAGTGCATGTTAGAACATGTCAGAAATTGGTTCAATCTATTTGTTGACTATTATAATAAGAAAGTGATTGCTTAAGTAAACAGAGCCGGTTTACAATTCGCCAATATTATAAGTTAACGTTACCGATCACCTAAAACAGAGTGGGGTTTACAGAAGTGTTTACAAAAATCTGTAAATTCAAAAAGTCTGTTTTATGTGCATTACTAAATACACTAAGAATATAAAACAAATCGTAATCTGATTTTTTTCACTATTTTGCTTGTAAACTTGGTTTGCTCTCTGTATCTCTATCTCTTTCATAAGATGAATGTAATCGTGCTTTATGTTCAGTATCCTTACAACATATGTGGATATCATATACTAATACCATCTCTGTGTATGTGAGTGTGTGTGTTGTGTGTTCTCTATGTATAGGTAGTATATGTATACATGGAGATATCTTGTGCTACTTCCCATACCTATTAGCTATGCTTTTAAAGAAACTCTTCTAATCAGTAAAAGATAATTTCCTTTCTAATAAATACGATGAATGTGATGAATATAATGATTATAGTCTTTTGCTTCCAGGTATACAACTGCAAAATCCCTAACCATATGTATACATCATTTTCATTTTATGTTTTAATATTCAGTGTCTCAAGGTCATCATGATAAATATCACTCACAAATTATAAAACGTCGTTCTTTTGAGATATTATCTTCTTGCACCTATTATATATCGTTGAATACACATTTTCATACTGAATAAACATGATTTCTCATTATGGTAAGATAGAATACAACGTTTTGTGTTGACGTTTTCCTAAAAAGACCCGAAAAGTCACAAATGTAATACAAAAATAAAAAATAAACTTTATATGTTCACTCCCTTTGAACGTGAAGAGAATTATGACGTATCTCAAGCTATAATCTTTTTGTTAAGTAAACAAAGCCATTGACAGCGTCGAAAAGTCTAAGTGACGTTTGTGCGCTACGTTCAATACTATTGTATCGCAGTTTGCGCTTCCTCTTTTATCTTATTTAATATTAACACATTCTCTAGATTAGTTGACACTGTATATTCATATATTTCCTTTGCTACTGTTTAAAAGCAGAACTGTCTTTGTCTTCATACTTCGTTCAAAGTTATCGTTTTTTAGTCTATCAATTACTATGAATGCTCCTGCTTATTTTTGATGTTTAAATCATCTATATTATTACTGCTAGACAATTCATTTATCATTTTGAATAGTTACTAGTTCTTCAAAAGACATATCCAAGTAAATTACCTATAAAGGAGCTATCGCCAACTGTATCTGCAATGGAGCGAAGGAGAAGTTATTGCTGCTCAATGCTATACATTGCATCTTAGTCCAGTTCGTCATTATGCAATGACTACTTTGATATCTTTGTGGTGTAGTTCTGTATAATCTGCTGAGATGGAAAGATGTGAATATTCATGCTACGAAATGAAAACGTGTAATAGCATATTTCTCACGTAATGGCTTTTCTATATCTATTTTCTTACCTAAGGCTTTGACAATTTCTTTTTGCATGTAATCTATTTTCTCTATCAGTTAGCAGATACTTTTTCCAGTCTTCAAATAGTGAGTTTTCCACCTGCCGTTATTAAAACATCGGTTTACCTAATACTCGAAATACATTATTAGACAATCATATATCGACTTGCGTGTGGTCCCTTATCCATACGTATAATGGTATAAACGCATTTTGAAATGGCAATGACTTTTCGTCCTTTCTATTGAATCCTAACATCACCATTCTTCCTAGGAGATATTTTCTTACGTCGTTTATGAGATCGTATTCTTTCAAGGGTCCATATACCTGGAAAAAATATTCTTGATTATAGTAGGATACATGCTGTGCAAAACAGTCTGATATTATTACTGGATCATTTAGAATTCTCTCTTTAGAGACACTTTTTTTTTCTTCCACGGCGACTTGTAATTCCCTGTTGATGAACTTGCTGCGTGTAAATTGCGAATCCATCTTTAATTTATGACTGTCATTATATGTTTCTATATCTCTTCGTAATTTAATTACGGTATTCTCTGCAAGATTCATAACTTCACTGTATTCTTTATCATATCTAACTCCGCTTTTTTTTCCATAAAGATAAAAAATGCACATCAGTTCATCATTTCTGATAAATGGAAAACTTTGTCTATCCGCAATGAATTTAGATACGCGATTTGATATATCTTCAGGAAGAATCATTCGCATATAGGAATCAGAAATTATTGTCATGACTTGATTTATCTATTATATCTTATCAATATGTTTAAAGGTATGCGATTCAACCAACATATGAAAGTAAATGTCGTCTTTGAATGATGCTGGTAAAAAGATATACCTTATAGTCCATGGGCAGCATCAGTTTGTTGACCAGATAAAAGAAAAACTCGTCATGAAAGGATTTGAAAAAGAGAATATGCAATTGGCAAGCCTTGATAGAGCAGGAAATGTCAGCGAGTATGTTGCAATGATTTGGCCGCCAATGGCTCCAAAGGAAATTGTTGTCAGTGAAATTATAAACACCAATGCACATGGCGGAAGTGGAATGGGAGCATGGTCTTCTGTATCGCAGAAGGAGCTGTATAGGATACCTATAAATTAAATTGAGCGATTGTTCACAATTTACAATTTTTTTTATAACGTACGAACAACATACAGATAATATCAGGAATATAAGCAGGCCTGATGTCTTTTGAAAATCATCATTTGGCTCACTATTGATTTAAAGGACATCTGCCATTGCATTATTATTTTGGAGTCTGGAGAATACATCTAGATATATTAAATTTGATTGCTGGAGTACGATAAAACACCTAAATTGTGATAAAGCATAGAGTATCTAGAGCAGGATCCAACGGTATACTCCATGAATCCAAAGATTCTATTATAATATATCAGCGCGCTGAGAGAAACTAATAACACATCAATCGATAAATCGATAAAATACCTGTAATTTTATACTTATGTCTCAAATAATAATTTATCAATAAAATCTTTTTTATTGATTTTTTATTTGCGATTAATGTATATAGCGTTATAGTGACAATAGATATATTTTGACACTCTAATATCCTATTGCGACCACCTATTTTTTTGATCGTCTGTATCCATGTGTAAATCCTGCATCATATACTCTAGAAAATTCGTAGCCCTTTGGTGCTATGGAATCTCCAACAATAATTAATGCAGTTTTGATTATTTTAGATTCCTTTGTTTTCTTCACAATGTCTCCAAGAGTTCCTTTTATTATCTTCTGGTCTTCCCAAGTCGCTCGATAAACAATTGCTGCTGGTGTTTCTTTTGTATATACTCCACCCTTCAGTAGCTCTTCTACAATATCGGTAATCAAATGAACACTGAGATAAAATGCCATCGTGGCCCCGTGCTTTGCAAGTTCTGAAATTTTTTCTCTCTCGGGCACAGGAGTTCTAAATTCTGCGCGTGTTATTATTACAGTTTGAGTATTCCCTGGAAGAGTTAATTCCAAGTTCATGGCAGAAGCTGCACCAAGTATTGCGGTTATTCCTGGAACTACTTTACATCGTATTCCATCCTTTTCTAATTTGTCAATTTGCTCCCTAATGGTACTAAAAAGTCCAGGATCGCCATCATGGAATCTAATGGCAATTTTGCCATTATTCGTTGAATCTCTTAGAATTTCATAAATATTTTCTCTATCTAAGAGAGCAGCATCGTAAAGCTGCGCATCTTTCTTTGCATATTGTAATATTTCTGGATTTAGCAAAGAACCAGAATAAATTACGACATCTGCTTCTTCTAACAGCCTTTTTGCTTTAATAGTTATAAGTTCAGGGTCGCCAGGACCTGACCCTACGAAAAAAACCGTATTGCCTTCAACCATTTTTCTTCTTTGCCACCATTATAGAGAAGTATTTCTCTGTAGTACCTTTTATTCCACGCAAATCGCTAAGTTTGCTCATTTTCATTATTTCACCTGTTACTGATACATCTTGAGCTATTCCAATCATTGAATCATCTGCAAAGCCTACGTCAGCAAGCATTTCAATTACACTGTCAAAATATCTGCCATCCTTGAGAAAGATTACTGTATCACAGCTGTTTGCCGTCTGTTTAACTCTGTCTAGATCATAACAAGCAGGAACTATCGCGAGAGTTTCATCTCCTTCTGCTAAACTCATTTTTGCCTGAGCAGCAAATGCAAACATAGATGCAATCCCGGGCACTATCTCTATTTTTATATCACTGTGATTCTTTTGCAGCTCTCTGTGTATGTATATCCAGGTACTATATAATGCAGGATCACCAACAGTCAAATAGATTACTCTTTTCTCAGTTCTTACAGCATCAGCTATTTTATCAGCATTTCTTCTCCAATAATCTTTTAAAGATTCTCGATCTTTGACCATAGGAAATACAAGATCCACTATCTTTGCGAACTTATCCACATATCTTTCAACCACTGAAAGCGCGATGCTAGGTTTGCCCTCCCTTGCTGTAGGCGCAAAAATGATCTCTGCATTTTTAATCAGATTTACTGCTTTGACTGTCAGTAATTCAGGATCTCCTGGACCACATCCGACGCAAAATAGCTTCATTTACATTTTCTCAAAGAAGAGCGTTATTTAAAAGATCATAATCTCTTGATCATAGACACTTGTTTACTAAGATTATCGAACTCATCCTGATATCTCAATCTCTGTTAATTATCTATTTTTCACTACACAATTATTAGTTAATGATGGCAGTTGTATTGCTGATAATACGTTGGATGTCTTCTAATACTCATGAGTTCACAATCTACCAATATATATTATTTGGAATATTTAAGAATAAGTAGTATCTCTTTTACATTAATTAATTAATTATATCAAATTATTGCATTGAATCACTATATATAGGGAAGTTTTCTTCAATAATTTTGTACCACATAGTTGGAGAAGCTTTTTTTCTACTATGGTTTATAGTTATTTTGTAGCCGAAATTATCATTACTGGATTTCTTGAAGTAATCATTGTCCCTGTCGATACTTTTCTTCCCTTTGAAATTGTTACTTGTGTAATATCAACTTCATTTAGTTTTGCTTCATTTATTGTAGTTATTGTCTTGTACATTGTTTCAATTAAGATTGTGTCAATTACTATTCTGCCACCTTTCTTTAATCGATCTATCGCCAACTCTATAACTCGCTTAGTATCTCCCCAAGTTCCACCTATAATTATCGAGTCTATTTGTGGAAGTAATGGCAAAATATCCTGTGCATTTGCTAAGAATATTTGGGCTTTCACTCCAAATTTTTGGAGATTCCTTTTAGTTAGTTCTACTGCACGTTGATTAAAATCAACACCATAGACTTTGCCATCTTTTGTCTGTAAACAGAGCTCCACAGTGATGCTACCACTTCCACATCCAATATCTATCACAGAAGAATCCTTTTTCAATCGTAATTTGCTAATAACTAGAGATCTGATGTCTTCCTTCGTAATTGGAACTTCGTCATCTCTATCGAATAACTCATCGGGAATTCCTGGCGTATCATAATCCCAAAGCAATGTATTGCATTTATAAAAAAGTAGTATTTTAACGTGCCAGGAACTGATATAATCCAGTATATATGACGATCATGAACATCATCAACAGGAAAATAAATGGGAATATGCCATTTGTAGCTAACTTTCTTTTTTCAGTCTTTGGGATATTTTGTGTAATACGCTTCGCGACTGTATACGATATTAAATAAAAAATAATAGCAATAAGAACTATTGTCACTATCGCACTAGATTGCTCTGTGTTCGGTGTTATCATAAATCCAGTGATTATACCGGCAATCAATCCGCAAATTGCTCTCATATAAAAAACTCTATCTAGCGAATCCAAATAAGCTACTTTCTGTCATTTAAATGGCACTTGGTTTAATTTCTTGCGGTTGATCTTTACCTTTAGAACTAGGAGACAAATTGTTTTGGTTAATATTTGTGATATCCTTTTGAATTGTTATGGAATTATCTGGCATTGAGATACGGTATCTAGTAAATGAGGCTAGATCCAAAATTATATCAGGATATTATGTTAGTAGTATAAATGCCGTTACAAAAGATTCGTTTCTCTTCAAGTTACATCACTCAACAGAACCAGATATTATTCTAATGGTTTCAGTTAGAGGTATCTGGATAACAAAGTTGAAGTTCAAACCAGTAGAGGAAAATGAACAAGTTAACACCATCAAGGCTGAAGTTGAAAGATCTAAAATCGAATCCATTGATCAGATTGGCAGCGAACGTATTGTGACCATAAAACTTCGGCATTTGGATGGTAATTTGAGAATAATGGTTGCCGAATTCTTCGGTGAAGGAAATATTATTCTTTGTGACGAGAATATGCAGATTCTATCTATTATTAATTCTATTGAAGTAAGGCATAGGACATTAAGGGTTGGATTACGATACGCATCTCCGCCTATTAGAGGAATTGATGTATTTGAGCTTTCGCTTGAGCAGTTAAAAACAACAACGAAAGACGAGGTAAAGGATCTTGATGTCTTAAGATGGATGGGAAGAAATCTTTCAATGCCAAAAAAATTCGTAGAAGAAATTGCAACAAGGGCAAGAATACAATCAAGAAAAGTTGGACAACTTTCCGAGGAGGAGGTGACTAAAATCTATGTTGCTGTTAAAGAGCTAGTTACGGATGTAAGTTCAGGGAGAAATCATGAACCAATTGTCATTCTGGGAGACGATGGGAAAGCACTGGATGCACTTCCTATTATAACAAATGATGCAAGAAAATTGAGAATCAGAAAAGTTAATTCTTATCTCGACGCCGTCGACGAAGTTTTAAGCAACAATATTATGACTATAGACAGCAACATTAGAACAATTGAAATAGATAGACAAGTTGCATTGTTAGAACATGATCTTTCGGAGCTGAACAAAGCAAAAGAGGCAGTTATTTCAAAGGCTACTGCTATCAGAAAAATTGCCAATGAATTGATGGAACTCTCTTATCTTGGAATTCATGATTACGCCGATGATTCAGTCAAGGGGATGCTTCAAACAAATTCTGCAGCTATTGTAAACGAAAGAGGAATAAAATATCTTGAAGTAGTAGGCGAACGTATTCACCTTAATTCTAATCTTCCGAAGGTATCCTCAATGTTATATGAAAGGGCCAAGGAAATGGAACGTGGCAATATGTCAATCGAAGAAACTAAAAGAGGACTGCTTGATCAAATTGAAAAATTAAGAAATCGCAGTTCTGAAATTCAGAAGAAAATTGTTATCAAACAACAGGCTAGCCGAGAGTGGTATGAGCGATATCGATGGTTTATCACAGCTGATGGATTGCTAGCAATAGGGGGCAGAGATGCTTCGTCAAATTCTGCTATAATACGCAAACATTTGACGGAACATGATATAGTATTTCATGCCGAAGTGTATGGCTCTCCATTCTTCGTTATCAAGAATGCGATTAATGTTAGTGAAATGGAAACAACACTACAGGAAGTGGCACAGGCAACAGTATCATTTAGTAGAGCATGGAAGGATGGCTTATCTAGCGCCGATGCATATTGGGTTATGCCGGATCAGATAAAGAAGGGTGCTCCAACAGGACAATATCTTCCAAAAGGTTCTTTTGTTATAGAGGGCAAGCGAAATTATATCAAGGGTTCTGAAATAAAACTCGCAGTAGGGATTATGCATTTAAGCGATCGATATCTTTTAGTTTGTGGGCCTGTTGGTGCTATTAGGAAAAAATCTCTTGTCTTTTCAATTTTGTTGCCAGGTGGATTGGATCCCATGAATGCAGCAAAAAAAATCAAGAGTGAACTTGTTAGAGTGGCTACTGCAGCTGATACTCATAGAGATGATAGTTATCGTTTGACGGATTTTATTAAAAACACTTCTCTGGACGACTTTATTAGAACAATTCCAAGCGGACAGGCAAAAATTTATTTAACAGGAAGAGGCGACGGAGAAAAAGTTCTTTTAACCAATACAAGACCTGCTTTGGCAGATGAGCAAAGTACTTAAGGATATAATTTTGATTTAATGTTGTGGTAAAAAAACCTGTCAGGCAACATGGTGATGCTAATATGACAACAAGGGTGCTTGTCAGAGATATCATGAATAGTCCTGTCATCTCGGCTTCCACTGAGGCAAGTATCAAAGACATTGCTATAAAGATGAAAGAAGAGAAGGTTGGGAGTATTGTAATTATGGACAAGGAAAAGACATTAGGAATTGTCACTGATTGGGATATTGTTTCAAATGCTGTTGTTAAAGATGTCAAACCAAGTATGCTTAAATCTTCTGATATTATGCAACAATTGCACACAATAGAAGGCGAAGAAGGAGTCACTGAGGCTGCTCGTATATTGCGAAAACACAATATTAAGAGACTAGGCGTAGTATACAAAAATAGACTTGTTGGAATCATCTCTGCTTCCGACGTTATTGCAGTAACTCCAGATCTGGTAGACGTCATTTCAGAGAAATCTGCACTTATTCGAGGAGAAACCGGTCGGTCTATGGGCAATGTTTCAGGATATTGTGATGAATGTGGTGAATGGTCTGATCTTTTGCAATATGAGGAGGGTACATTCACATGTGAAGAATGTAGAGGAGAGAGTATTATCTAATTCAAAGCCAACTTTTTTAGCTGATGCTATGCTAGGAAGTATCGCTCGCAAGTTACGAATTTTTGGCTTCGATACATTGTATGTCGCGCATACACATGACGATGAGATATTAAAAATTGGTATTGCAGAGAACAGGATTATTTTGACTTGTGATAAGGAGTTGTTCAAAAGGATTCTAAAAAGAGAAGCACATAGTATTTTATTACAAGGTTCGAATGATCTCAAAGATATTGTTCATATATTATCCAAATGCGGAATTGCCTCATTGCACTTTCATTCTACAGATTCTAGATGTGCTGTATGCAATGGATTGCTTATAAAGAAAAGACCTTCTGATGTTATAAAAGATGTTCATTCAAATGTTCTTAAACGCCAAAAACAATTTTTTAGATGCTCCAACTGCAAAAAAATATACTGGGAAGGCAGTCATTTGACGCATATTCAGCAAACTGTAAAAGCAATTAATGAACATATGCGTAAGATTGTCAATGAGCAATTTAATCGCCTATCCTAGAAGAAGAAAGAGGCATTTGATATATTACTTTATTATCATTATCCTTAATTCTCTAAATAAAGAGGAAAAATGACAAAAAAGATAAGGCAAAAACTCTTCTATTATTATAGAATCACAACAAAGCAATAGTTGATTGAATAACCAATTTATAGCTCACCATCCACGTTCGATATTCTTAGGTAATATACGTTAGAAAGATAGCAATGAGTCTCTACCATATTCGGTGTTTATTTCCAAAATTACATTTGAAGTTTAAGTAAAAAAGACCAAGCAAACAGCAATGATAGAAAATTGTTGCTCTTTTTCATTATGATGTACTTATTGTTGGATATCCTAGTACTACTAAATAATTGTTTATTATTTTGCTCAATCTAATCAAAATGGCTCGATATTTTATTATCTTCTTTATGTAATTTAAATTACTTCTTTTAATAGTTTAAATGATGTTTATATTTTAAGTGATCCCATTTGTATTGCATCTATAGCTCAGAACTGCTGTGTCTCATTCATCCTTAAATATTATTAGTAGAATCTCACAATGTGTTAGCTGTTATTTACGAATATATTATTTTGTATTTTCTGAGCTCTTCTATAACTTAGGAATCTTCTGCTAAGGACTAACTCCAAAGTAATTATTTATTGTTCTTATTGATGGTGTTATTATTATAAGTATATTTATTACTCATTATTGCCATTAACATTACCTATATTATTATTATCAATGCCTGCTCTACCAACAGTTGATGTTGTATTATTTTTTTCAGTAGAAGTTTGATCTGATTCTTGTACTGATGTTCCTTGCGGAGCTATTTCTGAGGTTATATTACCAGATGCGCTTGAACTTGTAGGTGTATTCTTTGAAGTTGCTTTAGTATTATTGTCTGCCTCTACTGCTGTTCCCTGAGGCATTATCTGAGTTGTTATGTTGCCAGAGGCTGAATCTGCAGTAGGACCGCCGTTTCTCGCCTCATTTGTTTGAGCTGTTACATCAATTGTAGTCACAGAAATAATTCCTAAAAGTAGTCCTAACGCAACCGTAATAATACGCATATATTCCATAATTACTAGATACAATGGCTAAAATAGGATTTAGCCCTTTCTCAAATCATAATACAGATTCCAGATCAGAAAGACCAAATTATTATGATGCTCTATTCTTGGAGTTAACACGTCTCCTCAGATTCTACACAATAGATTTACTACCAATGTTACGTAATATAAGAAATTGTCAAGATGCCATAGAAGATATTAAATGTGAAAGCGATGGACAAAAAATTTCAAGATCCAATACACTGCAACAGCGATGCAGCGTTTTGTCTCAATCTTCAAGAGAAAAATTATTATACACTTCAAGATATCTAGTTTCATCTTAAATTTAAGACAATCTGTGATTGTATTCATTTTAACAGCCTCGCCCGTTTGCAATATATATTATTTGCACGAGTCATAAAATATCATATAATCCATAGGAATAAAGAATTCTTATTTCAGTTAATTCCTAGATATCTAGATGCTTTAAAGAGTATGTACAACATCATCTCAGAAAAAGGCAAATGTACAAAGACTATTTTTGATCTTGTAAAGAAACGACATGACTAATAATTGGTTTGAATACATGATTTTATCATGTTAGCCAGTGCTACATCAGTTTAAAAGTCCCAAATACGCTAATGACACTAGAATTTTTTTGTAGGATACTTACTAGAGAGGCAGAGAACAAAAATTCCACGTGCCTCATTAAGTCAAGAAGTCTTATCCATATGACGGCAGGATCCTCTTATAGAACTTATTCTAACTGGCGTAGAAATATTAAAAAATTCAATCAAATTTCAAATATAGAGTTTGTCATATTTAGAGGGTCAAACCAGAATTTCAAAATTTATTGTATAGATGCATTGAGATCAAATGTTCATGAGATTTTTGCCATATTATTGAAGATAAAGATTAATGGTTATATCGATTAATGATTTAGTTTGGAATAACAAAAGATTAAAATCACGTTAACAGATCAGAGCTTTAAATGAGCTCGTCTTCAGCTTTGGAGCGAACGATAAACAAGGTCATATCCCAGGCAGAGGCAGATTTTATTACACAAATTGATTCTTCTTTTCAGGAATCATTAAAGAATCTTGCAGCTTCAAGAACAAAACTCGAGGCAGAATACAATAGAATTCTTGAAGGTGCGAGAAAACAAGGAGATAACCTCAAAAGGCAGATTGTTGGATCTAGCCGATTGTCTGCCAGAAATAGACAGCTTGTTTTGATTGAAAGGGCTGTAAATGATACTTTTGAAAAAGCAAAAACAATATTGGCTTCGTCAAATAAAGAGAATAGTTATAGACTTCTCATGAGGAAAATCCTCAAAGATAGTGTTACGATGATAGATTCAGACCAAGTTATAGTTGAATGCAACAAAAATGATATTGAATTAGTCGAAAAAGCCATTTCAGATAGTTTCAAGGATAATAATAAGATAAAAATAAAAATGTCAGATCATCCACTAAACGCAATCGGTGGAATAAGACTAACCTCCGCAGATGGATCTATGTCATTTGATAATACTCTCGATTCGCGCATCGAGAGGCTAAAACCTTTAATAAGGAAGAGTATCGCCCAAATGCTAAGAGGAGAGGTTTAACGGATGGTAGCTAAAGGAAGAATTGTTTGGGTCAGCGGTCCCGCGGTAAGAGCTGATGGCATGGCTTCTGCAAAAATGTACGAAACCGTAACGGTAGGAGATTTAAAGTTAATCGGAGAGGTCATAAGATTGACTGGAGATGTCGCATTTATTCAAGTTTATGAATCTACTTCTGGTTTAAAACCTGGAGAACCAGTTGTCGGTACTGGACAACCTCTGTCAGTATTGCTAGGACCAGGAATCATTGGAAAGATATATGATGGGATCCAAAGACCACTTGATGAAATTGCTCAAAAATCGGGAGCATTCATTGGAAGAGGTATAGCCACAACTCCAGTTGATATGAAAAAAAAGTATAAGTTCAAGCCAACACTCAAAAAAGGAGATGAAATTGAGGCAGGTTCTATTCTTGGAACCGTAGAAGAAACTCCACTATTGACTCATAGCATTCTTGTTCCACCTGACTTTAAGGGGGGAAAATTGACAGATATTTCTTCTGAAGGCGAATACGATCTAGAGCACATTGTTGCTACGGCCGAAAAAGATGGAAAGAAATTCCAATTAAAAATGTACCATAAATGGCCTGTAAGAAAACCTAGACCTTATGCAGAAAGATACGATCCTACGGTTCCATTAATTACAGGTCAACGTATAATAGATACTTACTTTCCTATAGCAAAGGGAGGAACAGGTGCCATTCCTGGGGGTTTTGGAACCGGCAAGACTGTTACGTTGCATCAGATAGCGAAATGGGCTGACTCTAAAGTTGTAGTCTATATTGGATGCGGTGAACGTGGTAATGAAATGACTGAAGTGCTTGTTGAATTTCCGCATTTAATTGATCCTAGGTCAGGTAGACCATTGATGGAAAGAACAGTTCTTGTAGCAAATACAAGCAATATGCCTGTAGCTGCTCGAGAAGCATCAATCTACACTGGAGTTACTTTGGCAGAATATTATAGAGATATGGGATTTGATGTTGTACTAGTAGCGGATTCGACAAGTAGATGGGCTGAAGCGTTAAGAGAAATGTCTGGTCGTCTTGAAGAAATGCCTGCAGAAGAAGGATATCCTTCATATCTTGCATCAAGGTTAGCAGAATTCTATGAAAGAGCAGGTCGTGTTAGAGCATTGGGAAGTCCAGAGAGAGCAGGATCGGTAACACTTGTAGGAGCTGTATCTCCATCAGGAGCAGACTTTACAGAACCAGTAACAACTCACACGATTAGATTCATTAAAACCTTCTGGGCTCTTGATACTAGATTGGCTTACTCAAGACATTATCCATCTATAAATTGGATGCAGTCATATTCTGGATATCTAGACGATGTTTCAAAATGGTGGACAAGCAATGTAAGTGCTGACTGGTACAATCTGAGGGCAGAATCATATCATATTCTTCAGAGAGAGGACACTCTAAAAGAGATAGTGCGATTGCTGGGTCCTGAAGCATTACCAGATGAAGAAAAATTGGTATTGGAAGTCGCGAGAATGATAAAGATAGGTATACTACAGCAAAATTCTTTCGACAAAGTAGACACTTACTGCAGTCCTCAAAAACAGTTGAAATTAGTGAAATTAATGGTAAGATTCTATAAGGAATCTCTTAGATCTCTTAAAGAAGGTGCATTACTCGTAGATATTAGAGCTATGCCCATTATTCCGTCACTTCTGAAAGCCAAATTTGAAATTCCTGACGATCAAGTTCATAAACTTGATGATATGGATAAACAAATGACCGAACAATTCCGCAAAATTATCGCACATGAGGAGGTACAAGCAGTTGTCTGAATCAGCTAGTGTAGAATATACTAAAGTAGCAGAGATTAAAGGGCCTCTTATTATTGTTGATGGCATCACAAAAGCTTCCTTCGATGAACTAGTAGAAATAGAGACCACGGAGGGTGAGAGAAGACTAGGCAGAGTATTAGAGGTAGGTCATGGCAAAGCAGTTGTTCAAGTATTTGAAGGTACAACAGGTCTGGCAATCACTGGTACAAAGGCAAAATTTTTGGGCAAAACAATGGCAATGCCAGTATCGCAGGAATTGCTCGGTAGGGTATTTGACGGGCTAGGGAGGCCAAACGACGGGTTGCCAGATCCTATTGCAGATCGATTCATAGATGTGAATGGAGAACCAATGAACCCAGAACGAAGAGAATATCCTACTTCATTCATACAGACTGGAGTTTCAGTAATTGATGGAATGCTAACTTTGGTGAGAGGACAAAAGCTTCCGATCTTTTCAGGTTCTGGTATGCCTCATAATATCTTAGCAGCTCAAATTGCCCGCCAGGCATCAGTAGTAGGAACTAAGGAGGATTTTGCCGTAGTATTTGCAGCTATAGGTGTACAATATTCCGAAGCACAATATTTTAAACGTAGTTTGGAGGAATCAGGAGCACTAAGACGAAGTGTGCTGTTTCTGAACTTGGCAGACGATCCAGCTATTGAAAGAATCATAACTCCAAGAGTGGCATTAACTGTTGCAGAATATCTAGCATTTGATCTGGGTATGCATGTATTAGCAATTCTTACTGATATGACTAACTATGCAGAGGCACTTAGGGAGATTAGTGCGGCAAGGGAAGAAGTACCAGGCAGAAAGGGTTATCCTGGATACTTATATACCGATCTGGCGAATAACTATGAGCGTGCAGGAAGAATTAAAGGAGAAAATGGAAGTGTAACACAGGTGCCTATCTTGTCTATGCCAGCGGATGATATAACTCATCCTATTCCTGATCTTACAGGATACATAACTGAGGGACAGATTGTTCTAGGCAGGGATTTATTCAGGAAAGGTATCTATCCGCCAGTCAATGTGCTTATGTCCCTTTCAAGATTGATGAAAGATGGAGTAGGTGAAGGAAAGACAAGAGGGGATCACATGGAAGTAGGAAATCAGCTTTATGATGCTTATTCTAGAGCACAAGAAGTAAGAGCACTTGCAGAAATTGTTGGTAGGGCCGGATTAACTGGTGTTGACTTGAAATATCTAGATGCAGGCGATATGTTTGAAAGTTATTTTCTAAAACAAAGTGCAGATGAGAATAGAAACCTTGAGGAAACGCTTGGCAAGGCATGGAATGTATTATCGACACTTCCCGAAGGAGAACTAACTAAGATCAAGGATAAGAATGTAAGACAATTCTATAAAGGGACTGGAGGAGAATAATAATAATCTATGTCATTCGGCAAAAGAGTTACGGCGACTAAAATTGAATTGATTAAGATACGGCGCTCAATGCAAGTAGCAAAGATGGTTCACAAAATTCTCGACGATAAGCGGGAAGTATTGTTGAAGAAAATAGATGAAATGATTGAGGAGGCAAACAAAGCAAGAGAAGATATTTGGCTACCGTTGGAAGAGATTTACAAATCAGTCTATGATGCATATCTCTCATTAGGTACATCAACTACTGAATCTATTGCAATCTCAACACCAAGTACAATGGAAGTTGATGTCAATGTCCGCAGAATTGTTGATGTTAAAGTACCTACTCTTCAGGTAACAGCAAAAGAAGGCGCACAAACAATAGCATATGGTTTTGCAGACACAAATGCTTATGTAGATAAGGCAGCCAAACTCATAAAGGATGCACTCCCAGGTATATGTAAGGCAGCAGAATATGAGAATGCGATCTTTAGTTTAGCTAAAGAGCTCGAAAGAACACAAAAACTAATAAATGCATTAGAATTTGTCATTATTCCTCAATATCAAGATGCGGTTTACTATATTAAAGCAACTTTGGAGGAAAGAGAAAGAGAAGAATTTGTAAGACTAAAGAAAGTGAAGGTCGTTTTGGAAAAGAAGAAGATTTAACATGGCGGAAGATATTATCAACAAAATGTTTGAAACTGCCAAAATGAGACTAAGGAAAGAGCATGATTCAATGATTGAAAATATAAAAGAAGACTTGTACAAATACAAGAGAAAAGCACTAAGCAAGACAGAACATCTATAATATCTACCCAATTCAAACTCAATTATTATACCTTCCTAGTTGCTATGTTCAAGATAAGATAGTTATAAAATAATATTCTTCGGGTAATATTAAATATCACAACATTGCATGGAATATTGTCTATATGATAGCAAACAAAACACGGAATATGTATGAACATTAGATTATAGCTGAAAATGTTTAATCATATTCTATCAGAATATAAAACATAACAAAAGGATATTTTTACTGTTCGGTGGATATCTTTATATAGGTAACAATTGAAGGTGCATATTCAGTTTTTCAAATTCAAACTTCTTGATTTTGTGAGGCTTATTATAGACATGATGGTACTAAATCTCTTGGCCGAGTTATTGTGAATATTTTAGATATATCATTCTTAAGTATCAAAATTTTTTGTCGTATATACTAATACTGCCAAACTGTTCAAAATCATCTAAGTTTTAAGAGTTGAAAATAATAAAAACAACCTTTGTAGCGGCTATTAATTTACCAACCAAGAGCTCTTGAAGATTTTGCAGCAGCATAATCTAATGCTTGCTTAGGTTCCTTAGTACCAGAGTAAACAGCATCGATTGCTTCACTTATGTGATCAGCTATCAGCGAATATTCCGGTATATTGGGCCTCTCTTGTCCAAATGGAATCAAAGAGATCAATTCATTATAATATGGAATTGATTTTCGCAATTCTGCTGAATAAGGTCCCTGTCCTATAGATATTTGTGTTGGAAGGTATCCATATTTTGCTAGCATAGGAGAAAGTATTTCAGGTTTTAACATTATCGTAATTAATTCCCATGCCAAGTCCTTGTTTTTCGAAGTACTAGGAATACTCAGTAACCATCCTCCCATAATAGTTGTAGTCGAAGTATTTTTATTTGGTACTGGAAGCATTGGTATCATACCTACTTGCTCTTCGGGACTTCTGTTTGTAAGAGACAAAAAGTATCCTGGCAACCATGAGCCACCAAGCATAACGGCATATTTTCTATCAACAAATTCTTTTTCAAAATCAACTGTTATTGGTTTAACACCTACGTCAACTAGTTGTTTGAAAAATTCCAGTGCTTTAACTCCTTCTGTACTATTATATATCGGAAACCAGTATCTGTCTTTTGTTGGATGCCCTTGCCTGTTATCAAGTATGTCTCCTCCAAGCATCCATAGAAATGGAAACCATTCATTTGGAGAACCTGGACCACCAACAAGCTCGACGGCTTGTATTCCCTTACCTTTTAATGCGTCATTAAGCTTTATTGTAGATTCAATATATCCATCCCAGGTTTTTAATGAGTTAGGATCAACACCTGAATTATTCAAGAGATCCTTCCAATACCATATACTTCTGACGTCTGTCCAGGCCCAGATACCATATATCTTATCGTTATAAACACCCCCATCCCAATTCGTTTCATACCAATCAGAAGATCTACCCCAACTATCCGTAAGATTTGTAAGATCTGTTAGAAATCCCTTGTCAGCGAATTCTCCAAGCCAGATTTGATCTACTGATATCAGATCAATGGAAGTTTGGTTAGACATTGTATTTAACATCTGCCTCCTAGCATCATTATAATCTAAAGTGGTATAGTTTATCTGAATATTGTGCTCAGGATGTTTTGCTCTCAAATCCTGTAATGCCATTGAAATAAGCATGTCCCATCTCTCGCTTGGTTCGACTAGCTGAGCTGTTAATGTAACCTCCTCTTTAGCAAAAGAGGGAATAATAAAATTAGCCGTTGCTAATATACTATTTATTAATATTATTATAACAAAAATAGAGACAAAAGGGAGTCTGTTGTTATGTATACTTTTGGAAAACTTATCAAAATTTATTTCCAAAATACTCTCGACCTATATTCAGAATTAACGAATAATAAAGTTTGTATTCAGCTTTTATTTTATAGCAATATCTATATTATAAGAATCCCCTGGATTAGGCTATTCTATTAATTTGATTACAAAGCAATAATTGTTTTCAAATTCTCAACGAAACTATATTACACTTCTCAGAAATATCTGATCTTGATCTTCCGTGTATGATAATAAGATCCAGTGTAAAATATGTTTGTTTTAACTCTGAAATGGCTTTCTCTTCGAGCAGATGGTATATGCTTTTTTGCTAATAGTATACTTTCTGCCTTGCCAATTAATAGTGTCCGATCTTTTGCGATTTATTATAAATAAGATAAATGCAATTGAGATAAGTGTACATGCTACTGGAAAAGCAGAACTGTAAATTGGATTTTGGAGTAGCCCAATATTGGATTGTGCAACAGTAATTGAAAATAAAAGAACAATAGTGATTAAATTAATTATTAGTAATAGTTGATTCAAGTGATTGTTATCTGTATAAGTATTATATGTTGATACTGAGAAGATTGAGATGGGCAATAAAAAAAATGGAATAACTAACAGGAATAACATTGTAAATACGCTAGTTTTTTCAGTAAAAGAAAATGGAATTAGATTAATACTCCTTCGTAATCCTTGTAAAAGTGTACTAAAATTTGCTGTCATGATGGTATATATATGATGATCGCCCTGAACCATTTTCAATTTGTGCCTTTGTTTTACTTTTTCACCTAATGCCGCATCTTCTACAATCTCATTTTTTACCGCTTTATGGGTACCAATGGCTTCATAGGTTCTTCTAGTTATTAGATAGAAACAGCCAAAAAAATAACCAGATTTTGTTGTTTTTGAATTATTAACACGTAAGGCTGAATACGTAATATATGAAAAACTCCATAGCAGAGGGAACGTGATCTTAGTCCAGATACTCTCACATCTAATTTTTGGTCTAAGAGTAAGAGCATCAAGTTTTTGTTTACTTAGATAGTCCACTGCTAGTGATATAGTGGAAGAAGATGAATAAATGGTATCTGCGTCTGTAAAGAGAAATATTTCTCCAGTTGACTTTAAGTATCCTTGATAACATGCCCAATTTTTCCCTGTCCATTCATCATCAGATGAGGATCCTGCATCAATAACTATTATTTTATCAGAGTTTTTTATTTGATATAGTTGCAATATTTTACCTGTCATGTCCGATGATGAGTCATTGATAGCAACAATTTCATAATTTGGATAATCTTGTTTCAGCAAACTGTCAAGACATTTTCCAATATATTTTTCTTCATTGCGTGCAGGTAGAATTATACTAACTTTTGGGAAGTTATTTGTACTAGGTTTATTAAAGGATTCAAGTACAGGCGATTGTTTATAAGATTTTACTATGTATAAAAGGAAATATAACCAAATACTGCCTACAAAAACTATTATTGCAAGCAATATTGTGGTTATAACAGAAAAAATAACCACCATAATTTAAATGGAATATGTTTAGACTTGCAAATAAAGTTTTCATATACTTATGACTAACTGCTCTATCCTATTAAATTCCCCAGCTAACTTTTCATTGCTTTGGATGCTTTTCAACAAAAATAGCTTTGGTTTACCGCTTAATTTAAGCAACCGTTTCATGCTTTCAGGATATTTTGGAAATATGAATCATCTATACATTGCCATGGAGTAGCAGATGATACAAAAGGATATGGTCTTAATACGTGATTATTTGCTTGGAAGCCGTAAGTAAAAGGTTCAATTAATTATACATCCAGCTAAAAGTATGTGAACATTTGTTTTATCCTCAATAACTTTAATTCAGTGGAATGAAAGAAAGATTTGACTAGAGTGCAACCCACAGAATTCATAGGAACAGTAAATGCATTAATATTTTGGTGCTAACTTAGCTTTTATCTCCAAATACTATTATCCCTTAATTTTTGTACCTGTACTCTCCTCTTAAGATATTAATCATTCAGAGTTTTATGCAACCTCTTCAGGTTTAATGCATTTCGTTTTTTGTTTGATGTTTTTTTGTTTCTTCTTTATAGATAAGCCTAGAATTATATTTCAACAACATTGTATGAACTTTTATAATAGGAAAATATACAATTAATTACAGGCATGCAATGTATTAAATGGCCTGCAAAAATTATTGTCAGAAATACTAGCAAACGCTATCGTAATGATATGGGTGAACAGTGGTTTTACTGGAAGATTTTCATTGAGACGGAACCGCCATCACTGCTAAATCAGATACAAGCAGTAGAATATCATCTTCATCCCACTTTTCGAGTTAAAGACATTCTGATCACCAATAAAAATACAGGATTTAGGCTTGAAGCCCAAGGCTGGGGAGAATTCGTAATTAAATTGGATATAATTCTTAATGATAATAGGAGCGCCACTATAAGCCATTACTTGTCGCTTGATGATTCTTCCGTAAAGGAGAAAAAGGAAACAGTGAAGATAGTAAATGAAAACGATTTTTCTTGATAGCTTAATGCAGATAGTTAAAACGATACCATAACAATGATCTTAAAGGCTATTCTTTGGAATACCTGGCTTTCCAACTTCTAATATTTTTCCCCATATAGTATTTCTACTTGATGTTTATACATTATATCTGATTATATTAACCAACGAAACTTATTGGGAGATGCTATGCCTGAATTAATACGAATTAGAAATGGATAATGATAATTATTCTCAATTAATAAAGTGCAGATCGTGCCATATATTATGCTGATGATACAAAATAAACTAATGCGATGAAAGAATTTATTTTGGTGTCAAATCATGCATTGACCATCGCAAATGCAACCGTAGGAAGTTAGAAAAAAGGATTAAGAGATAATTTACAGGACGCCAAGTAACAATTGCAACAACATTTAGACAAGACATGAGAGATGCAAAAAGATTCATCGATTTGTACCAATAGCAGTTAATACAAATAAAAGAAAACTGTTGGAACATATCCTCTTGCCCGGACATTATGAAACTCAAAAAACTCATTATTGCTGAAGTATAGTATTAAACAATACTGAAGAAGATATAATTTTAAAATAGAGAGATAACATGAACAAAATGCTTGTACAAAACGTAAGATAATGAACTTGTCTGATGCTATCTCGTACCAAGATAAACATGCAGAAAGGAGATTCTGTGACGGGAAGGTTTAAGTTTGCTGTTCATTTTCATACAGATATTGCTCCAGTTACAACCGATGGCAAAAACAAGAACAAGATCGTATTCCTCATAGTCATAAGGAACATCTGAAATTAACACATAATGTCTTATTCCTATGATTTTTTTAGAATGAACTTTCTCGCTATAATACTTGTTTCAAAACTCAAATAATATAATTGTCAACTATATCTCTTTCAAAATTGTCTCTAATGCTTGTGCTACTTGTCCTTTTTTTAGACTTTCACTATTATTCTTTATTATACCCGCTGCTGCATAACTATGGCCTCCACCATCTAATCTTCGACCAATAACATCACATTTTATATCTGAGCCTGGCTTTCTCCTGATACTTACTTTTCCATCTGGAGCAAATAAAATCACAAGACTTACCTCTGGTTTCTCTAGAAATATCTTTTCTGACAAAATGCTTTTAGATATTATTCTTGGTGACTCTGTGATGGCTACTTTGTGATTATGGATATTATATATTGTAAGCGATTTCATCGCAGAGGATATGGCAGATTCCCTTACTGGAAGGTATTGGTATTCAAAGTCCTCTTGCAACTCGTCATCCCAAAATACACCTTTAGAGGCTTTATTTACTATAGACTGCAATTTTGGATAAGGATTAATTAGACTACGATAATAGCTAATAAGCTCAGGAAGTGGTGGTAACTTATGTACTGCAGGCAAGCGAAAATCAACATTATGTGCGAATTTAGCTATCCTTTCACATGTTCTTCTATTTTTTGCAAATCTTTCATAAACTAATTCTGCCGTACATTTCATTTCGTCTTTTGATAAGATCAAAGATGCAAACGATTGCGCTCTTCTTTTTATTTCCTCAGACCAAACATGATGATCTAACCATACAAAATCCCATCCGTAATTTCTTGCATCGATCGCAGCGTCTTCTATAGGCTTGATATCTTCTGCATCGTCGATACCTAAATCAGTGATTACAATTGTTCCATTCTTGCTTGATCTAGCCACATTACTTTTGATTATGTTGGCAGCTCTTTCCATGTTTTTTTGTCCGTAGTTTGTAAGAAAAACTAAAGTATCTGGGAAGGCATTCTTTAGAATTGCACCCGAAAATAATCCATCTACATCTTGTTCATGTGTCAAAGATAAAATTCTTTTAGTATTGGTCATTATTCTTCTTTTTTTCTTTTATCTCTACACTATATAATAAATGATAATTACAATAAGAAAAACCATAAATATAGTTATTAAATAATCATAAAGATTTTTATTTTTGTAGTGATAATGATAACATCGTTCCGAGTCAATTTTCCTTTTAGATCACCGACTATATTGTATATTAGGGCATTTCTCATTTGCAATATAAGAATTAAATGAGACGAAAATAGTTTGATATCCACCTATTACTGGACAAAAATAAGGTTAGCATTTACTTAAAGACAAATCGATTATTTCAATTTTTTGCTTACGCAATTAGTTACTATAGTATATTTCAGGTAATCTCCTTCTATATCTTATCCACATAGTTATTATCATATAAAACGGCAAAGAATTTCATAGCCACCATCGGTTTCATCATATTGTTCTATTATTCTAAGATAAATGATGTATTTTGACGGATAGGAATAAGCAAAAATGAGACAACTTTTAATGTTGTGAGGTTAGAAATTATATATAGACATTTTCCTGAATTAAGGAATAATAGCCTTTAATATTAAATACTAAAAAATAACATAACACACTCAAGTTTTTATAATCTTCATGACTTCATTCTCTATTAAATTTACCTTTTGGTTATTTTAGTTATAGTTAAATATGGCATTTTATCTTGCTTACCGTATATATGAAATTATCGTCATTTTCAACAATAGCAATGATTGCTGGCGTGGCTCTAATTGCTGCAGGGTATTTGTTAAATAACGCTTATGCCCAGGAAGAAGCAACAGCAACTGCTGGCGGCTCTATGAAATTTATCGGTGCAGGAGTTGCCTTTGGATTAGCCGCTCTTGGCGCAGGTATTGCTATTGGAGGTGTGGGTGCAGCAGGTCTTGCAGCTATTACTGAAAGACCTGAGCTTAGATCACAGGCTCTAGTGTTTACGGCTCTCGGAGAAGCAATCGCGATTTATGGTATCGTCGTAGCAATCATAATCCTAGGACAATCATAATAATTCTAATATTTTTCTCTTATAGTTGATCCGATGAAAATCAATCTAGATATCCCTCAGCTGAAATGATGTTGCTCAATATATTTTATATAATTTGGGGACAGTAATTATAGTTTCCCTTCTTGATCGATAATGCCATGGCCGAAGAGAATAGCGTCGGTCATAATATTATAATAAATCTATAGTTATCAAGATACTAATTCGTTTATTGTAAGAGTTCTGAAACAATATCTGCATCTTAATATGATTTTTTCTTTATCTATAATATTTATAACAGGTTTGATATACTCATCACTGTTAGTAACACATTTAAGATTAGGGCATTTGAAGACTCCAATTATTGAGTCAGGAAGTTGGATCTTACGTTTTTCTACTAATCTGTACTCTTTGATAATATTAATAGTTGCATGAGGAGCAATTAAGGCAAGTTTGTTAGTTTCATTTTTTTCTAAAAATTTGTTTTCTACTTTGATAATATCTTTCTTATCGTGCTTGCTACTTGGAACGTTTAAAGCAACAGTTATGACGTTTCCCTCTTTGCCTGTAATATCTAGCGTACGTAATACTAACAATGCTTTGCCAGATTCAATATGATCTATTACTGTTCCATCCTTGATTCTACGAACTAGGAGCTGCCTTGTGTCAGACATTCACAATCTTGATAAGATGATAAAGTCAGCCAATTATAATTTGCTATACATACTAATAATTTCATTCACACTATAACTTTGTCATCTGAAATCAGACATTAATCTGGATTATTACTGTCACCGAAGATTAGTTTCATCTCTTCAAATGATAGCTTTTCGCCACTGGACATCTTTTTCAATGCAGCTTCCTTTAATGTATTCCATCTTTCTTGATTCTCTTTACTACGCTTGGCTCTCTCTTGAGCAACTTCATATCTGGATTCTCGCCTTTCTCCGCTTTCCTTTTGTTTTCTTTGTCTATATTCAGAAGCCTGAATACGCGATCTTCTAAATTCAATTGCATTGAGTTGCGTTTCAACCATTTCTAATTTTGCTGCCGCTTCCCTTACTTCGCGTATTATTTTTCTTCTCTCTTCATATAAATTTTCACGTAAACTTAAAAGAACATCTAAGCTTTTCTTCAATTCACCAATCTTGTTACCAAGTTCTGATTTCAGATCAAAGATACCATTAATTTTTGCTTTTATTGAGTCATATTGAAACGAAATGTTTCTATAACGATCTTCTTTCTTGTGTATGATCTTTAGCGCATATAATTTCGTAGCAATCTCTTTTGATTTTGCAACTAATTTTCGCTCTTCGTCCTTTGACAATTTCTTTGTTTGAATGTCGCGCTCAATTTGTTCAAAAGCTTTGGTCAAATTCGCTAGATCAGAACGGTCTCTACGCGATTTAGATAATCCTGCTGGACCTGCTTTTTCATCTAGAGATTTCATTTGATTTTTTGCTTCTATAAGATTACTCTTCAGTTCAGTAAATTTTGGGTATTCTGCATCTTTCTGATCGTTTATGTGTTTTAATTTGACACGTAAATTCTCTAATTCTATTCTTTCCTCATCAATCTGCTTCTTTGTATCTTCAATCTTATTGTTAAGTTCCTGTATTTTTAATTCACCTATTCTCTGTTCTTCTACCAGCGATTTTTTGAATCCTAGTAAGGTATTGAGGTTAGAATCTGAATCATTCTGAGTGCTCTTTATAGAATTATTTCTAGCCGCCGTTGTTGTAGCAGTAGTTGCACTGCTAGTTCCAGCACTGTAATTGTCTCTTGTCACGATGCTTGTCGTTTCTTATAACTTCAAGAATATATTTTTTCTCATTTTTGAACCATAATTTTCATTGCTGATGGATGGATGATAGGTTGTTATAATACTAAATCCCACACCTTTATATGACATGACGTTATAAGAGACTAGTGATCGTTTATGGACGATTTTGAAAGAGACTTCCCAAATCTAGATTGGAAGAACATTCCAGCCTATAAACACCCTGGAGGTAAGAATTGCCCATGTCCAAAGCATGAGTATATACGTGAACAGATTAATATAGCCAAAGCAGTAAGTAATAATAATAGAGAAATCATCCCTGAACAGAGACAAAAAGCTCAGGTAATACTTAAATTCTGCCCTGATCATTACAGTGTATATTTTGGCGAAGTAATTCCATCAATGCCTTTTAAGTATAGACTGATGACGAAAATCGCACTCAAAATAGGTGCAGTAGTGGTCCAAAGAATACCTTATATGCAGTCTGACCAATGCTTCTATTGCAAATTTGGTTCCGGTGGTTTCGATAAAAAAACATTGATAGTCCCATAGGTCTATAGATTCTAGAAATACCCAGGATATAACAATAAATACTTAACGATGTTGTTAAGCCCTTATTAAGAGACAGTAGCCCCAGAAGTGACGGAATAACTTTCGCATAATTTAATTACTGGTCATTAAGGCGAGCTAACAATAAGAATGTCTATAGATATTTTCTGTTATCTGGGAAACTTGGCTATTGAAAACTTAAATCATAGACATGAAACAATAACATAATTACGAAGAGTTCTCGATTTAAAGGGTAGATTGAAATCAGTAAAATACTTTATTTATTTCCTTAAAGCATAATATATCATTGCAATTAATAAAAATGAACAAGCAAATGCGTTGGGTTTTAATACTTACCTTTATTGCTGTCTTGTCTGCTATCTATTAAATAATCCTCTGATAACTGCAATTTTTAAAAAGACCTACTATAAACCAAAATCTACGGTTCTTCATTAGTATAAAGTAAGTTTACTTCTATTTTTCTTATAAATGGCTTATGTGTAAAACTGCTTTTAACGTTGCTATTTGGTTAATGCAGATATAAAGAACGATGAAATTTTACATTAAAAAACACTGACCTATCTTTTCTACCTATGAAATCTGTTGGTAAAACATATCATCTACAAAGAATAGCTGGTTAATTGTTTGCATTTTATTCTGTAGTTTGTTATAATACTTATGCTCTAATAATAGCCGCTTTATTAAGAATTAGATACCCTTTGTGTTCCTATGTCTGCGACATCAGTCTACAATTCTATATATTTTTCCATCCTGGTATGACAATATATACAAAAATCCATCAGGACCTGTCTCGATATCAGTTATACGGCCAAAGCCAGTTCCAAAAACTATTGCTGATAATTCATCCTTATTATCAGCCACAAAATCAGTTAGTCCAGTATGGTAGTGGTGGTGGTAGCGATAGTGGAGGCTGCTATTAATATTATTATTATCATCATCAAACTTTAGACCTGTTCTTCTGTCATTAACTTCAAAGTAATATAGATTACCATTATTAATATCACCAACAAAAATGTTATTTGCATATTTATCTCCAAGTTTTGATGAATTTAGAAACTCTATGTCAGTAACTCCAATCTGGTCTTTCCAACTAAATACAGGATCAGCATATATCGAGCCTGGAAAATTGACCAAATCATTGTCTGTTTTATTATTATTTCTAGCAATAGGCCCCATAACTTGTGCCCATCCACTGTTAAATCCTGGTTCAACAAGATTAATTTCATCATAGCCATTTTCTCCATTTTCTGTATCCCACAGGGTTCCTGTTATAGGATCAAAATCTATTCCAAAACTATTTCTTATACCATATGCATAATACTTGTCCAACAAGCTCTCAACATTATCCTTATCATTATTATTATAATCATCACTATTATTCTTATTATTAGAAAATGGATTATTATTGACTGATGAACCATTATCTGGATTTACTCTTAATATGACTGAGGCATCATTAGGTTTCTTTCCATCTTTATAATTCTGTAGTAAACCGTCTCCTGAAGTAAGATCTCCTATAACTGCATAGAGGTAATTATCCGTACCGATCTTCAATTTTCCACCTTGATGATAGGGACCTGGAGCTGCAGGCAAATCCAAAATCAAAGTGTGATTAACAAGATTCGCTCCATCCCAATGATATCTATATACTCTATTTCTTAACGGCTTATCATGTTCTGACTCAGTAAAATAAAGAAACACAGTATCTTTTCTACTATGGGTAATTCCAAGCATTCCACGCTCTCCCTTAGTGTCAACTTGTACTTTCAACACTGGCTTCTTCTGTAGAATACCATTTGAGACAAGATGTACTGTTCCATTATCCTTTTGCAAAACCAAAATATTGTTATTATCTATAAATTCCATGCTTGTAGGAAAAGACAATCCTTCAGTCACCAATTCTACTTTCAGAGATTTATATGGAATTTGTAAAGATGGCCCTTGCTTGTTCTGTTGTTGTTGTTGTTGTTGTCTGCGCTTGGCCTATTGTCATATTCTCTAGGTTAAAGTATAATGCTACTATCATCATCATAATCAGAATTACTATTATTATAGTAACGGATAAAACAAAAAAAAGTAATTTCTTTTTGTGTCTCTTTCTATCAATGCTACTTGTTGAGCTAGGCAATTCTTCTATTAAAACTAGACAGGGTTTATCTACATTACGGGAGTAAAGTAAGGTAGAGTAAACTAGGGTAACACAATCAAGATAGTTCAATATATCAAGAAGAAGAAGAATAATCTTTTGAATGCAGGTTGTTTTTTTATATTTTAACAGGCCTATTAAAGGATGGTAACTTTAGCTATCTAGTAAATCTAGTTTTCGCTATTCTTATAGATAGGTAATACATATAATATACTTCTTCGTTGAATCTTGTTCAATGTTGTTAAATCTTTAGCTGGGAACTTATGTCCAGAAGATGTCTGAATTTTTCTGATACGGAGCATTTAAAAATTTAGAAGTATTGAAAAAAATATTTTCTTATTTCATAGATATGGAATATCAAAAAATTTATATCAAAAGATACATGCAAATCAGTAAAGGAATCAATAAAGGAATCAATAAAGAAGAGCAGGTAATATCAATACTTTGTATTTACTTGAGTATAATAATTTCTCTTACAAAATTTCAAAATTTCTTCCATAAACTTTTCTTCTCGTAGCCTATTTAACTTCATAGCCATTTCAAAGAGTCTCTAACCATGTTTTGAATCATCGCAGCGTGATTAGAAGCAAAAGCGAAAGAAAGAATATTTCGTAATATGATAGAAAGATAAGGAAAACTATGCTTTGTCTCTGATTTGTATCCATAGAAAAAACCCCTTTCTATTGCCTGATATTGACAGTTCCCAAAATCTATTACACTTGCAAGAAATGAAGCAATATCAATACTACGTGAAAATATTGAACCTTTTTTTTGTATGAATCCTAAATCTGTTCTTATAAGAGAATTGTCTGATGCCACGAGATAATTCTGGGACTTGTTATCTGTAAAAACGTAATTTGCCTTATGCAATTTCCCAGTTAAGACTCCTGCTTGGAAGGCTAATGTCGAATTTTCACCCTCTGAAAATGCTCTATAAAGGTCTCCTTGTTGTATATATTCTTCAATGATAACGGAATCTGAAATTGAAATCAGCTCTGGCGTAGGAATACCTAACTTTTGTAGATTCCTTCTCATATCATAACCCTCGTTATGTATCATAACTTTTCCTAGAAGAGGAGGAGCTGAGGGATGCGCCAGTAAAATGGATGCAAGTGTATAAGTGAATATTAAGAGATATTCATGAAAAACTTTTGTAGATTTATTTCTTTTGACAACCACTTTCCGCCCACCAAGATATTCTATAGATATGTTTCTTTGCCAGTTTACAAAATACAAATTATTCCTATAATATAGGTGATCTCCCTGTATAAGTTTTCAACATATATTAGTATGCAACATGTAATACAAAGAAGAAATATTGCAAGTACATGAGGGACATAAAAACGCTAGAAAATTCTTTAATTCTAAGACTGCATCTAGCTATGACTCTATCGTTCGTCTTACTACCTTTGGACAGGATTATCTTTGGAAAAATCATATAGTGGGCATCCTTGATAAAAGAGAAAATATTCTCGACCTCGCTTGTGGAACTGGAATTCTTTCTTCGCTGCTATCAAAAAGTGATAAAAAACAAGTTATAGGTTTGGATTTAGCCTTAGATTATTTGAAAATTGCAAAAAAGAAAAGAAGACATGATTTCTTTATTAACGGTAATGCAGAAACACTACCTTATAAAAGCGACAGTTTTGATACTATTATATCATCATACCTGGCCAAATATGTGGATATCAGAAAATTAATAGAAGAATGTTGGCGTGTATTAAAGCATAATGGTGTCATAGTTTTTCACGACTTTACTTGTCCACAAAATATTATTATTCGAAGATTATGGGATGCGTATTTTGCAGTTCTTCAAATAATTGGTAACTTTGTATGTTCTTGGGCAATTGTATTTAGAGACCTGAACAAAGTTATAAGAAATACCAAATGGGTAGAAGAAATGATGTATGTTTTACAACAGACAGGATTCACGAGTATTTCCTGCGATTTTTATACTGTAGGGACGGCTGCAATTGTTTCAGCAAAAAAACCTTGAATAAAGATACCCGTTTGAATGAGTGGTTCGTGCCTAAATTTGGGCCTATAAAGTTTCGTATTTTTATAGGATTGCTATTTCTTCCATATACAGGCATGTGCATATCCTTTACAATAATCGGTTCTCTGCTCTCTCCTATTGTATTGTGGGAAAGAGTTATTGCTATATCTGTTATTTATGCTCTAGCACTAGGACTGTCAGCACATGCCGCTGACGTCTTGGGCTCCAAAACTAAGCCATGGGGGGATTACCTCAACAAACGACAATTGTGGTCGTTAACAATTTCGGGTCTAGCCGTTGCATATACTATAGGAGTTTATTACATAATTTTTTATGTACCACTACTTTGCATAGTTGCCATACTAGAAGGATTTTTTGTTTTTGCATATAATTTAGAACTGTTCAAAGGATTTTTTCATAATAACTTCTGGTTCGCAGTGTCTTGGGGAGTGCTACCAGTACTGGCGGGATTTATTATGCAAACTAATTCCATTGGATTTATATCGATAATTGTATCTTTAATCGCAGGTCTGGAAAGTTATATCGAAATTAAAACATCTAGATCATATAAAGAATTGAGAAGAAATGGACGTGACAAAAATAGAATGAAAAAACTCGAAAATAGACTTAAAACAGTTAGTTTAGGAACAATAGTTTTTACTACTATCTTGGTTGTTTTTAGATTAGTCGCCAGATAGTTTTTAATAATGTATATTATTGTAAAAATAATTGGTTGTTGTTTCAGTAACTATAAAGGATTTTGGATGGTACATGTTAGAGAAGATAGCCGAGCTAGAATGCAAAGCCGACATCGCACTTCCTCTCACTACCAAAATCCTTATCTCGGAAACTGGAACAATAGAGCAAATATTGAGTATATTGACTAACTCCAAAACCGAAGTAAAAATTTTAAAACAAAAAGAAACTCCTGAGCTGATCAAAAGACAGATATGTATTATAAATAAAAATTCTGGGGAAAAATTAGCATATGCACGATCATATATTTTTCCTATGTATCTTCCTAAAAAAATAATGGAGAAAATTAAGGAGAAAAATGAAGGTATAGGAAATATTATTGTAAACTCTAAATTAGAAACCTTTAGACATATATTAAAAATAGGTTATGATTCAAAAACCAAATCTGTATTTAGAATTTACCAAATTATACATAAACGGCGAGTTGCCTTCAAAATTAAGGAGATTTTTACTATTTAAATTCAATATTGTTTAAATATGCAAAAGATTTGGACCGGGTGGGATTCGAACCCACGACCTCAGCAATGCCAATGCCGTATCCTACCAGACTAGACGACCGGCCCTGCATTAATCAACAGTTTTATTAGGATATTAATACGTTTAAGATAAAGTAACAATATTATAATTATCCTAATTTCTCAGTATTGGTATAGCGTGGCACTTGAGCAGTCTATTGGGGCAGTTATAAGATATTGCACTTCTGTGGAAGATGCAGAATCTGAATTTCTTCTCCTAAAAAATAGAAGAGGTTTCTGGGGTTTTCCGCAGGGACATAAAGAAAAAGGGGAGACAGAAATACAGACCCTAATAAGAGAAGTATTCGAAGAAACAGGAATAGTATGTATATATATTCAATCATATATCGGTAGAATCCATTATTCTTATTTCAAAGCTGATGGGATGAAATCAGAAAAGGAGGTCAGATTTTATTTTGCAACCACGACTACTAGGAATGTAACTATCTCAAAAGAACACGATGACTATAAGTGGGTAAAATTTTCAGATGCGTTGTGTATTCTTGACCACCGACAGCTCAAGTCCATACTGGTTAGAGGTCACAGAAGAGGTCTCTATTGATTAATTAAACTGGATAACCTACAGACCATAGTAGAAACGTTATGGTAATAGATTTATATCGAATCTGTAGACGAAATGCAGAGGATACAGAATAGAAATGGCGGCTGGTAGGCGTATAGTTTTAACAGCGGATCGCAGTCTGATGACCAATTATAGAGGAAACTTCCTTTACGGTTTCATTGCCTGCGGACCATATGAACTGGTGCCTGAATTTGTCTTCGATAAATTATTTTGTCCAAGTGTCGAGACCGACAAAAGTACTGGAGAGGTTAAGGTTGCCCAATGCGGATTAAGAAGAATTGAAGGAGCCCTTTTGAAAGAATACAAGCGTGAAGATATTTTCCTTGCTCATCCAGAGATGCTTGATAAAAGTATAGGATCAGATACAAAAGTGGTGGGTATTAATGTAATGGATCCACTAGGGATGGCACCAGTTACTACGACAATGTCTCCAGAAAAACTGTCTTACGTTGCTATGAAATTTAAGAAGATGTGTGCTTCGATTATACAATTAAAAAAGAAGTATGACTTCAAAGTCGTCGTCGGTGGAAATGGTTCATGGGAATTGGCTAAACCTGACAGAATGAAGATCCATGGAATTGATACAGTTGTGATTGGCGAGGCTGACGAACTTGCACTGGATCTTTTTCATGATCTAGAGGCAGATGATGCACCAGAATTACTGCATACATTTGTTAGAAATATTGACAATATTCCTCTGATAAGAGGGCCAACTATAAATTCATTGATCGAAGCAATGCGTGGATGTGGAAGGGGTTGTGACTTTTGTGATGTCAACAAACGCTCAAAGAAAGATATACCATTGGATAGACTACAGACCGAGGCTAAGATTAATTTGAAATATGGGTTTGATTCTATTTGGCTTCAGTCAGATGAGATGCTCCTTTATGGATGTGACAACAAGAACTTCATTCCAAATTCTGATGCAATATTGGATGTGTGGAAAGGATTAAAATCTGTGGGCGCAAATTTTGTTGGCACGACTCATATGACCTTATCAGCTGTGACGTCTTCACCGGATCTTATCAAGAATCTTTCCGCAGTCAACAATATGGATGCGAATGGAAGATGGCTTGCCACAAATTTAGGAGTAGAGACCGTAGCACCGAGAATGGTCAAAAAACATCTAGGGGTAAAGACCAAGCCATATCAGCCAGAGGAGTGGGGTGCGGTAGTAAGAGAAGGTTGTAAAATTCTAAACGAAAATCATTGGTTTCCCGCCTTGACTCTTATTATAGGATGGCCAGATGAAACGCCCGATGAGACACAGTATACAATAGATCTCATCGAGGATTTCAGAGAAATAAATATGAGAGGTTTAGTTGCGCCACTACTTTATCAAGATTTTTCAGAAAAGAATTCAATGCACTTTGGAAACTTAAATGAAGCACAATTCACTTTATTCTGGAAGAGTTGGCAACACAACTTATGGGTAATCAACGATATAATTCCTATAATTATCAGAAATAAGACATATGGTCCTGCAATGAAAGTATTTATGGCCGGCTTAATAAAGGCTGGAACTTGGGCTATAATGAGATATCTTCGAGGATTGTCCAAGGATCTCTTTGATGGACAGATCCCTGAGGATATTGTTGATAGGTACACTAGACAGAGATCAGTGACTGCTCCAGTACCACCGCGTCTCTAAAAATGTAATTTTTCTCAATTATTACATTATTCTTTAGATTCCAAATACTGGATTGCATTGTCTGCAATAGTTGCATTTTTGGGTGTCAAAATGATAAAGTAATTTTTATCCGCTCGTTCGACTGCTGAGACTATTTTATATTTCTTAGTCGAAATGTCAAATTCTATCATCCCTGGTTCTATCTTACCTTTTGTATAAATCATCATAAGTACATCTCCCGAAAGGGGCGTCAAAGGGACAATGGAAAACACATAGCCCTTATAGGAGCTCACAGGTAGAACCTGTTTCATATACGGTGCAACTGACACTAGGTAAAGAAAAACATCTTCTACTGTTGAGAATTCTTCAAATTCAAATTTCATACATTAGTTGTCGACGTTTCCATGATATAAGGCTTTAAAAAATGAAAAATGAACGTAATTTATCCATATGATTCGAACTTTACATCATAGCTTCCATCTTTTCTCTTATTTCGTTCAGTAACAAAACCCTTTGGAACCAAGTAATCAAGCGCACCATCTACGGTCCCCTGCCATCCACATACATAAAATGAAGTATTTTCTGGTGTTATCTTTTCGCCGATTAGTTCTTCCAAAGGTGATCGGTCTGTGCCAGCCTTAGGTCTTAAGAATGATTCAACTCTTCCTTTTTGACCACTCCATGTTCTATTGAACCATTCTTGGGGCCTGCTGATGCTTGCTCTATACCGGAAGTTCCATTTATCCTCCCCTTTATCTAAGCTCTCTTCTTCCAAATCTGTTAATAATTCCCGATAACTTAGTTCATCAACGTAACTAGCTCCGTGCAAGACAATTATCTCACGCTTACTTCCAATTGATTTTAGATGTAATGTATATGCTATAAAAGGTGCCAAACCTGTACCGCCTCCTATTAGAACCATTCTTCTGTTATCAGGCGATCCATCGTGCATCTTTTCACTAATAGTAAATATTCCAACGGGTTTGACCCAAAAGATTTCGTCGCCTTCTTTTTTATTGAACAAGTCAGTGGTGAGTCGACCTGGAACGGGTTTTCTTACCCATCTAATAAGCAATTCAAAATGTTTTTTTTGTTCCGGTGGAGAAGCAATAGAATATGCCCGCCGTATTATCTTGCCTTCGGCTGGTAGATAAGTTCCCAAAGTAACAAATTGGCCAGCTTTGAAATCTGGAACAGGACCGTCAGAAGGTGTTACACGGATGATAGCAAGGTCTTCCTTGAGTACACGGACATAAGTTATCGCTCCTTTATTGTCAACTACCATACAATCCTCAAATTCAATTTATGCTAAATAAATATATTGTTATCATGTGGATAGGTAATTCTTATTTGGAAAGTAAATGCTTTATCAAATAATGACAAGATGGTTCAACACAAAAGACTTTTCTCGTAATTCTAATGAAATAGATCAACTTATACAAACCATAAACGAACAAAGTGCAGAACAGAGGCGAATAGTAGACAGTTTTAATAAAGCAATGAACAATTTCGCAGAACAAAGGTCACTGGAATCATGTCTAGAAGCTCTAAATACTTCTATGCAAATCGCAAATATTAGAGGTAAGCTAGTTGAATGTTACGTATATTATGCAAGATTATTAGAAAAGGAAGTGATTAGATTAAGTAAAATAAAGGATATGAAAGATAGCCAAAAATAGTATTGAATAGGCATGAAGGTTATATTCATTTTTATTATTTATCTTGCAAAGTTAGCATCGCTACATTATTCGCACACTTAAGAGAAGATCTATCTTAATTGACGTTCTATTCTCATCGCCTTTAATATTCCTCATTATTGAAATACAATGCGATTTCTAATCATACCGAGCCTTTCTATAGAAATTTCAACAATGTCGTCATCTTTTAGATACTTTGGTTCCTTCATAGACATTGCTACACCTGCTGGAGTTCCCGTTGATATTATGTCCCCAGCTTCTATTGTCATAAGTGTACTCAAACTCGAAATTATCTTCTTTATAGGTATTACCATATTTATACTAGATGAATTCTGTCGTATTTCCCCATTAACCTTGGTAATGATCTTTAAGTTCTGTGGATCCTCTATTTCGTCTTTTGTTGTTATCCAGGGACCACAGGGTGCAAAAGTATCAATACTCTTTCCTCGCGTAAATTGTTTGTCTTTGAACTGGATATCTCTTGCAGATACATCGTGTAAAATCATATATCCAAAAATAGAATCAAGCGCATGCTCTACCGATACCTTTTTAATATCCTTTCCTATTATTGCAGCAATTTCTGCTTCGTAATCTAAACGCTTAACAAACGAAGGGCAAATAATGTCGCTAAAGGGAGGATTTAATGTAGTTCTTGGTTTCATAAATATTACGGGTTCATCAGAAGGTGTTAATCCTGCGTCTTTGGCGTGATCATAATAGTTAAAGGCGAGACAAATTATCTTGGATGGATTAGGTAGAGGAGCTAACAGTCCAACATCTTCGATTCTGTGAATATATTCCAGTTTTCCTTGATGTTCTTTTACTTCGTTTAACCAACCTTCAAACATAAATTCCTTGATGCGAGGAGGAATAGGAATGCCTGTTTGTTCTTGGATCTCCGATTTTGTGATTAGTCTCTTTTCGTCCTCAGAAACAATGGCATACGTCTCGCCTATCATCCCATTCCTTATTCGTGCGATCTTCATTATTTTTTATCTACCTATGAGTGAATATGGCAGTATTATTTTCCTCCAGTTTGCAGAAACCAAATCTTACGAATTGAATTATGGTTCCGTATTCTAATGATGACACAAATGTCTCGGCAAATCCATCAGAGATCTTGAGACTATTTATGTTATATGCTTCATCTATATACAGCTCTCTAGCAATCATAACTTTGAAAGGAACTATATTATTCTTTGCAACCCATTGAATTTTAGAAATGTCATGTTTTAAGTCATCTCCTACATGATTAGCAATCAACAGTTTTTTATGATCTTTTGATTTGATCTCCACTATCTTAATATTATATAATTCCATTAGTCTAATTTCATCGCCGACATTAAGTTTGATTGCGTCGTCACCGGAGATATAAAAGGAATTTGAAACCTTGACCTTTCGGAAGCCAAGGTCCCTATTAGGATGATTTTTCAATATTATTTCATTCGACGAAGTAATATTCTGGATATGTAATTCCACAGGATCGTTTACAAAAAATAATCTCATACATAGTGGATCAATAACTTTTCTGTTAAATGCTTCAAGAACCTCAAAAGGTGCTTTTGTTTCAGCACGTGTTATACCTAAAGACAGAACAAATAGCCTTATTGCTTCAGGCAAAAAGCCCCTTCTTCTCATTGCAATTAAAGTCGGAAGGCGAGGATCATCCCAACTTTTTATAATGCCTTTTTCTATCAACGGTTTTATTTTCCTTTTAGAAACAGGGATTCCATCAAAGTCTAGTCTTGAAAATTCTATCATAACAGGTTTCCTAAGTTTTAGTCTATCAAGTATCGCAAAATACAATGCATTGCGCAGTTCGTACTCCTTTGTGCGGAGCGCATGAGTTACGCCATCAAGACTATCTTCAATAGGTGCAGCAAAATCATAAGTAGGCCAAACTCGAATCTTATTCCCTAATTTCGGATGATTGATTTCTAAGATTCTAAAAAGTGTCGGATCCCTCATGGCAGTATTTTGGTCAGCCATATCTCCTTTGAATCTGATAATTGCATCGTTTTGGTTAAAAGATCCATCAAAAACTTTCCCAAGTCTTTCTATAGCAACTTCTCGATCTTGTCTACAGTCGCAAGGAATTCCATTTGCTCTGAGATCATGTATGATTTGTTGAGGGCAAGTACATACATAAGCTCCATTAGCCATTATCAATTTTTTACCGTATTCATGCAATAGTTGAATATCATCAGAAGTGTTTTTTGTGACATCAGGCTTTACTCCAAGCCATTCTAATCCCTCCTTTATTGCATCATAATATTCTAATTTTTCATTTACTGGATTAGTATCATCAAAACGTAAAATTAGCTTGCCATTATACATACGTGCATATTCTTCATCTATAATTGCTGCCTTGGCATGTCCTATGTGAGGATAGCCATTGGGTTCAGGGGGAAATCTTGTAACCACATTTCCCATTTTTGCACCATCCAATGGTGGAAACTGTATCTGTCTTGCTTCGTATACCTTCTTTTTTTTCTTTGATTCCCCAGGCGAGATTTCTTCAAGAAATGCTTTTTGGTCTGGCAATGACAGTGAATTGATCTTTTGTACCAAGGTTTTAATTTCAGGAATGATGTTCTTCAATTCACTTCGAAGGTTCGGTCTGGATGCGGCAATTTTTGCAATAACGGTATCAGCCATCGCTTTGCCATCGTGTTCGAGAGCGTTTTTTAATGTTATGACTCTGATAATGTCTTCTGTTTCTTCATCAAAGGGCACTTGTTGTTACAGGCTCCTTTCTACTATAAAATTAGCTGACGATTCAAGTATATCCTTTGCATATGAATAACTATATCGTTCAATTGATTTGATTGCTCTCTCTATATGTAATTTTGCGGCTTTTCTTACCTCTCTTTCTATGCCTATATTTGAAATGGTTCTGACTGCTACTTTGATATCGGCAGTCGAGGAATTCTTTCCGAAAACTTTAAATATTTTACTTTTCTCGTCTTCTTTCGCGTTTCTAAGAGCCAGAAGAATAGGATATGTCTTTTTGCCCTCCCTAATGTCGTTTCCTACCGACTTGCCCGTAAGTTTTGGATCTCCTATTATTCCTATTAAATCATCAATCAGTTGGAATGCAATTCCTACATTTCTTCCAAATGATGATAGGTTTTCTACGTCTTTATTGTCTGAATCTGCTACTGATAATGCACCTAATGCACAAGAGACTTCAAACAGCGCGGCTGTTTTTTTGCCTATCATGTCAATATAATGTGATTCACTAGAGAATCGCCGATTTGATGTCATGCCAACGTCTGTAGCCTGACCTTCACACACATAAATACATGCATTTGAAAGTCTTGCTACCATTTCCGAAATTGCATTCTCCGAATGCCCTACTTTCCTTCCCTCTGCTACTAATAATTTGAATGCTTTAGAGAAGAGAATATCTCCAGACAATATGGCAAGAGGCGTACCATAATAATTATGAACGGTCGGAATATTATGACGCATCTCGTCATTATCCATTATATCGTCATGAACCAAAGAGAAGTTATGAATCATTTCTACTGCTGCAGCTGGAGGTAACGCCCTTTTTGAATTTCCGCCCAACATTTCACACGATTTGATCGTCATGAAAGGCCGTATTCGCTTACCTCCACTTTTAATATAATGTGCTGATGCCTGATAGAGCTCCTTGGGTTCCCCCTGCAAATATGAGCGAATAAAATCAGTTATCATACTAGCATTAGATTCAAGCTCATCTCTAATACTACTTGCTTTCATCGATTGCTGACCTGATCTGCTAAAGGTCCTGTTAATATATACCTTGAGCTTTTCAATACAGAAAGATTCATTGCACCTATCAGGAACATTGTGCTCTTAAGTTCTGCTATAACAGTATCTGCAAAATTAAACAACTGTTCTTTTGATTCTGCCGCTTTTAGTAAAAAGGGATAGGCCATTGCACACATACTAGCGCCAAGAACAATACACTTTGCCATTTCGATCCCATTTCTCAAACCACCTGAAGCAATAATAGGTACTTTGACTGTTTTCTTTACTTCAATAAGACTGGCCGCTGTAGGTATTCCCCAATCCCAAAAAATTTCACCTAAGTGAATTTTAAGATCATTATTTGATGCCTCTGCGCGCAATTTTTCGACTCCTGCCCAGCTTGTTCCACCAGCTCCGGCCACATTGATCGCAGATACGCCTGATACTTCCAGCTTAACTGCTACTTCCTTAGAGATGCCGGCGCCAACTTCCTTTACGATTACAGGCACATCTAGAGCTCCAGAGATTTCTGAAATTTTCGAAAAGACTCCTTTATACTTTGGTTCTCCTTCTGGTTGTATGAGTTCTTGCAATGGATTAAGATGGATTACAAGAGCATCGGCTTGTATCATATCTATAATCTTTTTTATATTGTCTATACTGAGGCCTTTTGCGAGCTGAGCTCCACCAATATTTGCGATAAGGAATGCACTAGGTGCATTTTTTCTTGCAATAGAATACGTTTCTGCCAATTCCTTACTTTCAAGACCAGCCCTTTGACTACCTAGACCCATCGCAAAACCATATTTTTCTGCGAGTTCACCTAGCCTTCCGTTAATCCTGGCTGCCTCAGGAGCACCGCCAGTCATAGAATCTATGATGAGTGGCGCCGAAAATTTCCGTTTTAGAAAAGTTGTTGAAATATCTATCTCATCATAGTCAAGTTCAGGTAAAGCATTATGAATAAGCTTAACATATTCCAAATAAGTAGAAGTAGTTTTAGCTTGAACATCATTGTTCAACGGTATTTCGATACCATCTCTCTTGCGTTGTTTTATGATTTCTATATCAGACGGTCGATCAGATACATTAGGCACTTTGTTCTTTGCCCCCAACTCCTTTAATAGTGGTACCTTCAAAAGCTAAGCCACTTATAGCATTTATGATTTGTTCTGGGTTAAATCCATTTACCATCAATACATCTACTCCAGAGCGTGCTATCTTAAATGCTTCCGTAACCTTTCTTCGCATACCACCTGTTACATCAGCTTTTACTGTTGACAACTCAATCGATCTGTTGCTATTGTTTATTTCTTTGATAGTCTCTTTGGTCTTAATGTTCTTATATATTCCATCGACATTGAGTGTGAAAATGACTTTTGAAGGATGTAAAGTCTGAGAAAGAATTGTCATTATCACATCTCCAGATAAGATAGAGTATTTTCTTTTATTAATATGAATAATATCTCCAAATGTTACAGGAATTATTCCATTTTCTGCTATATCCTGTAGTTCGTCAATTTTTCTTATAATTGGTCTATGACTAGACGTAAAATTTGAAGGCATAACTGTGTATGCATTTATTCGTTCTTTTATCATGGAGTTAACTATGATTTGATTTAGACACATCATCGATTCATGGACTATTGATATGCCGTATGGATCATAATCGTCTGGTTTTGTATGCATATCGTATTTTACTGACCAATAATGTCCAAATGAACCACCACCATGCACAATTATTAGTGGAATTTTAATGGCGGCAATTACGCGTGTGATATTATTAATCGCTTCAAAATTGGCCGTAAGTGGCTTTTCCTTAAAGGTAACAACTGATCCACCTAGCTTGATTAAAGCTAGTTCATTTCGCATTTAAAAATTTCATATCTTTAAAGTAAATTTAAAGTTTAGTATAATATCAAGCCATCGAAGTCAATTTCCACCGCTATACATTCACATCCATTTTTTTCTATAGTTGAAATTATTTTCAACTTTTGTTCTTGTGGAACTAATGCAATCATAATTCCTCCGCCACCAGCACCAGTAAGTTTCGCTCCTAATGCACCGTTCTCAATACAAAGGTTTACTAGATAGTCAATTTTATCATGAGATACTCCTATATGTTGTAGTAAAGTATGGTTCTCTATCATCAGTTTTCCAAGTTTTTTCTCATCGCCTTTTGTAATAGCAGTAAAAGCATCTCTGCATATATTCTCTGCACGATGAGATAAACTATTGAACAATGAACTATTTTTATCTTTGAATTTTTTTACTGAAGCAACTAAGACTCCAGTTGAATGCCTGATTCCTGTGTTCCCTATTATTAAAGATAGATCCTTTTTGTTATAGATTTTATTAAATCCTTCATTCTTAATATAATACATTAGACCTCCAAATGTAGAAATATAGCAATCTGCTCCTGAGGAACTATTATGGATTAGTCGTTCTGACTTAATTGCTTTATCGCATACATATTGCTTATCTGGTTTATGAAACAATGAATCTACCGCAGCTACTGTCGCGACACAAGATGCAGCAGAGGATCCAAGACCAATGCCATAGGGAAATTCAGAATTCACAACTATGTCTAAACCTACAATCTGATGTCTTTCTGAAAGTACGCTCCTAGCAGAAGCATATAATGGATATAAAATCGTCTGTGAATCATTTCCTCCTTTAATTAGCTTAAAATTTGAATCTTTATATGAGCCTTGGATGCCGAGGTCTGACTTGATATTGATGGTTTTACTATTATTCAAATGTGCGCCAACTTTGATGCGCTTGGTCACAGATGCAAGGATTGCAGGTTTATTGTATACAACAAAATGTTCGCCAAACAAGATAATTTTTGCCGGTGCAGATGTCTCGGCAAAGGATCTTTCCAAATTCATACAAATACAATTGATGAATATCCTACTACTGTATTGGTGTCACCAATGATGTCTCCGCTTGTAGCATACTTTAGTAATTCACCCTTTGTAGCGCCAAGTTTTTTTGCGGCAGTCATTATTGAAGCAATAGCACCATAGCCACAGGCAGATACATTTTCCCTTTCCAGAGTTGTGTAAAATTTTAAAACATCTAAGGATAGGATAGCATTTATTAGCTCACTGTCTTTTCTATGTGCTTCAGTGTTTGATTCATAGTGAGTAAAATCCGATGATGCAATAAGTAAGCTGTTTGTATTTACGGTAGATTGCGCAATAGATATACCGATGTCATTGGCAGTCTGTCTATCTTGCATTATTAAGATAATCGGCACAATTCTAAATTTCTTTTTTTTAATATATTGAATAAAGGGTAACTGGACTTCTAGGCAATGGTCTCTGCTGTGGGCGAAATCATCTAGATCAATTATTTCTGAATTTCTAGAAATCCCTAACGACAAATCCTGATTTATCCCTACTTGGCCTAATGGTGTTTCCCATAGGCCCTCGCCCATAATAGCAGCTCCTGTGCCTATGCCATAATGATTAGGACCTATTATTATGACGTCATCAAATTCCATTGATGAGACCTCATAAAATCCATTAGGCAGCAACTGCGCCTGAATAGATATATCCCGCATGAGGCGAAACAATTCCATAGATTCTGCGTTTTGAGTCAGAGGGCGGCATTTTGTTCGGTCCAAACCCTTTATCTTTAAAAGACCGTTCTATTGTTTGGTTAAGTTCAAGAGGATCGCTTGGATAAAAAATTCCAGCTACTGCGGGTCGACGTATTTTTACCCTACTGTTATTCAAGGTAATTCCTCAACCAGTTTGGTTTCAAAGTCATCAATTGACACCTTCATGTCATTATCTGACTTGATAGTGCCTTGTTTCTTTAAAACCTCTCTTGCGAGGAGCCAATAAACGGTAGCCAGAGCTTTTCGGCCTCTGTTATTTGCAGGGATGACTAGATCTACTTTTGATGTCACATTGTCACTATTAGAGATCGCAATTACTGGAACGCCTGCTCTAGTAGCCTCAATGACCGCTTGTTGATCGGCTTGTGGATCAGTAACAATGACTATTTCAGGCTCCATATATTTTGGCAAGGATGGATTTGTGAAAGTTCCTGGCATAAATCGCCCGAAGATACCAGTAGCGCCAGTAAATTCACAGAACTTTTCAACAGGTGTTTTACCATATTCACGGGCGGAAGTCACTGCGACTCTTGATATGTTCGAACGTCCGATAAATTTTGCCGCAACATCAATCCTTGATAACGTTTTGCTAATATCAAGAATATACAAACCTTCTGGGTTTGCACGCACAATAAATGGTATCATATATTTTGTCTTAACTGGAGTACCAACACGAATACCGGTAGAAAGAATCATTTTCTCTAAATTATTGCTATCCTGAGTGTAATTCACATCTTCTTTAGGTTCAGAAGAAATAGATTCTTCAGAGGATATATCATCGTCGTTAGTTTCTTCCAATCCTTTGGCTTCAACTTCAGTTTCCACCGGTGTATTCTGAATCTCCTTTTCGTTACTCATATTAAGTAGAGGACACTTCAGCCATTCCATCTATTAAATCATACTCCGATAGCCGTAAAAGCTCGTTTAGCTTTGAAACACGTTCTCCTCCTATAATGCCTGCCTTTAGCATCTTCGAACCGGTAGCAATTGCAATATGAGAAATATGTGAGTCAGTAGACTCGCCTGATCTATGTGATGTTACAATTCTTATATTATTATTATTGCATTCATTGGCAAAGTTCAGGGCATCATATAGGCTTCCTGCCTGATTTACTTTCAAAATCGCGCCACTACACGATCCATGCTTTACTGCTTCTTTTACTCGTAAAGCATTTGTAACTAATATATCATCGCCTGTAACTAGACAATTTGAATTCTTTTTAGTGATTGCTGCCATAGTCTTGAAATCTTCCTCATGAACAGGATCTTCTACATAAATGAGTTTATAGGTTTTAATTAGGTAGTTGACAAACTCTATTTGTTCTTCAGTATCTCGTAATATTCCCTGTCTGGAATAGTCATAAACTTGTTTGTTTTCGTTCCATATTGAGGAACTAGCAAAATCGATTCCCAAAGACATGTCTTTTCCTATAGTAAAACCACAATTTTTAACAGACTTTTCGACAACATCTAATGCTTGGTCATTATTAAGATTAGGGGCCCAAGCGCCCTCGTCTCCACGACCATTTGTAAATCGCTTGTCAATGGATTCGATAACTTTCCGAACTTCTGTATGGAGTCTAAAGTTCATTTCAAGAGCCTCCATTATATTTTGAGCTCCTATGGGACAAGCTAGAATCTCTTGTATATCAGGAGTACCAGGACCGGCATGAGCACCGCCTCCTAAAATATTCCCTAATGGATAAGGGAATTTATATTGTTTTCTCTGTTTTAATAATTTGAATAACGGTATATCTAGTGCCTTTGCTGCTGAATCAACTGACGCAATGCTCAAAGCATAGGCAACTGCGCCGCCGATCTTATTATATGACGTACTATTGTCAATAGATTTTATAATATCAAAGATTGACTTTGGATCCTGAGCATCTATACCAATAAATCTCTTCATATTTACATTAAATATTTCCATCGACTTTTCGGGCTTATTATCCGAAAAACTTTGTGCTTCCAATTTTCCTACACTAGCACCAGAAGGCGCGCACGCTCTCCCAACGAATTTATTGTCAGTGATAACGTCTATTTCTATACTTTTGCTTCCTCTACTATTAAAAACAATTCTGCCTTTAACCGCTGAGATTAACGGCATTTTATCTTATTCTATTTCTGACTGAATTTCTGACATTCTTCGTCTTAACGCCTCATAGTAAGGTATTACCTGATATATTGTTTCGACACTGGATACAAACATTCGTCTACAACAGTAACGTTTCATGTTTAAAGAATCCATAACCTTCGCAGGATCTTCTCCTGTCTGTACTCTTTCTGAATATTCTGCATACTTATCCGCAACTAACTTCCCACAGGTAAAACAGCGTACGGGTACTAGCACGTCTTTGTAATCCTTTAAAGGCTTATAAAAACTATTATCGTTTGTTTATTTATGAAATATGATGATATTGTTAACAATATCTATAATTCTTTCATACTTGTCTTTACTATAAATTGCCAAAAAAGCATTATTATCATCGATCATCTAAAATGGGTAATATTCAAATTACTGCTATAAACCATTTTATAACAAGCGGGAGTCGCCCAGCTTGGCCAAAGGCGTAAGACTGAGGCTCTTATCCCTCAGGGGTTCGTGGGTTCAAATCCCATCTCCCGCATTTCTAAAGGTTAAATAATAAGAAAAACTCCCGAGTCTACGTCTTATTATATACATATTAGATTGAAATTGTATAGGATGAAAATTATGGAGATTGTTGTTCTTAATCAAAGTCGCTGAGTATTTTCTAATAAATGATGGTTTGATCATATTTATGTAGATTTACAAATTGATGTAAATTCAAACAAATCCTATAATAGATAAGCCGAAGTACTTTTTCTTCTTACTGGGACGTTTTATCTAATAGTTATAACTGTAGTCGAAAATTTTTTCCTGATTTTCTCGTATGCAATAGGAAAGTAGTATTTATAGAGGGTTTATTGTTTGTTCGTTATAATCATTTGCCATGAGGAGCCTATCAATTTTGTAATAGTATTGACAGGCAATGATATTGCATTTTGATACTAACATTGCTATATCAAAGGCACAATTTTTTATTCGAACGATTCAAAATCAAGTATTTATAACGCAATTTTCAAGTTTATTTGGGCTGACAAACAAAACATAATTAAAAAATCGCTTGGCTGTGATCTTGAGAACGTTTTGCTGATACTGTGCCAGCATTGAAAGGATAATGAATAATAGTTTTTATTATTTGCTCTTGGATGCCGTCATGGCTGACATCCGTCTGCTGAAATTAGAATTGTAAAATTATAGGATCGTAATAATTGCGTCTTTGCAAAGTTAATTCTTCTATTTATCAACTTAAATTTCAACCATGATCTTGCAGACCTAATTTCTCTTGCAAAGATTTTGTTAACGAAGTTCTCAAACTTTGCTTAATTCTTGAAACCAACAAAAACAAGTATTTATTTTATAAAGTATTAGAAAGATGAAATAAGTTATTTTCAGTATTTCTGGACAAGAAATTGATCAGGCATTGGGCGAGATGCATCGCGATAATATGGAACAAAGAAATGAAGGTTTGTATATCTGTATTAAAGATATTCAGCTAACAAGAGATGTCAGTCAGCATAACAATTATCCTATATAATTATTAGAGTAACAACTAAATATCATTTCTTTAAGATTTATGTATCTTCTCGTCTTCTGAAGGAATAGATTACTTCCTGACTGTGACCTGCTGGCTTAACTTTAGGAAAAATTCTAATAATTTTGCCATTTATGTCGACTAGAAAAGTAGATCGATTAACACCAATATACTCCTTACCCATAAAACTTTTAGGCCCATAAACACCATATTTCTTGGAAATTTCATTTTGAGGGTCCGCGGACAGAAGATAAGGAATATTCAGTTTTTGTCTAAACTTTTTATGTGATTCATCGCTGTCCGGGCTAATACCTATAATCTCTATGTTAGCGTCTTTTATCTTGTCATAATCTTTTGTGAATTCCATTGCCTCCGTCGTGCAACCTGGTGTGAAATCTTTTGGATAAAAGTAAATTATGACTTTCTTTTTTCTACGAAAGTCAGATAACTTGAAACTATGACCATTGGAATCCGACGAAATAAAATCTGGTGCTATGTCTCCCTCTGCGAGCTGCTCCTGCTGCTCTGCCTCAATATCTTCTTTATTCATACTTATCAGATATCCATATTGATAGAAAAACTTTGAGATGACATCTTGTCCAGAATGATACAAATGCAGAGAGAGAATTAATTTTCAATTATTATTAATTCTATAAAGACCTCTTTATTAATATCAAATTATCCAAATACAAATGTGTAAAATATAAAATTGGCGGAGCGAGGAATTATCTCTATTTCATGTATTTCAGGTTTTTCTGTAGTAATTAAATTATGCATGAATGGCCATTCCACCTCTACAAAACTGACGCCATTTTTTATTGTCACATCTTTTCCTGCATATTTCTCTGTCAAATAGTTACCGTCTAGTTTAACTTCAACCTTTCCAACCTTACTATCTGAAGATCCGATAATACCATGTACCCGTTTTGCGCTGTCATATTTTATTATTATTGCTGGATCTTTCTCCTTGCCATTAGAAGAAAACCGTACACCTTCACGTTCCCATATCCACTTACCGCGGAGATAAACTAAATTATAGCCATGAGATCCACTATCAACTACGAAATTTTGTTCATCATGCTTCATGGTTTGGTTGTTACCAAATCTTTTAAGCCTAGAATAACCAACACAGATCTCAGGTGCGATCCCATAGTAATGCATTCCATAGGTATTAAAAATCTCATCAGTCGGATTTTCACTGTCCCTGTCTTCAGATGGTTTCTGACCAGCCTCTTCTAATAATTCTATTACTGCATTTTCAAATTCCTGTATTCCACCATATCCTGCATGCTCATAACGGACAAAGCCATTATGATCAATTAAAACATGTTTTGGCCAATACATATTACCATATGCTTCCCATATTCTATTATTGATATCGAATGCAACGGGAATATTGTTTATGTTATAGCGCGTTAGCGCTCTTTGTATGTTCTTTGTATCTCTAGCAAAATTGTATTCTGCAGAATGAGCTTGGATTACTTGAAACCCATTATTGGCATATTTTTGCTGTAAACGCTTCATTATAGGAATGGTACGTAAACAAAAGATGCATGTATATGTCCAGCAGTCTAGGAGAATGACCTTTCCCTTCAGACCTTTGATTGAAAGCGGCTCCGAATTTGCCCAAATGGAAATGTCTTTAAATTCAGGCGCTGGTATAGCAGGGATAATATCCATTTTATAACGACCTCCTATGAAGAGTAGTATTTATAGACAAACAATAGAAGTAAAAAATAACGATAATCTGACAATATCTTGCTCCAAATGAATCTATAAGAGTAATTCATTAAAATATCATTTCTCATTATTTGCCTTATATACAAAGATACTCCTTATTTATTGATTCTTAATAATCAAATAGATTATGACGAATATAGTTTCTCCCAATAACATAACGACGTATGTAAGGTAATAGACTTATACTCTAATTGACCGTCCTATTAGATAAACATAATTGAGAGTAATTAATCATTTGAATTATTCATAATGACAAGTTTGCTGGTAATAGACGACTTGCTTTCTCTCATTTCAAAAGCTAAGGATACAAAATATGTTGAAGTTCGTTATCAATCTAGAACTACAAATGAAGTAAATTTCAGCAATGGTGAACTTGAAAGAATTCGCAGCATTGAAAATTCTGGCTGTGGTATCCGAGTCCTTGTAGATGGTTGCTGGGGTTTTAGCAGTACACATCTTCTTTCAAAGAATGCATTGAAAGACTCACTTTATGAAGCAATATCAGTAGCAAAGCTACTGGCTGGAACAAAAAAGAATAGAGTTGAAGGACTTGCAACATCAAAGCTCGCTAAAGGTCTTTATAAAACAAAGATAAAAGGTGATCTTTCTAGTATTGATATTGAAAAGAAAGTAAGAATTACAAAAGAGGCTGAAGAGCAGGCTCGAAAATATTCTCCAGTAATAAAATTTGCTTCTTGTGTTTATCGCGAAATGTTAGACCATAAGTTAATAGTTAATAGTGATGGGGCAGAAGTAGAAATATGTGATTCTAAACCAGAATTTAATGTAACAACAGTCGCACGCAAAGAAAATGAAAGCGTAACTACCTCAGAAGGAATTGGAATAACGGGTGGCTGGCAAGATTTGTTTTCTGAAAAAGATCATATTTACTATGCTAATCTAGCATCAGAAAAGGCAACAAAACTACTCGAAGCAAAACACGTTACCGGCGAAAGGACAACGATAATACTAGATCCAGGGATGGTTGGTTTAATTTCTCATGAAGCCATAGGTCATATGGTGGAGGCTGATTTTGTTCTTTCCGGCTCAATAGTTAAAGATAAAATCGGAACAAAAATCGCAAGCCACCTCATTACCATGGTAGATAGCGGTCAACCAAATATTGCTTCAAATGCTGCAGGAAGTATCGCAGTTGATGATGAAGGTGTTATAGCACGTAGAACTGTTATTATTGAGGACGGTATACTCAAGTCTTTTTTACATAACCGTGAAACTGCATTGATGTTTGATACCGAACCAACTGGCAATGCACGTGCCTTTGAATACGATGATGATCTGCTCATTAGGATGAGAAATACATTCATTGAACCTGGACATGACAAATTTGAGGACATGATAAAGGAAACGAAACACGGCTATTTAATAAAAGGCGCTAGAAATGGTCAGGCTGATGCTAATGGGGAGTTTATGTTTGGATCTCAAGAAGTATATTTAATTGAAAGGGGCGAACTAAAGGAACTTCTGAGAGGAACTAGCGTCTCTGGTAGTGCTTTTGATGTATTACAATCTGTGGACATGGTCGGAAAGGATTTCAAATTCGACATAGGAACAGGATACTGTGGTAAATTTCAACCAGCGAAAGTCGATGGTGGCGGGCCGCATATAAGATGCAATGCGATTATCGGAGGTCTACAGTAGGAAAGTTGGAAGATATTTGTAATTTTGTATTGAAGGAAGCAGAGAAAAAGGGAGTTAATTATTGTGAAGCGTATGGAGTGAGCAATAAAGAATCCGAAGTTTTTATTGAGAATAACGATCTAAAACAGTCGAAATCTCATCGCACAGGCGGACTGGGAATAAGAGTGTTTATAAATGGTTCATTAGGTTTCTCCTCCACCAATATACTTGAGAGAGAACATATCAGCAACGCTGTTACACAGGCTATTAAACTTGCTAGAGTGAGTCCATCTGATAAATATAATTCGATGCCCTTTTCACGAACAGTCAAATTGCTAAATGGTATCTATGATAGAAATTCGGAATCTTTCAATGCGCCCGATACAGTAAAAATGGCAGTTGATATGTTAGATGCAGCAAAATCCTATGACAACAGAATAAGCGTTGACAGTGGTAATTTTACAAGTTCTGTGATGACCCATGCTTTGCTGAACTCTAACGGAGTAAGAACAAAAGAAACCATCAGTGCATTTTCCTGGTCTATTATGGGAATGGCAATAGACGGCAGTGAGGTATCTAATTTTGATTTTCAATTTGGTGGTACTCACAATGTCAAAGATATCGATGTACGTACAACAAGCAGAGAATTTGGAAAGTCAGTTGTAAATTCCTTGGGATCTAAAAAAATCGAGAGTTTCAAGGGAGAAATGCTTCTTACTCCTTCAGCAGTAACTGAATTGATACTCGATGTAATAGCATATTCAATTAATTCACAGACCGTACAGAAAGAAGCAAGTAAATTTAAAGGACAGCTGGGCAAAACAGTCTCATCTGATTTACTAACCCTTATAGATGATGCAACTAATGTTAATGGATTAGGGGCGTCAAGTTTTGATAGAGAGGGCATGCCTCATAAGTCTAACTTAATAATCGAAAAAGGAATCTTGAAAAAATTCCTTTACAATACTTATACAGCTAATAAAGATCATACAGAAAGTACGAGCAATGCAGGAGGTTCTCCTAAATCTCCACCTATAGTATCAACAACTAATGTTATAATAAAAGCAGGCAAGTCAAGAGCTGAGAATTTGATTTCTGAAATGGACAAAGGTATCATGATAAACAGATTTTCTGGAAATGTAAATCCTGTGAATGGTGATTTTTCAGGTGTTGTTAAGGGTGGGCAATACATAAAGAAGGGAAATATTGAATATGCTGTAAAAGAAGTAATGGTGACAGGAAATGTATTTGATGCGTTGAATGATCTTAATGGTATCTCAAAAGAACAAAAGATCCTATCCGATTCTATTCTTCCTTATATGCGATTTGAAAATGTTTCATTTACTGCAGGATGAGATATGACTACTATAATCGGAAGGTATGATATTGCAATTGTAGGTGGAGGCCCAGCGGGGCTCTCTGCTGCATATAAAGCCTCGAAATTAGGAGCTAATGTGATCCTATTCGAAAAGGATGAATCTATTGCGCATAACATCAGAACTAGTGGTGTTAGTTGGATAGAGGATATTGAAAAACTTGGAATTTCAAAGGATCATTATAATCCAATAAAAAATTATTGTTTGATATCACCTTCTAATGAAGCTACTATAAGAGGAGAATCGGCAAGATCATGCGTATTGAATGTTCGAACGACGTATCAGTTTCTTGCGCTTTTGGCGGCAGAGGCTGGTACTGAAATTATGGTAAGGAGCAATGTTGCCAATGTAATAACTGATTCCAAGAATCGTGTCTTGGGCTTAAAAGTAAGCACGCCAAAAGGAGATTTAGTAATAAATTGTAAATTAGTGATAGATGCAAGCGGTTTTAGTAGTTCTATTGCTCGAAGGTTAAGGTTGGTTAATGAATGGAGAAGATACGGAGTGGGAGCTGAATATGAATGCTACTGTGAGCACCTGGATCCAACAACATGGACGCTCATGGTAGGACGTAAGTATTCAGACGTTGGCTACGCATGGGTTTTTCCAGTGTCAAAGAATAGAGTAAGAATAGGTGTTGGTATTGGCAGACCTGAATCTAATATAGATCCAATGCAAAAGCTACACTGGATAATTGAAAAGAAATTGAAACCATTAGACAAGCTTGGTAAAATCCAGCCGATAGAGTTACATTATGGATTTATACCAAACGAAGGTCTTAGAGAATCTTGTGTCTCTGATGGCTTAATCCTGGTAGGAGATTCAGCAGGACAATCTAATCCGTTGGTATTAGAAGGAATTAGATATGCTATTGAATTTGGCAGGTTGGCAGGCGAGATTGGAAGTAGATCTCTATCACAAGGTTCAGAGAAGGCCTCTCTTATGGAGTATGACCATGTTGTGAGAAGGAAGATAGAATCAAAAATCAAGGCAGCCCTTAAGGTTCAAGCAAGGTGGATTGGGCTTTCAGACGATGAATGGGACAAAGAAATTGATACATTAAGGGATCTATCTATAGATGAATTTTTAGATTTTATTAAAGCAGAATTCACAACAGTGAAGATGATGAAATTGGCCCTAAATCATCCAAAGCTTGCTGCTCGCCAACTGTTCAATATTGTTTTAAGGCATTAAAGCAAGATTTTTATATGTTTCACAAATCAGAATGTGGTGTATTGGCTGGAGAAACTGCTTCACAATTTACTCCAATTATGTACATGTTTGGATTTGGTGTGCTAGCTGCTGTTCCAGCATTAGTTCTATCTAGACTACTGTCGCCTAGACGACGATACAATCCAGTTAAATTCCTACCAATGGAATGCGGCCAGATGCCAAGCGGCGAAGGTCGTTCACATTTTATGATGCAATATTATGCCTACATTTTGATGTTTGTTGTATTTGATGTCATGTCAATCTTCCTTTTTGCGTGGGCTACTTCAATTTCTTTAATTTCAAGGACTGCAACCCTTCCAATTATGGCTTTCTTGGGAATAATGTTTGCCGCCATGGGCTATGCACTGTTTTTGTCTGGTAGGAAAGGGATTTGGTAATAGTATCTTTTGGCTCTGTTCACTTAACTATAATCATTCCATTATGTATATCTACAAACAGATTCTCTACAAACAGATTAAACCAATTTTTAATGTGTTGTAGTTTACAGTTATCTTTTTGACACGGGAAATAGTCATCAAAACTTTCAGTTCTATCTTTTATATACTGAATGGTTCGCTCTATGATACTCTTTTCATAAGTTGAATGAGTATGATGTTTTAATTTCAGAAATTTACATGCTTGTGGATACCATGTACCACCATCAGTAGAAACTGGATATTTTCCATATTTTCTAATCAACTCTTGAAGAAACTGTTCAGCAACAAGTATACTCCTTTCAAAAGAAATATGCATGTCAAGAATTACCTTCTCTATTGGTTCAATTGCAATCCATAACCAGACCAATTCCCTTCCTACTCTAATTAGTGTTTCATCTACAATGAATCCTGATACTTTTCTTCTCTTCTTCCATAGCTTTGTTGGCTTGTAGCGTTGAATCCATTTCCATACTGAAACATGATTCCTTTTAACAAATGGCAATAAATGTTCTGACGTTTTTCTAAGCGAAAGACCAGAAAAGTACAAGTATAATGCATAGTAAATATATTTTGAAGGTGTTCTGCTTCTTTTAGATTTGACCATCTAAAGAAGTAGGATATCTTTAGCTATAGATTTATCGTTAAGTGAACAGAGCCTATCTTTTACTAACAAGCATTATATATCAAAACCGTGAACGCATAATGAGGAAAAAAGGCTATGTTCAAAGACCTGGTTAATCCTACAAACTTTAATGTGATGGTTAGCAAATTAAGTGATGTACTAGTGAAGGCATTAGACAAACCTTTAGGCTTTGCGATCAACTGGGGAAGAGTTTGGTCCCTATGGCCAGTACACTTAGAAACTGCATGCTGTAGTGTAGAATTTGGAGCAGCTTCCGGTCCTAGATATGATGTCGAAAGATTTGGAATTATTGAAGCATTTGGTTCATTAAGACAATGCGATTTGATTGTTGTACAAGGTACCGTGACTAGGAAGATGGCACCTAGGTTGAGGATGGTATATGATCAGATGCCTGAACCAAAATATGTAATTGCAATGGGCGCATGTGCAATTACAGGCGGATTGTATATTGACTCATACAACGTACTTCCAGGAGTTGATGGAATTATCCCTGTTGATGTATATGTTCCCGGATGTCCTCCTCGACCCGAAACATTGATCCAAGGCACGATGTTGCTGCAAGAAAAGATCAAAAGGTCAAAGATCAAGTAATATGAGTGAAGACTCAAAAAAAAGTAAATCTAGCGATACAACAACACCAACTTCTCAATCTTCACCACCACCACCACCACCACCATCATCATCATCCAAACCTGCTGCTGATAGTCCACGCACCAATATTGCTCCATCCTCCCTACGACTAAAGATTCACCTTCACCACCACCATCCAAACCTGCTGCGACTACTACTATAGCAAAAAAAGAACCTGAGCCTCCACCATTTGAAAAGGGGCTTATGACCCAACTATCCTCTCAATTTGGGGATAAGGTAAAAGCTAGTTATATTCGACCACTGCGTATAAAAATATATGTTGACCCTGCAAATATCGTAGAAGTGGCATCTTTTCTTCGTGATTCTATAGCATTTGATCATGCAGAGGCTGTTGCAGGCACTGATTATCCTAAAGATAATCAAATTGAAGTTGTTTATCATTTAGGCTCTTACTCAAGAATGGATCTTGGTGCCCATATTCTGCTTTTGGCTACTCGGACAAATCGTGACGATGCAAGATTGCCAACATTAATTAACATCTACAAAAGCGTAGAATATCATGAGCGGGAGACATTTGAAATGCTAGGTGTATATTTTGAAGGCCATCCAAGAAATGAGCGTTTCCTCTTGCCTGAAGACTGGGCTGATATTCCACCATTGAGAAGGGATTTTAGAATAAAAGGTAGATGAGGTGAGAGAAAAAATGGCAAATATTCAAGATAAAATAGATAAATTTGAGAAATTAAGGATGGAAATAGTAAAAGAATCTCCTGACGATCGTTTGATGACACTAAGCGTTGGACCACAACATCCTGGGTCAGGACACTTTAGATTTACAATCAAGCTTGATGGAGATTATATCGTTTATTGTGATCCTGATCCTGGCTATGTGCATCGTGGAGAAGAGAAAATGTGCGAGTATCGTAATTTCATTCAAAATATACCTCATCTTGAGCGTCCTGTTATTCATGATTCTAATAATATAACATATTCATATAGTCTGGCAGTAGAAGAACTGGTAGGAATTCAAGTCCCAAGACGAGGTCAGTTTATTAGAGCTATTGCATCAGAGCTTAACCGTCAGGTATATACACTATACTGGCTTGCAATCTATGGAATCTTTCTTGGACATTCTACTATGTTTATGTGGCCAACGGGCGACAGAGAATTATTTATTGATCTTTTGGATGCATTGACTGGTGCAAGGGTAACTCATGCATTCAATATACCTGGAGGCGTCAGAAATGATGTGCCAAATGGCTTCAAGGACAGATGTCTAAGAAATATTGCATACTTTGAGAAACGATTAAATGAATATGAGGACATATTTTACAATAACCCATTATTACGACAGAGAACCGAGGGAGTTGGAATCTTGACAAAGGAAGATGCGATTAAACTTGGAGTTACAGGATCTGTATTACGGGCTTCTGGTGTTCCTTTTGATGTCCGTAAAGCTGAACCATATGATGTGTACAATGAAATCGATTTTAAAGTCCAATATATGAAAACATGCGATTCATTCGCAAGAGCTTACGTTCCATTATTGGATATGAGAGAATCATGTCATATTATGCGACAGTTGCTAGATAAGATGCCTGACTCTGGAGAAGTTCGAGCAAAGTTGCAGCCTAACCCTAAAGGGCTTCCAGGTGAAGCTTATCGAAGAGTTGAATCAGGAAGGGGTGCTCTTGGATATTATATTGTAAGTGATGGTACTCCAAAGCCTTATAGAGTTAAGATATCTGTCGGCTCTTTTAGAAATATACTAGCATTGCCTCATTTACTAGTAGGAGCAAAATTAGCAGACATGCCCTCTATTTATTGGGCATTAAATTACTGGCCTGTGGAGGCTGACAGATAGAGGTGGCAACAGCTCCTAAAGAATTTCGTTTCGGTAATTTTGTTGGCAGTCTTATTTGGCTGATATTCTGGATTCTGATTATTGTTTCGCTGGTGGGATTGCCACTTATTTTTATCATATTATTTTACGTGCCCCTTCCGCCTATCGATGGGGAGGTTCTTACACCATACTTGTTTCTATCTATGATGGTGGATCCTACACGTACTTTGCCAATTATCGACTATCTGATTCATACTGACTTGTTCAGAATTGCCGTTTTTCCTGGATTTACATTCGCAGCATTGATTGCAGCTGCTACAATTTTTATTGAGCGTAAATTCTTAGCAAAAATGCAGCTGAGAGTCGGTCCGCTTTATGCTGGAAAAATAGAAGGAATCCTGCAGTTAGCCGCTGATGGACTGAAACTTATTGCAAAAGAGATAATAGTTCCTTCAGGGGCTGACAAACTAATTTTCTGGTTGGCTCCAATTGCATTTGTTGCAACAGCTGCGGCACTATCCGCCCTGATACCTGTAGCTCCTGGTTGGGTAGCTGCAGATTTAGATGTTGGTCTTCTTGCAGTATTTGCGATAATAGGATTCTTTCCTTTAATTGCGCTACTTTTCTCTTGGGCAAGTAATAGCAAGTATCCATTTATTGGCGGATTGAGGGCATTGCACCAAATGATAGCTTTTGAAATTCCATTTATTCTTTCATCACTTTCTGTTGTTATTCTTGCTGGTTCTCTCAATCTGACAGATATTGCTGTTGCTCAACAGCCATTTTGGTTTATTTTGTTTCTTCCGATTAGTGCATTTGTATTCTACATTTCTTCTTTGGCTGAGCTTGAAAGAGTCCCATTTGACTTACCTGAAGCAGAATCTGAAATTGTCGCAGGCTGGCTTACTGAAACATCAGGTATGATTTATGGGCTAATACAGCTTGGAACCTATCTCAAACTCTATGTCCTTGCTGCACTTTTTGTAGTGTTATTTCTAGGCGGATGGGCAGGACCTCAGATATTTCCACAAGAAATCATTCCAGGATATACTGGTGAACAGATTTATAATCCTACGACAGTCAACTCAATTTTCTGGTTTACATTAAAGACAGTTGGAGTAATCATGTTAATATTACTTCCACGAGGCATCAATCCACGCATTAGAATAGATATTTTGCTTCACACTGGTTGGTACAAGCTTATAGTCTTGACATTCATAAATGTCTTTATAGCACTGGCACTGATTTATGGTGGCGTCTTAGGACCAGGTGGAGTGCTGACACAATGAATTTTTCATCTTCAACCTTCCCTTCTTCATCAGCTAGTGGCTTTATTAAAGCAATAGAATCCGGTTCAAAACATCTTGTACTCAAGAGATTTACTTTCCGCTATCCAGAACAAAAGCTCAAGTTCGTTGGAGATGGATATCAGTTTGATCCAAAACGTGGAGTTGGTATTGCAGGAACACGTGGTAGACATATACTTTTTCATGATAAATGTACTGGATGTCAGCTATGTGCAATTGCATGTGAAGGTATTGCAGAAGCTATTGGTATGGTAAAAGTAGATGAACAATGGAAACAGAATAAAAAGTCTATAATGCCACAGATTGACTTTGGCAAATGTGTATTTTGTGGTTTATGTGTTGATGCATGTCCATTCTATGCTTTATTTATGACAAATGATTATGAACTGTCTTCTTTTACCAAAGAACACTTGATCTATACTCCAGCACAATTGGCAGTCAAGCCAAAATATGAAGGAGATATCGAAATAAAAATTGATAATATGGGTGCTACGCATGGCTGATCCTGTATTTATTGCACTAGCTGTAATGACGATTGGTTCTGCAATAGTCGCACTAGAGAGTCGTGAGCTAGTCTATGGTGCAATCGCTCTAGCCATTTCTATGTTAGGCATTGCAGGATTCTTCCTTATTTTGGATTCTCCGTTTGTGGCAATGTTTCAGATTACTGTCTATGTAGGGGCAGTAGCTGTGCTAGTTATTTTTACAGTTATGCTTGTTAGAACTCAGGCTCTCTTTAGCACAATAGAGGATAAAAAGAGAAAATTGGCTGGCATTATTTTCATGATAATTTTTATTGGCGGTATAGGATCTCTTTTCCTTTTGTCGGGTATCAATGATCCCACCTTTGGTAATTTTAAAGGCCCTGCCATTGATTTTACCGCAATAGGTGAAGAAATGGTTACTTATTATGCACCTGCGTTAATATTATTAGCTTTGACATTGGCTGGTTCTATAATAGGCGCGTTAGCATTGGCACGAAGAGAGGATATCGAACAACAAAATGAGCGAACTTATTGATTTCCTTATAGTATCTATAGTACTGGTAGCGATAGGTATCTATGGTCTTGTTGTCAAACGTAATGCTATCAGAATGCTCTTTTCAATTGAAATAATTGCTAATGCAGCAAACCTAAACTTAATTGCTTTTTCGAGGAATTTACCAAATGCCCAGGGCCAGGTATTTGCACTTTTTTCTATTGCTATCGCTGCAGCAGAGGTAGCAGTAGGACTTGGTATTATCATCATTGCCTATAGGCTATACAGAGAGATAGATGTTCAAGAATTTAGGAGTATGAGAGGATAGATTATAAAATGGCAGAATCATCGTATTTTCTCTTAGCAGCGACCTTTCTACCTCTTTTATCTTCACCTGTGTCTTATATTTTGGCTAAAAAAGCCGGAGTTACTGCTACGACGTGGTTTTCCTTTGGAGTTTTAGCCATCTCTACTGGTTTGATATTTATTCCTGCACTGACACTAACTAGTGGCCAGTCGGCTTATGTTGAGAGCTATCCTTGGAGTCAATTTGGGAATTTTGGACTCAGATTAGATGGCCTAAGCCTACCATTTGCTCTGATAATATACATATTATGTACTGTACTTGCACTTTATTCTAAGCCCTATATGATCCACAAAATCATGGAAGATGCGGAGAGTCATGCTGGTGGTGGTGGTGAACAACATTCCAGTGGTTTAAGCAATAGAAGAATTAGCGGAGGAACTGGTGACCATGGCGGCAGCAGTACTTATTATAGTGATAGTTCCAAAATGGAAGTTGCATCTCAAGTATCATCAGTAATTGACAAAAAAAAATACCTTAATTCACAGATGGGACTATACTTTGCACTTTATTTGGCATTCTCTATGGGTATGCTTGGCACAGTTCTTGCAACAAACCTGATACAATTCTACGTCTTTTTTGAATTAATGCTTGTTCCTTCTTTCTTTCTTATAGCATTTTATGGTTATGGTGCAAGACGAAGAATTGCTCTGATGTTTTTCTTTTGGACGCATGTAGGAGCTGTAGTTCTACTTCTTGCCTTATTATCAATGGGATTTTTTGCAGGCGGATTTGATTTTGATACAATTCGAGCTAATGCGTCACAAATTCCTGTACAATGGATGTCCATTATTGTTTTTGCACTTGTAGTAGGTCTTGGAGTTAAATTGGCTGCACTCCTATTACATATATGGCTTCCATACGCCCATGCAGAAGCTCCTACTCCTGTTTCAGCTCTGCTGTCACCTGCAATGATCGGAATAGGAGCTTACGGTTTACTTCGGTTGTGGCTGGAGCTTTTAACAGGAAGCTATGCTGAATATAGTCTATATATCAACCTCTGGGGGCTTGCTACGATTATTTATGGTGGAGCAATGGCCTTGATGCAAGACGACATCAAGAAGGTTCTTGCTTATTCAAGTATTAGCCAAATGGGTTATATTCTGTTTGGTCTTGGATCGGAAAGTGTCCTGGGTATTACTGGAGCAGTGATGATGTATGTTACTCATGGACTTGGAAAAGCCATACTCTTCATGATGGCAGGATCCATTATTCTACAAACAGGAACCAGAAGTATGTCAAAGCTCGGTGGATTAGCAGGCAAGATGCCATATACTGCCGTAATTACAATGATAGGCGCATTAACTATCATTGGCATTCCTCCTACTAGTGGTTTTATGGCAGAATGGATTCTTTTCAACGGGGTTTTGCAAACTGGTGTTAATCATTGGGATTCATTAAGGGTGGCAGCGTTCGGCATTGGTATCTTGGCTACCGTATTATCTTCTGCCTATATCCTGTGGATGTATAAACGTATTTTCTTCGGTAAGATTTCAGAAGAGCATATTCATGTCAGAGATTCAAGTAAGTATATCACTGTGACAATGGCTGTTCTTGCAGCTATTACACTGATTATAGGAGTATATCCTGATCTCTTCCTCAATCCTATAATCGGATACATTCAAGGCATTTTTTCAGACACTTCTGAAGTATTACCTATTCCAAAAGCTGGCGATGGAATTATCGACACAAATATTAATGATAATGGCGCTAGCATGGTTGGAAAAATTGCAATTGCTTCGAAAGGAACAAATTAAAATAACTAGATGAGACAAAATGGTCGAAACATTTGGATTTGAAGGATTAGGAATAAATATCTGGCTGGTATGGATTTTGCCCTTTGTAGGTGCGGCAATTATTGCTGGAGTGGCACGCGTTGCAAATAGTAAAGCAACAAATTATGCTGCTGTTGGTTTCGCATTAGCTAGTGCAATCTCAGCAACAACTTTAATTCCTATGGGACTTGCAGGAGAAGAAATTCACAGCCAAATTTCTTGGATTTCATCTATCAATTTAAAAGCTGGAGTACTGGCTGATCCGCTTTCTGTGATTATGACAAATCTAGTTGCTTGGATCTCATTTCTTATCTTTGTGTACTCTATTGGCTATATGCACGGAGATAAGGACCTTACAAGATATTGGTTCTTTATGTTGTTTTTTATAGGATCAATGCAACTCATTGTATTATCAGACAACTTGCTTATGGTCTTCTTTGGATGGGAGGGTGTGGGACTTGCATCTTATGCTTTGATCGGGTTCTGGTATTATGACAAGAAGAAAGACTTTGTTGGAAAGGAAGGTCATAAAGCCGGAGGTATTGCTTTGTGGTATTCTCCAACACATGCAGGAATGAAGGCATTTTTGATGACTCGGGCTGGAGATACAATGATGCTTGCTGGTATGTTTCTTATATTTATTTATGCTGGAACTTTTGGCTTCAAAGAATTGATCGCAGACCAAACATGGGCGCAACAAATGGCTAGTCAGAACTTGCTGGTCCCTGCAGCTGTACTTCTTTTTGGAGGTGCCGTTGGGAAATCTGCACAGTTTCCTTTAAATGAATGGCTTTTGGAGGCCATGACTGGTCCGACAGCAGTATCTGCATTAATTCATGCTGCTACTATGGTTAAAGCTGGCGTATTTCTAGTTGCCCGCATTGGTCCTTTATTCTTCGCTCTTGCCGCTTTTGGTATGACTCAATTCTTTGAAGTTGTTGCATGGGTTGGAGCCATAACTGCGTTTTTACTTGCTAGTCAGGCTTTAGTAAATCCAGAAATCAAAAAAGTTCTTGCGTATTCAACTGGATCCCAGATTGGCTACATGATGATGGGCTTGGGTATTGCAGGATTATCAACACAGTTTGTAGATGGTTATACCGCAGGCTTTTTCCATTTGATGAGTCATGCAATGTTCAAAGCGTCACTTTTCATGGGTGCAGGTGCGCTACTTCATACTGTAGGATCAAGGTTTATGACGGATATGGGTGGTTTACGGAAGCATATGAAAAAGACCTATATCTTTATGTTGCTTGCAAGTTTGTCATTAGCAGGAGCCCCTCTATTCACGTCTGGATTTTGGAGCAAAGATGCAATATTTGCTGCTACATTAGAATCAGGCTATGCTCATGCATGGCCGCTTTTTGCAATAGGCGTTATCGTAGCTATAATGACTGCATTTTACACTTTTAGAATGATAGGAATGTCATTTTTCGGCAACGAGAGTAAACATCTTAAACAAATAGAGCATAGCGGTCACCATCTTCATGAAGTAAGTGCAAGTTTATGGGTACCATTTGCAATACTTGCTGTGGCAACTATATCTATAGGAATAGTAGGCTTTGTATTTGAAGCTGAAATTCATAGTTTACTGGGTGGTTATTTATTGCATTCATTTGGAATAGGGGAAGAAGAACATGCTGGCGAAGGATCTAACGCAGAAATCCAGATATTGCCCCAAGGAGAGAAAACATTCTTTGGGCTTAATCCCATAGCAGCTGCTGCTTCAATTGGAGCATTCACAATAGGATCTGTATTAGGTTTCATTTTTTATATTGCAAGAAAGGGGAATCCTGAGATCATTTCTAGAAATATAGTCACTAAAGCGATATGGAGATTCCTTTACAACAGATGGTATCTAAATAGCGCCCTTTACTGGGGAGGGGTAATAGCGCCTCTGGCAATCTATCGTATAATATGGAGATACTTTGAGAGCATCATAATTGATGGAATTAATCCTGCATTACAATACTCTATGACTTATATTTCTAAAGTAGTAAAAGCCGGACAGACTGGAATTACTCAAACATACTTATTCGTTTTTGGTGTAGGTATCATGATACTAGTAGTAATGCTACTATTATTATAAGAGGCAATGGAAGAAAAATGGTAGATCTACTTTCAACACCAGCCCTCGTCATAACAATATTAGGAGCAGTAGGACTTGCAATCCCGGTTATAGATGCTCTAAAAAGAGAGAGAGGTTCAAATAATAAACTATACAGCGGTATCGCATTTGGCGCCTTAATTATTGTAATAGGAATAATAATTTTCCGTATATTGTCTGGAGAGGTTATGCCTACAGTTGCATTTAGTGAAGGACTTCTTGCCGATGACATGTTTGGTTCATTTTTTGCAATTTCGTTACTTATAGTCTCTATTATGGTAACTGCTTCCTCATGGAATTATATGAAAGGCCGAGCAAATCCTGCTGCCTATTATTCTCTTATCCTATTATCCACAATAGGCATGGTAATTATTGGTTATTCCACCGATCTTCTAATGCTACTTGTTGCATGGGAGTTGATGTCTCTTCCTACCTATGCATTGGCAGCATTTTCAAAACGTGATCCTATCTCAAATGAGGCAGCTATCAAATACTTTATGTTTGGTGCATTATCGACAGCAATTCTAGTTTTTGCTATTGGTCTTGTCTATGGTGTTACAGGCACTACAAACATCGGTGCTGCTATTCAAACAATGGCTAATTTGCAGGTAGATGTTATTCCCATAGGTATTCTCGCGATTGCTCTATTTATTGCTGGCTTTGGATTTAAAATGGGACTCGTGCCATTCCATATGTGGTTACCTGATGCCTACGAGGGTTCGCCAACTACGATTGGTGCACTTCTTGCAGCAGGAACTAAAAAAGCTGGTTTTGCAGCGGGCTTACGTGTGGTAGTGCTTGGGATCTTCGCATTGAACGCAGATTGGACAATGACTCTTGCCATACTGGCAGTCTTTACTATGACACTTGGTAACTTTGGAGCATTGATACAAAAGAGTGTTCCTAGAATTCTTGCCTATTCAAGTATCGCACAGGCAGGTTATATCTTGATGGGTATAGCACTTGCTCCATATTCTGATCAGGCCTTGTCTGGCTCACTATTTCATATACTTAATCATGCAGTGATGAAATCGGCAGGTTTCATAGCAGCAGCGGCAGTAGTAGTTGGTCTTGCTAGTTATGGCTTAGAGAGTTATAAAGGACTTGGACGACGAATGCCAATCACCGCAATTGCACTTACTATCTCCCTTCTCGCGCTTGCTGGCGTCCCACCTCTTAATGGATTCTGGAGTAAATTAGTTCTATTTGGTGCTGCAATAGATAGCGGGCCAATAGTAGCATGGGGCCCATATCTTGCTATTGCAGCAGTTCTTAATAGTGCATTATCATTGGGATATTATGCATGGATAATTAGAAAGATGTACATGGAAGATGCGACTGATATGAGTAAGATCAAGGAGCCAACAGCTATAGTTGCAGTGCTAATTTTTGCAATAATTTTTATGGTAGGTTTTGGTATTTGGCATGCCCCACTGCTCGACTTTGCGTCGCAAGCACTGCCTAACTTAGAGAACGTTGCTTCTATTGCTCCTAAGACGTCATGATGGTCAAAATTTTTTTTGATCTAATGCCTCTCTATTATTGTTCTGCCATAGTTATCAGTTATGATGCATTTTGATGACATTTTTCAATAATTCTCTTTTGATTTCTTTATGCAACTATTCTGTCTTTTCTGATTGATTTTCTTCTTTATAATTTTTGTAGCTTTGAATTTATTTAAAGAGGAGATATCTTCTTAATATTCAATTGATTTGTGTGGTGCATCTCTATAAAATGAGGGAACATTTATCTCTTATGATAATATATATATGTATATATATACATATATAGAGTATATGCTTTTAATGCTGATTTTGCAGCTACAAGTCAATATAGTTATGCTTAGCGATTATTCTCCACGTCCAATGAATTGTTTAATTTCATAACTAATAGGAGGGGAGCAGTTAGCTTCTAATAAAGTAAAGGACAACAGATTTAATCTGCTATCATTCAGATAGTAGTAGTGAAAAATAAAATAATAGTTTCAAAATTGGACAGAAGCTAAATCTGTTAAATGTTCCAAATGCCTCTTTTGTGTACTATCCTTAATTTTAACGAGTTCCTTCTTGGCCTTGGAAGAATAGGATAGGTAAAGTTTTTCCATTCGGTCAACAAATTCCTTTGACTGATCGTTCTTTTTTACTAATATATTAAAGAGCCTCTCTTCGTTATTCCAGTCTATTAAATCATCATGAATTTGATAAGCTATTCCGAGGAAATTACCAAAAGTAGCCATAGCGTGGATTTCCTCCTCTTCTCCTCCACCTAATATCGCTCCTATTTTTGCCGATGCTTCAAAGAGCGAAGCAGTTTTCTGTTCAAGAACTTTAATATAGTCATCCTCTCCGATTTTAAGAGCTTCAGCCAATTTAATTTCCATTATTTCGCCTTCACTCATTTTTATTGCAGCATTAGAAAGTTCACTTGCTACACGTGAATTATTTAGCTTAGAACCTATACTAAGAATGACTCCTAATACAAAATCAGCAGTCAGAATGCTGCTGTTATATCCATACTTTACATGAAAGGAGGGCTTTCCCCGTCGCAGATTCTCTTCGTCAATAATGTCGTCATGTATAACGGATTCTGTATGCAAAAGTTCTATTGCACAAGCTGCAAAAAATACGTCTTCGTCAGTTCTTAACAAGTCTCCCTTTGGTGCCATTACGCTTTCAGCGGAAAGCACTAGAATAAGGGGTCTAATACGTTTGCCTCCCTCGCATGCATATCTTAACGGCGCATAAAACTCCGACCACGAATAGAGATCTAATTCGCGTTTGAGTGCATCATCTATTTTTAACAGATATTGACTGAACTGTTCAAGCAATGGGTTGGCTTCTAGGTTTCTTCTATTCAAAGATCACTTCTTGCCTATGACTACCTTGAAATAATTCAACATATTAATGCTTTACCACACGGCTGTAAAATACATATCCTTTCAACTATTTATGATAGTGCTCCGGCCGGGATTTGAACCCGGGATCTGCGACTCGAAAGGCCACAATGCTTGACCGGATTATGCAGCTGTCTTCATATCAGCTACTACACCACCGGAGCACTTCAAGAGGTTTGAATTCATTTCACATAAAATCCTTTCTTGTGCACTTACTATTCCGCGGTTTAGTCTAGAAGGATTCTTATAATTATTATCTGATTAGGTTATGCAATGGATCTCTTTTATTTTAAAGGACTTTTTCAGTTCTTAATGATAACAGGTGTTATTCTATACACACTATGATAGAAACAAATATGTCACACAAAGTTTTTCTATGAGAAAATCTATTTTTTGTTTGAATGAAAAATTTGCTCATAGAAAGGATCGACTACGAAATCGAGAAGCATAGCCTGCTCAAACATGTATTCTATCAAATGTGGTCTGAAGGAAAACTTACTATTAATCATTTACAAGGTTACTCAAAGGAATACTTTCAATTAGTAAAACTCGTACCAAAATTTGTAGAAAACATTTTTAATGTTATTGCAGATCCTTCATTAAAGAGAGCCGTTGGTCAGAATCTAAAGGAAGAGTCTGAACACATTGAACCATGGATAATGTTCTCAACTGCTATCGGTGTCCAGAGAAGCGATCTCGCTAGTTATAAAGGTGAGAACGAGACAAATATGGCAGTTTCTACATTATCTCAGCTAACCGAACGATCATTAGAAGAAGCGGTGGCAGCAATGTATGCGTACGAAAAGGAACTGCCAAAGATTAGCAGATCAAAAATCGATGGTTTAAAGAAATTTTATGGAATGCAAAGTAACGAGGCTACCAAATATCTGGAAATACACGAAGAAGTTGATGTAAGACATTCAGAGGTCTGGAAAAACATTTTAAAAACCATTCCTGAAGAGAAACAAGAGCGCGCTCTCAATGCAGCCATCAGTTCATTGGAAGCCCAGAACAAATTATTAGATTCTGTTCAGAAAAATTATGTGGTATAGCAAGTGGTATCTAATGATATCGATCTCAAAACCTATATAACCTTACCAATTATCGATTTTTTGATCAAGGGCCCATAGCTCAGCCTGGTAGAGCGACCGGCTCATAACCGGTCGGCCAGGGGTTCAAACCCCCTTGGGCCCATTATATACATGGGTTCAAATACTTCTGCTGGGTATTATACGGTAAATCTGTTGAAAGGAGGATTAGTATAAATGCCTAGTAAACTCACTACTACTATAAACAAAATTGCATCGTTACCAAATTCAACAAACTCTGCTCTAATCAATGAGTTTCATCAATACATGAAGTCTAATGGGGCTTCAGAGCGTCATCAGAACAACAACCTAAAAGCAATTATAGCCTTTGCCAACTTCCTAGGTACAGATACAACATTCTTCGATGTTCAACTAAAAGAACAGATAGTGTCTTTTCTAGATACAAAGATAAAAAATCTTGAAGAAGATCCAGACAAAAAATGGATCACTACATGGAATGATTATCTTCATCGATTAAAGCACTTTTTTAGGTGGCTTTACAATCAGAAAGATGTAGAGGCTAGCGGATTTAAAACGAGAAGCACTAACACAACAAGATTGGGAAACTCCAAGTTTTGCTAGAATAAAAGAGAAGAGATCTAAACGCATTAGTCCATATTTAGAGACAGAATTATGGGAACGTGACGAGTTGCTTTCAATAATAAAATATGAGCCATATAAGAGAAATAAAGCGGCTTTAGCGCTTTTCTGGGATTTAGATGCAAGAAACCATGAAGTCACACTCTTGAAGATAAAGCATATTAGATTAAAAGAACGATATGGTGAAGGCGAGATACCACATGAATCTAAAACTGGTACTGGACCCATACTCCTTACACTTTCGTTTCCATATGTGAGAGATTGGCTACAATCCGGAAGTTTCACATATGCATAACATAAATCACAAGGATAGGAGTGTCTCTCTACCTAAATTCTATTTTTATAATCCTGTAAAGCGCAGGATTGCTCTCTGGTAGTTATCTTTAAAATGCGTAGGCTTCAAATTTATGTTATCTTTACACCTATTGATATAATACTTTATCCAGTAATCAAAAATCATATGATGGATCTAATGGCTTGAGTTTGTACATTTTGATAGCAATTCTTCTATTTTACCATACGTTGAAATTCAACAAGTAGGGACTGATGATATTGTAAAATATATATTAGAATAATATACGGCAATCTCTGATTGTTATCATCTATTGTGACATTCAGTTTTATGTTGTTTCCAATGGTCAACGCATAACCAGACATTATTATTCTACTACAGTTAATACAATGAATATTAGCAAATTCTTGACAAATGGAACATTTACTTTTTTGTATTTTGATGTGAAAATTGGTTCATAAAGAGTTAAGTCCTCAATTTTGATTTTGTCTTTTATACTCATAAACAGAGTTACTATTTCATCTCTGTATCTTTGATATTCTTCATTCTAATCCCTGTTGCAAGAACTTTATCAAAGTTTCTCTATCAGTTAATGCATTATACACATCCTGAACATTTCTTATTGGAACTTTAGATAATCTCTTTACTTCTTTACTGAGTTTTTCTTCTAATGGATATTCTGTTGAAAATGAATAAGGATCACCATGATAATTTGCATAAATTTCTTTAACTTTACCAGCTTCAAAGTCTGTTTCATATATGGTTTCATTGCTTTTGGACATAGAATATGCGTGACTAAAAGCTAATTCTACTTGAAATGCAAGCTTGTACAAAGCAAAAAGACCATTGACATCAAAGTTTGCATCAGCTTTTATTTTACCACCTTTATTATCATATGGACATGCATATCTGTTTAACACTTTACATGGATAAATTGATGCTGATGTGGATGTAGTAGAGAAGGGGTATTGTTGTTATTGTGCATCCTTTTTACTATTGTTAGTAGAAGCTTCATCGTCTTCTTCTTCAATAGATCTAGCTATTACTTTGTTGATTCCAATGAATAATGCACTATCTTCCATGCATCTGGACTTAATAAACAACGAAAACATTTTGTTCTTCCAATCCTAGGATTTCTCCTATACTCCATTAACTCTATGTAATCAGAATACCACTTATTCGCCTCTTCCTTAAGATCTTCTGGTATTCCTAATGGAAACATCCATTCAAAATAATCATCTGGAAAATACTGTAGTCCTTCCTTTACATTGTAATTCTCTCTTCTGCTTATGGTGTTTGCCTTTGTAATCTTCAACCATTTATCTAATGGAATTATCTTTCTGCCTTTCCAGTAGTTTATGCCATCACTACTATTGCTACTACTAGTATCTGGATAAAGTTTGTCTAACCTTTGAGACAGATTATTGACTGATTTGTCCAGCAATTTCAATTTTGTTCAACCTCTCTTCTAACGACTTGACTGCAAGTATAGAAGGACCTTCCGATAACAGTTTGAACCTTGCTTCATTAGATTCTACAATGAGTTTTAATGCAGATAGTTTCTCTTTTACTGAAACTTCATTGTTATTATGATGATATATCTTCCATGCTTCTCTTTTTGCTTCTTCAATTCCGTCTATGGATTGCTTATAGTAATAAGCTAAATCAGATTTTGCTAAATCATATACGAATTGCTGTGATAACTCTTTGAGTGCTTTAACATCTCTGCTAATTGTAGATTGATCAACATTTAATTCCTGTGCTATTTCAGCTTTCAGTCATAGATTGTGCCAACAGAGATGCTACCTTTCTTCTTCGTTCTTCAATTTTGAAACTATGCACAGTCAATGATTCAAACTTATCCATTTTCTCCTTCGTAAAAAGTTAGCTTTATGCATTTTCAAGCATACAATAAAGTAGAGAATATTACATTCATTACATTCAAAACATATATTACACAACACATTTATTAATTTTGTGTAATGAATGTGGATCGTGTAATATTAATTGGCAAAGCAAAGAAAACAAACTGTTGAATATCGAAATGTTCGTCTGTCAATAAATACATATAAAAAACTTGACAAGTATCTTATTGAACTTATACAGAAAAGAGGAGATAGACATATTTCACTTGATGAAGCAATAAAGTCATTAATTGAAGCTTATTATAAGAATAGATGAAATACCTCCACCATCTCCACTTTTGCTTAATTTATCAAAAGGAGCTGAATTTAGGCTTCTTTTAGTGGAGGTATTGTAAATTGGTATCTCCACTTTTAGTAAGGTATGTCCACCAATAGCAAAGTTGGTGGTTTGTGGTGGAGGTATTTGGTCTTGGTGGAGGTTCCATATGCTTCAAATAATTATATCTCCACTAATCGTTTCAGTATCTCCACTGGCAGTTCTATTATTCAATTGGTGGAGGTTCATGTTCATAGTGGAGGTATTACATTCAGCCTACAAGAATACCTCCACCGGTTTTTAGCTATTATTGAACACAAAATAGGTTGCGGTGGAGGTAGTGGAGGTAGTGGAGGTAGTGGAGGTAGTGGAGGTATATTCACACTTTCGTAATACTCAATCTTTTAACCGCATTTTGAGTGAACGAGTATCGAGTATCGAGAAATATTCGTAACTATATTAGTCATTGATACAATGCGTGGCAATGTACTCATTATACTATTATAGCAGACAATGGTCAGGTTCTGTAATGGTCGGGAACCAGGTTGCTGTGGTGACAGGGCAGCTCAAGCGGAATAGGTTATGAAACATCTCTTCTGTTAGCAAGGTATCAAATCACAACATATGCAACTATGAGAATATGGGTAAGAGCGACGGGCTAAGAGAAATTGCCTCCAAGGAAAGTATCCCACTTAACATAACTCAATTAGATGTAAACAACGACTCATCGGTAAATGATGCCATCAACAATATTGTCAAGGATAATGGAAAGATAGACATTCTGGTCAATAACGCAGGATATGACTTGTTTGGTCCTCTGGAAGAATCAAGCCTTGAGGAGATAAAGCAGCAATTTGAAACAAATGTTTTTGGTGTAATGAGAACGACGAAAGCAGTGATACCAACAATGAGAAAGCAGGGTAACGGCACAATAGTAAACATAAGTTCTATCGGTGGGATTATAGGATGGCAACCGTTTGCCACCGCATACCATGCAAGCAAGTTTGCCATAGAAGGATTCACAGAGTCTCTAAGACAAGAACTTGCTGACTTTAACATAAATATCATATTGATCGAACCAGGAGCAATTAGTACTAATATTGTGAAGAATATTAAGACCGCTAAAGGTTTTGATTTAAATAAATCTCCGTACGCCAAGATTGTACAACAAGTCTTTCAGGGATTTGAGTCAATTAGTGGTGCTTACTTGTCTCATCCTTCCAAAGTAGCTCAAACAATTCTAAATGTTATAAATTCACCGAATCCAGAGTTAAGAAATCCTGTAGGAAAAGATGCAGAATCTATTTTTAAGGTGAGAGATGAATTGCCTGACAAAGAAGTGGAGAAGTGGGCACGGGAAGTTTATGTGGATAAGAAAGGGTTCATACGTTAGTTAGTAATAGACGAATATCGTTAGGTTAAGTTCCTTAAAATTGATAGATTTAAACCCCTCATATCTTGTATTCATTCCAGTTTGCTCATCACCCTTCTCGTTTCTCTCCCATCTCCTCATATTGTGAAGGTTGTATCTTAATTATTGCAAATATTATTTACTCTTTGAACAGATTTTAGTCCTGATTATCTTTGAATGTATACAAAATACGGACTGGAGCCATTTGAGGCAACAATCTCTTATATATAACTCAATCGATGATTTGTAATATGAAATCCATCAAAAAAGGGGTGTTCTGTTTTTTTGATCTAGGTTATCTCAATACAGGAGTCTTCCATGTCGTCTAATCAAAAGGTTGCGATAGTAACAGGTAGTAGTTCCGGTATTGGAAGAGCTACCGCAGTTACTCTTGCAAAACAAGGGGTCAAGGTTACAGTAGCCGCACGTCGTGTCAAAGAAGGCGAAGAAACTGTACATCTGATTAAAGAGGCTGGAAGTGATGGCATTTTTGTAAAGACCGATATGGCAAATGAAGATGATGTCAGGTCACTTGTAGAGAAAACAGTCAAAGCATACGGCAGACTAGATTTTGCATTTAATAATGCTGGGATAGAGTTCCTTCAATCCCTTACGACACCATCAGTAGATCAGAGTGCAGATATTTTTGATCAGATTATGAACATAAATGTTAAGGGCGTATGGCTATCTATGAAATATGAGATTCCGGAGATGATTAGAAACGGTGGTGGAGCAATAGTAAACATGTCTTCCATAGCCGGTGTGATGGGATTTCCACAATTCTCAATTTATGTCGCAAGCAAACATGCTGTGCTTGGACTGACAAAGTCAGGAGCAATAGAGTATGCCAAATCTGGAATTAGAATAAACGCCGTTGCTCCAGGTGGAGTTGAAACTGATATGTTTAATCAAACGGTCGGAGAAAATCATCAATTTCTAGATACTTTCAAGTCAATGCATCCAATTGGACGCTTTGGAAATCCGGATGAGATTGCAAATGCAGTAGTCTGGCTATTGTCTGACAAAGCATCTTTTGTCTTAGGTCATACGTTGTTAGTTGATGGGGGAATGGTCAGCCGATGACCTTAAAGATATGTATCTAATGCATAAATGGTGGTACATCTGGCAAGCATCTTATTGAATAGACTTTCGTTTCGACTCTCTTGCTTTTGTATGTCAATAGTTTCCGGTCTGAAAATAACGCCCTTATAACAACATTACTTTTTAGGTAGGTCAGCCAATATGAGAGATTTGACTACAGTATATGTATTAGGTGAGATAAAAAAAGACTTGGATGAGTTTACAAAAATTGCAATTGAAGATAAAATCTCAAAAATTCAAATCCACAATGTATTCCATCCAATTGGATTAAGTTTCGTTAACCACTGGTCAACAGACAAACTTCTGGAAGAAGTAAAGGAATATTCAGATCGAGAAATTGCTGCCTTCCGAAATCATAGGACGAACCATAATATCTAAGAGGTTTGCTGAAAAAATGCTCTCTATTATCTCCAAATACCACAAACGTCCACATGACTTAAAATTGTTTATTCATACTACAATGTTACTTTATAACGACCGGAAGCAGACAGCGGACAAGAATTAGCCTGGAGTGAAACCCATTGAAGACTTTCAATTTTAATCCAGAAGTCATCGTTGTCGGATCTTTTCTTTATTATAGTTTAGGCATAGTTTAGAAAATTACTATTACACATAATCATAGGATAACCCCTACATGAATAAAAAGATGTGGAAGAGGCTATTTCCTACTTCCCTTTTGTTGCATTTAGGATTAATTGAGTAATCTCATCTGGATGTGACACATATGATGCATGGGAAGCGTTAACTGATATGGTGGTGGCATTCATTCGTTCTGCGAACATGCGTTGGACATCGGGAGAAATCATTTTGTCAGCGTCAGAAATTTGATACCATGTAGGCAATTGCTTCCATGCAGGAGGACCAGACTTCTCCATGAAGATTGATTGATGAAAGGGCTTCTGCACAATTGCCATAAGGTCAGCCTCAGCAGGATCAACATCTTGAGCAAAGTTTTCTCGGAAAATCTCCGGGTTTAAGTAGATAAACCCTCCACTGTCAACAAGAAAGAGATCTTTCGGGAACGTTGCTGGGTCGACGAAACTCGACAGTGACTGGCCCATTCTCACTTTTCCCATTTATCAAGCTGTTTCCCATTTATCAAATAGTAACTTCTAGTTACTCGATTTGGTAGTTGATTTGAAATATCTTTTCTCACCTTAATCACCTTAATGTGATCTTTTCCGTTGAGTGTATCAGATACTACAGGAGGTACATCTTCTGGCTTTCTGAATATGTCGACGACATCAACCCTTTCTGGAATGTCTGTTATTGCTGGATATGATTTTCTTCCCAGTACTTCGGAAATTGTTGGATTGACTGGAATAACATTAGCATTTTTCATTTACACGGTTATCACGACTTTGCCTCTTGGATGTACGTCATTTTAATAATCAAGTGCATCACCTGCTTGATCTATTGAGAACTTTTTCTCTACATTTATTCTTATATTATTATTTTCATCTATCCATTGTGCCAATTTCATCAATCGTTCTCTATTTGCTTGTGCGAATCGATATACTGCTTTGACACTATATTGGTTCATTAGATCTGGATCGGGCTGCTCTAGTATAGAAACAATCATGCCACCTTTCTTTAGGGCTTTGAAAGATCTTCTGTACGTCTCGCCTCCTACAGTATCAAATACTGCATCATAATTATGTAGCAGATCCTCAAATATCTGATTCTTGTAGTCTATTACTTCATCGGCGCCAAGATCTTAGACGAACTGCTTGTCATTTGTACTCACTGTTGTTGCTACGTAAGCTCCCAAGTTCTTTGCAAGCTGAATAGCGATAGACCCTTTGCCCCCTGCTCCACCATGAATTAGAATTTTTTGATCTTTTGATAACCCAATATCGTCTTTAAGTGCCCACCAAGCAGCGACACCTACAAGCGGTAACGCTGCTGCTTCGTTATGGCTTAATCGCTTGGGTTTATGAGCAATACTTTCCACCTTTGCCAAGGCCATTTTTGCAAATGTTCCTGACCCCAGTTTACCACACCAGCCTGCCCATATATCTCATCTCCCTGATTAAAGTCTGAAGTGGAATTACCTTCTCCAATTTGTTTAATAACTCCAGAAAAATCCATACCCAAGGTTGATGGGAATTGAAGTGACCTAGATATTGTAAGCCCCCTTCACGAATTTTCCAATCTGTTGGATTTACGCCAGCTGCTTTTATTGTGACTAAAACTTTTCCAGAAGATGCAGTTGGTTCAGATAGGCCTTCAACAGCGAATTTAGTTGCATGGTATGGTGACTATGGCAAAGTGTAAATCCCAGTATTGACAATAGTACAATCACAGAGTTGTCTTTCAGATGCAACATAGCCGAAGAGGGAAGAGAAGCATTTATGCAATGGCTGAACTCAGATGATAAAAAATCAACAGATAATCCTATTTTCCTTAAGCAATTTGTCAATGGTAACCAAGCTTTGATTCATGATACTTTCCTGAACAAAGACATAATAGTGGAAATAAGTGGCGGGGCTCCAGTGTGTAAAAATTGTAACTTAAATGACTGCGCTCATGTTGGATTTACTGTATGCATACAGCAGTTGTACAATTGTGACGGTGAGAAAAACCGATGCGAAATATGAGCTTGTACAGTTAACAGTTGACAATAGCTTCCCATTTAAAATTTGAGATTGTTATTCATTGCTCGCTTACGTAGTCTCTCCTTGTTTTACTAGGTCCCTAAAGTTCCATCCTACCTTAATTAGATAGGGTGATAAAAAAGTTGTAATTATAGTTATGGCACCCACCATGGGAAGAACAAAAGAACTTGTAACTCCAATACTAGTTCCCGCCTTTGCTGTAACAAGAGCTAATTCTCCACCAGAAGAAGAAAGACTAAAGGCAGCCCTAATTGAAGTTGTTCTATCAAAGCCTTGAGATTTAGCCGCCATATACACAGCAGTTAATTTTGCTCCAACTGAGACCAATATCAGAATAATAGCAGGTATAATAAATATCGACAAAAGGGTAATATCCATCAGTGCACCAACTGAAACAAAGAAGAGTGAGCAAACATATCTCTAATTGGAGTCGCCATAACTTTGGTAACGACTTGAACTTTTGATCCTGCTATCAATACGCCTGCAAAAAAAGCCCCCGTTGCAATTGAGATCCCTATTTCATATGCTATATAAGATAGAGCAAAAACAATACCTAAAATTGTAATTATCAAAAGATCTGGCTTGTTGAGTCTGCCTATAAAATTAACAATTCTTGGTACTGTTTTTGAGCCTATAATTATCGTACCAGAGATAAATGCCAGCACGGAACCTAATGAGATTCCTATTTCCATCATAGATAAGTGACCGGTGCTACCTATGGACTGTAAAATTGCCAACATAGAGATAACAACGATATCTTCAATTACACATACACCAAGTATAAGTAATGAGGATTCTTCCCTTATTACATTTAGTTCTTCTAATACTCTCATGACTAAAACTGAACTTGTAACAGAAATTGCAAGTGCTAGAAATAGACTATCAAAGAATGAAAAATTTAGAGCATATTGTGTTATAGCATAACCTCCTACAAACGTTCCCAAAGCCTCAGATACTGCGATTACAAATGCTTTTTTACCTATTTTTCTTAGCTTTTCTAAGGGAAATTCCATTCCTACCACAAGTAGCAATAAGACGACGCCAATCTCAGCAAGCAAATTCAAAACTTCTACATTAAATATGAAATTAAAAATAAAAGGACCAATTATCATTCCTGCGATAATGTATCCTATAACCATGGGCTGCTTTAGCTTGTATGATAATAATGACATAACTGCAGCTACGATCATAATTATTGCAAAATCATGTATTATCTGCCCTATTTCAATTACCAATTTCCCTCGTTATATTATCTTGCACAATAATACTCTATCTGTAAGACTTTCCTGATTGATTAGTTTCTTTGATGTAGGTCTGCTAATTCATCGATTTCTCGTGGTAAAAGTAAGTTTTTTCCAAAACATTAAAGTTAATCACTGGTTGCTATGTTTAACTGTCTCTAAACCCAAACATTGCGGTGCTATCAGTTATTGTAGAATCTGATTTTCTCTCATACATCTATTCTCTATTCTAGTCTGTAGCGATAGAGTTTCTTTTATAAAAATAAAAAGTTACTTCCCATGTTATGTTGAATAATAAAGTTGTGTTCGGCCTAGGTACTCTTAATTTGTAACTACGCTGCGATTTCTGTCTGCGAGAATAGTAAAAACATTTTGAATGCAATTGAAGGTTCTTGCTACAATGCTTTGCAAGACTCTATCATGTTCAAAAATCATAAACTTCAGATAAACTTCTAGCCCCAAAGAGTGCCTTCATTTTATTTCTTGACTTCCTATCTACAAATATTATCTCCGGTTCATACCTTATACTGAATCTAGCGATCTCTGCCAAGATTCGTTGGACAGCCATACCTGTTTCGGTGGGGTAATATTCGGTGTGCGATGGCTTGCCGGGAATCACCTTTCTTTCAACTAGTCTATATTCTTCAAGCTGTTGCAGTCTGACCTATAACGTCTTGGTGTTTATGCCTTCAATAGAATTTAGAAATTGATTAAACCTATTCTGCTTTAGCAATATCATGTTTCTCATTATGTGGAGAGCGTAGCGTTGACCCATTATCTTTAAACTCCTATCGATAGGACAAACTTTCATTCCCCACCTATCTAGATGATCCGTTAACGCTATGCCATTTCCTTCGTTAGGCAATATTTTCTACTAGTACCTATCATACTTATATCATTTTCCAGTTAGAATGAAGCGGATACGCAGCCTCACCAAGCTGGCAAATTAACTTTGCCAATCACCACAACAGGCGAGCTCGGATAACGGCTCAGACGTGCTCTCACACTTCGAAGGAGGACCCCTTATCTAGCACTTTATCCTATTTTTGATCAATCACTATTCAGACAAACAGTTTGGAACGCTTCAGAAACTTTTTTTGGGTTCTAGAGACTCGATTAAAAATTGTTGGTATTCTCTCCCATCTTTCGAAGATATCACAGCTCTATATAGTAAGCCCTGTATCTAATACCGGTAATTACATACTTAGTTGATAAGAATTACCGTACCCACTATCCTAATGCTAACTATATACTAAACTACCCAGTTTCTAATTTCTCATTACAACCAACAAGCAAAACATCGAATTTAACATAAATCGCTGTTTAAGCTTGATTATAACTTAAATTCTTGCATCCTAATACTCATCTTAATATTCTATGAGATACTCGATGTTTATATCATCGAGTAGGTGCTGTCTTAAATTGAGTTTGAGAATTATCGAAATACCCGCCTGCCACATGCAACCAAGGTAATTGACATTCAAAAAGCGAATTGTTTTGGGAACTGGCCTAAAGTTACCATGCTGCTTTGCTCGAGCAATAGTTTTTGCAAGATGTTTTTCGTAAAGTTACTGTAGTTAGTTAATAGCATGTGAGCATATTACCTACCGGTAACTTCCATACTTATATCATAACCAATTGTATATAGACGTATGAAGTCCGAAGCGACTGAAAAACCCGCCGATGGGAACCAATACATCGACTCGCTAAAAAGCGATTGGAATCCATTGTATGTCGCCGTGTCGCTGGCGTTGTTCGCTTCGTTCGCGTTAGGCACGGCGCTTGTGAGCGCGAATGCCCAGACGGCGCAGAGTGACATTGCCCCGTCGCTGACCGTGGAACAGGCCCGTGCGATTGTCGCGCCGCTCTATGAGGCGCTCAATGAGCCAACCAAAAAGGACGTCCCGGCCTTGCTGGCGAAAGCAGCCAACCCTGACTACCGATCCTGTTCGACCAACTCGGATTGTCTGTCACGTGATCAATTGGCGGGGGTATTCACGGGTTTGGGGAAGATAATCCCGGACCTGCACTGGACCATCAACGATATTTGGACGTCGGGCAACCGGATCGTGGTCCGGGGTGAGGCCACCGGCACCCCGACGGGCGAGCTGTTCGGCGTTAAGCCCACCGGGAAGAGCTTCAAGACGATCTCGATAGACATGTTCACCGTCAGGGACGGCAAGCTAGCGACGGCCTATCACGTGGAGAATTGGATGGCCGCCATGGAGCAGATCAAGTAGAGAGGAAATGCCTTTTCCCGAGCTAGGCAACATCACTTTTAGTAATTCTTATGCTTATATTATTAGCTGCTATTAAACAGTAGATTGCGTCCATAAACCGGTTCCGAAGAAAGGAAGTCACAATTGTATTAATTTATGGGGCCGCAGTATTATTTGCTCTTGGTAATGGCCTTATGTGGCCATCTGTTATGTCAATACTTTCAAAGCTTGCGGGAACTATTTACCAAGGTGAAGTTCAGGGTGTTGCAAGTAGTTATGCAAATCTTGCAAGTGGCAAGCTATGATGGAGCTATTGCGGCGAATAATATAATCAAAGGTAATACCCTGAAGACAAACTATGCTGGTTTACCCAGTGTTGTATTCACCATTCCACCTCTTGTATCCGTAGGTATACAGGAAAAAGAAGCAAATGAAGAAGGACTACGTGTAAGAATTAACCATCAAGATACTTCTGGCTAGGCATCATCAAAGCGAGTAGGTGAAACCTACTCAGCGTTTAAGGTGTTGATTGAAGAAGATACAAACAGAATACTGGGGGCTCATACCCTAGGATCTCATGCAGAAGAAATTATTAACATTTTTTCAATGGCTATTAGATTAGGGCTTACAGTAAAGGATCTTAATGATCCATTGCTTTACACTTATCCAACTAACTCTTCAGATATACTTTATATGCTATAATAAGGTATTAATTGTGATTCTGATGTTTTGGCAAAATTGCCGTGTCGTTATGATCTTTTCCGCAGCTCATGCTTCAGTGAGTCTCGGATGAGCTGGCATAATAAATGAACAATAAATTTCTTATTCTGCCAAATTTTTTCGTTTCACTCTTACTTCTAAGATAGGTCATTAGGAAAAAGAGAGCTGTTACAGAGATAACATCGAATGGAAATGGCAGATACAATTACCACTAAAGAAATTGTTGAGTAGTTTTACTAGAAAAACTGGCTCGCTCTTGTATCCAATAACTTATAACTACGAATTATAGGCAACTGGTACAATGCACGGCAATGTACTCATCATACTATTGTAACAGACCGATCTCTAACAAATGCATTAATGTGTTAATCTATACGCTTTATTTAGCTCAAACCGATATAGTATGCATACTGAATAATAATGGACAGGCAGCAGAAGATGGATTAATGCAATTTTCTCTCCCACCAGCTGCGAATGCACTTCGTCATCGATGCATGATATGATCAATAAGGTGGGCATGTAATCTAAAATTATCATTGTCAAAAAGAGGTTTAGATATTCTATCGGTATAAACTAACTTAATATAACACGTCACAAAATGAAATTCTGAGAAATTGCTGCTAAATTAGATTTGGATACATCCTCCCTATATATCATTAGAATTTGGCCAAGGACAGAGAATTCCTCTAATACGCTCTAGAAATACTTTTAAATTATTAATACTCCTGGCTGCAGATAATGGTGAAAGGGCCAGATTTTAAAATTCTTGGTATTCTCTCTAAACTGGCACAGAATAACGTCAACAAGGATGTACTTGAAACAGAGATTATTGCATTGAGTGGACTTTCAGAATCCGAAGCGAGGAATCGCCTGAATGAATTGGAATGGTTGCATTTAGCAAAAGAAGCATTACCCAAAGCCAGTCGCGCGGAATTTAGGTTGTGGAACGTAACAGAAAAAGGAATGAAGGAATTAACTGATCAAGATGCTGGATAGTTGCGGCTTTGATATAGATGTACTTTTCATTATTCATTAAGTTTATTTGGTTTCAGTGTAGAAACCAAATAGCACTGCATAAGTCTACTAATATGAGGGATAGTAAACCGCTATATCTGGAATAACAAGTATATGAATTTAAGTAGATTTACTTTTTCATAGAATCAAAGAAATTATTCATTTCGACCCCTTGGTGTCATAATATCATTGTTCATATCAAATTGTTAATCTCCTTACCACTCTGGATGTCTTCGTCTACATATCCACTATATGCACGATCAAGAAATTCTCGTTCGAACTTGACAACATTATCCCAGTTCAAGTATTATCAATTCCTAAATTATTGTTTGACTGCGCGCGCCGAACTCCAGAGTGCCCACCCTGGATTAACCCGATTTGGATAAAGTTCCAACATCTTGTCGTAAAGTTCTTGGGCCGTTGCTGTCATTTCGACTAACCTGTCAAAATCGCGTATATACTGTCGCGTCTCTTCAATAATACGAGGATTGTCATCATTACTAGGTCGTTTATGAGAGGCGATAACCGCACGTGGATTGAGTGATTCAATTTTGTCGAGTGCAGAGATCCACTCCCGGCGAGTCTTCGCATTTGACTCGGCTAGGTAGAGATGAACGTCGTTGTAGACAGCATCACCAGCGACCACTAGGCCGATAGAGGGGACATTTAAACAGGTAGTGTGGTCGGTGTCGGTATGCCCGAGGTTAACTGCGACCAAGTCGTGCCCCTCGAGATCAATTACGTTTCCTTTAAGCTCCTTGGCAATCACTACCCGGTCTGGGATCTGGCCCGGATACCCAGCCTTCCAAACCCCCTCAAGTATCTCTGGGGAAGCATGTTGGCGCATAACTTTCACAACATCAGGTGTTGCGACTGCTCTAGCATTTGGGAAGCGTTCAAGAAGGGCCCCTATTCCAAACCAATGGTCTCCATGACCATGAGTAATATAGATTGTTGTCAAGTTCTTGCCACTTGCCGCAACCCAATCCACTAAGGCATCAACCTGCTTGACGGTCATAAAGGTGTCGACTAGAACTGCGTCTTGCTTACCATAGATTAGGGTTGATGCTATTGCCTGAAACATCGCCTGTTTCACGCCCGGAGGCAGATCGTTGGTAGCAATGGGAATACCAGGTGTTACGAACACATCCCAGTTCAGCGGCGAGCTGTCTCTATTTCTAACTTCAGTCATACTGATCTACTCCTAGGCAAAGTACAATAGATGTAGGACTCAGAATAAGGAGCGTTAGTCAACATGTTATAATAATTGGTCAGTTGGCTGTCTAGAATTTTGCCTGCTTGATCTGGGCTCATTCTCCCAATCTGTATGTTGAATTTAAAGTCAGTTTTTATGATATTTTCTTCTTCCGTTTTACAACAGGTCTCCAATTTTCTTAATTCATCAGTCATTGTAACATCTTGGTTTCTAAGCAATCTTGTTTCCTCTAATTAGATGCGTTTGCTGCACTAATCTACTCCATGAACTAGAATAATGTTCATGTTTGTAGTATTTTGCGTCGTATCCTGTACTCCCTGAGTAGCCGGTACTTCCTGGGGTTGCACTAAAGTCCTATTCTGCTGAGTGTTAGCCATACCAAGGTATGTAGGCGAAGCAAAACATGCAATAAACATTGCACCTACACTAAACACAGCTAAACGTATAGCCTTCTCTTTAGACGTAGTTTCCATATTACAGTTGTATAATTCAAATATATAACTCAGAAAGTTACAGTCTGGTAGCATTGTTACCTACAGGTAACTTTCTAATTTATTAGCTAAATCGTGTACCTATACGATCCATGGAAAACAAGCATGTAATGGTGGATAAAGCAACATCCATACACACAGCAGAAGGCTTTTTCGATGCCTACAGAAAACGAGATCCAGACAAGATGGTTGCTCACTGTAATCCAGAAGAAGAGCTCCAATATGTCCCACCTGAAAACCAAGGCGAAGGTAAGATTGGTACAACAGGCAGAACAATATGGGGTGGATTATTCGACGTCATGCCTGATTTGACAACCGAGAAGAATCAATCTTTGCTGATACGGAGGGCAATGTATGCGCAGAAGTAGTTCTTTCAGGCACATTGGCTAAGGAATTTGCTGGGATGATGAGCCCAAACCGTTACTACGTTCTCCCTCACGCTTTTATCTTAAAGATCGGTGGCGAAGAGACTCGAATACAAAGAATAGTGGCATGCTGGGATCTTCCAAAAGTATGATTCTCCAATTACTGGAAAAAATGAAAAGTTCTTCTCTATGTCTTGAAACCTAACATAAAGGCGGCACAACGCTATAGAGGATTCGCGAAATAAATGTACTTTAGATATTTTGGATAGGAATCATACATACAATATGAGCTGGGTAATTTAAAACTAATGCTGAATAGTACATCAAGCAAGTTTACGTCGTTTTCTTTAACACATCAGTCCAAATTTAATACTAATTAATCAGAGTGGTAATAAGCATGATAAGAAAGGATAAGCAAAAGATAGAAAAGCACTTTACTTCTCCGTGGATAACACTTGCCATATTGAGCGGCCTGGGCATTGTCGCAATGTCCTCCGAAACTATGGTTTTGCCAGCCATTCCAGAGTTCATTGTAGATCTTGATATTTCCTACGAAGATTCATCTTGGATACTGGCTGCTCCTTTGGTCACGGGAGCTGTTATGACTCCGATCGCAGGAAAGTTGTCCGATACATACGGTAAAAAGAGAATACTGCTGATAATTTTGGGGATTTTTATATTAGGTCTTTTAATTGGAGCTTTAACACCTAATTTTCTCGTCCTTGTTACTGCTAGGGTGATGATGGGCATTGGAATATCGATATTTCCTATAGCTTTTAGCATTATAAGAGATAAATTCCCCCCAGAAAAACTAGCAATAGGTCAGGGCATATTTAGCTCCACCTTGTCTGGAGGTGCTGTGATAGGTTTGATAATAGGTGGGGGAATAGTTGAAAGCTACGGATGGCGAGCGATATTCTTATTTCTGCTGCCCATTGCAGCAATACTTTTTGTGATAATCGCAAAATATGTACACGTAAAAGAAATAGAACTACAACAGTTGGTTTCAAATAAGGGTTCCGAATTTTGTTGTACGTTTACTCATGTAAGAAAAGATATACTACTAACAGAGAATACTAATACATATACTGCTACAAGTATTAATAACGAAGGCGCAAAGTTAAGCAAGAGTTTAGACCTAAAAGGAGCACTAGCACTGTCAGTTACAATAGTCTCATTTCTTGTTACGCTTCAACTTTTAGAAAAGGACGCCATACCAAACAATTTATTTCAAATTATCTTGTTTTCAAGTGTGTCATTTATCTCCCTAATTCTGTTTGTAAGAACAGAAAAGAAAGCACGTTCTCCGTTGATTGATTTCAAGTTACTAAAAAATAAAACCATACTTTCCGCGAATATGATTAACATGATTGTGGGGTTCACCTCGTTAATGGTTGTATATCAGACCCTACCCATTTTAATACGAAGTCCACCGCCAGTAGGGTTTGGAGGCGATGCATCAAGTATAGCACAGGTTCAACTGCCATATATGATAGTCTCATTGATATTCTCTGTAGCATCTGGTTTTGTAGTATCTAAATTTGGAAATCTCAAACCTACTACAATGGGGACCGTCATTACTTCAGTAAGTTTTTTTATCCTTTTTATGTTTCATTCCACAGAAGCCTCAATTGCTACGGTTCTAATATTGGTGGCTATTGGATTCGCTTTAATGCAGATCGGTTCAGTGAATGTCGTGCTGACATCAACTCCAAAGCAATTCAGTGGAGTATCATTGGGAATGAATCTACTGATATATCTTATAGGTGCCTCTGTAGGACCAGTACTCGCTGGAACATATATGCAAGGAAACCAGGTATTTATAGAATCTGAAACAAATAATATTTCAGCCTCATTTCCATCTCCAGAATCATATGATCTAACTTTCCTTACTGCTGCGTTAATTGCAGTGATATCAATCGTATTTGCAATGTTTCTAATCAGTAGTACTAAAGGCAAAAAGGGAGGCTCTAGAGAAATGGGAATTCTAAGTAAATGAATGAGTTATCTCTATCGCTACGGCAATTCATACGATTTAACAATGCATCATGCATATTAGAATGGGAACCATATCATAGAGTATGACATCTAAAATTGCTGTTCCTATGGACAATGATGGAAAGTTCCTAGCGATGATTTGCAAAGAGCGACCATACTGGAAACGACCATCACTATGAACAAAACACGCAAGGGTCTTCCGTTAACCAGGGCACGCATTGAGCAAATATTCCCGAAATTAACACCAACACAAATTCGTCGCGTTACACCATACGGTCGCCGACGTACGACAGAGCGTGGAGAAGTGCTCTCCGAGCAGGGAGATAGCGCCGCGTCATTCTTTGTGGTTGTCTCAGGCGAGCTCGAGATTCTGCGCCCTTCGGGAGCCGTTGAGACGCTCGTTACCGTACATCGCTCTGGCCAGTTCACTGGCGAGGTCGGTACGTTGTTCGGCCGACGGACCATGTTCCGTGTGCGTGTCACTAAACCGGGTAAGGTGATAGAACTTGATCGGCAGCATATGCTTACTTTAGTGCAGACTGAAGCTGAACTTGGTGAAATTCTGATAAGGGCTTTCATCCTACGTAGAGCGGAGCTGATAACCGCAGGTGTTGGAGACATCGTTCTTATTGGCTCGACATATTCTGCCGATACGCTTCGAATTAAAGAGTTTTTGATGCGGAATGGACATCCATATTCCTACATAGACCTCGAACATGACCCAGACGTACAGAATATGTTGGACAGTTTCCATCTCGCAGCCGGCGAGATACCAGTAGTGGTTTGCCGTGGCCAAGTGGTACTTAGGAATCCCAGTAAGCAGGAAATTGCGGACTGTCTTGGCTTCAACGAATCTATTGACCAAATTCATGTCCGCGATCTCGTCGTCATCGGCGCTGGTCCCTCTGGATTAGCTGCGGCAGTGTATGGCGCTTCAGAAGGGCTTGACATTCTGGTGCTGGAAACGAGTTCACCTGGCGGCCAGGCGGGTTCAAGCTCAAAAATTGAAAATTACTTGGGGTTTCCCACGGGTATCTCAGGCCAGGAGCTTGCTAGTAGAGCATATCTCCAGGCCCAGAAGTTCGGGGCGGAGATCCTGATGGCCAAGGGCACGCGACTCGTCTGCGACGTCAGACCATATGTAGTAGAAATTGAAAACGGAGCTAGGATTCCGGCACGCACTGTCGTGATTGCTACTGGGGCGGAATATAGAAAGCCGCGGTGCGAAAATTTGTCTCGCTTGGAGGGAGCAGGTGTCTATTATGCTGCGACCCCAATTGAAGCGCAGTTATGTGGAGGAGAGGAAGTAATTGTAGTTGGCGGAGGAAACTCAGCGGGCCAGGCTGCTGTATTTTTAGCACAGACTGCAAAGCAAGTGCAAATGCTAGTCAGGTCTGTCGGTTTGGCCAAGACCATGTCGAGCTACTTGATTCGCCGAATCGAAGAGACTTCTAACATAGTAGTTCACCCATACACGGAGATCATGGCGCTCCAAGGAGGCGATCACTTAGAATCAGTTAGGTGGCGAAATAATCAAACGGGATTGACGGAAGAGCACAAAATCAGACACGTATTTCTAATGACTGGTGCCGATCCGAACACAGGTTGGCTAAATGGCTGTCTAGCTCTTGACGTAAGAAGTTTCATTAAAACAGGTCCGGATCTGTCACCAGAAAATCTTAACGCTGCACGCTGGCCCCTTGCCCGTCAGCCATTCTTATTAGAAGCCAGTTTGCCAGGGGTTTTTGCTGTAGGTGACGTACGGTGTGGAAGTATTAAACGGGTTGCGTCAGCAGTGGGAGAAGGATCAATCGCGATCTCATTGGTTCATAAAGTGCTCCAGGAATAGGAAACAGATTGGGTCGCGAAATTTAATTTGAACGAATGACTAGGGCGCACGGACAGTATATTCCACTATCACTTATTATTAAGTTGGCAAGTTACCAACAGGTAACAATGTTACTGGATTGTAACTTCCTGAGTTATATATTTGCAGCATAAACCTGTAGTATGGAAACTGCATTTAAAAAGAATGCTGCGCGTTTAGCCTGTACTAAATGTAGGTATAGTTATATTGTCCATTGCAAGTTTTGCTTCACCTACACATCTTGATTTGGCTAATGCTCAGCAGAATAAGACATTAATCCAGAGCAACGCGATTGAAGAGAAAAACAAAGCACTAGTCCTCAAAGCTTTCGATACATTGTTCAATCAGCGTGACTATGTAGTGGCTGAGCGCTATTGGTCGCCTAACTACACCCAGCATAGTGCTCATATTGAGCCTGGTCGCGAGGGCCTGTTCAATCTCGTCAAGAGCAGCCCGCAAACACTCAAGTATGAACCGGGAACAATTGCGGCAGATGGAGATTTCGTAATTGTACACGGACGGTTTTCTGGCTGCGGCGAGCCTGTGAATTGGATTGCAGCTGACATCGTTCGCATCAAGGACGGAGTTATGGTCGAGCACTGGGATGTAATTCAAGACGAGGTCAGCCAGGAGCAGTCAAAGAGTGGCCTTCCAATGTTCGGGGACAAGTTTCCAAATACTTCGGGGATAACGAAATAGAAGTTAAATTTGTGAATAGAATATGCGCTCAGTACGGGTTTCCAAGCCTAAAGGGCCTTTAGAAATCGTAGAGCGAGATATTCCAGAACCTGAAAGCAAACAAGTTCGTATCAAGGTACAAGCATGCGGCGTATGCCATAGTGATTCCCTTACTAAAGAAGGAGTATTCCCAGGCATCCAATATCCAAGGGTTCCTGGTCATGAGATTGCAGGGGTTATAGATAAAGTAGGCAAAGACGTCACTCAATGGGAACCTCGACAGAGAGTAGCTGTCGGCTGGCATGGAGGTCATTGTGGCCATTGTGAATCCTGCAGGCGTGGCGATTTTGTTACCTGTAAATACCTACAGGTACCAGGGATCTCATACGATGGTGGCTATGCAGATTATATGATTGCACCTATTGAAGCTCTAGCATCAATCCCTGAGCAGCTTTCACCTGTAGAAGCTGCGCCCCTTATGTGTACTGGTATTACTATGTTTAATGCTCTTCGAAACACTGGAGCACGTGTAGGCGATGTAGTTGCTATTTTTGGAGTAGGAGGACTTGGACATCTTGGAATTCAGTTTGCTGCCAAGATGGGTTTTAATACTGTTGCCATTGGACGAGCAAGAGACAAGGAAGAGGAATTAATGAAGAGTTTGGGTGCAATACAATACATTGATAACCGGTCACAGAACGCAGTCGAAGAACTTAACAAGCTGGGAGGAGCTAAAGTGATACTTGCGACTGTCCCAAGTGGAAAGGCGATGACCGAAATCCTTGGAAGCCTTGCAGTCAATGGAATGCTTGTCATAATTGGAGTATCCGATGAGCCAATCTGAAAGGTATCCTGACACCGGCCTTCGTCGTGAATGGAATCTACGATGAGATGATCCCCGTTCGGAACTCCTATTGGTTGGGCGAGAACCTGTCGAATGCCGTCCTTCTGACTTATCCGGACTCGGGCCACGGCTCCTTCTTTCAGTTTCACGAGTCCTTTACACGGCATGCGGCGGCGTTTTTGAATTCTGGCTCCCAGTCTGCCGCGTATTGAGCTCTGATACAAAGCTGGAATGCGAGCTCGCTTATTTTCATGATCTGCTGGGAGGTTCAAATCAAAGATTGCCGCATCCAACCATCCAAAGTGTTCTATGATGGTATAGATGGTTGCCCCTGCTACAGAAAGTTTTTGTCGAGAGCCTTTGAAGTTCGACACTTTCTTCGCCAGATCATCAGTATCCTATATTCGATTATGGAATTAGGATGAAAATGAAAAAAAGTCTCCTATTTACCTTTTGTTGCATTTAGGATTAATTCGGCGATCTCATTTGGATGTGACACGTATGATGCATGGGAAGTGTTAAGTGACAGAGTGGTGGCATTCATTCGTTCCGCGAACATACGTTGAACATCAGGAGGAATCATGCGATCGGCGTCAGAAATTTGATACCATGTAGGCAATTGCTTCCATGCAGGAGGACCAGACTTCTCCATGAAGATTGATTGATGAAAGGGCTTCTGCACAATTGCCATAAGGTCAGCCTCAGCAGGATCAACATCTTGAGCAAAGTTTTCTCGGAAAATCTCCGGGTTTAAGTAGATAAACCCTCCACTGTCAACAAGAAAGAGATCTTTCGGGAACGTTGCTGGGTCGACGAAACTCGACAGTGACTGGCCCTCATCTGGAGCAAATGCAGCAACATAAACAAGGCCAGTAACGTTAGGATTATTATAAGCAGCGTTCGTTATTACTTCTCCGCCATATGAGTGTCCTACAAGAATTGTTGGGCCGCCAATATGTGCAATTGCACGTTTTACTGTTTCGACATCCTCTGACAGAGAATGGGTGGGAAGTTGTGCAGCGATAACTTTGTGGCCTGCATCCCTCAGAACGGGAATTTGTTTGTTCCATCCTGATGCATCAGCCCATCCTCCATGGACTAGTACGATATTTGTGGTGTTTGTTGACATATTTTGTATACCCTGAGGTTGCATTAATGTATTATTCTCTTGAGTAGCCAACCCGAAATCTGTAGTTGATGCAAGACTAGTGGTGATTGCAATACTTAGGCACAATACAGTTAAGACCTTTTGTTTTGATCTTATTCTATACATTTCATCGTTACAATGCATTAGAGAATCAATTCACACACTTATTATTAAAGAGATGTATAAAGTGATATAACAAAGCAGACAGGTCTCTTTTAATTGTTCTATGTATCTAAACAACAACAACAATAAAATACGATTTACTAAAGTTAAAAGAATACAAGAAATCTGGATTATTACATCAAACTATTAGAGTTGTAAGCAATGTGTAATAAATCATACTTTCTTTCCTATTGAGTCTTTTACATTAAATAAATATTACTTTGATTCTAGTCATAGTACCAGTATGCATGGTATCTTATGGTTGCTTTAGGAATACTATCACATGGTCTGATTGTCTGATAAATCATGAACCCTGTTATATTATAGACAACTATGGTAAGATATCAAAGTAGGATTTACTGAAAGTAAATAACTAATTTTAGACTTTATAATAATCATTATGATGAACAAACATCAAAGTTTAACGTTGCTAATGGCATTAGCTATCATTGCCGCAACAATGCTAGTTTCAACAGTGATAATAGAAGCACACGACCTATTTGATGACGCTGAAGCCAAGAAAGTAGAGAAGACAAAAGAAAAGAAGCCCTGAAAGTGCAACCCTGGTTCTGAAGGAGATTAACCTAATCGTCCAGGATAATAATATTTAGTTTAAAGATGTAAACAAAATTAAACATCCTGGACTTCAAACTCCTACTTTTCTTTCTTATCTTCTATCTTCTTTACACTCGTATTCAATCAAAAGATCAACAAAATTGCTTTGATTCTGGCTATCGTACAGTAATCATCCTTTCATAAATCCAATAGTAAATCCTGCTGATATACTACGAGTAAGAGGAATACCAAAGCTAGTCATTGCTAATGAGGAGGAGGCTGTTGCAGCAGTTGCATGACCATCGCCACTGCTAATACCCGGAATCTGCATAGTTAGATTTGCAACTGTCGTTAGCGCTCCTTCTGATACTGTTTGAAGTTTATTCCAATTTATGTAGGCTATCTGATGATATTGTAGGTATGCTAATCCAGCTAGAAATAATCCAACTATTACAGCTAGTAACTTAATCACTTTCTTCAATGCATATCCAATTAGAAGACCTACAAAGAAGCCACCTCCTAGAGTCGCTGTTGTTGATCCGAAAGTCTCAATAATGCTCATAATTCTAGATACAGCTCCTGAGGAGTTTACTTGTAGTTATGCAATGATTATTTTTCATATCTTTGTAGTACTGGAGCATTCCTCTTTATAGTAACAATGTCAAATATCAACATCCATACTATGGATTGAAAACTAGTACTAGCGTATTTCATGCATAATGGGTCTTCTATATCTATTTGATTACCTAAGGCTTGCATAACAATTTGTTTTTACAGCATGTTATCCATATCGTCTACAAGAGCTATAGCTTTTGTAGTAGAGTTTTCTATCCAATATTAATTAGCAACTATTCTTCTCTTTCTAATTCCACTCTTAAGAATTGCTCCTATTCTTCTTCATGCCAATCAATTATCATTTCGTTGAGTGGAGGGGGTGGAGGTCCCTGTAAAATCTATGTCATATGCTTTCTTTGCATGTTCATGAAACTTTACAGCCCATGGATGATTTAAAGTAGCAAATTCTATTAAAGTCTAAGAAGGATTTTGTATACTTATAGGATATGTAATTAGGTGTAAACAGTCAGGACATAACTATAAATTTATTCTGAACCTAGACGTCAGGAATTTAGACCTGCATAACTTCCTAGAATCAAATAAGAAAGACATTTTCAACTTTGTAGAATATAATCAGAGACCAATTCAGATAGGTGCGCCTCTATTTGAAAAGCTGATGAATAAACTCAAGATGATTAGCCAATGTCACATGGCAACTACGATAAGACACACTATGAATTAGCAGTAGCAATTGTTCAGAGTTTATGGATAGGATATCTTTCATAGATGAAAGAAAATGGATTACTAGCAAATGGTGCACAAACAGCCTATTCTAAAGGTACAACGGACAATCTCAAACAGGTGATTATTGACGCTTTTGATGTTGGTAGAAATTACGCTCCACAAGAAGAAGCAAGCAGACAACAGGCATAATAGACAATTGGTTCCCATATCCTATAGGGTTATACCTAATGGGTATATGCATGACAACAAGAAGAAGGTCAATGTAAAAGTGATGGAACAGATAGCCGATGATGAGTTAGCTGCATTTGTTTCAGGTTTAAAGAAAATAGAAATATTTGACTTTTTTATAGACGCACAATTCAGAGTGAATCAGAATGCAGCGCCATATTTTAGTCGTCTTAATGACATTACCCTAGTTCGATATGTCGACCAACTTTCAGAAGAGGGCGTCAAGTGGTCTGATGAATGAAAAACTGATTATTGATGATATTTCTGCCCACCAAATACAATACAGCCTTTAGCATTTACTTCTTGGTGACGGTGAGTTAGCATTCTTGAAAAAAGAACATGGCTGATAGTTGCATCACTTTGAAGACTGATCTTCGCTACGAATCTTTATTAGGGCACTAGACATATGCAGATTAGTAAATGGCAACTAGCAATGACAACCTTTTGAAACAGCTAATAGAAACGGAAAACTCCCATGATGTTGAAAAAGTTCTCACACTTTTGACAGACGATATAGTGTTCGAAGATGTGACAACTGGAGTCGTCATGAAAGGAAAAGACGGCTTTAATCAAATTTATCCCACTTTTATCACGGCATCTCCAGATTTCAAGCTAGAGCCAAAAGCTTGGGTTACTGACGACAAGTCATTTGCTATAGAAATGGTGCACTCGGGTACACAGAAGGGAGACTTTGCCGGTCTGTCTGGAACAGGTAAGCGCTTCTCCATTAGAATGTGTAGCTTTGGAGAATTTGAAAACGGCAAGATAAAAGGAAGAAGGGATTACTGGGACTTGGTTACCTTGAGAAAACAGCTACTAGGAGAGCAGTAATAACACTCCCTTTTAGAAACTTTAACTTCAATCTGAACGGGATTCTTCATTCTGTTGAGGCTTCGACTGCTGTTGCTGCTTGCGCTCCTTTTAGCCCTCACCAGCAGAAGAAGATTATGAGGAGGAGGAGATTGATGACGAGGGCATTGACAACGACAGTAGCAGAGGGTAATAATAATAATTTCTGAGACTGAGACCTGCTCAGCAGATTCTGTTGTATTGATACAAAATCTAATACCGACAAATTGATGTGGTCGTGCAGAAACGCCATGCACGCTTGTAATCTCATGCTTTATCGTTCCAGTAGACGCTTCCACGCCGCCTCCATTCTTTCTGGATAGGAATAAAAAAAAACACACATTATATTCAATGAACAAGATAAATAATAACAACAATGACAGAAATGTCTAAAGCGGAAATTGCAAGATTTGTTATGCAAGGTACATTCACAGGGAAACTTGCTACAGTTAGAAAAGATGGAAATTCTCATGTAGTTCCAATCTGGTTTGTATTGGATAATGCGAATAGCAAAAGGAGAAGTAGAATAGGAAATATCATTTTTACCACTTATAGCACATCAGTCAAAGCGAATAATATTAGGCGAAATAATAGGGTAAGTATTTGTATAGACGATCAGATACGACCATTTTCTTTTGTAACAATGTTTGGCACTGCAAAAATACAGCCTTACAAACAAAAGGAGGTCTTAAAATGGGCCACTCAAATAGCAGAACGATATATGGGTAAGAAAAATGCTAAAGCCTATGGTAGAAGGAATAGTGGCGAAGGTGCAGTGGTTGTACAAATAAATCCTACAAAAATAATTGCAGAAAAGGATATAGCTAGTTGGGATTAATAACGATTATTGTCAGAGCCAATATCATAGCTTAGGACTCATTTACTTTAATTGTAGGAATTATTTCTTTATTGATAAATTCCTCGAAGGCAGGATCAAACCATTTCTCTAACTCTAGATCACTTTTCCAATATTCAATTATCTTATCTTCCTCAAAACAAATTCTCATCCATCGTAACCATCCTGAGTCCATTCGTCATCTCTTAGTACTTTTCTTTGGCGCATATGATAGATATGTGCAAAGGTATACAAAATATGATAAACATATGCCATCTCTGATGTCCAATCTGATTCATCTTTATTTAGTATATTTACTAACTCTGGTCTATCAATTGTCATCTGAGTAAGAGTTTGCATTCTTTCATCCAAATCATTTAGAACCTTAGTTTCTATATCTACTGTTAATATCTGCATATGCTTTCTAGAGAAATACAGAACGATGAACATTGTACCAATTATGCCAAGTGCTTCCCTATGCCGAAATATTCAGATATACTTCTTACTTCAACCATGCTTTTTTACCTAAAGTGATATTCAAATAGTTACTCTGAGTTCAGAAACAAAGTCTCTGCTATACATCAAGCCAAGAAGATAAAAAGCGCATGTTCATTATATCATTGATAGCAATATGAGCATTTTAGGAAGATTCTCCTTCTATACTAACATGAATTTATCACGGATGTCGTGAGGTAGAGGTAGAGATAGAAGTAGACGTCTGCACCCATACTTGACCTCCACGCAGTCGACATCTCTATCGTCAAATTAGCCATCGAAGCCATGAAGGGAGGAATAAAAAACTATGGTATGAATTGTTTTCCTCTATTAAGGTATGATGAGCTTAGTGACTTAGTGTATACTTACTATCGCTTTTAAATATCTCATGCTGTCTTTTATCAGCAATGAAATCTGCTCAAATTAAGAAGTACGGAAGGCAGCGAAGTTATCGAGATTAATCAAAGCACATCTGAACCAACTGTATCTTCTGGAAAAGTTTTAGTCATCATAAAAGCAGCTGGCGTAAATCCAGCAGATTGGAAAATTCGTGAAGGAGGCTTACAACAATTAGTGTCACTTCAATTCCCATCAACCTTGGGTATGGATTTTTCTGGAGTTATTAAACAGGTTGGAGAAGGTGTCTCTCCTTCAGATTTTAAGCAAGGAGATGAGGTATATGGACAGGCTGGGGTAATAAGCGGAGGATCGGGAACATTTGCAGAAATGGCTTTGGCAAATACAGAAAGTATCGCACACAAACCAAAGAGATTAAGCCATGCCGAAGCGGCAGGCTTACCACTTGTAGGTGTTAGTGCTTGGAAAGCACTTGTAGAAAATATTGGATTATCAAAAGATCAAAAGATTCTAATTCATGGCGGAGCAGGCGGTATAGGATCTATTGCTATTCAGCTTGCAAAGTACCTAGGCGCAGATGTAGCAACAACAGTAAGCATAAACGACAAGCAGTTTGTCCAAGAACTGGGAGCGGATGTAGTGATAGACTACAAGACCCAAACATTTGAAGACCTGCTGAATGATTATGATGCGGTATTTGATACTGTAGGAGGCGAGACATACAGAAGATCTTTCAAAGTGTTAAAGAAAGGCGGCGTAATTGTTTCTATGCTAGAGCAGCCCAATTTAGAGCTGATGAGCCAATACGGAATCAAAGCAATATTTCAATTCACACAAGATGATAGGGAACGATTGACAAAATTGACACAATGGGTGGATGAAAATAATATAAGGGTAAATGTAGAGAAGACATTTTCACTGGATGAAGCGGGTGATGCACTCGATTACCAAAAGGATGTACATCCAAGAGGCAAAGTCGTCTTGGCTATGTAAGAAGAGAAGAGAAAAGAACAGTTAGCTGTTAAATTTTGTTGGATAGTTTCAATATCGTTTATTGTTTATAGCCGACAAACAAGAAATGTGTTCATAGAATTTAGTCTATTCCAAAAGTGTATAACCATGGTTTCTATAATTTGATTAAATTATTCTGTTATGTTTCACTGGAATATAGCACCATCTGTTGTCCTTTACTTATTACTCTATTATACTTACAAAGTGCAAAACCGTGGGAGACCCAACGGAGCAAAAAGGACCTTACTGATAGATAGAGTTAAGTCTAGGACCTTACTGTGGCTGTGCAGTTTGATGGAAGTTGGCTCATAATCATAATCAGAAAGCCAATAAATGAAGAAAAATATAGCATATGGCCATACTTTCTGACAATGAGTAATGAACGAACTACATACATTTATTGAATACATGTGCATGGTTCTATATGACCATCGTGTTTGGCCCCAATTCTAACAGCGTTAGGATTTCTTGCTTCAACAATTCTTATCATATTTGGCTTTATCTCGATAGTTGCTTACATACCTCTGTCGACATAATCTTAACTTCGGGTAGAATTAAAATCATATGGTTTATTGCTAGCAAGACCACATGACATTGAACATGACTAGGCGGAAAAAATTTCTAAATAGGATTATGTAATTGTTCACCAACTACTTTTTCTATAAAACTTTAATTACTATCTTATTATTGTAATCCCACTTTAAAGTTGCTGGCTTTAAGACTATCTAGTAATACCTTATCTATAAGACCTTCCTTCGTATGTTGATTCATTAAGTGCTTTCTTAATTCTGATTCAGTTAGCTCTTTGTTATTATTTGTTTTTTCACATATAGGACATGAATAAAGTCCTTTTTTAGGGTCGTAAATTGATTTTAAATTGGCAATAATAATATCATTTTTTGTTTTCTCTTCGCACTGAGGATGCACAGAATAAATTGTATAATCTATCATTTGTGAGTAATTACCAGCTTTTCCACAGATATGGCATTTCTGCATTGCGATAGTTAGCTATATGTTATTATTATCATTTCTATTATTCTTTTGTATTATATTAAAAACATAAAGTTTGCACTGATTACTTATATATTGTATTATTGTAATATTAGATAAAAATTGTAATTACTTTTTGATTCATCAGATGCAATAATCTGCTCACTTACAATACTTTGTAACGTGCAGCAAAAGTATTTAATACATTGTTAGTTATATCTCTTAAAAATTGTTCCCTAATCAGTCTACCATATGTAATCAAGTCATGTGCGAGCATATCAAGACGTTTAACCAACAAATCGTTAATTATTTCTCCTTTTGTATTAAAGTCCAGTTCTCCATTAATAGAAACCCCATATGGCAAACTCCATCCATAGCATTGGCGAATAGCTGTTCTCATCTGATCCATTGCCGTTAATCCTTTCTCATGGGATGTACACACGTAACCAAATGTTTTTCCAGCAAATTCTTCCCAATAATGATCTAAAAAGTTTTTCATCACACCAGACATTGAACCATGATAATCAGGAGAAACAAGTACAAATGCATCAGCCCATATTACATAATCTGTTATTTTACGTAATTCGTCAGATAATGAAGTATCTTCCTCGGTGCTCCCATCAGGATCAAAAAGTGGTAATTTAGTTTCACGCAAATTAAGCAAACGTGTTTCTGTATCATATTTCTTTGTCATGTCAAGAATAAATTTCAATGCTTTGGTTCCATAAGAGTTCCTGCGCATACTGCTCCCAACACCTAAAATTTTGAGTGCCATAGAATGGTTTGCTTATGAACTATATGTATATTTTTATTATTTCTTTATCAACATAATATTTTCTTTTATCTTAAATTATAAAATTACCATCTACTAAAGTTTCCTTATTTTACTCGAAAAACTAATAACATAAAAACATACATAATCTCTATAAAAAGAAGGAGCCAATCCTAATGATACTAACAGAGATCTCGCTTGACACTATTGTATAAATTAACGATACCAGTCTAGTCGTTTGTATTGTATGCAGTAACCATGGATTTGGTTTCCTTTATTACTAGTTCTTGTTTTTTCTGTGGGAAGATAATGAGTTTATATTATTATTATTCTACTTTAACTTCCTTTCCTTTCGGTTTTGTTTCCTTCTTTTTGTTAAATGTTATTTCAAGTAGTCCATTCTTGTAGGTTGATCTAGCTGTTTCAATGTCTGCTTCAGGAGGTAAATCAATAACTTCATGGTATTTTCTCTGTGGGTCATCACTCTTTATTTCTACTGAGTTATCATAAGCATTTATCTTAATCTTGTCTTTGGTGACACCTGGCATTTCTAGTATCACTTTAACTTCTGTATTTGAAGTTGTTACATCTGCTAAAGGTTCTCTTTCAGAGGAAATCAAAGGTCTTGTAAAAGAGCCTCCTCCACCATGTAATGATGATGATGGTGACCTAACATTTCCAAACTCTCTTACTCTTGGTTTGCCATCAGGTCCTATAGTCATAGAATAGCCATAAACAAAGGGTCCATATTCTCTTACTTTACCTCCTCCAGGTGTTTCATATTCTCTTACTAGATCCTTTGGTGCTTTATCCTCTATATTTTTAAAGGTGTTTTCGAATTCTCTTTCCATTTCCCTTCTCATTTCATCAAATCCTCTGAAAATATCAGGAAAACCGAAAAATCCTCCTCTGTCGCTTCCTCTACTACTACTACTACTTCCAAAGAATCTATTGAACCAATCAAATGGCGCTATGTCACGATCTTCTGAAGAACTCATAGATTGTATCACTCTATTAATCGTTGTAAAGTCTTAAATATTTAATTTCTTGAAACTATTTTATTTCTTTCCTGCTTTGTCAACGCTAAACACAATTTGAGAGCAATCCCAAAAATATAGTTACTAAATCGTCAACAATTGCATAACCGAGGATCCTCTCAGAAACCAAAATCTTCTACTTGGCAACGGTCCTTCCATCTTCCTGAAGTGCAATACTCACAGGTGACTCGGAAAGTTCAGATTTATCCGAGTAAAGTAAAGAATGGAACTTATGATTGAACCTGAATTTTCATACTTGTGTATTGTTTAAAAGGCTTCTTTATTAGTCTGTGGTTAACGGTTATGCAATTTGATGTTGTAGCAATTGCAAAATTATTCATTTTCTTTAATATTTTGCGAGTAGCATTGCAATGAGTATTTCGTATAAATACATGTTCAGGTTCATCAAACATAACTGAATTATCTTCTTTGGTATTAAGATTAGAATCCGCCAAGTGAAGTATATTCCATACCGTTATTATTAAAAATCAATATGATTTCTCTTTCCAAAGAGAGTAAATCGAAACGTGAGCAAGAAACGTTCATGGTCTCATTGATATTCCCTTATAGAAAATCATAGCAATAACAATCAGAGTGCTTAACGACAATTTTTTATGACAAGACCGGAAGAACGTAATTATGATGTAATTGTAAATGGGTCAGGACCATCTGGCAGAACAGTTTCGCTGCGGCTGGCTAAAAACTGATTGTCCGTAGCACTTGTTGAAAGTGAGTTAGTAGGACGAGACTGTCATTCATTATTGGACGTACATTCCAAGCAAAGCGATACTACGACCTCCAAAGCACTAACTGTAGCTCGGAAAGTCGAACAATTTAAGCAGAGCTACACACAGCCTGTTAAGTATTGAATCTGTTCTTACAAGACGTGACACATTTGTAGATGTTTGGAATGAAGATAAATTAACTAACGTGTTTCATCAGAATTGATACTAATAATAAAGCAATACACTCATGATTAGTAAGTATCTCACATAAAAACCAAAATGCTTCTTATCATAAAAGGTAGTAATAATACCTCCACTATCTCCACTACCTCCACCGCATTATATTTTGTGCTCAAAATTAATATAAAATCGGTGGAGGTATTCTTTAATGCTGTTTGCAAAACCTCCACCACGGACAATAACCTCCACTAATTTGGCAGACATGACCTTATCGGTGGAGATACCTTAACTAAAAGTGGAGATATAGACTTACAATACCTCCACTGAAAGAAGCTCAAATCTTGCTCCTTTTGACAAAATAAGCAAAAGTGGAGATGGTGGACATAGTGGAGGTATTTTAGATACTCTTACTATATTAAATCCAAGCGAAAACGTCATTATGTTGGAAATAAATAGTCATCTAATCATGATGGTCAAGGAAATATTGAAACTAAATTAGAAATCTATCGTTTAGGATATTTGATATTCCTGCATGAAATAAGTATAGACAGAAAGCTGGCGGTTTATACAACAACATATTTGCAGAATTCAAAGTGATTAACTTCTTGTAAGATTATAAAGTATCCTATTAGTAGAGTGATTGGATAATGTAATTTTGTGAATACAAAAAATGTATGTGAAGAAGAGAACTAATAATGTGTATTATATCGAGAGTTAATTTCAAAAGAAATTCACTACAATATTTAGTACATATATGATAGGATTATTACAGATACTCTGAATTCAAATACTATGCATTGGTAACAGTTGGAAACAGATGATAACAGAGATAATGAAGCGATAGCAATGGTAACAAAACTGGTAACAAATGATAACAATAACAGCTTTAAGCTTCCATTATACTATATATTCTTGAAGATATAAAATATATGACGATATTAACAAGACAAGAAAGAGAAAGACTTGTACTAGACCTTTACTAATCAAGGTAAGACTTATCGTGAAATATCTAAGGAGGCAAGAATATCTCCACGTGATATAGGAGTTATTTTGAATAAGGTAGTTGAAGAGAAGACTAAAGAATCAAAAGAAGAAGGAATAAAACAGCATGATGATAATGCTAAGCAAAACAAAACAAGAACAACAGCAACACCTATCTCTATCTGCTCAAGCCTACAAACTCTTTTCTGATAGAAAGACTCCATTAGAAGTAGCTATTGCATTAAACCTAAGAGAGTCAGAGGCAACTAAATTCTACAAAGAGTATTGGAAGCTAAAGCAGCTACACAATCTGAATATGGTTTATGAAGAGACTAAAGGTGATATTGAGCCATTTCTAAAGTTATATAGATTATCTAAGGCTAAAGGTATGGGTGTCAAGCAAGTTGTTAATCTTCTTGCAATTGCTAATAATGATTTACCAGCACTTGAAAAGCGATTTAAAAGACTAAGAAATGATGTAAGTATGCTGCAATTTCAAAAACGTACACTCGAGAGAAATTTATATCAATTGAACAATCAAATAGCATCAACAACTAAACTCTTGAATTCTCTTCGTATGTCTTGTATAAGAGAAAGAAGAGAGATAGAAAAGCTCTACAATGAAAAGGCAAGACTAGAGACTATTGTAACAGAATTTAAGAACAATAATGAAGAATATCTTAATAAAATCAAACAGACAGCTGAAGAGAAAGTAAAAGATGTTTTAACGAATAGTAAACTTACTCTTAAAATTTGCTACTCTCTCAGTAATTGAATCATTAAGAAGCAACCCTGAATTATATAATTTTGTAATGTATGATAATTCAAATAATACTACTATCTACTTATGGATCTAACTATCCTTCATTAATGTTGTCAGGACGACAGCAGCAACAACAATCATTTAATGATAGCTATACTGCTTTGATATTAGAAGAGGCTGAAAAGCTTTACAATAAGTTAATAACAGAATTGACAAATAGGGTTATGGTAGCAACCACGGCTATGAGGGCATCACCACCAATAAACCGAAAATATGACAGATTATAAATCATCAGTAGTTATCTATTAAAGTATCTGATCTGTGATTTTATATAGAAAATTTAGTACCTAATGAATTAAAATCATCATTTAGATATTATTATTATTTGTAGTAATCATCCTTTTGTTATAATAGCTGTGGTACGACAACAACAACAACCGAAATTCCAAGATGAGTATTCTGATTACCCACCAACAGCACAACAAAAGAGGATTTATTCATTGAAGATAGACACATCTAACAGTTGATTAGACAATGAGACATGCCAAGTTGCTTCATGCGAAGACATGTGATAAGCGATACTGAATTCAAGGTATATCTTAGGCGGAAGAATACGTCTAAGTATCTAATTATCATTAGTCGAAATGTCCGGATTCTACCCAAGAGTTACTGGTAAATTTAGAGTCTGGCCGCTTCTATAAATGCTCAACATGATGTTGTCATCAACAAATTTGTGTTCATCTATATAGGCATTAAATTCATCTGCTGTAGTCACAGGCTCTCCATCATAGCTGTTATTATGTCACCTGTTGTCCCTGTTTCATTATTCTGGTTTATGATAATATCCTTTAGTCCAGCTTTATCAGCGGGACCATTCTTTACAATTGAATGTACTGAATACACCGTTGAAATTTGGTTTCAAGCCTTCAACACTCTCTGCTAAATCTGAAGTTAAAGTAGCGGCAGTAAGTCCAAGCCATGGATGAATATATTTTCCTGTTTCAACTAAGGTAGGGACTATATGTTTTATTGTGTTAGATGGAATTGCATATGTGCAACATGGCGTATCGTCATCTGAATTTGTAGTCATTCCAATAACTTCTCCTTTTGAGTTTAGTAAAGGTCCACCAGAACTGCCTTCGGCTATTGCAGCATCCGTGACAATTGCATTTAGTATAAATGATTTGGTATCATACTCGGTTTTAACTCCAAGCTTGCTTATTACACCACTTGTCAGAAGATTAGCATAAGACTGACCTGAGAGAAACGGATTACCTATAGCTATTACCTGTTAGCCAACTTGAAGTTCAGAGGAATTCCCAATTAACAAAGGGGTAGGTTGTTGTTGACTCGAAACATTTCAATTAATTTGCAAAACTGCTATGTCGCCTTGGGGATCTATGCCTTTTACCTCTGCTGTATATATGCTTCCGTCTATGAAGATTACCTTAGCTCTTTCAAAATCTTCTACTACATGTGCATTCGTCACTACATATGGTATGTCCACTCCTGCGTTATACACAAAACCACTACCATCAAATTCAAGGGTGGAACCATCATTCCTTTCTGTTATTACTCCCACAGTAGAGTTTTCCACCATTTTGAATATTTCATCAATGGGAAGCTGCTGTTGTTGCTCTTGACTATGTGCGTCTTGAACTGGTATTAGTGTTAGAGAAACACTACATATCGGTATTATTACAAGTAAGACTGCAGTTTGTATAAGAAAGAATAATTTACGCATGCCATAAGCATAAATATATATTAAAACAAAAGTTTTATCGACTAAGTTTTCTCTAACAATATTAGGTAATGATATATTATAGACGCCTTTTCAATATCTCCAAGGGCCTATCACCATGAAACTTTGCTATTTAGACTTTGTTTATATATTGATTAACACTTATGCTTTGACAGACTATAGAGCTAAATAGACATCAGATTATATTGTTTCCGTATTACCATCTGTAGTTAATAGGAGAAGAGTAAGTATGCTATGTTTCCATCACTTAATTATCCTACATGCATGCTGAAGTGTTTTGTTTTATTATACTTGTTAAATTTAAAGAATGTCTTTAGATACTCTACTCTATCTATCTAGTCTTAGCAAGTTCTGTAACTCTCTAACTTGTACATATATCTCTCTGATGTACTTGTGATGGGTAATTGTTCTTCTTCTTCACGTCTTACCTTGTACTTGTGTACAATCCCATATAGAGGAAGACCAATTAGCACATTTCTGTCTGCCAGTATTTTGAATTTCTGATTTTGGGATGTCATATCTATCCATTATACCATTATATACAATAATTTTATTCTCAGTTTCCCTTATGACATATCCTATATGCGGAGTCTCTAATGCCAATACATCTTTGTTAAGATAGTTTCCTCCGGTCATTTTATTTTCGCCCTCCGATTGTTGTTTGTTGCAATATTCCTCTCGTCAACCTTCTTTTGCCTGTAATCTTACCCATTCTCCATGACATTTCTAAACAAAGTAATGTTGGCACAAAACCTACTGCAATCCATCCAAGGTATTCAAGAAGCATTTCCATAAAATTCATTATACGTCTCTAGCTGATTAAGTCTGCTCAGCAACAAGTTAAATAAATCAAAAGTATTCAAATTAATAAGCGATGAGTTTGAGAAATCATAAGATATTATTTTATAAATCAAGAATATAAAGTTTGGTTCCATATTTATTCAGAAAGTGTATTTATTAGAAAGTAATGGAAATATTTCTCTTAATCCTTCTATTGACTCCAAATCTACATTCTCACAAAATATTAAGGCAATGCATATTATGATAAAGCATAAACATTGTTTTATTATAGACAAACTATCCTAAGATATCAAAAGTGTGTTTTACTGAAGTAGATAACTAAGCTCTGACCTTATAATCATATGAACAATCAACAACAAGTTCAATCTTAGTAATGGCATTAGCTATCATTTCTGCAACTATGCTAGTTTCAACAGTGATAGTAGAGGCACTCGACTTGTTGATGATGCAGAAGCCATAAGAAAGCATCCGAAGAAGAGTAAGAAGGGTGGCGGAGGCGGGGATCATCCCGACCGTTAATAATATTTAGTTTGGTGATCTAAACAATATTATAACATCCTGGACTTCGAACTTCCACTTTTCCTTCTTATTCTTTGTCTTCTTTACACTTATGTCCTAACCAAAAGATCAACAAGATCGCTTTGATTTCTCACTATCATACAGTACTCATCCTTTGATAAATCCAATAGTAAATCCAGCTGACATACTACCAGTTAATGGAATACCAAAGCTAGTCATTGCTAATGAGGAGGCTGTTACAGCAGCATGGCTACCATCGCCACTACTTTGAATTTGTATAATTGCATTTGAAAGTGTTGTAATAGCACCTTCAGATACTGTTTGAAATTTATTCCAGTTTATATTAGCTATTTGATGATATTGTAGGTAAGCTAATCCAGCTAAGAATAATCCAACTATTACAGCTACTAATTTAATTACTTTCTTCAAAGTATATCCAATTAGAATACCTACAAAGAAGCCTCCACCCATAGTAGTTGCGTATGAGCTGATATTGTCAAAACTCATATCTTTGCATCCTCAAAGTGTTATTGTACTAGGGATGTCTATTCTTTCTTGACTACACTTATTATTTTATTCATACCTATTCTATGGTATACTTTAAGCTATAAATGTTGTGGTATACTAGTAGAGAAACTTAATACATGATTGTTCACACACATATACCTAGTATTTATGGGTGAACTAACAACATTGGCGTTAAATGCTCCAAACAAAGCATCATTACGTACTACTATTCCTATGTTTATTGTGAAGCAATGGGGATTAAAAGCAGGTCATAAATTAGATTGGTCATTAGAAGCAAGAAAGAATGAAATCACTATAGTAGTAAGAAAGGTAGAAAGTACTAAGAAGAAATGAGAATGAAATATCTTAACGGTTGTTGTAATGTGAAATAATATACTCTTATACTGTTAAAATTACAGCTATTTACAGATAGGATATGTGAGTGAAGATCTAGAGGAAAAGAAATTGTTAGGTTCAGGTGGCTATGCTTTTGCCAAACTAACAGAACAAGAAGAAATCAAAGCAAGTCTTGGAGTTCCTCAAATATTCCTAGGGAATGTAGGAAGATTAAATGAAGATAGATTTTCAAAATACTATTGTAAGAGAAGTGAAAAGGAATATCATGGTTCTCCTGCATTAAGTTACGAAAATCCAAATGAAGAACTAGGCGAAGACATTATTCTTATTGAAAGAGGAGAATATAGATGCATGACATGCAATAACATGATAGCACTTTACCGTAAATTCGATAAATAAAAGATGATAATAGCTCGTATTGTAATTGTCTCTTTTGTCTGGTACTTCGGTTATACTTTTCTAGTCAATAGATAAATTTCAAACTCTTCAAATTTTAATACTGTCTTATTCATAATATCATAGATATCTTTCTTCTCATTTGTATTATCTACTATTAAATTTAATCCGTTTCTACGGAGAAATAAGATGGTCCAGGCTAATGCAGTCTCTTTATTCGTTTCATTAAATGGTTGATAATATAATATACCGCCCAATAAATGAGCTGCCCTCTTTATAATTCTGGCTCTTTTGTTTATAATATCGTTAAAGGAATTCACTTTACTAAATATTTGAAACAGAATTTCTCTATCAACATCAAAGTACTCTCCTCTTTTCTCAACTGTTCTTTTATTATCTAAAATCATCTGTTCAATTTCAAAGAGGGAAAATGTTTCTATCACTATGGCTTATGACAAAACTTTTACTATATAAAGTCCGGAAGTTACCAGTCATATGTGAAACTCCTACAAGTTATCAGAACTAGATTAAGCATAAGAATAGGTTTCTATTAACAATTCTTTTTCACAAGAAGAATCGCTATGTAGCTTGGGCTGGTAATTCTACAGATAGACCAATCTTAAAGAATTTAGATGGCATGAGCAGAAAATATCCAACCTGGATTAAACAGCAAATAGAAAAGATTGCAACACACTTGATAATCAATATCCAAATGGTAAAGATATGATGGTTAAAGTATTAGGCCTATATATTATGGCTTTATTTTTCAGTTAGGCCGCAACCAAATCCCATTAATGAAGAGGTAGATTATGGAGTTTATATTGATGCAGATTTTGATGATAATCGAGGCATTACCTATGCATCACTAGACAATTATCATTGTGGACAGATCCTTCTTCTTGGAAAATAAAAATGACAGCGAGAAGTAGGCGGGAGACTAGTAACGAAACTGAAACTATTTAACCGGCATTTTTCATAATAATTTGTGATGCCTTCAATGGTAAAATGTGAAAGCTGTGGTTTTGAATTTCCTTCCGAGCATGTATCATTTGATGACAGACAATCATTTGAAACCGCGTCAGTCCCTAACAACATCATCGAAGAAATTTGTCCCCAATGTAACAGGACGATGATTATACGTGATAAGTCAGGGTATTTTTGGAGAGATTGATATTTCTGAATATTAATCATCACATGTGAGTTAATGAACCCATTTAACTGCATCTTTAAATCCTAAGAATGGATCATAAGGGATAAAGATGTAAAAAATATGACTAGAGGAAAATCAGAAAACATAAAACTTACGATGCCTGTAAGCGAATCTAGAGACCATATTCAACGACCTGCCACTGCACCTGTAACATTATTACAATATGGTGATTATGAATGTCCTTACTGTGGACAAGCTTATCCAATAATCAAACAAATTCAAAAGCGTCTTGGTAATAAATTGCGCTTTGTATTTCGTTATTCCCTTAATTCACTGATGGATCTACAATATCTTGTGAGAAATTTGTGAATGAATATCTTTCAATATCATCTGTATTGTAAATTAAAGTAACAGCTAGAATTTATGCTAAGCAAAATGATCTTTTTATTTAATTTCTAACTAAGAGAAAGAATCAAAGAGAAGAAGTTAGATATCATCAAACAGAAATTTATTGCAATGTCAAATGAATAATAATCAAAGGTGTATTATCTACAAACCTATCAACAGAAGATTATAATTTATTTCTTATACTAACCTAGCTAGATATCTATCTAGATTGATCATTGAAGAAACTACATCAGAATTACTAAAATTACAATACATCATATATTAAATCATGCAACAACAACAATCACCATTTATTGATTTTGATATTTTTCAATAACAAGAACCTTAAACCTAAATGAGTACTTTGTATCAATCTAATGCAGAATATATGATATTGCAATACCTTGACTATGTGCAATGGTTAGCAGTAAATTATTGGTTGTCAATTAGATAACTATTATTATAACAATATTGTTGTCATAGATAGAGATAGCTGTTATAAGGTATGAAAAGATTTAGCCATTTCAAGTTAACAAAAGGACTTTTATTTACTCTTGGAGTAACACTCATCATTTATTCTGCTGTCCTAGATTATTATTATTATAGTGCATTACAAGTACAACTGCAACAGAAGTCATTAATACATACAAAATGATGACTAAAGAACAGATAAATGAAAAAATAAAGAAAGCTCAGAATGTATTTTGTGAGTAGAAAAAAAGATATACAGAAAGAGCTGAATATCTATATCATGTAGCGCATTACTACTTATTAGGTACAGACAAGAATAGAATTGTTTTTGAGAAGTAATAATAATAATAAAAATAAACATATGCACACACACACCCAAAGGGAGCAAGTTGATAGGATAACGAACCCTTTTGTTGTTAAGATAAGTCCTTCAGTGCCTATACACTAATCCTTGCGTCTAGCAAGGACAAGCTGAGATTAAGAATATTGGCAGGCAGCATTAACAATATTAATCTTGA
>CAVTCE010000007.1:0-14919 GCA_963733025.1 uncultured Nitrososphaeraceae archaeon | reverse complement strand
CCCTTGTAGTATAGGGGGTTATTTTCTGTCCTATGAATTTAACTTTAATCTGAAGATTAATAAGATACAAAAGCGGGTTCTGGCTAACTTAGGGATTAAAATTATCTGAAATCCTATATGGTAAACAATAATAATATTTCTTATTCTTGATCTTATAGGTTTCCTTTAGTGGTATCCATGGTAATTTCAGCATTATTCTAATTCTATTTTCCAAACCGGAATTGAGTATATTAATACGAAAAGTACAGTTTCATTAAAAATCTAGTTCTATAATGTTTTAATTCTTGTTTTAACTAATATAGTAGTGGTGGTAGTAGATAAGCAAACAAAAGAACGCTATAAGCCAGACTGACATACGCTGCTTTAGACGTCTTATCTGCCATTGATGTTTTCTTACTCTGCTACTGCCATATAACATATCCTTTCTAATAACGGCTCTAAAGAAAATGGAGAGAAAGAGGAGATTTGTTTGACTATCCTTCATTAATGCCTTTATAACATAGTTTTGTTTTTTATGATTTGCCGCCTTTTCTTGCCACTCTTTCTTTTGTCTTTTTATCAGCGGACGCAAGTCCCTTCTTGCTTGCTTTCTTTTTAGCTGCCATTATCTCTAGGATATTTATATCCATAATCTTATTAATGAATTACTTATCATTGTTTCTTAATTTAGCTATTAGAAAAATAAGATTAAGATAACCATCTGATAAATATCATTAAAAGAGCATCTAAACTATTAGAAGTAATATTGCCTGTAAGAATATATTTACTTCTAGTAAAGATAAACAATAACAACAATAGTAGTAGTAGTAGTAGTTATGTACCTATCAAGAAATACTATAGAAACTGTTAATATTACTTGCATAAAATGACACTCTTAATGGACAAAAATAAGGACAAGAAAACTACTGCACAAGGATGGGAAAAAATACTTATTCTTTCTGATTCTTTCTTTATCTCTTAAACTTCTGTATTTCAGTTTATCTCTTCGAATAAAGGATGTGACTATGTTGATTTAGTGGAATGTAAGAAGTTAATTTGACTTTACTTTGGAACCAAAATCCAGAATATATTCTTTTCAATCTTTGCTGACAATTTGTAAATAAGAGACAAAAAATGATCACGTGAACATTTTGCTAAAGTATGACTTGACATGAGGTCTAAACAGATAATGCAACATCATGACACAATGATAATATGCCTGCAATGCTGTCAACGTTAGATGTAAGAAAATTAGCTATATCCATGTTAAATCAACATTAGCTGGTGATTGTTGATCTGCACGGCGTTCTGAGATTGTCTGGGAATATCAGAAATAGATATGAGAGAATCTAAGTACATTCAAAATCAAGTCAGATATACCAGAGGAAAAGCTACGAGATCTTGTTGACCATGCACAAAAGCGATTGCCTGTATTGCATATTGTTTCTCATCTGATTCTAGTAGAAGTTAGCATGAAAAAAGAAGAAACAATCTATTTCAAGACCGACTATAGATCCTCAGTGGATCTGACCTCAACTTTTTCTTTATTAGAAGCCAAAGAACCACATTGTTGCTCTCCTTTGCATACATATTTTGACTTAACCATTTGTCCCCATTGATGAATCCTAGAGTTTTCTACCTCAAATCACACATGATTTGAGTCTACCGATAATACTACTAGGTATTTCGTGGATAGTTTCTGTGTTTCTATTTTTATTTTCCTTGTGATAGTTCTCCTGTCTAGAGGTATTCAATTATAATTCCTATATTCCTTACGTTGGTTTTATTAAATTATTTTTGAAAATGAAACCTTTACTTATCATTGAATAAGAAAATCATTAGAATGTAAATATTGTGCCAACACCACTTTGAATGAATTTTTCTGGCATGAGATCTATTATCTTATTTGTTGCTTTCCAACCAGTACAATGACAAGGTACAATATATTCAGGATTTGCTTTTTGCAGCTCTTTTAGTGTCGGATCTATGGCTTCTTCATAGATTCCACCATCAGCTGGAAGATGAAATCCTCCTATTACTGCATAAATCTTATCCACTCCAGTTATTTTCTTTGCATATTTTATTGTATTTATAACTCCTGCATGACCACAACCTGTTAAAATTATCAATCCTTTATTTCTGACATTAATTACTATTGCTTGATCATCTTTAACCAATGGATCTGGAGTAAGTTTCTTTTTATGATCCTTATGTGTATTCTCTGCATATTGAAATGGAAATCCTTTCTCAAAACTTGTCTCTCGTGGTATCTGTCCTGTAATTAATAGTGAAGGACAATATTCATTCGGTAGAAATGTTATGCCTGTGATTTTATGTATTGTTGCTCCTGCTTTCTTTAGCTGTGTTTCATCTAAGAATGGCATCTTTGCTCTTTTTCCATCAGGATATATCTCCCATCGTCTTAGAAAAGCATCAGGGTGTGCAAAAACATCAAGATTAGTAGTAGGTGTTTGTCTAGCAGATATTCTCTTAAGAATATTAACAAGACCTGTAAAATGATCAAAATGACCATGACTTAAGATAATTCCATCAATCTGTTTGAAATCTATTCCAAATGTGTTCGCGTTATGAACTACACCATTTTTACTTACTCCTGTATCAAAGAGAAATGTATTGTTACCACTACTGCTATTCTTATCAGTATTATAATCATTAATACTATTTTTTTTCTCTCCTTTAATTTGGACATATTTACTAACAACATTGACTAATGCAGAGAATCCGTGTTCTGCAACTGGAGGAGGCAGGTTAAATTTTTCATTTGCTATTAGCGGAGGTCTGACGGCATGAGCAGAGTTTGTTAATAAGAAGTCAGTAGAGTTATCCATAAGAATTGTAATAGAGACCTTTTCAACTTTTTGCAGCAGAGACATAATCTATTAGATTGTCTTAGCTAAGTATAAAAATTATATGTAATAGATTTAATTCTTAATAGATTTAAGCAAGAACCAAAATCATATATCAAGGAAGCTGTAATGATGATATTCTATTTCAGATATAATAATTGAATTATTTTATCTTTATGGTCCTTTCCAAACATTTTCTGAGAAACTTCCATATGTCCCTTCATACCGAAAGTTAAGATAACCATCATTTGCAACAAGTGTTTTTATAGATGCTTGATCCATTCTGCTGGACTCAAAGCCTTCAGGTAGTTCAATTATTGCTCTATGGACTTTACCTGTTACTGGATTTCTAATGGGTTCAAGCCATGCTTCAGCAATAGTATCTTTGGACTGCTCTCTTCTTTTTTTGCGTCCTCTTATTTCTGCTGCAAATACGGCAACGCGACTTCTTATATCCTTAGTCTGAAATTTTACACTTGCTCTCTTTGGTTCTTGAAATTTTTCGATTGTGTTTGCATAGACTGCAAAAGGTCCTCCTCCAGCTTTACCTGTAATAATGTTTGATAATGCTTCAAACTGTTTTTCATCTGCTCTGTTATCTATATAGTATGATGCTTTTCCATGACCTTCATGAATTGGACCAGGCCAAGAAGCAATCAATGCCATATTAAGTCCATTTAATTTAACATCATCGCTGCCATAACTACCACTCACTATGTGATATCCCGAGATTCCTTCGCAATTACCATGAGTTGGATTGGCGTTAAATTGACAAGGACATCCCCAATCACAATTACAAGCATCCAGAAAATATGCATGCAATTTCCATTTTGTTGTAGTTCTTTTCTTAGCCTTCAAATGTTTGCTCCTTTTCTATTGATAATATAAAGATACCTTTTTATCAATTGTCATGGCTTATCTACTTTCATCTAAAGACTTCAAAGAGCATATGAGTAAAGAACTATTTTCTTTCATACTATATCAATAATATATTTAATGTATTGCCGTAACGACACCCAGATAGCCGACCAAGATGTAATCTGTTATCCTTTTATTTTTTAATTCAAAAATGACTGCAGTAACTTTGCTGTTACTGCAGTTACTGCAGTTTGGCCGTACACAAAATTTCAAAGTAAAATTTGCAAATCGTCCTCCTCAAAAATCCTAAAACGATTTATGGTTTTGTAGTCTATCTTATTAAAAGAACCGAGATCTCAGTCAAAAAAGACAATAAGAACAAATTTACCAAGGATGTCGAGTGTGTAGCCTCCTATAATTAGCTACCAGGTCATACCAACAACGGAAGTTAACTATATGATTTATGATAAGATTAAGAGAAAAGTATGTTTTTTCATTATATTTATTCATATTTAATTATGAGCAGGAGATATTTACTATTATTATTGTAGTCAGAGTGGTTTTGTGTATATGTCATCTTCTAACTGATATCAATTGGAGCCAAGTTCATCAACAACACCCTGTAGAATTGTAGTCTATTCGAAGACTGCAGATAGTATTGGCGTCATTTTACTTATTATCTATTTACTTCTAGAATTGGCTTTCATTCTTATTTTTGATGTCTATCGATTCTATTTTCACAAAAGATATTGAATTAGCAGTAGTTTAATTTTTGGCACTTATCATTTTTATTGTAATTTGTCCTTTTCATTTCTGGGTTCATTTTATATCTTCTAGGACACTGTGTAGATGAAAATGGTGTAACTGTGGAGAAGGACAATTCGTCTGTGACTGAAGAGTATGTGAAGTATTTAGAATGCAAGGGAACCTACGAGAATTTCTACTTCAGAGGGAGGAGGAGGAGGAGTTGCATTAATAAATAGAATAAATCAAATGAATTATCACATTAACCGAATCTGACCGACTCTGCTATGTCATTATAAAGTAATTATATTAAAATTCATGCGTGGACAATAACCACCTCTAGAAAAATCCCTTTTGACCTATTGCTCAAATAAAAATCCAAGATGTTAATGAAGTGCAAATAGTGCAAGTTCATCTATACTCGTCGCCACAATCTCCGATTATCTCAAACAAGTTATTTGACTTTGTACATACTGCATCTATAGCATCATAATCTGTCTTATCCAAACTAAAGTTGAATACCTGTGCGTTATTGTTTCTGTGATCAACTATTCCAAGTCGAACACCGATAATAACGCCTGCTACTGCAGACTTGGCAAGAATATAGCGGGTTGCTACATTTGCAATGCTTACATTGTGCTTTTGTGCAATTCTCTTCAAAGTCGATAAAAGTTCTTGGAACAAATTCCATCCGCCCCATGCATCTATCATCTGCATGTATTTGCGTAAACTTAACGTATTTAACTCAGCAGCAGATGGCTGTGTTCTTCCTAGATAATGCTCTGACATCAGCCCCCCACAGATGGTTCCATAGGTAAGGAGACTTATATTATGCTTCAGGCAAAGAGGTATCATCTTTACTTCTGGTCTACGATCTATAATCGAATATTGAACCTGGTTAGAAACAATTTGTAGATCTGACTCTATCATTATCTGCATGCGGTCAGTATCGAAATTTGTAAGACCTATGTGTTTGATTATTCCTTCATCCCGAAGGTCGGATAGGTATTTGAGTGCATCCATGTAATACGGATTGTTATAATCCCACCAATGAAATTGAAGTAAATCAAGGGAGCTAACATTCATTCTGCGAAGCGATCTTTCTATACTTTCCTTAACGATAGAACGCGTAATTCTTCCTGGCTGTGGCACCCATTTTGTTAATGCCTGTATTCTGTCGAGATCTTCTTTTCCTTTTAGGGTCAATAATCTGCGCCTGAACTGCCCAATGAAATCCTCTGCTGGACCATAAATATCTGCCAAGTCCCAAGTCGTAAAGCCAGCATCATGATATTCCATCATATCTGAGATTGCCAATTCATGATCGATATACCCATGGCCGCCTGCAACCTGCCACATGCCGTTGAGTATTCTGCATATTGTCAGATCAGGAGCCAGTTGGTAGGATTTTTCATTCATGTCATTCATTCTATATTTCCTAGACATTTCTATCTAACGAACATCAAGCACAAAAATCTGACGCTTATCGCAAAAAGTATTTATTTATGCAAACACTATCTTTAGGCGTTTACAATAAGCGTGATCTTTTGAGTGCAAAAAGGTGCTTTCCTTTTTGGTTGAGCAGTTCATTACCTTCTTGTTAATCAGTAAACATCATTATCATAGTAATGATGGTGCCTGATACCATCAGGAAAGCAACAGTTGTCACCGCTGTTTCTATTAAGTAGTAGCAAACTCGATACAATTATTGGTATTTCATATATACACATCATAATACAACTGTAAGAATGACGGGTGCATATTTGTGACATGATACAAATCGTCATCCTGTCTATATATCCACTCTGCGTCATGGGAAGATATTGTTACGGCCTACAATCCACATAGACTATGTATACACGACAATTTTTTTCGATTCTTAAGAAGAAGATATTCGCAAAATGCTTCTGAGGCCGAATAGTCGTAAAGAAACTTACTAAGAAATACAATCCTTGATAATCAAAAAAGGGTCCTCTTTTCAAAAATTCGTCAGTGAAGAAGGACAAAGTGAGCTAAAAAGTAATATGATAGCAAAATATGAAAATTTTAGTATTTTAAAATGCAATCTCAGCCATGATGAGCAATTAATTCTCTTTCATGTTCTGAACAAACGTGATCTAATATAATTTGATGGTTAAATAAATATCTGCACCCACAAGAGTATTGAATTTGTTTTTTTCTAGCGTAACTAGTAATTCTTTTTGTCGTTGTTGTCGTCGTCTCTTGCTCCATCATTTCAATAGCTTATTATAATTTATATAAAATACTATATTAGCTTTTTGCATGACATGCCTTATACTTACATGATGTCATTGCAACTTAGCTTTTCTAGTGTAGTTTCATCCTTCAACTGCTTCCTTTAAAACCTGATTGATTAAAATGGCTACTTCTTGTGGCATTATTGCAATATAGATCTGTCTCATTTTTATTTTTATTCTTTCCACATAGAGATCTAGATCTTTTCCTTCTATGCCAGCTTGTATATTTCAGCAACATATGGATTTGCCAGATGGTAAATTGACTTTTGTTAACAGATATTCTAAATTTGGATCTATTTCTCCAAAATCCTACATAGTAGCCATATACTTCCACTACATATGGAAGACTAATATGTTATATCTACTACTAAAGCAAAAGCAAAATATTGCTAGGCAAGAAGATGATATAACTATTATTATTATAGCACAGAGACATAGAGTAAATAGTAAGTTTATTCTCTAAATAGTTATAACTGAATTTGCATATCTTAGATTTATGAGCAATAGTATGTTAACCAAAGAAGAAGAAGAACAACAACAACATAAAGATGCGATTATAGCATTCACTGAAGAGGTACTTCAAGCCAGAGGTATTGAATGCAATTCCAGAATATCTAAGATATCAGAAGAACAATTAAAGGAAATACTTGAAGATGTAAGACAACTCTGCAAAAAGAACAAGAATGTAAAGACAGAGAACAGCTTGAAATTGCTAGACAATAAACAAATTGAATAATAATCGTGCTCCACTTTGGCCATTAATCTATGGCCTTGTCATAATAATATTCAGTATATTGTTGCTTATACTCCGAGCAGGGGTAATGATATTTTTTATCTTTACGATAATGGGTGTATCTATGATTGTATTATGGCTATATCTTAATGCAAGGACAAAGAGACAGAAGAATGATGACAAAACTATTACCAAACAGGCTTGTATATGCCTAATCTGTAAGCATGAAGAATCCAAGATTTGTTTGCAACAAAAATGTGTTTGTTGCATAATTATGGAAGGAGATACTATTATTGGACATTCTAATAATCCATTGCAATAGTCCAACATCAACAAAACAAGCTATGAATGGCAATAAAATTGACCAAAGTCTTACTCTATTCATTTTCTAACAGCCTATGAAGTGGCAGAGTGTCTAAGTCAGTTTTTCTAAAAATCTACCCACATTAGACTTCCAGCAGACAAAAGACGATATCAGGATGTTGTGTAGCCTCGTATGTTTAACTTTGAAACAACTATATATATTATCTAACCAAAATGAAAATAACATGGCCAAATGTCCTAATTGTGAATTTGATATTACCACAAATGGATGTAATACAGAAGCAATAGCTGTTCCTAATGGTACTGCCTATTTACTCTCTTGCAAGAAATGTGATAAAATATTAGGAATTGTTTCGGAGCCGAAGTGACGACTTTTTTAAGTGGTATCTTGTTCAAGTCCTTTTTCTACAATATAATAGCACCTTTAGTTTATATTCTAAAAAGGTTAGAAGTCTGTCTCTTAGATATTTGTAATGGCAGCCACATTCTTTAACCAGAAACAATAAAGCTTTTCTTGAAAAATTTTGTAAAGACTTTTGAATCCTGAACTTCAAGCACTATTTATTTACAGGACAAAGATCTGAGGAATCTAATGTATTTTAAGTACAGACTCCTATGGGAAGAAACGTAGGGGCAAAAGAGATTTCCAGAATAGCCTAATTTTTTTATTTCTTTAGATATGTTGGTAGTAATCTATCAAAGAATATTGCTTTCTTATGATGTCTCTATCGTTAGCCATTTTCTGCTGTTCTTATTGTTGATGTTGATGTGTCAATATCCTGGATTTCTTGCTCATTACCCGAAGATCCCAAATGAAAGTGTTCATTTATATTATTTTCATAATTATTATTATTATTTGCAATCGCCATTAGATAAAAATGTGTAGATCCTTCGTCTGTCTTAACAGTAAAGAAGGCAAAAGTTGCATCCTTGACCTTCTGACAGAAATCTTCTACTTCATCGTCATTTAAGGTAGTTAGTTTGTTTTTGATCGCTCTATCGGCCCAATGATCATGCTCGTTTGTTGGTGCTACTAATTCGATAATTCTTTCTCTTGAGTAGTGTAGTGTAATCGAATTTTGCGGATTGTTCGCTTGTATGATTTTAATAGAATTATTTAGTGGATAGCATGATAATTCTATTGCAATAAGATTCGTTTTGTTTTTTGTCCATGCTTTTATTACTGTTTTCAAGTATTGTGGCAATTTATCATACGCTTCTTTAGCATACATATCCTTGTTAGGTAGCTGTTTTGCTTCCTCTACCCATTGGGGATTGCAAATATGTGTATTCTCCCTCCTTGTTACCTCCTTTTTATGATTATCCACAAAATAAACCTCAAGAGGTTCAGTAGTCAAGCATTTTTCGCATGCATGTGCTCTAATTCCAAATATCTTGTCTGCATTTTCTGGAAGGTAATGATTAGCTTTTGACACATTTCCGATATTGTTAAAATTATTCTGTATTCTTTGCTGCGGTGGCCAGAAAAACCGATTAACTGACTCCCTTGCTAGCGCTCTGTTTAATTCATCTATATATATGTCAAAATAGCTAGTCGACTTTCTTCTATAAGATGGAGGAGAATTTGAAGGGTAGATGCCAAATTGTCTGCCTGACAAATAATCTATAAAGCTTACCAGAGCGCCAAGTCCATAATGACAAAGTTGTACGTGGCGTTCTCCATTCCACTTCCTGCCAAAAGGCCTTCCACAATCTTTGCATACCCAATTTGGAAATCTCATGATGCTCTCCTTTTCGCGTTTTTTTTCGCGTTTTGTACTATGTCCCAGAGGTTTGATGAGTAACTCTCAGAAGATATCATAACTTCTACATTAATATAGTAGAACATAGATATATAAGAAGATTACTAATAGATATACAATAAGAAAATATAATGCTGAATATTTCATTATTGATATCTTGATGTTTGGACAAAAAAGAGCATAATTTTGGCTTGTCATATCAAATAAATATTAGAAATTTCACTATAGGCTAGATCTATATCTAATTAGAAAAAGGTGGACTTTTGATAAATAGAAGTTAGTCCCCATATTGGAGGTTATCTATTGTTGATCGTCTGTTAAGAGGGTTAACCTTTCTTGTCATTAAATCCTTAACTGGACCACTCTGTAACATATTGACGCGTTTTAATTATCTATTTAGAAGTGTCAATTCTGCTATTCTTACCTTAATTCCTCGTCTACTATTTTTTAATTTAAAACCTATCACAACCTTTCATCTTTATAACGATAGATAGATGGGTGTTGTTAAGGTCGTTCTGTCTCAGGCGGTGTATTAAATAGAGTTCGCAGCAGATGATGGAGAAGGTCGAGAATGTGTGATGGGGAAGTAGAAATTTCACTACCATATGATCAAGGTCAGCAGGCAATTTATTCAGGAGCAATATTTGATTCAACACAGCCATAAAGAGGCAGGATTAAATCAGGTTTGGTAAAATATGAAACAAAGATTTGACTAATTTTTCACCCGATACAAGAGGCATTGACATTATTATTTTATTATTATTTATTAACACTTTAAATTCTACGTTTTATTTCCTGAGTAATTAATCTGATTGCATTACTTCCTTTCTCCTTTACAAATAACGAGCGTCCCAATAACCTTCCATATAGATCCTTGTCTGAAGTCAAAATAAGAGAATGAATATTTACATAGGAATTAAATACTTTGACTACATCATTATCAGAAGTGCCTGTAGGAATAATATCAACATAACAATTCATCTCTGGACTTGTCATTTTTTTGATTAGCTCTAAAATATGGACTTTTCCTAACTTGCGTCTTACTGACTCATCAATTACTATCACCGCTGCTACGGTGTTGCCCCCATTAGGATTACAGTGTGTAAGCATGGAAGCAATATCATTATATGAATCCCATTTTTGGATCTTCTTTTTCTTCCAGGATGATAATAGTATCGGTGACTGCTGTTCATGTTTCTCTTTCTCTTTGGGGTTGTTATCTTTATTAGCTGTCTCGCAATGAAAACATGAAAAAAAATCTCTGCAATAATAACAAAAGCCACATTCTTGACATAAGGGTTTTGACAGTGTTGGTAGAAACTCACGATAAGCAGTTAAAGCACCTCATAGATAGACTCTTGTTTATTATACATTTTCATGAGAATCAAAACAGCAATTTATATTTTATCTTGTTGTATACAGAGTTTGATAATTTTCCTAGATCTTAACAAACCTTCTACGCTGCAGAAAATTATACTATGCACCGTATTAATAACACAGTAGCCGTTATGCTAAAATTTAAATCATGTAAATGCTTAATGGCATTGACTTGGTAGAAGAAGCATGTCCTACTTGTTATAAGTTTCTTCAGTCAATATATAATAAAAAGAAGATGAAAAATGTTAGACAAATTGTTGTCAAAGGCAGTACATCAGAAAATAACACCAAAGACTGCAAGAGTCTCTATCATAAAAAATTGACTGACGGTTTCAGATCATAGCCAAAGAGTTCATTCAATAGTTGGCTCTAATCTCGATCCTTTGGATCTATATCACTAATAGCAGTATACGAATATCTGTCAGGATATAGACTGCCGAAGTCTTTTTCTTCTATTGTTGTTGTTAGAATTTTCAATTTATTATAGAGGATTTTTAGTTCTTGTATATTTTCTCTAGTCTTATTGTCCCTAAGATTGGTTGAGCAAGATTTGAAAAATTTGAAAAGTGGCATAGAGGGGAACTAAAGCAAATTAGTTCTGAGTGACCCTGATGCCCACTACAAGCGATGATAGGTTTTTTTACAAGATCTAGATCAAATATCCACTAATAGCGACAATCTCTAAAGATGAGAATAATAATACTTTTCTTAAGCAAGGAACATTTACTGGGAAGCTTGCTTTCTAACTTATCTAGTTATAATATTCTCTGTAATGTGTAGCAAAGGTATCTGATATTTCCTGATTTGCTACATCCTGTAAAAACTGTCGTCTAATTAATGTTCCATACGTCACCAAGTCGCGTGCAAGCATCTTAATTCTTTTTGCTAATGCAGAATTAACTAAATTTCCTTTTGAATCAAAATCTCTATCTCCATTTATTGATATATTATAAGGCATACTCCATCCATAGCATTGACGAACAGCTGTACGCATCTGATCTGCCACGGTCAGCCCTTTTTCATGCGATGCTACAATGTATCCAAATGTTTTTCCAGCAAAGACTTCCCAGAAGTAGTCAAGAAAGTTTTTCATTCCACCAGACATAGAGCCATGGTAATCTGGTGATGCTAATACAAATACATCAGCCCATCTCAAAGATGTTGTAATTCTTTCTAAAACAAGATTATTATCATTATTTGAAGAAAACTCCTCTGGAGTGATTTCGCTTGGATCGTAGAGCGGGAGGTTTATTTTTCGTAACTCGAGCATATATAATTCTGCGTTGTATTTTTTTGCTTCTTCTAATACCATTTTTAATGCACGGGTACTGTAGGACTCTTGTCGCATACTGCCAGCAACACCTAATACATTTACTGTACCCTCTTGATGTATAGTTGCTTGATTATCATTTTGTGATACAGATTGAATTTGAGATTTAGTTATGTTAATCATAATTATACATGAAAAACCTTATTTATAAATAAAGACGTTTACAAATTATACAAATCAACAAGACAAAATGCTTTGGTATATTTGAGAAAGAATATCTTTCTTACCCTCAATGTTACTGTGGTTTTAGAGAAAGCCTTCTTTTCTTTGCTTGATTATAAACTTACAAATCAAGTCTCCTTTGGCAGCTCTATGTGTTGTTTCTATATCAGCTCCAAGAAGTTTTTCAAATAATTCAGTTTCAGTAGAACATGCTTCCCAATGTTTTTCAGCTATATGTATTATCGGACAGTTGTATTCTAAAAGGACATATTTTCCACCACCCCTCTTTGACTCCTTCTTTGATTCAGCAATATATCCATCCTCATCTCTAATCCTGGCTAATTCCTTGACTTGTTTATCAAAATCCAAATACTTAAGACGCTTATAATATTGATTGAAAAGTTCGCTCTGACGTTCATGTAGAACCTTTTCAACCGCTTCTTTACCCATATTTCTTTCAATAAAATCAAGAGCATGTGTTGCAATTGCACTATAGGATTTTGGGAAAACAGTTTTGCTTTGACTTGTTAGCTTATACATCATTCTTGGCCTGCCAACATGTCCCCTTGTTTCAACAGCTTCTACTAAACCCCTTTGTTGTAGAATACCAAGATGCTTGTGAACTGCCATTCTTGACACCTTCATAACATTTGCCAATTCCTCAAGTCCTGCTTGCTGCATAACTTTAAGATAATAAAGCAGTTTCTTTTTTGGTTCACTAAATCCATCAGCAATATTTTCTAATTTAGTTGGAATAGGCATCTAATACGCACATACTTATAGTATTACTCATTCATAAACCATTTGGTTTACAAATCAAATGAATATTCACTTTCTTATTCAAAGTTTTCATCTTCTCTACACTACTACAATTCATTGGCTAGGAGTTAATATAATTTGTAAACCTACAAGTTTATAAATATAGATTAATAAAAAATATCCATGAGTACAATTATAGAAACCATTAAGAAAGAAATATTAAGTTGGCCCTATGTTACTGCTGAAGCACATAGATTTGGAGGTATCGAATTTCGTTTAAGCAAAAGAGAAATGGGACATATACATGGTGATCGTTTAGCTGACTTACCATTTCCAATGAGCATGAGAAATGAGCTTGTTAACTCTGGACGTGTTACAACTCATCATGTTCTTCCACAATCAGGATGGGTTAGCTATTGGATTAAAGATGAAGACGATATACCTGCAGTAATTGAATTATTCAAGTTCCAATACCAACGCCTCAAACCCAAATCTTCTAAAGAAGAAGAAAGTGAGTCAACGATTTGAAAGTAATCTTAACTAATGATATTTTTTTGAAATCTATCTCTAGTTTCTTGATGAATAAAAAGAGATGATGGATAACATATGAGCTATGAACTCATGTCTCGATAAATATTTCATATTATAAGAGATGTGTTGTAAAACTAATAATTATCGTGCACTCGTACTTAGGGGCTAGATTAAGAACGTATATTCAGTTGGCACACACACCTCTTTATTGTAATGATCGACAAACAGATTGAACCAATTTCTGAGATGTTTTAATTTACACTTACTCTTAGCACATAGAAAATAGTTATCAAATTTTCAATTCTATCCTAATATACTGGATATCTCTTTTGATGTAAATGATTCAACAACTAAATACAGTAATACGTTAAAGTTAAATAACTAATACAATTGGTATTGTTGTTGTGATATTATAATCCATAATTGGCATAATAAGCGTCATATAATATGACCCATAACAAGGCAACAGGTACACACAAAATATAAAGTTTATTAGATAAGATTGGTGAATATTGTGCCATCTATTAATCAATTCTCTCAGTATACCAGCAGTAATTACTCTATGCTCAGCAGTATAAGAACCCGTATAGTTAGCGGGTTAGGTGGAATGCAAGACAAATGTGACTCTAATTTGCAACTCAGATTATTGTAGGATGTAATTGATTGAATATTGCATTTTTCGTTTAAATATTTCAGAGGAGTAAATTAGATCTATGGAGGAATGGGATCCAGCCAATAATGATTTTGTATTGAGATGTAATAGCTGCTGGAGAACAAACAAAAGCAAGCACGTCAAAATCATCCGTACCACACGTGAAAAATATTATTGTGAAAAATGTTTGAATATATATGATAATCTATGCCATTGTTAAATCCAAAGAATTGGTCTAATTGTATTAGAAGATTACGGACCCGGAGGGATTTGAGCTTGCTGGTAGAAGAGTTAAATCTATTCGGTTATTAGGTGAAAACGGTTCAACGGGCCAGGGTCGGATTCGCGAACAGAATTGACGCTACAAGAGGCCCACAATGGCATATTATCTTTTGCGGCCCAGAGGGTCTCCGTGACGATATCGGTTCTATGATAGGATTCTAAATTAGACCATTAGGGCCAGAATTAAAGCTTTCTCCTTTGTCTTTTATCATCAGAAATCAGCTCATAGTAATAAGATCAGAGTATTTGGTTTGTGCATTGCTCTTATAATACATTTATTGCGATGATAGGGACAATATT
>CAVTCE010000006.1:0-32949 GCA_963733025.1 uncultured Nitrososphaeraceae archaeon | reverse complement strand
TTGACGTTGAAAATAGATAGTATCTATCTATCGATCTCTGATGTGATCAGGTCCTTTGCTTGCTCGTGGGTTTCATTCCACTTTATTGTCAATTGATTTTTCTATACTCTGTGGATTATGTTAGATAAACTTCGTATGGGATGTAAGTGATAATATAGTTTCTGGTTAACATCATGTAGTATTTGTGGTGGTATCATAGTCTTTATTTATATTTGTTAAGATACTTTCTAACTACCAGATAGGTCCATAAGCATTATTTCGCGGCCCTCCAAAAGGAATTAGAAGTGATGATCATGACAATATTCTGTTAGATTACTATATGAAGGGTAGTCATCTTGGTTGATTCCAGGTTGGATTGCCACATTTTAGATTAAGTTTTGAATTGTTATATATCCTCTTATCTGTTCATCTTTGCAAATCCAATAGAAGAATTGTATTCATGTATTGCAATACACATAAATTTGAACAATATAATTCTATAACTATAGATATTTAACTTAGTTCTGCTGCGAGTTCTGGCCTTTGTTGATTAATCATTTTTGATATTCCCTTCATGTAATTTTGTGCAAAGGTAGTAACAGGTTGTGAAGAATACCAAATACATCCAAGTACTTGGCAATCTTTACAAGTCATGGCTATATCCCATTGTGGTGCACTCCAAATTTCATCTATGCTCTTCTCTAAGAGATTGTAAATATTTTCACTCTTATTAAATTTCCAGCATGGAACCATAACTGTTCCATTAGAATTAACAAATACACTTTTCCATACTCCGCACTCATCAAACATGCCTCTTCCATATTTGATTATTTGCTCAAAATATTGTGATGGTATCATAATCCTAGGAGAAACATGTTTTTTACCGTAATCCAGTATACTTTCGCAAACTTTGATCATTGTTTGCCGATCAGGAAGAAGAGAATAATTAACATCAGATCTATCTTCGACAAATGTAAAAGAGACTGCATTTGATCCCAGTTCTTTAGCCCTATCAAAATAAGACTGGTCGATAAATTCTTCAGTATTGTATTTTGTTATAACGCTATTAAAATAGTGAGGCACTTTATGTTCTGTTAAGAGATTTAAATTATCCATTACCCTTTGATACATTTGTGAGGAAACACCTCGTACTTTACAATACGGTTCTTCAAATACTGAATCAATACTACATGTAACAAACTCAATGTATTTCTTTAATTCATTAAGGTCAATGGTATGAAGTAGAGAGCAATTAGAAATTAATGTAATAGGTATATTCAGCTTGTAAAGATATCGGACAAGTTCCATAAAATCGGGACGGCTAGTGGGCTCACCACCCTCAAGAATAGACCATATGCAATACTCAGAAACCTTGTCAAAAATTAATTTCCATTTATCTGTTGACAAATCATTTTTCTTGGCAAATTGAATCTGACCAGCCTTATCAGAGTCACCAAAGGGGCACATTGGACAATAAAAGTTACAATAATGTGTTAAACTGAAGACTGCAATCAACGGTCGCTTGCGCCCTATTACTCTATTACCTGACCATTTCCCAAGAAGTTTGATTGTACGTATAGTATCTACAACCAAGGTTAATCAGATGATAATACGAGTATATATTAAACATTTTTTTATATTTAAGTGACTTTTAATTGATTTAAGAAATGAGCAGTTAACTACAAATAATGACTCGGGTAGTGTACTCAAAAGTGTCTGATAAGTATGATAATAACAGTTTTTTATATAGCAAGTCATTCAAATTGGGCGGGTGGTTCAACAGGCTTCACAAAATATTTTCTTTATAAAGAAAGTCAATGATGTCTTTAATTATATAGATTAACAATAACTTTATAATGATAATAACAGTGCCTTGGTAGCTCAGTTAGGAAGAGCATTGCCTTGGTATGGCAAAGATCGCTGGTTCAAATCCAGCCCAAGGCTTTTCATAAATATACCATCTATGATTGCAAGGAAATTTTTTGAATATCAATATCTATAACATACTTGTATTTCTATTATCTAGTCTTCATTTATTCTCTTGGCCAAACCATATATTGAAATTGGTTTATTAGTAAAACATCTTGCATCTTGTTTAGGGAATATTTTTTTAAATTCGTCATAATAATATGCTCAAATGCTGTCAAAAAGCAAATCTTGACCTCGTCATCTCTCTTTCTTATTTCTCTATATAACTCAAAGCCATTGATATTTGGCATTTTGACATCAAGAAGTAATAACTCATAATGACCAGTCTTACTTGATGGTTAGGTTGGTTGAATGTAGTTACTACGAACAATCTATACACAAAATCAGTAATCATTAGAAAAAAATATTTTGGCATAAACTCCCAAAAGTTAGAATGATTGATGCAGAAATCCTAAGCAGCAGTTTGAATAAATCATAAACACTTTTTACTAAGATAAAATAACTATTGAAGCTATATCATTATATATTAAAATAGAAGATGTTGATTTGAATGAGATTCCTTATATGTCAAATATGTGGTGCAGTTTATTTGTGTGAAACAGGTGCTGAGGGTCATATAAAAATGACAAGCCACTCAAAATTTCGAGAAATAGTAAATCTATAATAATTAAAAGAGTGATAAGAAGAAAGCACTGGTTTATGATATTTACAGTCAAGGAGACTAAATTATTGCGGCCTTTGAACTCTTAGGTTGACTGAGATATACCTATCTTTTATAGAATGATCCTTTAGACTAGCAGATTCAATATCTTCATAAGTAAAGAAGAAAAGAGAGACGCGTTATAGATCTTTATTATAAGCAGAGTAAGACTTTTCGTGAGATAAAAAGAGATCATTTACTGTGACAACTATGATAAGAGTAAATTTTTTTAATTTGAAATTACATAAAAGGAAGACGTATGCCCCTTGATAATACTACTGCAGCCCAAAGAATCTCAGATAATATATTATCTGCTGACGATGGTATACTGGCTATATCAATAATGGATATAAAAGGAAACATTCTTGCAGCTAAATCTAAACAATCCTTTAAGGAAACATTTGGATTAACCAGTGATGGTGAAAAATATGGTGGAATTTTAGCAATTGCAACTCTTAGTTTGGTTAATGAAGTAAAAAATATTGTTGGTGAAGCTCAAGCAATAATCACCATTCATGATAACTGCAAGTTAATGCTATTACCTATGCCATCATATAGGTTATTAGTTGGACTTGTACTTCAGCGTTCAGTTAATGCAGAAGACGATCATATCGCCAACAGAATTGAAACATTATTGGCAGCTCATAAATGACATATCTATATATTAACCCTAAATATACTGAAGAAAATAGCTCCACTTCACCTTGATATTTGCGTAACTTCTTACTGCCGGTATAGATACTATAAGCATAGCGGAGATATCCATTAACACCACCTCCACTAAAAGAAGCTCAAACCATGCTCCTTTTGACAAAAATGAGCAAAAGTGGAGATGGTGGAGGTAGTGGAGATATATGACCTAATACTATAAGAATAGACACTTTTATTATATTTATTATTTCTTGACTAGATACTGACGTAACCTTCACATAAAATACATAGTTATTATAAAAGATACATCAGATAAGTGTCATGATATATATATAATTTTAGTAATATTGTGACATTTATATAATATGTACTACTTAATTTTTATAGGAAGAAGTCTTATATCATCGTAGGCAAAGTAGAGGAGATAATATCGGGATCTTGTCGGAGAATAAAATCAATAATAATAACAACAGTAATTATGGTAACGATTATACCACTGCCAGCAGAAACGATTTACCCTCCTTAGTAAATCCTCTAGCGGAGCCTCTACCAGTATATTACGAGTTTTACAAACGCTTGATATTATTTCCTTGGTGGTTGCAATATAACATTGGTATTTCTAAGGAGGCAATTTTAAAGGATAAAATAATTCAATTGGGCACAATGATGGGGCTTCAAGATAGATGGATCCATAGAATAATAAGACATGCAGTATCTGAATTTTCAAAGAAAGGATTAGGATCAGATTATTATGGCTATCATAATATCGACCATGAACTAGAAGCTGCTTACTTTACTTTACTTGCGGCTAATGGACAGAATAAAGAAGAAGAAAAAGCGAACAACAACAAATTTAGTGTAGATGACATTAAATATCTATTTGTAGCTTCTCTTTTTCACGACTATGATCCTTTAAAACAGTTTGATAAACCTCATGAGGACGCAGTTGAATGGTTCTTGAGAAATGACGATAAGATAAAAGGCTTCATTAAAGCTGTTGGAATAAACATTGACATTGTAGTTGCAATAATTCATCGTACTGCATATCCATTTAGGGGTAAGATAGCAGAACATGCAGAAAAGAGAATGGAAGAATTATTCACTTATGCAGGAATTGCTGACCACGATACCAAGACAAGAAAACATTATCAAGATCTAGGATGGTTTTTGTCTGTTTCAGAACGTATTGCAGGCTATGCGTTAGGTGGTTTTGAACGTTCTATGGAACTTGCACGTACCAATGCTCATGCGCTTGGATGGCATCCATCACGGATAAATGAAGAATCTGTCAAGTACTTTAGCATCTTAAAAGAGGAGAAAGAAATGTTTGAACGCGTATTGTGTGCAGTACCAGATGAGTATAAGAAAAACTTCTATGATAATGTAGCGGCTTTCAAGGAAGCATGGGCAAATGAGATCGAGATAAGGAATTCAATTAGAAGAGGCAAAATAAGTCTAATATCAATAGTAGAAAAAACAATTGAGCACGAAGAAGTTGTACTTGAACCCACTGTCAGAGAATCTGTGCTCAATATACATAGAGAGCTACACATTCCGGTAGGTATCAAGGGCGAAAAAAGATTTAGAAAGTCACTTAATCGCAGCGATACAATTCTAATTACGTTAAGAGTAGTTAAAGATGATAATGACAAGTTCGGGGAAATTGTAGGCTATGCAAAGGGTGGGCCATTAGAGAACTATAATCTTCGTCGTGGTACACATGATGAAAATTGGGGGAAAAAGAATACTGCATATATGGAATGGATCAGTATTAAGCCAGGATACTGGGGAGAAACTGGCGGTCATGTCCTTAGAATAGAATTCCTCAAAGAGGCAAAACGCCGCGGCTATTCGTATATAACAAGTTATGTACATCGTAACGTTATCATGCAAAGAGTAAACAAAGGCGAAAATATTGAAATTGTACAAAAGTACGATCCAGATAAGCTTGATTATTATAGAGTTAATATAAGTATGATGATTTCTTCTCCATTAGCAGAAGCGGTAGCACATAATAAATCTAAAACAGTAAAATCAATAGATATGGCAAATATGGAAATGGATAAAACCTATCCAATTTTAGATTAATTTAGTCAGTTAATATTATATAATTACGCGGATAAATTAATACAAATAAATAAAAGTAAAGAAAAATCCCTTTTTAATAAAGGTGTAATAGCAGAGAATGAAGATCATGTAGGACATGTAATGAAAGAGACAGATGATAAGACAGTTGTCTTTGGTGATTCTAATTATAGGTTTGATATTACACAATCTATGATAATGGCAGCAGGAAGAAATGTAATTCTAGATATAGATTTTCCTGAGATATACAAATACCCGGTTGACAAAAATGCTCTATTGTCTACAGGAGAGCCCATTAAAAAACTAAATGAAGAGGCATATCCTGAGTATTATCATGGGCCTAAAGAACATAAAAATAATTCTGAATTAATATATCCAAAAGATAGAGAAATAACAGCAATGTGTGTATGTATGTAGTTCAAGATTAAAATAATTCATTCACAACTTTCTTTAGTTAGATTGAGTTTAGAAAAAGAAAGATCATAACTTATCACAGAAACACCAAAAAACACACCGTTACCACTATCTTGATAGGTTAACTTTAACAGGATTATTATTAACTGGTTTGGTTGTGTTGAATAAAAAGATCATAAAATAAAAGTCATGGTAGAATAGAGTATACTTATGAACGAAGGGTCATCATTGTCTTCATCACTGCCATATGAGATTATAAACAAGAAGAAAGTAGCGGTAAGAAATACACGTTAATGAAAAGAGTTGAGGCATTTATTGCAGCTAAAAAAACAGACAGACTAGTACCTGCGCTAGAAGCTTTAAACTTACAGGTAATATTCTATGAGTCTAAGGGTATGGGTAAAGGTGAGAAATATAGACTAAGTTATGCATACTCAATTTGAATTAGAGAGTGTACATTATATCTTCAAGGATTCAAGATATAAGCCATGTCTTGGTAAAGATACACAATATGACGACCATTATGGTAGCAATGCGTGATTCGCTCCTTGTGCTTGAGTCTTCAAATAGACACAAGATTCATGAGTATTTGAAAGGAACTAGTCCACAAAGCATAGCATTCGATCCTCGGAATCCAGACTGTGCATACTGTGGGACATTTGGCGATGGCCTATGGAAAACTGATGATAGTGGCCAGACTTGGAATAATATTGGGAAAGATGTTATCTCCAATCCTCATGTGATGTCTGTCTCTGTGAGTCCTGCGCATCGTGGGAATAACTTCCATCAAGTATATCTTGGAACTGAGCCAAGTGCACTTTACATATCAAATGATGAGGGCAATTCATGGGAAAAAATGGAAGCCTTAAACAATTTAGCATCCTCTACATCATGGAGCTTTCCTCCAAGACCATGGACTCATCATGTACGTTGGATTGAACCAGATGCGAATAATGTTGACTATGTTTTTGTTGCCATAGAAGCAGGAGCTCTTGTACAAAGTCATGATGGCGGCAGAACCTGGATAGACCGAGTTGAGCAGGGCCCATATGATACTCACACTCTAGCTACACATCTAAAGGCGCCTAAACGCCTGTACTCTTCTGCAGGTGACGGTTATTTCGAAAGCTTTGATTACGGAGAATCCTGGAACAAGCCAACAGCAGGACTTAGACATCATTATCTCTATGGACTTGCTGTTGATTCCGGCGACCCCCAAACTGTGATTGTATCAGCGTCTATGGGCCCTGGGACGGCATATTCCGTTGAAGATGCGGAGTCATTCGTTTATAGAAGAGATGGAGATGGCGAAAAGTGGAAGGCTATTTCAGATGGCCTTCCCGAGGCAAGAGGAACTACAATTACAATCCTTGCCTCAAATCCAAAAACTGAGGGTGAATTCTACGCTGTTAATAACCACGGTGTATTTTTCTCTGTTGATTCAGGTGTTGCGTGGAGAGAACTTGACATCCAATGGCCTAAGGAATATCTTTCACAAAACCCTTTGGCACTTGCAGTTAGGGAGGAGAAATAGTTGTTACGAAGGAAATTAAGGCCAGTTCGGATGACTCTAATACGATACAACTTGTCATGTAGTTTGAAAAATTGTATACGGTGTTCCCTGACTTTCAAAAGAATTCACAAACGACATATCACCTAGTATTGTTTGTTATGGTGTGTGTATATTATAATTTAAGGAGAAATGTTGTAATATTTTTGCTTCATATTCTTAAGTGTGGTGTGTGTATATTCTTCTTTGAAAGTAAAATATTGATACCATATACATGAATAGATAGCTGGGTCTTTATTCTTCTTTCTTATACAACCTTAATCTTTTGATATAATTACTATTATTTTTTCCTTTGAAAAAACAAAGGGAAGAAAAATGAAAGAAGGAGACGTTACATTGATGAGTAACAAGTTAGAATTTTAATATGATGGATAACTACTCCTCTTTTTCTGTTTCTACTTCAAGTTCTTTTATCTCGAACCCTTGTTCTTTTATAGAATTCACTACTGAAGATATTTTTTGCATAGACTGAGATACATCACCTGTTGATCCTGTGCTAATTTCAAGCTCCAATTCTTTTGCATTTAATCCTTGTTGATTTATAGAATCAAATACCGAAGAGATCTTTTGTTGAAATTGTGTTGTACCACCACCATTTGATCCAATATCCATTTCGATACTAAATTCTTTTGCATCAAATCCTTGCTGTTTTACAGAATTTAATATTTGAGATATTTTTTGCGAAATCTGCGATACATTAACTGATCCACTCTTAAATTCTATTTCAACCTTCATATCAGTTCTAGTTTTATTCATTATATTATATAAAAATTTAACAAAACTTCTGTCGTCTAATCTATATGTGTACGATATAAGCACAAATTAAAATCATAATACATACTTATATCCCCATATCTTACAAACATACACTTTATTATTGATTTTGTCATGAGGGATTATTTATCATCGTTATTAATATTATTATTATTCATCTAGATACTTCACCCGCTCATTTGTACGGATATAACCCCTTGCAGATTCATCGCTTAATTGTTCTATGGTTAAAGTTGATGGTGTTTCTTCCTTCCCTTTTTTCTCTACTTTAATCAATCCCCATTTTTGTAAAAGACGTTCTCTTTGTTCTACAGTAACAGATATGCAATTGCCCATTGTTGGCCGAAATGGTACAAGTCCTAATTCATAAATTGCATCTTTCTTGTCTTCTGTAAACTGTCCATCTTTCTTATCTTCACTACCGATTACATCTATCCAATGAGCTGTTGCTTTTGACGCTTCTTTTACTTTGAGACTTGGACATCTGGTTTTGATATATTTTCTAAATGTTGTAAGATATGTTTTGTTAACATCATCATCTATTATTATTATCATCACTCATTGTTTGTTAACACTCCTTGCTGCGTTGGTTTCTCATTCCTTTAAAGCTATCAGATGTCTTTTGATCTCGTCTGTTGAAAGATTACCTTCTTTGATTCATTCCCCTACCTGCTCTTAGAGTTGTATATTCTCTTAAGAGTTAGTATCTGCGCAAGACACCAATGCAATAGTTCTATCTCCCTTGATAGGCTACCTGTATACGCTTCACTATGGTATTCATGAACCTCCTCTTTCTTTTGCATAATCCTGTTATGCAGTATGTCCTGGAGTGCTTTTAACTCTGATACTTCTAATGTTGTTGTTGTTGTTGCTGCTGCTGCAACTGCAGATGTTTCATTCATTATATTAGGACCTAACGACTACACACAAACCAAAGCTTTAGAATCAGTGAATAGAAAAATTCAAGAAGATAAATATCATTACAGCTATTGCTAATACGAAAAGAAGAAGATCATGATAATATGTAGGCTTTCAGTAAAATAGAGATAAAGCATATTTGATATAGATTATAAGAATATATGAGAATGAGAAATCTAACTTCTTGGTTCCTGCAAGAGTCACAAGGAGTAAACGCATTTGATAACATCATTTTGTTCTTTTTAAAAGTTATTTATTTATGGCGAAGAGTTTTGCTTAGATTAATTTTAGGCAAGAAAAGAAGAGATAGACTATATGTTGAACAAGGTCTTGACTTTGGTGATTTCTTATATAAAGCTGTCAAGTTTTTCAGACCAAGATCAAAATTATTAAAATTCAAAGTACCGAAATACAATTACGAATTCTATTGTAGAATTAACAAAGATGACTTCATAGTTATGACAAGGCATGAGGATGTAATAATAGAGTATTTTCGTCCTAAAGAAGGAGATACAGTTGTAGATATTGGAGCACATATAGGACGTTATACAATAATAGCTTCAAAGCGAGTTGGTGCAAATGGTAAAGTAATTGCTATTGAGGCTGATCCTAGCAATTTTGAAATGTTGAATCGTAACGTCCAATTGAATCGATTAGAAAATATTACAACTTTGAATTATGCTGCATTTTCTAAAGAAACAAAATTAAAACTATATTTGCCAGCTGGAGATATTTTCACTAAATATAATACTATAATGTCTAATTGGGTGTGGGTAAAACCTGAAGATAAATACGTAGAGATAAATGCTAATACACTAGATAATCTGTTACAACAAATTGGAATAAAACAAGTAAACTGGATAAAAATTGATGTTGAAGGAGCTGAATTTGAAGTATTAAAAGGAGCTCATAATTTATTATTAAATACTAAGAATATTGTACTTCTTATGGAGGTTCATGGTTCTCCAAATGATTACAGACTGAAACTAGAAGAATTTCTTAGATCATATAATTTCAAAATAGAGTTTCAAAAGATCTATGAAAATAATGGATATATAATCGTACGAAATCTGCTTAACGATACAAAGTCTACAAAGCCAAATTCATAGCAACAAATATATCATTAACTTGTACAAGAGTAACATCAGCAACAACACAAAGACCAAAACCAGCGGCTTTACAATCAATTAATTTAGTATTGATGTGTTCCTTCTCTTTTTTATGAAGTCTTTCCTTCATCGTTACTATTTGAAGAATCATCTGATGAGGTAACTACTGGTCCTTAACCAGTACACTTCTGCGAGTATCGAAATTACCACGCGAATTACTGTGTGTGTGTGACAGCGTCACACAGTCATAGTCACATGCTGAAAGTATTTTGACCCCAGAGAGTCATAGTATGTATTGTATTTTTAAGAAGGCCATTGACCCTTATCTTTGCTTTAACTAAACCATTTAACCCAGAAAAGTTCATTGCCGTCAGGAGCAGAATCTACAAGATAATCTGGCGGTTTGTTAAGATATGTGCTATTAACCCTGACCATGGTACTTACAACATAATTAAAAGACTGAGGATTTCCTATAAAAGCAGGATCGACAAACACTTGAACTTTATTATTAGGCATAGCTGAAATTTTTGATAATGGAAGGGTATAAGTACTATCAGTATTGTTAAAAATTGTCAAATACCAGCCATTATTATTTTCAAAATTAGAATCAGATGGAAAATTGGGTATAATCACTGTATACAATTGTTGTTGGTTTCTGCCATGTAAATTACTGGTATAATATATCAACCATAGATATACTGTCTCGTATTTTTCATTTTTATTGGCATCTCCAGCCAGATCCATAGTCAATATCATTTTGTTGCCATCATCGATCTTATTTACACTAGCAGAAATAATATCATGATAATCTCTGACTACAGGAAGTATCTTTGTACTGTATATCCTAATAAGTTTCACATCTTCTGTACTGTCTTCGATTCGATTACTACTGCTGGGCTGTTGAAATATAATAGTTGTAATTATATTATTATATGGAGGTAATAATGAGATAATAGTATTTGTTGTTACCAAGAATGAAACTAGCACTGCTGATATAATAGCAACTAATAAAATTACAATAATAAAACTTTGCTTAGCATACATGGCTCTATTAACTTAAGATCTATAGCTATCTATGTTCTAATGTTTTTTGTTATTGATGTGAATATATTAGAAAAACACACCCAAATTCTAATTCCAAAAAACTACAGATATACTTAAGCATTAAAACGTGCATATGCTGGATATCATTCTCATGGAGGCGCTACAGCTATAAATTAGGCGTAGACTATGCTGAACTTATGCATCTGCATTCACTTTCTCTTCTGAGACAGCATTAGTAGGAATTTTCTGCTAGTGCATAGATTCTATCTATGGGTGCCGATGCGGATCTTACTCTTTTGATTTGCATTCATTCAGAGTGCCTAATCATCTGTAAGTGCGAAATGGCTTGATAATGCTTTCAATCTATAGATATTCTTTCTTCTATTAACAATGAAAAACTGAAAGATAAGAAGATATTGCATTAATTGGTACAAAGATATAAGGCAAGTATTACCAAAACTTATCCCTTCAATTTTTAAATGAATAACATAACAAAAAAATGCAATCAATAAGCAGGTTCATATCTGCTTGAACTGTGCAAATAAATGGATTCACATACCGTGTCTCTACTAGGAGTAACTACCTTGATGACTTAGTTTGTAAATCAAGTCATGAAATAATTATACTTGTGATCTTTGACTTCTTATATACAATACTGGATATTCATTTGTCCTAATACGGTGGTATACATTGTGCTAGCACTTCTATAAAAGAATTCTAATCAGTAAATGACATGAGCAGATATTAAAGATTTCTAAAGAAAACAAAAAAACACTTCAGCTACCATTATCCATGAGATATTCGTTCAGCAGATAAAAGATAGAAAATAGAATGTTTTGATGATCAGTTTACACGTAGAAATAATAATAAATGTGCTATACAACATATATATAATTGGTTCACACTATTTGTACTTTACCTAAATCAAAAGATGAATAGGACAAGATTTATGAAGTTCATATTAGTTGGTGGAGGATAAATTAATAGAGCCGTCTAAAGGCTATAAATTAAAATAGTTAGCATACCATGATAGATTGGAGATAATAAAAGATGGGTAGAACAGAGAAAAATATTCTTGGCAAAAATGCTCCAGTAATAATAGATCTGTTAAAGAAAGCATATTGTGATGAGATGCAGATTTTTCATTATTTTTGGTATATTGGAATAAATATGGAAGGAATTGGCCTTGTCACATATGCTCCAGCTCTCAAGACCCAGGCTACAGGGGAATTAACACATGCAGAAGTGCTTTCTAACAGAATTTCAGAATTAGGAGATAAGGCTCCAAGTGATCCTGCTGTATGGAAGACACAAGGTAATGTAGGTGTTTTAGATCCAGTGCAATATCTTACATTAAGAGCAGCATTAGAAAAAGGATTAGAGTTTGAAGGTAAAGCAGTTGAGAATTATAATAATATTGCTAAAAAAGCATTAGAATATAACGATTTTGTAACATACAATCTTGCTACACAAATCTTGGCTGACGAAGTAAAAGACGAACAGCACACAGAAGATGTCCTGAAAAACCTTGAAGTAAAATAGTGAGTCTGACAATTTTTGTGATATTATAACTAATTAATTTTTATTTGTGTTTACATTATTATTTGATTTTTCAAGCAAAAATATTCGGTAGTGAACTAAATGGATATCCCATTTGTTATGGAAAGTTGATTAAAGAGTGTTCAAGATAGTTCTTGAGAGCCCCATTCATATTTATCTGTGCTATTTTTTATCCTCATTATTATGTTTATAATAATTGTCTTCATAGTATGTATGTTTTGAACCTTTGAATTCTATTTCACATATTTAAATGCCTTCATCCTTTGCCTGCTCTGTTAAAGAAGAGACCTTTTGCATGACGATAGTTTCATCATCTTCGTCTTTGTACATTTCTATTTCAACTTCATATTAATAATGAAGAGTAATAATGGCATTATTAATTAATTCTAGACATTGATAGCATTAATAGAAATATAAAAGCTTCATTGCTACCACAAATTATTATCCTCCCAACCTATCTTTAGTAAATTCAGGGTCGCCGTTTTTTATATATTTCTGATTATCTTACATTATTTTTTATAGTTCTCTAATTGCCTTATATCTTCAAATTCCATACCACATGTTCTACATAAGAATTCAATAGATGTTGTTATTATAGATTGTACATTAAAAATAAAAAATCTTTCTAGTTGTTACTAATAACAATAATCACGCATATAATTTCGGAATATTTTCATATATATATGTCAGTACAAGTAGAACCTGATAGCAAATTAAGTAATAGCAAAAGTAACAGATCAATCCAAACAATGTAAATGTAGGTCAAAGAATCAGACTGATCCATACATACGACATCCATACTGACACCAAGGAAGAAGATACTGGTACTGTAGTTGAGTTAACAACTATAACTAAAGACCTCTAGAGTAAGGAATTAGATCTAGTATATTGACAAAATGGGATAATAACAAAAGGAGAATAGCATTAACTGGAGGCATAGATCATATGAAATTATTGAAAAAGTAAGAACATAATGGAATAGCTAATTACAAAAATCTAAAATAAGAAGTGTAGCTTATCTATGCCATGATCAAATTATTACCAGAATGTTCCAAATGTGGTTCACCTGTTACTGACTCATTGGAAACTGAAATTGAACAGCACGGAAAGGTAAAAACAGGCCACTATTCCGATGGAATATGGATGTGTCATGACTGCATAGAAAGTGAAGAAGCAAAAAAGAAGGGCAAAGGAGCAGATGATTCTTCTCCTTCTATTGATCAATGCGATAGTATAGGAGTGGCAAGTGCATCTGATGTATCTCCAAACACTCCTAGAGCAGATGAGACGTGATTATAATTTGGCAGCTAACATGTCGGCTGTAGCAATTCTGTCTCTGAATCTAAACTAAAACTTGGGTTATTGAGTCAACATGCTTTATTTCATATCTCGCTAGTTTGATATACTAGATATCTTTCTTTTAGCTGTAGATGTCTTCACTCAAAATCTGCATCAGATATTACAAACTAATTCCTGTTATCTACGTGGCAATTTGCTAATATCTCGTTTGTAACAGATAGTTCAGAAAGTAATGAGCAAGAACAAAAGCAAGAAGAGTAAGTAAAACTTTACGAACGTAAATAGCAATACTTTTGTTTGATAGTGAATAGTTGAATTATTGGAGGAGTATAATATTTTCAAAGATTCTGTCTGCAATTAATACAAAGGGTCAACCATTTCCACTTTTTACTTATTTTGTCAAAAGCAGCTCAATTTAAGCTTCTTTTAATGGAGGTATTGCAAGTACATATCTCCACTGTAGTCAACATATCTCCACCATTGCAGGGCTCTTTCATTTATGGTGGATGTATTTGTTCTAAGGTGGAGATATTACATACAGCATCGAAGGATACCTCCACCGATTTTATACCATTTGAGCACGAAAAAGGCTTTGGTGAAGGTAGTGCAGATAGTGGAGGTATTTTCTCTTTTCTTATACAAGGTCAGTTACTGTTAGAAGTAAAATGGATCTATTTTAGTGTGTGAAAATCAACTATAAACCAATATGAGTATGAAAACAGAAAAATCATTGTTCAAAGTAGTTGGAATGTATTGTATTTCGTGCAAACCTATTGTGGAAAAACAACTAAAAGATGAAAAAGCGGTAAAGAAAATTGACATTGATTATATGACAGATAGTGTAATAGTAGAATTTGATCCATCTCTCATAACTAAAGAAGAAATAAAAAATAGATTAGAAAGGTCTGGTTACAAGTTTGTTAGGACGACAATTCCCAGATAATGTCATTTAGGACCTTGTCTTGTTTGAAGAGGTTAGGTTATAGTCATCTACTAGTTGGCTGTAACGAATAAGTTTCTTTGAAATCCTCATTGGTATAGATTTCTTCTCTCTATCTGGTTTCTTCTTTGCAAATCTTGGTTTGTATCTTCCGAGTAATATCGAGTTTCCAACGACTGTTACAGAACTCATTGCCATCGCAAGACCTGCTAGCATAGGAAGCCATCGGAATATTCCTACACCAAGAAATGGCACTAGTACTCCTGCTGCTATTGATATCAGACAAGTATTATATGCAAAGGCCAAAATAGTTCTGCTCTATCTTTGATACTGTTTGATGATGTATTGGATGTAACAAGAATCGAAAGCCAAACATTCAACTTGAAAAAACAAAAGTTTGATTTAGACGAAGTTGTTACTACCGTTATAGACGGATATAGAAATCAAATACAAAATAGTAATAGCAACGAAAAAACCTGATACTCTGCTTCGACAAAGAAGAAGCGGCAACACTAGATATAGAATCATTTGTTAACGCTTCGACAAGATTTTGGTAATTCTTTTCGGCTAAATCTAATACGGCATACTTATTAGATTCAAGATATTTGATAATGTTATTGTTATTATCTTTGTATTGTTCTCCATTGTTTGCTGTGGGTATGCCATAAATTAAATTAGCCAGTTGTGGATTTGCTTTTAAACTCTGGATTACTACTGTAAAGGATACTGATATTAGTTTTTTATTTTCTGATAAAACGGCTTTAACACTTTCTTTAGCGATCTGATTTAGCTTTGAATAGGCTTCATTCAGCGTATTCGCGATTAACCTTTCTAGTCTATCTTTAAGAGCATTAAATTCTTGTATTTGTTGTTGTGTTCTCTTGCACTCTTGTTCAGAAGACTATGCAATCTTATCTAATATTGATATTTTATTTTCAAAGTTACCACTGTTAGATTTAATTTGATGGCGCTATTATTCTATTTAGTCTTCTTATTAGCATTTCAGTTTCAATTGGCTTTTGAATATAGCAATTTTTATCTAATTCAGGAATTAGTTCTTTTCCAAACTGCTCATAATCCATTTCACCTGCTGTCAGAAAACAGACCTTGACTTTATCATCTATCTTTCTTATTTGTCTATATAACTCAAAGCCATTCATTTCTGGCATTTTCATATCAAGAATTAAGAGATCATATATACCTGCTTCTTTAAAATTCTTCAATGCCAACAGAGGATCAGTAAAGGAATCGGCTTTGAATCCATTCTCCTCTAAAACCATCTTTACTGTTAAATTAAGATCAGGTTCATCGTCTACTATTAAGACTCTTTTGTTCATTATTGATCGACTACTTTTACATTTTGAGGTCGATTGATGGTTTGCAGAGTGAAGTAAAAGCTAGCTCCTTTTTCTCCATGCCTATTATTATTATTCTCAGCCCATATCTTTCCACCATGGGCTTCTACAATACTTTTGCAAATAAACAATCCTAATCCTATTCCTGAGAAAGATTTAGTAGTAAACTTAGAAAATAGTCTTGGCAGTATATCAGACTCTATCCCAGTACCAGTATCTTTTACACCAATAACTACTTGATTATCTTTCTTTCTTGCTGTAGTAATAGTTATCGTACCTTCTTTTGTGAATTTAATAGCATTACTTAGTAGATTGGAAATAACCTGAACCAACTTTTCTTTATCAGCTTCTACAAAAAAAATACTATTGTTATTATTATCAAGTTGGTACAATAATCTTACATTTCTATTTTCATTCTTAAAGTCTGTGTTCGTTGTTATGCCATTTACAGTGCTTATTATTACATCATTTAGATTGAATTGTTCTTTTTTTAGCTTTAGTGACTGGCTTTCGATTCTAGTAACATCTAGTATATCGTGTGTCAATCTTTGAAGTCTTTTTGAGTTTCTGATTATGGCATCAAGTAATAAATCCTGTTGTCCTTTGATCTTTTGTTTTCCAAAACGAAGAACTTCAGCAAAGCCAAGTATCGGTTGAAGAGGAGTACGTAACTCATGAGCTGCTATATTCATAAATTCTTTCTGCATTTTGTCATGAACTTTTAACTGTTCATATAATTCAGTTTGTAACCATAGACTTTCAAATACAGAAGTATATGATAAAGCAATAGGTTTGCTATTAGAGTATGCGGCTAATCCCATTACATCAAAAGAATTATTTTTTGCATCATCCTTTGTTTCTATAATTAGAGATTCTTTTCTATCAACTACCATAATTCCAATTCTAGCATATAAACTCTCATCAATAGCTCTGATATCTATGTAAGGAAATCCTAAATTTACAAGGTTTATTAGCTGTTTTATTTCCAGCTCTGCAGCAGGAATTAATATCCTAACTTTTACACCACGTTCTATTGCTTCTCTGAATAAATGCATTACATCAGTGGGTACTTGTCGTCTAAAGGCATTAATTGAGGGAAATATTCTTAATACCTCCTCTTTTGCTGATTTTACTATATTATAAGCTAGTTCTGCTGACTCCCTAGGATTTTGAATAACCTCTATGTTTGATGGTTCAATTCCTTCCTCAATTTCTCTAATTCTCTGTTCTCCAGAAATTGCCTTATTCCAAAAAGTATCAAAGATATATTGCTGCTGTTCTACTAGTTCCTTTACATCGCTGTATATAATTTGTGATGCTATTTTGCCTTTCTCATATAAAATTAATGGAGCAAGGTATTCTCCTTCACTAATCATAAAATTGCCTTTAATTCCATCTAAATGGCGCAGCTCATCAACAGCTATTCTCATTAACTCTTTAATATAAGGGATGTTATCATTGGTAATTTCAGTAAGATATCTTGTCTTTATACCTCTGCTTTTAGCATCAAGAAAGGCTTTCTTTATTGGCTCAATTATAATAGCTAATGGTGGTCGTGTATAATTCATGCATGTATCAATTTTTCCTCTTTTTGTTTTAGAGAAAAATTGCAACTCTGCATCTATTACATTCTCAACACCATAAATTATCTCAGTCTTTGTATTTTGCGTATTATTTGTCAAATAATCATGCAATAATGATGTATATAAGACATTAGATAAGATGCTCCAATGAACATCTTTTATGGGCTAAAACTTGCAAAAAAATATTAAATTACATAATAGAATAATAGAGGGATAGTTATCTAAGATTCAGAAAATGTCGCCCCCACTTACATGCTCAAGGGAGCTTTGATTGCGATGACGAACTCTTAAGTTCTGCAGTTGTACTATCCACAATCCTACATACCAACTGTTTTAACAAGGTATTGTAAAGCCTGTCATCTACTTCTAATATCATGGCATTATAATCTTCATTATGATGGGTATGGTTGTGATGATGATTGCTGCGCAGATATTATTACTGTTGATGAGGAAACGGCATTATATACTAAAGATTATTGTATTTGTCAGGATTTCTTCTTATTGCTTCAATTACTAATGCTGAGGCGAATTGCAACAGTACTTTACCATCTGTCAGAACACCACTAGCTTCTTCTTGGACTATCTTTCTGATTTTAAGATACTCATCTTTCTGAAGCACCATTATTATTCATATATTGATAAAATTCACTTATAAGAGTGGAGTTTATTGAGTTTGGCATAGACGCAATTTTTTTGATAGTCGTAGTTAATTTTAATTTTAATTTTACTGGCATTAGCACATGACTCCTTTAGCGTGCTGGGAGGGTTGTGAATCAAATTTGACATTATTTTGAGGCCCAAATTGAGGTTACTACTACGTCACATATTTTCAGTCTTTATGATCAATCTATAATGCATAGGATAGTCAAGCCATAGTGTAAGTAAAACAACTACCTACTTTTACTACCATCTGAAAGCAGGCTCATCTTCCATTACCCTTTCGAAGATCTGAAGATAATTTTTAGTCATTATTTCATCTGTAAAGAGCTTTTCAACTCTGCGTCTACAAGATTCTGGGGAACATTCGTAAACCTTCTCGACATATCCTTGTAACTCTCGAGGAGTTTTAGCTAGAAAACCATTGGTTTGGTTTACAATTATATCGTTTAGTCCTCCATTAGCTAGAGCAAGTACCGGTTTACCATAGGCATTCGCTTCTACAGCATATAGTCCAAAGGCCTCCATCCAGGTAGGTTTCGGGCATGCAATAACGGCTTTACATTTCTTGATTAATTCTATCTTTGTTTTATTGTCTATGAGTCCAAAGTACTCTGCCAAGCCGTCGGTATTTTGGCATTTCTCTCTTATCATTTGTACATATGAAAGATCTGGTACGTGTATATCATCACCAGCTATTTTTATAGCATTTCTTGTTCTCACAGCTAAATCTATTGAATCTTCAATTCCTTTTTCTCTGACTATTCTATTTATTGAGAGAAGATAATCTCCGTTTTTATTGTTATTATTACTTTTTGTTTCTTCTATCGGAGGTAGAGGGATTCCGTGATGGACATATCTAACTGGTATTTTAAGGACGGACGACATATATTTAGAATGAAGCCTCGATAGTCCAATATACCTAGGAAATTGTAGCTGTTTAACCGGAACTTTTTGCCACTCTACCATACCATGATTAGTATGAATTATTTTCATCTTTGGAAATTTCTTTGCAGACAGATAGGAAAAGCAATGCCATGTATTATCCCATACTATTCCATTTCCACTTCCGTATTCTTTTTCCAGTAGTTCCTTGTACATGAGATAGTGTGCTTCTTCAGCGAGCCGTTCCTTCCCAAGAAGGTTCTATCGTTTCTATTATGTTTAAGTTGGATGGCAGTCCTCCTCCTTCACCTACAGAAGAACCTCTAGATGATATCAAAGTCACATCATGAGCTTTACTGGCCACGTTTTTAGAAACCCACATAACGACGGCCTCCAAGCCTCCATTCGATCTTCAACAAGTCTGAGATGAAAATAATCGGGAGGTGGAGTAGGTAAATTAGGGCTACTTATAACTAATACTTTCGTTTGCGAACACCAATAAGCATGAGCATTGATGTTTAATAATAATAATCATTCTAGAGATTGCTTAATGGTCTACGTATTATTATCACATCAATTAATGATGTTTGAAGATCCAAAATATACATACGACTCGCTTGTTCATGACAGACCTCCTAGTCATCATTAGTACAGATGAATTGCTCTGACGATATTTGACTAACTGATATACTGTTTGATCTTGGTTAGATTTCATTGATTTGAAAAGTGGGAAACGATATAATATCCATTGGAATCTTAATTCACTGAAAGGATTCTTTAAAGAAATTACACTATAATGTTAGCTCGTGGACATGTGTCTTAAATAGACTGAATTTAAAAAGAATAAAGATATCTTCTGTATGATAAAATAGATGAAGTTGCAGTATGCTTCCAGCCTGAGAATGAAAATTAATCAAAAATCACATTGAAAAAATGAAAAATTGGAGCATGGATATGAAAAGCAAGTAGTAATAACAAGTCAAGGTGACACGCTAAGACCAACATCAAAAATTGATGTTTTTTGGCATAAATGACAGAATTGATATTCTAGAGTGTTTTGTTACGTTCGACATGTAAAACGGTATGCTTTGACCACATTATATGGTTTTAGATCAATCTATATCTATATATCTACATAGATATAGAATTGGGATGTTGATATTATTCTATAATATTTTCATAGAGTGGAACAAAGCTGCTACAATGAGCTTGTCAATGTTGATTCGTATTTAGGGTAAAACCACCCAAAAATGCAACCGTTAATAGATGATCATCGAGTCAGATGGTTGCTCTGAATTCATAGTTGATGAAACTGTAAATAAGATAGGTTCAGAATTCATTTGGCTTTGGATTGCTATAGAACCAACAAATAAGGAAATTCTTGGATTTAATATATCAAAAGAACGAAATATGTTTGTGGCAGAACGTTTTCCTATCCAATCTTTTAGAAGGATATGGCAAACATTCAGTTTCAACAGATGGTGGAACCTAGTATCTACAAGCTTGCAAGTTTTTGAAATTAGATCATCATATTAATTCCTCTTATGAGAAAAGCATCATAGAAAGAGCTATACAATAAATCAGAGATAGAACTGAATGCTTTGATGACTATTTTTCAATGCAGAAAAAAGGAATGTAGCTAAAGCATATACAAATTGGTTCCATCTTTTTGTAGATCATCATAACAGGGAAGTGATCTCTTAACTTTACAGAGCGATCTTGTGTAATGCTCATCTCTAAATACTTTGTGAACCGATGAAGAAGGAGAAAATATGAGTGAAAAAGATAGCGACACTGTTTGGCCTTAGCAGGACAGGCTGCCTGATATGAAAGCAAATGTCATACACGGAGATTTTAATCCCTGTGGAGGTGCCGAAAGACTATCACTTACAACTATGCAGGCATTATTAGAAATGGGAATAGATTTTGACCTTACGACCTTGAAGAGTCCTGATATACCAAAATTAGAAAATTCATATGGCAAAAATCTTGTCTCAGTTATGAAAAGCATAAACAAAATTAATGTCATAAATATAATGGAAGAACTTCGGCAACAACAACAAGAAGAAGAAGAAGATCATGAAGATTACAATTACGATATTACTATAAATACAAATGGTGATGCAGCTCCTTATTATCATTCATCTTTTTCAAAAGATAATGCTATTACTTATTGCCACTTTCCTAGTACAAAATATCATATAGAATCTGAAAACATTGATTATCTAAAAACAGATCTTGGCATGACAGAAAGGTCAAATGTTTTTTCAGATAATAAGGACAATGAAGATATCTATAATCCAAAAAATTGCAAAACCAATCTTCAGTTCAGCAGAAGAAAAGAATATTTTGAAATATTAAAATATGGATATTGGAATTTGATGAGAAATTCTACAGTGATTACCAATTCTGAATTCAGTCGTAGGGCAATAGTTAATGCATTTGGATTAGACAACATTTACATACTCAGCCCACCAATAGATATTGAGACTTTTCGTAATGTTGCATTAATGGCAAATGGCGATGATGAAAGAAATGATATCATTCTTGTAATCTCCAGAATCGCTCCTCACAAGAAAATTGAAAATGCAATCAAGCTTGCAAAAATATTAAAAGATAACAATATAGGCAAAGGAATGAAAATTGTTGGAAATCTTTACTATTATTATTTTGATTATTACTCAGAACTTAAGCAGATGGTTCTAGATCTTGGTTTGACTAACTATATTACATTTGAAATTAATGCTAGCTTAGATAAGCTTCTTTCTATCATACGAAAATCCAGAGTATACTTTCATCCAATGGTAGGAGAGCATTTTGGTATGGCAGTATTAGAAGCTATGGCTGCTGGACTAATCCCAGTGGTTCCAAATGAAGGTGGCCTTACAGAGTTTGTTCCACAAGAATATCAATTTAATACAATAGAACAGGCTCCTGAAATTATAATGTATGTTTTTAATCATTTGCCAAAGACAGAGCGAATTAAGATAAGCGATGATATAAATAAATTCTCAAATTCTCACTATATTGAGGGATTTCAAACCATATTAAATGAATTATTATCTCGAAGAAGGAAATAATGATGTCTGCTGATGTAAACATTACATTTTTAAATGAACAAGACAGTCGCAATGTCCTCTTCATTTAACTGTTTTGCTACTAAGAATCATTATTTGAGCAAAGTTTTTCAGCCACTCTATCAGTATTTCAAATAGTATGATTGTTGTGTAATAAATGAGATTGTTATTTTGTTGGTAGTTATATACCAGAAAATGAAGGGAAAAAATGCGCTTTGTGGTAAGCAGATATCTACAACTTTAATTTTAGCAATTGTATTTGCTATGGTATAGAATGTAATAGTATAGATATCATAAATTTGCTTGGAGTGTATGCTTATTGATATGACATAGGTAACAATAATAACAAGGATGAATTGTAGAATAATTAATTGGATACATGAAAAAAGCAGAAGGTTGTTTGTTTGTATCTTATCCATTATTGCCTAGTCCTAAGTCGTAATAGAAGCTATTTGTTAATGTAAACAAAGCTTTCATATTCTAGTTGTGCGACTTTGTTTAAGAGCTCATTGGCTAGTTCGTTTTCCATTTCTCGTCTCATAGATTTGGCCAATCTTTTATAGAATTTTGCTTTAATCATTGGTATTTCTTCAGGCTTTATGATATTTCTTGCAAGCGCAATTTCAGTTGCCTTGGAAAAACCATCACTATCAACTCTTGCTTTTATTTGATTAAAATTGCTTGGACCTATTCTAGTCCTTGAAGCTTGATATTTCATAAAACTTGGTATTCTATATTTAGTAGGAATTAACGAAGTATACTTAAAGTTTGCTCCAAAAGCTGACATCCTTATCCAAGAATGGAAATCTTCTGATACTTTTTCATTAGGAAAAGGGCATTGATATGCAAATTGTATACGTACTGCTGTAGAAGAGGTTATATTGGTAATCCCAGTTTCTGTTCCCATTTTTATCCAAATATTATTTCCTTCTAATGGATTTTGCACATGAGATTCTAAGATTTCTAAAATCGGTGAAGAAATTTTTTCAATAGGTGTTAATCTATTATTTTCATCTATTACTTCAAAGGTCGAATAAACTACATCAACTTGAGGGTTCTCTAAAAATGTTTTTTTAACAACTTCTAGTCTTTTTGGGTGAGATATGTCATCTGAATCATTAAAAAGTATTATAGTATGACCACGTTCTAATGCCTTAAGGACTCCCAAATTTCTACTTACTCCAGGACCTACATTTCTCTCCAAAAAAATGATATCAATTTTTGGATAGTGTTTGTGCTTTAATTGGATTAAATAATCATGGGTTTCCTCATTAGGAGGTATATCTACTACAATAATTGCACTCCAATCTTCATCAGTTTGTAAAAATAGTCCTTCGATTGTCTCAGCAATTAATAGCTTTTTCTTCCTACCTTGCTCTTGTTGTTCATATTCATTTGCATAATATGGAATAATAAATGCACTTGAAAACTCTTTTCTATTGCTTATTTTTATCATATTAAGCTCCTAGGCATGTTACCAAGCCTACCAATTATTTAGTTGGAGGTATTTTTGTCTATCTGTGGGTAAAAGGACATGGAAACAACCTCGATCAAAGATATAGTCAAATTCATGGTCTGGTAAATATCGTCTACTATGAAATTAATATTTTTCTCGTTAGTATAAATTGTTCTTGTTCTGTTAATTGCGGCTTTAGATAAATCAGAATCTATAACTTAAAGCCTCTTTTAGCAAGCCATATAGCTTGTGTTGCTGGACTGGTACCAAGGCACGGAATTTTTTACTATTGTCATTATCTATAGGGTCAATACTTTGAACGAACAGATGGAGCAAAACCGCAAATATGTCCTGGTCGCGTATGCAGTTACCCATCAAGACATTTGCAACATTAGCGAATTTTCTTCAGTCAGTTGGGTGCAAAGACATGATGTTGATAGAGAGTATCGCCTTTCAACCTTTTTTTATTTATTACAAAAGTCACTATTTGAGGCTTCTGAAATTTATCTTCCATCTCTTCGCGTATAGCTTTTATATCCTGTTCGTACTTTTCCTGCAACGATCGTATTTTCATCTCTTCTGCTGCCTTTGATCTCTTCAAAAGCTGAGGGGGATAATGGATAACTGTATTTGGAACAATATTTATTATCTAATTCATTAACCAAACTACAACGTGTACAAATTGATATAGATGGTTTTTCTGGATTTCATTTCCTGTTAAAATTCCGTTGTGCATAAGTATCTGCCTCTTAAGATCATTTCCCATCCTCCTTTTGATGTACCTGGCTCCCTGTTTTGAATTCATTGACCACTTGACCTTTTTCTTCAATGCATATTCTGGAACAAAGTCAGAATCAGAGGTTATAGCAGAACGACGTATGCAATATGGATTCCATTTCTTGGTCTTCAAGAGAAATTCAAGCTTTTGTTTTTCCTCTTCATCTGCAATAGAGCCACTTTGAAGTAGATTGATTATCCTATTTCTTAACTGCATCAGGCTTGACTGGAGCTCTGTATGAATATCACATATGAGCCTAGCATCTGACTCATTTCTAAAAGGGCTATATATCTGTCCTTTCTATCGTTTTATTTATTTCGTCTAGCAGTGGAAAATAAGGATGAATGGTTGTTGCCTCAAAACAAAGTTGTGTATTTCCATAATCTGGAGTTCTTACAGCTGTTTCAGGAATCTTCTTTGCTTCAATTTTTGTGATCTGCGGATCTTGTAACTGATAATGGGGCTATTTCATTCATGTTATTGCATATTCGAAGTAACTGCAATCCCTTCTCTGTTGTTCTGTATGTCATATTTCCTTCTTCATATTCTAACAGATTATTTTCAGCTAAAAGTGTCAAGTATTCTTTCATAAGGTTATAGGAAATCAGGGCGTTGTACATAATTTTTGTTTTAGTAGCGCTTCCACCATTTGCAGCCTCTAGAATTAATCCAACTATATCAGTTCTACTTCTATATTTCATTAAATGTTCAAGTCCTTAAACAATAATTCTGCACTACTATTATTGATATTATTGCAGGTATAAATCTTCTTCTTTTATATACTATGACAAGAAGTTAGCTCTATTTAATTTTTTAATTTTCTATGACCTAACAGATAATATACATGTTAATAATTTGTATAATTTGTAAACTACGTTATTTATAAAGTCTTTTGAAGTTAGCAGATATATAAATATGCAACAAAAGGAAAAGGTACATTTTCAAAGTGAAGGCTTGAAAGTAGTTGGCAACTTGTTTAGACCTCAAAATTCCAAAGAAGAGGAGGTATCATTACCGGCCATATTAGTAGCTGGTGCTATGACAGGAGTCAAGGAACAAGTTGCTGGCCAGTATGCAGAACGCATCGCTAAAGATGGTTATGTGACATTAGCGTTAGACCATAGACATTTTGGTGAAAGTGAGGGAGAGCCAAGACAACACGAAGATCCTGCAAAGAAACTGGAGGATTTAAAAATGCTATAAGTTTTATATCATCGCTCAAAGGCATTGACAGAGAAAGAATAGTAGCATGTGGAATATCTATGGGAGGAGGTTACATGTTACAACTAGCTGCTTTTGATAGAAGAATAAAGGCAGTTTCAATTGTAGCTTCAGGTCTCAATCTTGCTGATACGCTTTTGGAGATGCTTGGTAAAGAGGGCTTTGTTAATTTTCTGAAAGAATTCAACAATGCAGGAAGAGACATTACGACACAGGAGAAGTCCAGTATATTCATGCTGTAGCCACTGACAACAAACCGGCAGCCATGATAAGAGATGAGCCTTTTGAATATTATGGAACCTCACGTGCTTGGAGTCCTGGCTGGGTGAATCGCTACACTACTGAATCAATTGAAAACTTGATGTCATATAATGCTATTCCATACGCCCGTCATGTCTCTCCTACACCATTGCTTATTGTCCATGGAAAAAATGATAAATATTGTTTGCCAAAGTTTGCTCAGGAGGTATATGATTTAGCGGATGAGCCTAAAGAAATTCTATGGTTAGATACTAGTAATCATATCGACCTCTATGACAACGAAAAATATGTTGGTCCTGCCATTAGTAAAATAGTAGAATGGTTCAATAAGTATTTACGTCAAGGATAAGTTAAATCTACAATCACAAGTTCACTCTCCCCTTTTAGTATCGATACAACCTCCACTACCTCGACCATCTCCACTTTTGCTCATTTGTCAAAAGGAGCTTAATTTGAGCTTCTTTCGGTGGAGGTATTGTACCACACTACAATAGTCACATGTCCCTATACGGATTCCTGAAGAAGCCATCGTGCATACAATAGCCTTGATTCTCCTGTCAGGATATTCTACTAATTTTTGTATTTCCTCAATTGTTAGAATTCTATCATAGGCATACTTCTTGCCCTTTGGAAGTCCATGAGTTATCTTCTTCCACGAAATAGGAATATCTGCCATCTCACAGAATAATTTGATACTTTTCATATAATTTCTTACAGTGGCACCTGTTATCTCTTTCTTGTTTACTCTACTATTCTGAAACTTGCGATTTTTCTTATTATACCTCCCAATCCTATATTATAGTTTGATTCAGATATTCTTCATTCTTCTTCCAGGGTGTGGTTTGACTCTATTTTGCAACCTATAGAGTGATATTTAATTGCAAAAGTGATCTATAATAACAATAATTATATGTACAATCAGAGCTAACTAATTGCCTGATGTTAAATGGTTTTCATAGAAGATTCTGGAAGTGTTTTTGATGCACAACTTGATATGGTATGGAAACTAGGTGAGGCGCACATAAAAGAAGGAAATCGGATTCATCCTAATACAAGAAATACTAACACTGAGATATTAAATGAAACTACTTTTATCAATAGCTGGGAGCAAGTCGACGATACTAATGGTCAAAATATTAGAATGAAAATAAGAGGAACAATGTATTACCCCTTAGGAATTGCATTTGAAATTCTTGAAGGACTGTTTGCTGATTCCAAATACTTTGTCTATTATATACCTATAGACAATAATAAAACAGGTGTAACAGTAGTTGGAGATTTCAAATCCAATATGATTCCTGAAGACGAAATAAAGCCAATAGTTCTTAACTTTTCAGAGAGAGTATTTAATGAAGATGTTGCTTATTTAAAAACAATGATGCAGAAGAAAGATCATTAACTATTGTGTTTTCAATGTTAGAAATTGATGTCTTACTCTAGTTGGATATTTCATTCATAGTCATCTCAGTGTGTGTGTGGCGCGCCCTCTTACACCCATTTGCTAAAAGTAAATGGAACAATTTTGCTTTATTATATTATGCTAATCTATACTATCAGTGTCTTTATAGTAGACTCGATTGAGAAAACATATATTTGTCATCTTTACGCATTTTGAAATTTAGTTGATCTATCGAAAAAGCAATACATTAAAGAGAAAAATAGTCTTACATTCTGTATAAATAATGTAAAACAACAACAACAAGAAGGAGTGAAATCGCTGTTTGGTCAGCTTCAAGATGCACAGTGGTATTAGGGTTCGAACCCCTGTATTACGCATCAAGAATATTGACAGAGTCTTGAGGTTCTATGAAAAAGGTCTCGAATTGCATGTCAATAGAAGATATATAGTTGGCTATGATGCTAAATCTATACTGAAGGTCAGAAAAAGTACCTTTGACAAGGAATTTGAAAACTGGATGTATGAAAGTATCCTACAGGAAAAAAGCTTTGCGAGATATAATCCAATGGGGGATAGATCAATATGATGATAAGAAGTCTAATAATGTCGTTAGCAGTTGTAGCATCAAGTATGTTGGTAACCTCTCTGATTAATCAAATAGGTCAAACATCACAGCAACAATATGTATTTGCTCAACAGAACACTATTGTATCATTATATAATGATAAAACAAGCACCAATGCAACTTTTTTCCCTCAAATTCATAATTATACTTCTTCAGGGTTGGCGCCAGTCAATTCATGGATTATAGAAACCAAAAATGGGGTCGTCGTAGTTGACATACAACGCCAATTCTCTGAAGCTAAAAAACTTCTAAATGAGGTCGAAAAGATAAACAAGCCTATTTTAGGCGTTATTATTACACATCCTCATCCAGATCATATAAATGGAGCAGCAGCCTTGTTAAATGGAACAGCCAATGTACCAATATGCTCGACCAAATCGACGTTTAATATTATGAAAAACGATACTGGAGGATACATAGCCTTATCAAAGCAGCTTCTGCCCCGTGACGAATATTCTGATCAAGTAGTATTACCTAACAAGATCGTAAAGTCAGGTGAAAATATCACTATTGATGGAATAACTTACCATTTTGAAGACCTTGAGATAGGAGAAGCTGGTGATATGATGCTAATTTATCTTCCATTGCAAAAGATAATGTTTACTGGCGACGTGGTCAATAATCGTATGCATCCTTTCTTTGCAGGGGCAGTTAGTCCAGAAAGCCGCTCACATATTTCAGAATGGATTAAACAGATAGAATATGTAAGGCAGAAATACTCAGACGTAGAAACTCTGTTTCCGGGACATGGTCAATCTGGCGCAGCCAAGACTTTACTTGATGAACAATTCAATTACCTCAATACATTCAGATCATTAGTTGAACAACAAATGAAATTGGCAGCAAAATTAGGAGGAGAAAGAGAAGCAGCAAATATTACTGAAGGAGATAAAATATTAATAAAAAGCGAATTGCAAAGCCGCTATCCTGATTATAATCCAGTAGCCACACTACCAAACATGCTTGATTACAATATAGATGCTCTTGCAAAGGAGATAAGTCAGGACAAATAATAATAGTACCAATCAAGAGATGAAATAAAAATATGTCTAAAACTTCAGAGCAAGAACAAAAGGTTGCAGTCGTAACGGAGTGCTCAAGCGGAATAGGATTTGAAACTTTTATTGCATTAGCAAAAAGTAGATTTTATACGTATGCAACCTTTGATGTATTGTAACTCTAACTATACTTTTTTACTCCCTTACATATTTTTAAACTACACTTTTAGTATATTATTTTCCATGAGTAAATCAGACGCAACAGAAATGGAGCAAGAGAAAGAGATTGGAAGTATTGTCCAACAGTTCATCTGCCGACTACCGAAAAAGAACCATGACGCAATGTTGCAGATCGCGAAGCAAGCTAATTACATAACTAGGAAGCACGGGGCTCTGCGTGTGGAGTACTTTCAGCTCAGCAGTACCTGAGAACATGATGGATTGGACCAACATATCCAAAACTATATCGGCTAACCAAGAAGAGGAGGAGATTTGGGTGAGCAAGTCTTCTACAGAGATAGCAAACACCGAGATGAATACATGGCAAAGTGTGGAAATGATGAAAATATGAATCAACTTTACAAACAGTTTATGGATCTTATCACCCCAGGATCCGCAATCATGGGGGAGTAGCCGCCTTGAGGTCTAGATAACATGCCAACAATAGTTCATTTTGAGATACCTGCAGATGATGTTGAAAGGTCAAAGAAATTCTACAGTGATCTGTTTGGATGGAAAATAGAAAAATGGCCTGGAGCAGTCAGTCGGGATATGGAATACTGGACGATAACTACGACAGATGAGAAAGGAGATAAAGCATTAGGCGGTAGGATGATGAAAAGAATGCATCCAGAACATCAGGTTACCAATTACATAGATGTAAAATCAGTAGACGAATACTCATCTAAAGTGGAGAAGATCGGAGGAGGGAAAGTAGTTGTTCCTAAAATGGCAGTACCAAGAATGGGATATTTAGCGATTTGTCTTGACACTGAGAATAACACTTTTGGTATTTGGGAGACTGATGAAAGTGCCAAGTGAATAGCCTCGAAGATGACACGTCTATATACGATATATCCCATAATATTTTTAGGGATGAAATCATTGTGTCATAAACACTCGTCGAGACCTCGGGAAAACCCTAGACTTAGCGACTTTATTCTCGTTCCATTCGTGGTATCTTTTTCAATTTTTCAATGACGTTTTCTGAAAAAGGAATATCATAATCAATCAAGACAAATGCCTATGATGTCAAAGTAATGGATGTACTATTATTCAAAAATACTTTAAAACAGCTAGATATGATATGATAGAATTTAATATACTAACATACAAAAACACGTTCATCAAATGAAAAAGAAGATATAGTTTGCATACTACCTAAATTAAATATCAATATTTACATCTTATAATTCCATTATTTCTAATTGTTTCTTCAAAAAACTAGAGTCATAATACATCCGGATCTCACCAATCTTTCCGTCAATAAATTCATAAACAAACGCTCCGCGCAAATGGAATTTTTTATTCAAGCCCGGACTGCCATAAATCTGTCCTTTTTGAGTTCCACTGAAACTAATTTCGGTTACAATTCTGTTCCCATCTGCAGTCATTGTAAGAACTTTTAATTCGATATCAGGGAATGTATCAAATAGCTTCTGCCAGTACTCTCTTGCTCCCTTTTTACCTTTGTAATCTCCAAAACTTATGCTATTGATTTTAATATTGTCTGTCAACAATGAAACCATCTTATCTATATCACGGGAATCAAATGCGCTTTTCCATGTATGAAAAACATGAAAGTTAAGTTGTTCTTCTTCTTTACTCAAAACCGATAGATAAAAAAGAATAAACAATAAAAAACTTATTCTTGATTATTAACTATTGCTCAAGTATCAGTTTTTTTATGATATTATTATTACTCTGAATAGTGCTTATCAGAGGGATAGTGGTTAGCTTAGTCATTGCTAATTGTTTTCTTATCTACTAAATCCAGCTACCACCTGGCTTTGTCTGCCATCTGTGATAGAGTACATTATCATTCCCTACCATAAAGACTTCAATCCTTCCGTCTGTGTTAACAACAACTACTGGATCACTATTATCAGGCCATTTCCCACCAAGCGACTCCCAAGTAGGATTCCAGCTACCACCTGGCTTTGTCTGCCATCTGTGATAAAGAACTTTGTCATTTCCCACTATGAACACCCCAAGTCTACCGTCTTTATTCCTAACAACCTTGAGATCGTTGCCATCAATACCATCAGGCCATTTCCCACCAAGCGATTCCCAGTCTGTAATTTTACAACTGTACCTCCTTAAAACAAGAGGAGGTATTATGCCATAATTCATTAGGTTGGACCCAAAGCATAATTGAACTTACTTGTATTTAGTGCCTTCTTTATTAATATTATATACATGTAGAAAGTCGTATGTGCAAATATAAGGATCAAAGAGATTTTGCTTATGCTTGAGCTATTTGTATAATTATTGATTCTATGCCTTTATTACATTTTCTAGGACATTATTTGATCTCTTTGCAAGTCTTTAGGTCCAAATACAGGATCCATGATGTTTTTTATGAATTTCAAAATAGTATAATAATAAAAGGGGATGAAGGTAGTAAAGGCATATAAGAACACATCCATCGATTCTGACTGTTTTGATTGTACCGCAAGAAAACAGATTGCTTTGTATGACCCTTTGCCGATAGAGTTAAGTTAGATCATAAGACATTTTTTTATGTCATTTACCTTGGATTCAAAAGCTAGATTAAATAATGGAGTTGAAATTCCTCGCCTTGGGCTAGGAGTTTATCAAATACCACCAGGAAAAGCTACTCTGAAGGCAGTCAAATATGCATTGAAAATTGGATATAAACACATTGATACTGCTAGGGCATATGGTAACGAATCGGATGTTGGTAGGGCTTTAAAGGAGAGTGAATTGAGAAGAGAAGAAGTATTTATTACCACAAAGGTTTGGAACGACGACCAAGGATACGATTTGACTCTAAAGGCATTTGAAGGTAGCCTTAAACGTCTGGACTTGAGCTATATAGACCTCTACCTCATACACTGGCCAGTCAAAGGAAGGGTTATTGAAACGTGGAGGGCTATGGTCAAGCTATTAAACCAAGGAAAAGTTCAAGCAATTGGAGTGAGCAATTACTCGATTGACGAACTACAGGAAACCATACAAAACTCTGATACGATGCCTGCAGTAAACCAAGTGGAATTTCATCCTTTCCTCTATCAGAAAGATCTCTTAAGATTTTGTAAGAATAACCGAATTCAAGTTGAGGCTTATAGTCCATTGTCCAGAGGCAAAAGGCTTAACCATCCAGATATTATCGAGATAGCAAAGAAGTATGACAAGACACCAGCACAAATCCTTATACGCTGGAGCTTACAGCATAGCTTAATTGTTATTCCAAAATCCATACACGAGGAGAGAATCCTAGAAAACAGCAAACTGTTTGATTTCTATATCCAGCCAAAAGATACTGAAGCTTTAAACTCATTGAATGAGAATTTACGGAAAGTGTTTTTGGATTAGCCATTTTATATAATCTTAAACTGATTTGTATGGCCTATCAACATCTTGTATTAGAGGGATCACTACATACTCCCATATTACTTTTTTATGTAAAGATTGATGCGGGCTCGGAGGGATTTGAACC
>CAVTCE010000005.1:0-64416 GCA_963733025.1 uncultured Nitrososphaeraceae archaeon | reverse complement strand
AGCGACTAATTCAATTTCAATCATCAATCTATATTAGAAAAAGAGGCGAACGCTTATAAGATAAGCACAAATTAACTACTGAAGTTTACAATTGTCGATGTGTAGAAATTTTCAGAATCTCAATGTAAGATCATTAAGAATATTATTATATGCAGTGAGTATGTTTATAGTTGTAGTAGTAGTAGTTGCACTATCGTCATCACCGTTTTCTAATATACAAAGTGTAGATGCTGTTACTTGCATTACCTATGATCCATCTACTAACTTTATTACAGTAACTTGTAATTCTGCAACTCTTACTGATATAGATAATCAACTAAATGATAATACCATTTTAGATAAAGAACAATCAAATAATGGAGTATGGTTATTAAATGCAGGTATTGTAGTAGCTGACAAAGCTACATTATATATTAATTCAACTGATACAACATGGCTAAAGATTAATGCTGATGGGGATGCCGCTAATGGAATAGAAGTCTACGGTAATCTTAGGATTGATTCAGTAAAGATAACTTCATGGAATCCAACAACAAATGATTATGCTAAAACTGATGTAGAGGGAACTATACCTAGACCATATATCATGGTTGAACGCGAAGCAACAGGAACTACAGATATTACAAATTCAGAGCTTGCATATCTTGGATACGAGGGTGACTACAAAACTCCCGGTCTTAGATATAATGGAGGCCACGGAAGCCTACTAAAAGGCAATCATATACACCATCTTAAAACGGGTTTCTATTCAGATGGAGTAGGAGGCATAATTATCGAAGACAATCATGTTCATGACAATGCCGTTTATGGATTAGATCCTCATACTGGAACACATGATATGATTATTCGCAATAATGTGGTTCATAACAATGGTGAGGAGGGGATAATCTGTTCGCTAGATTGTTACAACATTACAATTGAAGGTAATGAAGCATACAATAACGCAGATGCAGGTATAATGTTTAGTAGAAATATGTATAATTCAGTTGCAAGAAATAACTATGTACATGACGAAGTTAAAGGCATATTTGTTTCAGCATCAAATAACAATGAAATATATAATAATACAGTTTCAGATAGTGGAGATGGAATTTATCTAAAGGCAGAGTCTTCTAAGAACAAAATATACCATAATACCATCATAAATGCTACATCAAATGGTATACTTGTCAATACAGGTGCATCAGATAATACATTTACTTCTAATACAATAATCAATGCTACTGATTTTGGAATAAATGTTGATGAAGATTCAGTTAATAATAGATTTGAAAATAATAATCTAATTAATTCTAAAGTTGCAGAAGAGGAAGAACAACAACCATCAAATACAGTTGGTCAAAGTGATGAAGAAGACGCAGCAGCAGATGAAGAAGACGCAGGAGCAGATGAAGAAGACAGAGCAGATGAAGAAGAAGATGAAGATGAAGATGAAGATAGAAGAAGAAGAAGAATGATGTCCCTCCTTAATTGGTATTATTGTAGATGAAAAAGTTCCCTGAATACTTATAGCTATATAGAAGCCAAAAATGAAAATACGCCGCTAATTATCAACTCTGTGATGAAAAAATGAAAAAATGACATATCCATAATCAAGTAAATCCAAGAGTAAAACTAATGCAAAGACATAGTCGCTAGGAAAACAATACTCTTTCGATATTAAATAAAGGAAGTAAAAGTAAGCAAGATAAGCAGCTAATCAATTTGAAAGACGATGAACTAACCAGAAGTTAGAAAGATTTTGATCTACATTATTGATTTTTTGGTACATGCTAGTGAATAAACTTTTAGGCTTGGTTGAGCATTACTTTTCGCTCAAAAACAATCTTCTACATAGTTGTTGGTGTTCTTGCTAATCCATTGATCATTATACTTTGAGAATTGTGAAAGATATACAGTAGTAGGATTCCAATTAGAGACTAACAAAAGATGATAGATACATCAACAAATTAAACAACAAGCAAGGAAAAACACTGTGTCTTCTCAGTTTATTTGCACACATCAATATAGTTAGTCTCTAGAGCTGTATTCTTATCCTTATATCCTTCTATTACCAACAGCGTCTTGCCTCAGCTATAGATAGGTATAGTGTGTATTGCTAATACGAGGCTCTGAAGGGAAAGTGCATATTATCAGAGTATAAAGAATTTAGGAAACTGCGCTAAACAATGCTTATTTTAGAGAATTCATTAGAAAAAGTAAAAGAAACGCTTGCTATTAATTCTAGACAATTGTAGTAGTGCCGTTTACTCTACACAATTTTAGAATCAAGCATTCTACCTAGTAGTCGTAGTAGTAAGTTCAGCTGATTGTTGTTGTCTGCTTTGTTTTTGTTTTAAGCCTGGTAAGAAGTCTTCCCAATCTTCTTCATCAGATACCTCATCTTCGAGTAATTCCTCAAATATCTCATGAGTAACAAGGTCTTTCATATGATATTTTTTTGCTAAATTGTTATACTTTTCTATCGCACATCTTTCGCCTTTGAGGACAAGTTCTACAATACTGGCAAGATCCGACGTATCCCCTGGTGGCTCAGAAAAACCACAAGTAGAAACATCCATCACGTTAGTTGTAGGATCGCCACCAAGCTCACGTATCCTCTTTATTAATTCCTTCGCGTGATTCAATTCATCATTTGACTGCTCTTCAAGTTTAGTTTTCAGTATCTCTGCATCTATACCCTCTATTACTTGAGCATAAAGAAAATATTGATAATGAGCTAACCATTCATCAGCATATGCCGAGTTAAGATCTTTTATCACTTCTTTTACATCTATTTCTACTATTTCTCGTCCTTTTTGTCCCATACTAATAACACTATGGAGATATATGATTTAATAGTTATAGGCATTGAAATAATTAAGATTAATAGCGCACATTTTATGGCTTCATTGACTTACTATGATATCTATTATTGCTAATGCGGTTAAATCTATCGACGATAATACTTGTTTTTAATATGAATCCGTTGTTTTTGTCACCATTATTATTGTTTTTTAGTCTTACTTTTTCAGCCATCGTAGACCGTTTAGTTGTATAGCGGTTATATTATGGACCTTATTGGATTCTCCTTCAGAACCCTTTTCACAGCCTCAGTCCTTCTGAATTTTTTACTTAAATAATTGGGGAAGCAGGTATGAGATTTAGAGTCAATGCCAAATAATAATATTTTAAAGATAACGACAATAATAATATAATAATTAGATAATCTACCGAAGATTTGCAGGGAATGACGTTAAAGCTAACTAATTCTTATAGGTGTAGAAAATAGTATGAAAAATATGCTATTCAAGTTTTTTGATAAATGTCACTCCAACAATGATCAACGGAAGGCACAATTATCCTGCCGCCAACTAGGGGTCTATCAAGAATAACAAAATAAATAACTAAGACACTAAAATGTAAGACAAGATGATATATTATGGAAAGTATAGAACCGGAACAATTTGAAAAATTATTATCATCAGGAGAAAAAACTGTCGCAATGTTTTATGCCGATTGGTGTCCTTTTTGTAAGAGATTTAAACCAGTTTTTGAATCTGCAGAGTCGAAATATAAAAAGATAGAAATTAAACTGAATGAAGACGAGAATCCAATGTGGGATAGGTTTGCAATACCGGCAGTTCCCACTGTAATTGCTTTTGAGGGAAATAAAATTGTTGCAAGAAAAGATGCCAAAATGGGCGTTGGTCTAGACAAATCAGATATTGATTCAATGCTCAAAGAATTAAAGTGGAATTGATAAATGCCGGCGCCACCTTCGTTGTGGAACTGAATTTGCTTTTCTTTATAGAATTCAAGTTCTACTAGGCACTGAATATTTATCATTGACCATCATGGATCGCTTAATGCCAAAATACTAGAAGAATAAAGTATTTAATTTTGCAGTTGTTTTAGCAAACATTCATAACAAGATATTTTAGTTTGTGCCTTGTTGCTTTTGCTGTCAATATACGTGTTCAATATGAATATTTTTCATTATATATTTAACTTCTCTAGCTCGTTATAATCTCTGACGTATAAGTTCTGTCTCGACTTTATTGCTTGCCGTTAGAGCAATTCCTTTCGATAACCTATACTATATTTTATTGAAATCAGTAGTTTTTTTGTCATTGGTGTAATGCTTCAATAAGAAGAATTGCATCTTCGAAAATAATTAAAATTTTTGATTACTATTATGGATTTATTATATATAAATAATAATCTTGAATATTGTAATCTATTTATGATTGTACGAGTAAGTAGTCCTCTCATATCCTTCTGATTTTCGTTCACTGGCATCAAGACCCAGAGTTGGGATATCCATAGAATCTGTTATTATTTACTTTACTGCAGCAGTTGCTCTTTGTTATCCAGAAGAGGAAGACATATAATCTGAAAGTTTGATGTTTTCTTCACCAGGAATCTTTGCAATCTCAAACCTCTCTCTAGGTTTGGTAAGAGTGGCCGTAGCATCAATTCCTACTTTTGCTGTAAGCAAATTCTGCTGATCACTTGAGGGGTCGAGACTCGATCCTTTAGCATTTGAGACTATTAAAAACCCTTTATCTGCCTGACATCTAGTAGACATTGCATATTCTACTAAAACAGGGTTGGTTGGATCGATATCGTCATCTACCACAATCGCCATCTTCAATGAAGGATGAGCTGCAAATGCTGCTAACAGAGCATTTTTTGGCTCGCCTTCTAAACGTTTTTTAATCTGAATTACTGCATCAAGCCAGTTACAGCCACCATCTGTGAGATGTACTGTCTTTGTAGATGGAACAACGTTCTTTATTACTTCAAACATCTTTGCTTCTACTGGCAACCCCATCAACAGACGATGTTCTGAAAATCCTGGTAGAATATCGTAGAAAACTGCATCATCTCGAAATCTTATTCTATCGAGTTCGAAAACAGGCTGTTTACGTTTAAAATCGTAGGTTCTAAGCATCTCTACCATCCACTCCTCCTCTGTTCTATCTTTGAGAATTTTGCCCTCAAGAATAATTTCAGTATGAGTAGGAACAAATAGTTGAGAAAAATTACTCTTACTCAGTGTCAGATCATTACCGAGTAATGAATTTGCAATTAACATTTCATCAATACCATATGCCGCTTGATACGCTGCAGCTATGCTAACTGCTGGATGTACTCCAATTGCAATTGCAACTTTAAGATCTTCTCCATGCTCTTTCGCAAATGAATAACACTTGTGCAAATGTCTGCCCTCTACCATTCTAATTGCCATGTGTTTTTTATCAAGTAACAAAAGTCGGTGCGTAGACGAATTCTGGTTCTCATTTTCGTGATCCTTAGCAAAAACTATTGAGGATGTAATAAATGGACCTGCATCTTTCTCAAAATGAGTGATCACAGGAAGATCATTCAAATCATCAGACGAATTCTCATAGAAAGGAGCATCAGAGGAGATTATTCTTGGAGTGGATGCCTTAGCAATTGATTTAACGATATGATTATGAATTGATGTTTCATCATTGACTCCAAGGGCAAGAGAAAATCTTTTCCTCGTTCCTAGAATATTGGATGCTACCAAGATCTCGCTACCTTCAATCTTTTCGAATAATACTGCTTGTTTTCTTTCAAGCTTGCTTACAACTGCAGCTATCTCAAACTTTGAGCTGACGGTTTTATTTATTCTTATTAGGTCATTTTCTTTCTGCAGTAAGCTTAAAAAACCGCGAAAATCGTTGTTATTATACAGTCTCTTTTCCTTGCTTCCTTCTATCGCCATTTTCGTTGTGTCTATCCTCTTCTACTAGATTCATAATCTCTCCCATAATTGCTTTCATATCATCAAATTCTAATTGTTTTAAGCTATGGAGAGAAATCAGGCAAATTCCATTTATCATCGAAGCTATCCTTTCTGAAATTGTACTAACAAACATGGAATTGAACTTGCTTGGTATAACTTTGGCTGTGTTGACTTTGTTAGTAGCGCTAATCGACACCGAGATAGATCCAATTCTATTAAGGGATTCAGATACAGAAATAAAACAGCCATTTTGAAATGAAAGAAATTTTACTGAAAATGTTCTTTTACCTTCTGATGTTATGGTTCTTACAGTAAGTATATCGTATCCTTCATCGTGCATTACAATATAACTAAATCATGCATAAATTGAAATATTTTACGCAATATAGTTCATTATTGCTTCTTATTTAGTTGTTATTTAGTCTCATACTTTAGATTTAATTGTTTTGTTTTAAGATATATATTCATAAAATAAGTACAAGTTCCTCTTGTTTAATCAAGAATCTCCTATTCTGAAAGTTTAATTTTGCTGCTTTAATTTGGTCTTCCATATGCTTCATACTTGATTAGGTCCTGATAGAGTTGTTTTTTTATATAAAAATTAACTAGCCCTATTGACAACTTTTTTTATAGAATCTGGCTTTTGCTTACCAACAATCAAGGATCTAGAAGACCATAAGATTAGGTTGGCTTAATTCCTCCATTACTTATGCAAGAGGAAGGAGAAGAAGATTTGAAGGGCTTTCCATTTCTAAGAGCAATTGTTCTGGCTGATGCCCTGTCTCGAGCACCGCGCCTATTTGCTTCTGTATTTTGTGGTTGAGAGGTACCGTGTTCGTCGACTATTTCGATATCAACAAGTTCTTTGAATTTTGTTTTTAATATCATGGCAATTTGAGTTGCCATGACAATGTTACCATTGCCAATTCTCACAATCTTTTTGTTCGATCTGATCCTAGAAATTAAATGCGATACTAGTTTTATAGCCGACTCAGGTGAAGATTCCACGACGCTATCTATCTCGTTATGAAGGAAAATGACTGAGATACCTATTCTAACACCAGGATCAATTCCTATTGTAAGCTGGTCATCGTGATATGGGCCCATAATATTCCGCAATATTTTTGCCTTCGTAAACACAGGATAGTCGTCTAGTTCAGTATCGAGAAGGACGTCCTTTCTTCTGACAATTTCCGCTTCATCTCTTGTAGTTATAATGATTTTAGCATTAGATAGGGCTGCCTCTTGTGGAGAGACCGACTCAAATTGTATATCCATTAACTTTAGAGCATTAATAATTTTGTAATATGATCGACCGTAAACAGTGGCAACAGTAACTTTGTTTCGGACGATTTCCCTACTCAGGGGCGTTTCATCGTATCGTATTTTAACAAAAATTGTTATTAAATCTTGTGGTTGAGTTATGCGCAAGAAAGTTTATACATTTATGTTCTGCTCATTTAAGCGTCTCATTTATAATAATAATAATTATATGTCGAATGCAGAATTCAAGGCATTCTGTCAATTTAAAGACTTTCTTGCATATGCTTTGCATATGCTGATATCCTGAAATTTAGTTACTCTAAAAACACCTTTGACTTGATTATTTTTCTGCAACGGTGAGTAATCTAGGCATGATGATCTTTGAGCCAATCTTTTGTTCTACGCCAAATGCAATCGCCCCAAGGTTTCGAACTTCAATTGATTTGAGTTTGACTGCAGCGATCATAGTAGAATAACTAAACATCTTCCCGTAGGAAGTAACAGCCCGTTTATACGTTAGACGTTCAAAACCTGCCTCTATTTTTGAAATCATTTCGATTTCGTTAGCGTCATTTGGGATCACATTTTTATATACGGTACTAGCAAACACTGAAATTGCTTCCTTTACGTTTTCTGCGGTAGCCATTTTATCTAGTGTGTCTTCCTGTACTCTGAAGGTGGGTTTAATTCTTAGGGACTTGATATGCGTTTCAGACAAGCCCCAATATTTTGCACGTAATGTGCTCAAAGTATTATAGGAATCCACGTCTAATCCAATCAAAGGATGCGTGTCTGCAGGTTTACCGATCACAGTGTATGCTGTTGCAAGAGCCTGATAGTAAGAATGGTCTAAATAGACATCAAAGATCTGTAGATCTTCTTTCTCTTTATATGCTTGGGCAGCGCCGGAAACATCTGCTCCAAACTCTGATGATTGCAATGTAGTAATGGCTTCGTCCAAATCTTTCGCAACAAGTGCTTTCACAACTATATCTCTTCTTCCGATAAGCTCTTCGGCGCGCATGTTAACATGAGGCAGAATTTCTTCATACGTTCTGCCCATTGCTTTGCCTTTAAGGATTACCTTCAGATTCCAGATTATATATTTTGTATAATAAGCATTAAGTAAGTCTTGCCTTGTTACTATTTTTGCCATCGATGCATGAAAATCAACCAGATCTTCTCGCAAGAGATTCTCAATTTTTTCTGCATTAAACGGTTTTTGTACCTTAGCCATAACGTCTGCGTAAGCGGTATTCTTTAATTTCGTTACGAGCTCATCGAGATCTCTTGAATCAGAAAGTGACTCTAACTCACCTTTTGAAAGCATCTTTCCCTTTTCAGAAAAGGCTCTTACAGTCCCAAAAATCCTCTGTGGCCTGTTGATTCTACTCAAGAACTTTCTTCTTCTCCTGTATGGTTTTGTCAGAAGGAGATTTGGTTGTTCTATTTGTGACTGTCCCTGATCCCTTTGGAATATTCTCTACTGTTTTTACTGCTTGTATGTCGTTATCCTTTATACTCTGGGAGTTATTTGAATCATTTATAGTAAGAATCGAATTAACAATTGTATCTACCGCTTTATCATATGAGGAATCAATGCTTTCTTTTATCTTTGCCAGATTTTTATCTGCTTCAGCTACAATTAATGAAGATTCTTTCTCCGCTTCTGCCTTTGCAGCATCAACTATTTTTTTCGCTTCATCGTTAGCTAGAGCAATAATCTGTTGGTTTAACTTTTCAATTTCTTCATTTGAATAAGCCACAAGACGCTTTTGCATTTCCTCTACTCTGGAATTGAGAATGTCCATATCTTTTTCAAGTTCGGATAGTGCATTTATAATAACTTCAACAGATGACGTCTTTTGTTCCAAACCATTACAAAGGAATGAGCTCGGATATTAAACCCTTTACTTTCGATATTTATTTTAAACTATGATCTATTAAAAGGTCATTATTTAAGAAGAATATTGGCTTATCCACAAAGAGAAATATATATGACATCTTGTCAATCCAACAAAACGACCTACTTGAATTGGTAATATTTCAATTTCTTGAGAACATACCAATTTCTGACCTTGATGACCTTTCTCTTACGTTGTAAGACTCAAAATTGCCTGAGCCATGTCTCCTTTTGCATCAGTTAATGCATGGATTGCCTTTTCTTTTGAAACATTTGCTTGTTGCATAACTAGAATGATATCTTCTTCCTTAATTGCAGGAACATCTCTTTGCTTCTCTTCTATATCAGTAGCGACTACTTGAAAGATTGTACTGTCCTTTCCCTTCATTTCCATTACTTGAGGTTTTATCAGATAAAGCTCTTTGGTCTCCGTTTTGATAATTACCTCTTCAATGCTGCCTAGGTCTTTCATTTCAAGTCCCATCTTGTCTAACATACGTCTCATTTCACGGTTGCCACCACGCATCATGTCATTATTAATCTTCAAGGCGGCTTTTTATTCCTTCTCTAATCTTAACAGCAACACCTTTACGATACTTTGTCATTACGTTATATCGGAATAATGCTTTCCCTGTCGCTAGAACTATATCATCTTTATTTATAATTGCGACATCTGAACCGACTCTGATATTTGAACCACACCATTCAACATGTTTACAAAACAGGGATCTACCTTCACTGACAAATGGGATTGCCTCCGGAGTTGGTATGACGCAATTTTCTCTGAATTGCTTGTTTTTTAACAATTGTGTCGCTCCAAATATTGTTAAAGCTATTCCTCCATCTGTACGAAAGGTAGCAACCAATTCATTTCTAATGCTGAAATTTTTGATTCTGCCGGTCTTTTTCGAATATTCAAACTGGAGATCATCTTGCAGCGCCGAACTAACTCCGACGCCGAAAATAGCATCAATATGACAATATATTTTGTTAGGCCAATCTAATGGTAAAGGCTTCAAGTAATAATAATGAATTTATGGCATACATTTATTTTTTGGTTTCATCTATATAGTGACGAATACATATATATAGAATAGACCATTTTGTTTCTGTATATGGAGAATGCTTACACTATCAATAGAACTGACCAAAACGAGGAGACAAGAAAAATACAATATACAGGAGGATCTTCCTACATAGTATCTCTTCCAAAAAAATGGGTTCAAGACCTAGGGCTAAAACAAGGTGATAATGTCGTAATCCTTAGACAAGGAAATTCTCTTCTCCAACTTGCGCCTGCCTCAAAACGTATCTCAAAAGAACAAAAAGAAGCGACCATAGAGATTGCAAAGGACAATAATAATCCGTACTTTCTTGCACGGAAATTAATTTCACTTTACTTTTTAGGATATAATATCATAAACGTCATTCCAAAAGACTTTGGAAGATTAACCGGTGAACAACGGGAGGTTATGAAGGATGTTGTAAAGCGAGTGTTGATGGGAACAGAGATCATTGCAGATTCTGCAGGAGGCATAACGTTGCAAGTCCTAATTAATCTACTCGAGCTCTCAGTAGATGCCGCATTTAAAAGAATGCTATTAATTGCAAAATCTATGCACCGCGACGCTATTTTATCTTTAAGTGAGAATAATCTCGAACTAGCAAAAGAAATCGTAAAATCTGATGATGATGTAGATCGTTTTAGCTTCTACATAGTTAGGCAATTAAACATTGCAATAAAGAATGAACATCTATTAAAAGAAATTGGTTTGGACGATTCACGAAACTGTCTTGGATATAGATTAATTACCAAAGCAACTGAAAGGGTTGCAGACCATGCAACCATAATCGCTAAAGATATTATCGAAATGAGAGAGCCTTTGAATGAAGACACAGTGCAGAATATTGCCAAGATGAGCAATTTCGCGCTTGAAGTTTTGGATGAAGCATGCCTATCCATGTTCAAGCGAGACTACAATTCTGCTGATAGAGCCATAGAAAACGCTCGTAAAATTGATGATCTAGAAAAGTCAATCATACATTCATCAGAGAAAGCCAGAGATATTAATGAAATGTATAGAATTAAACTGATTACAGAAAATATACGTCGAGTAGCTGAATATGCTAGTGACATCGCAGAAATTGTTCTTAATATTACTGTCGAACAGACTCTAAGAAAAGACTAAATTTACATTAATCAAAAATAATCTCAATGTCATCGTTTTGTGAATTGTGTGGACGTCAAGTGACAGACGGCCCAAAAAAAGTCATGATAGATAGCTCTGTCTTCAACGTGTGCATATCATGTTCAAAACGTGGTAAACCATATGTGACCTCAGAAACTGCTAAAAAGAAAACTATAGGTAATACTGCACCTAAGAGAATGATTAAACCTTTTAGAAAGATTTCGATGACTGATGATATAATACTTCATCCTGAGTTTGCTAAAATTATTCGAGAAGCACGCATGAAAAAAGGTCTGACGCATGAACAACTAGGGATAAAGATGAATGAAAAAGCAACAATACTGCGAAAATTTGAAACAGGTGCTTTGAAACCTGATGAAATACTGGCAAAAAAATTAGAACATTTTCTAGGGATTAAACTGCATATCAATATTGAAGAGATGGAATAATAATAATAAAAAAAATATCTGTTCTTAGAATAGGGCATAGAATAGTTCGTGACGACCGCATAACTACACATGCAGCTCTTGTATCAAGAGCATTTGGTAGCAAGAAGATATTCATGACACAGGTAGATGATTCTATTATAGAGACATTAAAAGACGTAAACAAAAGATGGGGAGGAGAATCTGAATTTGAAATTGAGACAATTGAAGACTGGAAAAAAATGATAAAGAACTGGAAGAAAGATGGCGGAAAAGTTATTCATTTGACAATGTATGGTATCAATATAGATGATGTAATAGACAACATACAAAAAGAAAATAATGTCCTTGTAGTTATTGGTGCGGAAAAGGTGCCAAGAGAAATATATGATCTTGCAGATTACAATATTGCTATTGGAAATCAACCACATTCAGAAATAGCCGCTTTGGCAATATTCCTGGATAGAGCATTTAAAGGTAAGGAATTGAAAAGAGACTTTAAAGGCGCAAAATTCAAAATAATTCCTATGGCAAAAGGCAAAAGAGTTCAGGAAATAAAATATTAAGCTCAATTAGTTCATCAATCCAAAACCAACATATCAGCTTTGTCTAGGTTGAATCAATGTAGTAAGTATCTTTCCAAAAAGCATTGTATGTATACTACTACTATCAATATAGTTATGACAATAACAATTATTCATTTCAACTTCTTCCAATTTCATCTGGACTTGTGGCTCGAATAAATAAAATCATAATGTGATGCCACAGCGCATTTTCTTCTCTTCGAGGAGAGATTATACGTGCTATTTTAATCTGTTTCCTGATTTTATAGTTTAGTTTTTCTTCTTTTCACTCTTTGCATCATTAGGACTGTCGTAATTTTTCTTGTTAGCAAAATCCCCCAGTACTTGTTCTGAGGAAGCACATTTAAAGATAGGATTTGATAAATTATAACGTGTCATCATCAACTTCCAACTCAGAAGTCTCGGTCAAAAACTCTCTTGACTTACTGTCCAAAAAATGGAAGATAGAGCCTAAAGTATATGATCTTCATCTCGGTAAAAGAAATGACGTTGTTGATACAATAGTAAATGTCGATGGCGTTTTGTTTCATATTCCAACACTTAACGACGATAGTCTGTATGTCTTATGGAAGTGTTTGTGGCCAGATTGTCATAATTGCTGCGAGAGACAAGGAAGACTTCCATTGACAAAGGATGATATTAAAATTATTGCTAAAAAGATAGGATATGATTCAAAAGCAGAGTTTGTTAAGCATGAAACAATAATATCTAGTTGGGAAGAACAAGAAGCATTTGGCAATGTCATAACTACCCTTACTATGCTCTCGCTTAAGAGAAAATCTGACGAGAAAGAGGAGGAGGATGGAACCCCAATAACATGTCGATTCTTGGATGGAAATGGAGACTGCAGAATCCACCCCGAAAAGCCAGGAGTTTGCTGGTTATATCCATTTGCTTCCTGGTTAGAATCCGACAAAGGAAGACCAATAGTACATGCAACATTTCAATTAACTGGTGATTGTCCGGGATTTTATGCAAGCAAATCCATAGATGATATGATGCCTGTTTTAAAGGAATATTCAAAAAAAATATACAACTATAATATGTCTATCAGTAGGACTACAAGAGAAAATTATGGCTTTATTAATTTTGTTGATATGAGAAAAGAAACAAGATAGACATTAAAATTTTGATTTATAAAAGAAAAGAGACGCATACGTTAAGGGATATAATAACACCTGCTTTTAAGCCTAGATAATGAAGACGCTTCTGTTTAAGAAGAAGACATATATTTTCATAATTAAAAATTTATAGAAGGTAGTTTATTTTTATTTAATTTTATCTTAATTAAGTACGGTCACTGATACGCATCATTGATTTTATAAAGCGTTGTATCGTAGTAGTTCAGCGCAAATATGATGGAAGATAATTGTTCAATTTAACGATAGTCAATTGATCGTAATATACAGTTGTCAGAAGACGTATCGTTTGCCGATTGGTTAATAGGTTACAACAAAATAATGGTTAATGAAGAAAGTAGCATTGTCATTCATAAAGTATAGACTTATAAGAATTAGAAAGTTAACAAAAAATAGAATCTATCTGATCTTTAAGTATGTACTTTATTTATATATTAAGTTTAAAATAAAGTGTGGATGGTATTAGGAAGAAAAATTTTTACTCTTGCAGATATCCGGCGAATAGAGACAGATATCAATTATTTATCAAATAATTACAGATATATATCTTAACTAGCCCTGATCCATAATTTTTCGACTAGGTTAAAATAAATAGCAATTGCTTTTTTTGGCTTGGTTCACAATAAAGTTATTTTGTATATCTCTTTTGTATATCTTTTTGATATTTATTTGTTGATGGGGATGTGGAGATTTGGCCGCTGTATAGAGAGAATCATTTGATAAAAAGATGGCAATGGATTGATTGGTATATAAAAATAGAATTAGAGTATAAAAATAGATATACGATCAGAGTTAGGATACCACTTAAGCAATTACTAACGTTAGAGTAAATAGAAGCATAAACGGCTAGTCATAAACGAGCTCGTTCAGTTTGACTTCCATCGACGTGTTCGTTCTTTAGGTGTCTTGCAACATCTTCTGCAGTAGTAAAAATTAGATCACATTTTGGACAAGCAAATCCAGTATCTGACATGTTGTATCTCTTCTTTATTACATCACTTTATAGAATATACAGGTTAGCATCCTTTTTGTAGATTAGAATATGATTTGCCTTAATTAATAAAATTATATTTCTTACGACTGATCTTATTATGATTAACATACTGTAATACGCAAAAAGATATTGAAAGGAATGTTAAGGCATATAGTAATCGTTGTTAAGCAATAATATTAACAAATTATACATTTTTCTTATACATTACATCTAGTAAGCATGCAATTAATTCTCGTTACTCTAGATTATAATATGCTGAATCATTTAAGATTATTGGCCTTTGCTATTGGGTAACCAAATTTTATTTTTCACTTTGGATGTGTTACTATGTTATGGTAATATGTATGTGATAGAGCAAATTCTTATATATATTGCATATCAAAGTCATATTTGTGTTACCTCTTTAGATTACTTCATTTGTATTTGGAGCATACCTTATTTATCTAGAAAATCGTTCAGTTGTTAGTCTAATGCTGGAATCTTTTTTTTAGGTGTCGATATTTGGTTTGACTCTTTCCTAACTCTTCAAAGATTATACTTTTTTTGCTTCTGCAACTTCTACTTAGCTGGCTTTGAAATGTTTATCATGAAAAATCGAATATAACTTGTATACAATTATACTCTAAAAAAATAATGCTTCCTATTTTTGAAAGATATAGATAATTTTTGGAATAATTTATGACATAATTACTATATAGCTTCTTATTTTCCTGTCTTCTCTTTAATGAAAATAATTTATGTTATCATAAAGGTTATTTGTTTTCTGCCCCGTCGTTCTTTAAAACAGCAAATAGATTTTAAGAGTACCGTAAACGACGAAAAGAATTACGTTAGATATTTATCTCCAACAAAAAAAGCAGATGGATAATAATAACAATTTTGATGGAGATTATACTGTTGCAGATAAAGAAGAGACAACAATAATCTCATCTGTAGGCATTTCTGTATTAGAAAATGATCCTGGTACTACATACAGCTGATGAGTCTAAGGTCTAGAAATGATATCATACGGCGACAGATTAAAGTCAATTATCTTCTTCTTCTTCTTCACTTTGACTTACCGTATTTGATGGTTCTTCTTCTTCTGCAACTTTAGAATTAATTAGATTATTCTTTTCAAATTTATTATTAACTGAATCTGAATCTTCAACATTTATTCCAAGATCAGTAGCATTGATTATTGTATTAGAACTAAATGTATTATCTGATGCACCTGTATTGACAAGTATACCATTTGATGTAGCATTTATGATGGTATTATCATAGATATTATTCTTAGAAGACTCTGACTTTAAATAAATTCCATCTCCGCTATCTGAAACTGTATTATTATATATTTCATTGTTATGTGATGCTGAAACAAATATGCCTTTAACTTCGTCATGTACATAGTTATTTCTTGCAACTGAATTATACATATTTCTACTAAACATTATACCTGAATCTGCATTATTGTATACTTCATTACCTTCAATTGTAATGTTGTAACAATCTAGCGAACAGATTATACCTATTCCACCATTGCCATGAACCACATTATTGCGAATAATCATATCATGTGTTCCAGTATGAGGATCTAGTCCATAAATGGTGTTGTCATGAATATGATTGTCTTCGATAATCATGTCTCCTACTCCACTTGAATAGAAACCAAACCAGAGATTGTGTATATGATTACCTTTTAGTACGCTTCCATCACCTCCATAGTAGCTAAGGTAGTTGAGATAAGCAAGCTCTGAATTGGTAATATCTGTAGTTCCTGTTGCTTCGCCTTCAACTATGATATATGGTATAAGTTCTGGTTCTTTATCCTCGTCATAGGCCGGTATTGCTGCATAATCATTTGTTTTTAGATTCCACGAGGTTATCTTTACTGAATCAATCTTTAAGTTGCCATATACCTCGATTATATGCTCAGTATCCCCATCAGCATTAATCTTTAGCCATGAGGTATCAGTTGAATTAATATATAATGTAGCTTTGTCAGCTACTACAATACCTGCATTTAATAACCATACTCCATTATTTGATTGTTGTTCTTCTTTATCTAAAATCGTATTATCATTTAGTTGATTATCTATATCACTAAGACTTGCAGAATTACAAGTTACTGTAATAAAGTTAGTAGATGGATCATAGGTAATACAAGGACCAGCATCTGCACCTTGAGAAGATAATAAGAATAATAGTGCAGCTAAAAAATACATTGCAATTAAAACAGATAAACACAATAGTTTTAATTCAATAAGATTTTGAAACTTTCTATTTGTCAACAATCGTGGCTTTATAGAATAGATAAGGAGTTTATATTCTTTCATAGTTCTATCAAGATCTATTATAAAATATAGAGAATACAGTTTTGACAGCAATATGACAAATATGTCTTAACCAATAAATAATTTTTTTAGATATTTAATAAAAGTTAAAAGAATACATTATAATATTCCAATTCAGAAAAAATAATAATGAAGTATTTCATTGTCTCAATGGCCAATTTAGTGTTTCTAGATGACTTGCAGGTATTATAATCATATTTGAAATAGTATAATTTAACTAACGATATGAGAATTATCGTATCGCCAATTCGTTTAATACTCATTAATTGATACCAAAGTATTTTCTGCAAGTTAAAGTAAGACCAGTCAATGTACTCAATGATATATGTCAATTAACGTCTAGCCATTCATGTTCTTTGAGAGAATGGTAGATATCTATATTGCAAAAACTTTATTCTTCTTTCCATTAATCAATTTCTGCAATTCTTTAACGCAAGAATCTAGCTCTTGTTTTGCATCTTTTTCATTGTCGCTGTTAACTATAATTTCGCCTGGTCCAAACTTTGCATTATTGATAATAATCGGTATTTTTACATGCAATATTTCTGCAATAAACTCAAAAAGATGTGGGTATGTATTATTATTGAGATAAAGGTATGTCGACGTTCCGTTACTTTCAACGACTTCTTTCTTCAATGGGAAAGCGAAATCAGACGATGATAGAAGATCCATCAGATTAATTGCTGCATTCTTTGACTTTGATTCTTGTTCACCCTTTTTTAATTCTATATACTCTTTTGCTAATTCCTCTATTTTGTCAAAATCGAGCATACTTTCTATATATTATTAGTCTAACAGCTTAATTACTGTATACAATCTTTATAGTGTTTTTGATTACAAGCCAGTGTATATTTATAATGTTTATTTAAAAGATCATATTAGCTAGCGATTTTGAAAAAAAACCAAATTGTAAAAGAGATTGCAAAAGAAAGGATTGGTCTTTTAATAGCAAACGCTTTAGTTGAAGTCAGAGACAACGAAAAGATTGCATATGACCAAGCCATGCTTGCAAAGAAAATCGCCATGCGATACAGGCTGAGGCTTCCCTATCCCATACGTCAATTATACTGCAAAAAGTGTAAATATTTTATTATTCCAGGAAGAAATGCTCGAGTAAGAATAGGGAGATCTAATACAAAAGCATTAAGAATCACTTGTTTGAAATGTAATCACACCTATCGCAAAATCTTATTGCCTCGAAAATAATGATATATGTTTTTAAAAAAATGCTCTTAAATGAGAATAAGGATTTATAAGGGATCTACCTCGTGATTATTCAGTAACAACTATGGCCAAGGCTTATGATATTCCAGCGGCTTATCTCATTTCAAGATTGGCTGAACAGCTTAAGAAAGATAAAAAAATCGCTCCTCCAAGCTGGGCAGCGTTCGTCAAGACTGGTCCTCATGCTGAGAAAATTCCTCAAAATAAAGACTGGTGGTATATTAGATGCGCTTCTTTAGTGAGGAAAGTTTACATGCACGGTCCTATCGGAATTTCAGACTTGAAGAGTGCCTATGGTGGTAGAAAAAGGATTGGATATAATTTGGATCATCATAAAGACGCCGGCGGGGCAATTATCCGCAAGGCATTACAACAATTGGAGTCAGCTGGTTACATAACTAAAAAAAGTAAAGGCAGATTAATGTCAGATGATGGGATGAAAAAAATCGATAGATTAGCTACTGAAATTCAGAATGATATCATCAAGACCGAACCTGAGTTGCAACGATATGCTTAGTTTTTTTCTTTGAATACTATGTCAGCCCCTCAATCACAACAACCAAACGACGAAGAATCTAAGCGACGTGAAGCTGAAGCTGCAGCTATGCGACAGCGCGCTTTAATGGTTCTGCTGGATCCTGCAGCTCGTCAGAGGCTAATGAATATCAGAATAGTAAAACCAGAACTTGCTATGGCTGTAGAAAATTATCTTATAAATGCAGCATCAACAGGAAGATTGAACAGAGCTCTTACAGATGACGAGTTGAAACAGATTTTGCTTAGTCTCCAGCAGCCAAAAAGAGACTTTAAAATAAATAGACGTTAATGATATGCACTTACTTGGTTTTGGATAACTTTTTCTTCAACTTCTTCGTGCTATTCTAGCACAGAGCCGTCAGACCGTGATGATTATCTATCTGCGCAATTAATTTAGCGACATTAGTCTAGTTAACTATATTAAGTATAAAGAATGCTTCAACTTTATGAAGGCAGCCGTATTTCGCGAATATAATAAGGATCCAACAAAAGTTGTAAAGATAGAAGACATTGATATGCCCAAGTTGAAACCTGATGAAGTTATGATAAAAGTAGAATCAGCATCTTATAACTATAATGACTTGTGGGCTATATGGGGTGAACCTCTCAAGACCCCACTGCCACACATTTCTGGAAGCGATGTAGCAGGAAATATAGTAGAGGTTGGTGAGGACGTTACAAAATTGAAGGTCGGAGACAGAGTTGTTTCTCATTCAAATTTGAGCTGCAGGGTATGTTACATGTGTACCTCTGGCAGGGAATATGACTGTAACGATAGATTGGTCTGGGGTTTTCAGACAGGTCCGTTATGGGGGGGTTTTGCTCAATACACTCATTTGCCTGAGGTTAATGTAGTAAAGATACCAGATAATGTATCCTTTGATGACGCAGCAGCAATTTCAATGGTAGGAATGACTTCATGGCATATGTTAGTGGGTAGAGCCAAGATAAAGCCCAGGCCAAACAGTCCTGATCATGGGGGGAACAAGTGGAGTAGGTATGTCTGGGATTCAGATTGCAAAATTATACAATTGTAACGTTATTGCTACTGCAGGAAATAAGGAAAAGATGGATAAATGTTTGGAGCTTGGAGCAGATCACGTAGTTAATCACAGGGAAGCCGATTGGTACAAAAAAGTGAGAGAAATTACAAATAAGCAAGGCGTAGATGTTATCTTTGAGCACATCGGCAAATCCACATTTGCACAAGAAATCGCTCTTTTGAAAATGGGAGGAACGCTTGTTGCTACTGGAGCGACGACGGGGTATGAGTCAACTATTGACTTGAGATATCTATTCTTCAAAGGAACAAATTGGCTTGGGTCTACGCAGGGAACTAAAGCAGAGCTCGAAGAAGTAATATATTGGACAGGCAAAGGCAAGATAAAACCTCTCGTATATACAACTCTGCCCTTCAATGATATGGTAAAAGGCCATGTCATGATGGCCAATGCTGAACAAATTGGAAAAACTCTTACTGCTCCACAGAAACTCTAATCTCAAATGTACTTCTAATGTTGAGATGTTTAGAAGCCTAATTTTTGTCCCAAGCAACAGCAGACGTTTTATTGATAAAGCCAAGACGCTGAATGCAGATATAATATGCTTTGATTTGGAGGATTCAGTTCCAATAAATGAAAAAGCTGCAGCAAGGCAGATAATTATTGAGACACTTAAAAGGAGGGCGGAGTATAAAACAAATGTCTACATTCGGATAAACTCATTTGATTCTGGTATGGCTTTGTCAGATTTAAAAGAGATAATTCAGAATGGAGTTGATGGCATTGTTATACCGAAGGTGAATGATGAAAATGAAGTTGTCGACGTAATTAAATTTATTTCTGTCCTTGAAGATGAAAGAGGGATTGAAAAGGACAGTATCAAATTGATGCCATCTATAGAAACTGCAAAAGGCGTAGTAAATGCTTATTCTATAGCAAAAGCGAATAAGAGAATAAACGCAGTAATTTTTGGAGTTTTTGATTTTCTCTATGACATGGGTCTTGATTACGCTGAAGATGATGGTATTGAATATATGTTTGCTCGCGAAAAAATTCCTGTTGATGCAAAAGCTGCTGGAGTTGCCGCTATTGATGCGATCTGGCAAAAAGTAGACGATACTGGTGGATTAATAAAGGATGCTACAGTTGCAAAGCGCCTAGGTTATTCAGGTAAGAGCATTATTCATCCTAGTCAGATAGAGCCTGTACATAAGATTTTCATACCAACCAAAAATGAAATTGAGTGGGCTAAGAAGGTGATAGGAGCGTTAGGTCAGACAATGGAAAGAGGAAGCGGCAAAGGCGCAGTCAAACTTGAAGGAAAAATGATAGATGCAGTTCATTATAAACAAGCAAAGGCGATTTTAGATCATACAAGTTCTGATTTATGATAGGTATGCATCCTATAAATGATGATAATAGAGTTAAAAGGCTATGATACACAGACATAGAGACTAATTATCTCTATAATAGAAGAGGAAAAGGAAGAGAGATAATTGAAATCATCGCAGGCTGCTTGTCTGTGATTGCTGTTGTGATAGCGTTTTCCTGGTATATTTGATTGTGTTGTGCTGTAAGTGACAATCTGTTATATCTAGATGTTGTATCATCAGGATCCGAATTATTCCCATAATAGATATGCAACTGCAGACGATCTAACGTTGGATTTAACTTTGATTAATTGAACGCATAATTATTTAGCGTATATATATCCTTTTAAAAGGTTAATTTCAGTCTGCTTCTGAAAAAATATATGTACATCTTGTGACTATTTTGACGGCTATTAGTGATAGGAGGAAGAGATTTCGTTCATTAAATTCTGATTAAACATGTCTGTTATCACTTTTAGTATACATAAGAAATGTCGGTTTTTGTATTTTATAACTAGATTTCGTCTTTACTTCTATCTCCTTTTCTATTCTTTCAATTTTCGGATGGCATGAGTAGCAATAATGACATCTAATGCATATATGAGGAGTTCTCTTCTTACACTCAATACAATCATAATAAACTAGATTAGTTGAAGAAAGATATTCATGCATATTATAGTAGTCCGTTAGATAGTAAATAAAAAATGAAATACTTTTTAGAGGGGGAGGGAGAGATACATTCCAACGTTACCATTGTCAAAGCCTACCATAAATGATCAATAACTTCACGAAGAATATTGAAATAGCAATAATACATTCATATCTTCTTAATACTACATTAATGTGTATTTTTAAATGTCTAAAAAAATAGCGTTTTGGATATTAGGGTTCGCTATTACATATATAATATTTAGCATACTGCCATTCCTTACTAATACATACGCACAAACATCTAATTTAGTCGGTATAAGAATTACTTCTCATATACCAGGTCAACAAGTTCCAGTTGGTCAACTTACCATTTCAGGAACATCCACAGATAATCCAACAACTGATTGCCAAGTTTCCTTAGATGTAAATGACATAAAGCCTTTGCAAAATGCTATAGCAACAGGTCCAGGAGGAGTTAATGATTATTCAACATGGCAGTTTACATACACAGAAGATTATCAGCTTATGAAAGAAGGTGTAAATGAACTAACCTCTAAATTAACTTGTATTAGTAATCCTCCCAATATTGCAAGATATTATAGTGTAAATGTCATAGGAGTAGCCGCTAACAATCAAACGTTGCAGCCAATACAAACAGCCAATAATACCATTACGGCTGCTAACAATCAAACGTTGCAGCCAATACAAACAGCCAATAATACTGCACCTTTATTGTATCCCATGCCCTCTGCCAATGATAATCAGTCTAAGACAATGACAAAAACATTCACAATTTCAGAGACTGGCATAGCCAATTCTAACCCTATAACAATGACAGTAGCAGAGGCGAATACATGTAGCAAAAATCTAATAATGTCTGACATTATATCTTTTGGCGATGACGGTGAGGGTGAAGATGCTATAGAAACAAATATTCTTGACAATAACCTTAACACTCGATGGTCATCCGAAACTGTTGGATCATGGATTCAAACTGACCTTGGGGGCAAGAATGTTGTTTGTAGTTTAGATATTGCGTGGTACAAAGGAAATACAAGATCATATAATTTTATAATATCTCTTTCGACTGATGGAACTACTTATACAAATGTGTATGAAGGTACAAGCACCGGAAAAACTCTATCATCAGAAAGATATAACTTTAAAGAAAATACAGCAAGATATGTAAAAATCACAATCAATGGAAATAATGAAGATGGAAATGAAAACTGGGGAGCCATAACTGAAATAGACATTAACGGATCTGCAGAGACTGATAAAATAGTCTCCTCTCCAAATACTGTGATATTATCGATAGGGGGCACCTATGAACACAACAGCAGCTATCTTCCTTTATCTTATGAGGAACTAGCAATGGATCCTAGTAAACTTGAAGGAACTGTTGCTATATATAACTCTACAACAAATAAAATAATAGAAGAATATGATCTAGCTCCTATCGACGTAAGAGTAACAGATCTATTCAAAACGCTAACCATTACAACATCACTAGATCATCCAATAATAACTGGTGGTGTTAATGCAACATTGAAGTTTATGTCGCCTATTGACTTTCAAAATGGTGGTAATTATAGCAGCAGCAATACAACAACAACAACAACAAAATGACGGAAACATTCTCATAGCAAAAGTGGACAATAAAATATATGATACAAAAAGAACGGCAATAGGTAGAATTGTTATCGATCCATCAGGCTAGATTATCATTTTAGAAGCACCAAGTACTTTGCTTAGATATTTTAGCTCTTCTAAGCAGTGTACTACTATTTCCCAATATTAGAATTAAAAACTCGTATTTACGCCAAAAGAACTAAAAATGCACAGTATTTTATGTCATTAAAATAAAAATGCTTCACTTATGGTCAGGTATTTATAAGAATGACCAGATCTATATATAGTCATAAAATACCATTAAAGGAGTATTAGAAGTATTTGAGTTTTAAACTACATTATGTATAATTTCATGTTAGTATAGATCCAATAGACGAATCAAGAGAATAAGCTAAGATAGATTAAAGAAGGCAGGGCATATATGGGTCCGTCAGTTTATTAATTTTTTCTCCGTTCACCCATTTATAACATCTGCAATATCTAACGATGTTTCTAATGCTATTTGATGTTTCTAATGATATTTTCTGCCTCTTCAAAATAACCTCAGGGCGTAGGAATAATGGAAGGAGCTACATTGGTGCCTGGTGATTGTGTCGCCGATGTGCCTGTGACATTTACACTATAATATTTTGTGACATTCGTAGGATTACTAATACAAGTTAATTTAGAGGTTAGTTCATTTACACCTTCTTTCATAAGCTGATAATCTTCTGTGTATGTAAACTGCCATGTTGAATAATCATTAACTCCGCCCGGACCTGTTGCTGTAGCATTTTGCAAAGGCTTTATGTCATTTACATCTACGGAAACTTGGCAATCAGTTGTTGGATTATCTGTGGATGTTCCTGAAATGGTAAGTTGACCAACTGGAACTTGTTGACCTTGCTCAGGTGAGCTAATTGTAATACCAGGTTCATCTGCTGCTTCTTGAGCAAATACGCTATTAACGCCAGCAACAGAAAGGATTAGCCAACAAGACAACAGTACAGATACTACTTGAAGTTTTAAGCATACAAGTACTTTCATATCATAGCTTCGAGAATTTAGGCTTTATAACAATATAAGGTTTGATTAATTAGACTAATGATAAACAATTCTAACATATGTGTGCGAGTTTAACAAGTGATGTTAATAGTATACGATGTATTTAAAAAATAATTTCTCACAGCAGATTTATCTTTTTTTGCATTTCCAGTCGGTCAGACAAATATAGGATCTTATTTTAATTCAAATGCTACTATATAGACTTTGAAGATCTAACGCCAACCGAAGATCACTTGAAGACGGTTTATCAAGTTCTATTCAAATAATAATGGATAGATAATTATTCTTACTATGAACTCTCTAAAACCAATAACTCTCCATAAATACAACAAGAGGAGGTTAGTGTCAATGCAGTCTCAAGTCCTATTCCACTTGATCTTTTATCAACTACAGCAACTTTCTTTGTATTAGCAGTATTGTCCTTCACAATGCGAACCAGAATGTCTAGACATTTGTAACGGCATAGTCATCAGTTATTAGTTGTGAAAGAATATGCAGGTATTGTCAAGGATGAACAACTAAAAGAGGAATAGGTTATTCACTTAGCGCTCCCACTGGACTCCCATATAGCGAAAGCGTTGTTTTCTGTGTCGAGGCAAACTGCGAAGTAACCCATTCCTGGTACTGCACTTTTGGAAACAACTACTTTACCTCCGAGATTCTCCACTTTAGATGAGTATTCATCTACTGATTTTACGTCAATGTAATTGATATTCGGTTGCTGTGGCATTTTCCTTTTCATCATCCCGCCACCTAATGCTTTGTTTCCTTTATCATCTGTTGTAGTTATCATCCAGTATTCCATATTAGAAGAAGAACTATTGCCACTATCCATTCCAGACGATTTTTCTATTTTCCATCCAAACAAATCAATATAAAATTTCTTTGACCTTTCAATGTCATCTGCAGGTATTTCAAAATGAACTATTGTTGGCATGTTATCTAGACCCTAAGGCGGCTGAACTCCCCCATGATGGTGGATCCTGGGATGATGAGATCCGTAAACTGTTTGTAAAATCGACTCATATTTTCATCCTTTTCACACATTGCCATGTATTCATCCCGCTGCTTGCTGTCTCTGTAGAAGACTTGCTCCACCCAAACTTCCTCATCTTGATTAGCCGAGATGGTTTTGGCTATGTTGGTCCAGTCCATCATGTTTTCAGTACCGCTGAGTTGAAAGACCTCAAAGCGCAGCCCACCGTGCTTTCTAAATATGTCAATAAATTGCTTTTCCAGCTGCACCATCGCTTCATGATTCTTTTTAGGCAGTCGGTAGATGAACTGCTGGACGATACTACCAACCTCTTGCTCTTCTATTTCTGTTACGTTTGATTTACTCATGGGCAATACTATGAAGAGTGTAGTTTAAAAATAGCTAAGGGAGTAAAAGTATAGTTGCAATACATCAAAGGTCAAGACGAGGAGGAGGAGGAATCAGTTAGCAACGACAAGGCGCGATCCTTCCCCAGTAAGGTTCATCAAGTCTGCAATTAAGGGCAAGAAGTATACCATTCTGATAATCAGAGATATCGGCTTCCTCAAGATTGAGCATTTCGATCGGATCTTCGAATCTCTTCCAGGCCTTAGCCAAGGGTCCTTTCAATGCGTCTGAACGAGCTTGAGAAATAAGGATTTACTAGATGTGTGGAGGAAAAGAGATCGCCGATGATGGTGCTGTGAGGCTCAATGAGAAGGGTGAAGACACGCTGTCTATCTTGATGCAATTGGTTGCCTTCGGCTCAATACCAGAAGATGCTGCTCGCGACGGAATGAAAGCTGCAGGTATAGACGATTGATTTAGGTATATCAATTCTATGACCGAATTATATGGCATAATAAGAGTAGGCTATGCACCAGGTTTATCATCAGCGGTAGAAAAGATTACAAGAAAGAAACCAATATCTTTTGCTCGGTTTGCCACAGATTGTCAGAGGCTTTTAAATGTCATAAATGTAATCTCAACTAATCATTCTTTAAACAAGGTAATTGGTCTTCGAGAAGAACCCTATTAGTTTTCATATACCTAAACATTATCATCATCATCATCATATCTTCTAAGCTATTACCCATTAATATCGTAATCCTTTTCGCGTTTCGCGTTGATTTATAAATCCTTCAACGCAGTATTAGTATTAGTCAAGGAAGCGTATGAAATTATCATTTTCTCAGATTTATGATATTATCAAAAACATTAATTAAGTATTCTGTTAGCAAATCATTTTGTCTACCTTTTCGTAATAACTAGACGGAGTCTTTAATAGCATTCATAAATTTTTTCTAGTAATCCAATTGTTCATCTTGAAACGATATGACTGATAGTAATTTCAATACGACCAAACTGAGAAATTTCTTCCAAATTTCATCTTTATCAATTTAATTACTTCTTCAGCTGAATCAAAATATACAAAGTTGTTATTTCTATTCTCTTTATCATCCTTATTATTGCAGAACTGGAGGACAAAGGTACCAGAAGCACTCTTATTAATAAATAGTCTAATGCCCTGAACAGCACTCTCAATTCTCAATCCTTCATCGATATCTAAAGATAATAGTTTGCTTGTTAAATTTCTTGTCTTGATCTTAGTACAATAAATCATGGCTTAATCATAGTTTACAATAGTTTGCAACAATATATTTAGATAGCAGGTATGAAAGACTAATCAACTAGGCGCATCGAGAACAAGTGAAAGATCATCTTCACTTATATCGGATACTTCACACAGCAAAATGCCACTGGTCATTATATGATTAACCCAGATATTGTATATGATATCATACCTAGTCATGATGAGTGAATATGAAAATATGCGAACAGCAGATATTGTAGCTGAAGCATTAATCGATTGGAAAGTAGAGTTCATCTTCGGATTGCCAGGTGACGGCATTAATGGATTTATGGAAGCATTAAGAAAGCGACAAGACAAAATTAAGTTTATACTTGTTAGACATGAAGAGTCTGCAGCATTTATGGCATGTGCTTATGCCAAATATACAGGAAAATTAGGGGCTTGTGTCGCAACATCAGGACCGGGCGCAATAAATCTTTTAAATGGATTATATGATGCTAAATCCGATAACACACCTGTCATTGCCATAACAGGAAGCACTTATTCTGATATGATGGGTTCAGGTTATCAGCAAGACGTAAATCTTACACAATTATTTTCAGATGTAGTCCGTATATAATAATATGATAAATGGTCCAGAACAAGCTGAAATGACTGTCGATATTGCATGTAGATCTGCATTATCACAAAGAGGAGTTAGCCACTTGACAATTCCGATAGATGTACAGGAAAGAAAATTAGAAGGAAACTACTCAAGGCACAAAGTGCCAGGTCATACATCTGATTCTTTTGTTACTTCTGCCTTTTTACCAGATCGACGCTGGCTAGAACAAGCTGCAGCAATCATTAATGGAGGTAACAAAGTTGTAATCCTTGTAGGTCAAGGAGCATTGAATGCTGGTGATGAGGTAAGCGCAATTGCAGAGAAGTTGGGCGCTCCCGTTGTCAAAGCATTGTTAGGAAAAGCAGTCATTCCAGACGATCATCCTAATAGTATTGGAGGTCTTGGCCTATTAGGAACTGAACCAGCTAGCGATGCAATGAGTGAAGCTGATGTTTTACTAATGGTTGGAACATCATTTCCTTATATTGACTATCTGCCTGAACCAGGACAAGCAAGGGGAATTCAAATTGACATAAAACCTGAAAGAATAGGATTACGTTATCCTATCGAAGTAGGTCTTGTTGGAGACTCAAAATCTATTCTTTCAGAATTGCTTCCTTTATTGAGAAAGAAAGATAATCAAGATTTCTTACATTCGAAACAACAAGCAATGAAAAATTGGCTCGTCCTGCTTCAGGAACAGAGCAGCCGTACTGACAAACCAATCAAACCTCAAGTTATTGCTGCGGCAGTCTCCGATGAACTAAATGATGATGCCATAGTTTCAGTAGATAGTGGAACTAACACCATCTGGGCTGCTCGCCATATCAAGATTACAAAAGGAATGAAATTTTCTGTTTCTGGAACGCTCGCATCAATGGCGTGTGGTCTACCTTATGCAATAGCAGCACAAATAGCATTTCCGAAAAGACAATGCGTCGCTTTTGTTGGAGATGGCGGATTCACAATGCTTATGGGCGAATTTGCTACAGCGGTACAATATAATCTTCCTATAAAAGTAATAATAATTAAAAACAACACGTTGGGAATGATTCGATGGGAACAAATGGCATTTCTTGGAAACCCTGAATTTGGAGTTGAATTTACACCAATAGATTTTACAAAGTTTGCTGAAGCGTGCGGTGCTAAAGGTTATACAATCAAGGAACCTAGCGAAGTAAAATCAGTTATGAGCATAGCAATGTCGGATAAGAATCCAACACTAATTGAAGCATATGTAGATCCCTTCGAACCACCCATGCCACCAAAAGTAGATTCTGAATTTGTTCGAAATATGGCTAACTCATTTGCAAAAGGACAGCCCTATGCCAAAAGGATTGGATTAACTTTGTATAGAAATCAGGTGCGTGAAGCATTGAAAAATGGAGGTTTACATTGATGAGCAGAAAGTATGCAAATTAATGCACTAGCACCGTCGCATTGCAATTGTATGCAATCAATAAACCTGTAAAAGAATCGAGATAGAGTTGAGAAATCCTGCTGCTGATTACCCTGCTGCAGCAGCAGCGTGAATACAGCATTATATGACCAGGATTGGTATTTGGGTATTTGAATTCTCAAAGGTTAAAATTTGAATTAATTATTTACAAATCCATTTCTATAGGAGATATTCTTACCAACAAAGAAATGTAAAAGTTTTGCAATAGGTTATCTTTAGAGAAAATATAGAAAGTTGTTCAAATTTTTCAAATGATTGTTAGAGTATGAGTAGTAAAAAATGGTAAAGTTGAGCCTTTTACAATTGAACTCAATCGTAGCATAATTATTATTATAGTAACAGCATAAATGATTGATTCTTGAGTGGAATATATTCCAAAACGCAAGTCATAGAGACAGAAAACTCGTGTTACTGTTGTAGATAAATTTAATTTTTAAATTCTGCTCTAATAAAATGAATATATAAATTACATTATGATATATAATCGATAATCATATTTGAAAAAATCTAATTACAGAACAGTATTATCAAGAGATGTCAGGGCATATTTAGTGATAGTATATCTTTCTATTTCTATAGGCGTAGCTTTACAGATTAGTGGTTCTAATTGGGATATTATATGGCATGGAATTGGAAATGTAGAGAGCTTTTTTACTCCTCCTCATTCAGTAATTTACTCAGGTGTAGCGTTGGCAATTGGCAGCATAATATTAGGCATAATTTTATTTGCCGTATTGGAACACAAAAAAGGATCGAATAGTATTTCATTATTCTATTTCCTTAGGCCTTCGATAATGCCTTTTTCACTTAAATTAGCGGTTATAGGTAGCATACTCCAATTAACTGCGGGTCCTTTTGATTTCTGGTGGCACAATCAGTTTGGATTTGATGGCCTATTAAGTCCCCCTCATTCTGTATTAGCAAGTGGTATGCTCATGGTAGCTTTGGGTGCATTAATTGGCATATACACATTAAAGAGAGATAATAATACTTCATTCTTTTCAAAGGTATGTCTTGCGGTTGCTTTTGCGGTATTTTTGATGGTTGCAGTAGGCATGGTCTTAATGTTTACTCTTCCATTTTCGAAAGGTCAATACTTTGATTTCAATCCTGATCCACTAACTGCAGTCGCTGCAGCATCAATAGTTATACCGTTCCTTATTGGTCTTTGTTTATTTTCAGCTGCAAGAGTCACCTCTATGCCATTTATCTTTACATCCATAACTGCTATTATTATGCTAATACAGTCAACTACGACAATTATATCCAATTCATATTTTGTAGGAATCTTTCCCTTCTATCTTTTGAATATATTTCCTGCTGTACTTGCAGATATCATATTACAATATCGTAGAGGTGAAGGAATTACTCTGATTCCTGCATCAAATACTACAGTAAAAAGATATTTGATTGCTTCAATTATAGTTCCGTTATTCTTTACTACTCTATTCTTTCCATGGTCTATAGATGTTTATGGTGGGTTTTTCAAGCCCTCGGATGATATAAGAACTGAAGAGTTTTTTATTCAACTTCTAATGCCAGTAATTATTCCAATTGTGATTCCATTATCTGCAGTTTCATCTATGGCAGGAGAATATGTAGTATGGAGATTTATGAATGCAAACAGAATGAATACAATGTTCTAGACTGATAATAATAATAATATATAAATTTATTTCTAATATAATATTGTTATCAAAAATTGGCGGCGGCCTTCTACACCGAAGACGAAATTACATTTAATATACTTTGAAAATATACGAAAGAGTTTGATACGACGGAATGAATATTCATCGTATATGATCTCGAGTTGTCTATTATAAAAAAAGTGTATATTATAAGAATAGGGCTAGAAATTTTTGTTTCCTATTGATTGGTTGAAGAGGATGAGTCAAATGCAGGAAATCTAAGAGTGGACTGTTCTAACTCTAAAATAGGAATATATATTGATTGAGCGTCAGTACCAATGCTGTCAATAAAGCTAAATTTACCAGTTAATCGCTTTAACTCTATGATTTTTTTATTTGGCTTTTCGTTCTGCACAATATAATGAATTATTACTCCTCCTATCATACCAGTCTGGATGAAAAGTATTTCTTGATGATTGTAATTTATATGATAAAGCATTGGAATGTAGCTGAAAACTGATTGAGAGGAAGAGAGTATAACTTTGAGCATATCTTCCAAGGTTTTGTACTTTAGATAGGATGTAAACCATTCACTTTGTGACATAGTACACTAAAATCTGGGTGTATATATTAGAATTTTGTTTTATTGCAGTACCAATGACTTTTGTGATGTTAGAATAAGCTGTGTAGCACCACATGACTACTAGTATAAGATATTATATCTTTATTATGACCTTTGACTGAAAGTGATAATATGAACATAACTGCATTAAAAAGAGCCTGTCACGACTGATAAAAGTCTCTGCTTTCTTTCAGCATTCTGATACAATTCTTATTTATGCGCATCATAAATCATAACTAAATATCATTTAATGATAATTATATATTATCTCTCAAAAAAGCATAATTTTAATCTGGCCATATCTGTGATATATAATATATATGATGACTTTATATTATCACAGAATTCCCATAATAAGTTATAAAATAGAGTAATGATATGGATCTTTTAGCTTTCGGAGCTCAAGTCATATTTACATCAGCATCAGGAGTCATTTCCCCTGGACCCTTATTTTTTGCAAATCTTGTATATGGAAGCAAACAGGGTATTTATTCAGGTATCAAAATGGCATATGGTCATACAATTGTTGAATTGCCGTTGATCATTATATTAGCTTCAGGTTTGAGTACATTTTCATCCATTACCACTAGTAACTTGGTCTCTAAACTAATTAGTTTATCTGGAGGAATTGTAATATTAGTTTTTTCCGCAATCCAAATTATTGCCTTTATAAAAAAGGAAAATGCAGATAAAAACATCTTTTTTAAGACCAGAAATAAGAAGGATCCTATTATTATAGGTAGCATTTTTAGTGCTTTAAATCCGTTTTTTATATTATGGTGGCTCACAGCAGGTCTGAAATTAATTTCTGATTCATTAGAATTGTATGGATTTGCAACGGGGATTGTAGTTGTTTTCTCTTTTCATATCTGGATGGATTATGGTTGGCTAGCGGTAACAGCACATTTAATCTCAAGAGGCACGTTGATATACAAATCAAAATATTATCCTATCTTACTTTTGGCATTAAATGCTGCCTCTCATTTATTACGGAATATATTTTATAGTAACTGGATTAATTGTGACTTGATTGTCAGAATGATATCGGGTAAGAGTCACTTAGCCCTGGAAATATAGACTTCTATAGTAGAAACATTGCGCGTTTTTCCATCCTGGGATTGTACCAATTCAGAACCTATTTTTACTGGGCCGATCTTATAACCTAAAGTATCCATTCTTTTCACTATAATCTGTGCAACATCAACTGCTCTAGTTATGCTTTTTCCTCTAGCCTTTATAATCACGATTGGCTCATTAGCAAGCTGTACAAGAGTCGCTGTAACATAGGTCATTAATGGTTTTTTTCCAATAAAAATTTCATTATTTGCTTTCATTTCAGTATTTGCGTTGTTTGACGACATTGTGTAAAAATGATGTTTAATAGTGGAATATAATGTTTATTGATTGTTCTCTAATTTGATTGATTATTTAGGTCTGTGAATACTTTATCAATATATTTTCGATATCCGACGGATTGGAGGAGATTTCCTTAACAGCGAGCGGGGTGCTCAACCTCATAACAATGAAGTAATTCCTGCTCATCTTTATAGAATAGGAAAACCTTGTTGTCAAAGATACAATGATACAACTGATCTATAACCATCATTTCAGGCTTTAATTTGATTCCATCAGGCTGCACAGCTACAGGATATTCCAATTCACTATTAGATTCTTTGATTTTACAGAGAAAAAAATCTATCGAAAATAGACAAAGCAGTAGTGAACTTTGATAATTAATCTATTGATCATATCTATATAATGATCAGATTATAATTGTAATGCTATCTGATAAGTGAGAGACTAACAACAATAGCAATAACAATAGTTCAATCCTTCGAGATTGAAATCATCAATAGAGTTGACTTGTATGTTCTTTCTAAAAGGAAATTTTGATATAACAACTTAATTATTTGTCTATCTAAACAGAATAGAAGAACTCTTACTTTTCGGACACTTTGGACTGTTTGCCTAGATATATAATTAATATTTTCTTACTAGGCATATAGTGTTTTAACAGTGATAGAGCATTCCTGGTTTGATTAATTTGTTATGGTGACGCTATATTCGAAGGGAAATATTATGTTTTATTAACCAAAAACTTAACTAACTCTGAGCATTAATACTGCCATGTATAAAAATTATCACATGTTAATCATGTGCCGTGATTTAACAATTAAAAAAATGTTTAGAATAATGCCTTATGCTCTCTAATATCTTGGTGATACAATATCTACTATGATGACTAGCTTCAATTGTCGCTCAGATTTCATTCAAGTTTAAATTCCTATCGCATTAAGCCAGCATGATTCATGGTTGACCCTAATGCTAAGCGGCTATTGTGGTATCTCTTTGCTGGCTCTAAGGGTGGCGATAATAGAATCAAGATTATAGAATTATTAAAAGAACGCCCTTATAATATGAATCAACTTGCAGAGAAGTTAAATTTAGATTATAAAGCAATAAAGCATCATATTGCTGTACTTGAAAAAAATAACATTATTAGCAGAATGGGAGAAAAATATGGAGTGCTATATTTTATATCCAGTTATATGGAGGCTAACATTGACGCATTTAAAGAGATCAGTTCGAAAACTAAAAGATGAAATATGTTGTAAGTATAAATTCGTCTTTACTAATTAATTTATCTCTGCAATTTTCTTTTTCTTCTCCATCGTTTATAAAAATTCAATTTGCTGTATGTATTACTCATGCATATTTGTAAGATGCAGACCAGATATTGACGGTAAAAAAGATGAAAAGAAGAAGTTTTTAGTACCATAGTCATTAATTTAATGATGGCTGTATGCTATGTTGCATAGAACATATGCAATTGTAATGACAATTATCTACGGTTAAGGTAGACAAGCATGTAAACAAATTATACATATTTTTTGATCTCATTGCAATAAATTTTAATAAATACACATATTCTGCAGAGTCTAAAAAATATCTGAACGATAAGAAAATGAAGAGAACACATATAATATTTCTCACATTGATACCTTCGCTGTTACAAAAATTCATACAGAACTTAGTTACCCAATTTAGTTATACTCTTGAAAATGTGCAGTTGTGATAGAGAAGATGCAACATAGCGACAATACATTAACTCATAGGATAATAATCCATATTGACTTCGACTATTTCTTTGCGCAGTGTGAAGAAATTAAAAGGCCAGAAATAAAAGATAAACCTGTAGTTGTTTGCATCTATTCTGGTCGAACTAAGGAAAGCGGAGTTGTTAGTACTTGTAACTATATAGCCAGGAAATATGGAGTCAGATCAGGTATTCCAATCAAGATAGCAAAAGCAAAACTTGCTCAAGTGGCTCAACCAGTATTTCTGCCTGCAGATATAAAGCATTATTCTGAAAAATCAGATAATGCGATGACCTTAATACGTGACTTTTTGGACAACTACTTTTTATCTAGGACTTCCTCTGTTGTTTTTCACCCAATAAAATGCGCAAAATTTGAATATACTGGATTAGATGAATGTTTTGTTGAAGTAACAGAGAAAGCTGATTTTGATTTTATGGAAGCAGAAGAATTAGCAAACAATCTTAAAAAACAGATAAGAAAAGATACTGGATTGACATGCTCAATAGGTATTGCTCCTAATAAGATGATAGCAAAGATCGCATCCGACTTCCAGAAGCCAGACGGAATGACTATTGTCAAACCAGATGAGGCAAAAAATTTTATTTCTAAATGTATTGTAGGTAAAATTCCAGGTATTGGTCCTAAAACTACTGCTAAATTGCTCGAAATGGGAATACGAACAGGCGGCGAATTGTCAGCCTTTGGTTTATTTAGGTTAATTGATGCCTTTGGAAAAAAGTATGCAACCTATCTTTACAAATCCGCTCAGGGTATTGATAATGAACCTGTCAAATCACGAGGATCAGCAAAACAGATCGGAAGAATAATTACATTGAAGAGAGATATTTCTCAAATCTCTGAAATTGAGGGTGAACTACAGTATATATGCAAATCTGTATACAAAATGGCATTAGATCAAAATGTATTATTTAGAAATATAGGCATTTTGCTAATCTTAAATGACCTCGACAATATTACCCGTTCAAAGAGCTTGAAAACCCATTCTAGAGACTTTCATGAATTGTATTCATCTGCCAAGTCGATATTGAATGAAACATTAAATAGTTATCCAAATATCAAGGTCAGGAGAGTAGGAATTAAGCTATCCGATTTAAAGGATAATGAAGGTCAGAACACGATGCTTAATTTTATTAATAATAATAATATTATCAATACAAAAACAAAATGAATCAATGTCAACATTTTCTTTGATTCATTGATATTTCTTTACTATTAGAAAAATTGAAGTTCACCAGTTCATACTATATTTTTTAAAGGATTTCTTGAAGTATATCGCCTACACCTTTAATGCTTGTAACTTTTTTGCTAATTTATTCTCAAGGAAGAGAACACTATATACATATATGAACAGCCAAGGTATAAAGATAATTTCTCCGGCAATAGAGTGAAATGATTGCCAGGAGATAGGATTTGCAGATACTATTAATGCAAATAATGATAATGAGAGTATACGTATTATATTTATCACAGTAGTTCCTATAGTACCTATTACGAAATAGGTCAATTTTCTCTTTAAAGGAATTCTCATTTTTAGAAAAAATATGAGCATGATTAGACTATAAATAATCATACTATGGACCCCGGCTGATGGCCAAAACACTATCAAATTCATCGATCCCTGTAAACCATTCAAAGTCAACATATTGTCTCGTGCAGACACTAGTGGACCGTCTGGTCCAAGATCCATGATGGAGCTATCGATGAGTCTGATTACTCCCTGATCTATTTGTAAGTATATAGGTACAATATATTGAAGAGGACCAAGGGTATCTTTTGGAAAGAATGCGTCAAGCGACAAGATTACTACAATCCCTGCTATAAATACCAATCCTGCAGGAGCAATTTTGTATCCTTTCTTTCCATATAATATAGATAGACAGATACTCACATAAAGTACCATTATGATAAAGTCCCACATAAGAGTCCAGCTTTCCTGGATCTGAACGTTATAGATAGGCGCAGCAGATCTAATTGACTCTTTGAGTCCTAATTCTTCAATAGCAATAAAATATGCTACTGTAAGACTCAATAAACCTATTATAAGGTAAAATTTCTTACTATTGATCTCTTGGTTTGACCCAATTACCTCTGCTGCGATAAAAACCATGGCAAACAAAAAGCCTCCACGTCCCACATTCCATGATAGGTAAAATGTATCATGATAAGCAATCAAAGTAAACACAATTGGCGCGATAAGAAGAAGAGTAACAATTATACCGGAATTGATTCTAAATTTCTTTAAATTTGTCTTTCTATCAGAAGAAACACTTTTCTTTTTATTGAACAAATGCAGCAGCCTTTATGGTTTTCTAGTCTAGATAACAATATCTTATACTATTATCTTTGTATAATAGCGTCTGAGAACCATTTTGGGGACATTTCCTTCGCTTGCTTTAATAAGAAGGTTATACTGCTGTCAAGAATATAAGTATTTGCGAAATCCTCCTTGCTTCTAATGCTTCTACCGTATGCTTGAATTAGCTTTAAAATTGCGTTCCATGTATACCAGTTTGGATCCCTTTGTTTCATAACAGAAATTTTCCTATCAGTAAGATCTGCATATGGCACTTTAACAATAATCTGGAATCTAGAAAGATTATCCTTTAGATCTACTCCAAGATACAAGGATGGAGATATGAGTACTGTTGGTTTCGAACTATTATAATGCTTTTCGAGCATCTCATTTCGGTCTAATTTTGATCCTGTTTCTATAAGTCTAATTGCATTTTCTTTGCTAATGTTCTCCTTTATAAATCGAAGTTGGGAGTAAGATGTAGTGTGAATAATTCCTTTTTCATTTTTATGTGTGGTCATGATATTGTTAACCGCATTGGCTATGGCAGGTAAACTTTGATTCATTGTTTTTGCATTAAGCCAAGCAACATTCATAAGATAAATCGGTCTATTTTTTAGAGGGAAATTTGACTCTTGGACACGAATAAATTTTACCTGATCCGATTTAATTCCCCCAATTTTACATAGATAGTCCTTGCTCAAAATAGTTGCACTCATAAAGAGAGATATTGAGCCTTTGTCTAGAATATCTTTAAAATAAGAGGAAACGTCAATGGGAGTAACCAATACTTTTCGTAACTGGTTATTAGCAGCTTTTTCTACGTTTGTCACAATCCAGTTATCCTTATTATTTCTCATATCTTCAATAACTGTCGTTAAATTCTTCTCTTTTGTTATCGCATCAATGAGATTTTTCTCTGTAAAGGGATATTGGTCAATATTTTTTTCGAGTATTGTGCTTGCTTTGTCTATAAAAATAAGAAGTTTTTCTCTTAATTCAGTTCCGAAAGTGATCCAAGTTTCAATATCATATTCGTTTTTATAGGGAATACTCAATTTTGGAAGGAAGCCAGTAATGCCCTCATTAAATATTGTAAAACTTTTAAAATCTGCCACTTCAGATTCTACTGTATGTGCCTCATCAAGGACAAGTAATTGTCTTTTCTGCAGATTGTTTGAATAAAAAACATCGGATAGAAAATACTTGTAATTGTAAATAGTATGACTAGATTTAACTGCGATCCATTTTTGATGGTAATAGTGACATGGCTTCCAGTCGAATTGTATAATTTTTGATTGAGACTTCATCTTATCAATATATTTTTTCTGAGCAAAGTGATCTAGTTCAACAGTTTCATATTTTGTACCTTCCCCTTGTACTTTATAATCACCTAGTTTAGTTTTGTAAATGCAATCATATCCATCATCCTTTAAACAAGGACCATAGTTACAGGTTTCGTCCAAACCCATTTCGTCCTTTATAATACATATAAAATTACTTTTTCCTTTTACTTCTCTTATAAAAGGAAAGTCTCTAGAATATTGTGCTTGCAAGTCCTTGGTAGCAGTACAAATGTGGGAGCTCCCAAGGTATCTAGCCAACGCAATTGCGACTGGGCTTTTTCCAAATCCTGCCGGTGCTTCCAGAAAGATGTACTTGAATCCCGATTTAATAGCCTGCTCAATTTCTTCCAGTATCTTTTGTTGTTTATCTCTCATGTAAGGATGTGGAAAATAACTTTGTAATGACATCTCTAATTAAACAACACCGCTCTGTAATGTTTTGTGTTCTGATTTATTAATTTGAACCTTACGAAAAATAATTATTAGCCATCAACTCTGACATTGCGATCTTATCGTTATGCTTTAGCGTGTATTTAAGAATTCTATTTGAAATCCAAAGCATGGAAGAAGAGCCATTCAAAAGGATAAAAAACTTGTATATGACATATAGTGTAGAATGAGTGATTGATTCTGAACAAATCAATTGATAAACTAAAAGAAAGACGTCAAGAACTAAAAGAAGATATATATTTTCTATAGATTAAATTGGCATATGACACGCGATAATGGAAATTATTGGAATTAGTTATGAAAATAGCGTTTTTATTTCCTAGATATTCTTAAGAAAATAGAAGAATATCTAATGAGAAGTTTATCATAATTGCGATGGCAAGAGTTCTTCCGTGATATCTAAGTTATAATAATGGTCTATCGCAACGGCTTATTAGTCTACAATAGAATTCACCATGTCATAATATATGAAATTAATTAGTCAAGCAATCTGCAAATACCATGACGTCTTTCATTGAAATATTTATAAACAGCTTATATAATTATTATTCAATCTAGTTTATTATTGTTTAAATAATAATATGACTATATATATATCATGCAAACATCGATTACATGTTCAATTTGTAATAATAATAGTGGTCAGATAATTACCGATACTGAATCTGGTGAAATCATTTGCAGAAATTGTGGTATGGTAATGCTAGATAACGTACAAGAGACCCGTCCTGAATGGCGTAGCTTTACAACTGATGAAGCAAACAATACGAGAAGTAGAACAGGAATGCCTACCTCTCTGGCTAGACATGATAAAGGACTTGCTACAATAATTGGAAGAACAAATAAGGACGCTAGCGGACAAGTATTAGATGGAGCTATGTGTACCACCATGGAAAGGTTAAGGACATGGGACTTTAGGACACAGGCTCATACATCTACTGACAGAAACCTGAGGCAAGCCTTTAGTGAACTTGACAGACTAAAGGATAAACTTGGATTGCCGGATTCAGTAATAGAAAAGACTGCTTATATCTATAGAAAGGTTCAGGAAAGAGGATTGGTGCGTGGAAGAACAATATCTTCAGTATTGGCTGCAGCAGCATACATAGCGTGTAGAGAGATGGGAATGTCAAGAACCCTGGACGATATTGCTCATCTTAACAATATAAAACACAAAGAACTTGCAAGAACCTTTAGACTGCTAGTATTGGAACTTGACCTGAAAGTTCCAATGATTGATCCGATGAAGTGTGTGGTTAAAGTCGCAAACAAGGCTAAACTAAGCGAGAAGACAAAACGTCAAGCAATGAATATCATGCACAATATTATCAAAAGTGGCGTGTCTGCTGGAAAAGATCCTATGGGACTTGCAGGTTCAGTTATTTACATGTCTTCTATAAATACCGGTGAAACAATAACTCAAATGGACATTGCAGATGCAGCAGGCGTGACAGAAGTGACCATCAGAAATAGATACAAGGACATAAAAAAACACGCTTATTAATATAGAGTAAGTTAAAGCAGCAAAAATACTTTCTTTTGTCTATCCTTTGGTTAGATAAATCATTATCATCAGGTACAGCAAAGATAAACAACCAGCAAAGTATCAAAAAATATTACTATTACTGCCAAGGATTAAAGAGACTAGGATATGATGTTGATAATATTTTTGACAGATAAAATATGGCATTAGTATGGAGATATATGTAATTTGATAAGCCACATAATACGTTTCATAGAAGATAAGCCTTTAATAGATATTGAAGTTCATAATGACTTGATTCATCAAGACAATGACTTTAAGCATAGATTATCAATGGTATAACCTCGCTCATCTATTACCTATCTAAGAAAGTTTCACGGTGTATGTCAATTTACCACATATATGATTTCAAATAATCTGCACATGTTACAATGGACAGATAGGTTTTATCAACATCATCTATAGATGAATTATCAATAGCAAATGCAAATGCAAATGATGTTTGAGAGCTTGTGTTAGAACTATCTATTTAGCAGGATGATCCGTGCTTACGATAGTTATAATCCTTCTTATCTAACAATCATATTATTTGCAGAGTATAAGTCATCCTACATTTCTGTCAGCACGCCAACTTGCCACCTTCTGCTTTTGTTTCTCCTATGCGTTTTGTATTCTTCTGTATTTTGGGGGTCTCTCATCACGTCCGCTATCTGATACTTATCACAGACTGAACATAGGAGTGAACAACATCTAAATATTCTTATTCTATGATCTTCCTGATTTTAATCTAAATTCATTGATATACATATAGTTGATGAATGCCACGTATTCTTCATGAATGAATCAGCAGATGAAAAAACTTATCCTGATGTGCCAGAAATCGCAATAGTTAAGCCAGAGGAAGAAAGACCCATAAAGACAAACAAAAGATCTGAAGAAGAATTGGAAGGATCTGAAAACGAGACCGATTATGAACATATGGATACAGATTCTGACATGGATGGGGATGGAAGCCCCGACTTTGACCCAGCAGTAGGGCCAGGATCCTAGAATCGATCTAGACTATTATTCTACTTTTTGGTTAATTATTCATAGTGATTCATAATTCGCTCCGATTACGTTGCACACATACCTATTAGCGCTGACGATGGCTCGAAAATAGTTGTTGCATCGGAGAATTCACTGTATTGCAAGCAAAAAGTTATGTAGACTGAATCTGTAGATGGGCCAATAGACTTCGTTGATCACATCAGAATATATTTAGGATTATCTTAAGGGATTATTTAGGAATTAATACTATTTCTATGAGCTCTTGCCAAGAGTTTTGCTACTCTAATAGGTTCTGGTATTGAGCCTTGTAGAGTAAAAGCATTAAGTGTATTCAATGCTCCTTTTAGTGACAGACCCCAATATCGAATATAGAGTGATTTGTCGGTTCTTAATCTGACTTGGTCTCTGTTACCCAATTTGCGATATTGCTCAAGTTTCATCTCTGACTTTTCTAAAAAATGATGTCTTATGTGTTCTTCTAGACCTCGTGAATCTTCGAATGTAATTGCAATTATTGGAAGCCCTGTAATATTATTGAGTTTATCACCATCAATGATATTATACAAGCTGATAATGAGTCCATCTAGCATTATACAATTTATATCATCTCTTTGCAGGGATCTGAACATACAATGAATGTTTTTGGTAGAATCATCACCTTTCAACGTAGCACTACCAAAGACGATTCCATCTACTATGAGATCGCGCCGCATCACAACACCTCCAAGAGTCGATGTTGAACTAGACTTCTTGAAACTCTCTGCTATGCCAAAAATTCTAATTCCTCTCTTTTCTGGATGAAAATGCCGAGTAAAGTTACAGCATCTATTACTATCTGTTTTCATTTTAGGAATTCTTGAGGTCATACACTTCCCTATGAAAATAGCGAATGTATTGCGATAAGGTACATAACTCTGATAGCATTTATTTCTAATTGCAACACTGTATCATCTGGATAGATCTTTTTGATAAGGCTTTTCATTGAATAATTGCTTTACCGATTATCCTGGTTCCCAGACTATCTGGCTTTAATAGCACACATTTCTGCCTATGGAAAAATACAATAGGTTTTTCAGATATAATTTCAAGCATGTCTCCTCCTATTAGTTTTACTTTTGCGGGTTTAATTTGTAATCCAATAGATATTAGATACATTTGGCTTTCAGTAATATCTCCTTTGAAAAAGGCACTCTTTGTAAATTTTGCGGAGACTTTTTCTGAAGATACTTCCATTGTATCTGGAGAACATATTATATCTCCTCTATTGATATTATTAGCGTATATACCTTTAATTGCAAGCCCAACCCTTGCTGGACTCTTAGATTCCAATACTGGATCATCATGCATTTGGATAGATTTAACTAGAATATCTTTTGCAATAGGCATAATTTTCAACTGATCATGTACTTTGATTGTTCCTTGTTTTATCACACCTAATACTACCGTTCCAACTCCTTTAACATCGAAAGCATGATCTATCTCAATCATAACAGGTCCTTGAATATATTTGGGTCTTAGTTTAGGTATTTCTTGTTTTAATTGGTCTATGTTATCTAATAACTTAAATTCAGAGACTGAGGTATTTTTGATTAGCATTTTCAGTTTACTTTCGTCGACATCATATGAATGGAGAATAAATCCATCCTTAAGATTGACGTAATCTAAAGCAATAATTTCTTCTCCTAGATATTTGTCCAATTTTGTGACATTCAATATAGCATATTCTGCAATATTTACAGCCTGCAATAGTGATTGAATTTTGTCAGGATATGTGACAGGCAACGTCCACGTATAAATAGAGTCTAATGTTTTTTTGTCATAAATGGCAATATCTGTAGTTGTGCCTTTTTTTCCTAATTCGTCTGCGATACTAGGATCTCCAAGAAGAACGAAATTAATACTATTCAGATATTTGTAATTAACTGTAAATAAATAAAACTGTTTTGACTTGATCTCTTTTATCATAATATATTCTGAACGAGCACATACAATAAATTACGGATTGTAGAAGTTAATCGTCAAATAAAAATATACAATATATGGTCTCTCCATCACAATTTGGCTAATTAGTTGAGAAAGTAAACAGCAGAATAAGAATACATACTATCCCAATATTGGAAGTACAAGTTGACAATACAACTTGTACGCCTTGTGACAGCATATAGTATTGGTAATTATTCAGATATAGAATTTGAATTAGAAAAGATCTAATATCACGTGACGGAATTGGTGTGTTTTTCTTCATTTTCGTCAGTATTGAGTACAAATACAAAACGCGAACCATGAAAGTCTTCAGCACCTTCTCTTTGCCATTTCACCGTATATGATCGAGTGACTTGTTTACCAATTATTTTTATAGTCTTAGGTAAAGTGGAAAATAATGATTCAATCTTATTTGGGTCTTTGGTCATAAGCAAAGATCTACGTCTTTTCATCAAGTATTTTAATGCTACATTTTTATGCACTTGTCCTTCAACGAGAATTTGCTCATTACCTATATCGATAGTAAATTGTCGCTTTCCCAAGTAGTAAAGGTATTAAAGAATTGCTAGAAAAGCTTTGTGGTAAGAATGCTAAGTGGGATAAAATAACACGACGTTGCTCTAGCAACGCTGTGTACGTTTCTGTCTAGAGCCCAAAATTTCTTTGTCTTGCAATACAAATAGCGTTTTGGGCTACTTTATCTTTCTCCTGTATTGTATTAAAACAATAATCTCTTTAAGTTAGGTAGGACAAGAACTTTTATTGGAATATAAGGGAAGAAGACCCCCGCGTTCTGCCCGCCGTGCGAGAAAGCCTTTGCAAGAAAATTGGATAAAAGCACCAGGACAAGGTATTTGGATTAAATGCACATATGATAAATGTTCTTTTGAATGGCAGTATTTTGGCGGACATCAGTGGGCAGAGTGTCCTATTTGTCACAGTTCAATGAAAGTATCTATTGCAAAAAAAAACTTTATTCATAATAAGTATATGAAGAATTAGAGAGATCAAAAAACAAGACAACAAAAGTTTTTTTTACGTAATAAAAAATGAATTCTCGTCTTCTGCAACTGTCATTTCTACCGAATTCTTGCATTTGTCATGAACTACCAATAATACTTTTTTGATATTATGTTTTCTTAATAGAGTTTGCATATAAAAATTTGTTGTGGAAAGATCTTCAAATGCATCTGATTCAAGTAAAGTAAGATTGGATTCATACAGACTTAATTTAAGTTCCTGATTCGACTTTTCTATCTTTATGATGTTCATAGTTTCTCTAAAATTATTAAGGACATTTTTAAATAATCCATTATATATTTATTTTAGGCAAAGAATTCATGTTACTCTTTATTGATAATATAGGTTGATTGCTCTCAAATCAATTCGTTACAAATAGAATTTAATCGCAGACTAGATAATGATACAATTGACTGATTGATTTGATAAAAAAAAGTCTACCAAAAGCTGATAAATATTCTCCAACAGGTTGGTTTATTAGGTGTCGTTATTTTGCTATCGTCTTTTATGATTTACTTTTACTGTCATCTCTAATGCAGAAATTCAAAGTTTATACTAGCCTATCGCGTTGAATTGCTATCAGAACTTCTGAATGTTCAACCAAAAGTATTATTGAAGATAAATCAGCAAAAGATGTAGATACATGCTGATTACAAATAATTCAATCAAAATCGAGATGGCATGTTTCATAATAATCGTTAATGTTCTCTACTTTAGACAAGCCTGACTCTATCCGCCACCAGCACCAGCGCCAAAGTGACTCCATTTATTTTCCTGATAAACATCAATTATCTCATTCAAAACGTCATCATAATTAACATCGCGCCTTTTTTCATGCATAATTTCTTTCAATACAGATGTGAGCCTCTTGTAAGTAGTCTCCTCAATTTTTATAGTTTGCATTATTTACTTGACTTTTAATGTGATATTTTTATCTATTGAAAACGAGAAGGTTTCAATATTGTAATTGTTGCTATGAATGAGATATTCTATACTATTAAATATTCTTTTAGAAAAAAGGAATGAATAACATCTAGTTCTAATAATTATATATTTCCATCATACATGTGAATAATATTATTAAAAAAATTTAACCACAGCGAAACCGCAGAGATAGTCGTGACGGTTCTCCTATTTCTCGCAAAACGAGATATCGGAATATGCTATTGTTTGTTTTCCCATTAATTAGATAACTTTGTAAATTGGCTTTTAACTCCAAACAAAATCTCGGTATTAATTATGTCCTAAATATCAAGCCAAGGATAGTAACATATGCAGTTGGAAACATTAAGTCGTATTGAAATATCATTTACAGTATTTCCATTTAATTGATGCATATGATGCTTTAATGATTAATCGTTAGATAGCAATGCAAGAATAGTAATAACTATTATTATTACTATAAAAAATTATTATAACTGGATATTTCTTAAAAGTGCAAAGGCTTATTCCAAAGCATAAGAGTTGGGTATTTTAGATTAAATTCGATAATTATTGCTCTTTCTTAGAGCAATTTAACGCCCTTGCATCTTGACAATATGTCAGCATCTATCTATAAATTTAATTTGGAATAAGTGGGGTCGGCCGGATTCGAACCAGCGGCCTCCAGCGCCCAAGGCTGGCATCATACCAAGCTAGACAACGACCCCGTTCCTAACTTCATTTTCACGGAGCACTACCCATCAGCTTAATTTTAAGTTTCTTCAAGCAGTCAAAAATCTTTCTAATCAGAATAACATATCAAACAAATACACGTTGAATCAAGCAGATGTACACATGCTTAACTCAAGACCATCTTTAGAGCAACAAGGCAAAAACAGCAAGTTTCATTGGTTCAGAATAAATATAATGTTATTGACACATAGGAAAGTGTCTAATCAGCAATTTTTATCCTCAATGGGTGGTTATGATAGCATGAATGCAATTGCTACATATTATTGTACTACTGATAATTTTTTAATATCAACCAATGAGCCTAGAAATTCTAGAATATCTTGCTCTTTCTTCTAGTATGGTTATAGAAATATTTGAAATTGACACAGAATAACGAATAGATGTTTTTATGGTTGGATATTTGCAATATCTCTATATATGTTCAAATGCGACAAGTGCCAATATATATGAGTTTTTTTGAATATTATCAACAAGCAGGGAGAATAGCATCGCGAGTGCGAGAAAATACACGAAATAAATACCTCGTAGGTAATACGCTTTTTCAGATTTGTGAATCAATAGAAGCTGATATTGTAAGCAGAGGAGGATCGCCTGCATTTCCAGTAAATGTCAGTCTGAATGAGATAGCCGCACATTATACCGCCGAACCCGACGATAAGATTATTGTAAATGATGGCGATGTCCTGAAGATCGATATCGGTGTGCAGATTCATGGTTATATTGCCGATACAGCCGTAACTGTTTGCTATAATCCAAAGTACGACGCGATGGTAAAGACAGCTGAGACTGCTTTAAGTGAAGCAGTAAAAGCAGCTAAACCTAACGCCAAAGCTAGTGATATTGGAAAGATAATAGAAAATATAGTATCAAAGCAAGGATTCAGACCTATTCAGAACTTAAGCGGACATTCTTTAGAACAGTTTACAATACATGCAGGAAAGTCAATACCAAACATTTGGACTATTGGATCATTTAGCCTTCTTTCCAATCAGGCTTATGCCATAGAACCCTTTGTGACAACAAGAGATGGTCAGGGCATAGTCTATGAAGGCAATACTCGTAATATTTTTGGTATTGCTTCTCGTAAACCAACTAAAGATAAAGAGGCCGATGAATTTCTTGAATATATTTGGCATACCTTCAAAACTCTGCCATTTGCTCTTAGATGGATGATGGACAAGTATGAAGATAAAAAGGCTCGCCAGCTATTGGAACTATTAATAAAGAAGAGAAACATTCGTGCATATCCAATTCTCGTCGAAGGAAATAGAAAGATTGTCGCTCAAGCTGAGCATACACTAATTCCTACAAATAATTTTATTAATGTAATCACTTTGTAAACTTTTGCCAATGGATATGTCTCCGACTTTTAGGTTTCATGATTTTTGTTTTTGTTTCTCTATAGGATATTCACCATAAACTGCAATAATCATAGTGACTTCAGAACATTTTTTGCAGTTTGAGCCAAATTTATAGATATAATCTCCATCCTCAAATTTTCTCTTCTTCTTTTCATCGCATCTCTGACATATTTCCTCTGTATAAACTGTAGGACTAACCTGCTTCTTCTTTTTAAACCACATCTATTGTGCAACGCCTACTGTATTCCCGACTCCAATAATTAAAACAGATTGTCTCTCGGTAGCTTTTTCTTCAATTGTGGCGTATACAATATCTCTTACTTTATCAAATGAATCACAAATCTCTTTTCGCATAACAGTAATAGCGTCCTGAACAGATTCTTTTACTATGACAGCATAGACAGGAATATTGAATTTTGTCGCGATCTCTTCAATCTGATATTTTTCAACCCCGATGCCGCCGATAGCGGATCCAATACCTTCAGCGACGGCACCAGTTTTTTCCCCTTCTAATTTCAATGCTGCATCTATCATTATGATGGCATCAATTTTTAAACCAAGTTCTACAATAAGCTTTTGCACCGCCTCTCCAGGCCTGCCTACGGTTCCAGTCGGCCCTTCGGCTTTGAGCAAATATAATTTTCTGCCCATGTGTTCGTCTTCACTATATACTGTCTCTCTTGCGATTACTTTTTTTTCTTTGCTAACCATCATCTTTCCAACAACCATTGGACCAATGCTGTCTCCTATAGGTTGACCTTTTTTGAATGCGCCTATTGCATTTTGTAACGCTTCTGCTTCTTGCAGTAAAAGCGGCATAACCATTTGCAGTTGTACAAGTACAAACATGCTTGTTGTCCGCTTACCCATTAAGTAAAAATGCCTAACAACCTTATAAATCATATTTAGTGCTGTTGCTGCCTCCAAGATGTTTTCTATACGGGAGGCTTCAGCTTCTGTCATAATACTAGCCAATTTTTTTACTTCTGTTCGAATTCTTTCATCTCTAGTCCTCATTAGATGGTCAAGCTTGTTCATGATGCCATTTGGATCGAGATCAACTGGCATAATTGTAAAGTATTCTAAGAAATTGTCAATTTTGCTGCTGGGATCATGTGAAGGCTTTATTGATGTTCTAATATATTCAATGGCTTCTTTTCTTGCTGTATCTTTCATAGTCCTCAATTTATTCAATGATTTTGAAACGTCACTTAATATCATCCATGATTGAAACTTCTGACCATACATCATCAATATAATGATAGGAGCAAACCAAAGAATATACATCAGAGGATTTCCTGTATCGGAACCTCCTAGAGCGAAAAGACCGCCTAGTTGAAGTGAGAAAAAAATAACCATGTCTTATAGTCGAATCCAAATTGAATAGATTTTCAAACACAATTAAAGGTTACTTCATTGGTATCGTTTTGTATGGGGATTAATGTATATTCATATTTATCTATATCCATGTTGTGCTAATGCGTTTTTTCTCCTGGAGAAAATTCATTTTGGTTTAATTACTATCCATGTGGTTTTATAAACATCTGTTTCGCAGTAATTAAAGGAAAATGACTTCGAATGAGCAAGAAAACAAATCGAAAAATAATGTGGCATTAGCCATAATTAAAATGCCTGACGGCAAAGAGCATGAAATACCATTACCGCCGAAGACGTTCAGTTCAGGTAGAGAAGGCTATTATGCTCAAATACAATCGTTTGTATATGAGAATGAGGTATACGGCGGCCAAATACAAATATGGAAAAAGGAGAATAAATGAAAATAAAAAATATTATAAGAATTGATGGAAGGTTCCTTTCAGAGATATCGTGAAGATGACATTTTCTATTTGCATCAGTAATCATCTGCTAATCCAGATAAGTAAATCAAAAATGGATAAAAGTTATTTGACTTTATGTGTTTGCGAGCAAACAATGCAAATGACTTTATGATACTTTCACAGGTTATGCTATAAAGTAGATATCGTTGTATAGGTTTGGCGCTTAGTTATGGATAACAAAAGTGGAAGCAACATAACTTTATTTTTAAGTTATTCGAATTTGGAAGTAATTTTCTTTACCTTAAAAGAAACACCCTGTTCATACAAGCCCTTAGAGATACTATGTCCTAGGCCATCTTCTACTGCTTTGATTCTCTTCTTATCTTCTACAATGTCAAGGGGAACATCAACTTCTATTTCCACATCTAATTTTAATTTTTTCGAATCGACCATCTAATGTTCACATCTTTGATAGACAGACCTATCAACTTTACCTAACTACCTTCTAAGGTATTTGGTATATATAATGCTAATTTTTAGTTTATCAAAATATTTTATATAAGCTCATAGAGAATATACTTTTTAACCTTATTATTTGATAATTTAGAGAATATCATATCCAATAAAGTAGAGAATGAATTTTAAAATATGCCCCACTGTCCTTCTTATTTCTTTTCGCAACATATGCAGAAAGAAATAATGGCACGTATCAAATAATTTCTTCTTCGTTTGGCTATTTATAGTATATTCATTTCATTACACATTCTTAGATACTTGATTCGATCTTCGTATGATATTATCTACCTTAATTGATTACATAATGCAATTGATTTTATATTAAAGGAGCTAAATAAGGAAACAAAATAACTGAAAACTCTATCTATTTGCTGATTGTATCTATATTGTCTGGGATATTGCCGAAGCAATCAATATTGTCTTTATTCATCATTTTATAACAATCATTAGCTAATTTATTATTTCTACGATCAAATTTTTTCTCTGCTGGATATGAGTCAAATAAATTCGATACGTCTTTGGTAATATAATTAAATTTTTTGAATAATATTAATATTATTTCTTACTTGAATCTCACGCTTAGCTTGCTACAAATTCCTAAGTTTAGATTCAATAGCATAAATATATGTTATGTTGTTTATATTCTAATTAAATAACTTTCTTACCAGGATTCATAATAGATTTAGGATCAAATAGTTTCTTAACATCTCTGAAAAGTGAAAAGATGTCGTCTGCCATACATAGACTCGATATACTTTACCCTAACCAAACCGTCTCCATGTTCTCCCGTAATTGTTCCTCTATTTCTTATTACTGTTTTGAAGACTTCCTGAGCAATTCCCTCAATCAATTCGACCTCACGGGGCGAGCACGTGTCAATTAGTGGCCTTGTATGAAGATTTCCATTTCCTACATGACCATACATTACATACTCTAATTTATTATCCATATACATTTGCTGCAAGTATTGTGTGTAATCATGCAACAGATTTAGATTGACTACTGTATCTTCTATCAAACCTATAGGTCGTCTACTTCCAATCGTCAATTTCATAATACGATTTAAGGCATTTTTTCTTGCTTCCCATATCTTCGTCCTACTCTTATCATCTGATACACTCTCCAGAGTATTACATTTACCAGATAATTTGCTTATACAGTGAGTATATTTTCTTTCGACCTCGACATGATTATCTCCGGCAAATTCTACAAACAATAGACAACCACCCGTTTGTGAAAGTCTTGAGGTATTATCCCCATGACGAATAACCGTATTGTCAAGCATTTCGAGAGCGACAGGAGAAAATCTCGATATAAGCGGTACAACAGACATAGCAGACAACAAATCTTCAAAACCTAAAACTAATAGATGACTGTACAATGGAATGTTAAGAGTCTTCAACTTCACCGAGGTTACAATTCCTAACGTTCCTTCTGAGGCGGCAAATATTTTTTGAGGGGCGAGCTTTTGGCTATTTATTACAGCATCTAGGCGGTACCCACACGAATTCTTAGTTACTTTGGGATATCTCTGATGAATTAAGTTTACATAAGGAGATAATAATCGTAAGAATATGGCTATCTTATCATCAAATTCGTTATTACTTCTAACATACCCAAAACTACCATCCGAATAAACAACACTTATTTCTTCAATAAAATCTATTGTGCTGCCGTAACCTAGACAATGAGCTCCGCTTGAATTGTTTGCAATCATGCCGCCAATAGTGCAATAGTTACTACTTGCAGGATCAGGTGGAAAAAGTTTTCCTCTCTTTTTTAATTCATTATCTAATCTACCCTTAACGACACCTGGCTGCACTACAATATAGTCATCTTCTATTTCAATTATCTTGTTCATATACTTCGTGAAATCAATAATGATGCCGTCAGATAGAGATTGGCCAAGAAGACCAGTTCCTGCTCCTCTCGCAGTTATTGCTATTCCTTTTGAAATACTATATTGGCATATTTTTTCTATATCGTACTCATCGTGTGGACAAGCAATGACAGATGGTATTATAGTGTGATTGCTTGCATCAACAGAATAAATTTTCCTACTCCAATTATCAGATAAAATTTCGCCTTTAGCAATACGTCTTAAGTCATCAGCAATTGGAACTATCATCCTAATTATTATTAATAATCGTTGATCAGTGTATTTATGTAAATATGCTTAGAGTTCACAGGTAACTCATCGACTCATCAATTAACCATGCAAAATGCTGTAACAAACCAATGGAATAAGTATCTAACTATGACGTATTGAAATACAGGCAAATTTTTTTATCTGAATAAAATAGATGTCTTGACAGCATTGAATGACATTAATATAGGTATATGCCACGACAGACGATAGAAAGATAGAATGTAATTACTTTAAGTCAAGTTAAATCTTTTTGAACCGAAGTTGTTATCGTCTACGAATAATATGAGATTATCAATTGCAGGATTTGCAAATATTTTAACAGTGCAATTCGCAATTGTTAACTATGCAGAAGTGATCACAATTACAATAATTAGCTACTAAAAAATTTTGCAGAGAGAGAAAATAATAGCATTTGAAAATCCAATAAATTAACCCAAAACACAGCTGTCTAAAATTGGAATAAATATAAATCACAAAATATTTTACATCTACTCTGCACCGATTAATCCTAGCAGGTCAAATCCTTCTGTGGGTTTGGTATTTATCTCCGCAATTGATATCAAATGACCGTCGGGATCTTTGATAATAGCATGCTTGCCAAATGGCTCCTCTTTAAGCTCTTTAAAAAATTTCACTTTATTTTCTTTTAATTTTCTAACGTTTGCTTCAAGATCGCTGACCATAAATCCTACCAACATACTTATTCCTGTTTTTAATTTACTTTTATTCTCTGCTGGATGCAAAGCTAAAACCGTACCGTGAATGAAGAATTCTGCCCAATCTTCTGATTGGCTTTTAATCGGAAGGCCTAGAATGTTTTTATAAAAAAATAGGGATTTTTCCATTTCAGATACTATAAGAATTACAGATCCAACCTTTTTAAATGACACTTTGTATCACCATTGAAATTTTATAGATGGTAAATTAAGAACTTATCTATAGATATTATCGTAGCAAGTATAAATATGTAAAAAGACTATGCGATTGCAAAAGCCATTCGTTATATAACCGTCGAATTCATCTGGACAGCGATAATTGCAGTAGTATGGTTTAACAAGTCTGCTTTAATACTAAAAACTGGGAATTGGAATACAAGTGAAGGGAACATTTATTGCTATACTTTTACTTTTACTTTTTTTACGACAAATAATTAATAACCTATCTGAAACTATATTATCCCCTATATTATTATAAATGATCTGAGATCAATAATAATGATGCTAATGTTAGATGGTTTTTATAGCCATAGTTGAGTTTTAATATTGTGTTGTCTAAGAAACTTTTTTTCATCTATGTGGCCAAGAACAATGAATGGCAACAAAGACAAAAAGAGGATTGGAACTATGTTTCTTCGATGACGAGATTTTATCATTGGTGGATTAAGCATAATTTTAATATTGACTTTACTGTTGAAGCGGATATTTTACCAGTCATTCCCGGCAGATTTTTTGATCGGATGTCGGTAGGTTATCTGGCCAGGGATCATAATGAAAGAGGCAAAACGATCTATCATTTTTACTTGGCATACTTTAAACCGCTATGGACAGACTGCCAGACTGAAGGATATTCGACTGATAACTTTTGTATGGTTCTTTGGAAAAGACCGACGAATTCTCTTTCCGATAATGAGCGTGTCCGTTTCTTTGCGGACACTAATTGTGCAAATATCTCTCATCTATTATGTCATGAGATAATTAGAATGAAAGGAAAAAAAAGAAAGGAATATTTCGATGCAATTCATGATCTGTGGGATCAACACGTTTACAAAGGTCTGCCATTTGTATACTTTAATGAACGCTTTACCAAGGTATCAAAGAATACTTCTTACCGTTTTGTAACTTTGGATACAAACAAACTTTCATTATAATTATAAGAAAATTAATATCACTATGGTTTGCTTTTTCTTAATTGGTTGAGTTTACAGATAATAGTTAGGTCAGGGGCCATATTGTCCTGTATAGGAACTGCACTATTGATTACGTTCATTGTCATCTTAATTGCTTTTCCTGTTCTTAAAGAATGTCAAAATTTACATGAAAGATGTGAATTTATTTCAACTGCACCTGAACCTCTGAAGTCTTTGATTAATCCCATCTTTTTATCAGTATCTCTTCTTATCATAGCGTTAGGGGTAGCAATTATTAGGTTTGGCATTTGGTATCAGTATAAAAAGACAAAAGATAATATTAGTGAAATCTAGTGAAATCTAACTTGGCTTATCATATTGAACACTTTCCTATTATCTAGATTACTCATTTAGAATTAGAAGATTTGGGATAATCTTTCCTCAACTTTGAGCAAAATAATGAGATTTTAATTGATCATCAAGATTATAATTAATGGTTCAGACGACAACTTTGTTAAAAGTATAGAGCAATCAATGGAAAAACAATGATGTTATAGGAGTATCGACTACCAATCTATTTTTGTTATATAAGGAGTATACGTTTTAAAATGAATAGGTCCTATAATCCATATTTAATTCAAATTATATGCTAAAATTAATTCAATCGTCCAAATCTGTCAAGATTCTGCAAAACTAAAAAGCATGTAGATCTATATACATAACAGTATGAGGTGGAAATTAGATGACTGAATTTAATAATGATCCATACTCGGTTCTTTTTGCTCAGTTTGCCTCAAAATTAGAGTCACATTTACTAAAATATGGAGTTGCATGTGTTGATGCAGATATGATAATTGAAGAGAGCTCTATTCTTTATTTTAGAAAATTAAATTCTTCTAAAAAAAAACTTTTTAAACTATTGAAAAGACAGAATCCTGAAACAGTATTCATTGATTCTGCCTGTCAAGTCATAGGAAGGCTTATCCCGGAAGCAAAACAAAATTTTGGTTCTTACAATGAGATATCAAAGTGTATACACTAAATGGATACTATTGAGTTAAAGGGTACGCCTTTATTATAAAAATCAATTTAGTATAATCAAAAGGATGGCTTTATCTAAAACTAAATTATTTTGAAAGCCGCATTAATTTGAGTTTCCAATAATAATACAATAGACAGTATGAATGTTAAAGTTACTGCTATCAATACTCTTTAGAATTGTATCTCAAATCCCAAGAGAAGCCGTATTGAGATATGGAAATAGAATCAAATGGTGGGGCCGAAGGGATCTATTCTGATAAGGATTTTGACCCAAACCATTTGAACCCTTGACCCACGGGTGTCTTTTCTAATTACTAGCCTTAATCTTTAGATCTGGAGCCCGTTGCGATGCCTGGCTTCGCTACGACCCCACCTGGCAACGCGTTAAAGATAGTTATATGTAGTCTGTATAAGTCTTGCTGGGGACATAATCATAACTATTGAATTCGTGAGACGCGCTTCGAAAGAAATAAATAATTTTATGATATATAAACGCCATTGACAGGAGAGACTCAGCTGCGAGCCAGGCTAACTAGGATCAAAATATTGAGAGCAATTGCAGAGAGAAACGGTTCAGCGGGATTCTCTGACATCAGAAATGCTACAGGACTTTCCACTGGCTCAATCTATTACCATTTGGAGCGTATGGAGGATTATGTTACCAAGGAGTCTAAGCAATACAAAATTACTGAAGAGGGACTGGAGCTATTACGCGAAATTGATAAGAAATCAGCTGTCTATCCAACACATAATAAGGAAGAGGAGACATCAACGTCTCTTGGAGTTCAAACAGACGAAACAGTCAGACAACCACGACCATTGAGTCAACTTATAACAGATTATTCAATTCCTTCGTTGATTATAACCTCCTTGGTTTTTGTGTCACTGGGCGTCTATCTTTACATTATTGTGATTTTTCCAAGTATAGTTATAGAGAACAAGTTAATGACAAACTCAGCTATAGTATCTTCATCTTCAATCTCTATACTCCTGGTTGTCTCATTTTCAATCATCTTGAAAAGGCGGATGCTTACTACTGGATATCCTCGAATGATGATATTACTTTAAGAGTTATTTCAATAGTAGGTAGTTCATAGTCTTCGAATATGACATATGAACAGAAACATACTCCTGGCCATTTACTATATGCATATTAGGGGTTCCTTGTTGTTGTGATGATTGAAAATGGATCTTACTGTTACCAAAAAATTACTTTTTGAATTGTTTTACTTGTTAAAATTATATTAAATACTAGTCATTACTAATTCTCATGTTCTTGCAAATACTTTTTTAATAAATTTTTGTATATCAGGTCTTGTACAGAAAGAACGTCATACTATGAATAAAATAATCTAAGCTCAGCATTCTACGTCATATTTACTTGGAGCATATGCAGAATCAGAGCCATCTTTAAGCTTCCACTGATTAGCCTCATAAACAGATTTAATCTCACACTCATCAATTGTTCCTGTACCATCATTTACGAGCTCAGTCATAAGGTTACCTCCGAAGTTTGCATGACCAAGACCCAATGCATGCCCCATTTCATGCTTTGCTATCTGTTCAATTGTTTTTGTATCAAAATCTCTTCCGAAGGCGTTTTTTGATATAGTCATTTCCGCATTATCAATAAGACCAAATCCATTAAAATTATTTACTGTCTGCCCAGCTATTTCCTCTCCATCCTTCTCAAAAGACACTTCTATATCAGCCTCCTTTTTTTTCTTATTTATTTCGTCAAGTTCAAGGCCAATTATCTTGTAATCCCAGTCTTCTATGGCAGTACGTACTGCCTGCACGATATCTGAATCACTTCCACTTATCTTGTATGTTAGCGAACCATCTGCAAGTTTTTCACCCCAAGCACAACATATCTGTATCGAGTTCTCTTCTTCAAAATCATCGTCACTCGATACATCCTCCTCATTCTCGTCGTCATGATCTGCGGATGCTATCTGGAATGTTCCTGATGATTCCAAAGCAATAAGAAGAATTAATGTGCCCAATAATGCAACTGATAATTTTTTATACAATAGCAAATTAGTGTCCTAACAATAGTTAATACATATTCTTTATATAAACGTCATTTCTTTTTTATTGAACAATGTCTGAAAAGTTCCACCAGGCCTATTTATTTGAGGAGAAATTTGCTGAAATCCGATTAATGTTCTAGTATTTTGAATAAGTATTATATATATATATATTTTATTTGACAATCTAACATAATATTATGTTGTATACGATGAAAAACAAAAGAGAACAGCAACCAATGTTCAAGGAGTACAATTTTACATTTGATGCAACATTAACCTTGCATGAACTTTAACTGTTTTAAATAGTTATATCAAGAATATAACATAGTCCTTCGAGTTAAATCCAATACATTTTTTATCTGAATTTTACTCTTTATAATCAGTTTACTATGTATACCAACGAACCGGGTAAAGATACTAACAAAACACCAACCAATAGCACAAACAGAACAATCACAAAACGATTAGCGGTAAAAAGAATTATTATTCTCGGAATAATACTTGCAGTGGGATTGACTTTAAGTACAGTGTTTTTGAAGCCGATGCTCCCAAAACAATATCTGATTTTCTTACAAGTGGCCCAGGTATCTGTCATTGGTTATTTTGTTATAGAAATAATCGGCAACACCTTCTACAAGTTAGCAGGAGAATATATTCAAAGTACGGCCAAGTCAATACAGAGCTTCATAAAGATTGCTGGAGCTATTATTGTCATTGCAATCATAATTTCATACCTTAGTCAGGATCCTCTTGTAGCGGCATCAATTAGCACCATATCGGGATTAGTGGTAGGTTTTGCAGCACAGAATATAATTGGGAATGCGATAGCAGCGTTATACTTGGCAATAACCAGACCGTTCAAGATAGGCGACAAAATTACAGTATTTGGAAACACTGGCGTGGTTTATGATATAGGTCTGCTGTATAGCAAACTCCTGATGGATAACGGAGATGTTGTACTTGCTTCTAATTCATCAATGGTAACTACAATGGTAATAGTGAATAAATAGATAAGCTATAGCCTTTCAAGTTAGCACGATTAGTGAAGATAAATAGCTGGATATAAAAGCTATTGAAAAAACATTCCGTCAAGCTTAAAAGGAATATTGACCAATAATAATGCATCATGCAATCTAAATTTCAACTTTATAGCATTTATCTCGCAATGAAGCTCCGCCTCTACAGACTAATAAAAGAAAGAAGAAAAAAGATAGATAAACAAATCTCAGCTTAAGCAGATTTGATTATTACTCACTCGAGTTCTTTTTAAACTGAAACTAAATATTGTTGAAAATAGCGATCAGATATAAAAAGTCATGTTGATAGTAGACATTTTAAAAGAATCATGTAACGAAGTGTATCAAAATACCAAACATCTTATTGGAACAGCAGAAGGTAATAAAAAATTTGGTCGAGGGGCAGGTGGAGATATCTCTAGAAAGATTGATCTTGATGCAGAAAAAGCTGTAATCGATACTATTCAGAGACATCATTTTAAACCCACAATAATTGGCGAAGAATGTGGTATAATACAAGGAAAAGATGGCTTTCTAATAATGGATGCAATAGACGGAACAATGAATGCAAGTCGAGGGGTACCATTCTACTGTTGCTCATTGGCGTATTCAATTGATTATAGACTTAGCTCTGTTGTAGATGCTGCAGTTATTGACTTGTCTACAGGAGACATCTATCATGCTTCAAAAGAAAAAGGAGCTTATTGGAATAAAGACAGGATTTATGCGAGAGGAAGTAGAAGTATTAATGGGAGTAAACAAGATTACCAACAAGATATGTTAATAGGTATGAACATTTCAGGGGTTTCAGCAGATACCTTTAATCGTCTTTCTAGACTTATCTCAAAGGCAATTCATATAAGACATTTTGGAGCAAATGCTCTTGAACTATGTTATTTTGCTAGGGGCTTAATGGATGCTTATATAGACTTTCGAGGTAAAATCCGTCCCACGGATATGGCTGCGGCATATCTTATTGTAAATGAAGCAGGAGGAAAGATATATTCTGACAATGGTTCAGAATTAGAATCAGAGCTAGGGGTGAACAAGACATTGTCTTTTATGGCTGTTATAGACGATCACGAGATGTATAAAATGCTTGCATATGATTTAAAGATAATCAGATAATGCAGGTGATTTAAGCGCCCGGGCCGGGATTCGAACCCGGGTCGAAGGAGTGACAGTCCCCCATACTGGACCGGAATTTACGATGCTAAGAATCGGTTCCTATAAGCATCTCTATACTACCCGGGCGCACTTATCAAGACATTGGAGAAACCAATTAAAATGTTTTGTTTTGTCTTAGATAATAGTAGAGTCTTTAATAGACTATACTAAATAGAAGAGATAGCGTTATGATGCAGAATGAAGACCAATTATTTTTTATTAAATTGTATGTATAACATTAAATTATGCCATCTACGAGCGTAATTATGACCTGGGCCCGTAGCTCAGCCAGGTAGAGTACCGGACTTTTATCTTCGGAAAGAAATCCGGCTGTCTCGGGTTCGAATCCCGACGGGCCCGTTACGATATTGGTTCTTTTAACTGGATTCTACTAAAATAAAGGTGTAAATAAAGAGTGGAAGCAGAACAGTTCGAATCAAGCCCAAATCCTTGCACACTGTATCTTTATGCGATGAAGTCGCCAGTTACAAGAGATAAGTATCAGAAAAGACTTGGCAAGTTCTTTGACTTTCTTAGATTGGAAGGTAGTACCACAGAAGAGCAAAAAGTAGGGGCTTTGTTGAAATTGCAAGAAAAGAATTCGCTTATTCAGACATATTAAGAATAACCGGATCTTATTATTTTGCTGATTATAATGAAAAGTATCATAAACAATAAAATTTCCACTTATTAGATATATTGTCATAGTTTCTCTTTTGACTGTTGTCCAAATTACATAGCATCTTCAACAACAGTAGCATTAGTAAGCAAGTCTAAGTTGTTTATTATACACTTCTTAGCTATAGATAGAGATTGAACCTTTGTTTTTTGTCTTCTGTTTCTGAATTCTCTGATATCTCTGATGCTTTCTTTTGCAGCGAATTTAGAACTAGAAGACAGTTGTCACATTCAGATGGTAGTTTGTGATCAAAATACATTTTCTAATCAATGGCAAACGTTAGAGCTGGTACAATACGAAAACGTATAAAGAGTTAGTGAAAAGGTACTTTGACTATGGCCAATAATAAGAATGATACTACTCTATCTCTAAAGGTACTTGAAGCTTACACTAGAGATGTAGGCCGTGGAGTTGCTCGAATTGACTATGATTCTATGGATTCTTTGAGTGCGTCTACAGGTGATGTTATCGAGATTAGAGGCAAACGTAGAACGGTTGCTAAGTGTTTACCACTTTATCCTTCAGATGAAGGTAAGGGTATAATCAGGATTGACGGGCTTGTTAGAAACAATGCAGGTGTTGCTATTGGTGATACAGTTGTTGTAAGAAAGATTAAGGCAGTTCCCGCTGAAAAGGTTATAGTTGCTCCTTTAGAGGCTATACCGCCTATAGATGAGCGATACCTTGCTGATGCTCTTGAGAGTGTTCCTCTCATAAAGGGTGATAATGTAATGGTACCTTATTTTGGTGGCAGACTTACATTTCAAGTTATTGGAGCTACATCATCACAAGCCAACAATATTGATGCAGTAGTTGTAATAACACAAAAGACAATATTCCATATCGCAGAAAAGGGTGAGACCTTAAGGGGGATGCCCCAGGTTAGTTATGAGGATATTGGTGGATTAAAGGAAGAAATCCAAAAAGTTAGAGAAATGATAGAACTTCCATTAAGACATCCAGAAATCTTTGAGAAGTTAGGTATTGAAGCACCAAAAGGTGTACTTCTCTATGGTCCACCAGGTACAGGTAAAACTCTATTGGCAAAAGCAGTATCCAATGAGACTAGTGCTCATTTTATCAGTATATCTGGACCTGAAATAATGAGTAAGTTCTATGGAGAATCTGAAGCACGTGTAAGGGAAATCTTTAAGGAAGCAAAAGAAAAAGCACCATCTATAATTTTCATTGATGAAATAGATTCTATTGCTCCAAAGCGAGAAGAAGTAATGGGCGAAGTGGAGAGAAGAGTAGTATCCCAGTTATTATCATTAATGGACGGTTTGGAAGCAAGAGGTAAAGTGGTAGTGATAGCTGCTACCAACAGACCAAATGCTTTAGATCCCGCACTAAGACGTCCTGGTAGGTTTGATAGAGAAATTGAGATTAAGGTACCTGATAAACGCGGTAGATTAGAGGTATTACAGATTCATACACGCAACATGCCTCTAGATACAGATGTAGATCAGGATAGAGTTGCAGCAGTCACTCATGGGTTTGTAGGCGCTGATCTTGAATACTTGTGTAAAGAAGCAGCCATGAAATGTTTGGGAAGATTATTACCGGAATTGAACTTGGAAGAGGAGAAAGTTCCGCCTGAAACATTAGACAAATTAATAGTATCTATGAATGACTTTGAGAATGCAATAAGAGATGTAATGCCGTCTGCTATGAGAGAGGTCTATCTAGAATCACCTGATGTCTCTTGGACAGCAATAGGCGGTCTAGAAGAAGTCAAGCGCGAATTACAGGAAGCAGTAGAATGGCCATTGAGATATCCTAGTTTGTATAAGGAGCTTAAACACACCCTTACTAAGGGAATCCTATTACATGGTCCCTCTGGAACAGGTAAAACACTACTTGCCAAAGCTGTAGCTACAGAATCTGAGGCTAACTTTATCAGCGTAAAGGGACCTGAATTGCTAAGCAAGTGGGTTGGAGAGTCAGAAAAAGGTGTCAGGGAAATATTCAGAAGGGCAAGACAAGCAGCGCCATGTGTAGTATTCTTTGATGAGGTTGATTCAATCGCTCCAACAAGAGGAGGCATAGGAATGGGGGAAGGAGGAGTAGGAATACACACGGGAACAGAAAGGATAGTATCTCAATTGCTCACCGAGATGGACGGAATTCAGGAAATGCACGGCGTAGTGATAATAGCTGCAACTAATAGAATAGACATGATTGATACAGCTTTCTTAAGGCCAGGACGATTTGATAAAATAATATATGTACCAAACCCTGATATAAAGACAAGGGAGAAAATTCTAGAAATACATACAAAAGGCAAGCCCATTAGCCGGGATATAGACATAAAGAAAATAGCAGAGAAGACAGAAGGATTTAGTGGTGCAGATGTATCAGCAATTGTCAATACTGCAATTTCTCTGGTATTGCATGAATACCTTCAGAGATATCCTAGTCCCGAAGATGCAGTAAAAAATACATCCAAAGCAATTGTATCAATGCAGAATTTTGAAGATGCAGTAAAAAAAATAAAGACTCAGAGAGAAAGAAAACCAGGAGAGACAGTTGCTCTATCACACTACAGGTAGGTCGTAATTGCTTGTGCAATAGTGGTATTTGGAAAATTTACTAATGATGCGACTGAATGATAACAGCACCCGTAATTATATAATACTAAAGATAGACACTATTTAACTAACAAAATCTAACTTAGGCTATTCTGGTCCATTAGACTATGAAGAAGAAGAACAATTATGAGAATTGCAGAACAGCTTATATCATAATCCTACAGTTCTTATTATTATATAGCATCATTAAAATTGTTAACAAAATGAATGGACACGCTATACTTGTAAGTGTATGGATTATGGCATTATTTGCAGCTGCAACAACAGTAACAACAATAGGCATGACTAATACAACGGGTAATGGAATTGGTATGTTATTAGTCGAAGCACAGCAGCAACAAAATGCAAACGTTGTCACCATAGGTAATTGTGTGACTATAGGTGATAATACTACTCTGGCTAGTAGTGTGACTATAGGTGATAACGCGACTATAGCTGAGAATGTGAGAATAGCTGAGAATACGAAAATAGGTGAGAATGTGACAATAGCTGAGAATACGAAAATAGGTGAGAATATTACCATGACGAGTGGTGGGCAAATGGATGGTAATGCCTCATCTCCTATAACCAGTTTACAAAATGCAACTGCTGTTCCTGTTAATACTCAAATTAATTTCTCATGTTAATACTCTAATTAATATTGCGAAAGCTGTAGCCAAACCAACTATAGTGCTCTATTAGGTGATGATGGCACTGTTACTTTGGAGGGCATCATCGTTACCACTACAAGATAATAATAATAACACAGAGAAATCAACTTATAAGAATGACGTATATATACTGAAATTGAAGAACCTAGAAATAATAATAATAATAATCAGCCAGAAATTTATAACAGTGACCAAGAGCAACCAAATGAATGATTAGCAGATTTTAGTAGCAGTGATATTTTATTTATTGAATAAATCTGCAGTTATGAGTTTCCAAATATCTTTCCACAATTATTAGATATATACCTCCATACTCTTTTCTACCTACGGTAAAGTGTGGAAGAGATATTGCTCAAGTTACCTGGTCTGTCTAATAGTTTAAAGCTTTCAATATATTATATACTCATAGAAGGACAGATTTACTCTTATTCCAATTAATTCTCAAATAGATATGTCCGTTAGGCATCAATGCATCGCCATTATATGTCACTATCTCAAATGAATCAATCATCTTTTCTATGGTTAGCAAGTAATCTGAGTATTTTCTCTTTTCGGCAGAATATGTAAGAAGATATATTTTATCATCCTTTATAGAAAGAATTTGCATGATCTTGTGTTCATCTTCTCCTTCTCTATTAGTATATAGCACTTTATGTGCTGGATTATTACCAGAAAGGGTGGTTGCATTCAACTCAATAAGTTCAAAGTCTATTAAAGATTGTTTTAACTCATTTATGTTTGCGCTAACAATCTCATCTAGCGGTATATTTTGAAAGGGTAAATTTCCAACTTGTATGAGGAAGTTTTCTAATTTTGTATCTGAAGAATTTTCTGGCGGTGAACGAAATATAACAACAATATCAAGGCTATAACCCCTTTGATTAAATTCTAATCTTTCCGAATCAGAAGATACTGTATTCTTATTGCATAAGTATAATTTTCATACGTTAAGAAAGCATCTTCTTTTTTGTTGTTGTTGTTGTTGTTGTTTTTGGTGCTATTGCAGTTTCTTGTTGTTGTTGCTGAGTAGTAGTATTTGCTAACAATAATAATGATAATAAGATTGTAATTGTAATTAATTTATGTGATAAAGATAGGTTCTTTTCCCAACCTAAATGAAGACTTTATTATAGGTGAAGCTATTTGTGTAATAATGCTTAGCACCTTCTCTCAAATAATAATAATGTATCATAGATGGAAGTTGTACTAGATAATCTATATTTAATTCTTGTAATCTAAGATTTATTTCATAAATCAGGTACTTTGTTAGGAATTCGTTGTAAAGACATAGTTTTATTAGATTTATGTTATACTACTATATGGTATGTTTAAAGTTAAAAGATTTTTACCAACAACTAGTTTTATTGTTCCATTATTTGCAATATTATGTAATGCAATAGCATTACTCTTAATATTGGTTCAAACAACTACCATTACTGCTTATGCAATAGAAAACAATCAACCAGACATTAATGCGACCAATCTTTATGAAACTCATAATATGATTCTTGGGAACAATGTCAAAAACCATGTTATACTTATACCAAATGAAGCCCATGAGCCTTATAGTTTAAAAGAACATCAGTTGATAAATCAAGCATTCATTCCTCAGAATGTTAGGATGAATGTGGGTACTACAATAGTATTCTTCAATGCAGATGTCGGTCATGACCATAGAGAAGTTATCGTTAATGGACTAACAGGCAATCGAGTATTGGATACACGAATATTTAGTTATGATAACGACGATGAAGATGACAAGATACCAAATAGCAGCCGTAATTATACATTTAGTGAAATAGGCGACTTCTCGTATTATGATACAGTTTTCGGGAAGAAAGTAATGAATGGAACCATAGAAATTGTTTCAAGTCCACTAACACAGGCTACTACTATTAAAAATAATGATAATAATAATTCCTTAACTTCAAATTATCCACATTATGATTTTGATACGGTGGGTGCATTTGTAGTTCCAACTGAAATGCTCAACAAATATACCCGAAGCTTTGAGAATCAAGGGTTGGAAATTTATGATATACATAACTTTAGAAACCTGATGGATAAGGATGATGCTGAGCAGTCACTTATAGTATGGACAAGCAATGGACATACATTTGAGTCTGTAATAGAGAAATTGCAAAAGATAACACCGACACTTCCATATGGTTAACTCTACTATTAACACCCTTAAAGAAAACAATGGAATAAGAAAAGAGAAAACGACAAGTGTTA
>CAVTCE010000004.1:0-13869 GCA_963733025.1 uncultured Nitrososphaeraceae archaeon | reverse complement strand
CCAAGTCATTTCCAATCTACTAAATAATGCTATAAAATTCACTAAAGAGGGAACTATATCGGTATCTGTAAGAATGACACAAAAAAAGGGTGGGAATAAAGAAGAAAAAGAAGAAGGAAGAGATTATGGTGGTAGTAGTATCTCTAGACAAGTAATAGTGAGTGTAAAAGATAGTGGAGCAGGGATAGATCCTGAGATTTTGCCAAGACTATTCTCAAAGTTTGCTACAAAATCTGATAAAGGTACTGGATTGGGATTGTTTATCTCCAAGAGCATAATCGAAGAACATGGTGGAAAGATGTGGGCTGAAAATAACTCAAACAGAAAAGGTGCTATATTTAGTTTTAGTTTACCTATCAAATAATGAATAACAGAAATTCTCCATCATTTGTAAAATGATATAATATAGATTCTGAGATATTTACCTCTCCGTAATCAGTCTTTGTATTCTGGGAATGTATTTCTATAAATAAAATAAATCCAGAGTGGTAAACTAGAGTCAATTCTGTCCCACATTCCACCGACCCCCGCTAACTACATGCGGTTCTTACACTCCTGAGTATAGAATAATTATTGCTGGGTTAGTGAAATAAGTGAGCAATTAAGGAAATGCATAAGTGCTTATTGTTATTATTTTCTTTGTGTAAAAGATATGTTTAGGCTAAACCATATTATCCATTGGCTTAACTGTTTGTTTTTTATTTATTATTATTACAGTGTGAGCTCTTGAGATTATTTTTAGTTTGTTATGGTTCCAAACGATAAAATTGCCATATAAAATGGTCTACTGGTAAAATATCGATTTTTGAGAATCCCGCTTCTTTTGCATAGTTTTTGAAAGTTGAAGGAGTCATAGCTGCCCCTGTCGCTACAGAGTCAGGATAAGCCATAGATTGTGGAAGACAGAGCAAGACACTAAAATTATAATAAAACCTGCCTGCAAAATCATCTTTCTCTTCTAATACTTCTTTCATTTTGACATCACCAACAAGTACGCTTGCCACTTGGAGCAAGTATTTCTCTCATTTTTTCTAAAGCTTTAATCGGATAGGCTATATCATGTACTGATTCAAAGGTCATCACCAAATCATATTTTTGTTTAAGCGATGCTTTCTCTATAGTGGTTAAATGCAATGAAATTCTATCAGATAAGCCTGCTTCTTCTACATTTCTTGAAGCGTTTTCAATAGAAGAAGAATCCGCATCAATAGCATCTATTTTAACCATGGGAAATGATCTAGCTAATGCAATGCTTGCCCAGCCATCACCACATCCCACCTCAAGAACACGTACTCCTTGTGATTTTAGTTTGCTCTGAACATCTGGCATAGAAGAAATCCACCTACCAATATCATTGAGGAACATTGGTCGATTTCCTTCTCCTTGCGCGAATATCAAATCTGGTCCATAGGAAGAATATGGAACACCTTTACCAGTTCTAAATGCTTCAAGCAATTTGTCCACAACTGCTGCAAAACTTGGAATACAATAAACAAAAGGAATTGTATATGCACTATTATCACGTTCACATAATACTGCTGCGTGTTCTTGTGGGATGCTGAACTTATTTGTTGCATGATCATGTTCTATGTAACCAAGAACCGTCATACATTCCAACCATTCACGTAGATAGCGTTCAGAATATTTGGTTTTATTAGATAATTCTGTAGAACTTATAGGACCAGACTCAGCTATAGATTGAAATAGGTTTAGCCTATGTCCCAAATATAAGTTAAGACAACTCATTGCAGAGAGTGTCTCATTAAGAATCCTTTCTGTAAGTTGGTCAATTTTCTGTTGATTCATACACAAGCAAGTGTCCTCAGTTCAAAAGATATAAATTTAATCAAATCTGTCTTTAATTCCTAAAGATCTATTGAATCACTTTTATTTGTAGTGTTAGCAATAATATAAAGAAGGAAAATCCTTCCTTCAAGTATAGCAGATCTATACATAACCACTCAATGCGATGATCATGGTGATCATTGTTACATTTGGGCAATGATTCTGGGCGGCGAAATTAAGTCAAATTTGTTCCACATCCCACCGAACCTGGACCAATGGTTATCTAGTAATACATTCATTAAAAATCGGTGAGCCACAATAGTGTAAAATTTGATTCACATACCATTTTGGGCCCACATTTTGTGTCGATAACAGTTAACAAACGACCCAGCCCATTCCAATCTTGACGCTTTATTTAGGTCCAGTCATAATATAGATGAAGATAATTGACAGTAACTAAACAGCAAGACCTTTTAGCCACGTTCTTATATGCTCTAAAAGCTCCAGCAAAAACGTGTATCCGACGTGCAGTAAATAGTACCTGGTAAATCCGGATACTTAGAATGGATATACTTTACAGATAAAATGTAACCTAATAGCAATGCAGTAATTAATAAAAGACACAACTATCTTACTTAGATAATCGATCCATGCAGAGTAAGGCCGTACAATCGCGAAATAGCCAAGGACTACGTGATGACGACCTTCCTCAAAGCTATCCATTTGTAAAATGGGCTGGTGGAAAAACCCAGTTATTATATGAAATAGATAAGTTGATTCCATCAGAGTTTAATCAATACTTTGAACCATTTCTAGGTGGGGGTGCTATGTTCTTTCATATAATCTCTAATAAGAATATTCGATTCACAGCTTATCTTTCTGATGTAAATGAGGAATTAATCAACACTTTTAATGTTGTAAAAAACGATGTAGAGAAACTAATTGAGGTTTTAAAGAATTATGAGGTTGAATATATAAAGAATCCCTCAGAGTATTATTATGAATTAAGAGCTAACATTAAATCTACTAACGATATACAAAGGGCTGCTAGGTTCATTACTCTTAATAAGACATGCTATAATGGTCTTTATAGGGTAAACAAAAAAGGGATATTTAACGTTCCAATAGGGAGATACAAGAATCCAGTGATTTGCGATAGTGATAACCTAAAAAAAGTTAGTATTGCTCTTCGTTATTCTAAAGCACAAATACAGGTTGGTGATTATAAAGAAATATTAGTTCAAAAAGCAGAAGAAGATGATTTTATATATTTAGATCCTCCTTACAATCCGACTAGTTCTACTGCAAACTTTACTGACTACACAAATACTGGCTTCAACGATAAAGATCAAAAAGAGCTTGCAGATATGTTCAAAAAATTAAATGATAAAAAATGCAAGGTCTTATTAAGCAATTCCGATACTGCATTTATTAGAAAATTATATTGTGACTTTGATATTCACGAAGTGCAAGCTTTAAGAGCTATTAACTGCAAAGGCTCAAAACGCGTAGGTCATAAAGAATTGCTCATACGGAATTATTCGTAGCTCAATGATAATTATAATTGACCACAGATATAGTAAGCAATCGACGAAATCGAAAAATCGAAAAATGGTCTGATCTTATTCGTGAACTAAATATAGATATGTCAAAATGTGTAAATTATGTTACTGCAAAACAAATCAAGCATATTACAAACGAAGAGCCAAGATTGATGGCCAAGATGGATAGGATAGAGAATCTTCCAAAAGTATTTAGGGATAATAATGCATTCCTCTTGCCTGTAAGTAGAAAAGAATACGTTATTGTTAAAGGTAAAGGATATCATAAACTAGAACGAATAACAGAAAAGCCAATTATTCATACCACACGAATACCTTTTCCTATATCTGCTTTAGGTTCAGAAAATGAAAGTGTTTTTCTAGAATATGCAAATTCATGTGGATTATTAAAAAAATTTCTTTCTAGGGAATCTGATCTTATTCTGACCTTCAGAGGTAGGAGGGTAACACCAAAGTTCAGTTTTAATGTAACTAACTCAAAGATAACAGTTGACGGAGCACAAATAGAAGTTGATGCTGGGTTTGAAAGCTCTAAAGAAACTATATTGTTTGAAGCAAAGATAGGTGTTCCTAGCTCTTTTAATATTCGCCAACTTTACTATCCTTATAGAACAGTCTATGGTATAAAACCAGTAAGGAATTTCTTTTTCTGTTTTAAACCAGAACAAAAAGAATATTTATTCTGGGAATATGAGTTTAATCCCTATGACAATTTTGAATCGATTAATTTGATTCAATGCAAACGGTATCAAATTAAAGTATCAAATATTATATCGGTCAAAAATTACCAAAATATTTCACCAGTTGAAAACAAAATAAATATACCACAAGCAGATGATGTCAACAAAATCATTCAATTTCCACTTAGAGTTTTTGAGGGTTATGATACCTCACAGAAGATGATAAATGCATTTGGTTTTGTCAAGCGTCAAAGCTCTTATTATAGACAGGCTGCACAAATTTTAGGGTTGGTAGAACTAGATAAGAATAGCTACAAACTCACAGCCAGTGGAGAAGAATATCTTCGACTTCCAGCAGAAAAAAAATCCAGCTTTATCTGTAAATTGCTTCTTGAGTTCCCTTTAATCAATAATATATTCATTGAAATATCAACTGACAAGAATAAGGTAATATCAAAACAGCAGATTATTGAATTGTTAAAGAAGAAATCACATTTGACTGGTTCTACGCTTTATAGACGAACTCAGACTATAATATCGTGGTTTAGATGGATTCGAAATAATTTGGGTATTGTCGAAGTAGACAAGAATGGCAATATTAGAATTGCGAGACAGATGAGACTTAGTTAACCCTCAATAATTGAGTTTACATAGCTTGTAGTCGGTAGTTAACATACAAAGATCCATGGAAGCAAAAACAATCTTCTATAACTTATGCACCCTGAACAGCTCAAATCGCAATATCTGTTAACGTTTAAATGTTAACCTTTCATTGAACTCTCATTGTTGAAGCACTAAAGCCACCTATTTTATCACTCTCATGCATAGTCGATTTTATGATGCTGCAGAAAATAACTCACATTTTGCTTCTTCTGGAACAAAGAAGTAATGCCTATTCTTGTTGCCATAGGCTTCTTTTTCACTTTTACCTTCTTTGATTATCTTTTCTGCATTTTCTTCAAAGGTATCATTTCGCCTCTTCAGGAATAGCAAAGTCGTCACAGGTTGACGATAATCAGCAGGATCTAAAGAGCCTCTAAGGATATCGGCAGCACTCCATAGATGAGCCTTTAAAAATTCAAATGTTATTTTTTGATTAAATAAGGTATAGTTAACTGGTTTAGAAGATGATCTTGGTGTTCTTCGCTTTTGCATAAGTTAGATCACTTTTCTCTTAATTAAACATTGGTTGACTTTAACTATTTCCTCCTAGTAACTTTTTGAGCTATCAACATAGCTGATATTGTAATAGTATGACTGAAATAATTGATGGAAATCGACCTGTCCTGGAATCTGCAAATTATATGATGCGTTACCTATAGGCTTTAATCCTGCGGTCCTATATAACCAAATAACCCTAGAAATAAAAAAAGATTCTCAAGATCATAGTAAAGTTATATTCTTATAACCATTACTATTTAGTAAAAAAGACAATGTATAGAGCTAATTATTATTACTACAAAACCCCATGGCTGGCTGCCACTAAAATCATGCAACCAAAAACATAATAAGATAGTAACATATAAGCAGAAGACACAACTATCGGCTTTGTTAATCTAACAAATCGCCTTTTTATTATACTAGTCAATTAACAGATTCAGCCAGCTCATAATATGCTTTATTTTGCATTTATTATTAGTACATGGAAAGTAATCCTCATCAAAATATTCAGTTCTATTTTTACGAATTATTCATTCTGCTATGATTTCTCTTATAATGAAATGAAATTACTCTTTAATCTCAAAAGCTTGCAGACTTGAGAACAACAAATCGCACGATATCTATTGAAACAGGATGTTTTTCTTACCTATTACTAAAGAACTCAGAAATAGTTTTGCTATAGAAATACATATTTCTTTCTAATGGAAGGAATTCCAAGAATTATCTTTATCTATAAGTGTTCTACTAATGCTAACTACCATCAAAATTCAAAAGTAATCTTATACCTATCTGCGTTTAATTAATTAAAAATTCAGATATTTTCATCTTACCTGCTGACACATAAATTTGATTTTCTTTATGGAAGTTTGGTTTGATAATCTGTAATAACAACATTGATCCTTTTAATCCATAGTATGAATCAAGTTTTGCTGCCATGATTTATCTTCATAGATGCAATAGACTCTAATAGAATTCTTGCTGCCAAATATGCTGTAATATTATTTATGTCAAAATCTGGAGAAAGTTCTACAATATCAATTCCAATAATGCCTGTGGCTACTGCTAACTTGACAAGATAGATAAGGTCTATACTGGATAAACCACAAGGAGACGGCAAGGAAACTCCAGGAGCAAAAGCAGGATCAAGACAATCAAGATCAATAGAAATATATTTTTTTTTACCATTATTATTTTTAAATCTGATTTTTTCTGAAATCTTTAAAATTCCTAATTCTTCTATATCTAAAGGGGTAATTACTTCTAATCCAACCTTATATGCATTTTCCAATTCTTCGGCCTCTGCAGCCCTTGTTCCTATTAACATACTCTTTTCAAAGTCTATAGATCCTAAAGAATCAGTTAATACAGATCCATAGTAATTTCTGGTCGAAGAAACAAAGTCTGGATGCGCATCAAAATAAAGCAACTCAATTTTGCCATATAAATCTCCAATTGCTTGTAAAGTTATGGTAGTAATAGAATGGTCGCCACCTATAACAACAGGTATTTTTTTATTTGAAACTAAATCAAAGACTAACTGATAGAGATCCTCTCTCATAACATTTCCGTAATCTAATATATGCTTGTTATCAAGTCTGCCATGCATTGGAAGAATAGGAATGATTTTACCATTCCTTTCAAAAAAATCTGACTCATTTGAGGCAAGACGGAGAATATCAGGTCCTTTACTTGTGCCTTTTCGTTTTGCATGAGATTTTGATTCATCTGGTACACCAATTATGACTATGTCAGCGTCAGAGATCTTATCTGTATTTGAACGAGAAAAACAAACCATTATACTGTGCAAATCAATCCACGATCTCATAGTATAAAATTGCTTCACCAAGTTTGCGATGAAAATAAGATCATAGGTTGTAATTACTATAATGCAATATGAATCAATATCTGAAATAATAAATCTAAATAATATTAGAATCTTAAATCAATCATCAACTATTAAATTATAAGAATATAATAAAGCAATCCTCGTTAGTGTAAATTCATGATATCTACTGTAGATATATTCTACATCTTTTTCTCAAACACATAATCTTATGGTATTATTACATACATCTCCAAAGTACTAGTTCTATATGACTTACAGCCTCTCATGTGCTCTGCCCTGTTTGGCACTAAAAGGCATTGCATCTATGCTTATTGTTATATAATTTTGTATAACTAGTTACATAAGTAAGCAATAATCTTAACAGCTTCTCGGTATGTTATTGGATTACAATGACGCAAAAGAAGAGAAGTGACAGATCATCAAGCATACTCACTGTAACGGCAATCATGGCATCTGCAATAGCAGCAATTATTGTAAATGCTTCAGCAGGTATAAGTGAAAACGGCATAGCATATCCGCAAAAAGAGTCTTATAACTACGGTCATCACGCAATGATGAAGCCTGGTGAATATGCAGCTGGAACTGTTGCAAGTATACAAAATGATGAGAATGGTGGTCCTACGTGGATAATTTCAGGTCTTTGGAAAGGCAGTTTGATAACTGACAAATCAAAAGAAGGAGTAGGTAGTCAAAGCATCAATGCTACTAATTCATCAGCAACAACAAAAAATACTACTACTACCAGCAATACTGCTAACCTCCCAACTGCAAGGTTCGAGGCAATGCTTAACATGATAATGACAAATGGTTCTGCTATGCACGAACATGCAATCTATAATCTGACACTGACAGAAATATTTGTACCAGATAATAAGACATCAGTATTTAATGGAACTGCCACCATAACTATGAAATATACTGAATAATCATTTTGCAAATACACCAATATTCGGTACAGTCACGAAGGATGTGATAATAAAAAAGTAGAAAGTGGTAATAACATATAATAGAATAGCATATCTTAGCAGTCAGCAGGCTGTTCCATTACAACTAATACAACTTTTTTTCTTTCTTATCTAATTTGATATAGACATATGCAAAAAAATTCTCATTAGTATCTAGGTTATTTTCATATCTGACGAATAGTTAGAGTCTATATCCTAAATATGCTCTTCCTCTTGTTAGAGGAAGAAAAGATTCATTAGAGTAAATATTCAAAAATAGTTTTACTGAAGCTGGCTTGCACTGGCTGCTAGTTATTTCTTTCATATAGTAGTAAAAATAACAATAAATACCTTTATTAGTTGCTTGTTTACACCAGAGCATTCAGATTCTAAAGGTTCTAAAGACTATTCTTATATTATTAGATTGAGATATTTTTAATATGAAATCCATAGGGACTGATAATGTAAATGATTATTCACAGATAGAAAATGAAGCACAACCTAAAAACCATTTGTCATACCAAACACATCATAATAACGTCAGTCAAGTCTCTATGAAGGCGTCTGATCTTTTCATAAGGTGTTTAGAATCTGAAGGTGTTGAATATATTTTTGGCTTGCCCGGAGAAGAGACTAATGATTTAATGATGTCAATAGTGAATTCAAAGATCAAATTCATCTTAGTTAGACATGAACAAGGAGCTGCTTTTATGGCGGATATGTATGGCAGGCTAACACAAAAAGTTGGAGTGTGTCTTTCTACTTTAGGGCCAGGCGCAACAAATCTAACAACAGGGGTTGCGAATGCAAACATGGACAGATCTCCAATATTGGCAATTACAGCGCAGACAGATTCAAATCTATTGCATAAAGAGTCTCACCAAAATATGGATGTCATAACCATGTTCAAACCTATAACAAAATGGAGATGGTCAATACAAAATGCTGATAGCATACCAGAAATTGTTAGAAGAGCATTCAAGATATCAGTAGATGAAAAAGCTGGAGCAGTACATCTTGAATTACCACAAGATATAGCCAAAAAGAAATCTAGAATCAAACCTATAGCAAAAACACAGGAATTGTTAAGATCCATGCCGTATAAAGATTTGATAAAAGATGCAGCTAAAATGATTTTGAATTCAAAAATACCTTTACTATTAGTTGGTAACGGTTGCGTAAGAGGAAATGCCAGCTTGCGTCTGAGAGACTTTGTAGAAAGAACTGGGGTATATTCATTAAATACATTCATGGCAAAAGGAGTAATATCAGATAAATCAGAGAGGCATTTGCAAACAATTGGAATCAAAGAAGCGGATCATGCATTGATTGCAATGAAAGAAGCAGATTTGGTGATCACAGTAGGATATGATCTTGTTGAATACAGCCCAAAAAACTGGAATAAGAGTTTAAATAAAAAAATTATTCATATTGATTTTACACCTGCTGAAGTTGATACATACTATCCACCTACTATTGAAATTGCTGCCGATATTGGATTTACGATAGATGCTATTTTAGACGAACTAGAAAAAGAGGAAAAAAACAAGAATATGAATATTAAAGAACTTTTATACAATAAAGATATTTCAGATTTATTTAAAAGTATCAAAAAAGAAGTAGTTCAAAGAATTGAAACTTTCAAAGATGATGATTTCTCGTATCCAATAATGCCTGAGAAATTGGTAAGCTATGTAAGGAGTGCTCTTGATGAAAACGATGTTGTTATATCAGATGTTGGAGCTCACAAACTGTGGATAGCAAAGATATACAATACTTATGCTCCAAATACCTGTATAATTCCTAATGGCTTTTGCTCAATGGGATTCGCACTTCCAGGAGCCATAGCAGCCCAGCTGGCAAGACCTAACCAAAAAATTGTTTGCATGTGTGGAGATGGCGGATTTTTGATGAATGTTCAGGAATTAGAAACTGCTGTCCGTTTACAATTACCTATAATCGTCATTGTATGGTGTGATTCTTGATTTTGGTATGATATCTTTAAAGCAAATTAGTGAATTTGGAAGGAGCGCATTTACTAAATTTAACAATCCTGATTTTGCAAAACTTGCTCAAAGTTTCGGAGCAATAGGGTATAATGTTAAATCTACTTCAGAATTTCCTAAAATCTTGGAAAAAGCAAAAGAATCAACCTCTATTCCAGTTATAATATCAATTGACGTAAATTATTCTAGAAATCGCATTTTGCTAGCTGATGACTTTAGAGGGTAATTGGATTTTTTTAGAATCAAGAAGATTGATCCAAGATAATTTGAACAATAAAGGATTGTCATCTGTCTTTGCAGTTAGAAACAAGATATTTTATCATCACAGAAAAGTGAAAATAATCGAATAATCGAATTCTGTTAAACATAGACTCAATTTCCAGCTGTCTGGTTCTGCTCTGCATTATATTCGTCTCCTTGACTTCAAAGCTGCTATTCACAAATATATCTTTCTCTTATAATCCCATAAGTTTATAAAAAATATAAAGTATTAGCGGTCTTTAAAGTTTATTATTTATATTGATAGAGATACTGATATCTGTTATATGGCACATAGAGATGAACACACAATCAGGTGTAGTGAATGTGGACGAGGATTGATAGTTAAGGATACCGTCAATAATGGAGTGGCTTTTCTGAGCCATTTGAAATTAGACCATGGTATCACATATATTGTTCAACAAATGACTGAACCAAAGACCCTGAGTAAAAGTATAGAAAAGCAGATACAGCAATCAAAACTTGAAGATAAATAAAAGTGCTCATTAAGTTTTATATTTGGGTCATTTGATAGAACATGGCAAAGAGGATATTGATGATAACTAATGCTTGAAATCATAATGGAGTCTGATCTAAAGACAAGATTTAACATAAAACATGCAATATAGACTGTCGGCGTAAACCCTCCTTTTGAACTTGTACAAAATACTACAAACTTTACTTCGGAAGCATAGCTCAGTATATACAGTGTCAATGTTAGTCATGTTAGTACTCGGGGAACCAGAAAAATAACTCTTTCCCAGGACAGCCAGAGAAAGTATATAATGCGCTTACTTGTCCAAAAAAGCATATTCTATTTACAGTTGAAAAAGATGCTGAGGAACAATGCCACGGTAGTGCTCGTGCATTATCTAATCAACGTATAAAAGCATGGAAATATAATAATAATAGATATGGATACCAAGCTTTCAAGTTTTTCTTTCCTTCTATTGTTCAGATGATATATCATGAATATTATCTTTAATTCTATCTTTCATTACTGAAGTCATTTCCTCTGGTTTTATAGCATGGTTTTCCCAATAATGTTGTTTAGCATCTTTCATAACATTCTCTTCTGTAATACCTTTAATAATATGATCACAGTTTAATCCTACGTCACGACATGCTAATGTTTTCATAGTTTATGATGATTATATGGGGTATATTCCTTTTAACAATATAATATAGTGTACTAGCTTTGTTTGAACAAGTCATATGGCTTACTATTGTACTTCTTTTCTACTGATGCCTTAATTTTTGTCGAATCTTCTATTTTGTATTAGAAAGTATATAGTATATATTTAATGACCATCTGTTGTCTTTTCTAACTTGACATAAGATAATTTCAAATCTGGCTTTTTTCGAAGACTAATGTTAGGCATAAAATCTATCTTTATTTCCATTTGTGAATTTGCTGGTATAGGATAATACCTTTCAAATGTTGTTCTTTCAAGGGATGTTTCAAATTCAATTTGTGCATATTTTGGATTAAGTCTGATTTTCAATTTATTTTGTAATTATAGTATTGATAATAGATAATTTAATTTATTTACTTATTCTTTTTTCTAACTACAATTGCATAGACTTTAATGTCAAGTATCATATAATTACCAGGTGTAGTTTTGCGTGTCATACAAAGCTTTAAGCCACTTTCTATAGTCAATAGATCTCCCTAGATACACTACAGTACAATGACACCCATAGAATATCTAATAGACACTATGTATACACGACAAATGAAGTGAAGCAATCGTGAAAATTATTTATACATTGAAACAATTTTTGCAAATATGCTAGTTATTACGAAATTCTGTTAAGTAAAAAGTTGAACGATATAATAAAATAGTACACGGAGAAAATAATAAATCTCAATGAAAACTTTTGACTTAATAAGGAAAAAGCAATGGATAGTTAACACAATAATGTCTTCTATTATCATTTCATCCATCATCATAACGCCACTTTTTCTTACCACGTACCCTTTTTCACAGAAAGTACTAGCACAACAGATGGATAATAAAACCGGCATTATCATGGATCCTGAAACTGGTATGATGATGAACTCTGAAACTGGCAAGCTTATGAGGATGGACCCTACAAATAATACTATGATGATGATGATGGACAATACAACTGGTATGATTATGGTTATGGATCCCGAAAATGGCAAAATGTATAGTGCAACTGGTATGATTATGGTTATGGATCCCGAAACTGGTGAGGTCATGATTAAGGATCGCAGATGCGGTATAGCATCAATATCTGTAATGGATATCTTAAAAGTCTTTACTCCTTGTTAAAGCAGTAGACCTTAAGAGAGTCTTATGAACAGCATGGAGAATATTAGAGGAGGTCATACATACAAAGTCAGTTATGAGAAAGATAAAATTGGGATGAATACAAGGATTAAAATTCGAGCTAGAGATATTGATAGTTAACATGTGGCCAACACAGCTAGAATATGATTAGAGACGACTCGATTGGAATATCTTTCCTTGCTGGCCATTAACAAAATTGAATTTAAAAGTAGTTAGGTTTGAATTATTTTTAAAGAAGAAATATTACAATAGTTATCATAAACTTATTTATGATCTGCAAGTATGTAGTCAGGCAGCCATTTGGTAAAGCGTGATCGTATATTCCGATAAACTTACCAAAACATATTTTTCTCTTGTTTATGAGCTATCTATCCATAAATGGAATTAAACTCTCAAAGATCATACGTTTCTGTAAGAACCGCTTCTAATAGGATTGAACGATTCATCACAAGTCATCAAATACCATCCTACGAGATAATTCATGTCTGGGATTCATATAAAAGAGTCTTGGGTGAAGAAATAGTATCGCCTATTGACCTTCCGGCATACAATAGTTCGCATATGGACGGATATGCTGTAAAAGCCGAAGATATAATTCATGCTTCAAAGCAAAACCCTGCTGTCCTTAATCTTAGGACAAATCGAATCAAACCAAGAATAGTTCTTAACTTTGATTTGCAAAAACAAGAAGCATTTAGAATTATGACTGGTGGATATCTACCTAAAGGAGCAAATACTGTTGTGCCTATTGAGCAGACACGGTTGGATAACGAAAATAAAGTAAGAGTTGTGTCAGCTCTTCCACGAGGATCTTTTGTATATTCTAGAGGTCGTGACGTAAAGAAAGGGCACCAAGTCATGAAAAGTGGTAAAATATTGAGGACACAGGATATGGGCCTTTTAGCCTCATTACATATTACTAAAGTAAAGGTGTTTAGGAAGCCCAAAGTAGCCATAATAGCTACTGGCAGCGAGCTTACCAGCAAACTGGAAAATATCAAATTAGGAAAGGTTCTAGACACTCATAGTCATATAATTTCAGGATTAGTGGAAGAATTAGGAGGATTATCTTTTAGGATGGGCATAACGGCTGATGATATTGCAAAGATACGTAACAAGATAGAAAGTGCAGTGTTGAAGTCAATGGATTTGATTTTAACATTGGGTGGATCCTCAGTAGGTAAATATGATTTAGTTGAAGCTGCAATTAATTCCATAGGTAAACCAGATGTATTATTTCACGGTGTTAAGTTAGATCGCGGAAGAGTAACTGGATTAGGCATAACTAAAGGTAAACCAATAATTATTA
>CAVTCE010000003.1:0-29497 GCA_963733025.1 uncultured Nitrososphaeraceae archaeon | reverse complement strand
TATCTACATAGATTCAAGTACTTGACTTCAACATTATGATTTTACTATCTAAATGCGATGTGTTAATAGTATATATTATTTTCAAAATGACAAATTTGAATAAGGTTACGCACCAATATTCTGCCGTACAGTTGTCAAAGTATTTTGCATTCCTAGAATTTGATTATTCGATAGAGTTAATTTAAGATCTGATGATGACTCATTTTATGCTATTGACCCTAGAATCACGAGCCAAGCTGAATAATGGAATTGAGATTCCACGCATAGGACTAGGAGTCTATCAATCGCCACCTGGAGAAATAACTCTACGTACTGTTAGATACGCTTCGAAGATTGGATACAGACACATCGATACTGCTCAGCTATATGGTAACGAATCGGATGTGGGTAGAGCAGTACAGGAAAGTGGAATCCACAGGGAAGAGATCTTCATTACTACAAAGGTCTCGAATAGCTACCAAGGATATGATTCGACGCTGCGAGCGTGAGAGGAGAGCTTGCGACGGCTCGGGCTATCGTATGTAGACCTCTATCTAATCCATTGGCCAGTAGAAGGGTTCGGCGGCGAGACATGGAGAGCTATGATAAAGTTATGGCGTCAGGGAAAAGCCCGAGCAATAGGAGTGAGTAATTACTTTGTCAGCCAAATAAATGAGCTCTTACAGAACTATGATGTTGTACCTGCAGTAAACCAGGTAGAATTTCATCCCTTTCTATACCAAAAGGATCTTTTACGGTTTTGCAAGAATAATAAAATTCAGCCTGCGGCTTATAGCCCATTGACAAGAGCAAAGAGGCTCAATGATCCAAATATTGTTGGGATGACAAAGAAATATGGCAAAACACCTGCACACAGGTTCTAATACGTTGGAGCTTACAGCATGACCTAGTCGTGATTCCAAAATCCATACACGAGGAATGTATTCTGGAGAATATCCAATTATTCGACTTCCAACTTGAACCTGAAGATATGAAACTTCTCGACTCATTGAATGAAAATTTGCGGACAGTATTCTTGGATTAATATGATAATGATGAGAAAAGCAAAAAAGTAATAACAAGAATGATAACACAATTCTTTACATAGGAAACATGGTACATCGATAGTACAACAAAGATATATGGCAGACCCCTCTACCTGCAAGACTCGAGATTGATACATTAATGAGGTTAATTAAACCTTCAATGATATAGTGGTAACCGGTTATTCTCCATGAAATAATAATAATAAATAAAAATCCAGAAAGAATACAAGAGTATATTTAGAAATTCCAGATAACTTTGTTATGACAGTGATTACGATAGAAAAGAAAGGCCGTAAATGAAAATAACTGTAAACTCTAACTAACAGCATTTCGATAAATTGACTAAAGACTAAAATATTCTCTATCTACACCGAAGTAAATTCACGAAGGGAATAGATCTCAAAATGGTGGAGATATTGTTTTTGATATCTGCACTCAAATTCAATATATCTTCACCAATCTGGTCAGCTATTGCTAGTAGTCGATGTACCTTGACTAAAAGTGGAGATAATGCAGATATTTTGCCTAATGCTATAAGAGGTAAGAGTTATTATATTCACTATTTCTTAACTTTATATTTTCGTAACCTTAACTAACTACAGGATTCAATTTATTAGTAGGAATGACAGTAGTCAACTCAGAAATACTTGTAGCTCAAACACAAGACAGAATATGGAGAGCACTAAAAAGACATTATCAATATGATTCATCTTTAAAATCTAGTCAAGATTTTCTTCTTAATCATGTAAATTCAAAGATTTCACTTGTAATTATGTATGCAGACTTGGTTGGTTCAACTAATATGAGTATGACTTTACCTGTAGATAAATTTGTTACAATAATTAGAGCATTTTTATATGAAATGAGCTGTATTGTACAGAGTTATAGGGGTTATGTGTTAAAATATGTAGGTGATGCCGTCATTGCTTTTTTTCCATCTGGATACAAGAAATTGCTTGCTTGTGATAATGCAGTCCAATGTGCAAAATCCATGATAACTGTAATTAAAAATGGAATTAATCCTATACTAAATCAATATGATTATCCAGAACTCGGTGTGAAAATAGGTATAGACGAAGGTGAAAATGTAATCGTACAGTATGGTCATGATAAAAGCTCTTTAATTGACATTCTTGGATATTGTATGAGCATAACTGCAAAAATAACTTCGCTAACTAATCCAAACAAAATTTCAGTTGGGGAAGATGTATATGATATATTATATCCACAAATTAAAAATAAATTCATAGAGGCTAAACATAGTCTTGGCGACTGGAAATATGCTAATAAGCAGACAGGTCAACTTTACAAATTTTATACGCTACATGATTAACCTTTTAGAAGATTGAGTTTGTTATATAATACTATAAAACTATAGACTATAAGCCATAAAACATAGATCTCAAAGGCATTGTCATAAGAAATAACGAGAACACGTCTTCTGCACTGTAACACAACGTATAGAGTTGTTCTTAAAAAATGTTAATACAGCTCATCGTGCACTAGGTTAGGGTTACATAGGAAGTCACATTCGCATGACTGAATTATTATCATTTTTTTGTAGTTTGCTATGAAGTTTCTATAATTGTTACAATAGTCGATCCCTCCTCTCATATTTGATATATCTCTATCTAAGGAGAGATCTTTTTATACTGTCTTTCTTTTATAACAAGTTAGTAATACAAGACATATAATTAATAAATAGTAACACGCTATCTCATATTAATGAACTCTTCTTTTCCTAAAATATCATTAAATAACAGCAAACATTTGCATATTAAGCTGATTATACATCACTGAGTGTACTAATATAGATAAAATTAGAAATATTGATATTTGTGAGATAAATCACTGCAGGATTTTATAGGAAAAACTCTCATATCATCGTAGGCAAAGTAGAGGAAGATCGTATAGGTTTCTTGTCGGAGAATAAAATCAATAATAATAACAACAACAGTAATTATGGTAATGATTATACCACTGCCAGCAGAAACGATTTATCCTCCTTAGTAAATCCTCTAGCGGAGCCACTACCAGTATATTACGAGTTTTACAATCGCTTGAAATTATTTCCTTGGTGGTTGCAATATAGCCTGATTATTATAGAGTTAATGTAAGTACGTTGATTTCTTCTCCATTAGCAGAAGCGGTAGCACATAATAAATCTAAAACAGAAAAATCAATAGATATGGCAAATATGGAGATGGATAAAAAGCTATCCAATTATAGATTAATATAATAAAGCATTGTAGACTTCAGAGATCTTCTGCTATAATTTCTAAGCTTAATAAATGGAGACTACTAGCGAAGTGATTGAAGATTATTGTATTTTAGCAATACATTAACTATGTTATCACTTTATTGTACTTGTTTTTCTTCATCTATTTCTTTTTTGGTAATAGATGCTTCAATATCTGCCCATAGCTGGTAAGCATGACTGGTGTATTGGACCTTATCCATTCTGCCATAGACTTTTCTTCATCTAGGGTCTGTGTCAAGACAGATACTGCTTCTCCCTCTACCTCGAATTTATGTACAAGTTGAATAAGCATATCATAAAACACAATTTCAGCATTTTCTACTACTGCATCCTCTTTTGTTCCCTTTAGCTCAATCTCAGCACTGGTCATGTGTCTTTTGAGGATGTTCATTAGAGATTTGGGCGCAGAAGGAATAGGTAATTGTGCCTTGTCTTTTGTTGGCTTACCATCAAGATTAGATATTAATTGTCTTAATCTGTTTTGTTGTTCTTTTGTCTCCTCCAAGTGATGCTCCATTTGTTGCTTTGAATCCTGTAATCTAGTTTGCTTTATCCGCGATTGTAATCTTTGCATCGAAGCATTTTCCATTGATAATGCATCATTTAAGTACAGTACTAATTTATCATTAAGAGAGATTTGCTTATTTTGGGATAATGAACTTTTACTACTCCTTCTATTATTTCTTGTATTTTTGGAGGAGGAAGTAGTTTTACCAGTGCGTGATTGACTACCTATTCTACCACTACTTCTGCTCTTGGATGTTGATCTACTTTTTTGATTACGTGCCATATTATTATTAACTGAATCTAGATGTATTATATCATTAAAAAAGCATTAGGTTTATTCCTTTTAGAAAATAAGACATAGCAAAGAGAACAAACATAAATTTTTATTTTAACACTTCAAGTATTATACACTTCTTTTTCAAATTATAGTGAAAAAATCACTATGGTATTATCTGGTTCATATGACTTAAGTCACTTTAAATCTAAAGAACAATAGAATCCTGATAAGGTCATTCAAAGTAAATAAGGATACTGCTAGAATTGATTAAAAATAGATAACTCTCCGTGGGTAAAAATACTTTTATCATTTGACATATGACCTCGTCATATGTTTGCAGGTCTTAGTGCCCTTCATGGTGAGCGAGTTATCAAACTCCCAAATAGATATTCCGATCCTTATTCAGGGATGCTTATTGTATACTAGTTAGGTGCCCTTTGTCAATGAAGCAATAAAATTGTACAAGATCATATTCTAGGAGAGTAAAGCAGTTTTTCACCAAGAACGAAGATTACATCGCCATCTATGTTAACAAATGATGATTTCCATGGATTAGCCTATATATATAAAAAATGAGGTATTATCAATAAATAACTAGCCTTATTACAAACGGACATTCTATAGTCATACTAGTAAAAAATTCTAATGCTATGTCATTTGTCAGGTTTACTAATGATATAGCCTGTATTTTCTTTAATAACTTAATTTTTCCTGGTTATAAGACCAATATGATAGCATAAAAAAGTCATGACAATAATGCTAGTCAGTCACTGATCGTTCTGTTTATCTTAATGCATATTTTTCCTTACAGACCTTAGAGGGTTGTACCTTCACAGCTTCCATAGCGTAGTCTCGTTCCACATGAATATGAAGAAATAATCTTGCAAATATCTTTAATTTTAGTTCTTGTCTTGAATTAGCTTAGAGCTAATAATTGTAGCCAAGATCCCTGTTACTGCGGCTGGAATAACCATTAAAGGATATATCTTATCAATCATTTTAAAATATATTGGACTCGTAAGGCTTGGCCAGACTGTCTGCGAATTTGATAAAACTTCATTGTATGTATGAGTTATCAAAGGGTAATAGAGCGTAAAGAAGATTGAGCCAATTACGGCGCCTACTATGTAATTAACTATCTTTGTCTTTGGTGTCGATAACTTTGACAATAATATATCCACTGCTACGATTGGAATAATATTTAGGATGTAAAATGGAATAGTTGGAATCAAATATTCGTTTGTAAGTATTGCAGTAGTTAAGTTGATGATAATAAAGACTATACCAGTAATAGAGAGTATACCAAACATTCCTTTTGTTCTTCTACTTCTACTTCTGAAAGAAAGTTGAAATGAAGAAAACAAGATGAAAGACACTATAAATGGAAAGGCTAGTGTTGCGACTATTGCAGCTAGCGTAGGATCAGGATTAAAATTAAAGTGTTCTGTATCTGAAAATGGTAATGATGCCATGTGAATTAGCCCAGAAACTGTAATCCATACTGGGATAATTCCAATAACTATGAGAATTGGAGATACTACATGACTGGTATTATTACTATCATTATTTGTTGAATCAACTATAGAGGAGGAGGAGACGGAAGAACTAGTTGTTATAGACGGATTGAACTTTCCGATTTTATTATTATCATTATTATTCCGATCATTATTGCTCGATAGCATTCCTAATAGAGCTCCAATACTACTTACTGCCATACCAATTGTAAGTACAGAATGTGAAGGGCTTAGCAAGCCATCTAAGCCGAAAGCAGAATGCCAAGCAAAGTCAAAAGGCCCTGCCGAAACTAACATGACAACTCCTATGGTAACTAACTTCATAGGCAAAGGTAAATCTATTAATTTATTGATATAGTGATTATTATTTCTAATATTAGAACTACTATAATAACGTGATAACACCATTATTGATCCAGAAAGGACTATGGCCACTCCAATGTATAATCCAGCATGGGGAGGAGAAAAGAATGTTTCAGGTTTATTCAGAAGATGATTTGTAATATCCCAACTACCAGAGCTTGCAGATAGTAAAACACCAAGGCTTACTAATATATAACCAGTAATAGGGTTTCTTTTAGCCTTTTCATTAAAATGTAGCATCAGTTGTATAGTGGATGTAATATTATTGGTACTTCTACTGTCTTTTCTAAAGAATGTTTTAAAGTTATTGTTCATGATATATACCCTACTTCTCCTTTATCGCCTGTATATTCATCTACTTCAAATATAATGTTTTAATTTTTTACATTTACATAATATGCCTCTACAAATTCCTCTTGATGGTCTTTGATTCCTGTGTGAGGATAACGCGAAAATTCGTTATTATAGGGTAATGATACAGCTTTGATAAATATCATGAACTTACCTACAATAGGCGGTTTTATTTCTATCTCTGATTGATAAATGGTATCTGTTTTCCATGGTCTGCTAAAAAATTCGATAAAAGGATATTTTGCAGTAGTAGTCTCAGATAGCCCTGAATATTTGGATCCTATATCATCACCTATTTCAACGAATTCAGGCTCTTGAGTAAAATTACGATTCTTTATTGTTATAATATCACCATTACCTATTCTTGTTAGATTAGGGAAGGATATCGAAACTATCTGAATATCTGCTGTATCTCCTTGATTAGTACTTGTCACCAATATATTAAATGATTTTCCAAGTGGAACTTCTAATGCAGACATCGTGACATTGGTTATAACAGGCTCTGCTTTTGACACAAAAGGTTTTGACATATAAAAGGCTGGAAAAAAATATAATGAAATAGAAAAATAGATTGTTAATGAAGCTACACTCAATATACCCAGTAAGATAGTCACTTTTTTACTTCTAGTAAAATCTTTGCGGCTGTACTTTATATCTAATCAAGAGAGTAGAGAGACGTAGTACTATTTTATTCTGTTTGCTGTTAGTACTGGGGATTATTAGTTATTTTATACGTTGCTCTTAATATATCCTGCATAATCAAATTCAACGATTTACTATAAGTAGCAGAGTGCCTTTAGCAGTAAGATCCAATCCTCTTACAGACATGGTATAGATTCATACAACAGAATAGAATAATTTTCAACATAAGTTAAAATTCCTCCAAGCACTTGTGAGGACTTTTGTAACCCTAAAAACTATACTACATTATATTTGACCTACATATTGAAGTGATATCGTTGTGGAAGTCACTTGCCAAATGTCAATCTTGATCCTTTATTAGCTACACCTTGATATTAACCTCGAGAAAGAATGCTGACCAAATCCAATACTATTATAGATAAACATTACAGGAATTATTATCAAAAAAAGATTCAGTTTAATAATGAAGAAATGTTGCCACTTGGATTTACGAAGGTAGTAATGGTACGGAGATATATTGGAAAAAAAGCGAGCATGACAAAATGGTACATTACGCATTGGATTCGAAAATTCTAGAGGGAACTAAATCTTATACTGTCAAAGCATCTCAGATCATCCTGATAGAACCAAGAGATAAATAGAGAGAAAAAAGGATAATGCAGAACATATGCCTTGCTGGGTCAATAGAAAATATAGAAGAGTGACTATAATTTTTGTAAATGTACATGGTAATGTGTGTTTCTCTTATTGACATTTAATTCTAGACTAGACTATACATCACAGGTGACAGATGATAATAAAGGTAACTAACAAATAAATAATAGAGAATAGCAAATGAAGCAAAATAGTGCAGGTCTTTTCTAGATACAAAAAAGGACTAATAATAAACTAATCAACTATCAATTATACTATCAATTATTATTGATTAGGAATAAGTATAATTCATTTTAGATACAACAAAAGGAAGGAGCAGAAGATGACAAATGAATTATACTTAGCTGTTAATCCTGCCAATTAGATGGTTCGATACGCAAAAAATTTGTTATGTCCATAATCATTTCCAAATAAATATTGTAACTGTAAACCCCTGCTTACAAGTATTAGGTTATATTTTAATAATATTGTTATATAGTTTTGGCAATAACGCTTTTATTGCTTTATTTTAGCGGAAAATGTGTAAATTAAATTATCTAATATCAACCTGAGTCATCCTTTTTATTTTATCGCGCCATGATTCACCCATCTCTTTATTTTCTCCCGATCCTCCTATTCCTTTCTCATTTATCGTAGCATCGCCTATGGGTTGTGTTATTCGTTGAAATGTCTGTAGTTTTGGATCTTCCTTTTTGACTGCGTAATTCGAATTTGTATCTTTAATATCTTTGGGTTTTTCCATCATATTTCCGACTTGTCTCAAAAGTCCTTTATAGATATTAGTAGTATTTTCTCGAAATGTTTCAGAGATTTTTGCTACTTCCTCTGTACTTTTTGTCATTATCTGTTTTTCATGTTCTTCTATCTGTTTATGTTGTTTATCAAAAGTTCCTTTGTATTGTTTCTGTTCCTCTTCTTTAAGATATTCTTCTAATAATGCTGCTTGTCCCATAATTTGGCCTTTGCCACAGTCTGAGAATCCATTATTTTGAAGGAATACCATATATTTTAATAATATTTTACAATCTAATAATTTGGTCTTTGCTTCTTCTGTCGATATCAGAGTCATATCCATTACTTATGATTGTACCTTATCTTTGTTTTTAAATTCGTATGAGTCCAAATATTTTGCTAATTCGGATGCTAAAAGCTGATCTACTTTAGTTATCTGCCTTCGTCATCTATAGATATTAAACAAATTTTATATCAAATGATCTTTCCATCTGGCAATATTTGATAATAATATAAAGACTACGTTGACACAAAGCCGATTATAATATGGGTATCTTACCTCTTCATATTGCCAACAGTATTAGTGTATAATCATCAAATGCCTTTGTTATGCAATGATTGAAATTGTATGCTAAGCCAACACCAGACGCTGTACATAGATGTGAAGTCATTCTTACATAAGATAACTTTGCCTACTTGTTTGATATTAAAGTATTGTCGCAAACTCCAAGAATATTTAAATAATCTCTTTTCAAGTTAACATTCTAAGACCATATCAACAGACAGGTATTGTATTTAAAATATATTTGTAATACGTTATATATGCTAGTATTCAAATAGGAGATGTAATTTGGTTGCTAATTATATGGCGATTTTCTAATTACGCCAGATTATGGATTGTTTATTTTCTCCTAACATGTCGATATCATTTATTAAATGCCTTTGGTATTTCTGTGAGCTATTTTCTATCAAAAGTAGCTCAAATCAAAGTATCTGAATTTCGTATTGTTGATTCTCTCTGTGCTTCTTTCTTCTGTTTTGCTTTTTGTTCAGTTATCATAGATATATCAGATAATAACAATTGACAAGTGATAATCGCCCCTTTAGCATTAATATTATAATTTGATTGATTCTGCTAACATTCTATCAAAGTCAGTCGGTCACTTCAATCTTTTTTGGGAGAATACCAGCAGACAGATCGTCTGAAAATATTTGTTAGTATAGTGATTGCATCTATTAGAACCTTATTCCCTGACATTTTTTATCTTAAAATAAAAGTTAAATTGATTTAAAATCCCTCTATACACAATGGAGATATACATTTATATATATATATATCTATTTATTGCAAACAAAAGTTTTATCATGATTACTATTTCTTAATCTAGTCAGTGATAGTTATTGTAACTTATATTTCTAATGTTTTCTAGCGATGATACATGGTCAGAGGAGATATTTTCTTTTTTCATAGACCAAAAGAGGATGCGGAAGAAGTGACTATAAACGAATGGAGTTGGTCTAGAAACAGACTGTTGCGTTCAAGTTTTAGACGTGAAGATGAAGATGATTTTTCAAGACAGATTTGATGCTGCAGAGAAACTTGCAGAGAAATTGCAGTGGATAGAGGAAGAAGATAAAGAAGAAGGCATAAAGAGAAAATCTATTATGATTCTCGCTATTCCTCGTGGCGGGGTAGTCATTGGAGATCTTATATCAAGAATACTTGATGCTAAACTAGATGTTGTGGTTTCACGAAAGATTGGAGCACCTTATAATCCTGAACTTGCGATAGGTGCTGTGATGCCTGATGGCAGTTTTTTTCCAAATGAAAACATTATAAAAATGTTGAAAATATCCGAAGGCTATATCAATGCAGAAATAGATGCACAGATGAAAGAGATAGATCGCCGGTTAATAAGTTTTAGAGGAAGTAAAGATTATGGTAATGATCTGCAGGTACAAAACAGTGGTTTTAGTTGATGATGGTATTGCAACTGGTGCAACCATATTAGCCGCTGCTCAATGGTTAAAGAAGAAGAGAAATAACAAAAAATTAATCATAGCTGTACCTGTAGCACCAAAAGATATCGCCGATAAGCTGAATAAAGTGGCAGATAAAGTAGTAATTCTCTACTCTCCATCATCATTTGAATCTGTAGGACAATTCTATCAGGATTTTTCTCAAGTTAGCGATAATCAAGTGAAGACAATAATGCATAGACATGGATACAAGGTGTCTTTCTAAACTTTTGTTTTTGCTACAATTATTTTTAACCTAAGACGCAGCCTTCGGGTTAGAAAATTATGTTATATAAATCCAAATCTATCATGATAATGAATGGTGGCGCATCTTTTTGATATGTGTGAAATGTCATGTAATGCATTAGAATAGAGCAATTCATGATACTATCATTTATGGATTCACTTTTGCATGTTATGGACATATCTTATTGTCCTTAGATGGTGCCTGTCTATTATTTTTATTCAAACTTCTTATTGTCCTTGTTCTACTAACTGCCAGTAGGCTGGTACTGTTAATGTAATAGTAGTTCTGAAAGAGCACGACGGATTTTCAAGATTTTGTGAATAATAGTAGTATCTGTTATATAGTCAATTAAGGACAAGTAAAAATCTAGATGTTGGCAGAACAATATCATCAGTCAAAATCTCTTATACTTTCGTAAATTCATTTCTTATCTCATTTATAAATTAAGATTTGACATAATCAACTGATATAATCAAATTGCATAGACTTCAGTTTCTTTAGCAACATCCTTTTTACATCTTCAATATAATACACTTACTTTAAACCGATTCGTATATTTCTAGTGCTTCTGCAAGGTTTGATATCCTAGACTCCTAGATGTTATACGATTATGCAATCTTTAATTTTATCTACAATATGATTGCTATTTGTGAGATCAAAAACACGTCCATCATTATATATTTTTAAAAATATTCGTCCTTTTTCAGTTGTCTGGTAACCTATTGTTTTGTCTGTGAGAGCCATCTCTTCTATAAGTCGTTTTTCTATTAAGGAAGGTAAGTACATTTTAAGTTGCGTATAGTTGAGTTGAGCCTTTGTGATTATTTTTCCCTTTGTTTCACCAAACAACGTTGCGTTAAGTATCATTGCAATGATATCTGTACTGCTCCTGTACTTCAATCTGCAAAGTTTTCTGTTTTTTAGTATAAGCTACATACTAAAAAAATTCTACTCTTTTTGTAAATAGTAATTTATTAGTGTTATGATATTAGAGGTTGTATTCTGAGGAATCGATTATCCAGAAATGTGTTATAATAGATTGTCTATATAATAATGGGAGTATGCAACTATATTTATTTGACTATTTAGCGTCTAATGCACTATCAAAGCTTAATTCTAGGTCAAGAAGAATTTAGAATAATTTAACTAGGCCCTTACTTTTCCCAGCAGTATTCAAGCGCGCCTTTTAATATTTTGTTCTTATACGCTGGTTTGATTACTTTATTCTCCCATTGCAAGATCTAGTTCTGTATTATTTCTACCATTTCTAAAATATTGATAATGAAATCCTTGTTGCCATCACTATGACTTTATCCATGACTTAATAAAGATGTCAAAAAGCCTAGTTTAGTATAATATTGTCATAATATTGGGGCTAATTCAAAGTATACTTGGATAATATTGATGTCTACTTTGCTTCTTATAATAGTCATTTACTTTCAGCTTTATCTATAATTTTGGTAGATGTGATAGGATCTTGATTGATAAGCATTGTCCAATGCAGTAGTCGATTCTGATTTAATTTTTGTAATTCAATTTTTGCTTCCTTTAGTAATTGTGTGCCATCCTCTGGATAGTCGGCAAGAACAACTATTCTCGTGATACCTACACTGATGGCCATCTTACTACATTCCAGACATGGAGCAAAGGTGGAATATAGCGTAGCGCCTTTAGTACTCCCAGCATTTCCAAATAATGCACATTGCATTATTGCATTAGCCTCTGCATGAGTACACAGGCATCGATCTAATCGTTCACCTGATTTTACTTTTCCTTTAATTCTCGCTAAACACCTTTGGCACCCGCCTTCAAAACAATTTTTGATACCAGAAGGAGTTCCATTATATCCTGTTGCTATTTGCCTATTGTCCTTTACTATTATAGCGCCGATATGCCTTGTAAGACAGTTTGAACGAAGCTTTGCGACCTCTGCCTGAAGCATAAAGTAGATATCCCAGTCAGGTCTTTTCATGTTGTGACTTGTCAATAGCAGATAGTATAAAAGTTGTTGACTTATTTTAAAGGGAACTCAAATATTCCGAAATAAATTACTTCTTAAATCAGTGCGTTGTTTTAATCTGATTATTTTAGAAAAGAAATGATAAAGCATATGTAGATTAATTTTTGCGGAAACGGCTCAGAGCTAGAAGGTGGTCATCATTACCGTCCCTGCAGTAACAGTAACCTTTCATTGAATGCAACGATAGATAAATGTTAAGATCATGTCTTTATCTGCAAAAGAAAAATTTGTACGGAATATATTGCTATCACAGACCATACAAAAAGCTTGAAATTAGCTAATGGATTCGATGAAAAACAAATACTGGATCAAGCTAATAAGATTGCAGAAATAAATGACAAGATAAAAATGAATCAGCATATCCAGGATCAAAAAAATCATCAAGCTCATTATGACCGTCCTGACCTAAAAGATGATTATATAAGAATGGCAGTTGAAAATAATATCAGACTTGTAATTGATTCAGATGCTCATCATCCTGTCGGTTTCGCGTTTTTGAAATTGGCATAGGTCAAACCAGACGGGGTTGGGCAAAACAATCAGACGTACTTAATACATTCCCAGTTGATACATTACTTAAAACCTTTAACTAACTGATCGATCGGAATATACAATTTTTATATTCCCTCTGGTTAGTAAGCATCGTAACTATATGCACAACCCAGCTCTAGAAAGAGACGAGATAAGGACAAAGAATCTTTTTCTAGGAATTTTCTACTTTTGTGCCGCTGCTATGGCGATTATCACATTTTATGCTCTCTATATTAGTACAGTAGAATACCTTGTTACAGGAAGAGTGGTTATCGGTGAAGTACTAGTAAACACAGAATTTCCATTGCCTGGATTTGCAAAACTTGTCACTTATTTAATGATAGTATCTGTACTGGGATGGTATTGTGTAACCAGACTAGGCGGAGAAAAAGTAAAAGATATTCCTAAATCTGTGAAGTCGATCTTACAATTGATTGTCTTATCTATAGCAGTAGTAGCTCTGTATGAATTCATTTACAACTTTATCGTATGGAATTCCCTAATCACAGCAGATGCAATAAAAGGAGTAATAAGGCTTGATGACATAAACGTCGCATATCCTAATCCCAAAACGCCATGGAATCTTGTATTTGCCACCAAAATGTCTCTTGCTGCATTTCTAATTTCTGCTCATGGATTTTATACCATGTCCAGGCCCAAGAAGAAACAATCTGAACCTTAATGATATGATATGTCTATAATACAATATCGATGATGGGAGAAAAGGAATTCCTCATATTTTATAGAATTCTGCAGTTCCACAGTAAATCAATTAAGTTTATTCATGGCCTTTGCATTTAAGCTATAATGTAGAAAAATTGCTAAAAAATTAATGTTCTGATATTCTGGTTTAGAAGTGAATTCATGCTACCAGTGTAATTGATGCTAACGGCTTAGTTCTATGATATAAACCAATAAATAGTATTATAGTCAGTCATGACTATTGTGGTATATATAGCGAACAGTGATCTATGTGGCGATGTATTTCTCTCCGTTTATAAAGAACCACAATCATGAACATGATATGAACACAAAGGCCATTTATGCAGCCGGCGGGGGTATTGCTGCAGTGGCAGTAGCGATATTTCTTATTATGAGTACAGGAATTTTCAGTAATAATAACTCTAGCGGACAAGGCTTTAATCAGGGAGCATTGATGAATATAGAGGCAATCAAACTATCAATCAAAAATGTCGCTGCAAACGAAACTGCCGACAGAATTGCAGAGATTCAAGTTGCTTTTGATGCATATAATCCGAACATGGGAACTGTAATTCTTGAAGCAATTGGATATAATGTTTTTGTAGATAATATGCGTATAGTTTCTGGAGATATTGGAGAAAAACCAGAAGGATTTGTAGCTTCACAAGAAGGAATTTATCCTATTATAGGAAATGGTACAGTAACTTTAAAGGATGTTCAAACTGTAGAAAGAAATGATATGAATGCTGCTATCTGGGACAAGTTAGTAGATGGCAGTGCGAGTTATATTATAAACGGAACATATTCGTATAAACAGACTTCAAGTTTCCAAGCAACGGGGGGAGATAAGGAGTTTCAATTGGCATTCCATTAATATTTTATGATAGCCTACTGAACAATATATGAGCAAGTCGCATTTCTTTTAGCAAGCCGATATAGTGTTTTTCCAATATTCATCTTGGTGGACCTATTTGTTGGATCTGCTACCCTCGGATTGCAAAATATGTTAGCGTAGTGTTGTAAAGTATTGTGTTCATTTTCTGTTACTTGAACCCTACTGTTTTTCTTTGGTTTATCTCAGTATTTGCACAATCGTTAAAGTCAATTTTTTTAACACTTTAACTTTTGAAAGGTCGCAAAAAATAGCGATGTAGACAAAGTGTTGAACGAATTTTTGTCCGCTATGTACTTGTCCGTTCTCTGCTAGACAGAGATCCGATCTTTTTATAATTTTATTTTTTTTCTTTTATAAGAGACAATAATCGGTTAATTATTGCAGCATATAATTCCCTTTCTTTCCTCTGTCCTTTATCTTTTCTATTGTTGGTAAAAAAATGACAATAACCAAAGTTATATGAAAGCAAATACTATGACATTTTAATACGTCATTATATAATATGAAGAGTGCTGTTACCTATAGAAATGTAAAGATTCAACAACAAAGAGGAAGTAGATGATGAACAATTAATCAAAGTGTCTGTTCTTTAAACAAGTTAATTTTTACTAGTATTGTCTAATCATTCCCTTTTTTTCCAAGACCAAGCAAAGTTTCCAAGGAAAAGTTGGAAGTTTTCTTTTCTCTATAATAGCATCTGTGATAATACTTACATGTTAGGCATAGATCAGATGGCTCTACTATAGGAACTTTGCTTTCCTTCAATAATGTATTTAATACGCGTGTTCGTCGTATAATCTCTTCAAACATCCTATTGTTTTTAGTAACAGAAAATCCGATCGTTTTTCCTTCCAAATTAACATACATTATAATTCCATCACTTTTGTTAAAGGCAAAAAGACATGCATTAAGATATAAAAGGTCTCGTGGATGAGGAATTTCAGGAAGAGTCGCTACAACTTCAAACCTTAAGATAAATTCTTCGTTGATCACCATATCGGCATTGACTTCAAGTATTAAGCTATCAACTTTGTATTCGCCACGAACATTATTAAAAGTCCTTCTGATGCTATCCTTAAGCAGGACGGACATCCTTGCAGTTTTATCACCAGGGAGAGGATCTTTGCGTTCATAGTATGATAGACGAGTACATCTAGATACTTCAAGAGCATGAATTCTGTCAGGATTACGCTTGTCTACATCCTGGAAGTCATCATATATTTTATCAAGTGTCTTTTCGATCATCCTTCTTATATCGATATCGCCTAACATACTATTCACAGTGAGCACTTTGAATTATATATTACTTGAAAAAAGTTAACGAATGATCTTAATATTACCGAGAACAGCATCAATCTCTCATTGATAATAGTTTGTGGTATTATTTGATCAAAAATGCATTAGGTAGATGAAATTCAAGATCATCCATAACAAGTGGTAATAATTTTTCAGGTTATGGGATAAAGGTGGGGCCTGATACTAATACTATAGTTAATTATACATTTAAACTAAATATGATTTTTTTTATTATTTTTGAACTAGATTAAGATAGAGAGTTAAATAAAGCCATAATTACCACTCCTAAATATATCTTCCCTATTCTATGATTAATATTGTATATGTAACTATAATAGTTAATATTCATAGCAGAATGAAGAATGAAGAATAAGAAAAGAATAGGGACGCCAGCATAGTGAAGTACTTTAAAATTATTAGCATGAATATTATTAAATTAATCTATGATATATACCAGAAAAAGAAAGTAAAGGGAATTGATTATGCTTATTTGGTTCGAAGTATTTGGAACAAAAACACTATTACTTCTAGACAGGAGACTATAAAATATCTCGGATAAACATCTACCGTCACAATTAATAATATACCACTAGAGTATCGAAATGACCCAAGAATACTTGCTTTTATCTTCTAGGAAGAAGTAATTTTAAATATTGATAAGTTTCAAATACAGTATCACCATAAACATTTTAAGACTAATCGCATATTGACGTCATTATGAAGAGGATAGATGCAGTTATAAGATCTGAACGAATGCCCTTAGTCAAGGAGCGCCTTAGACAATTGGGAATCGGTGGCATGACCATCTCTACTGTTTCAGGATGGAGTAAACAAAGAGAACTCCATTTACAATGGAGAGGCCAACCTGTAGCATATGATCTTCTTCCAAAGGCAAAATTCGAAGTTATTGTTCCTGATGATCGGATGGATTCTGTTATCCAGGCGATTACAGAGTCTGCTAGGACAGGTGAACATGGCGATGGAGTAATTTTCGTATCTACTATAGAGCAGGCAATTAATATTACTACTCTAGATAAAGGTGAAAAGGTTGTTCAATAGCAAAGAGGATATCAAAATCAGCTTCGGGCTATTTCTTACATATTAGTGATAATAATTTATCAAGAATAGGTTTGATTTTAAATCATAAAATTTGTGACAAATGTGGGGGCGACATGTTGAGTAGATTTCAACTAATTCACTTATTAGGAAGCTCTTTTTGTAGCTTCAAAAACAATTCCTTTGCGTTTTTCCTAGCTTCCTCGGTAAGATCTTGGTTAAAAATTGTGTTACTAAGAGCGTCTAAGACAGTTTGCCATTCAGTGTCAGAAAGAGTGAAGTTGGATTTGCTATTATTCATAATACATACTTGCAATTTAGACCAGTTATAAAATTCTTATTCTTAAAATACGCTAAAACAATATATTATTGCATGATGTTATTATCAATGATGCTGTTTTTTATGAATCCTCTATGATAAGGCAATATCTTTTAAGAAATAGCCTAAGATGTTATTGAAACAGTAAACAACACAGATACGTCCTAAATAAGATAATGTCCAAATTGTACTTAAAAGAAGGTTTTGTAGATATTGAGAGTATTTTAATTATGAAAATGTTAGCTTCAGATAACCACATGCCATTAAATAAGAAAAGGCATTTTATACTAAATAAAATACGATATACAATTAATAAAATATGGATTTTCACTTTTTGAAGGTTGATAACCTTCACATTCGTTATATAGATACAAAGTCGAAAGGCAAATCTGTGTTGCTTATTCACGGTTTAGGTGGATCGATAGAGAGTTGGATCAATAATATAGACATACTTTCAACAAAGCAACTCAGAGTAATTGCAGTTGATCTTCCAGGATTTGGTTCTAGCGATAAACCACAAATCAACTATACAATAAATTTTTACACAAAATTCATTGCAAAGTTCATTGATTCTTTAAAGATATCTAGTCCTGTATCGATTGTCGGCTCTTCACTTGGAGGCCATATTGCAGCGGAAGTTGCAATACATTATTATAAAATAGTTTGCAAACTTGTTTTGGTAAGCCCGGCAGGTGCATTGCCTATTTCATTTAGAGGAACACCTGCTTTGATAAAGTATACTAATATTTTAAAAGCAATGACTGTCCAAGAAGTAAAGAGAGCATTATCTTCTGTAGATGACAATCCTGTTGATGAAAATTACGCGCAGATAGTTTATCAAAAGTTGTCAATGCCTGGAGCAAAGGAGGCATTCCTTTCTGCTCTTAGAGGTAGTGCTCGTTCACCAAGACTAAACAGGCGTTTACATAAAATAAAGGCAAAGACACTATTGATTTGGGGAAAAGAAGATCGTATAATTCCTGTAAAATTTATTGAACCTTTCATAAAGATGAAAAATTGCAGATTGATACTCCTTGAGAATTCTGGTCATAGGCCACATGTTGACAAACCAGCAATTTTTAATAATGCCGTAGCAGATTTCATTAACGATTAAGGAAATCTTGAAAGTATGTCTGGTTTATTCATCTTTGCTCAGTCGGCAAGATGATTACTCTGATGTCTGGAGTCTATTCATTGGCAGATGCTCCCAATTAATTGTCATTTGTTTCTATTATTAATATTATAATAACTCATTGAGTAACCGATATATTGTAGCATTGACTCGCTCTTATGTGGTCTATAATGAGGTAAAAAACTTCAACTAGACATCAGTTAAAATTTTTCGTATTGTTTGTAGTTAATATTATGTGACAATAAAATCCTAGGATCGGGATATACCTCTATTCCTTTAATTCGCATAACTAAATTTTTCATACATTATCGTTAGACAAATAACAATTTATCCTAGTAAACTTTTCTTTTAGGTATCAATTGAAAGTCTCTGATAGGACGCGTGGAGTAGAATATGCTATTCGTGATATCATTTCATATGCAAGTGAATATGAAAAATCTGGAAAACAAATAATCTATTTAAATATCGGAGATCCAGTGAAATATGATTTCAAGACTCCTGAACATATTAAACTCGCATTAATTGAAGCTGTAAAAAATGATGAGAACTATTACACTAAATCAGAAGGATTGCCTGAATTATGTAAAGCTATTGTAGAGAAAGAATCACAAAAGGGATTATCGATAATAGAAGAAGATGTTTTAGTTACTAATGGTGTTTCTGAAGGTCTTGAGATGACTTTAGCGTCTGTTGTTGATCCTAACACAGAGGTTCTTATGCCGGGGCCCTATTATCCGCCTTATTCATCATATGTGAAATTTTATGGAGGAAGGCCTATTGAATTTAAACTACATGAAGATGGTAAACCAGATCTGGAGAATCTTTTATCAAAAATTACTTCAAAATCGCGTGCAATATGCATAATTAGTCCAAATAATCCTACAGGAGAGGTATTTGACCGGAAAAGCCTTCAACAGATAATTGATGTCGCAGCCGAACATGATCTGTATGTAATCTGCGATGAAATTTATGATAAAATAGTTTTCGATGATCAATTTACTGGAATTGGAAAAGTGGCAAGAGATGCTCCAGTCATACTTCTTAATGGTTTTTCAAAGGCATATCTGATGAGTGGATGGCGTTGCGGATATGTATGCATGAATAGCGATTCTAAAAAATTGGACGCACTGCGAAAGAATATTCCAAAACTTGCAAGAGTACGAATATCTACTAATTTGCCCGTACAAATTGCTGCGGTAGCAGCATTACGAGGGCCCCAAGGGCATATTGCGGATATGGTGCAAAAGTTGCGCAGAAGAAGAGATTATACAGTAAAACGTCTAAATGCAATAAAAGGTATTTCATGTAGTATGCCTCGTGGCGCCTTTTACGTTTTTCCAAAAATTGATCTTAATCGTAGATGGAAAGATGACCAGCATTTTGTTATAGATCTACTTAACAATACTGGAGTCCTGACGGTGCACGGTTCAGGATTTGGAACCGCATTTGGCGCGAGCCACTTTCGAATAGTTTATCTTCCAAAAGAAGATATACTTGAGAGAGCAATTGATAGTCTCGAGTATTTTATAAATCGATCAACCAAATAATTAAAAGTGGTTACTGTACAATTACTGATACAGTTGAGTTCTATTTCAAGAACCCCCTCATGGCAAAGGAGAGATAATGGCCTAACCATCAGGATGATTCTTAGTTTTGCAATTCTTGCCTTACTCTATGCAGTATTTCTAAGTGTCCTTGCGTATGTTGGACTTGGGATTATTCCTATAACGATAATTGCATTTTTGATGCTTCTGGCTCAGTGGTATTTCTCAGATAAAATAGTGCTATGGAGTTCTGGAGCAAAGGTAGTTACCAGAGATCAGTTTCCAAAACTGCATGATATGGTAGAAAGAATAGTGGCAAGGAATAACCTTCCAAAACCAAAGATAGCTGTGATCAATACAAACATGCCTAATGCCTTTGCGACAGGCAAAGGGCCAAAGAGCTCCGTAGTGGCAGTTACAACAGGTTTAATGGATATTCTCGACGATCCAGAAGAGTTAGAAGGTGTGATAGCACATGAGTTAACACACATTAGAAACAGAGATGTACTTGTATTAACTCTTGCAAGTGTTTTTGCTACCGTTGCATGGTATCTTATGCAGTTTGGATTCTATGGCGGATTGCATGGTGGGATGGGATATGGAAGAGACCGAAATAGCGGTGGCACTATGATAATCGTGATAGTGGTAGCCGTTCTAGTATGGGTTATCAGTTTTCTTATTATTAGGGCAATTTCTCGATACAGGGAATTTTCAGCAGATAGGGGAGCTGCCCAGATGACAGGAAAACCTGTCAAATTGGCTAATGCTTTGATGAAGATAAGTGGTAGTATGCGCCGAGTTCCTACAAAAGACTTGAGACAAGTAGAAGGATTAAATGCATTTTTTATTATACCAGCTATTTCTGGAAGCACAATCGGAAATCTTTTCTCTACTCATCCTCCTACTGAAAAGAGAGTACAAAAACTCATGGAGATGGAGGCATCCATGAGTTGAGATTCTTTGGAAAATTTATAAAAAAGAACTATAATCCAAAAACGGATTCTGATGTCCTTTTTTCGCTCTCTTCAGCATATCTAACTCTAGAGAGCAAGATGGGCCTAAAAAATTCTGGAAGATGTGCATTGAGTCTTAAAAGTATCAGTGGGATGTATTTTAATGAAATGAAAGACGACATTAAGCGGTTTCTTGATATAAGCAAGACTGATTTTGAACTAACCTATCGCACTGTTATTGATTCTTATGGTTATCTTTGGGTTATACTCGAAGGTAAAAGAATGGAAGATCTTCTCGCAGGAATTAGTGCAGTAGGAGATACTGTTGATGAAAAGGGTTTTTCAAATCAGTTACTTGCGGCAGTCTTTGAATTTACTAATGATAGAAATAAAAAACAGTATTTGATTTACAACTATAAGCGTAACAGCTTTTATCCTTTTGCACCCGTAGATGGTGGTCAAAAAACAAGAAATACTGAAGAGGAGATGAAAATGATGGCTACAATCGGCGATGAGGTCCCCCTAGAGAAAGACATGACTCTATGGTATCCTCTTTGGGATTTGCCACTTTAGAATTCTGGAACTACGCCCTCGCCTTGGAAAAGCCTCTTTGCTTCTTCAATCGAAAGATCAGTATTTGGTAGTATGATATCGGATTGGACTATTTCTTTTGGATCGAGCTGTTTTGAGTTTTTCTCTACTATATCTGTCAATTCTGTTAAGCGTTTTTTAAACGCTGTGTTGTCGGTTCTGTCATTGCTTACTAGCTGGACTATGGAGTTATCGATTTGATTAAGTTTTTTAAGTATTTTATTATCTATCATGAACTGACCTTGACCCATAATCCTGACAATTTTGTTTTTTTGTAGTGGTCTAACTCCTACAGTTGCTCTTTTTGCCTTAGCGGTTGCTGGTATTGATACTTTTCGCTTCGTTGGACGTGTTTTTCGCTGCCTGACCAATTGATTTTATTGAAGAAGACCTGCCTCTCTTTGTCTTTATTGTTTCTTTTTTCTTTAATTTAGTGCTTTTTTTCTTTACAGCAGATGCTTTAAGAAACTTCCCTTTCAATGGCTTTTGATCCTTGCCTATCATATTCCTTGAGGATTTGGCGCTTTTTATGCGTTTTTTGCCATTCATTGTTGTATTTCTTGCTCCTCTATTACCTGCTTCTTTTTACGTGCCTTCTCCGCCTTTAACTTTGCTAATTCTTCTTCTACTGAACCGTTTACTGTAATTTTTTCTAGTTCTTTTTCGATATCATCTTTATTTGATGTATAATCTGTAAGTACCCCAGAATTTATCATTTCGTCTAAAGCTTGAGCCTTTGCTTTCATTTTTTCAGTCTTGTCCTCTGCTCTACTCATTGATAAACCAACATCTGTCATTTCCTCAGAGATTCCTGAAACACTTTCTTTTATGCGGACTTGAGCTTCTGCTGCGGAATATTGCGCCTTGATGACCTCTTTCTTTGACTTGAATTCTTCAACTTTGGTAGACAGACGTTTTTCAGTCTGTTCAAGTTTTTCCTGTTCGTTTTGCATTTCTGCAATTTGTTTTTCCAAGCCTTGTACTTGAAGCAAATTCGCATTTTTGCGCTCTAATGCCAGTTTTGCCAAATCTTCTCTATCTACTTCAATTGAACGATGGGCTTGCTCATCAAGTGTACGAATATTATCCCATAGTTTTGCCTTCTGCATTTCTAGTCGTTTTTTAGAAGTTACAACTTCAGCAATATCTCTACGTAACTTGTTCAACATTTCAGTTTGTTTCACATGAGAATAATCGAGTGCTTGCCGTGGATCTTCATACCTATCTAGAAGTTGGTTCACTTTTTGCTTAATTACTGTTGAAAGACGATTTGTCAAACCCAATCTAAATCATATAATAATGGTAGTAAATAATTATTAAATATACTGAATTCACTGATCTCATATTCGATAACTATTTTCCATAGTTAAATCTGCGTCGTTCATGTTCATCAGGCGGCCCATAATCTTCTTTCTTTTTAAAGTAGCCCCAGTATAGCAAAATTCCGCCAGCAACTAACATAGCAATGACAAATTTTTCATTTGTAAGTTGTGCATTGGTGTAATTATCAAGGTAGAATTCAAAAGAGAATTCTGTTGTGATAAAATAGAGATTTCTTAGAGCGATGATAACAGCCATGACTATGAAGAGGACACCCATTGCAGACATCCAGTTTTTACCGCGACGGCTTTCCTCTCCATTTCCTTCTATGTATCTCATATCTTTATACTAATCTAATACTAGGATGCTTCATCTTATTTCTTTTAGCTGCATTTAGTAGCATGGGGGTTAGAATTTCTGCTTGATATGTCATGGATAACGGACCTAGATATATAGGACGAAGTCCATTAATCTCAGATACTAAAGTATTTAATGTCGCTACGGTGCTTTGATCATCTCCGCATACGAAGGTATCTGCATCGAGACTTCTTTTTACATTTATCAGCTTAACCTCCGAGATTGTATGAAATGCTGAAACAACTCTAGATCTAGGCGGTAACTTGTCTGCAACGATCTCTGCGGCAAATTTTTTTCCTTTTTCAATAGGGATGTAGATGAACCCAGCATCTGTTCTGGTCATCGGAACGATTGGTGAGACAATAACACAATCATTTCTAACTTCCTTTACAAGTCTATCACACGTATCATCGATAGATTCGTATGGAATAGATAAAATTAAGATATCAGAATTTTTAGCTAAAGAAAAATTATCATCTCCGGAAATGCTTCCAGTCATACTGTTACCATATGCTTCACGGGCAACTTCTATGTAACTTTGAACAGCCTCTTTTGCCCTTTGTGCATCTCGGGAACCTACAATAATGTCATGACTATAACACCATCTTAGCGCAAAACCTTTTCCCATGCCGCCAGTACCACCAATTATTCCCACTCTCATATACTGTTCAATTCATTTCGTGAATAATGGATATTAATCTTATCAAATGATCTGAACATTGTATTTTATTTAAAATCTAATAGACAAAAAAAGAAGTATTGGATTTATCAACTAGTTAGTTTTGCGAAAATTAATATTGTTATCTTGCTGAATTTCAATGATTTTATTTGCCACTCGTAGTACTTATGCGTCATGGGCAGGCTGACAATAATGTTAATAGAATCCTGGTAGGTAGATATATCGAGTCACATCTTACAGAATACGGAAAGGAGCAGGTTTCTGATACTGCGAAATATCTAAAGAATATTTCAATAGAAGAGGTCTTTGTGAGTCCTGTAACGCGCACTATTGAAACTGCAAAAATCGTTTGTAAAATACTAGGAAAGAAATACAAAATAGATGAGCGACTGTATGAAATCGAGCTTGGCAAGCTTGTTGGGATGAAATATGATGATATAATTCACAAATACGGAAACCTTTTTTTAAAATTCTACACTGAAAATGATGAGACACTAATTAGACATGGAGTCGAAACTTTTACATCTGTAAAACAAAGAATAAAGAATCTCCTTGACGAGATCGTAGAAAAGCATAGGGACAAAAATATTCTAATGATCACTCACCTAGATCCAATAAAAGCAGTTATCTCTATCTTGCTCGATTTAAAACCTGAAGTGCTTTATCAATGGCATATGCGTAATGCAGCGCTGACAATATTAAATCATGAGAAAAAGATTTACTCTCTATATGCAGTGAATGTAATGAGTATCCAGCGTTATATGAACGAGTAATTCCAAAAACCTTAAATTAGATGTGAAGCTCAATTGAGCTCAGAACAGGGATCTACATGTTATCACATTATTCAAAGTCGTGGTTACTCTTGACCATCGTCTCCCTAGTGACTATATCTCTTCTAAGTCTTGCTGAATATGCTCTTGCTCAAGAATCTGCAGAAGATTATGTTATTAGACGAGTAGAAATATGGGCCACGTTTTATAGATTGATGATAATAGCATTTGTTGTTGGTGCCGTTGTTCAAGGTAGTATTGTTTACATAATTTGGAGGTATCGTGAATCTAATAAGAAAAATCAGCCTAAAGGACCAATGGAGAGTGCACATCATTAATGGGTCACGCTACAGTAGAATGGGTATATGTTGGTGTTGTAATTAGTCTTCTTACCTATGTGGGAGCAGAATCATGGAATGTAGAAAGAGTTCTGGAACATGCACCTCAAGAATCAGAAATTATTAAAGTTACTGGACAGCAATGGTTCTGGACTTTTGAACACGCAGACGGAACAAAAGAGATCGGGGAGCTACACGTAAAAAAGGGAGTACCCTACCGATTTGAGATCATTTCCCAAGATGTTATCCATAACTTTAATGTTCCTGATTTTACTATCTTAATGGATGCCATTCCGGGCAGAGTTAATTCAGTATGGAATATGTTTGATCAAACTGGCGAATATTTGATTCAGTGCAGGGAATACTGTGGTCTACTTCACTATAATATGAAGGCAAAATTGTTTGTAGAAGAACCAACACAAACAAATGTGGCAGCCACGACTGAAACTACAAATCAACCTCAATCAGCAACTACAGGTACGGGGGCATCATCAGCTCCTACTACTACTCCTCCTACTACTCCTGCTGCAACAGCAGCAGCTGCTACTCTGACTATTCCTATGGGTGCAGTTACTCCTGGTAATCCTGCATATGAGCCTGCTTCTCTGACAGTCAAGAAGGGCGATACAATTGATGTAGTAAATAAAGATTCATCTCCACATACAGTTACTTCGGGCACTGGACTAGAAGATCCTAATGCAGGTAAGATGTTTGATACAAGTATTATAAACGCCGCAGGATCTGCTCAATTAGCGACAGCAGATCTAGAAGCAGGAGAATACGACTATCATTGTGCTGTACATCCATTTATGACTGGAACGCTGAAAGTAGAATAGAACCAACTACTACTTTTTTTATCTTATTTTATTGTTATTTTATAATATATTATTTCCCAAATTTTCATGTTCTTGTCATTATAGACAGTAAACAGTCATTAGTTGTTATATTACTATTTTGATTACTATTTGACTTTTAGAATTTGGTTTTGATAAAAATCAAAATACTTTTATTGATATTCATATACAGTTACTGCCATCAGCGGGTGTATATGTAGTGGTATTAGAAATTAAAAAACCTCGTCCGATGTGGGAGATACTTTTCTCGACTCATCATACTGACGTTGGCTTACTATACATGTTTACTTCTATAACATTTCTCATGATAGGTGGTGCCTTGGCTATGATGATACGCGCAGAACTATTCTTACCAGGAATCCAAATATTTCCAGAATCTACTTCATATCATAGATTTTTTACAGTGCATGGCATTACTATGCTTCTTCTTTGGGTAATTCCATTTGCAGCTGGCGTAGGTAATTATCTTATTCCAATAATGGTACGTTACAAAGATATGGCATGGCCAAAGCTTAATGCTGTAGCTTTTTGGATGATACCAGTAGCAGGTGCACTCATTTGGTTAGGATTTTCAGATACTGGTTGGACTGCCTATCCGCCATATTCAATAACTAGAGCGCCCGGTCCTGCTGCCGACATGTTTATATTTGGGGCGAAAATTCTCGGTATTTCTTCAATCCTCGGTTCAATAAACTTTATAGTTACTATTCTGAAAATGAAACATCCAGATCTTCCTTTGATGAAGATGTCGCTGTTTGCCTGGTCAATTTTATCAACCTCCTTTATGATAATTGTATCACTCCCTACATTTGCAGGAGCATTGATTATGCTATATACTGACAGACTTGGAGTGTCTGGCTTCTTCAATCCTGCTATGGGAGGGGATCCTATTGCTTATCAGCACCTATTCTGGTTTACATTTCATCCCGAAGTCTACATATTTCTGATACCTGCAGTAGGTATGCTCTATGAAATGATACCAAAGTTCTCAAGAAAACCGCTCTTTAGCTATCAGTCTGGAGTAACAGCATTTGTATTGCTAACTATCATTGGCTTTGCGTCATGGGCTCATCACATGTTTGCAACAGGTATGAGCTTTACTGAAAAGACTGTATTTATGGTAGGAACTCTGGCTGCAGTACCTGCATCAGCTATGCATGTATTCAACTGGATTGCAACAATGTGGGGTGGCAGGATAAAGTTTGCACCTCCAATGTTATTTGGCGTAGGTGGCATCATGCTGTTCTTCGCATCAGGAGCTGGCGGCGTAGTAAACACAGCACTTCCATTAGATTTCATCACACACGATAGTTATTGGGTAGTTGGTCACTTTCATCTTATATTAATGGGAACAGTGTCCTTAACCTTTACTGGTTTTATTTACTATCTATTTCCACTCATTACTGGAAGAATGTACAACGAACGAGCAGCACAGGTTCACTTTGCCCTAGCTTTCGTAGGTATCATACTGGTCTTTATAACTCAACATGTGTTAGGATTGTATGGAATGCCTAGGAGATACTTTGACTATTCTCCTTTTCCTGAGTGGATTGCAATGAACATGATTGCATCCGTAGGAGCAGCAATGGTAGGTTCGTCATATGTCTTAATGCTAGTGAATTTAATAAAGAGTGCTGGACGAGGCAAATTAGCAGATATGAAGGATCCATTCAAGATTGGAGAGGAATATTATGACTACGCACGACGAGAGCCACATCATTAGAACTTCCCCAAAGCGTATGGCGCAGGGCCTCGCCATCGTGGTAGGTGTGCTGGTAGTTTGCACTATTATACTTGTTGTATATTGGAATGAAATGGTAGAAGTTCCTCCACCGGTGTCGAGTATAGCTCTGCAACCGCCAGATGCAGGAACAACTACACAAACTCAAGGCACTCCAACAACAGAAACAACAACAACAACAGCAACTGAAGATGCTGGTAGCGGCGGAAACGCAACAGTAGCCGGTGTAACGATTAATATACCAATGGGAGCATCTGTTCAAGGATCTCCGGATTATAATCCAGATACTGCTGAAGTACCTATGAATGAAAAAGTAGTCTGGGTTAATGAAGATACTGTACCACATACATCTACCTCAGGTACTGGATTAGAAGATCCAAATTCTGGCACAGTATTTGATACAAGTATTATAAATGGAGGAGAAAGTTCAGCTCCACAGGAGCTAAAAGGTGTAAAGGAAGGTGATGAAGTACCATACTATTGTGCTGTCCATCCATATATGACATCAAAGCTTACAGTTACAGCTGCAAGTGCTGGTGGAAGTGCAGCCACTACTACTGAAGGCAATGCAAGTAATACTGGTACTAGTGCAGGTACTACTAATACTACTACGACCACCGCAGCAGATACTGGTGGTGCAGCTACTACTCCTCCTACTACTCCTGCTGCAACAACAGGCAGCAGCTGCTACTCTAACTATTCCTACGGGTGCAGTTACTCCTGGTAATCCTGCATATGAGCCTGCTTCTCTGACAGTCAAGAAGGGCGATACAATTGATGTAGTAAATAAAGATTCATCTCCACATACAGTTACTTCGGGCACTGGACTAGAAGATCCTAATGCAGGTAAGATGTTTGATACAAGTATTATAAACGCCGCAGGATCTGCTCAATTAGCGACAGCAGATCTAGAAGCAGGAGAATACGACTATCATTGTGCTGTACATCCATTTATGACAGGTAAGTTAATAGTACAATAGTAATAATAATAACATGTGCCATAACACGACATGAAAGCTAATGATATTGTCATACTCAAAATCCTTTCTTTTTCTACTATTTCTGTACTTTTTGCTCTCATATTCATAGGAGGATATGTAAATGCCTCTGGAGTTGGCTTGAGTTGTCCTGACTGGCCGCTCTGTCCTGCTGGTCTTGTGCCACTTGAAGAATTTATCATTGAATATTTTCATAGGACAATTGCTGCCTACAACTGGCTTACTAGTCATTGTAACTATGATATTTACATTAAAATCTAGGGTCACTACAAGAGGAATGAAAATAGCATCAATAATTGCTAGTGTTGCAGTGGTAGGTCAAATAATATTAGGGGCTATTGTTATAATCGAGCGGCTGCATGCAATACTAGTGACAATTCATCTTGGACTTGGATTGGTATTATTTTCAATGAGTTTAATAACTGTTCTATCAGCATTTAAATTATCAGAAGATAAAATGATAAGAACAGCATCAAAATTATAGAATAATATAAAGCCCTTCTCTGAACCGATAACTATTGAACATATAATGAATATCTGCGGTTATTGTAATAAACAAGATGAATAGTAGCTTGCTAATCTTTATCCCATTACAATTATTAGTTTATGTTATATACATATATCCCATTATCCGCTTTATCTTCGTTATTGTCAATCGTAGAGTTATTATCAGTATATCATGTATAATATGGTGTTGCTGGAACAAAATTTATTGAACGAAGCAGAAAGAAATGAAGGAATAAAGGAAAAATATTATATATAAAAACTCAAAGTTATAGAATAGAACTAATCCTCTCTGCAAGGATTTAA
>CAVTCE010000002.1:0-16439 GCA_963733025.1 uncultured Nitrososphaeraceae archaeon | reverse complement strand
TACAACAAAACAATGACAAATTATTATACGACTATCCGAAGAACTGGTTTTCTATTTTCAAAGAGGCATTCGATAAGATGATTATTGCTAGACATTTATTGGAGCGATTAGATAATAAAGCAATAGATGAATTATTTTCAACGATAACTCAAGTAGAGACTGAACAACTTTCAAAAACAGGTGACTTTGATTTTCATTCATCAGCTTTAGCAAAAATGTTGGGAGTAAAGGTGGGCAAAAATAATAAAAACAGTCTTAGGTAATGAGATTAGGCGATTGTTAAACTAAACAAGATATAATTTGCATATAACTTTTCAATTGAGAATTAACGTCATTTCTAGCTATATCGAACGTTGCTCACGTTAAAAGATGAGTGACAGTCGATGATGGCACCAAAAGCACAAGAATAGAGAAAAAAAATTACAAAGGGAAAAGATGATAAAATGCGCCAGAGTCTCTTTTCATCATTCTTCTTTGCTGATTCATTTTCTTCGTTAACTGAAATTATCTTTTACATAAATTACAGTCTGTTTCCTAATTCCTTTCTTTTCTAATCCTCTTTATGCCTCTCTTTCGATTTGGTGCTTCAAACCTTATTTTAGGATGGATATTCACAGCTCATAAATTATAAGAGACTTAACAGCAACAACAAGAACAAGAAAACTAGAACAAATAATACAGAAAGGAATGAAGAAATTACGTGGAAAATTGCCGAGTCTCATAATAGAGCTTATACTTACAGCAGAGGGACTGAGATAGAAACTCTTCAATCTGTTTTTGGCTCAACCGATAACACTAGAGCAATAATAAGATTCTAGTGTAAATCTTATGAAGAACGATGATCAACTGAATCTTCATGTTTATATGAATCATCATCAGCCTATACTGTGATCCACAAACGGTAACGTCGATCCAGCAGTAACAGTAACATTGCACAACCACCGTTACTGTTAAAATTGTGATTATCCCCATTATTGGAAACGCTCCGGGTGCTCTACAAATTAAATGTCCTCATCATGGCTATCTTTCTTATAAATTACTAATTTATGATAATGTAATGCTAAATACGTTAGCTAAAGAAATTTAGTCTTATTTCTTTAAGACTATATATGAATACATTGCACACCTAGAGAAGATGTCTATTGTTTAGGTCTATGATTCCTGTGTCAAAAGATTTCAGTTTTTAAATTAGGTTAAGTTTATTGCTAACTTAGAATATATTAAGTAATGAGAGAAAAATGGAAAAAAACATGCCTTCTATGGTAGATGTCCTAAATGCTCTTTCAGATGAGAAGGCTTTAGATATCTTTAAATTATTGCTCTTTCAAACTGCGATAGTAATATCCTTATAACAAAAACAAAACTTACCCTCAAGCAATACTATTCAAAAATGGATAGCTTGATAAAAGCAGGTTTGTTGAGAAAAAAGGACGGAAAGTATTGTCTCACGTCTTTTGGTAAAGTTTTCTACAATTTACAAATAACAGCTGAAAATGCACTCAGCAACTATTGGAAACTTAAGGCTATCGATTCATTTGATAACCTTTCAAAAGAAGAATACCACCGATTTATAGACAGCCTAATCGATAATTATAATGTCAAAAAAATTCTTACAAAAGTAACTTCGCCCTCTTGTTATTCTACAATGAATCATGAATTAATACAAAAAACACCATTCACTAATTATCACCAACAGCAGCAAGCAAAACCTTCTTCTTTTAAAATCATGCTTGTTGATGATGAACAAGACACACTCTTAACTTACAAAACATTCTTGTTGGCAGCTGCCTGAAGGATATAATGTAGATGCATTTACAGATTCATATGAAGCATTAAAGCATTTTATTAACTTGAATCATTCTTACTATGATTTAGTGATCACTGACATAAGGATGCCTGGTCTTAATGGGTTGCAACTATATCAAAAAATAAAGGCTATAGATAATACTATCAACGTAGTAATTGTATCAGCGCTTGACGCACTACAAGAGATGGCTAGTATATTTCAAAATATAGACTTCAGAAATATTATTAGAAAACCAGCAAATCAAGAGGATTTTCTTGATAAGGTAAAGACAGCGTTAGCTGCTTTTATGTAGTAAAAAGAACATCAATATGGTGGATTCTGACTATAGAAAGATATAGGGGCTTCTTTAATAATTTACATTATACAGAATTAAAAAGAATACTTTAGTATATAGTTTTAGGTAGAATCCAATTCATTATTATTCTTTATATGTAATGTGGACGCTGAAAGAAACATAAACCTTTTACTGTTCCTTTTAGAGGTAACAACAACAGTATTGCCAGCAATAAGTAGTGCACATCATCCGCATCATTATTTGATGATAATAGCATGGGTGAAGAACCATTAAGGGTACTTGTCACAGTTGCTTGTGCATCAAAGGAAATGGGTTGATATTAATACAGAAATAATAAAAGTAGAATAAAGTGTAAAAAATATAGCATATGAAAAGAGCCATAGATGGAACTTAGTATTTATAAGACGATGTGAATATCTCATCGATACGACAATTCCCTCTTATCCGCCCAATGTAGCAGGAAATAAGTCTGAGATATTATACGGTATTGAAGAAGCTGTAGGAAGAGGAGTATATTTTATGTCTAATGTAAAAGAGAGAATGGATATTTGCTTTGATCATAACGCTCCATCCATAGTAGTTACAATTAGTGAATATAAAAATGGATATATCGATATTAGAAGAAGAGGTGGGAGAATAAGAGCTTTTACTGAAATTACAAAAGATAATATTGCTCACTGTAAAGAGCTAATCAAATTAGTAGATGAGCTTCGCCATCTAGATGGAGTTAAAGGTGGTATGGCCATAAGCGAAACAGAATATATGGCAACTACAGTTCTGAAAGAAGCAAAGCCATTAACACAGGTAATATATAGCAATGTCCGAGAGGTTATAGAACAAGGACAATATATCTTTGATACTTTATGGAATACAGCAACTCCAGCAGAACAAAAAATAAGAGAAATAGAAGAAGGAACCATACGTTATAAATCCAAAGTATTAGAAAATCGTGATGAGATTTTTAAACAAATAGTACATTTAACAGAAACTTCTACTGAATTATCAATTGTTTCATCCTTTGGTGGGATGCAGTTAATTTACAATAACTTCTTTGATTTGTATAAAAAAATATTGGATAAATATAGAAAAGGAGAAGGCAAGGGGATAAGATGGGTCTGTAGCATAGATGCAGAAAGTATAGATTTAGTAAAAATATTTCTGAACCTGGGAATGCAACTTAGGCATGTAAAGAGTCTAACGCCAATGAGTTTTGCAATCGGAGATAGAGAACTTAACGCCACAGTAGAGAATATGAAAGGAGGTGAGATGGTTCGAACTCTTTTAACAAGTAACGAACCTATCTATATCAAGCATTTTTCTTCTATCTTCGAAGAGCTATGGAATAATGGAATTGATGCATCAGATAGAATAAGAGATATTGAACAAGGAGTTGACCAGGCTAATATAGAGAATATTTCAAATCCAAAAGAAGGAATAAAACGTGCTTGGAGCATTATAAAATCTGCAAAAGAAGAAGTATTAGTAATGTTTTCCTCAGCGAATGCTGTCCGTCGCCAAAAAGAAATGGGTGGGCTGCAATTATTAAAAGAAGCATCAGAGGAGCATAATGCAAAGGTACGAGTACTAATTCCTGCAGATGAGGATATTACGTCAACAACAGTAGAAGAAGCAAAGTCGACTTATCCTCAGGTTGATATTAGGACCATAGATAAGAGTCTACAGACTAGGATTACAATAGTCGTAGTAGACAAAAAAGAATGTGTTATTGTAGAATTGAAAGATGATACAGAGGATAATTCCTACAATGCATCAGGCTTGACTACATATTCTAATAGCAAGTCAATTGTTTCATCATACATTTCTATTTTTGAGAGTTTTTGGAAGGAAACAAAATTATATGAACAATTAGAAGACTCAAATAAACAGCTTGAATTAGCCAATGAACATCTCGAAATTCATGATAAGATGCAAAAGGAATTTATCAATATAGCAGCTCATGAGTTGCGTACTCCTATTCAGCCGATACTTGGATTGGCTGAAGTTCTTAGTTCAAAAACAGGAAGAATAGAGCAATATAATGAATTAATAGATGCCATTATCAGAAATGCAAAAAGACTGCAAAGGCTTACAGAGGATATTTTAGATGTTACCAAAATTGAAAGTAATTCACTAATACTAAATAAACAACAATTCAACCTAAATGATATAATAACAAGCACTATAAACGATATAATAGTAAAGAAAGACTTTAACAGTGAAAATGTAAAAATATTGTATGAACTTAGTAATAATATACAAGACAAGAATAATAATAATATTTTAGTACAAGCAGATAGATCTAGGTTGACTCAAGTTATTTCTAATCTGCTAAGTAATGCTGTTAAATTCACTAAAAAAGGAACTATTAGAGTTACTACACAAATCAAAGAAGAAGAAGAAGAACAAGACGATCAAAATGATGATCGTGATAGCGATAATTATGGTGATAATAAGGTTGTTGTTATCAGTATCAAAGACACAGGTTCTGGAATAAGTCCAGAAATATTTCCTAGGTTATTTTCAAAGTTTGCTTCAAATTCTTTTGAAGGTACTGGATTGGGATTGTTTATTGCCAAAAGTATTGTTGAAGCTCATGGAGGTAAGATATGGGCTGAGAATAATGCTGATGGGAAGGGAGCAAGATTTACTATGAGTCTACCTATTTTGACTCATAGTCAAATCTATAGGGAGAGCTTTGATCAGTAATAATAACTCGTCTAAATGATATATGTATACACATACTCCAGATGATTATCACGATTTACAATTATGCATGTATTTTTAAATAACAGCAACCTAGGAAATTCCTTGCGTAAATAATAACAATAACGATAATCATATGTTGGACACTTGGAGCTGGCTTCTTAAATTACAAGGAAAAGCAAGATGGGCAAAATAAGTAAAGGAGAAAACAAAAATTAAATTATATATTATGTATAAAGCGATTGAATTTTTGTTATCTTGTATAATGAATTATATTAAAATGAACTATTGCTATGGAGATAACGAACACATGCTGACATAGTAAAGTATAATAGACTAATTTAATGCTTCAAAATCCTCAAAAATAAACTTTAAATTCGGATATTAATCTTCAAGTAGCTGTATATGTCAAAACCATTACAATTACCAGTATGTACCTCTTGCAGTAGACCTATCATGCCAAATGATGAATGTGTAAAGTATTATTGTCCTAGCTGTGGCTATGTTCTCATTTGGAGATGTGAGAGCTGTCGGGAGTTTGCTAGAGTATATAAATGTGTAGGCTGTGGGTTTGAGGGACCTTAGAAATGACTCGTCTACTTGCAAGAATTAGAATTCTTCCTGCCGACGCCGAATCAAATTTGGACATGGTGATCCAGACACTAAAGAACAAGGTTCCTAAGGATATGGAGTTAAAGTCCCACATAAAAGAACCAATCGCCTTTGGCTTGAATGCTATTATTGGAGATTTTATCCTAGAAGACGCAGAAGGCCAGATGAATGAGTTAGAGGACGCTGTTAGAAACACTGAAGGCGTAGGCGAAATCGAAGTAATTAATGTAAGCAGACACTCGGTAAAAATAAAGTGATAAGGAAAAATTCTCAATGCCGGGGGTTGTAACCACAAGTCTTTGAAAAAATCTCGTGGGAGCATTGGTGAATCCTCACCACCAATCCGTTTAAGAGTTGCTGAGGCAAAACATCGAGACGTAGGAAAGCGTCGCGCACGAATCGACTCTGATTCTATGCATGATCTTGGAATTGAACCGGGAGAAGTGATTGAAATAATTGGCAAACGTAATACCGCGGCTACTGCATGGCCAGCCGATGAAGAGGAAAAGGAGAACGATGTTATTAGAATTGATGGTCAGACTAGAAAGAACGCCGGAGTAGGATTGAATGATTTACTGACAGTAAAGAAGATTGATTCAAAATCGGCAAGAAGTATAGTCTTGATGCCATTAGGTAATAGCAATATTGTAGTTGATAAAGAATTCTGTGAATTTGTAAAAAACAGATTAAGGGGTTTTCCTGTAAACGAAGGTGATGAGATATCTGTAGTGATCTTGGGCAATCCTATGGATTTTCAGATTAAAAGAGTGACACCTCACACCATAGTAAGGATTGAACGATCAACCAAGCTTACGATAATGGCAGAGATAGCAGTTGAACAGAAACCACGAGTAACTTATGAGGAAATTGGTGGCTTGAAAGAACAGATTAAACGACTTCGAGAGATTGTAGAATTGCCTTTGCGCCATCCAGAGGTATTTGTGCGACTTGGTATCGAGCCCCATAACGGCATACTCATGTATGGTTCTCCTGGCTGCGGTAAAACACTAATTGCTAAGGCTCTTGCATCAGAATCAGAAGCAAATTTCTATATTATAAATGGTCCAGAAATTGTAAACAAGTATTACGGAGAAACAGAGGCAAGATTAAGAGACATTTTCAAGGAAGCAAAAGAAACATCTCCTAGTATTATATTTATCGATGAAATTGATGCCATAGCTCCAAAAAGAGAGGAAACATTTGGTGACGTGGAGAAAAGGGTTGTTGCACAGTTGCTTGCTTTAATGGATGGTATGTCAGAGCGAGGAAATGTAATAGTACTTGGTGCAACAAATAGGCCCGAAAGCATAGATCCTGCTCTGAGGCGTCCGGGAAGGTTTGATAGGGAAATAGAAATTGGTGTTCCGAATGCAGAAGGAAGAATAGAAATTCTTCAAATTCATACAAGGGGAATGCCTCTTGCTGCAGATATCAACATGCGACAATTGGCATCTGAACTTTATGGATATACCGGCGCTGATATCAAAGCGCTATGCAGAGAAGCTGCTATGAAAGCTCTGAGACGTTATATTCCAGAAATCGATCTTGAGGGGGATAGAGTTTCATCAGAGACACTTGAGATGATGGAGATTAGAAATAAGGATTTCAAAGAAGGGATGAGGGAAATCATTCCAACTGCAATGAGAGAATTTTATGTAGAAGTCGCACGTGTTAAATGGAGTGACGTTGGAGGTTTATATGAAGCAAAACGAACGCTATATGATAATCTTATTATCGCAATTAAAGATCCTGATGGATTTTATAAAATGGGTATAAGGCCACCAAGAGGGGCTTTGCTATTTGGTCCTCCTGGATGTGGCAAGACTTTGATCGCAAAATCCCTCGCTACAGAGAGCAGTGCTAATATAATTCTCGTACGTGGACCTGAGGTTTTATCAAAGTGGGTAGGTGAGTCTGAAAAAGCAATACGAGAAATATTCAGGAAGGCAAAGGCTTCTTCTCCGTGTGTTGTAGTATTTGATGAGTTAGATTCTCTTGCTAGACCAAGAGGCGGAGCAGAAGATCTAGCTGGCAATGAACGAGTGCTTTCGCAGATCTTGACAGAGATGGATGATTCTGGAACTGCAGGAGTTATTGTAATTGGTATTACCAATAGACCGGATCTAATTGACACATCTTTACTTCGTCCAGGAAGACTGGATCTGATTATATATATTGGGTCACCAGATGATAGGGCACGGTATGAAATTATAAAAATACTTACTTCGTCTATGCCCTTAGCAAATGATGTAAATTTAGAAGATATTTCTAAATCTACAAAAGGATTTAGTGGCGCAGACCTAGTTGCTTTATGCAGGGAAGCTGCTGTTAATGCAATGAGAACTAAATCAAATATTGTTAACAATACTGACTTTGCCAAGGCATTACATCTAGTAAAGCCCTCAATAACTAAGGACATAGAGGAGTGGTATGAAACAATGAAAAAGAGTGTAACTTATGCCATGCCAAGACCAATAGACAAGGCATTTTACGGCTAATAATAATAACAATAATCTCATGAGATTTCTTTTGCATAGATAGAGCATATATGCTGTATCAGCGAAAAGCAAAAAAGAACATTCGAAATAGCTAATTGCAACTTTAACATACTTCATAGATGATAGTTGTAATGCTGAGTTTAGACAAAGTATCGCAGCAAGACAATTGTATGGCGGTCTAGTTTAAGAATTCTTAAATTGTCAATGATGATGATGATTATTTCCTATAATTCCTTATCAGCAATGTTCAAATCCACTTGGTCATTGGTTACACGGATTCAAATACCTAAGTTCTGTCCTACTGCCTTTATAATATTTCAGTGATAAACTAAATTGTGAATGAATGTTGCAAAGATGCTCTTGAAGGAGACATAAACAAAGACATTACAAAAGATTGTAAGATAAAAAAAGAGTACGTGGTATACAGCAGCCAAAAAGAAAGTGCATATCAAAGAAATTAAAGATCTTCAAAGAAGCGAGATAAACAAAACAGACTTGAGAAAGCGGTCGGCCTAAATTGATTAACAATGTATTTAGACAAAACAGTATATGATATTATATTATTCATGATCACAATATTGATCCTAGAACTAACCTAAAAAAGAGAATATCTGATCTGGAACTTGGTAATGTAAATTAGAATTAATAAAACGATCTAATAGATTATATAAAAACTACGAAGAATACTAAAATAAAAAAAGCAGCAGGAAAAGCAAGATAGGGCTGTCGTTATTTAATTTTAATAAATATATTCCTAATATAATTGGATTCAAAATGCTTCATTAGATCATTAATCTGCTTCCAACGGTTACTTCTGTTACTCTTGCTTCTTTCGCTATATCAATTTCTGATAAATAGATAAGAACAGGGGTAGTTTTTCTTTCTTCTCTTAAAGGGCAGCTTTACAGTCCTTCTTTTCTAATAATTGGTAATATTTTATCCATAATGATATAGTCATGATCTGCTTGTATATCAAAAGATACCATAACAATAGGGTATTCTTTGCTCTTTAAAGTTATTGTCGCCCTTTTTACTTTCTCATAAAGTGTAAATGAGTATATAGGTTTACCAAGCTTTGATTCAAAATCTTTTCTCGTGTTCATTCTCAAAACTGATTCTATAGCAAACATTTCTATTTCCTGTGGTGTAAGTAATAGCGCTAGGTCGTGTCTATGACTTGATACAATCTGTTTACCCATCTTATTGGGAATACCAACAAATCTTACAGAGCTATCAGATTCTAGTATTTGATTGCAAAGGCGACGTAGACCTTCTTCAGTCTTCATATATCTTTCTTATATAGTAGATCTTATTTAGATTCACCGCAATTGTGTGTATATAGCGTACTAATCTCCTTTACAAAAATAACCATGATGATTGAGACGAGATCTATTATCAGAATTAATATGAATGAAGTGCTCTTATTGATGTTGAATATATGATTGTATTATTATAATAATATATAATACAATAATCTCGACTATAATGATAATAATATTGGGCAGCAATATTGAGAATAAAAATTCCAGTCAATTCTTTCATGGAATTGAAAATCTCAATATGGATAATGGAAAAAACCTTATTGATTATAAAGTCATTGGAAGAACTGCAAGAAAAAGACGAATTGGCGTTGCACTTATTGGAGAAAGAGTTAATCCACAGTTAAAAATTTTTATTATGGCAGGTCAGCATGGAGATGAAAAATATAGCCGTAAAGCTGCTGAACGTTTGATTGGTCATTTAATAAAGACTAAATCTAAAGACTTTCCACAAAATGTATGTATTGCCATTTTACCCAATGCAAATCCAGATGGTTCTCACAAAAACACTCGTAGAACAGCAGATGGAATTGACATGAATAGAGACCATGTGACATTAAATTCCGAAGAGAACCGAGTAATTCATTCTTTTATTAGATCTTGGAAACCAAATCTGATAATTGATGTCCATAACTATTCACCTAAAAGAAAATACCTTGAGGAAAAAAATTATGTGCTTTATCATGATGTATTTGTCGACGCAGCATCTAATTTAGCTATTCAGAAAAGACTAGACCAAGATAAACTAAAAAGCTTAATTCAAGACATACAGTCAGATCTCAATCAATTTAATTATAGTTGTGAAAGATATGCACTAATAAATGATGAAGGTAAAGTAAGACATAGCACACATAATATTGTAGATGCGAGGAATTTCTTATCGTTAAGATATAATACTTTTACTATTTTATTAGAAGCAAGAGAACCATTACCTGAAGAAGGAAAGAATAGAAGAGAGCGTACCATTTCAGCACAATATGAGGCTCTTTTATCTATTCTTAAATGGGCTACAAGAAATACTGACTTTTTATTAGAGAATTCAAATACACTAACTTATAAAAAAAGAGACTCTGATTCCAATTCGTTGCAAGTATATACCATCTGAAGAACCTTTTAGAATGAATTTTAAAAATACAATAACTAAACAAATTGAAGAAGTTACTCTTCCAAAATATGAATCAGATATAAGAGCTACAAAACAGATTAGATTACCCTCTGCATATGCTGTTCCTGCAGATAAAAATAGTATAATAGAATTTTTACATAATCATGGCTTCACATCAGAACGTGTAGACCCAGATGATTCCAAATTACAGGCTGTACAAAGATATCTAATTTTATCATTTGATCCTCCAAAAGTTGAAGGCAAATCTGCAATTAACGTGCTGCTGATAAGAAACAAGCACGAGCAAGACCTATCTAATTATGAAATCTTCTCTGTAAATCAAGAAGGAGGTCATTCTCTTGCATTACTCTTAGAACCACAGTCAGAATATGGACTTCATAAGTATAGAGATCTAAACCTTACTCTTGAACCTGGATTAGAATATCCAATCTTAAGAGTTGTATAATTATAGACAACTAAGATAATTAAAAGCAATCGTGAGAATGTTGCCTATTATTAGTGAGTACAGAGGATGAGGCATATTTTTTTAATATTATATTTTCTATTTTCGATGCTGGATAATAGAAACTTTCATCATCATTATCAATATACTTCTTTTATTTTCCAAATCAAAAGAAGTAGGTATTATCTAATTCCTCAGAAATTTATACAAATCCTGAATGTAACACTTTAAACTTATACATTCTACATGAGCAACAAGAACTGAGTTCACAAAACTTCACTTGTGCGATTAAAGAAAAAAGTAAAAATAAATCTAAAATTCGGTATTGTATTATGAAGAATTTTATTATTTTAACAAATTTATCAAAAAGACAAAAAACATCTCCTATTGAAAGTGACCAAAAAATTGCTGTAATATTAGTCTAATTCTGGCTTATGAGTATAGATCTACTTTAGGTGGCATGATATATATTATCTTGTAGTTGTTGACGCAAAAAATAAAGTTTATTGTCCCACTTAAGAGAAATCTCCAATCAAACAAGCAATTTTTTTAAAAGTAATAATCCTCCATAATAAGGTATTTGATAAAATGCTGCCAAAGCCTCTGTCTTGATATCAAAGAACTGGTGAGTAAGCACTACAACTAATATGTTGCTTATATATGTCATTGCTAACAGTCCAGTTATTTTATCTTCTTTCTCTGCTCTTCTGTTATTATTTTTATTATTTTTACTATCTTTCTTCTTCTTCTTCCTGTTATCAATGCAAAAAAATAATATGAATAATGACAATAATACCCAACTAAGCCGTATAACCCAAATAATAGAAATGTAACTAAAACTAGTTCAATTACAAATAGGGAATTCATAAAGAAATAACTTGAAAAATTTGCAAACACTGACAAGTTGATTAATACTATTAGAACAAGTGAAATCGATAGTGAATTTTCATTAATAGATTTAGCTAATCTATCTGCTTTCTTTCTTATATACCATCCTACAAATAGTGGTATTAACAAAGCCATAGCAAGAAGAAATATCATATCAAATAATGGAATAGAGATTTTTTCTTTGAATAAAAAATATGCAATTGTTGGAAGTGTAAAGGGCGCTGCAATAGAGCTAACTACTATTACACCGACCATTGTTGATAATTTTGCTCTTCCTATAAAATTAACAGCAAATGGAGCACCAAATGCAGTCGAAACTCCGGATAATAATGTCGCAGATAGGGCCAGTTTTGGATAGATAAAGTATGTTATTGCATATACTCCAAGAGGAAGAATTAATAATTTAAAAAATGTCATAACTACTATATTTGTCGGTTTTGCAAAAGAGTCAAGAACGTCCTTTGGATTTAATCTAATCAGATTTACAAATAACAGAAGTCCAAGCCAAATCAAAAGATATGGTTCAAATACAAGACCCACCGATGGAGATAAAACACCAGCCACCATCGAGAGCGGAGCTGATATTAGAAGTAAAATGAATGCATTGCTGTTGATGTTGGCAATGTTAATTTTACTCTTGATGTTTTTGACGTTCAAAATCTCTTTATCTTAAATGGCTTATTATATAATTATGGATTTTGTAAGACAGTATGACGAGATCACCATATTTAAATTCTTAACAGAATCTCTCAAAACTCCTATATAGCTATATATCATGGGGAATGCTTAATAGCAAAGGCAGAGTGTTATGGGATTGGATATTATAATAAAATTTTCGACAATTTAGATCTCCTGTAGATCTTAAATTAAAACGAAGAATCCTTACTCACAGATAAAGGTAGATTACATCAGCTATAGTATTCATCAATACTACAGTGTGAACATTGGTTTAAAGGAATATTTATTGATTTCAACTTGTGTAACTCTGTGGATGAAAGCAATAGTGGATCTTAAATTAGTATTATGAGTTTAGTTCTATTTGCAAGTTACGCGTTATCGCGGCTATGACTGTTTTAGGATCTTCATAGAGCTGTAACTTTTATAGTTGGCAGAATACTTATGCATAGACCGACATAAAAGTACATTGTAATAGATAAGAACATGTATTTCATGGTCTTATCACTATCTCTCGCTCTCTCTCTTCTGTATTTAATTATCCATAATCTTGTATGTCTTATATTATCTTTGTATTTTAACATAGAAGATTTCATGCAGAATACGTTTAAGGGAAAGTGCTTTGAAAGTAAAGTCATTACCATTCTAGTCCTATGATTGGTATCCATCTATGACTCTTCGCTGCTTATTTCTTCTAATGATTTTCCTCTAGTCTTGGATCCGTATATTGTTATGATAACAGTTGCGATCATAGAAAATGATGCTATTACTATCATCAAACTTAGAAACCCTAATGGTTGGAACAAAACAAATAAAATAGGTCCTAGTGCGGCAAGTCCGCGACTAATTCCTTCAACTATTCCAGAACTAAACGAACGTACTCTAGTAGGAAAACTCTCAGAAGTGTAAGCAAGCAAACTCGAGATAAGCCAGGCATTTGATGCAAATGCTATGAACCCAGCAACAACTAATCCATTATAATTATCGATTAAAAATCCACGTAAAATAAATGCGATGCTCATTATACTACTGGCTATTGCAATTTGATGTTTTCTCTCCATTTTATCGGCCAGTGGAAGCGATAGGAGACCTCCTGCTACAAAACCAATACTGCTTAAAGTATTAATTGATATTGATTCATTCAATGAATAACCCTGATTAACGTACTCTACGACAAGTAACAAAGATGCATATACCGGTATTAACACAAGAAACCATATAGCTACAAAGAATAGGACCCTTAACATTACTGGCTTATTCTTAAAGGTTCTCAAACTGAACTTTCTCGATGAATATAGAGTTTTGTTATTTGCTTCTAATGGAGCGATGCCTAAACTCATTAGAACAGAATCTAACTGATGGATTTTTCCCTTTGCCAAAAGCCAGCGAAATGATTCTGGCATTTGAATTCTAAAGGGCAATGAAATAAGCGCAACAGTACCAGCTATAGCCAATACTATCCGCCAGCTGTCTATTCCAATAACTTGAGCTTGTTGAATTAATAAAAAGGAAATAGGCCCCGAAGATGTTAGGCCTGCCCAACCAATCAATATTATAATGGAAGTGTATTTGCCACGTTTTGATTTCGGTGACATCTCTCCTATATATGAAGACACAATAGCTATCTCAGCACCAATTCCGATTCCCGTTAACAATCTGAATAGTGCCATTTGTGTCATGTCTTGTGATGATGCTGCTAAAATGGAGCCAGATCCTAAAAGCAGAATTGAGAGTATGAATGCAGGCTTTCTTCCATTTGTATCAGCAAATACAGTAATGCAAATCGCTCCAATTACGTAACCTAATACAGTCATTGAAGCACCATAGGCTATTTCTGCATCTCCAATATGCCAATTTGTTTTTAAAATAGGTGAAATATATGAATAGTTTGTTATATCGTAATATGTGAAAAAACTCGCTAGACTTATGGCAATTATTACGCTAGTTTTGAGTGGAATTTTTTGTAAGGCATCTATTCTTGATCCCAATTCGTCTATGAGATTATCATCAATATTGAATTTCGTCATTCTGATCTAAATATAGTACAGCTAATGAACTAATACTTAATTTTGATCGCTTAATTGTATCAATAGGTTATAATAATAATAAAATATCTACCTATATTACCTAATTATATTGGCGAGTTTTTTATCCAATTATTACTGCTATTACTAAAATATATTATGACATATCACCGAAAACTAATTCATATTTCGAATCCTAAAAATATTATAGATGCCCAGATAGATGCGCTTTCTGAAGTTATGTATACACAGCAATGGACAGTGTCTTTTGCATATAATATTTTAGTCTATTCAATAGTACAAATATGGCAACAGGATTTAATTTTCATTTTAATACCTCTAAATTAAGTTAACGGATGATGACTGATCAATAATTTGATTTAGACCGAGCAGACCCTTCAGGGTATCAACTAACATCGTTATTGTTAATCTGAATTCAAGCGCAGCAGCACCGAGGCAGGTTATTCTATCTGGGTCTGTTAACTTAAGGAAAAAGATATAGCTGCAGCAGATAAGTTGGGATGTTTTGGATAATCAACCCACTCTACGAGAATATCTCTCGGATACATATATTATTCTTTCTTGTGTTCATTTGTTCCAATGAACTGTTATATTGTTATTATAAAGCCGATTATACTATCTTACTATTCTACTTATTAACAGAGATCATTAATTTATGATTTTGAATCAACTGTTTTCTAGTTGTTGTTCTTTTCTATTATTGGTAACATCCTTGGACATCCCACCCTGTAAATTCTGTTTGTTTTTAAGACTTTACAAAAATAGGTGGTTGAACATGTTCATGAACATGAACAATGATGTTCATGAACATTTGGCGTAAAACGCTCTCACTAAATATCCAAAGAATTTAAAACTTTGCGTCTTTCGGATCAAAACTGATGTCTGCGTGCGCGCTGATCCATTAGCATTTATATATATCTGTCATTGAATTGTGTTCTACTAGTTTTTGATTCGATCTTTTTTCCTTTCTCTATGGAATAAACAAGATCATAACTTTAATTATCATCATTAAAAACTTTAGGTAAACTCTTTATGCATCGTATAGTTCTTTTAATAATGCATCGCTCTTAAGATGAATTGTAAATAATGCGTTATATTCAGTATTAGAACTATATGGTAGATATTCCATCCCTCTCTCTATCTAGGTATTATGCGTGGATCTCTAGATCTGCTTCGCAAATACTCTCTAACCAATGTTTAAAGAAACTTCTTCTCTTATACATAATGTGTGTTTTTGATTCTAATTAATGGATATGATGAATATGAGGGATACCAGTGATTATTATTATAATAGTCTTTTTGCTTGCGGATGGTTAATTGCAAATCCAGAGCCATAGGATCTGATATATGTGATCCCTTTTATAATATACTCTAAAGCCGGGTTATCCTAACAATTCATGGATATAGTGAAGATTTCGATAGGAGGACAACAAACCATAATTGCTTATGGCCTCGTACACTTATATTTTAGTTCTAGATGTTATGGACTGGCATCAAGTCACTCCGAACAATGATTAAAAGAAGACACACGCATATATCTAGATGGAAAGGGGTTCAAAAATTTTTGAAGGTGCACAGACAGATTCAATGCAATAGACATTTGATCAAGGAAATATTTCTTGATCCGACTTTTAAAAACATATACAGTAATGCTATTGGTTGTGGATGGCATCTGAACCTAGCATTAAGTTATGCATATTACCATTTATTCATTCTACAATCTTAAGAGAATCTAATTACACCTTGTTATAGAGGATTTCTTTTATATGGTTATTATCTAATAAACTGTCAATAAGTTTTAGTCGTTCTTCTTTAGGGAGATCATCAGATACTTCAAGTGAATCAATTGCCTTAAGTTTCCAGTAATTATTGACTGCTTTTTCAATTATTGTTTGAGCATCATAGACCACTTTACCAAATGCCGTCAAAGAATGCTTTCCCTTCTTTCTTTTTACTAATCCAGCTTTTGTCATCCTAGATAATCTTGAATAGTACTGTTTACGAGTAAGACTTGTTTTAGTTCTAAGAC
>CAVTCE010000001.1:0-42090 GCA_963733025.1 uncultured Nitrososphaeraceae archaeon | reverse complement strand
GATTATACCTATACCTTTTTTTGCAGAACAGCTTTATAATAGTAAATTTATTGTTGCTTAAACATTATTCTTTGTGTTTTTCAAATCCATTTTCATCTCAATTGCATTAATATAAAAAGATAGTAATGATGTGAACAATCCAATTATTAATATTTGGTGTCTGTTCAATAATTTTCATGAGGGTGTGTCAATGCAAAGAAGAAGCTTTATGTTTTCATTATTAACTTAGTTTCTTCTATATTTGTTTCAACACTCATGAAAGATTCCTTCTCATTTACAATTTGTCTACCTTTTTTCTAATCCTTTTTGCCTTATTAGCCTAGATTCTACTGTGTCTGACAATTAGGATTTTTGTTCAATACAAAAAACAGTCATTACCCTGATCCTTCGATTCAATGTATTAATTCTTATTTCTTAAAGGAGTTCTATAATAGCTATAATCGACATTTCGACGGCTAGAGTTCCCGATTCCTGTTTTAAATAGTATATATAATGCCGTCATTTTTTTGTTACCCTACGAAATTCCAACATTTGATGCATCATAGCAATAACAATATCAAACTCTCAACACTTTGAGACCAGTATCTTCTACTAATCCCATTATCCGATTTTTTTCCTTACCAAGTCCTTTCCAGTCAACTATTATATGAGTAACTCTCTCAATACTCTTTGCAATCATTTGATTTAACATATCTTTATCAACTGATTCTAAATTGTGTCTTGGAGCCACAGCAGCCAGGCCAAATTCTGACTCTAATAATAACGTGTTAAATTTCGAAGGATAGTGTGTTCCACCCAAACAAATTCCAACTTTTTCACACTTTCCTAATCCATTTACGAGGACTCTTAGGAGACAATTGCATACGATAGAAGCAGCATTTCTGTCAATCCATTGCCTTTCTGTAGAACCAATTTCAATAAACAAGACAGGTTTTTTCAACGATGTAGGTCCATGATGGCTTGCTTCTATAACAATTTCATAATATGAAAGGGCTGGTTTAGAATTATTAATTTCCTTCAGATATCTTTTTTGTAAATATGGATATGATATTGCTAACTCTCGTGAGTTTCCACCATAGGGATTATCTGCATAATTTCCAGTACAATGACAAGTTAAAGTAGGGATTTTGCTTTCAGATCTATGTTTTGATAAAAAAATAAAGGCTTTTGAATGCGGATATCTTGTATCTAACTCTTCTATATAGAGAAGATTCTCATGAGAGATGTGAAGTTTGATTTTTTTATATACCTCTGAGGTATATTCCTCACTATTATTCTTATCATGTACAGAAAAATGTTTGTTATGAATTAGGTAATTTGCCATAGTCATACTTGCCAAATCCTGTTTTGAGGCAACAAGAGTAAAGTAGGAGGATTCCAACTATGAGATATTATAAGTAGCTAATAATAAATTATAATAACAATAAACGATTATAAAACTAGGAATAGTATATGTAACTTGTTATTCAATTTTTTTTGCTGACAATAGAAAGTACATAAAGTAATAGCCGGCACATCGAGAAATCTAATAGAGAAATTGAGAAAAAAAGCACCAGTATTGCATAAAGGAGATATCATTAAGATAACTGGGATTATACAATCAAAGAGTGGTTGCTTATTATATTATGTTATTGTCCAAGAAACAGAAAGAGGGGAGATATTCGGCTCCTCAGGCTATCTTGTAATGAATACCATTAGAAGCAATATTCGAAAGTATCTTTAGAATCGCTCTTTACTAGTGCTAACGAGGATAATAGTATTCCATATCTATAACATTAATAAGGACAGTATTTTTTTGCAATTCGAAGATAATATTTCTACCATGAGATAATTTACTTAGTCACAGTTATAAGATAGCTTTGGAAATTGATTTTAATGACCGATGAATTACGTAATCAGCAACAGGCTGCCTCAATAGAGCAGAAAATCAATGAACTGGTTCAGCAATCACGAGTTCTTGAGGCCTATATGAATGATAACATTAGTCGAGAGGCTACTGTAACACGATTATTGGAAGAAGCACGACTGGCTTCTAATGCTATTCAAAATGTTCCAACCGATTCTGAAGTTGAATCATTTATGCCTGTTGGAATTGGAGTTTATATAAAAGCCTTAGTTCCACCAGTGAAAAAATTGCTGATAAATATAGGTGCAGATGTTACTATAGAAAAAAATAAAGAAGACGCTATTAACTATATTGAATCTAAAATTAAGGAATTTGAAGTTGCCTTAAGGCAACTTGTTAGCCAAAAAGAACAAATATCAATGCGTATGGAACAAATTCAACGACAAGTAAACCAAATGTTACAAAAAGGTGGTTCTGCGACTGGTACTTCTGGAGACGGCTCCCAAGCGTCACATCGTACCCAACAACATTCGCATGACGCTGGACAACAACATACACATTAGGCGAAATAAGTATATGTTTGATAAGCTCAGAAAGGCCTTTTCAAGTGCAGCCAAAACCTTAGGTCAAAAAGAGCTTTCTGAAAAAGATCTTGACGATAACTTATTTGACTTACAACTTGCATTGTTAGAAAGCGATGTTGCACAGGAAGTAATCGATGATCTTTCAGCAAGATTGAAAAAAGAATTATTGGGTTTGAAACTGGAAAGAGGACAGGTTGCAGAGGATATTATCAGGTCAAAGCTTCACAATGCTATTGGTGAAATGCTTGCCAGATGTGGAAAGATAGATCTAATAGAGAAAATCAAAGCAAAGAGGGAAACAAAAGGCGGACCATTTGTTATTGTATTTTTGGGAATCAATGGAACAGGTAAAACTACGACAGTCGCTAAGATATCTAATTTGTTACGTAAGAATGGCATTTCTGTAGTTTTAGCAGCAGGAGATACTCATCGTGCAGGCGCAATTGAACAGTTAAGCGAACATGCAAAAAAATTATCGTTAAAGATAATCATGCAAAGATATGGATCAGACCCTTCAGCAGTGGCAAGAGATGCAGTAGATCACAGTAGAAAACATCATGTCGATGCGGTATTGATTGATACAGCTGGTAGGATGCAGACTGCCAAGAATTTGATGGATGAAATTAGTAAAATTGTAAGGGTATCTAAACCGGATCTGAAATTATTTATAGGCGATTCTTTGGCCGGGAATGATACTATCAATCAAGCAAGAGAATTTTTTCACTACACTAACTTTGATGGCGCCATTTTAACTAAAACAGATGCAGACTCAAAGGGTGGTGCAGCACTTTCTATTGCATATATTACATCCAAACCTATTGTCTATCTTGGAGTTGGTCAGGGATATGAGGACATAATTCCATTTAATCCTGCTAAATTCCTTGAATCTATATTTGGTAATACTTCAATAATTGACGTTGAGAATTTAAGAACATCTACTTTTACTGATGCACCGGCCACTTCTGAATCAATCAGAGAGATTTCACCATTATCATCGCGTATAGACTCGGAAGTAACAACAATACCTAACATGATCAACGAGACAGAAACTCCCCTGCCTATATCTGTTCCAGAAATGCAAACAAAAGAAATTAAAGAAGAAGAAAAAGAAGAAGGAATGCCTTTCGACAAAAATTCTGTAGAAGAAAGCATAATACAAAGCATTCCTTCTTCTTCTTCTTCCTATTCCCCACCTGCAGTAAAAGAAGAAGAAGAAAAAGAAGAAAAAGAAAAGAAACCATCTAAGAAGGAAGAGAAGAAGATGACCAGCCGCTTCAGTAGATTGTTTGGTCGAAAGGACAAGACAAAGGGAAAGATAACAGAGAAGAGTGATGAAGAGTAGAGAGGTTTACAGCAATCTACAGTAGCAAAACAAGGGAATAATTGGACTAATACAAACAAACAATGAAGATAAAGAATATCTGAAAAGAACAGGGAGAGAAGATAAATACAATGCTACGATACAGAAGACCATATTAAAAAAGAAAAGAGAAAAGAAGAGAAAGATATGTTAGTTTTACTCTTTAGACAAAGACAATGAAGACTTCCTTAAATAACAAAGATGTTCTTAGCCTGCAAGATCTGAGTTCAGAGGAAATTCTTTCTATTCTAAGATTATCTGGTAATTTAAAAAATGAACTCATGAGTGGAGACGGAGAAAAAGCAAGTCAATTATTAAAGGGCAAAGTACTTGGGATGATTTTCCAAAAGCCTTCAACTAGAACTAGGGTAAGTTTCGAGACTGGCATCTTTCATCTTGGTGGAAACGCATTATATCTCAGTACTAATGATATGCAGTTATCGCGCGGAGAATCAATAGAGGATACTGGCAGAACGTTATCTCTCTATGTCAATTGTATTGTAGCTCGCGTTTATGAGCATGCTGATGTACAGCTGTTAGCTGACTCTGCTTCTATACCTGTTATAAATGGCCTTTCTGATACTTTCCACCCATGTCAAATACTTGCAGATCTGCTAACGATTCAAGAGCACAAGAAAAAAATGAAAGGATTGAATCTTGCGTGGATTGGAGATGGGAATAATGTATGTAATGACTTGTTGTTAGGTTGTGCAAAAACAGGCATCAATATGACGGCAGCCTGTCCCCATGGTTATGAACCTTTAGAACAAATAGTACGACTGGCTAGAGAGGAAGAACAAAAAACCGGAGCTGAGATAACTATTACAGATGATCCGCTTCAGGCTACCAAGGATGCAGATATTATAGTAACTGATACATTCCTGTCAATAGGAAAAGATCAAGATAAGACTACTCGAGAAGAAGCTTTCCTTCCAAGATATCAGGTAAATTCAGATCTTTTAAAGAATGCAAAAAGGGATGTAATATTTATGCATTGTCTTCCTGCAAAACGTGGACAAGAAGTTACCTCGGAGGTGATAGATGGGAGTTCATCCGTAATATGGGATGAGGCTGAGAACAGATTACATGTTCAAAAAGCTCTAATGTGTATGTTGATGTTAAGAAGAGAAAGAAATAATGTTTTAAATCGGTACAAATAGCAAACTCTGATATTATTATGGCAAAGTAACTAGAAATAATTTATAAAAGATTTTAAAATGAAATAAGTAATCAATAAGAAAGGTTATTGTTAGTTTTACAGATGTTCTCTTACATCTTATTATTATATTCTATTATCTTTCCGATTTAATCAGCCCGCTTTCGCAGGGTGAGTCAGCAAATTTCATATATCAGAATTTCTTATAAGTCTAAACTATTATTGAGATTTAAAAGTTATAAAAGATCAGCTTTTGTTCAGATATCTGTGAGTAAGAGTAAGATTGCTTTGCTTATTCCTTATATAACACTTAGCCAAATGAAGTATGGATCTGTAGTATTGCTATTTTTAAGCATTATTTTGGCTTTTTATAAGGATATTTTCCATGTCACTGTTATTAACGATCTTGTACAATTTATTTAATCACTTGACATTGAAAAAATTTTATAAGATGAATCAAAGTGAACGTTTACGCTATCTAAAAAAAATAACAGAATTGTCTGCACAGGATATTGCTATATTACAAGATCCTTCATCAGCATTCAGCTTTGACAATGCTAATACAATGATAGAAAATGCAATAGGTATATTTGCTCTTCCACTTGGTATTGCAACAAACTTCGTAATTAATGGCAAAGAATACCTTCTACCAATGGCTATAGAAGAGCCTTCCATAATTGCAACGGCAAGCAAAGCAGCAAAAATTGCAAAGAGTAAGGGAGGTTTTATAGCAGAAGCAGACGAATCAATTATGATAGGTCAAGTACAGATAGTCTCATTACCTATTTCTGAAGAATCTGCGAAAATAAACATTCTGTCTAGTAAGAAAGAAATATTAGAGTTGGCTAGCTCAAAGAGCAGATTCGCTGTTGTTAAAGATCTGCAAGTAAGACAAGTGCAAGACAAAAGCCAACATAATAAAGGAGTTATGCTTCTTGTAGAATTAGTCGTTGATACTAAAGATGCCATGGGCGCAAATATAGTAAATACAATGTGTGAATCAATAGCTCCAGTAATAGAACAGTTAACTGGTGGCAAAGTTATATTAAAAATAATTTCAAATTATGCAACAAAGAGGCTTGTAAAATGCAAAGCAATTTTCGACAAGAATGAGCTAGGAGGACAAGATATTGTGGAGCGAATCTTGTACGCATACGCTTTTGCATACTCTGACGTATACCGCGCTGTAACTCATAACAAAGGTGTAATGAACGGTATTGATGCAGTTGCCTTAGCTACAGGCCAAGACTTTCGTGCAATCGAGGCTGGAGCCCATGCATATGCTGCCAGAGACGGTACCTATAGATCAATGACTAACTGGAATAAAACAGAGGAAGGTGATTTAGCAGGTGAGATAGAACTACCAATGGCAACTGGAATAGTCGGAGGGGTCGCCTCAGTCCATCCAATGGCCAAACTTGCGTTAAAAATTCTTGGAGTTAAAACTTCCAAGGAACTTGCAATTATATTGGCTGCTGTTGGTCTTGCTCAAAATTTTGCAGCTATTAGAGCATTAGCATCTGAGGGTATCCAGAAAGGACATATGAGATTGCATGCTAGAAATATTGCTGCAGCGGCAGGTGCAACAGGTAATCAAATCGAAATAGTTGCCAATAAAATTGCGGAAGAAAGAACTGTAAATATAGACAGAGCAAAAGAAATTCTTGCATTGATAAATAAGGATAATAATAGTAACTAAACATAAAAGTGTCTTGTAATAAGGTATTCTCTTTAATATTGACGTTATAAGGTGTTGTACATTCCCAACAGACAATAGTAACCCTAAATGAGATTGACAATTTTGGAATGTCTACAAAAAGCATTTTAGAGTTTTCTAATTGAAATGATGAAGTTCTGTGTTACTCAACTGTAAGATCTATGAACAATATCATTTAATGATAAATTCAATCAAGCTCAAAAATTGTTAACTATCCTAAAAGAAGAAAAAAGTAAAAAACAATATCATTTATAACGTCATTACTTACGTTAACTTCCTGACATTTACTGTATGTTTGAATGCAATTGAAATTACTAACGAAAGTTATCTCATCGTCGTTTAAGGCAACAATATCTCCATGGAAATCGATTTTACCTTCAAGCATTTGGAACCATGAAAAACAAATCATTCAAAGTTAGAGTCTGGCTTGACAATTTTGGCTTTGACATGGAAGACAAAGAGGTGTAAGGCGAGGTGTATTCAAACTCGGCATTAATACAGTCAATACAGAGAGAAGACAGATCTCTTCAAAAATGTCTATGGACGAAAATCAGGCCTCAGCATTTGCAGGAATCTTTACCTTTGATAAGTACCTATTGATAAATTCTGTAAATCGGATAGGAGAGCGCTTCCTGAAAACACAACTAGTTCATCTCCAAAGTGTCAATATGTTAACACGACTTTGGAATAATTTATAATCTAATCTAAAAGTATATTTAATGAGTGATGAGTTTCATGCAAAAAAACTCATAATAAAGATTAGCGTAAATCAATTCTTAAAAACAGGAATGTGACTTGCGGATAAAAATTCTACATTCCCAAGGTTTTTAATAAATATATATCCGATAATAGATTTTGCTTATATATTCATATGCATACTGTGAAATTCGCAATCCCAAAAGGTAGCATTGAGGATGCAACATTTAGAATTCTTGAAGAGGCATGGCAAACCGTTAGTGGTCGCGGGCGTACTTATAGAGTAAAACTCAGTGATTCTGAAATAGATGTCAAAATATTAAGACCCCAAGAAATTCCAACTTATGTTCAAGAAGGCTTCTATGATGTTGGAATTACAGGTAAAGACTGGATTAGAGAGGCCAAAGCGGATGTCAAAATATTACTTGATTTAGAATATGGCAGAGTAAAACAAGTAATTGCAGTTCCACAAAGTTTTCAATTCAATGACTTGACAGGATTAATTACGGAGTTTGCCAAAAATAATAAAACTCTAAGAATATCTTCAGAATATCTCACTACTACAGCTTCTCATATAAAATCTAACTTTGCTTATCGAAAATATTTTGGAGGCAGCGATCCTATGATCATTACTCCGTGGCTAAGAGTGGGAGAGAATAAACATGTCCAGATATTCCTTTCCTTTGGAGCCACAGAGGCAAAGCCACCTGAAGATGTTGATGCAATTTTCGATATTACTGAAACTGGGAGCACTCTTGCACAAAATAATCTGAAGATAATTGATAGGGTTATGGAGTCTTCTGCTGTTCTCGTTGCAAATAAGAATGCTCTAAAGGATCCTAAAAAAAGAGAGAAGATAGCAGATATGATTGCATTATTAAAAGGGGTAGTAGAAGGCCGTAAAAAGCTTCATATTTTCGTTAATGTAAAGAAAGAAAATCTCAATAAATTGCTAAAAAACCTACCTGCATTAAAAAAACCAACAATTAGCCCATTAAGTGAAGATGGGTGGTATGGAGTAAATACAATTATTGATAAGACTGAATTTATCAAAATAGTTCCTGTAATGAGAAAGATGGCTCAAGGCTTAGTTGTAATGGAGCCAAGACAGATTCTGCCTCTGCATGAGATAAATTTAGATGAGGATTCTTGATAAGGACAATAATTGTTAAGAACGCAAAATCTGACGCTGAAAATTTACGAAATTCAAGCAATAGCATTTCTAATGAATTAATTCAAAGGACAAAAATGATAATGGAAGATATAGAAAAATATGGCGACTCAGCAATTATGGATTATGAGGAAAAGTTTGATGGTATTAGGTTAAATTCATTGAAAGTTACAGATGAAGAAATACGGGAGGCATATAATAAAGTTACCAAAAAACAGATTCAATCTATTAAGATGATAAGAAATAGTCTAATTAAGACTGAAATTGCACTTTTCAAGCAGTTGCAGAAAATTTCACTTTCATCGTACGGAGTAAAGATTCAGCGTATGATTCAGCCTATCTCTAGTGTTGGATGCTATATCCCTGGTGGAAAAGCTCGCTATCCTAGTACGATGGTAATGTGTGCCGTCCCTGCAAAAGTGGCTGGAGTAAAGAGAATAGTGGCAATCTCTCCACCATTAAAAGATGGAAAGATAGATCCTTTGACTCTTGTGTCAGGAGAAATTTGCGGTGTTGATGAATTCTATAAGATAGGTGGTGCACAGGGAATTGCGGCTTTGACTTTTGGAACTCAGAGTATCCACAAAGTAAGCAAGATCGTTGGTCCAGGAGGCGTGTTTGTCTCTATTGCCAAAACTCTTGCATCATCTAGAGTTTCAATAGATATGGTTGCTGGTCCTACTGAATTAGTAGTATATGCAGATGCAAAGACTGATGCAAGGCTAATTGCACTTGATATGATATCGCAAGCAGAACACAGTTACGATACATTTTGTGGGCTTGTCACGACATCAAAGGAATTAGCAGGACACGTTAAGGCAGAGATCCAATCCCTTCTTAACAATAAGTCTATTAGTCGAATTGATATCGTCAGAAGAAGTTTAGTAGATAATGGATTCTTTGCAATCTGTAAAAATGAATCTTCAGCAATAGAATTCATAAATGAAGTAGCGCCAGAACATTTGGAGATAATGGCAAAGAATGCAAGAACAATTTCAAGACAAATTACATCAGCAGGTTTGATATTGATTGGACGTTTTACTCCATCTTCAGCTAGTGATTATTGTTTGGGTTCTAATCATATCCTTCCAACCATGGGCTTCGGTAAATCTAGAGCATCACTGTCAGCACTCGATTTTATAAAGATAGTAAATAAAGTAGAAGCAACTAGGCCAGGTTTGAAGAAAGTAGAATCTAAAATTAGGGAAATTGCATTAGCTGAAGGTTTGATGAATCACTATGAAGCCGTAAAGGAAAGAATAAAATAATGAGGCCTTGGTTCTCCGAGAAATTAGAACAGCTCTCCAAACTTGATAATTATATCAGGCCAGAAAAAATTAAAAACTCTATTAAGTTAGATTCTAATGAGAATTTTCTATTAAATAGAAACTTTATTTCAGAAATTGCTTTACAAGCTATAAAATACACAGATTTAAGAGAATATCCACTAGAGCAATTTGAGGAGATATATAAACGACTGGAAGAATATATAGGCATCAGTAAAAAGTACCTCGCAATAGGGAATGGGTCAGATCAAATAATTGAATTAATTCTTTCGATTATTGGAAGGGAACAACGAGCTACTATTTTCACACCAACTTTTTCTTATTTCGTAAACCGATGTAAATTACATGATATAACAGTCAATAGAGTACCATTAAATACAACAGACAATGCTCTACGGAAAGACGAATTTCTAAATAGTGCCAAACAATCTGATGTGGTTTACATTTGTTCTCCTAATAATCCAACTGGCAATCAATTTGACAAGCAATTAGTTTTGGAAATTATAGATATGCTTGAAGATAAATTAATCGTAGTCGATGAGGCATATGTCGAATTTGCAGATTATTCTTTATCTTCAGATGTTGCAAAATATAATAATATTGTCATATTGCGCACGCTGTCTAAAGCATTTGGATTAGCTGGCGCGAGAATAGGCTATTTGATATCTGATGAAAAGTTTGCACAGGTGTTTAGATCAATAATCCAATCGCCTTATCCAGTCAATAGTCTATCATTAACAATAGCAAGTATGATGTTCTCTAATTACAGTTATATCAAAGCTACTATTGAATTGATTAAAAATGAAAGAAAAAGAGTGATTGACTCTCTCTCCAAATTGAATGGAATTAAGGTTTTTAATTCTAGTGCAAATTTCATTTTCATGGAAACCTATGATAAATATAATGCGATTCTAAAAGAGTTAGAAAAAGGAGGAATAGTTGTTAAAAAGATAGGCGATATTCAGGGTTATAGGGGCTGTATTAGAGTTACTGTGGGTACGAAGGATATGAATGATAAATTTATTAAATCAATAGAAAAGGCAGTATAAAGAACAATCCATAGCGATTTGATCATCTTTATCAATTATCAATTAAGATATATATAAATATATATATATATATTTATATATTGATCACAAACAGAAAACTAATACAGTAATCTTTATCATTATCAAAAACTTAATTTGGTAGAAATTTTCTCTTATATGATTATTGTGATTTGCTATCTTTAGACAACATAAATTTATTTTCGATACATATATGTAGTACGGAAAGGTCCCGTAATAAAAATAATATAAAATATATTTTATATGGATAATTTCATCAGATATCCAGGAAAAAATGATTGCTGGATAGTGATAGTCTAGGAACGTAAATCTAGCTATTAAAATCCGTTATAGTTGCTCAAGGGGTTGATTGATTTACTTTAAAGGCTTTATTCTATATTATACTGATCTTTTAGAACAAGGCTTATTTCCGTTACTGATTATGACATGTGCCGTAAACCATTCAAAGAGAATATATATTATTCTTAACGCTGATCTGCTGAACATAGCTATTGGTTAATGTTCTCAGAGCCAGGCTGCTCCATGTTTATATAAGTATATATTGTCTATGTCGTACAAACTTAAATTTATCAATTATAGATTCAAATACATAAAACTGTCAGATGACAATAAAGCGGTTGCACCAATATTATATAGATAAAGAATTCAAAACATTCAATCCACAATGTATTCTTTTTGATATCGATGGAGTATTAATAGACATAAGAAAATCGTATAATATCGTAATTAAAAAAACTGTAGATTTCATACTTAAGTACATAATAGGCAATACGGTTCTAAAAGGAATAGTCAATGATGATATAATCCTAAAGTTCAGACAAACAGGTGGATTCAACAATGACACTGATACTAGTTATGCCATCGCACTCGCGATTTTAGTAAATCCGCAAAAAAGTATTAGATCAACAAGAGAATTTCTTAGTTTTATCGCAAAGAATGTAGATGAAGGCGGTATTATTTCTGTCGAAAAATTTCTAACTTCATATTTTCATTATGCAGACATTCAAAGATTAAAAAAAATATTAGTTTATCCTGCTCCACTTGGCAACAGTATGCTTGCGACAGTGTTCGATGAATTTTTTTATGGATCGGAATTGTTCGAAAAACGCCATAAGATTAAACCAAAATATTATTTTGGAAAACCTTTGATCGAAAATGATAAGCTTTTAGCTACCCGTACTACGATTAATGATATTACGAAGATGTTTGGTAGCAATGTTGCTATTGTATCAGGTAGAAGTAAGATCGCAGCAGAATATTCACTGAAACCAGTATTCGATGTATTTAATCAAAGAGCCTGTATATTTCTTGAAGATGAAGAACGTGAATACAGCAAGCCTAATCCTTACGCAATAAAGAAAGCCATGAAAATAATGAATAGTAAGACTGCGATATATGTTGGAGATTCAGCTGAAGACTTACTAATGGTGAGGAGAGCAGAAAAAGAAACAGATATTAAAATAGCTTTTATTGGAGTTTACGGGTGTAGTACGCAGCCAACATTAACTGCAAGACAATTCAGGAAAATTGGGGCAGAGGCTATAATAGAAAATATCAATATATTACCGAACATATTAAATAAAGTATTAATAAAATAGTATTTATCGTTGGTTTCTTCTGCTACTTACGAAAGAACTGCAAAGATGGAAAGAATCACTAAAGAGACCTCTGTTACAGTAGAGGTAAATATTGACGGTACAGGAGAGACGACTATAAAAACAGGTCTTCCATTTTACGATCATCTTGTTACATCCATTGGTAAACATGCCAACATAGATATTATTCTAATAGCCGAATCAAAAGATAGAGTCATACATCATTTAGTAGAAGATATTTCAATTGCACTTTCACAAACTATAGACAAGGCACTTGGTGATAGGTCACATATCATGCGATTCGGATACGCAATGGTTCCAATGGATGAATCTTTGGCATATGTAACGATAGATCTTGTGAAACGTCAATTTTATGTTATACAATTAAAGTTATCTAGTGATACAGTCGAAGGGATCCCAAGAGAAGACATAGAACACTTCATAAGATCTCTTTCACAGAACTTGAATGCATGTACGCATATAATCGTCGAATATGGAGATAACGATCATCATAAAATTGAATCAGTGATAAAAGCATTTGCGGTAGCACTCAGAATGGCTGCTAGTATTAATCAGAAAAGTGAAGGAGTACCTAGTACAAAAGGTGCAATGTAATGGTTAATGTAGCAATATTTGATTACGGTGCAGGTAACCTTTTCAGTTTGAAGGCCGCTTTGGAAAGAAATGGGGCACAGAATGTCATAATCATACATGATATGAACAGTCTCGATAAATTTGATGGTTTAGTTCTACCAGGAGTAGGCAATTTCGATCCTGCAGTAAAATCAATTGAACCCTATAAAGACATATTCATAAAATCTATTGAGGATTTTATGCCAATACTTGGCATCTGTTTAGGCATGGAGATGTTGTTCAATCATAGCGAAGAAGGAACACGTGACGGTCTTAAAATTCTGGATGGCAAAGTAATAATATTACCTAAGAAAAAAGTCAAGGTTCCCCACATGGGTTGGAACAATCTTGAAATAATCAAAAAAGAAACTAAGTTATTACAAGGTATTAAGGATGGATCATGGGCATATTTTGTCCACTCATATCTGATAGTGCCAGAAAATGAAAGTATAGTTTCTGCAACTTCCCAATACGGAGTTAATGTTCCAGCAATAGTTGAGGAGGGCAATCTATACGGTACCCAATTCCATCCTGAAAAATCTGGCAAATTAGGTGCAATTATAATGAAAAACTTTCTCAATGTGTGTTCTGATCAAAAATGAAAGTGATACCATCAATAGATCTTATGAATGGAAATGTTGTTAGATTGGTTAGGGGAGATCCTGCTAATAAAGTGGTATATAGCGATAATCCTATAGAAACTGCAAGGAAATGGGAAGCAGCTGGTGCAGATATGTTACACGTTGTAGACTTAAATGCAACATTACGAACTGGCATTAATAATAATGAAATTGTTTTTAAGATAATTGATTCTGTAAAAATTCCTGTTCAAGTGGCAGGTGGTATTAGATCAATTAACGCCATAAATGAGATGTTTAACAAAAATGCAGCTAAAGTAGTTCTGGGAACTATAGCTTACAAAGAACCAGATTCCATACGACAGATAGCTAAGAAAAAGATTGAAAAATTAGTAATTTCAATTGATCAAAATAATGGCAGAGTCATGATTGATGGCTGGAGGGAGGCTTCCAGCTATGGAATCATTGATGCAATTAATCTGTTTATGGCAATGGGTATCAGGGAATTTTTGCTGACAAGTATAGACAGAGATGGAACACTAAATGGACCTGACGTCATGACATTGTCTCTTGCAAGCAGTTTTACCAATTCACTAATAATAGCAAGTGGAGGAATTTCAAGTCTAGAGGACATTATTAGAGTTCGGAGCGCAGGATGTTACGCTGTCATACTAGGTAAGGCACTTTATGAAGGTAAAATAAGTATAGAGAGGATAAAGACTATAGCATAGAATGGCATTAGCAAAGAGAATCATTCCTTGTTTGGATGTTGATAATGGTCGCGTAGTAAAGGGAGTCCACTTTGCAGAAGTAAAAGATGCTGGTGATCCTGTAGAGTTTGCACAAAAATATATCAAGCAAGGAGCTGACGAACTTGTTTTCCTTGATATTACTGCATCGCAACAAGGCAGGGAAACTATGAGAAATGTTGTTCGAAATGTAGCGAGTGTTATTGATATTCCATTTACTGTGGGTGGGGGGATCAAAAGGTTAGAAGATGCGCGTGATATTTTATTGAATGGCGCAGACAAAGTATCTATTAATACTGCTGCGGTAGGAAATCCAAAATTAATTTATGAATTAATGTCCATTTTTGGTAAGCAATGCGTGGTAGTTGCAATAGATGCTAAAAGAAACTATGGAAAAGTTGGCAAGAATTTTTTTTACGATGGAGTTAAAAATAAAAAGGAATTCTGGTTTGAAGTTAGAATTTATGGTGGAAAAGAAGGAACAGGAATCGATGCAATAGAATGGGCTAAGAAAGTGGAATATCTTGGAGCAGGCGAGATCCTTCTAACTAGTATTGACTCTGATGGAACAGAGAATGGATATGATATTATGCTTACAAAAGCAATTTGTCAAGCAACGCGTATACCTATTATTGCCTCTGGGGGTTGCGGCAGTCCAAAACATATGCTAGAGGTTTTTGAAAAGGCAGATGTAGATGCAGCATTAGCAGCATCTATTTTTCATTACGAGAAATCGACTATAGATAAAGTGAAAAGATACCTAAAGAAAAATGGCATAAAGATTAGATTATAATGATCCCATCATCGTCAAATTACTCAACCTAATAAATTATTATCTTTAGAACTAAATTAGATAATTTAGCAATATATATTTAATGAACAAATTATTATCTTTACTATCCACAAAGTAAGCAGGATCGTTGGTCCATGAGGCGTGTTTGTCTCTATTGCCTAAACTTTTGCATCATCTAGAGTTTCAATAGATATGGTTGCAGGTCTTACTGAATTAGTAGTAGATGCAGATGCAGTTACAAAGGGATTATATTAACACTGGGGCAATGTTCTGTAAGTAATCACTACATTTTTAAATTCGTAATTAAGATAAATTATTGGTTTTAAAGTTAGGCAAAAGAAAAGTACTCAATGAAGCAGACCTAAAAGAAATGGTCATGCCACAGAAAGGAGAAATGCTTGGCCGTGTTATCAAACTTGTTGGGGGGGATAACATCATTGTCAAGTGTACTGATGGTAGAGTAAGGACATGTCGTATTCGTGGAAAGATTAAACGCAGAATGTGGATTAGAGATAATGATCTTGTACTTGTTGCCCCTTGGGATTTTCAATCTGACAAAGCTGATATTGTATGGAGATACATCTCCGCTCATGCAGATAAATTAGAACAGGAAGGTCACCTAGTAGGGCTTCAGAAATAATAAAAATTTTTACGAAAGTAAATTTCTGATGATAAATATAATAATAATAATAATAATATGAAACTATTAACTGTGTGATTACCAGGTATACTTTGCCAATTATTCCAAGACTCATAAAGTTTGATATTTTTTATCTTTACCCAAATTGAATTTATAAGACTAAAATCCTGTGAAAGTTTTAGATATGTATGGATAAGGAGGGGCAGACGATGAGAATATAACAACTGGAAGATGGAAACTGATGACAAAAGAGATGCTCTTTTTTGCATAATCTGATACATTGAATTATTTCAAACGATACGTCAACAATTGCCAAATCTCTTCCTCTGGATTAAATGATAGTATGGCAATGAGAGAGAAGAAACTCTCAACATCTATAATGTCATCGATATTTTTCAATTATCCACAACTATATCTCATATATATTGTGTCATTCCCATGATATGACATAGATAAACACAGAAGTAGAGTTGGAATAAGTTTTGTCCAAATATCAATTTGATAATAAGGTATCCGTCCTTTAAATAACAGTTATCTATCCGATGGTCAATTATATTTTTTATTTTTCAATTTGCAGAATCAGCATTTATGGTAAACATTGATATGATATGGATTAAAATAGAAATATACAGAGAAGCAATGAAGGTTATTGGATCTAAATGAAAATAGTGGTTATTAGCAACCCTAAAATACCGTCTCCACCGCCCGATTAATTTCAAGGAAAGATCCCTGAAGATCGAATGGCGGATTGGAGGCTGTAACATGGTGGTTTTCTAGACGAGCATTGGAAAAAGGTCATGATATAACTCTAATAACAACTAAAGGGTCTCCTATGGCTGGAAAATGTACTCCTAAAACAATAAAAACAAAAACAACAGATGCAAAGGGGAAGAAAAAACAAGTATTGTCGTCATCAACTTTAACTATATTAGAAACAATTGAGCCTGTCTGGGATGTTTTTGCTGAAAAAGACTATTATCTTTCGTACAGAAACCTATTAGAGAAGGAATATGGAGAAGGACAAGGCATTGTTTGGGATAACACATGGCTTTGTTATTCATATCTTTCAGCAAAGAATTATCCAAAAATGAAAATTGTTCATACTCATCATGGTATTACTGGATCAAGGGATTATCCATTACCGAATGTTTCTGTTTCATCTCCTAGATTCATTGGGATATCTAAACCTCATGCTCGTTACTTATCTTCTGCTCTTGGAATAGAAGTAAGATGTGTCCATAACGGGATACCATTACCCCCAAAGACGAAAGGAGAAGTAGGAAAATCTAAAAGAAATAAAAATAAGAATTATAATGATAAAGACAAAGAATATCTCCTTTCACTAAATAGAATTTTACATGAAAAGGGGATACACAATGCTATAGATATAGCAATAGAAACAGAAAACAGAATAAAGATTGTAGGAGACGATATACATGGTGTAGATTCTCTGTATGTAAAAAAGATAAAAGAGAAATGTCGCAATAGCAAAGGATATGCTGAATATTATGGTCTTGTTGACAATAATACTAAAAAAGAGATATTAAGAAATTGTAAAGCTATTGTCGGATGTCCGGAACCAACATGGCTTGAAGCATTTGGATTATATGCAGTAGAAGCAAACGCTTATGGCAAACCTATACTTGCTCTTAATAACGGAGGATTAAATGATATAGTTGTAAATGGAGTTAATGGTTTCTTAGGTGAAACCATCGAAGAATTAAAGAAATATATCTCTAACTTAGATCAATGTACTCCTGAGTCTTGTAGAAAGAGAGTAGAAGAAATGTTTACAGACAAAATAATGACAACTAATTATCTTTCTATATTTGAAAAAGTATTAGAAGATGACCCTGGCTATAGCTGGTAATAGTCTGGCTGCGATAGGTTTATATATTCAAGAATTCAAAAAGGGTCTTTTTACATTTCGATTATATTAATCAGTTAACTACGGTATTATCATAGCTATCTATCATTATTAAATGTAAATCGAATATGTAAATGGCAGTGGCAACTGGCTTAATAAATATGAAATATATATTTAGATTAATGTATACATATTATCTTCCTTTTTTAATATATAGATTAAATACTCTGTAAGGATGATATCTTTTTTATGTCTAAGAAAATTCGCATTGCTATTGCAGGCGTTGGAAATTGTGCATCTGCTCTTGTTCAAGGTGTTGGTTATTACAATAAAAACAGAGAGTCAATAGGTCTTACTGCCTATAATTTAGGAGGATTTGAACCTGGAGATATTGAATTTGTTGCAGCTTTTGATGTAGTGGATACCAAGGTAGGCAAGGACCTTTCAGAAGCGATTTTTGAGAAACCAAATAACACAGTCAAGATCCATGATGTAGATAAAATGGATATCAAGGTTGAAAGGGCAGAGGTGTTAGATGGAATAGGTAGGCATTATAATGAAAAGGTCAAAATCTCTAATGAACCATCTGTTGACGTTGCAAAGGTTCTAAAAGATGCTCAGGCAGAGGTTCTTTTAAATTATCTTCCTGTTGGAAGTCGACGTGCAAGCCAATTTTATGCTGAAAGATGTCTTGATGCCGGAGTCTGTTTTATTAATGCCATACCTGTTTTTATCGCCTCTACGGCAAAATGGCAACAAGCATTCCAAAATAGGAATCTTCCTTGTGCAGGTGATGATGTAATGAGTCAGTTAGGTGCTACTGTATTACACAAGACATTAGTAAAATTGTTCGTTGACAGAGGAGTAAAGATAGATGAAACTTATCAGCTGAATGTAGGCGGTGACATGGATTTTTACAATATGCTTGATGAAGAAAGACTTGAAGACAAAAGAATAAGTAAGACAAGTGCAGTAGAAGCAATGACACCGTATCCAATTCCTATGCGTATTGGACCATCAGATTTTGTTAGATTTCTAGAAAATGACAAAATATGCTACATTTCAATGAAAGGTAGATATTTTGGTAATATTCCAGTAGAACTAGATCTTAAACTACGTGTAGTAGATGCATATAACAGCGCAGGAGTAATGATTGATGCAATAAGAGGAGCAAAATTGGCTCTTGACAGGAATATTTCTGGTCCACTTGAGAGCATTTCTGCATATTGCTTTAAACATCCTCCTATACAGATGCCATATTCCCAAGCTAAAGCAAATTTCATAGAGTTTGTTGAAGGAAAGAGAGAGAGATAGATAAATATAGGTTAAAAATATTTACAAAAAGGAGATCGATAATACTCTAAAACACATAATAGTCCCAGTAAACTCTCATTAGCAATCGTTCATTGGTTTACATTAAAAAACTCGAAATTTACGGCTTCAAGTCATTTGGTTTTAGGAATACATTAATCAGTTTTGAAAAAGGACTTGTAGCCGTCACTGGACCTAATGGCTCGGGGAAAAGCAATATTTTAGATGCTATAATGTTCGCTATAGGTGAAAATAGCCCTAAAGCATTACGTGTCGATAAACTTCAATCGTTATTTCATGATAGTCAAAACAGCTCTCATCGACTCATTAGAGTAAGTTTAACTTTTGACAACGTAGATAGAGGCATTCCTATAGATTCTGATTTAGTAAGCTTAACAAGAGAAATGGAAGGCCAAACAGGAGACAGTCAATACCATCTTAACGGTAAAAAGGTATCTAAAACCACCATTGTGGAATTGCTAGAAGTAGTAATGGCTGCACCAAACAAGATCAATATCGTTCAGCAGGGAATGATAACCCGTATATCTGAATTAAATGTGGAGGAGCGTAGAAAGATTATTGAGGACATTGTTGGACTCTCATATTTTGACGAGAAGAAGACAGAGGCACTAAAGCAGTTGGAAGAGTCTGACAGACGACTTGAAGTTGCACTTGCAAGAATGGGAGAAATTCGCAGGCGAATTGATGAACTAGAGATAGAGAGAAATGATCAATTAAGATATAAACAGTTAGAATCCGAACTTAAAAGATTCAAAGCGATTCAACTTTCGAATGCAATAATCTCGGTTAGAAATAAGCTAGAATTGCAAAACAGACTTCTCGAATCTAATAGTTTAAAAGTTACAGAATTGTTAAAACAGATAGAAGAAATTCAATCACAAATTCAGAAAATTGATTCAGAAAAGATGAAATTTATCCAAGAGATAGATATTACAAATAGGTCTAAAGCACAAATTGGTAGTAGGATAGCAAACATAGTATATGAATCTGAAAGAATGAAAGCAATGATAAAGGAGTCTGAACAGCGTTGCCTTCAAATTGAAAAGCGAATTCCTTCAATAGATTTGGAAAAGCAAAACATGAAGAGACAATTAGACGATTTTCAACAAAGGGCCGATCAGAACAAGACTATTATGAATTACAAATCATCCAAGATTATCGCTTTAAAGAGAGAGTTAGGAGATATCGATAATAAATTAGAGAAACTGACTAGAAGAATTGCAATTTACGCTAGAGTCAGGGATAAATTGGAATATCGATATGATATGCTTTTGCGAATCAAAAATGATCTTGACGTTTCATTCGCAAGGCTTGAAGAAAAAGTTAAAGCTAGTGAGGAGAAATTAAAAGCTAATAAATTGAATGCTATTTCTTTAAAAAATGAAGTAGATAATGGCACAACATTATTGGTAGACCTTCATGAAACATTGAAATTACAAAACGCAAAGTTGGAGTCTCAGGTTATAACACTTCAAAATTTAAAAATTTTAAAAAGTACCTTTGAAAAAGAGCTCAAAAGCTCATCTATTCTTTTAAGTAGAGCAGACAATGTCACGACAAAATATGAAGCGAAGTCTATTATTGCAAAGAACGTTAGGAATGAAGACTTTGCTATTGCAGAATTAATGAAAGGTTCAGAAAAATTTGGAATCAAAGGTTTGGTTCATCATATGATGACCTGGGACAAAAAATATGAAAAGTCAATATTTGCGGCCGGCTCAGAATGGATGAAGGCATTTGTAGTCGATAATGTAAAATCAATGATTTCAATAGCAGAATATGCAAAAACAAAAAAATTGCCTCGTCTTAAGATCATTCCTTTAGATATAATAAAATGTGTCAAATACTATAAAATTCCTTATGAAGAAGATGTCAGCATTATCGGTAATTTAGCCGATTTTGTATACTCTGATTTTAAAGAATTAAGCAATTTTATATTTGGCAATACTTTTGTTGTTAAAGGTCCCACAGCGGCATATATTCTGTCAAAACAAGGATACCGGGCAGTATCGGTTGATGGCGAGCTTTTTGAACCTAAAGGTGCATGTATGTCACTGGATTTCGGATCTAAAATTTCAGATCTGACAAAGGCGATCCTTCTTAGCGCTACTGTTGATACTCTAAGAGGATCTCTTGAGACATTAAGAACTACAATTGAGACAAAGAAAAGTGATCTAGAAGAACTGATCTTAAAAATTAATTCTTCAGAGTCTGAGAAAATAAAAATTGAAGCAAGAATTAGCAATTTGAATCACCAAATTTCATCCCAAACTATTATGATAGAGCAATTAGAAAAAAAACAACAACAACTTATCTCTGATAACACGCTATTTCAGGTAGAGAGAAACACTCTAACAATTGATGTGGACAGAGTTGTACGGCGCCTTTCCATTTTAACACCTTCTATGAAGAAGGTTTTAGAAAGAATAGGTGCTATAGATGACTCCACCATTAGAAATGAATTAGATAAAATAAATTTAAGAAGAAATTTAATTCTCAAATCATTAGAAGAACTAGATTTTGATTTGCGTCAAACAATGACATCGTCAGCGAGTATAAATAGCAAAATCGAAATAAGTTTAGAACGAATGAAGGGAATGGAAGATGAGAAGGACCAATTAATATCAGAACTCAGCCACAGACGTACTCAGGCAAAAGAATTAGAAATAAAATTAAAATCAATTGAATCAGAGCTTAATTCTCTCAGAGACCAAGAACAGCAGATAATAGATTCTTCGGGCAGCTCGTATAGTATAGTACAAGAATACGATAAGAAATTGAAACTGATGAATGAAAATGAAAGAAAACTCAATAAAGAGTATAACACTATAGAAAAGGATAATGCATTACTTCGAAAGGACATCCTAGATCAGACTGCAGAAGAGTCACGCTTGACTAACGATCTGCATTGGTTGGGATACAAGAGTTTGCTGGAAACATTTGATGTTGATACAGTTATAAAAGAACTCACACATGAATATGAAGCAATAAAAGCTAGAATTAATTTACGTGCAGATGAAAGCTATGTCCAGGTCATTGAAGGTTATCGAAGTATGTCTAATAGAAAGAACCATCTAGAAACGGAACGCAATTCTATTGTCCTTTTCATAGAGGAAATTGTCAAAGAAAAGGAAAATGTCTTCATGGATGCATTTAATAAAGTTGATAATGACATAAGAAAGACTTTCTCAGAAGTAACAGGTGGAGTAGCATGGTTGGAGATAGAGAATGTCGAAGATGTATTTTCAAGCGGCATAATGCTAATGGTTACAATTTCCCGGAAAACAAGGTCGTGAGTCAACAGCATTGTCGGGTGGAGAAAAAACCATGGCCGCGACAATTTTCTTATTAGCAATTCAGTCTCTTAAACCGTCTCCCTTCTATTTGATGGATGAGGTGGATGCGCATCTTGATGCCCAAAATACTGAAAGGTTATCTAAAGTGCTGCTTGAGCGCTCAAAGGATAACCAAATTGTAATGGTTACGCTGAAAGATTCTACAATAACCAAAGTAGACCTAATCTACGGTGTGTATTCTAAAAATGGTGTTTCACAAGTTGTAAAATACCGATATCCAAATCAACTGTCACTTGCAGAGATCAGATCCGTAGAGGGTAAATAAAAAAAGGACACATAAAAGATCTTCGTCTTCATCTTCTTCTTCTGATAACTTCGATTCGTTTATACACTTACTCATTGAATATGGACATTGATAGAAAAATTTACATCCACTTCCAGAAAGATAGAACTGTATCTTCTGCCTCTTTAATACGAATCTGTTTTATTTTGCAAATTATTATTAGGATTGGGTTCAGAAACCGCATCAATTAACGCCTGAGTATACGGATGAAGTGGATTTAACAAAACCCGATCTATAGGGCCTGCCTCAACTATTTTACCATTAAACATAATTGCAATATTATCCCCTATGTATCTGGCAGTAGACAGATCATGAGTAATATAGAGATAGGAAATTTGGAATTTATCTTTTAAAGTTTTCACAATCTCGAGTATTTCAGCTCTGATAGAAACATCTAGCATAGAGACAGGTTCATCAGCTACAATTAATTTTGGCTTCAGAACAAGTGCTCTTGCTAGGGATACTCTTTGTCGTTGACCTCCTGAAAGCATATGTGGAAATTTCCCAGCGATATCTACCGCAGGCTCCAAACGTACATCCTCTAACGATTTTAATACTTTTTCAATGCGCTGTTGTTTAGAATCTTGTTTATTGTAGATATTTAATGGCTCCATTATGACATCCATTATTTTCATACGAGGATTAATCGAGGTATAAGGGTCTTGATGTATCATCTGTGTATTTACACGGAACTTCTTTAGTTTTTTTCCTGTGGTTCTCGTAATATCTTCACCATCAAACACTATCGATCCACTATCTGGATCAATTGCGCGTAAAATTAATCTTGCCAAAGTAGTCTTTCCAGATCCAGATCCACCGGCAAGAACAAACACTTTTCCTTTTTCAATTGTGAGACTTACATCATCTACTGCTTTGATATAATGTCTGCCTGTCGAATGGAAAATCCTATGAATACCTATATTTACAGGAAAATACTTTTTAACATTAATTACTTCAAGAATCCTATTCAATTGATAGCATTATTTATTCGCTAATTAGGAATATAAATAATCGTGAAGAGTCAATTTTGATAGCCAATTAATTCATCAATAATGTACATTAGTTTGATTTCGTCAACCTAGTCAATATAGCTAATAGAGAGTATTGATGATAATAATGATGTTTCTATTCAAAGAAAATATATATATATATATATATAAATATATTACTTGTAATTGTTTTTTTATTGTTTCTATGTTTATTTGGAATTGGATCAGCAATGGTATTGGCTGAATTTAACTGTTTCAATATTACCATAAACCTCAATAACTATACAGCATTTAGAGTATAATTATGGAAAGTATTGTAGGCACACAAAATAAAATTCGTCAGTCCCTATATATGACCATCACATAGTAAATAGAAGTTGTAAAATACTACAAGTTTATCATCCTTCTGTTCTAGGTCTGCATTAAGTATGATAGGTTTCTATTTGAATTGTTGTATGCGTAATTTTAAATCTCTTTTCTAGGATAGAAGATATTTCCTTTAGAATTGTTTGTGATTTACTAGGATCACTTACTACCACATGTGCTGTGATTGCATCCATTCCAGATGTTATAGTCCATATATGCATGTCAAATACGCCTGTTACACCTTTTATCTGTAGTATGGCTTTCTTTACTTCTTCATATGAGATATTCATAGGAACTCCCTCCATTAATATGTTGATCGACTTTTTCATCAGAGACCATGTCCTGGGAAGTATATAGAATGCCAAGCCAACACTGATAATTGGGTCTGCTAGATAAAATTTAGTAGTAAATATTATCACACCAACCAAAATAATGCTAACAGAACCCAAAGTATCTTTAAGAACTTCCAAATATGCCCCTTCGATATTCAGATTATCCTTAGCATGGACTTTAAGTAATTTCATTCCAACCAAATTTACTGCCAAGCCAATAGCGGCTATCGATATCATTGGGATACTTTGAATCTCTGGAGGCTCAATAATACGTCCGTATGCATCGTATATAATATATATAGAGACCAAAATTAATACAGCACCATTTGCCAATGCTGCAAGTATTTCTATTCTATAAAAGCCATAAGTTCGTTGTGGAGTTGCGGGCTTGGTAGAAAAATTTATGGCAAAGAGAGCCAAAGCCAGACCTCCAGCATCAGTAAGCATATGCCCAGCGTCAGCAATCAAAGCCAAACTGCCTGTCAATAAACCACCAATCACTTCTACAGCAATGTATGATGAGATAAGTAAAAGTACTATTTTGAGTCTAGTTATTTGCTGAGATAACAATTTCTGGTGTATCTATATTAGCAGTTATTAATCCTACAAATACATTGTGTACAGAGTAGAAATTGCTTTATATTGTATATGCTGATTCTCAAGTATATGTTATACCCTATAGGAAAAGATGATGGCAGTTTTTTCTGTCTAAAATCAATTTCAAAGTTGTTATGATTTAAAGTATTTCTATACCTTAACAAACCGCCACTTTTGATCACCCATCTATTGGGGGTGACATTTATCTTGCTAATGAATCTTATTCTGCTAGAGATTAGTCGACCTTATCACTATCAGAGTTCAACAAATCAACTCCTAGGTCTAGAAACCATGGATGGATCATCTCCTGATATTAATGTAAAGGCAGAAACAATAAACCAAGCCCTATGAATAATGCGCTTGGAGATATAGTAACAATTCCACCGCAGGGAGATTACATGTTGATATTGTCTATGATATATCGTAACAACAATAAAAATATAAAAGCAAGCACATTTGTAATTGAAAGATCTTACAGCGATTACAAAGTAGTATTGTCAGTAGAACAGTAGAATAGCTTCTATATTTGAAGTATATTGAAGCTAAAAGTAATGATGCCGCGCTATAAACAAAGGTTGTTGTTATCGATATGCCAATTATCTAATACTGGAAGGTCTGTCCTTCTTCTAGCTCTCTGCCGTTTACAGCATTAACTTGATTTTGGGTTGAAGTATTATCAGCATCTTTCGACTTCTCTTTCTTTCTATACCCTTTATAGGCATTATTTCCATATGCTGAATGCGATTCTACATTATCTTCTGAATCATTTGTATTACTCATATTGTAGTATGTGTCCTCATCTAAACTATAAATCTATATATAATTAGATCCATAACAGCCAACCACCTAATAATAATCCAATGTTGTTATACATCACTTTTATTTAATTTCTTCATAAAGTATAATCAGCAGGTTTTCGCCAATATAGCAAAATCCTTTCTTAACCATGCTATTTAGAGTTTAAAAAAGAGAATACCATCTAGTAGATAGTAGGAAGAGGAATAAACAAGATCATAAACAAGGTATATATCAGCAGTAGAACAAGATTATCTAATACTCTCTTCAAATGCATAAATCTCTTCTTAAACATAAAATGCTAGTATGCTAGGTACATTACTGTACATAATAATTATCATTATAGCTATAATCGTCATTGTGGCGCTACTCAGGTTCGTATTCCAGTTATTCCTCATAGGTCCAGCAGGAATCGAAGCACTAGATCTTGAAATCTTTAACAGACTTATTTTCTCTTTGGAGCCGTCGCATCAAGAAGCTATCATGTAAGATCCCCGATACCAGATCGGGAAAAGAAAGTATTTTTCAGTGTCAAAAAGTACCACTTCTAATTAACTAGTGGCAGTATCTTGAAATTTAGCATATTTTAGATAAGCTCCATTTTTGTCAAAATCAATAATTTTTGCGTTACTCATGTCGGCTTCGACTAATACTGTCTTTGACATTTTGCAGCCTGATAGATCAGAGTTTTGCAAATTAGCCCACATTAAATTTGTTCTAATCAAGCTAGCCTTCCTAAGATTACAATCTTTCATTTCTGCATACATTAGCAATGCATCTGTAAGATTCGATTCTTCAAGATTAGCCTCTCTAAGATCCGCTTGGACAAAATTAACCTTGGATAGATTGCAGTGAGAGAAATTTGTTCCAACACAGGAAACGCCATTAAGATAGGCTCCAGAAAGATCTTTGTTAGACAAATCCTTTCCGCTGATATCAGGCCTAATAATGAGATTTTTCATCCTCCACTCATTAAAGGCAGAGACTTTTTCATCAACAAGGAGATTTATCCATTCTTTCTGACTCGTAGCAGACACATTTTTTTCAAAACGCGTCGCATATATCAATTTTGCATTATCATGTATAGTTTGTTTGGAAAATTAGAACTAGTTGTATCACTAGTAATTAATATAACTAGAGGACTAAAATAACTAGGTAAGATGGAATAAATAAAAAACAACCACCTATATATTGTTATTATCGTTATTATCTTATGCCTTCGTTATTCTAATAATTTGAACAGAATATGGTTAAAATTTAATTATGATATTAATAATTTTTCTATAAAAGTAATGAATGACAATAATTTTGTGCTTGAACTTATATAAGTAAGTCAAAATAGTATTAATCACCTAATGTAGAACAATTTTCTATAAATATATAGGCAACGTTTTTACGTAAGTTATGATCTTCAATACTTTTGTGAGTAAGGGTCGGCGACGAAATTTGATTCCTAGAATTATGGTTGTCGACGATGAGAAGGACATACTATCTATAATAAAAAGAGGTTTGGAATCGGATAATATTTTCAAGGTAGATACTTTCTCTAGTAGTGAATCAGCTTTGCAAGCTTTTGAAAGTCATCCTGAATATTACTATGATATTATCCTCACTGATATTAGAATGCCTAAAATGAGCGGATTCGAATTATACCGTAGAATAAAAGAGAAGAGATCCTCGACAAAAATTGCATTTATAACAGCCTTCGAAATAAATAAGGATGAATTCCGAAAGGTGATACCATCTATTCATGTAATTGATTTTATTAGCAAACCTGTTAGCATTTCAAATTTGATAACAAAGGTGAAATCAATGCTAGACACTTATCCAGAAAACGCTGCTACTCTATAGACAAAAGATAATCCTTAAAATAAAATAAAAAAAGAATAACACATCAATCAACTTGAAGTAGTATTATTCCTAGTCAATGAAGGTAGATGAACGTTTTATCTGTTTATCAGCCTCAGTCTAGTCCGACTATAGGTAGTACCTTGCCTGAAGGCAAATTATAAGTATTATTTTCCTGTTCTTCCTTTGTTACTTTTTCAAACTCTATAGTGAGTTCAACTGGTGAATTGAATTTTAAACTTAATTCATTTGCAAGTGTTGCTACAGATTTTGGATCAGCAAACTCCTTTGAACCTTGCAAGAAAACTCTTGTTTGTCTATACAGAATCTTTCCGCCGAATTTTGAATGTAGTAATTCTATAAGCTCTTCAACAGTTTTTTGTGGAATCTCATTATAATAAAAGCAAATACCATGAACAGGTTCTTTATCATAGGGTGTACCAAATTTATACCAGAAAACGCCAAAGTGTTGATATTCTCCTTGCATACATTTGATTTCCCAGTGATTAGCCTTTTCAACAGGGTATTTTGCCTCTAAAACGTCAGTAATACCTAATCGCCAGTATCTTAAACGCATATTGTCAAATGTAATTTGCAAGCTTTATAATAATGTGATGAGTTTAGCAGCTAAAAATAAAGGAGAACCAAAAATGCATTAGCAAATATAAATCTGTGCTAATTCTAAAAGATAAAAATTGAACATATACACATGAACATCTAGATTAATGCTTGTTTCTTTCTTTCTTTGAACTCATTTATTAATGTCTTATTTTTATCTTTTATAACTATATGACGAGACTACAATTTTTATAATATTAAAATTTTTTCTTTTGAATCTATTCTTGGGATTAATAAATCAGTGAAAAAGTATCATTATAACTATGTTTATTCTAAACTATATTATCTATAGTAATATACACTTTTTATAAATAAGTTTATTGTACTCAAAATAAACAAATATTTATGATATGAGATCCTCAGATCAGTCATAAATATGATTGATCAAAGATATGTAAAATCTGATGTTAGGATGAGATTGTTAGCAGAAATGGAAACACAATACGATAATCAAAATGAACAATATTTCAAGGATTTGTTGAGTCATGAGGATAATGTTATTAAAACTCGTGTTATATGCATATTAGCAGATATTTCAGGCGTGGATGCAGTAGAATCTATTAGTAGAGTTCTTCAGAGTGACAAGAATGCATTGGTAAGACATGAAGCAGCTTTTTCTCTGGGTCAGCTAGGGTATCCAGCTGCTACGGCCGCTCTCTCCAATGCTGTTAAATCAGATCCAAGTTATTTTGTTAGACATGAAGCAGCAGTTGCATTGGGTGTGATTGGATCCGAAGATGCAAGAGAAACACTCAATGAGGCATTGAAAGATGAAAGTGAAGAGGTAAGAGAATCAGCAATTATTGCACTTGCAAATCTCGATTATGTTTCTACCATAAAAAGAAACAATAAATTCACTAGAATGACAGGCGGATAAAGGAATAGATAGTATATAAAATTATTTACTAATATCATTCATAACTGTTAATGGATTGTACTGACATTTGTTAACAGGAAGGAAGAGTACACACACACACACACACACACACACACACTCTGTGATTAAATATCTACTCTGTAGAGACAAGTGAACCATCGACACTCATTGTGAATCGATAAATTCTATCAACCTCAGAATCCTCGAAGATCTCTGCATCATGAGTGATTATGATAATTTGAGAAAGAGGACCATCTCCATCCTTGAAGGCTTGCGAAATAATTTTTACCATAGATTTTCGTCTTTCTGCGTCAAGATGAGCCGTTGGTTCATCTAAAATTATGAAATCGAGTTTGCTCGAACCCATCATATATGAGATTGCAAATCTTAGTGCAAGCGCTACTGCAACTTTTTCACCTCCACTTAGAGAATTCATGTCAATTTCTCCATGCCTTCCATAACAGATAATGTCTACATCTTTGACTTTCTCTGCTAAATCTATTCTTGAAATTCCTATGTTAAACATGGTCGCATATTCTGAAGCCTTAGATGGAGATCGTTTTTAATGCCCATGAACGAAGACTTAATCCTACCAACCCATCACGATTAAACACCGTTGCTCTAATTTTTTCCAATATTGCGATGTATTTTGCGGCATAGTCTAGTTCTGTTAAGATTTTGTTAGAGTCATCAATAACTTTTGTCGCTTGTTGAATAGATTTTTGAGATGAGCCTATCTTCATATTAATTTCAAGCAAAGCATCAGAAAGGCGGGTATGATTGAGCTTTGCATCTGAATAATCTTGTATTCTCAAGTCCTTTACTTGATATCTAAGTTTTGTAATATTCTCGACCAAGGATTTTGAAAAGTGGTCAATCATGAATATCGTGGCATCTTCATCATCTACTCCTACAATAGTCTTGGGAAGTTTTGATAAATCATTCTTTTTTTGAAAAAGTTCCTTCTCCAACTTTATTATATCTTGAAGGTTGTAAATATTATTTGAAGCAAGAAACTTTTCAGCTGCTGCAATTCGCTTTTCTTTTTCTTCTAAAAAAGATTCTTCTTTTTTTGAATTAATTCTCTCTGTTAATAGTTTTGATCGTTCTTCAGTTTTCTTTTTTATTTCATTTTTAATGTAACCTGTATCCAAAATCTTGTTAACCGTTTGAACCGCTGAATTACATACAGGACATTTTCCATCCTTAATTTCTATTTTTCTTGCAAATTCTAATAATCCCTTGAGTCTTCCAAATTCTCCTTCATTGTTTATAATTCTGATCTCTGCATCCTCAACCTCAGATCTTACCATCTGGAGGTTAATTTTGATTTCTTCCCTTTCTGAAACTATTTGTATCGACTTTTGAGCCTCTTTTACTATGCGGTCAAGTTTTATAATATCCTCTGAAAGGCAATCTTTTTTTTCATTCAGATATTTGATAAGAGAGTTCTCCATTGTTTGAAGTTCTCTTGCCTTTAGTATCAATGGTTCAATTCGTTCTATTTCTTTTTCAAGTGAACGCAAATTCACTTTTATTCTATTTCTTTCACTTTCTAATTGCTTTAGAATGCTTTCTGCATCAAAGAGTTCAGAAATATTCTGTTGTATTGTATTGCGTATCGATTCGATTTGTTTATCATCAAATCCATTATTATGAGTACGTAATCTTTCCCTAAAGCCATCAATTATCTCATGCATTGTTTGATAAGCAAGATCCAATCTATCGATACCAATCATTCCATTGAGGAGCTCTTTGAAATCTTTAGGGTGAAACTCTATTATTCTGTTGAGTTCTCCTTGCTGGATAATAGTTGCTACTTTCAATTTCTTATAGTCTATCCCAAGAGTCTTTGCAACTTCTGCACTCATAGACTCTCCAAATTGTTTTCTCTCTCCGGCTACAATGGGTTTATTTATAATATTGTTTGAATCTGATACAAGATCTAATTTTGCTGATATTGATTGCCCTAAAGATCCTAACTGCCTGTAGGCACTATATTCTCTTGAATTAACATAAAAGATTAGACGAACATATGACGAGGAAGCACCTCTGAGTATAAGATTCTTATTGGATTTCCTTGTATGCTCTCCGAACAAAGCGAAAGTTATTGCATCTATTATACTCGATTTACCTGAGCCATTATGTCCTACAAAAATCGTGATTCCCTTCTCTAGCAATAAAGAGGTATCCCGATGCGATATGAAATTATGTAGCTTAATATCCTTTATCATATTATACTTTTAATTCTCCTCCATGTACTTTTATGTCATTGTATATTTTCCAAAGCAGATCTAATGTCGCTTTCGAATCTCCTAGGCCTGCCAAAGGTAATATTTCCTTTATAGCAAGTGAAGCTAGATATTCTGACTTTAACGCCTCTGTTGCTAGCTTTTGTAATTCATTGTCTATATCAAAAGGTTTCTCATCATAAGTTAGAGGTGTAGTTGCGTATTCTTCTAATGGTTGCCACATATAATGTAAACAGGAAGAATTTAGTTTTACTAATTGCAATGCTATGGTTTTTGAATCAATTTCTTTTCCTGCTATTTTTAGTAATATTATAGGCTTCTTTTCATAATTTCTTGTTTTCTTTATGATATCCTCCAACTCCTCTTCAAGTGATTTATAATTTACTTTTACTGAAAATTGTGGCCTCCTTTTCTCCAACCTTATCCAATTAGTTCTTACTTCTTGTCCAGAAGTATCTGTAAGGCAAAATCCCTTATTGACTTCTTTAATTCCTTCGCTTGGAGTTAAATCTAGCGAACCTGGATACGATATTAAACCATCAAGATAATCAAATTTCTTTTCGATATGATCGTGGTAATGACCCATTGCATAATAGTCGAATGCCTTTGGAAGGTCAGCAGAGTTAATTTCACCAGCAAATTTGTTAAAATCTGTAAGGCCTTGATGAAGGACAAGTATATTTTTGTTATTTGGTACTCCGGCATCTTTTTTTTGTCGCTTTGCCAGCTGCTGTGTAATTTTGAATTGTTCTAAAAGATTCTGAATATTACTTTTTCTTTCCTTATCAAAACCAAAGATAGTTATGTTTCTATGCTGTAGTGGTTGATTCTCCTTTAGCCTAGTTGCCAATCGGAGATTATGAAAAACGTATGGTACAGGAACATCTTGTAGTCTATTAATATCGTGCTCTCCTAAGACAAAAAATACAGGAATAGACTTTTCTTTTAGTCTCTTGAGCTCATTTGCTAGCTTTATTATTGAAGAACCACTTGGTCGTGGTGTATGAAAAATATCGCCTGCTAATATGACGACATCTGCATGTTCTGATATAGATTTGTCAATTACCTCCTCAAAAACTTCATAGATGTCTTCTTCTCTTTCCTGCAAATTGAATTGTGAATATCCTAAATGAATATCTGATATATGGGAAATTAGCAAAGCAGATACTAGAAGGAATTAAAGGATGTGTAATATTATATCTGTTTTGAAATTTGTCTTTTTTATTTATTAATTATAATGCATGCATAGAAATGCTTCACTTGCTATATCTTCTCTTTGGTTATAGCAGAAAGTTAATCTTAAGTAAATGATCAATATAATAAAAATAATATAAAGAAGTTGTACATTCATGTATGACTATATTTGCTTTAAAAATATTGGTTTTTGATAGAATGGCTTCTGATGATGCAGAGACAAGTCTTTTAGCAATAAAATTTTATGAACTGCTTTGAAGCTAGTAACAAATTAGTTATGGAAATATTGAGCATTATCTAACAGAGATATCTTTCTGATAAAAACCTCGGTAGTAATGTAAAAGAAATTCTGTCCAGCTAAGATAAGCCTATGTCTACTACGCAGTAAGAACTAGAGAAATCGTAGATAAACTGCAATATCTAGATTATTATTATATGAAGTGTATCAGAGGTATATAAAGACGGTTCATTAGATGTTAAGAATATAATAAGAGAAAATAATGAGTCATAGTGTGGATTCATTTATTGATTCTTTTTGGTTTGAGATTTAGTCTTTATACAGCTATAGGTCAGTCAGATTAAAACTCTACAAGACCCCAATAAAGATAAGGATCCGATAAAATAATTAAAACAAATAATCGTTTTACATCAAATTAACAATAATAATAAAAAAAATAAAATAGTTAAGTATAGAAAATAGTAATGCCACTTATTTTTGATTCAAACATCTAGATTAAAGAGCCTAGGAGAGTACTGCCTTTATTTTGTTAACAAGATTTTCGCGATCTACTGGTTTTCTGATAATATCATGGTCGACTCTTACATCCGGTAGCATGCTTATCAATTCATCGGCTGCATCGATTGCAGACACAAATATTATCTTTATAGCCATATTGATTGCTTTTAGTTTGTAATATAGTTGAAGGCCATTTATACCCGGCATTCTAATATCTAATAATACTAGATCATAGTAAGAATGATTTGCTTTTGCAAAATGATTTAATGCCTCCTGAGCATCTGTAAATGTTTCTATATTGCAGTTCTCCTCAATTAATATAGATTTGTATGTTAAAAGAATGTCTGCGTCGTCATCTACGAGCATGATATTAGGAGTATGTTTTTTCTGATCTTTATAATTGGAGTCCGTCTTTGATGGTATCTTTAAAGTAGTAGTAGGAGAAGAAGAAGAAGAATGCATTTGGACAGGTTTTAATCTTTTCATTTGTTCATCATGCGAGGATAGGGTTTGATTTCTTTTCTTAGCTAATACAGAATATACTGGATACGTTTGTTTAAAGCCAACAGAGTATTCGCCCACTGATTTGAAATGATAATCGAGACGATGATAAGAAGAAGAAGAAGACTTTATAATTTGATATAGATCACTTCCGATGACCATCTGGTTTGGCAATGCTTTAGAGTTTATTTTGGAACATATGTTCATAGTAGGACCAAATAAATCATCATTTTGTGAAATGGCTGATCTGACAATTCCCACTCTGCCATAGTCAGCACTAATTCTATAATCAATAGAAGGCAATCCTTCTTCGTACATTTTTGTGTTGAGAACCGTTCCTGCTGATATCATTGTAAGACCGCACTCTATAACATCTATGAAAGCAGCCTTGTTAGTTGAATCTGCTGTTTTTGGAAAATAGTATATTAGACTATCGCCAGCATTTTTGGTTATCTTTGCTCCATAGTCTCTCGCTAAAGTTGCCATTGTGTTGATAAATATTGAATAATATTTTCCAATTTTTTCTGTATGAGAAATTTGTGCTGTAATATTTGTAGAATTTACTATATCAACAAACGATACACAATAGCTTTCAGCCTTGCTAGAGAATGATATCTCTTCTTTGTCTGATGTATTTGTAGAGGAACTAGGAAAAGACGGAAAAACATTACCATGAGATGAATTACTAATTGAGGAACTAGTAAAAGGTTCCTTATATTTAGGGTCATGACTATCGTCTAAGCTCATACTCTATCACTCTATTTCTATCTCTATTTATTCTTAAGATTTTCATTGCTCGTAAAGAGTCTTCATGGCACATTAATGAAAGACATATACAGACTAGAGTATATTTCGTAAAACAATTTTTAGAAGAAAGCTTATATAGTTTACTAATATTCCAATTTTGATGTACATAAATAAACCAATCTATTTGGTTCTAGGCATAATAGCAGCAGCGTCGGTTGTAGCATCAGGCGGTTTTGCTACTCCTGCATTAGCTTCCATGCGGCGGAGGAGGATACGAGGAAAAATACCTTAGATGCTACGAATATTCAGAAAAAAGTAATGAGCACACTGACTATGACTACTCTTTCAAATACAAAAATTTCTGGTACTATTGCTGGGATTATAACAACAACGAAAATAATAATAATAACAACAATGGCGGGGGATACTAGTTCTCCCCTTGATTTTTTTTGATACTACGATAAACTGCTAATTGAATGTCAGATAAAGCTATATAATTCCATAAGCATATGGACATTACGTCAAACCTATATGACATCAATTAATAACGTTATTTCAGCTATTTTGTTCTAATTCTCAGCGTGAAGAAAATTATGGAACATTACGAAAACAAGAATTTCAATTACAACATAAATTGCAGATTTATAAGGTGGAATCGTTATGCTTGGCAATTGTATCTGTTATTTTGACCCCAAAAATTAAACGAGTAGCAAGTAAAATTAAATAAATATAACTATTAACAGTATCATATACACCATACCAAACCATGAGCTAGTGATAGACAAATGTATTGAATGGGATATTACATTCATTAGAGTTTAAAATATATTTTTGGTCATATCTCCCGTCTCAAAGGCAGATAAGGAAGCACTGATAATTAGGTATCTATTGAGAAATTATGAAAGAAAGAAGATATAATTAATTAGATTTTAGATAAAATAAAGATATATATCAGATGCTGAATTTGTTGGTTTCTTATTACTAAGAGCCTCCAGCACTAGTACTATTTAACATAATGGCATTACCAAATGTCTCTCCATTATCTGTACTTGCTCTAAAATATACCTCCCTAGTACCAGTCTTGTTGTCCCACCATGTCACATATACATTGTCTCCAGATGCAGCAATATTGGAATCATCTGAACGTCCCATTGCATTGCTTAAGTTGATGGCATTATCAAACGTCTCTCCATTATCTGTACTTCTTGCAAAGAAAACTTCCCAGTTACCAGTCTTGTTGTCCCACCATGTCACATATACATTGTCTCCAGATGCAGCTATAGGTGCCAAAAATAGTGGGACAAACCTTGTCTGCTCCTGTGCATTAGCTGTATTTATGGATTGCATAGGAGTCATAACAATGACATTTGCTGACAACAATAACAGTATTGTTTTAGATATCAGTAATTTGCTTATGTTATCTCTTTCACTTCTGTATATTCTCATTTATTTTTACAAATTTTTTATTACATATATATTATTCTCTAGTTTTATTTAGACTTAATTTTCTTAATTTTTAACTATGCCGTCGTAAACTATGCATATATCAAGAATAATTTATATGATAACGAGGTAAAAAATATAAATCATTTCTATAGACTAGACTGATTATTAGTCGATTTTTTATTTATTTATCTCTCTTCTTGTTGCGGCTTTTTAAATAATCAAACAAATATGTTGCCGATCCTCCAGCGAATCCTCTCCTTGCTTATAACAGGTGTTAATATCTCTTTCAGGATTTGCCAATGAATAACTGTGATATCTATTGATCTGATTACTTCTCTTTATACATTCAAGTCTCGTTATAATAATATCTTTATCTATTAAGTATAACTATATAGTAATGCCAGATTTTTATTTAATATCATTTATTATTGTCTAATGGAAAAGTGTATATGATGCTGCAAAAACGAGAGGAGAAAAAACAACAACAACAACTACAAGCAAAACTTAGCACAATTTTTAAACAAAAAATAAGTGACATTCCTCAAGCTTATGGATCCTTGTATACTAAGGAGGGGAAATATTGTGCACTTGCAGCTATAGTGAAATATTTCGGTTACGATGTAGCGGCAGAAAAAATGAAAGATGATGATGATACTACATATTATTCAGAATCTATTCCAGTGAACATAATAGAAAGAATAGAGAATTTTGCCCCTTATAACAGTATTACAGATTATCCAAAGTGTTGTACGAAATCAAAATTTTATCATTATAGTTTAATGTGTCTGCTTATCCATCTAAATGACTATCATCAAATGACATTTACAGAAATAGGAAATTGGTTACAAAGTAAAGGCTTGTAGTGAATACATCAATATAATAAAAAGCTATAAAGAACAATATTTCAATTGGAAATACATTTATGTTCAACTTGTTTACATGAATGAACCCATTAACAAAAACTTTGGACAGGCGGTATCTTGATAACAAAAGTGATATAGCATTATCTAACAAAAAAGTCAAGTATGCCACAGGATAGTTTGATAAGAAATAGCCCCAAATCATAACCATCTTTTAAAAGACTCTTGCATTAAAATAGAAAATTTTCAATCATATACAGTATCTACAATTTCATACCAAGTTGGAACTATTGCTAATCGCTATCAATATAGTTGAAAGGTATTGTACGTTTTTGCCATGTTAAGAATGGCAGCAGAGGCTTCTTTATAGGATTAAGATTCTTATAGCCATTATTTTTGTATGTGATATAACTTATGATGTTACTTCTGAATAGCAATCATATCCTGTATATTTGTATACAAGTGAAAAAAAGCTACTAGAGATAGTTTGGGGGTTGACTTACTTCCTAACGGCTTATAGATAAATCTAAGCCTGTATCAACAAATAAGATCTTAATTTTGCTGCATTAATATCAAGAATACATTTTAAGTCTACTTTATATTAGGCAATTGAAGTTTGAACACTCTAAAGAGATTTGGAAAGAAGAGCTATCAATAGATATAGTCTGCCTGTACCGAAAGATTTTCTAGAACGTATAGATAGAACTTCATCTCCTGCACATGTAGGGAGACTCAGAAATGCAATTGATTTTATAGTTCCTGTAAACACACCTGTCCTTGCCGAGCAAATGGAATAGTGAATTTTATCAAAGATGATTCTAATATTGGAGGTCCTGAACCATCTTATTGGACATATACCAATTTTATTGTGATTATGCATTCAAATGGAGAATATTCAAGGTATGATCACTTAGCCTATCATAGTTCAAAAGTAAGAGTAGGTCAACATGTTAGCGAAGGCCAAGAGATAGCCAAGGTTGGAATGACTGGTTATACATATTTACCTCATCTTCACTTTCAGGTTTTTATATTTACTGGAATTAATATTTGGACAGACTTTATTACTATAGAAGTTAATGATTTTTGAGTCTTAATGAGTAAATATATATTTATCATCTTGATTTAATTGCACTTTGAACCTGACATCGATAGCAATTTAGGGTATTATCGAAGAAGAGCGAGTCTGATTATCTTTCCTGTTCGATCTTTATGTTTTAATTCCATTCAACTTTATGTTATTTTGAATAACAATTCTATTGATATAGCTGAGTTATGAATTGATTAAAATTCTTCTAGTACAGCTGGATTGTTATTCAATCATGCACAAATATCAGCGATTTTACTATGATTTATGCTATGCTCTTTTATTTTCAATATGATTTAAAATTTCCTCCTGATCTATGATAGGTTCAGAGTACGTGATTTAGCAGTGTCTATAATTAGAAAAGGAAAATAGTATCTGAAATTGTTTTAGATTATAAATATAATCAAATACTAATGTCTAGATTCTTCGATAATGATTTGTTATAGCAAACTTATTAATGGACTAGTCATTATCCAATAAATTCCTCATTTTAATAATTTTATTTTCTACTTCTTTTAAGTTGTCCTTGACTCGGATCTCTTGTTTTTCGACAACTAACATTCTTGTGTTTAATGTCACTTTTTTTTCTTTAAATTCCTTCAAGATATCTTCTCTCCTCGACTTTATCAATAAATTATTATATCTTTTGTATATCTTATTATCTTCATCTATTTTTTTTATTTCTTCTAGTATTGTGTCTGTCTCAGCAATCTCTTGTTCTATTTCTTGCTTTTTCATCATGATTGCCTGCAAATTCTGTTGAATTTGTTGTAAGCGCAATATTTGCTCTCTTATCCATGGTGGTGGTAGAAGTTCTTCTTCACCCATGCCAGTTCAATTGTTAGTATACAATTCATGACCATAAAAAACAATATGTAGTTGCTTTTCCTAAGTATTTCAACTGAAGATACTTATTTAATAAATAGTCGGAGTGACTTTGATTTTTCTGTTACTTGGATTGTAAAGGAAAATAATAATAATAATAAAAAACCTATCGCCACTTTTTCTCACCTTTGATGATTTTATAAAACAAGTCTGCCATAACTGGTAACTCCAGATAATCTATAAGTATCGCGATCCATGCGACATATAAAGGAAATTCTACCAAGCGAGTTTCAAAAAATGCATCATATACTATTTCATCAGTAATCCAGAATATGTGAACTACTTGTACTGCGAGCAGTGCAAGAAATAAAGAATTCTTCCATGAATTCTTTTGATGTTTGTAAACACTTAGTGAATAAAAGGTAATTCCTGAAACTAATGCAGGAATTTCAATATAATCTATTACCACAAAAACAGGTAAAAGAACTTTGGGAAATAAAAGGAAGCTCTCTCCATATATTCGCTGAAGAACTACGTCTGTAGTAAGCCAGTATAAATGAAGCAATTGTAAAGAGATCAAGATAAAGGTTATCTTTAGATTTAGATTTTCGTATCGATACCAAAAATTGACAATTTTCTGCATAGCTGTACCCAATATGACTGGCAATTAAGTTATTATAACCAAATAGGGTGATCAATAATATTATAGGTAAATTATATAATAAGAGTTTATAATAAAAATACTTTTAAAACAGCAGAATTATAAAGATATTAAGACTCTTAATACAACACAACAATAGAACATGCTTGATTATCAAAGAGAGATAATCATTCCTCATGATTATGAAGTCTGTTTAGTTTGAGTATTATAGGCTACTGGAATTGCCATGAAAATTAACTATTTGTTCGTATGCTATTTACGCCAATTCCGCTAACTTACCATCTGTAATACCAAGAAATCAATACAAAGATCACGAGCATTAGTAGGAATGATGCCTGTATAATTGGCATCATTTCGAGAAAGTAATCAATCAACAGAGCAATAGAGGCTGATACAAGTAGCACTAACAACCACAAAGTAGATTCGTATGGCTTGTTGGAGCTGTCAATCACTAAGCAGAGATAATGGGTATATTAGAATTTAACTCTGTTTATGGACTTTATTATTATTTATTATATGATTAGTAGTAGAAAAGCATTATATTTACTACCTCTATGAACCGCATATGAGATTAGAAAGGAGCTTTATTCGTCTTGTTCTTTACCACATTAGTAGAATCCATATCTTTGATGTTAATAGATTTCATGATAATTACAAAAAGAGAGGTTTGGTTATGAATGTATATTATTTTATTATAGATTATCCGCCATATCAATGAAGTTATTTACTAATTTGTCTGTAAATGTCTCATTATATTTATAAAGTATCTGATTAACTAATTTTCTGTCTATTATTGTATACAGCTGATATTCCCCATAGTGAATTGATATGATACTATCCTCGCAAAGTCTTCTCAGATACCATGATATAGTAGATGGTGCTTTCTTTGAATAATCTACAATTTCATCAAAAGTACATGAATCATGTTCAAGGATGAATATTATTATTGCCCTTTCAATACGAATTCTCAAATGTGCGATAATATGTAATTCTTCAGTCGGAATGGCAATAGAATAATATCTTGTCGCCTTTTTCTGTCTTATAGTATTTATCCGTCTCATTTCTTCGAGTATTTTCAGGTGGTATGTCAAAACGCCATTTGAAAGACATGTTGATCTTAAAAGCTCTCTATATCTAATGCCAGGATTTTCATTTATACATTTTAAGAGCTTGTTTTGAATATCATTTAATTCATAATAATAATTATTGCCTATAGTATTGGCAGCAGGATTATTTATTTTCATATTATAACCTCATATTTACTTTTAATATTCCTATGCTAAACAAAGTTAACATCGTCAAGAGAATTACATGTGGTAATTCTATATGAACTAATGGAAGTGCAATCTCTTCTATATTTTCAGTTGCATTAAAAAGATATAAAAATTCAGCTATTATCAGAGAAAAAAAACCAAGAGTCATAAAAAATATTCTTGTACTTTTTGTCTTTTTGTATGCAACCATAGATATGACAGTAAGGAAAATGGCTATGATGAGACTGACTATATGCAATATAATATGATAAATCATAGATGGATGATTAATATGTGGAATAATAACAGGCATAGATAATATTGCTAGTACCGCAGCAGATACTACGATTAATAACTTAGGCTTGCTAGTTAATACATCCTGTATAGAAGCCTTTTTAGATTGCATATATATCTATGATGTAATTTATATAGAATCATCTATTAAAAGTAAATTGGTACAACTATCGAATTAGTTCGATGTCTGTACTAGATCGCTTAAATAATTTTGAAAATAGAACTAGAGCAATGTTCAAACCGAACCTCTTTTTATTTGGTGCAATTGCTACTGCTACTATACTTGTTTCTTCAACAGGTATTCAGAATGTTGCATTTGCGCATCAAAGACAATTATTCACAATTGGAGACAAAGATTATTTATTTGTAGTTGGCTCTTTAAATGAGCCAATCTTTGTTGATGACAAATCAGGTGTAGACTTTGCTGCCTACTGGCCTAATGCAACAGATCCTTTGAATTCTGACGCAAATGGAACAAGACCCATTGAAGGACTAGAAGAAATGCTAAAAGTAGAGATATCTGCTGGAAATAAGAACAAGACACTAGACTTTGAACCTGCATACGGAGAGCCAGGTAATTATGAAGCACCATTCTTTCCAACAGTAGAAACTACATACAACTATACTCTATTTGGTGATATTAACGGTACCGCATTTAGAGCCACTTGGACTTGTAATCCAGCTGGAGGTGAATCAGAACCTATGTCAGACAACTCCACAGTTCAGATCTCAGAAGGAGTTACAAGAAAAGGAATGGTCGGAGGATTTGGATGTCCTCAATCAAAAACTGATGCTGGATTCCCAGAACCATTTATGTCAAATAACGAAATAGCAAACAAACTAGAACAGCTTGAAAATGCCACTAAAACTCAATGAATATAGAAATACGAAATGGATATACTAACAGTACACATATATCATCTTTCTTTTTCTTGTCTTCTTGATATTAAATCAAAGTCTTTGTTATGCTATTTTATAGTCAACATCAATATTTTAAGAGGAGTATTTCAATTAATGATCAAGGCGCATAAAGAATGAAAACTCAAAGAGCTAAAAAAAGATTCGTGCCTTCAAATAAAAATATTATCTTATCGCTATTAGTTATT